>JBIIZQ010000001.1:0-274849 GCA_044346175.1 Vampirovibrionales bacterium
TGAATAAAGCCAGCTTTCGCACGGTTAGCGGAACCACATTTTGGACAGTGTGAACAGGTCATGGTTGTATCATCCTTATAGACAAACAATAATGACCATTATAACAGCTAATTAGTTAGATGTCTCTAATTTTTTATCCCCATAATCCAAGAATCGTCCATCAGGTAGTTCATTCCTGTGCTTCCGCCAATAGCAGAGGAACTTGTAGATTTTCTTCCTGTAATGTTCCTCGACATGTGAAGGCAGGGACGAAAGTAATAATTTGGCATATGACTTGTAAGTATGACCCCCTGGAAGCTGAATAGTAAAATTATTTAAGGTTTTGTCGCCACTATACTTGCTCTCAAAGGTGACGTTTTCCACACATGCTGCTTTCGCCTTATCAAGCTGTGGCTCTAACGTGAAAAAGGCAAACCGACGACGCAAGGCATAATCTATCAGGGCAAGGCTACGGTCTGCCGTGTTCATCATCCCTATGATATATAGGTTTTTAGGCACGCTAAAGGTTTTATCGGGTTCATACAGGAGGTTCAACGCATGGTCATCCTCTCGCTTATCGGCTTCAATGAGCATGAGTAGCTCCCCAAAGATTTTACTCAAGTTGCCTCGGTTAATTTCATCAATGAGCAGCACATGAGGGATACTAGGGTTTTCTCGAGCTTTTTCACAGGTTTTGTAAAAGGTGCCTTTTACAAGCTCAAAGCCTCCTGCTTCTTTAGGACGGAATCCCTGTACAAAGTCCTCATAGCTTGTGCTTTGGTGGAACTGTACAAAGGTGGTGTGCTTCTTAGGGTGAATAAAGTTTTTGGGGCGTTCGTTGCCAAGTTCGTTTACTTCTTGTGTAATGAAAAGCTCGGCTAATTTTTTGGCGGTGAAGGTTTTCCCTACCCCCGGTGCCCCTTGCAAAATGATATTCTTTTTACGTTTAAGCAAGGCAAGTATTTTGTCTTGTTCTTCAGTGCTAAGGAATAAATCTTCCACATGTTTTGTATTTCGAGGGGTTTCATCTTGCTTAGGCATGGATGTAGCTTTCTTTTTTGAATCTGGAGAAGCATTACAGAACTCACCTAAAGAACGCCCTTTAAATTCCCCTGCTTCTTCTTTGAAGGATGTCAGAGGAGAACTAATATTTAATCTCATGTACTCTAAAGCTGTACTTGAAGAACATTTATGATTTTCTGCGAGTTTCCAGTAATCTCCCTCAACTCCTTCTGTAGTTGTGATAGAAGTTAAAATGTCTTTTGCCCTTGCTTTAATCTCTTGATTCTTCTTTTCTACTTTATCAGGATGTAACCCAATACTACCTGCTAATAAAGTACATTTATCTCCCTTCTTCCATGTTTTAGGAACTGCTATACGAGCATGAATAGCCGTTCCCTCTTCTGTATATTCAAACACGACAGACTCAAAGGCTTCTGTGTTGGATTGTGGGGTTGTCATGAGGGGTTGTTACTCGGTTATGGGGTATGGAAGGATGATTAAAAGGGTGCTTATTTGTATTTCCTTATTATATCAGCGTGATTTCATCACGCTAAAGTAAGAATATGCTGTCTATTTCTTTTGTCTTAAAAGCTTTATGTTTCTTTGTTTTTCAAATTCACCTAAAGATAGCTCTTTAGATTCTTTTGTTACGGTTATCCAATATCTTTTAGGGGAAATTCTAGTAAACCAAACCAACCCTATTGCTTGAGAGGAGTTTTTACAGGGTAAGTTGACATTGAGCTTCCAATAGTTCTTCTCTACGTTATCAGTGGTAGTAATTTTTTCAAGTAAGGTTTGTGCCTCATTCTTATATTGCCCAGCAAAATGCCTAGGGTGTTTTCCAACACTATTCTCTAATAAAGTACATGTATACACTCCTTCTGCTATATCAATTCTCATAAAAGCATGGACTTTAGCTTTTTTATCTTTATATTCAAACACGACAGACTCAAAGGCTTCTGTGTTGGATTGTGGGGTTGTCATGAGGGGTTGTTACTCGGTTATAGGGTATGGAGGGATGATTAAAAAGGTGCTTGTTTGTATTTCCTTATTATATCAGCGTGATTTCATCACGCCAAATAAGACCCAGCTTGTACCCTTTTGTTACCCCTCTCTCCAGCTCTCTCCCCAAGGGGAGAGAGGGTCGTTTTACAAGCTCATCCTTCAAACATATACTTCAAACACATACCTCCCTCGCCCTTGCAGGGAGAGGGTAGAAGCCAACACCCCGAACCACGGGACGGTTACAAACCGCCCCCTACAAAACGAAATAATCCCCTCTCTCCAGCTTTTTACCCAAGGGGAGAGAGGGTCGTTTTACAAGCTCATTCTTCAAACACATCCTTCAAACACATACTTCCCTCGACCTTGCAGGGAGAGGGGTTAGGTATGGTGGCGGTTACTATGGCTGTACTTTTACACGCCACTTTAAACACGCTCTCAAAACCAGAGGGCTTACTTGCAAGGACATGAACAGTAACTCGTAAGCAGGCTTTTCAGGGTAGGGGTGTTTGAGCGTGCTTGCATCAAAAGTAGGAGATAAAAAGATGGTTGAAGGATAACGAATCGTGCTATGCTAGGCTTGAGTGGTTTTTGCCATTCACTGTGTGTATAACCAACTGATAGCACCACCTACAGCTTGACTGACCAAGCTGTGTGAAAATGGAATATGATGCGATGAAACCTAAAGCTAAAGCGATGCAACCCTCTTTTGCAACGGAAGTAGCAGACCCCCTTCTTGATAGGCCTGTGGCGACAGAAACCACGCAAACCACGCATCAGGCACTGGCTGAAGTGGCGCATCGATTGACCCAGTATGGTTTAGCTCATCCATCTGAGGCGTTTGTAAGTTCTTCCTGTTCCTCTTTATCTTCTTCCGTACTAACCCCCATGACAACGACTTCTTCCAATACTTCTTTTTCTTCGATGCCTGCGATGCCTACAAACTTATCCACAGACTACGTACGTGACGTACAGGGTAGCTTTTTTGATGACCTAGATTTTTATTTGTTTTCAGAGGGAAGTCATTACCAGCTTTACGAAAAATTAGGCGCTCATGTCATTCGGTTTAATGGCGTACTAGGGACACATTTTGCAGTTTGGGCACCCAATGCGACGGCTGTCTATGTGATGGGTGACTTTAATGTTTGGGATGCGACCCAGTATCCACTTACGCCTTTAAGAGATTCTGGCATATGGACCTGTTTTATCCCAGAGGTACTTGCAGGGCAATGCTACAAGTATGTGGTGGAAAATAGCAACGCAGGGTTTCGTGAGGAAAAAGCTGACCCTTATGGTTTTTATGCGGAAACTCGACCGTGTACGGCTTCTATTGTATGGGACCATCATCAACACCATTACGCTTGGCAGGACAGTGCTTGGATGCAATCGCGCCACGAGAAGCATCATGTAGGGTCGCCGATTTCAGTTTACGAGGTGCATTTAGGTTCATGGATGCGTACAGGGCAAGACGAATGGCTTACCTATCGTGAGTTGGCAGAGAAACTCGGTGAATATGTCTCGAACTTAGGCTATACCCATATTGAGTTGCTACCCATCACGGAACATCCCTTGGATGTTTCATGGGGATATCAAGTGACAGGGTTCTTTGCCCCTACAAGTCGATTTGGTTCTCCTGAAGACTTTATGTTTTTTGTAGACAGTATGCACCAGCGTGGCATTGGGGTGATTCTTGATTGGGTACCCTCCCATTTCCCGAAGGATGCCCATGGCTTGGCATACTTCGACGGTACCCACTTGTATGAGCATGCCGATAGTCGGATTGGTGAACATAAAGAGTGGGGTACTTTGGTTTTTAACTACGGACGGTATGAGGTGTCCAACTTCCTCATTGCAAATGCCCATTTTTGGTTGGATAAATTTCACCTGGATGGCTTGCGGGTTGATGCGGTTGCTTCCATGTTGTACCTAGATTACAACCGTAAAGAAGGCGAGTGGTTACCTAACTGCTTTGGTGGTCGTGAAAATCTTGAAGCGGTTCAGTTCTTGAAGCGTATGAATGAAAGCATTTATGCCCGCTTTCCTGATGTTATGACTATTGCCGAGGAGTCAACGGCATGGTCTCAAGTGTCTCGTCCTACTTATTTAGGAGGACTCGGTTTTGGCTTTAAGTGGGATATGGGTTGGATGCACGATACCTTGCAATACTTCCAGCGAGATGCTATCCATAGAAAATACCACATGAATGACCTGACCTTTAGAGGCTTGTACGCTTGGAGCGAAAACTTTACGATGCCTCTTTCTCATGATGAAGTCGTGCATGGTAAAAAAGCCATGCTTGCCAAAATGACAGGGGACTTCTGGCAGCAGTTTGCAAACCTACGCTTATTGTATGGGTATATGTGGTCGCAGCCTGGTAAAAAACTGCTCTTTATGGGTAGTGAGTTTGGACAATGGCATGAGTGGAACTGCTTGCATAGTCTCGATTGGCATTTGACGCAATATAAGGAACATCAAGGTATTCAAGCTTGGATTCGTGACTTAAACCATTTGTACCGAAGCGTGCCAGCACTTCACGAGCGGGATACAACGCCTGATGGCTTCCATATGGTAGAGTGCAATGATGCTGAAAATACCGTGATGGCTTACTTACGTCGGGGTCATCAAGACGCACCTGAACACCAAGTCCTATTTATTGGCAACTTTACTCCTGTGCCTCGTGAAGGCTACCGTATTGGGGTACCGCAAGGGGGCTTGTGGCAAGAGGCACTGAATAGCGATGCCGATTGCTATGGTGGTTCAGGCATGGGGAATGCAGGGTGTGTGATGGCAGAACCTATTCCAAGTCATGGTTTTGAACACAGTATTTGCTTGAAATTACCGCCACTAGCCGCACTCTTCTTTAAACCCATGGGTTCCTAAATGGTTGCAAGGAGTGCTTCGTTAGCTTCTGCCCTTCTTGCTACAGAGGGGCAGGGTTTGCATCGCTTTTTTGTACCTGCTCATGCGGGTCGTCCTTTTCATCCCGTGTATGAACGTTTTGGTGAAGCACTTGCTTGGGACTTAACAGAACTCCCTTTATTAGACACGCTTTCAGAACCCCAAGAGGTACTTGCAAACTTACAGAAGGAGATTGCTGAGTGGAGTCATGCGGGTGCCAGTTTCTGTTTGGTGAATGGGGCTTCGGTTGGTTTGCATGCTGCTTTAATGAGCGTGTGTTCGCCTTCGGATGTTGTCTTGGCTCCTCGTAATATTCATCGTGCGACCTATGCGGGCTTTATACACGCAGGGGTACGACCTCACTGGTTTTACCCGACCTACCAAGAAGCTTGGGGCTTATGGGGGGCTGTGACGTGTACACAACTGACACAGGCCTGGGAGCGTTTATCTTTGTTCGAGCAAGCACAGGTTAGTGCATTGGTATTGACTTCGCCTACCTATGAAGGGATGCTGAGTCCTTTACCCGAGCTGGTACAGTGGTGCCATGCAAGAGGGATAGTGTGTGTGGTGGATGAGTCTCATGGGAGCCATTTTTCAATCCCCTCTAACCCTTCCTCTCAACATTGTGTTTCTGCTTTACAGGCGGGTGCTGATGTGGTGGTACAGTCTTGGCATAAAACCTTGGGGAGTTTAACACAGTCGGCCGTATTGCACTTAGGGAAGGACTTTGCTACTCCTGAACGTATACTACGAGTACAACAGGTGTTAAATACCCTCCAGACGACGAGTCCGAGTTACCTCCTGTTAGCCTCACTAGAAGCGACCCTGCATTATTGGCAAAGTTCGGAGGGGCAAGCCTGCTGGGAGAAGCATCAAGCCCGTGTTGAGAGGCTATATCGACATTTGGAAACACACCTTACACAAGGAGAACGTCAGCCTTACCCCTTTGATAGTACGCATCACGACCCTCTCAAACTGTGGATACGTCATGGCCTCTACCCAAACACAGTCCCTGAAGACCTTGAGGAGACCGATGCTCTTGCCTTTGAGCAATGTACGCCTTATGGGGTTTTGTATATGCTGCACCCGCATCTGCCTGATGAAGCTTTTCAGACCTTGCAAGAGGCTTGGTTACGCATGGCTCAGCAACCGATACCACCTCAGCCACTTACCTCTCCCCCTTTTTTGAAAGCCCTTTCGCCCTTGCCCCTCCCTGATATGTGTTTGTCTCCTAGAGAAGCATTTTTTCATCAAGCCCCTAAAACGTATGTCGTACACCCGAAGGCTTGTGTAGGCTGTATGGCTGCTGAGGTTGTGGTTCATTGTCCACCAGGGGTGCCGATTGTTTATACGGGTGAGGTGATTCAAGAGCCACACTTGCCATGGCTTTTTCCGACCCATTACGGCTTACCATCTGACCGAACCTCAGAGGGGGTATGGGTTTTTGAAACGAACGTTGTTTCCTAAGTGCTACTTGCTATTATAGATGGAGTGGAGCTTGGGTTGGAAAGTTGGCTCAAAGCTGGCTTGAAGGGCTTGCTCAATGGTTTCAGCAGTTAATTCGTCTACAGTACGCAGTTGCCGAGTTTCCGTGTAGGCAATTTCAGTATGATTCCCACGATTATCCACAACCCATGTAAGAGGATAGGGACGTTTAGGCGTGTTGAGTTGGATTTCATCGGGTCGTAAGCGTTTAGCAAGTGAAACAATGCCCTCATAGTCCTCCAAATTGGTTGGCATAAACATGCACTGTAAGGCAAGTGTGCCGTGATATTCTGCACGAAAGGCTTCAATCCCTGAGAGAATACGCTCTAGGGTAATGCCTTCTACGGGGCGATTCATACGTTGTAGGACGGTATCACTTGCCGCATCAAGCTTACAGGCTACGATATCGGCTTGTTGAAGTTCACGACGTACTTCGGGTAAATGGAGCATGGTGGCATTGGTAAGTACCATGATTTTCTTGCCTTGCGTGTACTCCTTCACCATGTGGATAACCTCCCCTAAGTTAAGGGCAAGGGTTGGTTCGCCGTTACCGCTTAGGGTGATGATGTCAGCTTTTTCCCAGTCGCTTAAACGTAAATCGTGAGCCACTTTGTTGGTGGGGACGTAAATTTTGCGATGCTGTGTTTTTGTTTGAATATCGCCCAATTGGCAGTATACACAATTAAAGGAGCAAATGGAGCTTGAGAGTAATAGGTCAACCCCTAACGACCATCCCACACGCCAAGAGTGGACTGGTCCATAAATACTTGAAGCTTCTGAGTGTGACATGACTTCTTCATACAGTGCTGGAAAGCTCGTATCAGAAGAGGTAGAGAGAGAGGGCGTAGTATCGGACATCGTGGTGTGAGGTATCGAGAGCTTAGGGTATCAGAAACAATGCCCCGTGTTGCAAGGGGACGGTACTTCAAAAAGGATTGATTCAAGATAAAAGATGTTATTTTAAAGTATCTATTTACAAAACAGTATACCATACAAAATCCCCTTGATAGCCTGTCTATCAAGGGGATTTGCCTCTAAAGCGTAAAGTGAAATACAAAACTTCACACGTAAACTCAATACACGTCGCACTCACTCGGCTAGGAGGACGTACTTTGAGTTAAAAAGGGACAACAACAGTGTCACACGTCAAGTCAACCGACGTACCGACGTTTACCATGGTTACGGAGGTATGAGGTGTCCTCCTGAACACCCACCGCCTTGACACGAACCACACCCACCACCAGTGCCTGAACCATCTCCTGATAGAGCTTGGGTACGGCATGGCATCATCTCAACAGGGGCGGAAAACGTGCTAGGCATACGCCTCAGCCTTTGTTTGTCCATCAAACCACTCGGTACATGAGACACTAACACCCCACTTCTCATTGGCATGTGTTCCCGTGCGACGGATAACATCATCATCATGGGATTTACGGCTCCTTTCTGCAAACAACATAGTATGTTTCAGTAAAGTATACAGGATGAGTGATGGAAACCACTGAATACAGAACAAAGACCCACGAGTTCCGATACGCAGCAGTATACAACCTCCCATCCATTTTGGGAGCATGACGTTCAGTCTACCAAGTTATATGTATTTCATGAGCAACACGACACAATACACGCACAATGCTCATGATTGACACTATCCCAGTGTGATTTAATGCAACATTTGCATTTATGGCATAACCAACCTAACGACACCCGCAACTGCTGAGTTCGTGGGTTATGACGCACCCATAAAGCCCGTTTGTATTAAACCCTAAACTGGCAGAGAACTACCCTAGTCGCTTCTATGGCACTTCTCCGACTGGCTTGACCACACGCTACAATCAAAGCATTGTAGAGCTGGCTGTATTGTATTTCACCCAAGATACAGCCTCCTTGGTATCACTGAAAACACTTTTGACTGTTTCACGAGACGCACTGCGAAACGTCGGCATCAGTGTTAAGTGTGACGGTAGAAGTATCCGCTACATTCAGGTGTCTTTTACGCTAAGACGAATGGCACTCAAAAGGTTGAGTCGTCCTTAGTTAGAAAATGAAAAGACTTTTGAACTGAAGACCTGAAACGCTTTAGTTACTTGCTATGTGTATACATTATCATATTTTTACAACCTTTGCAATACCTTGTAAAGTAAGTTTATTTTGTAAACTAAAGTAATGAGGATAACTTCTGCCAGTATGTGTATTATGAATCCTAAAAGCCCTCTGTTATCAGGACAGAGGGCTTTGTTAGAAGTTAATTTAGCTTACAATTTAGAAATTAGTAGCCAAAATCTTCTTGCATTCTGTAAGGTGCGTAGGCATCATCAGAGCCAGCACCTACAGTCGCATAGCGGTTGGTGTAGGTGGGTTGTACTGGGGTTTTGAGAACACGGTTAGGGTCTTGGAAGTGAATCAAAATAGTGACACCATCCAAGGCTTGTCCTGACAAGTGTTCAATCACGGCTTGTGCCTGTTCAGTGGTTGCCATTTCAACAAAGGCAAACCCACGTGCATAGCCAGTCTCACGGTCTACAGGAACTTTCAAGCTGATAAGCTCGCCGTGAGGTAAGAGGAGGTCACGAAGCTGTTGTTCAGTCACCATGGGGGCAATGTTACGAATGAACAAGTGAGGGTTAGGACCCACTTGGTCATGTTGACGTGCGGGCTGTTTTGCACGAGCATCATCTTGGATGGCTACTAACATTTCACGCCCTTTGAGCATCGTAGCGTTGAGCGTTTCAATCGCCTGCTGTGCTTCTTCTGGTGTACTCATCTCAACGAAAGCAAACCCTCTGGAGCGTCCGTCTTCACGACGTACGGGTACTTTCACAGAAACAACCTGTCCCGCTTGGGAGAAAAGACCCATTAAGTCTTCTTCAACCACGGACCAACTCAAATTACGGACAAATAATTTAGCATTCATGAGAATACAGCACTCTTTTCAAAACGAAGAACACAACAAGATACACGTACTTACAAAGTGGATTGCGAAAATAGTGCGAAGCATTGATTAAATTGTAAAACGTAATCAAGCATCTACTTTTAAAACACATCTACCACTCAGTAATGCCTTATTCAGAACCAAGTTCAAACACATCTTTAACAAGCGTATCCTACGGAACGTAACACATGCTTTGGTTGAACCTGTCAAAAATTGTTTGTTAGCATTAAAAGGTTTTAGAAACTTATTATACTGTGACCATAAAATAAATCATCATGTATCTTAAATGAAAAACTTGGAATTTTTAAAATTTAAGATAGCATTTAGAAATATGACGGAATGATGACAGTAACTATGCCTAACATGCTTTGAATGTAAATGACATTACAAAGAGGTGTCGAGAATGGTGTGAAGTCAAGTTAAAACACGGTCAATACTAAAAACAAAGGCAAAACCAGTAGTAAACACAAAGCCCTTGATTGAGCTTCCGTTTTTATTGTTGCACAACCTTAACGCTTTCGTAAAGGTTTAACATGACTTTCTCCTTTTTGATTGATGCTGAAATCTCATAAGTCTTGCGTTTAAAGAAGCTCTGTTCTTTCGGAGTGTGTTTATGGATGGGTGTCGTAATGGCGTTAGGGTGGTATTTTGCTCTTGGCTCTTAAGGGATAGACACATAGGCTTGCCTAGGGCAAGCACATGAGGGATTGTATCTGAGGGAAATTTGCTCTTTAGCTTGCGGGAAGGTTATAAACCTTCCCCTACGCACCTCATCGGTGATGAGGTGAGAAAACAGGCGTGATTCCTATCGCCTCATGTGCTAAAGCTCCTGTCCACCTAATCTTTCATGCAATTGCCCTGCGTACCCTCACAACGCCTGTATGCGATACGGGCTTTTTGTGCTAAAGTGCCATAAGCGTGATGGGTTAAAACGAATCAATATCAGGTAAAGAGTTTCACCATGTTTAGGAACACTTTCTTGGAGAACCTCCTTTCTGTATCCATAGCGTTTAACCTCTCAAAGACATACTTTTTTAGGGACTTCATTATCGTTGCTTTTCTCTATCACACACTTAGTTGCGAGTTTGCTTTACTATGGCTCCGACGCTTACGGCTTCTGAGACGGTTTCAGTGTCTCAGCCTATTCCTGTTGATGCCTCTGGGTCTCAACAGACTTTAAAACCATCTGAGCAATGGACTCCAAACCGTGTGGTATTGGTTTGGTTATTAGTGGGTGTGTGTGCTGCCCACTTTATGATAGACCATTACTCTTCCATGATTACTCCCCTCTTGCCAGCTTTGGCACATAAGCTTGCTTTGAATAAAGAGTCTGCTGGTGGATTGATTGCCCTCTCAAGTATTGGCTCTTCCATGTTGCAGCCTGTATGGGGTTGGGGAAGTGAACGTCTGGGACAGTCTTACCCAAGCGTTATACCGTTTCTGATTCCTTTGGCAGTCCTCATGACAGGGGCGTTCTTACCATGGATGGTTGTGATGCCTGATTACATGGCATTGGCACTGTTGGTGACATTTGCCTACTTGGGTGTTGGCTTATTTCACCCTGTTGGTACCGCTTTGGTGCATCGTTTAAGCCCACCCGAGAAAAAAAACTGGTACATGAGTTTATTTATGTCGGCAGGGGTCATGGGCTTTTCTACGGGGCCTAAAGTGGTTGCCACTGTGATAGGTCAATGGGGTTTTGATTACGTGAAGTGGCTTAGCATATCTTCAATTCTTTTGCTTGCACCACTCCTCTGGCATAGTTGGAAAACGCAAAGTTATCTCAGGGATGCACAGGAGGGTGCTTCAAGGGTGAGCTCATCCAAGCAATCTTTCGTAGAAGCTGACCCTCAAAAAAATAAACCTTCGTGGCAAACCTTGAGGTTTAAATTGAATACCCCTTCTGGGCGGTGGGTGTTGGCATGTCTTTGTTTTAACAATGTGTGCCGTACCATGTTATTAGTTGGTCTTGCGACTTTTTTACCCTTCGTGTGGACTGACCAAAAATTCACAGCGATGCAGATTGCCGATATTCTCTTTTATGCCACGTTAATAGGAGGTCCTCTTGGCATTGTAGGGGGACGCTTAGCGGATAAATGGCTCGGAGAACAGTGGTTATTAAGACTTAGCTTTGCACCTTGTCTTTTGCTGATTCCTGTGATGTTTTTACTCCCTCAAGGCTTGGCACACCCCGCTTCTTATTGGGTGATGGCAGGGTGTTTAAGTGCCAGTATGGGTGCCAATATGGTGATGGCACTAAGGCATATTGAGGGGCCTCCGAATATTATTTCAGGGATTGTTGCAGGATGGGCTTTTGGGATTGCGGGCTTGTGCATGAAGCCTGTAGGGGCTTTGATTGACCTTCATGGTCATGCGGTGCTTTTCCCCTTCTATCTTTGTATGGCAGTGTTGGGTTTGTTGAGTGTGGATGTGTTGCCTTGGTTATTGAAACGTTTTGCATCACGTTGTCCTGAGCATCAAGCGCTATCTGTCTGATGATTGAGATGGTCTCCTTTGAAGCACGCTGACTTTTTATCCTAGCTCTTTTTTATCTGTCGCAGGTGTTATTGATAGATGTTACCCGCACCTATGCCGTCACCCAAGCCTTTATTACCGCTTACGAATGTGCATACCTATATTGAGACCCCAAAGACACCTTGGCGTGCTTGGCTTTTTAGTCGTTTGGGCATCTTGCTTGGGTTGACCTGTACTGCTCATTTTTTGCATGATGCCTCCTCTACTTTTTTGGGGGTCTCTTTGCCAGCACTGTCACATCATTGGCATTTTTCTAAAAGCATGGTGGGTGTCGTGATGGCCGTGTTTAGTGTGAGTGCTTCGTTATTACAACCCCTCTGGGGCTTATGGGCAGATACCCTGTGGCAACATCATCAGGGGGGTACGCACCCTTCTCAAAGGAGGGGAGTACTTGCTGGTACGCTTGTATTGGTGGCTCTTGTACTCACGGCGGGTAGTATGCCTTGGTTGGGGGTTATTTCGCCTCGGGCTTCAGAGGGGTTGGCTTGGTTACTGGGGTGTGTGGCATTGGGGGCTTTAGGGGTAGGGATTTTTCATCCTATTGGTACGGCATTGATGCACACGCTAAGCCCTGCTGCGTATCGACATCTTTTGATGAACACCTTTTTGTGTGCGGGTACGTTGGGGAGTGCCTTAGGGGCGTGGGTTTACCCACATCTTGGACTTGCGGGCTTACCGCAATGGGCATGGTTGCTTGTGGGTGTGGTTCCTGTGTATAGCTGGTATGCGTGGAACGTACTAACTTACATTACGCCGTTGTCTCGTTTGTGTGTACAAGAGCCTGTAGCGGTGGCGGGTGAAAGGGTTTTTCAGGACGTACCAGGGTATACCCTCAAGACGGTGCAAGGGCGTTGGATGTTATGTGCATTATGGAGTAACAACCTGTGTCGTACCACCATCATTATGGCACTTGTTACTTTTTTACCCCTTGTATGGCGAGAGCAGTATCATCTCAGTGATACCACCATAGCCCATTACATGATGATGAATGGACTTTTGGGGGCTGGTTTCGGTATCCTCTTAGGTCATATGCTTGACCGTTTCCCTCGGTATGAATCCCATGTGTTAACAGGGTGTTTTGCACTTTGCTTGCTGTGTACTGTGCCTTTAATGCACACTTCTGGATGGGTTCATGTGGGGCTTTATTGGCTGCTGGGTGCGTGGTTAAGTGCCAGTGTAGGGGTTAACGTTGTGATGGGCTTACGTGCGTTGAAGGGACATCCTAACTTAGTGGCTGGTATCATTGGTGGTTGGGCTTTTGGGGTGTCAGGGGTCTTGATGTATCCTGTGGGTGGGTTAATGGAACACTGCGGTACACGTCCTGTTTTAACAGGCTTATTGATAGTATGTAGTGTGTGTGGTCTGTTAAGCTCTGGATGGTTTCCACATCTTTTGAAACATGGTACTTTCAAAGAAACGTCTGCTGTGTAAGCCCTTATATGAAGGCTTTGTGTTGTATCAGTTTGTTACTCGTTAAAGGGTGCCTGTGATGTTACGTTCTGGTTTTAGATGTACTGCTTTTGGGCTTTATGCCGCTCTTATAGTCACGGGTGTTGTTGGGTGTTTACATTTTATGGGGGCGGTGTATGGAGAGGTGCAAGTACCTCCGCTGCCCTCTATGCCGAATTCGCCGATGGGCTTGAAGTCAACAAATCGGGTGCCTTTACCGCATGGTGCATTGCCGTCGCTTACTGTAAGACCCACCCCTAAAGCTGTTTCTAAAACGCTACATGCAGTGCAGGAGGCGGGTGCGATGTCTTCTTCTAATAAGGAAGGGTTATCTTTACTGTTTCCTTCTCATGCCTCGCCTGCCCTTGCTAGACGAGTGAGTCCGTTGGGGCCACCTTGCCACCCTAAGTATTCTGATGCCCTATGTGTTTTTGAATTACTTGAGGGTGAGACCCTATGGATGGGCGTGAAAGTTTCTCCGTATGACCCTGTTCAAGTCATGCCTGTGGTGGCGGTTGCAAATACCCCAGGTTTAAAAACCTTACCTCAACTTGGTGTGTATTCAGGGGCTTTAGCACTGGTGAATGGCGGGTACTATGACCGCACCCGTGCGACTTCCATGTCTTGGGTGGTTCAACATGGGGAAGTTGTCGCTGACCCTTCTCAACACCCTGTGTTAGGGAGTGAGTCTTTCCCTTGGAAAAAAGCGGTTTTAAACCGTAGTGAATGGCGTGCGATGTCCTGTCAAATAGGGACGGGTGCAACGACTCGTCCTCGTATTCGCTATGACATTGCGATGCACCATGACCCTTTACCTTCGGGCTGTTCACTTTTACATGCGATGGGTGGCGGTCCTCAGCTTTTGCCTCTCCTCACCCAAGAAGAGGAAGCCTTTTGGATTGTGGATGATAAAACGAATAAAATCCTGCGCGATGCCATTGGGGCAAAACAACCCAATGCCCGTACAGGGGTGGGTATTTTGCCTGATGGTACGCTCCTACTTACGATTGCCATGAAGCCCTCAGGGGCTGGTTGGCGTGGTGGGGTTAGCTTGGCAGGGTTTGCACAGTGGTTTTTTAAACAGGGGTGCGTTCAAGCGTTAAACTTGGATGGGGGTAGCTCTACAGCATTATGGCTCTCTGAAGAAGTGGCACCAAGGAGCTATACTTCACGTATGGTACGTCCAAGCACTATCACACCAGCTTCCTCCTCTCCTTCAGAAGTCCCCGTGGCTGCGACAGATGAAACCCCTACCGCTAAACTCTTTGTAGGTAAGCCTCTTGCCGATGGTTCTCGGGGAGGGGTTCGTTTACAATCGGCCTTGGGTGTGTTTCCCTTAGAAGAAGCATTACCGTATCTCTCTCCTTAGTGAGTCAGTTTCTTCTTTTTGTCGTTTCTCTTTTTGAAAGGGTATTTTAATATGACACATCCTTTATTTGAACATCCTGGTTTTAAACACATTACCCATGATGACCTAGAAGCATTGCTAAAAAATGCTCAAACGGAGCAAGCCGATTTACAGTTAGTGGATGTACGCACGCTGGGTGAAGTCGCAGCATTGGGGGCTATTCCTGATGCACGGGTTATCCCTCTTCATGAACTCCCTTCAGGGGTGTGTAACTTGGATGCCTCCAAACCTGTCGTGGTTTATTGTCAGCATGGCGTTAGAAGTTTAGAAGCCGCTGCTTACCTTTTATTAACTCAAAACTTTACGCAAGTGTGGAGTTTAAATGAGGGGTTTGCAACCTCCCCTCATAACCCTCACCCTGAGGTTTCTCATCACTAATGTTTTCTGTGCAAGCCCTTGGGGTTGACCTGTTGCATAGCCAGCGTGTCACCCGTCCTTTAAAACGTTTTGGTTTACGTTGGCTTGAGGCTTTTTTAACCCTTGAAGAGTTGTGGGATTGCGTGCCACAGCAGTACCTGTCTGCAAGTCATACGCCTGAGTTGTTGCGTCAAACCATCGTGGAGACTTATCCGCATTGGCATGCAGAAGCTTGGCGACGTGTGAGCGGCAAAATTGCAGTGAAGGAGGCAGTGGCCAAAGCACTCGGGGTGGGGTTGTGTGGCTTGGGGTATGGTGAAGGCATTCGTTGGCATGAGGTTCAAGTATTGCCTGAAAGTGCCACTAAACGCCGTCCTTGTGTCACGCTTGAAGGGTACGCTAAGCAATGCCAAACCGCCTTGGGGATTACCCATTGGCTGGTAAGTATTAGCCATGATGAAGGACTGGTTTTCGCCCAAGTACTAGGGATGAATGCCTAAAGCGTACAAAAGCAGGGGTTCGCTTTTTACGGTTTATAATGCTCTCCCGTAAATATACTCTATATCGGGCTTTGCTTGGTCTACATAAAAGAGCGTTTGACCCATTGTTTTTAACCCCCAGTGCTGGTATAGCCGTTGTGCTTTAATGTTATGCTCCCATACGGTTAAATGGATATGTGTCATGTGCCAAGCGTACTTTGCCATTTGTAAAATATAAGCCATGGTCACTTGGGCGATACCCGTCCCGTGGTAGTCGGTGTCAAAGTATAAACGTTCAAGGAAGCATAGATTCGTATGCCCTTGGTGTGCCAAGCGTTGGCATTGTATCTCATCAAGATACTTGGTACTGTGACACAAACATTTGAAATATCCTGCCAGTGTTTGATTGACATACACCAAGCCATAGAGGGTTCCCTCTTTTGTGGCATCGTGCCTTAAATGGGTTATATTGAATTGCTGCTCAAGATAAGATGCTAGGACTTCCTCAGTGTAAAGATGACCAAAAGCATCACTAAAGGTTTTTTTAGCCAAGTGTGAGAGCGCTTCAAAGGTGCTGATGCTTGCATTGGGGGTAAGTATCTGGAATGAGAGGCTAGGGGTGTTCATATAAGGGGAAGATACGGGGGTAATCTTCTGAGGTGAATCGATGAGATTGCTAGAGAATGGCATTGCGTTTTTACTCCGCTTCAGGGATACTATAATAGTGCATAAAGAGGCGATATAAATGCTTTTAAAGAGGCTATATTTCAGGGATACTATAAAAAAGAACAAACGGGTCGCTTTCAAGCTTTAAATGCTTGCTTAGTTTACCCCGATGGATTTGTGTTGTCATGTTTTTTGTGTGCTTTTATCCTTTATCGATTTAAGAAAGGCTACGCTATGATGTCTATCGTCGCTGAAAAACAAGCCGCTGCTGAACGTTTAACCCTTGCAAAATTAACACACCTTCCCACAGGAAAAAGAGCACGTCTCCATACCTTAATGTATGGTCATGGCCCAGGAAATGGCTCCATTATGGTGCTTCCCATTGATCAAGGTTTAGAACACGGTCCTATCAACTGGTTTGAGAACGAAGCTGCTGCAAACCCTAACTACCAGCTTGAGATTGCTAAGCGTGGACAATATTCCGCCATTGCATTCCACTATGGTTTGGCTGATAAGTATCTTCGTAACTTTGCAGGTGAAGTGCCTCTTATTTTAAAACTCAATGGTAAAACGAATGTGCCTTCTGATGCTGAGGCTATTTCACCTTTAGTTTCTACTGTAGAAGATGCTTGCCGTTTAGGTGCTTCTGCAATTGGTTATACGTTGTATGTGGGTTCGCCTAACCAAGTGGCAGATATTAAGCAGTTTCAAGAAGTCCGTCGTGAGTGTGACCGTCTTGGGATGCCTATTGTGATGTGGGCTTATCCTCGTGGTCGTGACATCGAAGCCAAAGGTGGTAAAGATTGTCCTTACGCCATTGAATATGCTGCTCGTGTTGCCTGTGAAGTGGGTGCCGATGTTGTTAAGGTCAACTTCCCTAACGTGGATGCTCCTGAACAAAACAAATCGCCTAAGCCTTTCAATGAAAAGCGCTTTGAGTTCCAAGAGGCTTGTGAGCGTATTGTACGTTCTGCTGGTCAAACGCTCCTTATTTGGTCGGGTGGTTCCAAAATTGCGGATGATGCCCTCCTTCACAACGTCCGTACAGGGGTTGCTGCAGGTGGCGTAGGTACCATTTTTGGACGTAACATCTGGATGCGTTCTATGGACGATGCTTTGGCACTTTCAAGCCAAGTCAGTGGTATTCTTCGTAACGCAAACGGCTAGTTGAGTCCTTGTGATGATGTCCGTGTTGCGTGTGTCGTTTAGGTCTGTCTTTTTATCAAAAAAGTGAACCTAAAAAACATGCAGCACGGGTCTCGTCCCCTTTTTTAATATCACGTGTTCTCTGTATTTTTCGTGTTTGCTACTTCGCTCTAAATAATGGATGGAAACCGCCATGATGACAAACGTCGCCATTAACGGATTCGGTCGTATCGGTCGTATGACCCTGCGTGCTGCTCTTTTAAACAAAAAAGTGAATCTTAATGTAGTTGCAATTAACGACCTCACTGACCCTAAAACGCTCGCCCACCTCTTCAAGTATGATTCCACCATGGGTCAATACGTTGGTGAGGTAGACTACACCGAAAATAGCATCATTATTGATGGTCATAGCATTCAAGTGACTTCCGAACGTGACCCTGCTGCCTTGCCTTGGCGTGCAATGCAAGTAGATGTCGTGCTTGAGTGTACAGGCTTATTCACCAACGGTGAAAAAGCTCGTAAGCATCTTGAAGCTGGTGCCAAGAAGGTCATTATTTCTGCACCTGCCTCGAATGAAGATATTACCTTGGCACTTGGGATTAACGATGAAAAATATAATCCTGAAACCCACCATATTATCTCGAATGCAAGCTGTACCACCAACTGTTTAGGTCCTATTGCCAAGGTGCTTGATGAAGTGTTTGGCATTGAGCAAGGCTTGATGACCACGGTTCATAGCTATACAGGCGACCAACGCTTGTTGGATGCACCTCACTCTGACTTGCGTCGTGCACGTTCTGCCGCTTTAAGCATGATACCTACCTCTACGGGTGCTGCTAAAGCGATTGGTTTGGTATTGCCTCAATTAAAAGGCAAACTGCATGGGTTTGCAGTACGGGTACCTACCCCTACTGTTTCCATGGTTGACCTTACCTTTAACAGCGTAAAGCCTGTGACGAAAGAAGCTATCAATGAGGCTTTCAAAACGGCTTTGCAACAAAATGCCTCTTTGGCTCACGTCCTTCAGTATGCGAATGAGCCTCTTGTAAGTTGCGACTTTATTGGGAACCCTCATAGCTCCATTTTTGACCCTGAGTTGACGACAGTCATTGGAAATAACATGGCAAAAGTCGTTGCTTGGTATGATAACGAATGGGGTTACAGCAACCGTTTAGCTGAGTTGACTCAAATGGTATGCAACAAGCTTCCTGCGACTGCTAACGCCTAATGTGAGCATTTTTAACCTTATCGCCTTTGACCCTTCAGGTCAGAGGCGATAGGTATGCTCTATGTATGTTTTCTGTTTTGTCATGCACGCAATATTTTCTGAAAAAATTCAAAAAAATAAGGTTTTACATCATGATTGCAAAAGGTCTTACCCCGCTGGTTGCTGGAAACTGGAAAATGTATAAAACGCCTCAAGAGGCAGAAGCTTTTGTGACCGAATATCGTGCATGTACTTCAGGAGAGGTCTTGGACCAAGTAGAAACGTTAGTATGTCCTACTGTGTTGGCACTTTCCACTGCCATGGCTGCGGCTCAAGGGTCGAGCCTTCAAGTGGGTGCTCAAAATTCTTGGCATGTACCTGAAGGTGCCTATACAGGTGAGATTTCTGCAACCATGCTCCAAAAGCAAGGCGTGCGTTATGTGATTGTTGGACATAGTGAGCGCCGTCAGTATTTTGCTGAAACCGATGCCCTCGTAGCACAGAAAACAGTTGCGATTCAAGCGTTGGGCATGGTTCCTATTGTATGCGTAGGTGAAACCCTCGAAGAGCGTGAAGCAGGGCAGACGGATGCCGTGATTACACGTCAAATGCAGGCGGTCTTGGCACATACAAACCCTGCCATAACCCCTATGGTGGTTGCGTATGAGCCTGTTTGGGCTATCGGTACAGGCAAAGTATGCGAGAGTACCGAGGCTCAGAGAGTCTGTGCGATGATTCGTCGTTTGTTGGGAGAGGCTGGTGCCGTGACCCGTGTACTCTATGGCGGAAGTGTCAAGCCTGATAATGCTTTGGAGCTTTTTAGTCAAGCGGATATTGATGGTGGTTTGGTTGGCGGTGCCAGTCTTCAGGCAGAAAGCTACGCAGCGTTAGTGCGCCATGCTCAAACGGCTTTGCAGGCTCCTGTGGCGGTGTAACGTGATGATGCTGACAACAACGACGCTCGTCGCTACTCCTAGTACTGAAATTGTATTAGAGGTAGGGCTTTTTGCCCTACCTCATGCCCCTAATACACAGCCTGCTTATCAAACAGATTGGTCGGCAGGTATGGATATTCAAGCTGCTATCGAAGTACCCTTAACCTTACAACCGCTTGAACGTGCCTTGATTCCTACAGGTTGGGTGATTGCACTTCCAGAGGGCTATGAAGCTCAAATCCGTCCACGGAGCGGTTTGGCGGTGAAGCACGGTATCACGCTCATCAATTGTGTTGGAACCATTGATGCGGACTATCGCCAAGAAGTGAAAGTTCCTTTGGTTAATCTTTCCTCTGAACCTTTCACGATTGAGCTAGGCATGCGCATCGCACAGCTTTTGGTAGCCCCAGTGACACGCTTTACATGGCAAACTTTGTCGCAGGCACCTGATGCGGTCACCTCCCGTCAAGGTGGTTTTGGGTCTACGGGGTTACATTAGGCTTGGATACTTTTTCTCAATGATTCGTATCCTTTTACAACGGGTGTCATCTGCAAGTGTTTCTGTAGATGGCATCTGTGTAGCCGACATGCCGCAAGGTGGCTTGCTGGCATTGGTAGGTTTAGGACAGGAAGACCTTGAGCGTTTTACAACGCCCGAGGTGTGTCGTTTGGAGTGGGCTAAATTATGGCAAAAGATTGCAAAGCTCCGAGTTTTTTCAGACTCTGAGGGGAAAATGAACCTTAGTTTGTTGCAAATGGCGGCATCTCAAGGCGATACCGTAGTACCTCAAGCCCCCAAAGCCTTACTCCCAAAAGGTTTACTGATTGTCTCACAGTTTACACTTTATGCGGATTGTGTCCAAGGTAATCGTCCTAGCTTTACAGCAAGTATGCCCAGTGCTGCGGCTTTTGAACGCTTCACCCAAGGGGTTGAAGTTGCTAAAACAACCTTACCTACGATTCCTATTTATCAGGGGGGTTTTGGTGCGAACATGCAAATCGCTTTGGTTAATGATGGTCCTGTCACTTTGATGCTTTCTTGAGGACAATCGTGTACAATAGGCTTTTGAGTGTCCTGTTTATCTTCGCAGTTTTGTCATTGGTAAAGGCTTCTTGATGGCTATCCTTCCCGCTCCTCCTCCGTATCCTTCCCTAACGCCTCTTTTTCAATGGGAGCCAGGTCATATTAAGCCCTATACTTGGTCTGGTATTCGCTTGTTGGGTTTAGATGTTGATGGTGTCATGACCCAAGGGGAGATTATTTATCAGTCTGACGGTGGAGAAACCTCAAGAACCTTCAATGTGAAAGATGGTCAAGGGATTGTCTCGTTGATGAAAGCTGGCGTTGAGGTTGCGATTGTTACAGCGGGCGATAATCCTTGTACGACTCAGCGTGCCACCACCCTCAAGATTCATCATCTTTTTCAGGCAGTTACTGATAAATGGGCTTGTTTTAACGCCGTGCGTGAATCCTTAGGTATTCCCTGGGAAGCCTGTGCTTATATGGGTGATGATAAACCTGATATTCCTGTGATTCGTGCTTGTGTTGAGGCGGGAGGCGTAGGTGCTTGTCCTGTGGATGCCGTTCCTGAAGTGCAGCAAGCCGTCAACTGGCGTTCACAGTTTGCAGGAGGGCGAGGGGCTATCCGTGAACTAACTTCTTTGATACTCCAACATAAGACCCAAACCTAGTCTTTGTGAAGCCTAATGTAGAGGGTATTAAGTGTTCAGGAGCCACCCGTAGAGTGCTGAAGCAGGGTTATGGTACCATACTTTGCGATGTGCTTTATAAAAACGATGCTTTTGACCGTTTTTTGGTAAGTGTTTAAGTTGTTGGTAAGGTGTAATCATACTGTCAGGTAACGCCTTGCCCGCACACAAGCAAGTACTCATGTGACTTAAAAGTTCAAGCTGAATATCCAAGTATAAGGGTTCGGTTTCGTGTCGTTCGGTATCTGCTTCAAAATGCCATAGTGCGTGGTAAACAGCTTCTAGGGTGGCATCTTCTTCCATCCAAACGCCTAAACGTTTAACCATCGGCCAATTACATAAAGCGATGCGTGCGGTAATGCGTTCCTGTAGGACAAGCGTCAGAAGTTTACCCGCAAAACGTCGACGCTCTTGACGTTGTGTGTGCGGTTCAGGTTTTAACTGGCTTGTGAAGGTATGCCCTAACTGTGAGATACGCCAGCATAAGCTTTGCCACGCCCATCCAAGACGTATCAGTGCATTGACTGCAGGATGCTCAGCCTCTGATGCCCCTAAAGTGGATGGGGTTTTATAGGCTTTTTTTGAGGGAGGCTCTAAGTTGTGAGATGCACCCGAGGGTGCCTGTAGGAGTGCGTGGAAACTGGGTGTGTTAGTTGTCATTTTTATCGTTCGTGAAAAGTTCCATACCATTGAGCATTTGGTTTTGTAGGACGGTTTGTACAAGCTGTGGGTCAAGCCCTTGGGAGGGCGGTTGATTGTTCGTCTGTAAGCCCTGCCCTTGTTGCATCATGAGGAGCATATTCATGGGGTCTGTCCCTTGATTGGGCGTATTTTTATTGTTGCCCAAAATACCCATGAGTTGTTGTAATTGGTATTGTTGCATCATTTGGGCTTGTTGCTCAGGGGACATCATATTCGTACGATTGGCTGTATTGATCGAGGAGGGTAAAGCCGTGGGTTGTATAGAGGCTTTGTCTTTTTGGATAGGTGTGATGGTGGGTAGTGTATGAGGAGGGGCATCAAGCATGGCACGGATATGTCCTGTTCCGAATGCTTTAGTATCCATGGCATCAAACCAAGCACTTGTATCGGGTAGTAACTTCAACGCCTCTTGTACATAGCGTTGTAAGGTTTGCTTAGGGCGTGAATCTGATAACGTATTCATGACGGTTTGTGAGACTGTAAGGGCTTCGTATGCTTCTTGATAATACCCGAGTTGAATGGCACTAAGACCCTTGTAATAGCCAATGAGTGCAGGTATCAAATTGGTTTCTTGGGAGGGGTTATTCTGCTCTATTTCAAGACTGGCGAGTTTTTCATAACAAGCTTGTGCCTGCCCTTGTTTGTACAGGGTCATGGCTTGTTGAAGGGCTAAGGGTAGTTTTAAAGTCGTTGTTTTGTCCGACGTGCTGGTGTCAGCAACGCTTACTTTACTCTCTTTGGATGCCTTGGATGTCTGTATAGCGGCATTAGGTTGTAGCGTCACTGGATGTGAGGCCTGTTCAGCATAGGATGATTTTGGAGGATATTCATAGGCTTCTGCGAGTAGCCATTTCCCAAAAATAAGCCAGCATAAACTACCCACTACACCTATCCAAAGCCAAGGTGTGATTCTCATGACACAGGCTTTCATGTAGTGTGCTACATAAGCTTGTACTGAATCAGTGTTGGTTCCGATTTTGGAAAAATGGCAGTTTTTTGCAAAAAGATTAAATCGCTTCATTTTACATCTATAGCTTTCTACATAGCACACACCCTAAGCTGTTCTTTTGATGTTGTTCAGTATCAAAAGACAGGCATACTTTATTTACTTTACAGCTCATGGCATACGCTACAGGTTTTGAAGGGGATAAAATCCATTACCAAGAGGAGCTGTGTGTTCAGATATTGCGTGTACTTTTAATATTATTAAATATAATAAAAACAAATAAAATAAATAAAAAAAACAAGGAAATAAAAATCTTATTTCCTTGAGAGGCGAATGTAAAAGAAAAGGAAAAACTTTTTAGCAGGTATAGTCCAATAGAGAAAGGTTAGTGGACTTGCTGAACTTCTTTAATACTGGGAATATGTTGGCGGAGTTGCTCTTCAATACCCATTTTAAGCGTGTAGGTTGAAGAAGGACAGGTACCGCAAGCACCGTGGAGTTTAAGTTGTACAATACCGTCGTCTGTGACACCAATCAGCTCACAATCGCCACCGTCGGCTTGTAAATAAGGACGGACTTGGTCAAGTACTTCTTGGACACGGGTCAACTCAATCACGGAAGCTAACATTGCTTATAAAAACCTATTTGCTGAAAGCATAAAACAACATCACAAGATTAAAATCAAAAAAAGCTAGACACCAAAGGAGCTACCGCACCCACAAGCACTTGCTGCATTTGGATTATGAAACTTAAAACCACCATCCATGAGAGCATGGGAAAAATCAATGGTTGTACCTTTGAGATACGCCGTTGCCACAGGGTGAATATACAAACAAAGTTCACCCTCTTGTTGAAGAAAATCGCCAGCGACGGGTTCTTTGCAAGGGGTCATATCATATTGCAACCCAGCACATCCACCGCCGATGACACTTAAACGAATACCCTTGGCTTGGTCAGACTGAGCAGTTTCAAGCATTTTAGCTTTTGCAGACGTAGTAAGCGTTACAACTTGGGCTAAAGAGGCTTTTGCTGCTTCTAGGTTAAGTGTGATTGCAGAGGGAGAGATAGAAGCGTCTGACATACTTTGAAAAATACATAAAAGTGAAAGTGTAACAGAATATTGAAATACAGTTTGGGTTGAAATACAATTTTTAGTTGAGACAGGATTTTGCCTCAATTTCCAATACGCATCTCACACTATTAACATTAACGTAATGGTTAAGGTTTGGCAATACCCTTTTTAGATGTTTTTAGATTTTATTAAGAAATCTTAATACAGAAATGTCCTATACGCCGTAGTGCTTATTTTTTACAGGCTTTACAGACACGGATAACGCCCTTGATGTTACAAGATGCATCAAGGGCGTTATCGTGTTTAGAGACCTGTTACGGTATGAGGGTACTAGGTACTAGCACATGGCAAGAACGCTGGCACGCTCTTCTTCTGTGACAGCTTTCAGGCTCAAGTTGATACGTCCTCTATCGTCCACATCAATGACCTTGACCACAAGTTCATCACCAACATTGACAACGTCTTCTACTTTTTCAACACGACGAGGTGCGAGTTGAGAAATGTGAATCAGACCATCTTTGCCAGGAGCAATTTCAACGAAAGCACCGATAGGGATGACACGAACCACTTTGCCAGGAAGTACTAAACCAGCTGTGAACTTACGAGTAAGTCCTTCAATGGTCTTCATTGCTGCAGTAGCTGCTTCCCCTGTTTTGGCCGTAATGGTAATGCGTCCAGAGTCATCAATATCAATGGCGGCACCTGTTGCATCGATGATACTACGAATCATTTTGCCACCAGGTCCAATGACTGTACCAATTTGGTCGGTATCAATCTGCATACTGAAGATACGAGGTGCTGTAGGGGCAAGCTCGCCAGCTTTCACAATGGCTTGCTCCATTAAACCAAGAATATGGAGTCTGCCGAGTTGTGCTTGCTCAAGAGCCTGACGCATAATGTCGATAGAAATCCCCTTGATTTTAATGTCCATTTGTAGGGCTGTGACACCATAACGGTCACCTGTGACTTTAAAGTCCATATCCCCTAGGAAATCTTCGACACCCTGAATATCAGAAAGCACTACGTAACGGTCGCCTTCTTTAATCAAGCCCATCGCAATCCCACTCACATGGCTTTTAAGAGGTACCCCAGCGTTCATCAGGGCAAGGCTTGAGCCACAGGTGGAAGCCATACTGGTGGAGCCGTTGGATTCAACGACTTCTGAGTTGACCCGCATGGTGTAAGGGAAGCTTTCTTGGCAAGGTAATGCGGCACTCACAGCACGTTCTGCGAGGGCACCATGACCAATTTCACGTCTTCCAGGCGCACGCAACGGACGAACCTCACCCACTGAGTAAGCAGGGAAAGCGTAATGGTGTAACCAACGTTTTTTGGTTTGAGGGTCAACCCCGTCAAGGTCTTGGGCATCTCCAGGAGAACCTAATGTACAAATACTCAGAACCTGCGTGCTACCACGTGTAAACAGGGCCGAACCATGCACAAGAGGAATCAGACCCACTTCGCAGTGAATAGGACGAATTTCAGTGGGTTTCCGCCCATCGGCTCTGACCCCTTCTTCCATAATCATGCGTCGCATCACTTTTTTCTCAAGGGATTTAAAGCCTTCGCTCACCACTTGAATAGGTGCAAGCGATGCAATGAGTTGATTCAACTCGTGGGTTTCACCCAATGCAACTAAGCCCGTTTTGAGTGCTTCTTTTGCTTCAGCAAGAAGATTTTGGCGTGTTTCACGGTCAAACTCATGATAGGCCTTCTCTACTTGTGCTTCACATTGCTGTGCAATGTAGTGATGAAGTGGGGTGAGGTCAGAGGAGGGAACAAACGTACCAAATGCTTTATTGCACTGGCGTTGGAACTCTTTCTGGAAAGCAATTTGACTTTGAATGGCTTCATGAGCCACTTCGAGTGCTTCAACGAGGTCTGCTTCTGATACAAATTGTGCACCAGCTTCAACCATCATGATGCTATCTTCAGTCGCAGCGACGATAAGGTCAAGGTCAGAAATGGCTTGTTGTGCAAAAGAAGGGTTAATGACCCATGCACCCTCTACACGACCGACACGGACACATCCAAGAGGACCTTGGAAAGGCAGTCCTGAAAGAGAAAGTGCAATAGAGGCTGCTGTTACTGCTAAGGTGTCATAGGCCGTTTGTTCGTCGGAGGATAAAATAGAGCTGATGACATGCACGTCATTGCGGTAACCCTCAGGCCAAAGAGGACGAATAGGGCGATCCATCAAACGAGAGATGAGGGTTGCTTTTTCAGAGGGTCTGCCTTCACGTTTGAGATAGCCGCCAGGTAAACGCCCAACAGCATACATTTTCTCTTCAAAGTCACAGAGTAAAGGGAAAAAATCAATACCTTCTCTTGGGGTGTCCGTGGCGGATACAACAGAATAAACCATGGTATTGCCTACTTGGAGGGTGACGGCTGCACGTGCAGAACGTGCTAAACGTCCTGTTTCCACACGAACTTCTTGGTCGCCAATACGAAACGTACCCACTTGTAATGCGGTAAAATACTCATGAGCAGGGCTTGAGGCCTGAGACATCATCATAAAGAACTAGAAACTTTCAACTTATTTGAGTTTTAAGAGAACAACAAAAAGCATATACATGCTCATATATGCTATTAGCACTTTAACACAAAACGCCCCAAAATGACTGTATCGTTTTGAGGCGTTCTTTTGTTGAGGGAGGCTTTCATAGGGAAAGACTCCTGTAAGCAAAGGTTTGAATTACAGGGCATTTAAGCCTTCGGCAACTTCAAAGTAGGCTTGTGGGTATAGGCAAGCCACGCAGGCTTTAGGAGCGGCTTTGCCAAAGTGGATGTGTCCACAGTTGCGACAACGCCAAGCCACTTCACCTTCTTTCAAGAAAACAGTACCTTGGAGGACATCTTCGAGGAGCTTACGATACCGTGCTTCGTGGTGTTTTTCTACTTCCGCAATGGCTCGGAAGGCACTGGCTACTTTGGGAAAGCCTTCACGTGCTGCGACCTCGGCAAAATGAGGATAGAGTTCAGCCCATTCTTCATTTTCACCAGCCGCTGCGGCAGTAAGATTATCCGCCGTGGTGCCAATCCCTGAAGGGTAACTGGCGGTGATTTCCACAGGGTGTCCTTCTAGGAAATCGAAAAAGCGTTTGGCATGCTCACGTTCTTGTTCTGCTGTTTCAAGAAAAACGCCAGCAATATGCTCATAGCCTTCTTCTTTGGCAACCTTAGCATAGTAGGTGTAACGGTTACGTGCTTGAGATTCACCAGCGAAAGCAGCCATTAAGTTTTTTTCTGTTTGTGTGCCATGAAGGGTGGGGGTGTTTTGTGAAAACATGGTTTTAGGTGGATGACCTTTCCCAGGTGAGGAGCAAATGAAATAACGTGCCTTAAGCAAGAAGAAATAAAGCACATAGTATACCCATGCGTGTACTCGTTGTTAAGTGTAACGTGAAGGCTCTGGAGAGACATCTTATATTAAGATAATTTTAAGATACCCTGTCTTGAAAACAAGACAGGGTATCTTAGCAAGTGTATTGGAGAGCGTCGTAAGAGGATTACTTACGGATTTTAAGACGCTCAAGCAACTTTTTGTAGGTTTCCAAGCTGACCTGACGTTGGTAGTAGTTCAACAAGCCACGACGACGACCTACCATCATGGATAAACCACGACGGCAAGCAAAGTCTTTGGGGTTTGCACGAAGATGCTCGGTCAACTCACGAATACGCTGAGAAAGAATAGCGATTTGTACTTCAGAACTCCCCACATCCCCTTCGGCACGCTGGAAGTCTTTAATGATTTGTTGTTTTTTTTCTTTTTTAAGAGCCATAGCTTTTCGAGGCTCCTTTCAATGAGGTCTATATAGGTGGGAAACGCTTCTGAGTGAGCAAGGGGTCAACACAAAGGTTATTTTTTTGACAACACACCTTTGTTAGACACTGTCGCTTTGGGTGATAAGCCTTACCTGCAAAGAAGTTGGTGTGATGATACATGACTTAAAAATGGGCTGTCATTACAGCACATTGAGAACCGTGTATTGTATCAAGACTTTTCTACGTTAACAGGAACATGCGTCTATCGCAAGCTGTGTTATACTTGGAGAGTGTTTATTTTTAGGTTGTTAAAACGACAGTTGTGGTAACGGTCATCGCAGTGACCCCCCATGCTGTGATACCGACCTGTGTTCGGTAGGGACAAGGTAAACCAAGTATCCTAAAAAAAGAAGCCCTATGGGTTCGCCTTTTTGACTACTTAAAAAATAAACATCCTCTATACTTGCAGTGTGGGATGCGTGTTCATCCTTGATAACCTAGATATTTGGGTTCTTCTATGTTTCGTATGGCGTATAGATGTCACATAGAGATGTTCTGGATTGCGAAAGTTTTTTATGATGGTCTTTATAGCGGGGTGGATGCACCTGTGGCGAGTTCACCCTCGTACTATTTCCTTTTTGTGGGCTATGGTGAGTGGGTTCATCTTGCTTGGTATGAGTCGTGGTGTTTTTTGTGTCTCTATTTCGGAACCATCGTTGGAAGCACCGTCTCTTCATGGCGAATTAAGCACGCCACCCTCCGCCCCGCCATCTCCTAGTGAGCCATCTCTTGGCCTGCCCCCTGCTTTTCAAAGCACGGAGCCAAAAGCAACCGATACTGAACCCTTGCTTCTGCCTCAGATGCCTCCTTCTTCTTCGACTACCTCCACCCCTGCTCCTAGTCAAGTATCTAGTCCATCTTCTCAAGATGCAAAAACAGTAGAAGTGGAGGAGGCAGACGATGAAATTCCCCCCTCGCTCCAAGGGTTAACCTCTCAAGAGCGTTTGCGTCAAGAGTCTGAGCCAGCGACCAAATTCTTAACCCCCGCACCTGTGCAGAATACCCCTTCTCAGTTGCCTCCTTCACGCCCCATTTATCCTCCGCAAAACCCTCAGGGAAGAGGCACTTTTCAACCCTTAGAAGTGCCATCCCCCCATACAGTAGGGCGTAAGCACTTGACGCTTGAGACCATTCTCAACGAACTTCCCAAACAAGCCATTGACCTTCATCTCCTTCAAGCAGAGACTCGGAGCTTAGAGGCTCAAAAAAGACGGGAAATGGCAAAACTCCTCCCCAATTTAGGGGTAGACAGTACCTTGGAGAGAACTTCAGGCAGTATGGGTACCAACCGAGGTACCTTGCGTGTTGACCAGCAAAGCTACCGTTCTCAAATTCGTGCAACGTTGAACCTTAATCTTGGTGGTAGGGAGTTCTTTCAATGGAAAAGTATAGATTTTCAACGCCTACAGAAGCAATGTCAATGGGAAGAAACGTTGAACCGTCGAACGCTCGATGCACTCACGGCGTATTATCAATGGCAAAGAGAGCTGAGTTATTTTGTCATGATGCAGGCTCTTTTAAAAGAGATGCGTCGTCTCTCTGAGCAACTTACTTTGGATAAAAGTATTACTGACGTAGCAACCTCTGAGGCTATGGACTATCAAAGAAGTTTGAGCAGTCGTTTGATACGCCCCGCACTGCTTGACCAGCAATTACGTACCCTCCGAGCTGAAACCAGTGCAAACCAGTATCTGAGCCAGTTACTGATAGGTTTGAATCGTGACATTACGAATCTACAAGTGCCTCAAGTCCTCAATAGTCCTAAACTCCCTGATTATCAGGCTTATCAAACCCCCTATAACCTTTCATGGCTTGAGCCTGCTAAGATGCTTCCTGAACCATGGCAGGTACGTACTATCCCCTTACTTCCTGAAAAACTTTTATCTATCAGTGTTTTACAGCTGAGTTATGAGGCATCCGCAGCGGCACAATCTCCTCAAAAGCAGCGTGAGGTTTCTCAGGCTCTCAGTCTTAGCAACCTCCTAACGATTGCCAAACAAAATCGTCCCCTTTTAGCCCAGCGTTATTTGCAACTTGCGGTGATTGAGTACGCCTTTAAGGCAAAACGTGCAGACTTACTAAGCCCTACCTTGTTAGTGGATGCTTCTGTGAGAAATGTTGCCGCTGAAGTAGGTCAACCTGAACACAGCACCCGATACTACGGTGGTTTAAGTTGGTACCCTTTACAGGGCTTAGGGCAGAGCTATTTGGCTGAACAGGCGGATATGCAGGCACGACGTGAAGCGTCACGCTTGGCTTATGAGGCTACGTTTAACCAAGTAACACTGAACCTCCAGAATCAGCTTTTGCAATACCAGTTGTTGGAAAAACAATATCAGGTTGCTGAAAGTAAGTTAAGGGATACTTTGAATTTGGTTCAAGACCTTAAAGAAGGACAGGCGGATGCACTGGGGGTTTGGCTAAGAACGATGACGGTGTGGTCTGATGCACAATCTGAGTATTTATCGACCGTGCGTGACTTAAATCTGATACAACTTCAGATTTTAGCAGAGCTGGGTTTACTTACCCCAGAGTGGCTTTTAAAGCATGTCTTGATACCCCAAGAGGCTTCATGAGGCTAGTTACTGAGAGCAATAGGGGTGTCTAAGAACCTGCAACGGCTTCCCTGTTGGGTGCCACGACGTGCAAATTCTGCTTCGATATCTTGCATGACATGACTCCGCTGTTGAGATACCCACTTTGGAGCCACAACGAATTGTGGGTGTCCATTACCACTGACTCGATGCAGAATGCACTCAGGGTGAAGTCGCTCGATAAAATCGCAACAAAGAGAGACATAATCCTCATAGCTGATTTGTGACCACTCCCCTCGTAGATACGCATCGGCAATGGGTGTGCCTTTCATCGCTACAAGAAGATGGATTTTTACAGCATCCACTCGGAGTTCAGCCAATTTATCGGCGGTTGCCATTTGCATCTCCCAAGTCTCCTGTGGGAGTCCTAGAATCACATGCACGCAATGTTCAAGCTCAAGGGCTTTGGTCCATGTGAGTGCTTGTAGGAAGTCTTCATAGGTCTCGCAGCGATTGAGGTCGGCGAGTGTCTTATTATGAATTGTTTGCAACCCATACTCGACGCATACGAGCGGGACTCGGTTTTTATAGGAAGCAATGAGTGCTAGTTTTTCTGGGTCAACGCAGTCAGGACGTGTGGAAATCCCTAAGCCGATAATGTCAGGACTTACCTCTAGGGCAGCATCGTACAGGCTTTTGAGCTTTTCTACAGGGGCGTAGGTGTTGGTGTAAGCTTGGAAGTAGGCAATAAATTTTTCCGCCTTGAAACGATGTTTTCGATAAGCCATGTTGTCAATAATTTGTTTCTGAATGGCGGTTTTAGGAGGATGGCTTCTGGCTGCACTGCCTGTATCATCACAAAAAGTGCAACCGCCAAACCCTTTCGTACCGTCTCGGTTAGGACAGTTAAACCCCGCATCAATCGATACTTTATACACTCTTACGCCAAAGCGGGCTTGCAACATGGCATTAAAACTACGGTAGGGTTTAGGGGGTGAGGACTGTACTTGTGAGGGGGGGAGTGAAGCATGGGCTACATCATGTGGGGTCATGGTACACCTTAGGGATTCATTGAGGTTGTTTGAGGCGTGACTTTGAGGCGTGACAGTGTATATAAAATCAATCGAGCATGGGTCGAGCGCTAAGCGATAACGTAACGTGCGGTAAAAGATGCAATCCGTGAGGGTTGATAAACCTACCGTGGGTAAGCTGATGATACTTCAAGGATACCTCATCCCCAAAGCATTTCTTCTGAAAGCTGCGTACTTTCATCTTCACTGTTACCTTTAACCATTGATAACCCATCGGCGTTCTTGTGGTGTGAAAAGCTTTTTAACCCAATACTTTTCCTTGCCAAAGTTCATGCGTGGAAAATGCCCTTTGAGACCATCTTTTCGGTAGGCATCTTCGGTGGCTCGTGACCACCGTCGACTCCGCTCAAGGGCATACGAGAGAGGTTGTCCAGTGTACTCCGCTTTAATGCGTTGCCCTGTAAGGTCTGCAAAGCGTTCTTCGGGAAGGCTGTTTCTATTTTTGAGTCCGTGCTTCTGTCGTTGCTGCCAAAGGTACGCATGGCCTGTTTCGTGTCCCAAAATACGCAGGTGTTCTTCAAAGGGTAAGCCGTTTCTGAGGGTGGTGCGGTTTTTATGCGGTTCGTGGTAGCCGTAGTCTTTTATCCATGACTTGAAGCGAACCTCGGGGATTTTAAAAGTTGGCAATTGCTTTAAGAGTTTCTGCCCGGTAGGTGTCCCAAATAAAGCCTTTTTTAAGCTTTGGATTCTTTGTGCTTGCCATTGTTGACGATGCCCCCACCCTGCTACGGATAGTCCAGCAACAGTACCACTGATTGCAGGTAATACCCAGCTTGGAGGCTGATGGGAGCCACGGGCAGGAGGGGCTTTTTTTTGTGTCTCGGTCTGACCTGCCTCACGAGTGGTACGCAGGAGATTGGGTATGGGGGCTTGGTAGCCAAGTTGAAAGGGTTTGCCCAAATCAAAAAGCATCATGATGCTAAAGCCAGTCCTTTTACTGTTACGGTATCTTATTGAAAGATTTTCCCCTGTAGGTTTCATCCCCTTGTGATTGTTTTATTACTATAAGAGTAAAAACATCCTATATCCTAAAAGATGCCAAGAGTGCGTTATGTTTTGAGCCACGGTTTGAAGGAAGGTATTTTAAAGTGGTCAAAAAGGTAAATATATAGAGCTTTTTTGTTTACTTTGAGGTCCTGTGGATACCTCTTATATGGTCGGTATCACAGAGCTTATCACGACTGTACGTTTAACCATTCACCATAAACGTACGCTATTTTCCGTCATGCTTGACTTATACGTACGTTTGAGGCTTAATAATACACATGGAAAACACTCCATACTCTTAGTGGGCAGTTGGCGCAGTTGGTAGCGCACCACATTGACATTGTGGTGGTCACTGGTTCGAGTCCAGTACTGCCCACCAAGAGCTTATATTTTGAGAGAGCTTACATACGCTAGGCGTTTGCGAACCAGTGCCATTTAAGGATGCGAAGATGTTCTTTGCTTTCAGACCCTAAGCTTGCAGGGAGAGACTGAATCGTTAAAAGGGCATCCAGATGACTTAAGGCGAAGTTAATACCCAAACGTTCAGGCCATTCGATAAAAAAGATGGGGTTGTCTGTTGCCATGGTAGGTTCAAAACGACGGCATGCTTCTTCAAACTGTGGAAAAAACGTGTGTAGCATCCGATGATGTGTACTTGTGAGTGTTTCGGGAGATGTGCCAGTGTTTGAAGTCTCTAACAAAGGTGCCGTATCTCGGTAGAGGTCTGCATGAAAAGCCACAGGGAGACCTTCTGCTGTGTGGTATTCATGGAGTCTTGTAAAAGTTGGACTTGTAACCTCTGGGGTGAGGGTTCTCCAAGCCGTGGATAAAGTATCATCCGAGGTCGCTTCAAGGATGCGTTGTGTGACAAGATGTTGAATAAGCGTTGTTTTGCCCGCACCCATAGGCCCCGAAAGACCAAGACGAAGCCCCGAAAAGCCCTCTGCTTTGAGGTAACGATGGATAACCTCTGCATAGTGCTTTTCAGCTTCTTGGGATGTCAAGCCTTTGATAAGCTCAGTTTGAGATGTTTCAGTAGGGTATTGCCAAGAAGCTTCTGGAAAGGCATGAGGTAGCACTTCGGCCCATGTGGTATCAGGTAATGGATTGGGGAGGATGAAGGGGCTATTTTGCGATAACGAGGTCATGTATCAAGTTCTCATGTTCTTTCATTTAGAAATATTGTAATTTCCAAAGTTTCTAGCATACTAAGCAAATTTCGATAGGTAATACCTTACTTTGTTGATTCCATTTTTAGGTTCTGATTGTGCTTATTATATCTTGAAAAATACTCGGTTCCTTAAAAAGTTACATGAAAATTAAAATAATGACAAGACATACCGACTTTAACGTTTAGGTCTGGTAAACTTTGGGGAGATGTATGATACCCTCAAGGCTTATGAAATCTATGAAAAACAAGCACTACAGACAGTCGTATATTTCTCCACGTCATTAGAAATTACACTAAAAGGGTATTTAATGCCTACTTATTTATACAAGGGGAGGTCAGGAGAGCATTTCAACTTTTTCCGTCCTGCCGTCCCCTGTCGTCATACCGTCGTCATACCGATTTTCATCGGTATCCAGAGGGCTTGAGGAAGACCCCGCAACTTCGTATAGGGTTTTCGTGCAGGGTGACGAGGGATGATAAGGCAAGACACCCACGTTTTAGGATGCTGTCCTATGTTTGGCATAGACGGGGTAAAAAGCCAGACCTTATTGGTGTAACCCGCTTGTGTCGCATGGCATACTAGCCTTTAACAGGGTCTCTTTGGTATACTGTGAAGGTATAGCGTCGTATTTTATAGCTACTTTAAACTGAATTTCACGTGCCTGAAGGATGACACCATTGTATGATGACTGCACACATTACCGAAAAAGATGTACACCATGTGGCAAAACTCGCCTCTTTATCCCTCAGTGAAGAGGAAATGCAAACTTATCAACAAGACCTTGGTAAAATTTTGGGCATGATTGCCGAACTCAACGCCCTTCCTACTGAAACCGTCGCCACGCTCAAAGAACATTACCATGCGGGTATTGTCACAGTGGATGGCTCAGGAGACCATCTTCGGGAGGACGTTGTGCAAGAAGGACCCTCCCGAGAAGCCCTGATGCAAAATGCTCCCGATACCGAGGAAGGCTTTTTCCGTATTCCTAAAATCCTCGCCCACTAAAGCAAATACGAGTGTGGCAAAGACTATTCTGTAGCCCTCGTGTGTCTCATCAATATCCCTCGTATTCAAGAAAAACCGCCCCGTGGTGTCACCTACAATGTTAGCAGCCCATGCTACTGGCTTTACTGTAGCCAATGGTATTTTTGTGTTGGTCTATATACTACTCGTCAGTGAGCGTTTCCCGAAGGTTATTATTACACTGTCGGGTGCTGTCTTATTGATACTCACAGGCGTTTTATCACAAAAAGAGGCACTGCACGCCATTGACTTTAACGTCATCAGTTTACTCCTTGGGATGATGATTATGGTCAATATCCTCAAGCAAACTGGAGGGTTTGAGGTCTATGGCTTAAAGTTAACGCAATGGCTTGCGGGGCATGTGCAAGGTAAATCTTATGAGCGTCACTTATGGGCAGTTCTTTTTGTGATGTTAAACATCTTTACGGCATTAGGCTCCGCCTTACTCGATAATGTCACGATGGTGATGCTCATGGGCAGTGTCACACTCGCTTTGGCAAAACCACTACGCTTACCCGTGATACCTTTTATACTGGCTCAAGTGTTATGTGCTAACGTTGGGGGAAGTGCCACACTTATTGGCGACCCTCCAAACATCATGATAGGCAGTGCGGCAAAGCTTGATTTTATGAGCTTTCTTTATCATGTCACGCCCTGTATTATCCTCATGTTACCACCTGTTTTGCTTTTTTTGGTATGGGTCTTTAGGAAAAGTCTGTGGGTCAATGCCTCACAAGAAGACGCACCCAACCTACAGGCATTGCAAAACCTAACCCCAGAGCAATATTGGCAACATCAAACCCTATGGCAACAAGGGTTATGGGTGTTAGGGGGCGTATTATTCGGGATGGTACTTCACCACAGTATTCATCAGGAGGTTGGTACCTTGTCGCTTGCGGGGGCTGTGGTCATGCTATGTTTACAAAAGCCTGAAAAAATTTGGCAGGATATTGAGTGGGACACCCTCTTTTTCTTTATCGGGCTTTTCATTTTAGTGGGGGGGCTTGAAAAAGTAGGCAGTTTGAACCTTTTAGCTTCTTTCGTGACACAAGCAACCCATGGTGATATGAACCTTTTAAAACAGATGTTACTTTGGGGTTCTGCACTATGCTCCGCCCTTGTGGATAACATCCCTTACACCGCCACCATGATACCTCTTTTAAAACAAGTAACCGTGGCATTACCCGCCTTACAAAAAGCATATGCCTTAGATACGCACGTGCTGTGGTGGAGCTTATCCCTAGGAGCCTGCTTAGGAGGCAATGCCACTTTAATTGGTGCCACGGCTAATGTGGTTGCCGTTGAGATGTTACGCCATCAAGCAGGGGTACACCTTACTTTTAAAGACTTTCTTCGTATAGGCGTACCCACTACACTCATTACTTTAGTTATTGCAAGTGTATACCTTATGGTAAGATATGCCCCAGTATGATGTGATAAACTGGATGTAATGAGCGGGCTGTTTTCAAATGCTAAGCCACTCTACCGCACCTGTCGGGTTTATTGTGTGTTTCTCTGTATTTAGGTTCTTAAGTTTTTAGCACGCTTCACCATGATGTGGTTTCGTCAAAAAATTATCTATTGGCGCGTTTCGCCTCAGGACTCAGCCCTCAGTATGCCTCTAACCGCTTGGTTAGAAGCCTATCAGCAGGTCGTATTGGAAGAACCTCAGGAACCCTACCTCTCTCCTTTGAAAGAGGCATCAAGTCATACGCAGGTAAACAGCTCTACCGACACACATAACCTCTTTGAACCTTGGCAGCTTAAAGCCCAAGTAGCCACACTGCACTACCCTATTAACCCTTTAGAGATTGAAGCACAAGTGTTTCATCAACTGGCTCAGGAAGTCGGCATTTATTTGCATCAAGTGACTTCCTTTCGTGCATTGCTAGAAGCCATGAGCTTACTACAACCCGACTGGGTCATGATTGGCGTAGAAGCCGCCACACTTCGAGAGAGTCATCTGACCTCCCCTGACCTCTTTGACCCCAACGAAGAAACGAATTTTAAAACTGCTGACCATGGTCTTTCGGCACTCATCCCCCATATTAAAAAAGTCCTCCTACTACAGCAACGCTTATGGCTAGAACACCCCCTTTCACTGGGTAGTGGCTCGCCTGAACTCCAAAAAGAGCTGCCTTCAAGAATTCCTCTTTTTGTTTGGCACTTACCGCCTGATGCCAAAGTACTCTCCCAACAGGAACTTGAATTTGGATTTCAGCCGTTACCCCTTGCCTTGCCTGATATTGCCTCCCCTACAGTCTCCCCCGATGTTAGCACCTTGTGTGATTTCAACCACACAGAAGTGGAAGAGAAACCTCGTCCTAGTCCTGAAGCATCTGACAGCCCCCCTACAGGTTCTATTGCCTATCATTGGCTTGTGCTACAACACTTGTTTGATGGTGCTGATGACGTATTGGCACACAGCCTGAGTGAACTAGAAGTCACCATTCGTTTATTGGCCCATAGTCGTAGACTTGTGGAGTCACAACGATGGCCAGATACCCTCATGCCTGCTGGCAGCGTATTGCAACGTTTTTTACTACGGGAAGTAGCTCAAGCACAACTTGCCATGGCTGAATCTTACCAGCAGCAACGGTACAATCCTTTATCATCTCAAGATACTTCCAAGATTGAAACCTCTGAGAGTATTGAAGCCTCCTTTGCACAGGTGGTCTCGACCCCACAAGCTTGGATGATACTGTTTAAGATACGAGCTTGGGATACACTCAAGCGCCTTTATGGAAAATCTTTCAGCGATGAAGCAACCTTCCTCACCACTCGGATGCTACTGCAAGAAACCCAAGCACATGAGGTGGTTTTCCAACTCACAGAAGATGTGTTTGTATGGTGGGGCAGTGGGAGCCAACGTGCTGAAGCCGTTGCCGATACCCTCACCCAACAGTGGCGGAGTATCTTACAGCATGAGCTATTCATGCCCTACGGTCAGGAACTCCCCGAGATGCTCGTAGAATCTGTCAACCCACAATTAACGCAACGTTTCCCAGCCCCTATCCTAAAAGCGATTGTAGCACCTGTGAGCTGGCGTGGGCATGAACTGTTTCAACTAACCCCCTGTGAGGAAACATCTGCACATCTTCGTGATACGCTCTCGGAGGAATACCTCCAACGACTCAACTGCGTGACTGGGCTACTGGCTCAAATGCACAGCCAACTCAGTAGCATATGGCATCACCCTTCTTTACACTGGCTTACCCGCCATGGACAACTTGAAACCCTCGCGCCTTCAGGACAGGCTTTACACAAAAATGGTACACCCACTTTAAAAACGGTATGGGTTGGTATGAAAGACCCCACCATGCAGCAACTCATGAGCTTGAGTTTGTCGCTAGAAGGGTGGCATGTGGTAGGCTTGGATGCCCTCATACAGCGATTTGAAAATACAGGACAATGCCCAACCATTCAAGTGCTACACCAATGGGTACTTGCCGATATGACCGAAGCCTATATGCCTTTTTTGGAAATGCTCCGATTACACTATCCGCAACTGACCCTTGTCACCTGTGGTACTGAAGTGCTACACAGAGACCGAGCTTTATACCAATTAGGAAGCGAGTTACACGCCACGCATCCTTTTTCACTGCTTGAACTCATGAAATGGGTCGCCCTCCGTTATCCCTCCTCACTGGCAGAGTAGCACGTAGCAAAAAGCACGCTTCCTCAGCTATCTTTTCCCTATCCCTACAGATGATGCCCTCTCCTACACCCCAAACACCCTTAACCCCTGAACATTTAGCCCCTGAGGTTCTAGGGCTATTTCATCCAGTGTCCCAACAAGAAGCACGCCCTCTTGTGCAACCTGCCTTTACGTCGTTTAGCTGGCAGCCTCAAAGCCATGCCTCCAGTAAACCTCTTGCAATCATTCCCGCACGAGGCGGTAGTAAGCGTATCCCTCGCAAAAATATCAAGCCTTTCTGTGGGAAACCTATGCTTGCCTATACCATTGAGGTTGCCTTAGCCTGTGGTTGTTTTGAAGAGGTCATGGTCTCTACGGATGACCCTGAAATGGCAACCCTTGCCCAAAGCCTAGGCGCCAAGGTTCCTTTTTATCGAGAAACCAACACAGCCCACGATATGGCAATGCTCGCCGATGTGCTAAGTGAGGTTCTTTACACTTATGATACGACCCTACAACGTTATTACCCTCAAGTAGCCTGTTTACTACCCACAGCGGGGCCCTTCCTCACGGTAGAACGTTTACAAGAAGGCTACCAGCTTTTAAACCAACCCTATACACAAGAAGCAACACACTATCCTGATAGTGTCGTACCCCTTGTCCCTTTTGGATACCCTGTATGGCGTGGGGTTGTACAACCGAATCCGAACACACCTGCTTTTACGATGGCCTGGCCTCAGTTTTACAATACACGCTCGCAAGACCTTCCAACCCTGTGGCACGACGCAGCCCAGTTTTACTGGCTACGTACGGAAGCCTTACTTGTACATCAGCAACTGTTTATGCCTTGTAGCGTTGGGCTTTACTTGAAGGAGTGGGAAGCTCAAGACATCGACACGCACGACGATTGGCACCGAGCCGAGCTGAAATACCAAACCCTACAAGCGATGCACCTAGCCCGCACTAGTACCAGTCGATAATACCATAATCAATATGCTGAATCATGGGTTCACCCGCTTCATCCAGCTTGAGTTGTCCTTGCTCATCAAGTTGCACAAAGAGATTCCCTTGGTTTCTGTCCCCCAATACAAACCCAAGATTCTCTTTAAGAAGCTTGTTATAGGCATTCACTGATTTTTGCACTTTATCACGGTCTGTCTTACTTAAATTTGTATCACGCAAGGGTGTACCTTTTGCTGTATCCATCACTAAATATAACTTTTCAGGCTCCTGTTTTGGAATGAAATGCCCTTTATAATGCACCAAGTTCTCTCCGAGTTTAAGTTTTTGGGCAAGTTCAGGTTGATGGGTCTCAAAGTCTTTTAAACGTTTTTGAATGATTTGCATATTCTCAACTTCAGGGGGATGATAACTCCCAAGAACTTTAGTGGTAAATTTAGGAGAAACCTTCACCCCCTGATTAAACTCACCACCAAGATACGTATAACCTGAACGCTCTGAAGTAAGTTGCGTAGGCATTTTTGTATCAGGGCGTACTGTGGCGGTTGCTCGTGCTTTTTTCGACATCAAAGCACCTGTTAAATCAGCCCCCTGAAGGTCAGCCCCTTCAAAAGAAGTTTGATAAGTTTTACCTCGTTGCATCACATCATTGAGGTTTGCATGAGTCAGGTCTGTGTATTTCAGATTGGCATCTTTGAAGGTTGCTCCCCTCAACTCTGCTTTGGAAAGATTCGCACGCTCAAGGTTGGCACCCTCTAAAAGGGTAGCTCGCTCGTGAAGTGCTAACCCCGAAAGATTCGCACGGGGGGCGTGAATCGTCGGTAATTTGACATTTGGTTTTTGCCGCTGGAGGTCTTTCTGACCTTCCTTAATGTACTGAGCCCGAGTTAAAATTGCTTGAGCGTCACTAGGGGTTGTAAAACGGGAAATATGCACCCGTCCTACACCGCTTCCTTTCCCTGACAACGCACGGCTGTATTTATGATTCATACTGGCAAGGGTAAGATTTCTCCTTGCACCACTATAAACTTTTTGGGCGGCAGATAATACAGATGTAACCATATAGAGGGCTTTACACTCTCTTTCTCTATCTCTCTCTTAAAAAATAGCGATGTCATCGCTTATAACAATCAAACCAACTCTCTCTTAAAAAATAGCGATGTCATCGCTTATAACAATCAAACCAAGAAGGTTTGTCTGATTGCCTCAGGGATGTCTCCTGTTAACCTATCGCCAACTCACTGAGCCATAATCAATGTGTTGAATGAGAGGCTGTCCATCGGCACCGAGTTTTACACGTCCTTGCTCGTTGAAGTGTACAAAGATATTACCAGAACTTCTATCCAAAAGCTCAAACCCTAGGTAGTGACTAAAAAAGTCATTACGTAGTTGTGCCGCTTCACGAACTTTAGAACGCTCTGAAGGGGTTAAATGGGATAGGGCTTCACTCAAAGGCTGTCCTTGCGCCCTCTCCATAACAACATAGTGATGCTCTGGATTTTTGGGGTCAATAAAAGTACCACGATAGTTTACAAGCATACTACGCAGTTCTTTTGCAACGTCTGGATTTGTTTTTTCTAACGTACCCAAACGTTCTTCAATGCGTTGCATATGACTTAATTCTGTGGAAGAAGGCGGTAGTCTTTTGGTCACAAGACGCTTACCCACTTTAACACCCAAGTTATTCTGACCCACATCATAACCATAACCACTGCGTTCAGGGGTGAAATGCTCAGGAAGTAAAGCGGTCTCTACATTTTTGGCATTTTTAAGTCTTTTCTCAGCAACCGTGGCTCTAAACAAACTGGCTTGATGTAAATCAGCATCCGTAAAATTGGTTTGATGCAAAATACCTCTTGATAAACGGGCTTGACTTAAATCACTGCCTTGTAAATCTGCCTGCGTTAAATTGGCTTTAATCATATCAGCACCTTTTAAATTGGCAGCCTTGAGTTTGGCTCCTGTTAAATTAGCTTCATAGGCAGAAACGGCTTGCAAATTCGCCTCTTCAAAATTGGCACCTCTAAGACTTGTACCAGCTAACTGAGCGGTGGGTAAATGAGCCTGTTTAAGATTAGCACGCTCTAAAATGGTTGATTTTTCAGGCAGGGTCAATCCTGTTAAGTTTGCCTTGGGTGCATGAATACGAGGCGTGTTTGTCAAACGTCCTGTCTGTTGTGCAAGCTCCATTTGTTGGTTTTTCAGCTGATGTGCTTGGCGAACAATGGTCTGAGCCTGCTTGGGTTGAATGGTAGGATGAATCCGTATATCTCCTATGCCACTGCCAACCCCCTCTGCAAAGCGATTAAAAGCCCGTTGCATTTTATTCAATGTGATACGAGTTTTTAAACCACTATTGAGTTTTTGATAAGGTATTTTGGGTAAGTTGGTGGTAAGCATCTTGGGTAATAGAAGTGGTTGTATGCTGCGTGCGAAAAAGGAGAGAAAATAATACTATTTAAGAAAATAAAAACGGTTATTGTGTAGTATTGCCTTCAAGGAAAAAATACGTTGCGCCATTCACGTCATACCGATGCAAATCGGTATCCATCTTTTGTGCATACGTTGGTTTTTTTGCGGGAACCCTCTCCTGCGTTAGGTTTGGGGTCTTGTAGGGGACGGTTTGTAACCGTCCCGTCGGTAGGGGGTGTCAGATTGCGGGAGGGTTAGAAACCCTCCCCTACAGACAATTTTTCACTTTTACCTGAGAGGCAAGAAAACCACGGAGCCAGTGATAGGTTTCAGACAGCTGATGCCCAGAATGCTCAGGACATAACACTTGCCAAAAAGAAGTATCCTGATACATCTCACACTGGCTTAAAAGGCTTTGTAAACAGACACGTGTACTGTGTCCCATACACAGGTAATAGGTATACGTTTGCTTAAAATAGACAACCCACTCAGGGTAAGTTTTATATAGTGTCTCCTGCCATGCAAGCCAAGCTTTAGCACTTTCAGGACTCGTAAGCCATACCACCCGCCATGGATGGTGTTTTAAACTCTCGTACCAAGCATGGGCATGGCGTACGGTGAGTGCGTCCATCGTGTAAGGTTCACTACGATATAAGGTTGTCACCTCAGGAGAGGGAAGATGATGCGTATCGCTGCATTGTATCAATGCCTGTAGGGTTTCATCACGTGCGAGGTCTCCTCGAGGGAGCCACAATCGCACTTGGGCTTGTGGGTGTGTAAGCGTAGAAAGGTGGTTTTTTGCCCACAAACGAATCCAGCCACCCTGTGCGATACTTTCGGGGGAGTCGTCTTTCCTTGAAGGGGGTACCCATGGCTCAGGATGACACAAGGCATGTAATTGATGCGTTTGAAGATACAAGCTTTGCCAACGGCGAGAGGTACTCTCGCCAATACATGCCACCCGCCACAACAATGACTCGGGTACGGGAGAGGGTGTACTTAAACGATTAGCGTGTGTTAACCAATAACACAATGCTTGATGGGCATACAATGCCACATTAGGGCTGGCTAAAAAGAACCAATAATACTCAAGACCTAAGCCACCCCATTGAGAGGAGGGTTTCGGTAACAAACCCCGTAAAGGAGGTATATTTTGAATATCAAGAGGATATATTTTTCTTGGATAAACCCATACAGTGGACGCATCAGGATGTCCGCACTGTTGTAGGGTGGTATGCCATCGTTCCGTTTGTGCATCGTCTGGTCGTATAAGCCAAAGCCAAGGTGTGCCTTCATAAGAAAACATAACGGTTGCTCTTTAAAACGTCTTTTTCTGATATGGAAATCACACTAGGTTTCATGATACACTAAAAGTGTATTTTTATGGGGTTAAAGTCATAAACAGGTATACTATCACCTGTCTTTTTCAACAGCATCAACCTTTCCAACCAATTTCAACAGATTTTCGTACACTTCGATACAACCACGGCACATAAGAATTGCTCTTTGTGCGGAGGGGGTACTTGTATCTCTTTCCTTTTCTGAACTTTCTTTTACATCGTGAAGGTCATTCTGCTATGGTATCACTTGCTTTACAACCTTACCCTCTCCACACGCTTCGTCCTGCAACGACCCCAACACAACGTGTTGTAAAAACGGACTTTGATGAGTCCGTCACGCAACGTCAAGAAGTGACGATAGAAGGCAAAACAAAAACCCAGAGTATTATCCCCTTTGCCACCGTAGAAGCTACAAAACAACTTCCTGATAACACGAGTTTTATTGTCAGTACGAGCCGTCCACTTGCCAGCTTAAAGAAAGTCGCAGGACAACTCGACAAAACCTCGCCTGGTGCCTTAGATGCCATGAAACCCATGGATGCTCTCCTTGTAGGCACAGGTGCCCAGCTGTTTATCAATCAAGTAGGACCTGAAAAAAAGCATCTTCCCAATAGTGAGTTTATCAAGAGGCTTTCTTACGCTTACCCAGGGGAGCATCATGAATTGATTACCCCTTCCAAGACGTATCAAAAATTACTGACATGGTGTAATAACCAAAAAGCGAAGGAGCTTGGACTTCCTCCCGTCACGGATTGGGACAATACCAAAGCATTTCTGGCCATGACACGCTACCTTAAAGCAAAAGGCTATGAACCACTGAAGACCCCTTTTCACATTGACCGCAGAACCGATATTACCGCACCTAAAGAAATATGGGTCAAAAGCTTCTCAAACAACGCCCCTCTTGCAAAAGACCCCAACCATAAAACCATCTTACCTAAAGGACACCCTGATAAAACCACGATTGGGATTTTTCTTCGTAGTGACAATGACATAGAAGATGCCCAAGGGAAACCCATTCCTGGTAAAACAACCCACGATGCCGACTCTACGATTTTAGTGGCTCCTCTTGCCTATTTGAGTTCGGAGCATCATGACGAAAAATATTACCAGCCATGGCAACTGCAACAAGTTCAAAAAGACCTCTACACGGCTTACTTACAAGAGGTGCGTGCAAAGGACTATCCTCTTTCAACAGGGATTGCCAATGATAAGGTCAGCATGCCTAAAGAGAAAAACGCTCAAGAAGCCGCACTCTATGAATTAAGAGATGCCACTAAAACCCAAGACCGTGCCTACCTTGAAATGGGTCCCAGTAGCAAGGAAGCCGCCCTGTCTATGTCACTGAGTGTATTACATCAAGATTATCATCGCAGTACAAACCGTCCTTCAGTGGAAAAAGTCGTCACACTAGGAGATGGTAACAATGATATTGGCATGCTAACCGCCGACAAAGTGACACTCTATAAACCCACCACCAAAGATGCAAGCGCTTGGGAACCCCTCTCCAAGCATCCTCTTGAGGTGTACGGTGTCGCCCTAGGACATAACGCCAAGGTACTCAAAACGCTCACACAAAAGCAATATGAAGCCCTTGCCCAAAAAGGGAAATTTATCCATAGCGTTCAAGGAGAACTCCCTGAGGTATTGAAAGAATCCTCAGCTCAAATCGTCCAAGTACCTCATGATGATGCTGGCAGCCATAGCGAATGGGCAGCTGGTATTCAAACCATGAAAGCACTCAATATTCTGGGTTAATGCTTCGTTTTGTAACACACGCCCAAATACTTGTGCTGCAAGTGCTACAATAAACGCTAGGGGTGTGGACATTTGCTTGAGCCATAAGATAAATACCCACCAGTTGTACCAACCGCACTGGTGATACTAAGCTCCTCCCGTCATACCGACGTAAGTCAGTATCCACCTCCCACAACTTACGTGAATGTCCATACAACCTATTACCCACACACCACAGCAACAAAAGGTTCCTACAAAGTAAAAGAGGGATGTTTGTTTCTTTGTGTGTGGGTCGTATACTATCCATACTTACATACCTTACCATAGTCATCATGACCATAGTCATTATTCACCCTTCTTAAAGCTCACCCTTATTACATTACAGATAAACACATTCATGCCCTTACTTAACGCACAACACGCTCTATTTTCAGTGATGTCTGCTAGTCATCGTACAGCTCGCTTTGGAGCAACCTCCTTTCCGAAAGCTGTTGTTAACACTGATTTTGACGGCACTATCACGGCAACTCGCATGACCAAAAACCCTGATAACACCTTCACAACACAGACTATTATTCCTCAAGCAACCATTGAGGCAACGCAAGCACTGCATCCTGATACCACTTTTATTGTGAGTACAGGACGCTCACTCGCAAGTTTTAAAAATGCCGCCATGAGACATCAAAAGGCTTTAGATGCCATGCGTCCTATGGATGCGCTTTTACTGGCACGAGGAACAGACATGTTTATCAATCAAGTTCCTTCCAAAGATGGTAAAACCATGGTCAAACTGCCAAACAGTACGTTTATCGGTCGACTCTCCTACCATTACCCAGGCGACCACAAAGAACTCATTACCCCTTCAAGCACTTATCAAAAACTTCTAAGGTGGCATCTTAACGGAAAAGAAGGGGTATCAAAAGAATCTTCCCTAGAAACGTGGGATGTTAGCAAGATTTTTCTTGCCATGACCAACCACCTCAAAATGCAAGGCTATACGCCCTTACAGCGTCCTTGGCATATGGATTTAATCCAACGAGGGCTAGAGCCTCAACAGATTTGGGTTAAAACGTTTCAAAATGTCCCATCTACCCAAAAAACTGCTCAGGCCGTTAATCGAGACGTAAGTATAGGCGTTTTTGTACGTGAAGATGCCGATTTGCGGGATGAACATCTCCGCCCCATTCCGCATAAAGCAACCATTAAAACCGACAACATGATACTGATTGCTCCCTTACCCTGTATGAGTAGCAAGTATGCCCACCAACATTACTACCAGCCATGGCAACTAGGCCAAGTCAAAAAAGACCTCAAAGAAGCTTACGAAAAAGAAGTTATTGCAAAATCCAATCTTTTGGCACCTCCCATTTTAAGCGACACTGAGCAGGAACTACAACAAGCGTCCCAACACACCCAAGAGCCTCTTAAAGCTGATATTCCTTTAATACCCACTGCAAAGCGTTTTGATAGAGCCTATATGGAGATAGGCCCCACCTCAAAAGAGGAGGCACTTGCCTTTTCTCTTAGCGTCCTTGAGGCACAACATCATGAAAAAGCCCATCCACGTATGAAGCATGCCGTCACACTGGGAGACGGTCAAAATGATGTCGGCATGCTCACGGCCGACAAAATCACACTTTATAAGCCTAAAACAAAAGATGGCACGGATTGGGAAGCGATACCCGAGCATCAAGTAAGTGTGCATGGTGTTGCCTTGGGGAAAAAAGAAGAAATCTTGAAAACCCTTCAAGACAGGAAATATAAGCCACTTGCCAAGCAAGGTAAGCTCATCCATAGTATTCAAGGTCAAGCACCAAAGATACTCCACAATACGCATGCAAAAATTGTGTCGGTACCTGAACATGACCCTGACCAACACAGTGAATGGGCGGCAGGCATTCACGCCATGAAGACCCTTAATGTATTAGTCTAGGGAAGCGGTTGGTATGACGGTGTAACATCAAACCCATAAACCCTAAGGCGTAGGGGACGGTTGAAAGCCGTCCCGCAAAATCCGACGAAAAAACGACAAAAACCCAAACGGAATACACAATAAAAAAACGCTCTTCTCTCTCTGTGAGGAGAGAGAAGATGCAACACTGAGAATCACCTCATGATTTTAATCCATAAAGCCTTTATAGCCTTTCGCACGATCGCCCTGAGATTATTCACGTACCCTCTTGAAGGCAAGCCTCTAAGACTGGTATGATGGTAAAACATGAAATGAAGGTGTATAGGCTTTACCTTCAACACGTCATCAAGATAAGCTTACACTGTGTTTTGGTCAAATCGTTTTAAAGATAGTCTATGTTTGGAGATTGATACGTTATGTTTCCGCATCAGTGGCAAAAAAACCCCGAAAAATGGCTTCTTTTGATTTTTCCAGCCATTACGCTTAGCGTCATTATAGGGGGGCTTGTGTTGTACTGGGTAGGGCAAACCTTACTCCATACTGTTTTAAAATAACCCCAAGCGTTCGGGTCTAGGCACAGTGTTCTATCACGTGGGTTCAGTGTCTTATTGTGCTTGTTTATCTTGTGTTTCATTTGCTTTTTCTGCCTTGAAAAGGAGCGTTCCATCATGGCTTCCTCTTCGTCGTCTCTCACCTCTGCTTTTCAGAATGCTTCAAGCACTTTAGAAAAGCTTCCCATTTTAGTCGCAAAGTTTGGCGGTACTTCAGTGGGGGATGTAGAGCGTATTCGGCGTGTAGCAGACATTGTGGTCAATCAAGCCAAAGCAGGATATCGAGTCGTAGTCGTGGTGTCTGCCATGAGTGGTGTCACCAACAGCCTTATTGAGCTTGCCACCAAAGCCAAAGCCCACACCCGTAGCGGCCGTGAATATGATGCACTGCTTGCCACAGGCGAAATGGTCACAACCTCCTTACTGGCCCTTGCCATTCAAGACCTGGGCTACAAAGCCATAGGTTTAAACGGACAACAAGCAAAAATCCATACAGAAGATATACCGAGCCGAGCAAGAATCGTTCGGATTGACACCAGTGCTATTTTAAAACAGTTAGATGAAGGTCATATCGTCGTTGTGACAGGTTTTCAGGGTATTGACAGTGCGGGGCATTTCACCACACTCGGACGTGGAGGGTCAGATACCTCTGCCGTGGCAGTGGCAGGAGCCTTGGAAGCTGCCCGTTGTGATATTTACACCGACGTACGTGGGGTATACTCTACAGACCCTCGTATGGTCACTGAAGCCGTCAAACTTCCAGAAGTGGCACACGTAGAAATGCTTGAACTCGCCCGATTAGGGGCGAAAGTCTTACACCCTCGCTCTGTAGAAACGGCCCGAGAGTTTAATGTTCCTGTATGTGTTCGTTCAACGTTTGACCTTGAGGATAAAGGCACTATGATTTTGCATGAAAATGAAATGTCCCCTTCTGAGCATGGCATTGCTGGCGTAGCCTGTGACTTAAACCAAGCTCGTGTGGCTGCCGTGCAAGTGCCTGATACCCCTGGGGTCGCTGCTAAAATATTCCAAACCCTCGCACAGCATAACATTTCTGTGGACATGATTATTCAGTCTTTAGGTGAAGACGGTGTATCAAACGACATTGCCTTTACAGTCAGTACCAATGACGTACAAGATGCTAAACGACTCATGGAACAGTTGCAACCTCAAATAGGTGCAAGAGCCATTCAGGTAAACGATGCCATTGCCAAAGTCAGTATTGTTGGGGTAGGCATGGTGGACAAACCAGGCTTTGCAGCAGGTATGTTCCAAGCCCTTGCCGTTGAAAACATCAATATCCAAATGATTTCAACCAGTGAAATTAAAATCAGTGTACTGGTAGACCGTACTGATGCACAACGTGCTGTACAAGCCATTCACCGCCAGTTTTTCCCTATCGCACATCGTGACTTAGGACAAGCCGAACCCGCCATGGCAGGTGTTGTGAGTAACCAAAAGTTAGGGTACTAAACCTCGTCAAACATCAATACGGAAACATAGCTTATGCCAAAACCTGCTGAAACAGATACCCCCATGCTCTCTGTGGGGCAAGTCGCACCCGATTTTTCATTACCCGCTTCCCTAGGTGGTTCACAAGCCACCGAGGTATCGCTTGCTGGCTATAAAGGTCAGTGGCTGGTGATTGTCTTTTACCCCAAAGACCAAACTCCTGGATGCACTCGCCAGCTTTGTGCGTTACGTGATGATTTTGCATCGTTTCAAGCACTTGGTGCTACAGTGTTAGGGAGTAACTTTGGCTCTTTGGCAAGTCATCAAAAGTTTTCTGAAAAACAAGGCTACACGTTTCCTATTGCCGTAGACACCGACCTCACCATGGCACAAGCTTACGGTGCTTCAGCCACAGACTCTGAAACAGGCAAACGTAAAATTGTACGTACCGTCTATGTGCTTACCCCTTCGGGAACGGTTGCGTTTGCACAACGAGGGATGCCTTCAGACGAAACATTACTCGCTATCATTCGGAGCGAAGCCTAGGCTAGCTACCTAAATACCCTAAAAAAGGAACTTGACCATGTCTCACGTTTTTACCTATGCCTCCTTTAGCTATTACCTTGGCTTGAGCCTCATCATTGGTGGCTTACTGTCATTGGGGGCGATTGCCGCTTCCACCCTCTTTAAGCATTTGCCCAGAGAGGATGCGGGATGGGTCATGACGGTGATGTTTCGTCGGTTTGACATGCTCCTTGTGGTAGCACTGTTATTAGTATTCTTAGGCGTGCTTGGTCTCAATGCCTCACAGCATCTTACTATCCAGCAAGCTTGTCCACTATGGGGAGGGGCATTACCCACGCAAATTCGGGTATGGCTCACGACCTTCCTCGGCGGTATGGTTCTGTATACGAGTTATATCCTGAACCCTAAGTTGGAAGCCTATCAGGTTCAAAAAAAAGAGGGACTTATCCCTCTTGCGGCAGGACAAACCACACAGTTTATGAAATGGCACAAGCTTTCTGAGAAAATGGCAAAGTGGCAGATGCTTCTTGCCATACTATGCCTACCTTACGGTGTTTAGCATAACGGTAAGGTAGCCCCAACCCATGGCACGTTTTGTATGGCGGTTACTTAAAGTCTATGAAATGTATGAGCGGCGGAAGTCAGCTCAAGAGCAGCGTGTCCAAGAAGCGGAAGAACGCTACCGTCAGGCTGAACTTGCAGTGGAGCAGCAAAAGCAAATGATTGTCCAATTAAAATTGGAGCAAAAAACCGCCCATTACCTATACCTAGAAACCTATGACCGTTACTTACGAGTAGCACATACAGAGTTACTTGAGCTTGAGGAGCAAAAACAAGTACGTCATCAGGAAGTAGAGGAAGAACAAGCCAAACTACGAGAGATTCAACAGGATATTGATGCCCTCGAAAAACACCGAGAGAAAAGTAAAGAGGCTTGGATTGAAGAAGAAAAAGCCATTGAAATGAAACAATTAGATGAAATTGGTGCCCAGCGCTACTTCAGACAAGTTGCCATTGAACAGGAAGAAGCAGAAATTGCGGCCGAGTTAGCTGCCCTTGAACGAGAAGGCTCGGATGATGAAGACGACTTGGATGAAGACTAGGCGGCACGAATCGCACACAACCTAGACACGCTATAGCAGCCATGATAAAATATGATATTTTCATACTCATTTTGAATACCATAAATACGATGTACTCTCCCTCCTCCCCTCAATCAACACAAGGGGTTATGATAAGGGGTATTGCTTCGAGGCTTTACAGAATAGTCAGCCAGCCCCTTTTTGTAGCATTTTAGCAAAATTAGCCAGCCTGCTTCTTTTATCCTTGTAATACCCGCCTTAAAATTCGAGCATTTGCCCAGTTCTCACCGTCCTCTGTACCCTAACTTGTCAGGAAAGCTGTTTGTCCATGATGTCTGTTACCTCTCCTCACCCTACCGCCACTACAAACCCTCTCCCTACACATTTTCCTACCACTTTGGACGCTGAAACGCTTTTACTTCCTTTAGACACTCAGGAACAAGCCCTTTTGATGCAGGATGGGCATAGTGCTGAAGCACTCTTTAATGATGTGATGGGACGTACCTACGACGATTTTATTATCCTACCAGGACAAATCCGCTTTGGGGTAGATAGTGTCACCTTGGATACTTGGCTCACCCGTAACATCCGCCTGAAAACCCCCATTGTAAGCTCTCCCATGGATACCGTGACGGAATCAAGCATGGCAATTGCCATGGCTTTAATGGGTGGTATTGGGATGATTCATAGTAACAATACCCCTGAAGAACAAGCCGAACAAGTACGTCAGGTGAAACGCTACAAAAATGGGTTTATTACAAACCCCGTCGTACTTTCTCCGCAACATCGTGTGGTTGATATTCGGCGTATCAAGGAAACCTACGGGTTTTCAGGCGTACCTATTACCGAAAACGGGCAAATGGGTGGGAAGCTTGTTGGTATCGTCACCAACCGAGATATTGACTATATTGAAGATGCAGAAACCCTTATTTCCAGTGTCATGACCACTGAAGTCATTACCGCCTCTGAAACGGTATCTTTAGAAGAAGCGAACCGTATTCTGAAGCAGAGCCGTAAAGGAAAGCTACCCATTATCAATGAAGCTGGTGAACTAGTAGCCCTTACCTCTCGGAAAGACCTACAGAAGAACCGTGATTACCCCAATGCCTCCAAACGTACTTCCGACAAACGACTTTTGGTTGGTGCTGCGATTGGTACTCGGGTAGAAGACAAACACCGTGTTGCCGTGTTGGCAGAAGCTGGCGTGGATGTCGTGGTGATTGACTCCTCACAAGGTGACTCAACCTTTCAGCTTGAAATGGTGCAGTGGATTAAAAGTGAGTTTCCTCAAGTAGATGTCATTGCGGGTAATGTAGTGACATGTTTACAAGCCAAGCACCTTATTGATGCGGGGGCTGATGCGCTACGTATTGGCATGGGTGTGGGGTCTATTTGCACCACACAGGAAGTTATGGCGGTGGGTCGTCCACAAGGTACGGCGGTGTTTCAGGTTGCTGGGTATTGTCGGAGTCGTGGTATTCCTGTGATTGCCGATGGGGGTATTTCCTCGATTGGTCATGTCACGAAAGCATTAGCATTGGGTGCCTCTATGGTCATGATGGGTTCCATGCTTGCGGGTACCGATGAAGCCCCTGGGACTTACTTCTATAAAGATGGCGTACGTCTGAAGAAGTATCGTGGGATGGGTTCCATTGAGGCGATGCAAAAAGGCAGCTCAAACCGCTATTTCAGCGACCAAGAACGTATTTTGGTTTCGCAGGGTGTCACGGGTTACGTCGTGGATAAGGGTTCCATCCAGAAGTATGTCCCTTACTTGGTACAGGGCATTCGTCATGGTCTGCAAGATATTGGCGTACGTTCCGTGATGGCATTACATGCCGCCCTACAAAAAGGCTGGTTACGTTTTGAGTTGCGTTCCCCTGCAGCACAAATTGAGGGTAAAGTACACCACCTTCACAGCTACGAAAAATCGGCTTACTAACGCCCCATAAAAAGCTTTTATCTCACACACCTTGCTGGGGTATTCTTGGCAGGGTTGTGATGGTTTTTTATCGTACATTTTGATGAATTGATGGGAGTGGGTAGCGTTTTTGGGTGCCATGTGATATAGTCATGAGTGAAGGAATTGCCACAAGCATTCTGTGGGTTGATAGTACCATGTCAATCGCAACGCTCATGCGTGAGCCAAGCCCCACAGACGCATGTTAAAAGCCTACATTGTTTTTAGGCTTTTGAAGGGTGTTTCTTTTCAGTAGGGTACTATGGGCTTATCCAAAGCTTGGTACCTCCTCACTGAAAAGAGCCTCCTTTAGGGTTTGAGACCTTGCGGTATCTTCATTTTAAATGCTTTATTTTTCTCTTCAGTAGCTATCCTAAAAAAGTTTTAGTAAGTCATCATGCCACGTAAGCCCCTCACAGAAACCCTTTCCTCACAAGCTGTTGCACTGAGTGAGCCAGACCTTGCAATCCGTGTAGCTCCTGAAGATATGTTGCCACTCAAAGAAGCCAACGCCTGCCAACGACCCAACACAAAACCCACCATGCAAGCACTCCCTACGGTGCTTTTAACCCTGTTGGATGAATGTCTCCCCGCACCCTTCTTCGTGGTGGATATCACGGTGGGACAACAAAAAAAACTTCCCAAACTGACACTTTATGTTGATTATCAAGGCAAGGAAGCCATTAGCCTTGATGCCTGTGGACAGTTGCACAGGAGCCTTGCTTTTTGGCTGGAAGACCCCGCCCATGAATACTGGTGGCCCTTTGAAGATTATGCCTTGGAAGTTTCCTCTCCAGGTATTTTTAGACAACTCACCACGCCACGAGAATGGGCTTTTTATGCAGGGTCACCCGTTACTTTGAAGCAAAAGCGTCGTCCGCCTCAAGTGAAAACGTTGCTTACAGCGACCAAAGGGAAACTGCTCGGGGTGGCTGAAGATGGTGAAACCCCTCTTATAGAGGTCTCTCCTGACGTGGCACCGTTAGCATTAGAGGCAACCCAGTTTGGACCTGTGGTATTAACGCTTGACCCCGTTTTAAAGTTTGATGCCCCACTGAGTGATATTTCTGTGTAGCGTGCTTGCCTCGTCATAAAGCCAAGCGAAGTAAAATTTTTCGTCATGATACATGACCCGTGTTTTTTTGAAGTGATTGTGTTCCATATAAAGGAGTATAGGCCATGATGGCAATTCGTATTGGTTCAACATTGATGGAAAACGTTGAGATTCTTGAGCGTGAACGAGGTATCTCGAAAGAACTTATTTTAAGTTCTTTGAAAGATGCCATGTTAGCAGCCTATAAGCGTTATGCCGAATTAAAGTCGTTAGAGTGCATCGTATGCCAACTGAATGAGAAATCAGGCGAAATTGCCATTGTGGAGCAACGCAAAGTCGTCGAGGCTCTCACGGAAGAAATACCAGTGACCGTCTCCACAACGGAAGACCTTGAAGACGCAGTGACAACCGAAGCCGAAGCAACGACCCCAGCAGAGGCTTCAACCGCCACGGAAGAGGTCGTAGTGTATGAGGCACCTCAACCTGTGGACCCTTTCACGAAAGCGAAACATCAGATTGTATTGAAAGAAGCACGTCGGCTTCAACCCGATATTCAGGTAGGTGAAATCCTAGAGATTGACCAAACCCCTGAAGAATTCGGTCGTTTAGCAGCGGGTGCCGCCAAGCAAGTCATTACACAGCGTATTCGTGATGCTGAGCGTGCCTTGATTGCCCAAGAGTTTGAAGAGCGTCGCCATACCGTCAGTACGGGGATTATTCAACGTATCGAAGGTCAAAACGTCATTATCAGCATCGGTAAAACTGAGACTATCCTACCTAAAAACGAGCAGGTAGCGGGAGAAGCCTACCGAGTAGGGAATAAAATCCGTGTCTTTATTCTTGAAATCCGTGAAATCTACCGGGGCGTTCCTCAAATCGTAGTCACTCAGAAACACCCCTTCCTCGTTCGAGAGGTGTTTGAGCTTGAAGTCCCTGAAATTGAAGACGGTGTGGTAGAGATTCGTTCCATTGCACGTGAAGCTGGCTTGCGTACAAAAGTAGCCGTATGGTCAAACGACCCCAATGTCGACCCTCAGGGTGCATGTATTGGAAAGCGTGGTAGCCGTATTCAAGCGATTGTCAACGAACTGAAAAACGAAAAAATCGACATCATTCGTTGGTCGCAAGACCCCATTGAGTTTATTCATCATGCCCTAGCACCAGCAAAAATCCTCAATGTGCAGTTTAACCCTGAAACTAACCAAGCCCTTGTGGTGGTACCCGATGAGCAACTCTCGTTAGCCATTGGACGTGAGGGTGTTAACGTGCGTTTAGCGTCTCGTCTTACGGGTGTAAAGTTAGATATTAAGAGCTTATCGCAAGCACAAAAAATCTTGTCACAAGCACAAGCTAACGAACCACACTACGCCACACATCATGCCTCTGAAGACCACTCAGACATGTACACACAAGCGTTACATGAAACTGAAGATACACCAAGCCTGACTTAAGCCTTGATTGCCTCTTGGGTCAACGTTTCATACACTTACTGCCAAGGTCTTTCCTTTAAAAGGAAAGACCTTGGTTTTATAAACCGCTAGGGTAGTTGATTAAAAATATCCAGTAGCGTGGTTTTTAAAGTCGTTGCTTCTTGGCTAGGAGGTGTAATCGCTTCAAGCAAAGCGAGGGCAAGGTCTGCACGTTCCAAGCGTAACAAGGTTTCCATTTGAGTGAGTTCTTGGATGTACTGAAGTTGAACGCTACTGGGTGAGTCTGAGAAAGTTTGCCATAGCTGTGCCATAAGCCATTGCAAACGATACCGTGGTGATGCTTGTGCCAGCAGTTCACTGGAAAGTATGGGCAAAGCGGGCGGCTGATTCATCCCCCAAGGGAGTGTATCAGGAGGCTCACCCGCAACCACTTCGTAAAGGTTGGTATTAAACGTACCTAAGGCCTCCACACCACAACAACTGTAGGCAACCACATGCCATGGGGCTTGTTTACTTTTAAGGTAGTAGGCGTTTGACATCATCATAGCGTATACTTTCTAAGCGACTTTATCTTTAAAGTTATAAGGTTTAAAACACAAAAAGCTTCCCTAAAAGTCATTTTTTATGGTTTAGCAGAGTGCGGTCACGGTATACCCCAATAGCGAGACACTGGCTTGAACCCCTGTAGCGGTTGAGGCACCACCGAGTTGAAAGTTTTGTAATTCATCCAGCGTTTGCCATACCACCGCATAGCTTTCAGTCCCTGAGGCAGCACAGACAAATTGCTCCTGATATTCCGTACTATTTTTACGTAAACGGAGAGACGTAAACACATTAAGGTCACCCAAGGCCAGTACATTCAAAAGGGCAAGCTGAGAAATACGAGGTACACCTCGGGCTTGAATGGTTAGCCAAGTATTATTAGGGCGCGTGTTGATAATTAAAGCCGTTTCACCGCCATTGAGAGTATTGACCATCATCCCTGAAGGAGGATTTCCACCCGAGTTTGTCAAGGCTGCAGTATTGTAACGACTATAAAAAACTTGCGGTTGGTAAGGCCATCCTGCACCGATATGCCACATCGCCATTTGCCCTGAATTGGGGATTCGTACTGCAAAAGGAAATTGTCGCCACAGCGTAACACTTGTGCTGCTTCCTACACTTTGAGGGAGGTCTATCAAGGGTTGATTCGCTACAGCACACCGACTACTTAAAACAAGCCCCACTGTACCATTAGCTTGTTTTAGTGTGTAAAGGTAGTAGTCCGTATTTGGTGCAGGAGTCCCCCCACGGTAATACACCACATTGGTTTCTGTTGCCGTAAAGGCACTTTCAACCGTTAAAGCCCCGTTGCCAGCAATCGCAGTAATACGTCGGGTTTGCCCACTCACTGTGCTTAAAGTATCTCCAATGATAAACTCTGTTGTAAAACTTGTCCCTACACCTGTCACTGAAGTACTCGCACCCGTGACGGTGACAAACCCTGAAAGACTCCCACTACGTACCATACCATTGAGTCCTATGGTATTGAGTGCTAAGGTCGTGGGGGTCACTTTACGGATATCGTCCGTGTCATCTTGGCTTCGGCACAGAATTTGGTCTACTCTTAAGCTCATTGTTGAAACATACACAGGAGGCGACGATGCTTGAAACCTTGTTGTGAAAGGAAAACTACGATGCGTCCCATAGAGGACATAAACGACATCGTTCAACACCAGTTTGACCTGCCCCTCTGCCGTATTGACCCACAAACTCCCATGAGGGGGTAAGGGGGAAGGGTCCGCTTCTGTCACATAACTGATGGGAAAGTAGGTTGTACCGTTATGTGTCACTTCCCAGTTGTCAGAAGTCTCATTCCAACGAATACTCCGAGAACCCAAAGCCCCCCGATGCACCTGTAGGAGTGCATGGTCAGTTTGTGTAGGTGCTGTGGCATTATTGAAGTTTAGGGTAAGGGTTCGACTATCTGGTACTTGCCCTGAAAGGAGCTGATTCACCACTTGTTGAATGGTCGCATCATTATTGAAGAGACGAATAAATTGCTGCTCAAGAGGCGTGGCATCATTAGGCGTACCATTGGTAAAGGTAGCACTTTTAGGATTTAAGTTCATAGGCATAAGATAACAACCTCTTTCTAAAGTAAGTATCTCAATCAAAACCCACACACAACATATCCATCCCTAAGGAATCCCACAGGGGATGAGGGTTAACATCCCTACTAAGTTTCACTATAGGAGATGGAAAAAATACTATTCAGGTTCTATAAAAGCATGCCGATACAATAAAAGAATATTAAACCATTTCGGTTCTTAAATGTACTAAATAATGTGTATTGTGTGAGTAGTCATGTAGAAATCAAATAAGGAGTGTACCAAATGATGATGTTTTCCAAAATTCAATGGCAAAACTTAATTCAGCAGATGCCACAGTTAAACAGTAAAACCCAGCATGTAGGCTATTCATCCAACCATGTGGGGGACACTTCAGCGTTCGAACAGTTAGCAGCAGCTTGGGGAAATCAAGGCGGCGATAGTTTCGGGGAGAGTCGTTTTTCAATCAATCATCTTTTTTCACAAACACCTGTTGGGACGCAAAACCAAGGACAGTATGGATACACCCAAAACCAGTATGCACCTGTGTTTGGTGGTAACGTCAGAGGCTTCCAAGGTCATAACACCCAAAAGAATACAGGCTTCACAACCCCATCGGCATTTTTTGAAGCCATTGGTAACACACAAAATCAATCTTACTTGAATGAGACGGATGAGGATTTCCCACCCTTCCCTCCACGTGAAATGCTTGAAAAACTTCAGGCTCAGTATGGAAACCAAGGGCAGTACAACACCTCAAACAACGGGAACACTGACCAAAATTTCCCGCCCTTCCCGCCACGTGAAATGCTTGAAAAACTTCAGGCTCAGTATGGAAACCAAGGGCAGTACAACACCTCAAACAATGGGAACACTGACCAAAACTTCCCACCATTCCCTCCACCACAGATGCTTCAACAGCTTAAGGCTCAGTATGGAAACCAAGGTGACTACAACACCTCAAACAACGGGAATACTGACCAAAACTTCCCACCCTTCCCGCCACGTGAAATGCTTGAAAAACTTCAGGCTCAGTATGGAAGCCAAGGTGAGTACAACACCTCAAACAATGGGAACACTGACCAAAACTTCCCGCCCTTCCCGCCACGTGAAATGCTTGAAAAACTTCAGGCTCAAACAGCACACCGTGGAACAAGCTCCAGCGGGGGTCATAGTATGCCTTCATTCAATGTATCTGAATTAGATACAAACCAAGATGGTCAGATTAGTGCGGAAGAATGGATAAACGCCATCCTTAAAAAACGCACCACAGAGACCGACAGCACACAAAACCAATGGTAAAACGACTGTAAGTTAGCTCATAACACTGGTTATCAATTCGCTCTTTGCCCCCCCCTCTCTTTACATTAGGGAAGGGGGGCTTACCGCTCTACGTGTTCAGTACAAAAGCCTCTTGAGTACTGAAATACGCACCCAAAAAGACTCAGCACTACAACCCCTTGCACAATACCTCTAAAAGCACATTAAGCTCAGCAGTAAAGTCTTCTTCGGATAATTGCCGTATCAAAACAAGCGGAGGGAAAAAACCCGCCATGGCACTCCGCAAGGTTTTTGCCACTTTTTCAGGAGGGTGGGCAAGCGTCAAATGACCATACGCAACGCCCTTTAGCAAAACATCAACTAAAAGTTCCGTGAACATCATCTCCCATTCAGCGAATCGAGTGCGTGCCTTTAATGGCGGAATGGGTGGGGGAAGCATAAAAGCATCCTGACCTGAAAAGTTTGCAGAGACATCTTTGAACTTAGTCCATGCTTCTTGAAACAGCAGATGCTTCACGACCTCTAAAAAAGCTTTTTTAGAGCTACGCACGGGAGCTGAATCACACTGTTGTAGGGTGGTTTCTTTTAGCGTAGTATGCAGTGCCTTGAGGGACTGGTCAACCACGGCAAGGAGTATTGCCTCCTTACTCTCAAAACATTGATAAATACTGGCTTTACCAAGCTGCGTTGCTTTTGAAATATCCTCAAGCGTTGTTCGATGAAACCCATAACGTGTAAACAGCTCTTTAGCAGCTTCAAGAATAACTGCTTCTGAATTATCGTATTTTTTACGTCTACCCATCATTAAGAACCATAATCTATTGGATGACTTTTGAAACAAGCACCTTTTTATCATAACATCAAATGATAACTATCTATGCTTTCACTATCCTCCTCATCACCAAGTCTCATAATTGCCAGAATGATTGACAACCCTATGCCCACAATACTCTCATTCCCTCATAAAGCATGGCAAATGGGTCTAAGCACAACGGCCATCGTCTATTTAATAGGGGTGGTGTGCCTCAGTTATTATGGACATAGGGGGACACGTGCCGTTCAAACCCCTGAACATTTTTTCCTTGCAAATCATCAACTCAATAGCACCCAAATGAGCATTGCTTTTATTGCGGCTTGTTTTGGTGCAGGTAGTACACTAGGCACACTACAGGTTTTTGGCACAAGTGGCTGGTTGACATTGTGGAAAGTCGCTATCCCGCTTTTACTCACCTGTGGCGTATTATATTTTTTAATCCTTCCTAAATTGCAAGCCTTTAAGCGGATACGCCAGCACCCTTGCGACACCCTCCCTGAAACGCTTGAAACCTATTATGCACTGAAAGAAGGCGGCGGGCGAGCTTGGCTCGCAACCGTACTTTGGCTTGCAAGTGTCACATTTGTAAGCTCTCAAATGATTGCCGCCATAGGACTTTTAAAAGTATTATTTCCAGACACTTGGCAATGGGCTGTTGGGTTAGGATGGCTGGGTCTTGTGAGTTACATCACACTGGGAGGATTCAGTGCCGTGGTACTCACCGATACACTACAAGTAGGCTTATATGGCACAGGGATGATGATACTTGCTCTAAGTGTTTTACTGACCTACTGGGGCATTCATTTTCCAGTTAAGGGCTTTGAGACTGACTGGTTAGCGGTTGCTTTGTCAAAACTTCCTCAACACTTTCATTGGCCTCAAACAACAGGCTATCTTTTACCCGCCACATGGCAAGAGACTGCTGCACTTTTCGCTCGTCAATTCGGACTCATCACCGCTTGGGTCATTGCCCCTGAAATGTGGCAACGCATACAAGCAACCCGTAGTGAAGCCGACGCTAAAAAAGGACTCCTTAGCGCTTGGGGAGGACTTGCAACACTTTACGGGGCAGTTCTCATCCTATGTTTAGGCGTATGGGGACTCATGTCAACCCTTTCCCCCGCAAGTCTTCCCAGCACAAACCCAACGCTGACACTCGCCCAACAAAAGCTCACCCCCTTACTCTACTGGTTAGCTTGGGTTCATCAGGCTTTTCATATACCACAATGGGGTATTATGGTGATACTGCTAGGTTTTTTAGTGGCATTGTCCTCAACGATGGATTCCACACTGAATATTGCCTCACAAACGCTCACCCGAGATATGCTCCAACCTTGGTGTAAAGTAAGTCCGTTTTCTAAACTGCACAAAATCGTGCAAACGCCACAATACGTGACGTATCTGGGTCAAATGACGAGTGTCCTCAGTGCGGGTGTTGCTTTATGGGTTGCCCTGACACAACACAACATTTTAGACATGCTGATGCTATCTGCTGAAATTTATGCCTGCTGTTTAGGGCTACCTGTGTTATGGATGTTATGGCACCCTCATACACATACCAACCCACCGCATAAGCTGTTACTTGGTGTAAGTCCTCTGATTTACGGACTTTTAAAACTCGTTGGGATTGCCCTCGTAGGTGTTAGTTGGTATCAAGATAGCCTCAGTGCGATGACCTTGCTTGCAAGCTTGGGCATCATTAAGCTTTACCAATGTATGAGAAAAGGGGGGAAATTGCTCCCAAAATTGCTATAAAGTGTATAGATATTGGCTTAAGTTGTGTAGAGCAGATACCGACTGCCATCGGTATGACAGAAGAAACAGACACGGGATAGCACCCATGCGTCATAGCACACGATGGTATGCCAAGCTACTTTAATGCTACTATACAAGGTAGCCAACATTTGGGGTTCATTGGCATATCTTGCTTGTTCTTTTCCTTTGAAAAGGAGTACGCCTTTCGTATGATTTCACCCGATGTCTCTTTACTTATGACACAAGATGCCTCTACTGAAACCGATGCTTTGACATTGCCAGAAACCTTATTACCTTCTGCGGTACCTGCTGTTTTTGAAACACGTCGTGTACTTAAAGCGAGTCAAGCGGTACAACGCCACTACCAACAACGGGAAGACCTCCAAAAGTTACTTTTAAGCCTCTGTGCTGATGCGTCCACCATACCTGCTAGCACGCTTTCACCTGAGGCTAAATCAAGCTTGGAGACCCAGTTGGTACAAGCCGTCCTCCATCAAGAGCAGAATATTGCCGTTATTTTAGAAGGGCTGAAATCAAGCCATGCCGCCGTACGTAGTATGTGCGTGATGGTGTTGCTTCGCTTGGGTGCCGTTGCCTTACCTTTGTTTGAGATTTTTCAACGTAATTTATCGCTGCAATGGCTTGAAGGACATCCTGAAACCGCCAATGCAATTGCTTTTGTCTCGGAAGAACTCAAACTATTCGGACTTGAAAGCCAAGTCGTACACCCTTGGCTTGATGCTCAAATTCCTTCTTAAAGTCATACACGTCGCAAGCCTTCCGTCCCCCTTATTGGTTCATGGAGACCATCCCCCTATGATGTCAACCCACACTTTTAAAAAAGGCATGGTCGTAACACTTGAAAGCCCTGAAATTACAGAGTTACTCTCCCAAACCCTTGACTGGCTATGGCTGGATATGGAACATAGTACGTTAAGCGTCAAGGATATTCGTAACCATCTTATGGTGAAGGCTCCCTCTTGTTTAGGGATGGTGCGGGTGCCAAGTATTGAAGCTGGTATCGTAAAACGTGTGCTGGACGCTGGTGCGGATGGCATTATTTTCCCCTATGTCTCCACGGTAGCGGAAGCCCATCAAGCGGTAACGAGTGCTTGGTATCCCCCCTTGGGCAAACGAGGTATTGGGGGTGGACGAGCGCAAGGCTACGGGAAATCAACTGCTGCATATATCCAAAAAGTTGAAGAAACCCTTCAGGTATGGCTGCAAATTGAAACCGTCGAAGGGGTTAAAAACGCTGAAACCTTTGCACAGATACCGGGCGTAACAGGACTCATTCTAGGACCTTATGACCTCTCTGCAAGTATGGGTATTGTAGGTGAGATGAATCATCCTGACCTACAGGCAAACATTGCCCATGTTCTTGAGGTGGCCCAAGTGCATGGCAAGCAAGCTGGTATGTTTTGTCCTACACCCGCATCCGCAGCTTTTTGGGGACAGCGAGGTGCAAACTGGATTGCCATGGGCAATGACCTAGGGCATCTTCAATCCGCTGTGCAAACATCATGGGCAAGTGTGTAAGACTGTTGACACGTCAACAAACACGTTAAAGCCAAGTCATAGCTCGTAGTTTGGCACTTCTTGCACGAGGGTTGTAAGCCAACTCATCTGATTGTGCGATGCGAGCTTTACGATGGTGTAAGGTTGCCACCGCAGGTTTTAAAACACGATAGATAGGGTCGTGGGGAGGCGAAACTTCATCGGTCGTATATCGTTTAAACGCACGCTTCACGATACGGTCTTCCAAGCTGTGAAAAGTTAACACGACCACCGTAGCCCCTGGGGCAAGTATTGTAGGCAATGCCTCTAACAGATGCTCAAGCACAAGTAACTCTTGGTTCAGTGCAATACGCAGGGCTTGAAAGGTGCGTGTGGCAGGGTGATGATGACTGGCACGCTTATTGCCTCGTTTCGCATACGCCCTTTCCACAAGACGTGCTAAAGCACCTGTGGTTTGAGGCTTATCTTCCAAAATCCAACGTGCAATCATGCCCGCATAGCGTTCTTCGCCATAGTGCCATAACACCTGTTTTAAATCCTCTTCAGTTTGTGTCATCAGCCAAGCGTGTAAAGGTATCCCCTCATGTGGGTTCATGCGCATATCAAGGGGGGCTTCATGCCGAAAGGAAAATCCACGTTCGGGCGTATCTAACTGGAAGGAAGACACCCCTAAATCCAGAAGCAACCCACCTGTTATCTTAGGAATACGCCCTTCCTGAACCCATCGAGGTAACTGGCTAAAATTGCCATGGCAGGTTTTAAGCTGGGTATGCCCCAAGGTTGCAAGTTTAGATTGGGTATTTTGAAGCACCGTAGCATCTTGGTCAATACCATACCATTGAGAGGGTTGCGTACCTGATTGGATACACTGCCACGCACCAAAACTATGCCCACCACCCCCTAACGTACCATCCACATAAACCTTAGATGCCCCCTCTTTTGAATCGCTTTGGAGCCAACTCGCAATCACTTCACGAAACATGACAGGCACATGCCCTTCAAACACATCAGGCAACCACGTTTCTGGGGAAGCATCGGCATAAGGCTGTAAGGCACTGGTAAGGTCAAAGGGAGTCATGAGGCACGGTGTTTCTTAAACAAAGAGACACTGTACAAACTGTCGTTTACCAATTTGAAAAATTCGACGTGTCCCAACCTCTCCACTCAAAACCATCGCAGGATTGTCATGCTTAAGGGTGTCAGGGGTAGCCTCGGGGAAACGTTCCTTTAACCCCCCTCCCACCATAAGACGTTTCGCTTCGGCCTTAGAGGGCTGTAACCCCTGTGCCACAAGCCAATCAATCATGAGAGACGAAGAAGCAGCAGGCACCTCAAACTGAGGCATATCGCTTGGAAGCTGCTTTTGCGAAAACTGCTGAACAAACGCCGTACGTGCCATCTCAGCCGATTGGCTACCATGGTAACGTGCAACAATCCAAAGTGCCAAAGCCATTTTCAGGTCACGAGGATTCACAGGACAAACCCCACTAGGCTCAAACCAAGCAGTATGTAGGGCAAGGTCTTCCTCTGAAAGGTTCGTCAATAAGCGTTCGTAACGTGGGATTAACGCATCCGGTATCGACATCAACTTTCCAAACATGTCTTGAGGCTCGGCAGTGAGCTGAATACAATGTTCAGGATAGCTTTTTGACATTTTGACAACCCCATCTGTCCCCTCCAAAAGAGGTAAAAGCAAGACCATTTGAGGCGTTTGCCCAGGCTTTAACACGCTTTGGAGTTCTCGACCCAGCAAGTTATTAAAACGCTGGTCGGAACCACCAAGCTCAATGTCAGCATCCAAATGGACGGAGTCATACGCTTGCAGTAAAGGATATAAAAATTCATGCAGGCTAATGGGCTTACCTTCTTCATAGCGTTTTGAAAAATCATCTCTCGTGAGCATTTGTGCCACGGTGATTTTACCCATCAACTGAATCAGTTCCCCTAACTTCAGCGGACTCAACCAACTGCTATTGCGTACAATACGTGCCTGTGCAACATTCACAATTTTACCAGCTTGTGCAAGATAGGTTTCAGCATTTGCGGTGACTTCTTCTTCAGTCAGTGCGGGACGTGTGGCGTTTTTACCTGTTGGGTCGCCTACCATGGCCGTGGCATCACCGATTAAAAGTACGCCTTGGTGTCCAAGGTCTTGAAAAGCACGAAACTTTTCCAGCACCACGGCATGCCCCAAGTGTAGGTCTGGGCGGGTGGGGTCAAGCCCGAGTTTCACAATAAGGGGTTTTTCTGTTTCGGCGGCGTGTTGTAACCGCTTGGCGAGCATCACGGCTCCCCCAGGAAGAAGTTCACCCCCAGCAATCAGTGCTTTTGCTTGTGCAAGAAAAATAGGGTGGATATCAGAGGCTGCAGGATGGTTTACTGAGGAGGACGACGTTTCCGGGCGAGTCATTGGCTTTAATGGGGTCTTTTTTCAATACGGTGTTAATGAGGATCACATTGACATGGCAATGTGATGACTTAAAAGCTTTTATTATCTTTTTCAAGAGGACAGGAATTCCATTAAGCATAGCACAAACCCTTCAGCACTCAATCAAGTTCAGCTAAGTTAGGATGTTTATTTAAGGTTGTCAAAAAGGCAAACACATAGGGCTTCTTTTTTTACTTCGTCATTTTTACCTTAGTTCCTGCCAACACAGACCAAATATCCAGAAGTGCCAGTATCTACTGACACCCTGTCACCCTGTGCGAATTTGTAGGGTCGTCCTCAAATAAACACTCTTAAAGAAGTATGGGGTATGACGCTACATCAACCCCATTGTGTATGTTTAAAGATTTACGCTATGGGGTTGCATCTAGCACGATACTTTTGTTACCCTATAAACTGTGGATAGGTTTACTGATGTAGGATTAGGCTACCACAGAGTCGTTTTTATGCGTTCGTAGCTCAGTTGGATAGAGTAGCGGTCTCCGAAGCCGTTGGTCGGGCGTTCGAATCGCCCCGAGCGCATAAAGACTGCTTTTCTGCATCCTATAGCTCCCTGTACGCTATGTTCTTTACTCTAACCAAAAAAAGGCGAATCGTGTAACCATGATGATGGCTGAAGCTCCTCATTCCGTATGGAAACAACCTACTGTGGTGGCATGCAGTGTATTAGCATTAGGACTCATCTTCGCCGCTTGGGGATTAGGAGACCGCTTTAAACTCTTTAAGCCTACGCACATCCAAGTGGTAGGTAGTGCAAGTAGTACTGTAAAGAGCGACCATGCCGTGTGGAGTATTGAACTGAACACACGCCAAAGTAACGAAGCCCAATCCTACCAAAAACTAAAACACGACCGCCAAACCCTCCAAGCTTATCTTGTTAAAGTCGGCTTTAACCCCAAAACTGAAATACAGTGGGGCAGTGTTAACAAAACCATTTACTATGTGCAAACAAGTAATGGTGGTACCACATCAGAGGTAGAGTCTGTTGGTTTTTCACAAACAGTGAATGTGGAAACCCATGCCATTCAAACCGTACAACGTACGGCTCACAGCATCAACGACCTCATTGAAAAAGGGGTACAGCTCAACGCCATGTCACCCAGATACCTTTATACAGGGCTGGATACCATTAAGATTGATATGGTAGGCCGTGCTACCAAAAACGCCAAAGAGCGTGCTGAAGCCATTGCCAAACAAACAGGTACCCACGTAGGGGGTGTCGTAGAAGCGAGTACAGGGGTATTTCAGATTACCTCGCCCTACTCAACAGAGGTATCTGACTACGGCATTTACGATGAGTCTACAGTGGACAAAAAAGTAACAGCGGTTGTGAATGCCTCATTTACGCTTAACTAATCCCTGTGAATGATGCTTGTCGCTATGAGCTCTTTAAGACATGTAATTCATGGCGGATTTGATATTGTTTTGTACCATCTTTTTAACACTTTCTAATTCCGCCTGAACCATCTGCATGGCTGTTTGGATGCGCTGCGATTGCATTTCCAGCCCTTTATCAATCATAAAGAGGTTAGCAACCCGCTCCTGTAAGAGTTGTGCAAAGGGTAGTTCGGGGTCAAGCGAGTCAGACAGATTGAACATCTGGCTGCTGGTTTGTGAGAGTTGTTGTTTCGCTTGGGCAATCATCTGGAGCTGAAACTGAAGGTCGAGGTTTCGGGCCGTCAGCATATATTGCCGTGCAGCACTAGCGGCTAATCCCATGGTATGGACGCTCTCTTCTAGGGTAGGGGTAGTGTTAGGAGATATTCGAGAGAAAAAGGCTTGCTTTGATACATTATTAAAAACAGGCACCTGCGAGAGATTGCCTGTTTAAATATACTGAAACATCAATAAAAGAGAAAACCTCTCATGCTTTAAAAAAGAGAAAGTTGCTCATGACCATAACGGCAATCTTCAATCATACACCCCAACTCTTTAGCCATCAGGAGAGCTTGCCGACGTTCCTCTTCAGTAAAAATCTGCCAAGTCCCCCGACAAGTAGCCTCCACCCATAATTCTACATGGTCTTGATACAAACGCATCGTTGAAGCCCACGGACGGGCATCGGACTGGTGAGCCGTAAGGTCATGCTTACGCTGATGGAGTCGGTGTAAGGCACGTTCAACCCCCAAAGCTGCATCAAGTTGATACTGCTCCAAGGCCACTAGATTGGCAAGCAAAAGGTTCTCTAAATGTTGTTGTGTCTCAAGAAACTGCCCAGCTTGATAGGCTTGAAGCATATCGTGTAGAATACTCGCCAACCATTGCATACACATTGCATCAGACTCTGGTGGCTTCGGCAAACTTTTCCATGCCGCATGTTGCCATTGCCTCAAAGCGGTATAAAAGGCTTGAGGGTCATCTTGAGGTGCGAGATGATGAGGATACCACGCTTGAGACACAATAGACATAACCACTATTGAATGGGATAACAACCACTGACCAAAGCCGAAGCCTTTCAGAGATAAACTTTTTTCAGTATGAGGGATAACACCTTATACTTGCAAGCCCTTTAAGCAGGTTCTAGGGTTTTAGAAGCAGAGACTAAATCCAAACGAGCCAGAAGCGGTTGTTGTTTACCATCAGGTAACGGCAATGTAAAATGAGCCACATGCACTTCCCGCTGTAAAAGAGCTTCTTTATCAGAAGTAATACTCGGCAAGCTTTTAGCATGGTAAACCTTATGCTTCACAAACTTTAAGGGTTCCTTATACAAAAACATTTGCCCAATAGGAATCTCCCCTTTGGTTCGTGCCTCATGCACAGGATTATAAGCAACATACTTATAAGGGGCTTGATGAGAGGCTACACTCATGGGGTTAAGAACCTTGTCTACAAAGTATTTCAAAGCTTTTTCGCTCTGAACCTCTTGCAGCATCACAAGATTGGCATCCCCTTTAAGAATAATATCCGCCAAAGCCTTCAGGGCTTCAGGCGACTTTTTCTTGTAAACATCCGCTTCTGGCTCATGAAGCAACCAAGCATTGTAGCTCATAACCCGTAATTTTTCGGGAGAAACAGGAGAATGTTTGACTTCTGTTAATGGTGCATTTTCGTGCAAAGAGGTTTCTTGAGAGGCAAAGCACTGTGAAGACCTCACCATAGAACGAGACAGCACGACAGGAGACGATGAAATAAAAGGCATGATGAAAAGTATGATTTAAAATAATCAATCAAAGAGGAGCAAAACATAAAACGCTTTTAAAAATAGACTTCTATACTTACAAAATATTAAGAGAAACTTTTACGCTTCTTACTGCACAGGATTTTGAGCATCTTTCGCCAAGCGTGCTTTCGTCCATAGTGCGGCAATATAAGGTTCCAAAATACCAAGCAATAGTACATTGGTCATCATGGCAGAGAAACCGACCCAAATATTAGCCTTAAGTGTTTTCTGTTGGAGAGACCCAGCAGGCATTAAATGCTTAATTTCATCCACAGCTCTTAAACGTCCTTGGTGCATAAGTTGCGAACCAAAGGTTTTGTCTGCCAAGGGGCCAAAGACGTATTTTTGTAAGAGTGGTGTACCCAAAATCCAGAAGCCCCAACCACCATAGCCATCCACAGCACGCTCTCTAAACTCATTGGGTGTACGAGAGTTTAAAAGCCTAGACATAATCAATAAAGCAAACCCCCCCGCCATCTGCTGTTGAGTTGTGTGCGGAAAGTTTTTACAGAAATCATAGGTACTTTTAAGATACTCTTTGGTGTATTTACCCACGTGCTGACGTGCCTCTTGAGGTAACATCTTGCGCAACATCTCAGGCAAATAAACCTTTAATTCTTGGGTATTAAATACACCTGAAGCAGGAACTAAGGGTAACAAAAGCAAGGGTGCCAGCTTGGCAGCCTGCTTCCATTGTCCTTGCTGTAAAAGACGGGTATACCAACTGTCTGAATACTTACGCTCTAACTCAGCGGAAGGCAAGGCCTCAGGAGCAGAAGTTGCAGTAGAAACAGCCGTAGAAGTGGCAGCAGGAGCAGACGACGAAGAAGCTACAGCCTCACCAAAACGCTGTGCTTGAACCCCAAAAAGAGGGGTACTGCCACGAGAAGCATCTGCCATGAACTGCCCAGAAACCCCATTCGTAGTACCTCCTAAATAATGTGCCAGTTTCTCAGGAGGCGTAGGAGGTGCCACCACTTGTTCTGGGGGGGGGGCCAAACGAGCAGGTACAGCTGTATTAGCGGGTAATGTCTCTGGTTCAGCAACTTGGTGTGCCTCTGTATCAGGACGGCGGTCACCCGTAATGAAACTAACAGGCTTTTGAACTTTAAGTGCATTTTCAGCAGGATAACCCTTCACATGAAACGCATGGTTCATAAAACTATTGATGAGTGCTGGCGATAAAAAAGAAGCAGTCATACCTGCTGCAATACCCCAAAGCTGCCTATCCTTCACCCGTGTGGTTTGCTCAGCATACTTGAGTGCCATGTCCCCAAAGTAAGTAATGTTAGGATGTTGTTGCCTTAATGCAGGCATTGCCTGTCGCAACCCTTGCACAAAACCATGAAGTTCTTCGAGATAAGTAGGTAATGCCATACGAGCCGTTCTACCATCTGGCTGAGGAATATTGAGGTGCCAATCACTCTTCTGCAACTGACGCATGAGTGCAGCGGCCTGTGTTTTAAAATGTCCTTCAGCTTGGGGGTCTTTACCCAATGCCTGATAAAGCATCGTCTTCAGTGCATCACGAGAGGTTTGTATACGCTCCGTATGACCAGAGGTCAAGATTTCTGGAGGCACAAGGTTCTGAAATAAATCATCCGCCATACGATGAGAGAGTTGTAATACAGCCTCCTCGGGCTTAGCCTCCATTTTCCGAGTACGTTCTACGAGTTGCTTCATGTGGTGGTGTGCATGCGTCAAGACGGCACGAGAAGGATACTGATTCGCAAAGTGGGGGAAAGCGTGCATTTTACCGATGCGTGTGGCCACAATCCCAGACATGACGTTATCTGTAAGGATAGAAAAACCTTCCCTAAGAATACGGTCTAACCCCGCAACAGGACTAAACTGATTACTCCCTCCCATAAAGCCTCTTGAACTATCCACCAAAGTTCTTAAAAGCCCCATCCCAAAAAAATCTTCAACAATCATCGCACGGGTACGATTACCAGCAATGACGTTCATGAAGCCCGCAACACGCTTGGTTGCAGGGTCAAGCCGAAGTGGCACAGGGGGGATGCGTGTTTCAACAGCGGAGGCTACTGTCATTGCTTTAGGCATAAGCCCCAATGACGGTGAATGGACAGAAGAAGCCGAGGGAGATAAGCCGACAGAAGCAAACATAAAATAAAGTACTCAAAGTGCATGTATCAGAGCAAACAGCAAGCAAACATCACAAAGCCATGTCACAATATCGTCATAAGATATTTAAAAACGCTAGAAGTAACCTCACCTAAGTAAAAAGCCCCGTAAAAAAAGGTTTGTGCGAAGAAAATACCCACCCTACAGAGACAACAAGTCACCCAATGCCTTGTTCTTCACGTCAATACGAACCCCATCATACAAACTTCTATACAATAACAACCCTCTATAACAACCCTTTATATTATGGTAACAAAGGCATACTTGGTTTTGTGAAATAGGGTCGTTTTATAGAGACTTCTTAACAAAAAGTTACATAATAAGCAGCATGTATCATTTAAATTATTATTATTTGTTTTTAATTTAATAAATATATATTATTCATTCTCAATTCATAGCACTTATACATGATACATCTCATACATCTACGAAAGGTACCTAGACCATGATTAGCATCGTAAAATAACCTCAAGGATTAAAGCTCTACAAGCAACTTCAGGAGGGGGCTAAAAAACTTGCAAATGCTGGACATCTCACTTCTCTACAAGAAAAGAGTTTTTTAGCAACAACGGAAAGACTCGCCTTGGGGTTTGACATTGGAAACCATCAAATGACACAAACACTGAATGGTCTAAAGCCTATTGCCAAGCTAGGAAACGTCCCTCGTACAAGCAGTTTACGCAACCCACTACAGAAATATCCTCGCATGATTATAGGACAGGACCTTCAAGAACCTGCCATAGAAAGAACACGTGACGGGGTACTACGCTCAACGCACAGTAATACCCGATGGCTAGCTCAAAATGGAGATTACTTAGGCACACGTACGAATGTTAACCCTCACTTATCTCCGAAAACTGACCAACGCACATTGATATGGAAAGACCAACTTGATGGGAAACAACATGTACTCAGTGCAGAACAACCCAGCATGTATCAAGGAAATGACCCACGAAAAAATCTTTTAGCATTACTGACAGAAGACATCCACAAACCCCTGAAACAATTTGTAGGCGAAAACTACAACATGAATCTGGTTTAAGGATTCGATGGTACCTGTGTGTGTAAAACCTTATTTTTAAAGTTTTGATAGTCTTTATCGGCTAACAATTTATTCACCCATACAGGACCAAATCCAAGCCCAACCGAAGTAAGCCCCAAGGCAAGAATATGTGCTGGGACGGAAGAAGCGACGGCATAACGAGCTAAAAACTCGGAAGCTGGAGGAACCTTTGACTCAAGATGATGTGCCACACGGTAAGCATCCATGGCTTGAAGGGTATGCCAGACCTTCTGTAACGAGGTTTGGTCAATATGGTTTTTCACCCCCTCCTGCAAAGCTAACTTTGCCTTATCATGGAGCGGCGCTTCAAGAGGGATGTCCACTGTTTGAATCAGCTGGTGCATGTCTTCTAAAAGCTTAGGGGGGAGCTTAAGCTTTTGGAGTACTTCTTGCAAGGGTAGATGAGGATGCGCCATACTTGTATGCGTCAAACGCTGTGTGGCTTCCATCATAAGCGTTGCCTTATGGCATTGATTTAACACCTTCGCTTTACCAAATTCAAGCACCTGATGCCCCGATGTTTTGACTTCTTGAGCCACGGCTCGAGGTATCATTTGCCAATGCTTGATATGTTGTTTCTGATGAAAAAAGAGCTGCGAGAGGTCTTCTGCTTTTGTCAGGCGATACGCTTCCTTAAGCTGTTGTAAAGACAACGCCTCACCATGTAATGGCGACTTTAACTGTACTTGCCGCAAGCGTTGCAGTGCATTTGTAAAGACATGGTCTCGTAGAGGGTCAAGTGCAAAAAGAAAGAAAAATAGCGAGGTAATATCACGACGCAATGCATCCATGACCTCACGGGTGTCGTGCGTACGCCACCATTCTTGCCAAGGGGTATGCTTTTTCTCAGGCGTTTTAGGTGTTTCAAGAGGCAAAGCACGCTTCGCCGCAAATAAAGCCCGAAAAGCAACACACCCTGAGTAGAATTGAATGATTTGAGGTCCCCAAGCAGGACGGAGAATTTTAGTATTCCCTAATCGATAAAACACTTTATAGTCAGTATCAGTCAGTTTTTCCGTCAGGTCTTTGGCAAACCAAGTGAAGGGTTTACTGAAAGCTCCTAACTTGAGGGTATCATCAATGTGCGTTTGCCAACGTCCTGCAATCTGCATGGCACCTGCACGTGTTTTTAACATCTGCTTAGAGAGACGTGTCAATACAGTTTCAAGCGGCGTGTCAGGCTTAATTTTAAAAGCCTCTAGTGCCACAGGCATGTCCACAGCCGCCATGGGTGCAGGCGTTGGAGCGATTGGCATCTCAGAGCCGAAACGAGCGTTAGGCGTACGACGGAATCGAAATCCAGCGGGATAAGACAGACTCAAAGAGGACGACATGTTAGGATTCATCAACAAGAGCCTCGTTCTGTCGTTAAAACGGTGGTATCAGAAAATAAGCTTGCACTGGCAATATTAGGCATAAAACGAGGCATAAGCGAGGATGAAGCAGGGACTTGCACAGATGTACTCGACGACGCTTCCCTCTTTACCTCTTTTGATTTATCCTGTCTTGGTTTATCTTGGCTTGATTTATCTGGCGGGGTCACTGCAGAGGGTTTTGCCACGGCTTGCCTGAAAGAACCCCGAGAGGTGTCGGAAGCTTCTAGTGCAGGAAGTGCCTCAGATACATTACCTGTGCCTTCCATACCAGCTTTGAGATGGTCAATACGCATTAAGCGGTTTGCAGGATAAACATGGGAAGTTTTCAAAACCCAAGAAGCAAGCCAAAACAGCCAACCTACACCTAAAGCCGTATTTGCCAAAGAAAAGCCAAGCTTATGACCCAGCATTTTTTGATAAAGGGTCTCGCTTGTCTGAATCAGGGAAGCATTGGATACTTCTGATAAGGGTTTTACAAAGCCCGTTAAACTAGGATGTGAGGCACTTGTTTTTGCCACAGTGTCTAACGCCAAGCGCTGGACATACGCAGGGAAAAGCTTCAGTTCTCTAAGGACTGTTTCAACAGGCAGTTCTTTAATGAGCGGTACAGAAGCACTTAAGCCCTCACCCACTGGCTTAAGTGAAGGTTTATGCCACAAGGTGGGCAAGAGGTCTTTTTGCCACAAATGGGTAGTGGTACGGGATGCTTCATTGACTTTTTTGGTCGCTTCAGCAATATGCGTTGCTAAGGTATCAAGTGTAGCTTCCTGTGCAGCAGTCCAAGCCTTAAAGTGAGGATGCCCTTGTAAATCAAGGGGACGTTTTAAATGATGCTTTAAATGCCCCTCATGCAGCGTCAACAAGCGGGTTTCCCACTGTGTTAACAATCGAGCCAATGTGGTTGTTTTTTGAGGTTCATGAGATAAACGAACGGGGTGAGCTAAGAGTGCTTTGTGAGCATCGGGGCGAAGGTGCTGCTGAAGAAAATGTGCAAAATCTTCTCGGTTATTTTGAATACGTTCAGACAAAGGCACAGAAGCTTTCTGCCAAGGTTGTTCAGGACGCTGTGCTAAAAAGTGATGATACGTATGCTTGTAAGCTTTTAAGGTCTCATAGGGCATGAAAGTAGCATCCCCAGCTGGTAGCTTACGCCTTAGCAAAAAATAAGACGCTGTGGGAACAAATAGTACCCCTGGGCCTGTGGCAAACTCACGTTGCGACTCTTCAGAAAAATTAGGCCAATTGAGAGCCTTGAGTTGTCGCCATTTCGACAGTAAAACACGTTGGGAAAGAGGGCGTGATTGTAGGTCGGTGTCTTTTTGTGGGTCGTAGGGCTTAGCACCTCTTGCCAAAGAAACCCCGATACGAGGTATCCATAAGCTACCCACATCAAGGGTAATAATGGATGCCATAAAACTACTGGCCACCCATCCTAAAAAAGGACTCGTCAATTTGGGGAAACTTGCCTTAGTAATGGTATCCCCGATACCTTGGCATAGTTGTTGAGCCTTAGAGGGTGTCCACAAACTCGCCGCTGTGTGCACTACATCCGAAGACGCATCACCAAAGCGATTTGCAACATGATGAGGCTGCCAAGATTGGTTTTTCTCAGCCCGAGGCTCCTCTGTGGTCTCATGTTTCATGAGGACAGGAGGCGGTGAGGGATGCCTAAAAGGCAGGAAGGCAGAATAAGGGCGTGAATACATACTAATGCAACAAAAAATAGAGGAGGTTATGTTCAACAAGAAACTGAACGACACCATGAGAGCCTAATCATGAGAGCCTAACTGGGAGAGCCTATGAGGTTTAAGGACTAGGCAAGGTGGGAGTACCAACGTATCAAGCTTAAACCTGCTTAGATAAAAAAGCGTCAGATTCAAGTGGAGACAAAAGCCGTAGGAAAGAAGAGACTGAGAAAGCATGAAAACAGTCAAAAAAGCATTTGAGGCATTTGTTTAAGAAGACACTTTAACCATATTGTATCAGCTTAAAGCATTCTGCATGAAGTAGAAACGTCAATTTGTAACGAAATATTTCAAAATATACTCAAGTTATGCAACGAAATAGGTCATCCAAACGACTTGTTGCCTTCATCAAAGCAATAGAGGCTTTTAGGGTGTGTTCATTAGAGTATCGTTTCTAAATTCAAGAAAATACTGCCTCCTTCCGAAATAACGGTTAAGCAAAACCAAAGCAAGCCTTGTTTTGGAAGCCCTCTTTTTTTAAACAAACACGACTCTTTGGATAAAAAACGTATTGAAGACACACTGAAAGAGAAAGCGACAATCACCCGATGAATAGTTTAGGCACCCAGTTTAACAGCGATTTTGTAGGACGCTTTCACACACGAGCCTCTAAAACAAGCGTACCCTCTGAAACCCCTAACCCCCTCTGAAACAGGGAAAGTTCGTGTGAGTACGCCAGAACCAGGCGTATTGAAAGGCACCTTTGCACAGCAAGGCAACCGTTATGAAACTCGTCAGACCTTTACAAGCGATATAGGTAACACCATTGCTGGATGGGATACTGGAAACCTCGCCACTGGAGATGTAGAAACAGGAAGTATCGCAACACGCAAGGGCAAAGATGGCTTAATTCATCGAGGGCTTGACTATACAAGCATCACGAATCACTACCAAGGCACCAGTTTTGTTAAAGGGGAAGGAACCAGCGTCGAAAACCCCTATACCCAAGATGAAACCTCTTTAGTAAAGGAAGAAACAGCCAACTACGATAACGACGGCATGTTAACAGCGTCCCGCAATACCCTTGGATACAAAGATACCAGCCAAGACACTGAAGCCTTACAAACCTCTGGAAAGCGCTATGATACACAGGGGCGTGAAGTTAAACGAGACTTTGGCGTGATTGCAAGACAAGGCAACCAAACCACACAAGTAGAAGCCTCCAGAGAAAATGAGTACACCATTGACTCTTGGCTTGATGACAAACCCAAGCAAACCACCGATACCCTCTCTGCACGTACTGCCACGAATGGTTTAACGGACCTCAGTACCCATCAATCGGTTACGGCAAAGTATGATGCTCAAGGGAAAATAACAGAACAACGTCGTAACCTTGGTTATATAAGAGATGGCGTTTCAGGTACACTCATTTGGACACCTCCTGAAGTAATTAAATAAATCAAAGTTAAAAACGACGAACGAAACACCCCTCAGCAGAGACATGACACTCGCCTCGTGGCACATGGTTGTGTCTCTGTTTGTCTTGGTTTCATTTGTTTAGTCCAAAGTATCGACTCGGAGATTCTTACAGAAGCTTCTAAAACATGCGGGGTCGCCATGATGACTCAACATGACTCAACTTACGTTTTGACGTAAGTTTGTTTCAGTCTTTTTATCAGAAGCCTTTATGTTTCTGTTAAACTACAGGGTATGAAAACACAACACCATGGTCTACAATCGAATCAAGTTCCCCTTATTTACCAAGCCTATATGGCACAAGCCATAGAGCTTGCAAAACAAGGATGGGGAACCACAACCCCCAATCCCATGGTGGGTGCGGTACTGCTTGACCGTGAAGGACAATGGGTTGCCAGTGGGTATCATCACGCTCCTGGACAACCTCATGCTGAAGCCATGGCGATTCAAAAAGCTTTCGAGCTTGGCGGGAAAACCTACAGACGCTCTGAAGGTGGGACGCTGATTGTCAATTTAGAGCCTTGCAATCATCATGGACGCACCCCCCCCTGTAGTGAAGCCATCCTAGAAGCGGGCATTGCACATGTGATTATAGGTGCCTTAGACCCCAACCCTCATGTAAAAGGTGGAGGACTACAAGTCCTTCAACAGGCAGGGGTGCAGTGTGATTTTGGTGTGATGTACCCTGAATGTTTACGGCTCAATGAGATTTTCTTTCATCATAGTGTGACCCGTCAACCCTTTGTTACCCTGAAGCTAGGGCTGACATTAGACGGCAGAATTGCAACCCGTGGGGGTCAAAGCCAATGGATAACAGGGGAAACTTCTCGGCAATATGTACACTATTTAAGAAGTGGCTATGACGCTATTTTAACCACAGCAGAAACCGTGATTGCGGATAATCCTCAACTAACGGTTCGTTACCCCGGCGTAGTCAGGCAACCTATCCGCATCGTCCTTGACCGTCAATTTAGACTGGATTTACGACGCTACACCTTATTTAACCAGACAGACCAAGCTCCCGTATGGGTCATTGGTGCCAAGGCTCATTTAGAGAAACACTACGAGAGTGTCGCAGAAGCCTTGGGGGTCAAAGTGGTTGCTGTTCAAGGCGGGGCTCATGGGCTTGACCTTCAAGCGATTTTACAACAACTTGGCGAAGCTGGCATTAGTAGTCTTTGGGTAGAAGCAGGTGGCAAACTCGCAGGCAGCCTCATTAGCAAAAAGCTTGTCAATAAATATTATCTTTTCTATGGATCCAAAATTATGAACGACCCACTAGCAAAAACAGGATTTTCTGGGCCTTTATGCTTAGGGTTGTCTCAAGCACCTGTGGTTCATGTGCATCAAGTGCATACGTTACATCACGATACACTCATTGAAGCCTATCCTGCGACCATGTAAACTATAAAAAGTTAACGATTGAAAAGGCTTATAGGTGTCATCATATCGGCGTTTCTAGGCTTCACGTCTCTCTCTCTCCCTTTATGCTTATCTCTGTGCTAAGGTGCTTTAAATTTTATGTCAACCGCCCCAAGTGTAAGAACCACGCTACATCCTCATCACTGGTTACTACAACACACTGCTAACGTTCCTAAAGCTATTTTACCTTGTGCACCAGATGAACCCAACCTACCAGATACCGCCTACTATCAAGGAGGATACGGTGAAGATGCTTTTAGAGAAGTAAGCTATCGTCCACTCACTTCAGGGGGGACGTTTCACGTCTTACCGCCACACGCACACCCCATCGAAAACCAATATACTGCTAAAAAGCAACCCTTAGCCCACCAAACGACGGAGCATAACAGCCCCCCCAAGCCACATGAAACCCACGGTAAAGAACCAACCGTTACAGAACTACCAAAAATCGTACCGACACCTCAAAAAGAGGACATACCGCATGCCCCAGAGCTTTCACAAGGTGGTATCAATTTGCGAAAGCTTATTCCGATGGTCGGTGTAGGTGCTTCTTTAGCTTGGGGTGTAGGGAATATTGCAGAACATATGCTCCATGATGGGCATGTCAGATTTTTTTCAAAGGGTCTCTTAGGAAAAGGCTTATTAAAGCTTGCGCAATGGTTGCCTCTTATCAACATAGGGTATGGTGCTGTAAATGCTGCAGGTGCCATTTTAAACGGCTACGCCCTACGTAGTTTAGCGTTTACGGCATTTTCAGCGGCCAGTCTTGTCGCTGCCCCAAAACTCATGAAGGGGAACCAGTTTTTTACAAAACTCTTAAATCAAGCCCAAAAAGAAGGGTTTCATGAGGTCAGTGACGCTATAAAAAACCCTAAGTTCCATAGTTGGTTCAAGAAAAATTTTACTGACGAAGCACTGAAGCTCAAAAAGTTTTCGGCTTTATTCAATGCCACCGTACCCATCGGGGTATTGATGGGGGTTTTCACCCTCACCAAAGCAGCCCAATCTCTTCAAGGGGTTAAGTTGTTACACCCTCATGGCAATACACTTGCTGAACTTCAAGACCCTCATAACCCTGTCCCCGTTGGGAAAGCACTCATCCACAATGCAAAAGCAGAACTCAACGCATTTACTCAGCTGATAACCAATCTCCCTCAAAACACTGGAAAATCTTTCAAAGCATTTCAACAAGGATTGACACGTTTAGGCAAAAAAGACTCAACAGAGCCAACAAACACAGAAAAAACTTCTGAAAAAGCCTCCAAACCCTCAGGGTTAGGTAAACTATGGTGTAATTTTGCAACCCCCGTATTCAACAGCCCCTTCACAGCAACCACCTATGCCCTTACAGGGATTGGGCGTATGGTTTCTGCTGCTTTTGCCGTTGCCTTAGCCTCTCAAGGGGCAACTCATTTATTGACCAAAGGCAACGTCATGAATCAACTCGCAAAAACAGCCCCCACCACAACCCCTCAAGCCCAAAAACTTATGGGCGGGATTGGTACGTTCTTCTTGGCGGGACAACTTGCGGGTGCTGTTTCAGCCGTGTTTACGCGCTTCAATGATTGGAACCCTGCCCTCAGTGCCGTATATCGGATTAGTGCTATTCCGTATGCACTCTCAGGATTTTCGGCAATGAATCGCTCCTTTAAGCCACTCGGTTTAGGAGCAGAGGACATGGCTAAGTTTGGTGCTTTTATTCAGGCAACATCTTACTTAGTGAACTTAGTCCTTAAAGACCAAGCCGTAAAACCAGAAGGCTCTTCCAGTAAAGCTCCCCCTGCCAAAGCCTCTGAAAGGTCTTCTCAAGAGGCTACCATCACCACACACCCGACTGAGGCAAAGTAGTCGCTCCAATCTACATCATCCAGTATACTGGCATGATAGCTCCCCTGCACAGGGTACCCCAGTATGCACCCTACAAAGGCTCCTCCCTGATGATTCCAGCTTATATGTCTCGTCCGTTGCGAGGTTATCAACCACTCCAATATCTTCATGACACGCATGGCGATGAGCATTTTACGCCCGCTTTGCAAGCCTATGAAGCAGACCATTTTGAAGCAAGCAGTACACGCTTCAGTATTACGGAGTCTACGCCTCTCATCCAAGGAGAAGGGAGAGTATCTTCTCATCATCATGGGCATACGATTTCACGTCCCTATGCCCCGATGCCTTTTCACGTGGCGTATTTTCACCCCTTTGTACAGGATGCTTTTTCTGTACCCAGTCAGGTCAGTATGACAGGTCAAAAAACACCTGCCCTTTCTGGCGTAGATATGAACCCTTCCCAACTCATTAACAGTACCGTTTGGCTTTACAATCCATATGCCACGGATGGACGTTATTTAAGTATTGCTGGCAACGGCACCAGCACCTCTCAAGATACTTCATGGCGACAACTTAACAGTTTTGTCAGTGAGGCTCTTGACCATATTCGCTTTGCCCAACCAGGTTCCAAAACGATGAATCCTGCCGAAGTCATGCGTGCCAATAGCCAGTGTCCAGGGAAACCTTGGTGGCTGAGTAGAGATTACAAAGTAGCCCCTGTCCAAGGCACAATCCTCACCGTGGATGACACGTATAAAATTCTGGTCGACAGCTGGGAACGGCTCGGCTTTGAACGTAAAGACCTTGTACGAGCCTTTTGGGACCAACCCTCCTCTCGGTGGCATGTTTACTTTGACCATCCTCGAGACAATCGTAAACCCAAAGTATTCACGACAGATGGGTGGGAACGCACTGCGGCATTACCACCCATCTTGGAAAAAGAAATTATTTACGAATCTCAGTACGGCATCTAGGTCGTCCTAAGGATGACTTGGTTGTTTTACCACACGCTTTACACCTTGGGCTTTGAGCGTTTTTTGTTTAGCCAGTTCCTGCCTTATGGCTTGTTCAGCACGGGTATACAGTGCAGGGAATGTCTTGATATCCTTATTCCAAGTAGTTTCCTTTTGTAGGCGACGCATGGCACCCTCTTTATCTTGAGGAGAAAGGGAGAAGCGGGTTAATGCCTCAGAAGCCTGTGCATCCCCATAAAGAGAAGCCTTTAAGTAATGATAGTAAGCACTCTTAGGATGATTTTTACTCTCATAGTAATGCCCCAGTTGCCTATCTGCTTCAACAGACCCCGCTGCCGATTGAAGTATCCAAGCCTTTATTTGCTTACGCATTTCTCTAGGGGGTAAAAGCTCATCCACACGTTGCACCATGTGTTTTGTAAGATGTGGCGTGTGTTCACCCTCCACCAGAAACCGACCCAGTGAAAGTACCTCTTTACCCGGGCTTTTTGTTTCCTTCTTTAAAGCGGCATCAAAGGCGGTAAGTAAATCTTTTTGAGAGGTTTTCCATTGTTTCCGCCACGCTTGCTTGAACTGGTCTTCTATGTCGGGTTGAGCATTTAACAGTTGCTCAACATCACTTTGTGACGGTAAGTTCTTTGGGGTTGACAATACAGGTGCTGACCCCATGGATGAGTTTGGGGGTGTAGCTTGCGTCGATTGTTGCGTGTGTACAGATTGTGAGGTCTGAATACTCGCACTCCAAGAAGCACTTACCGCAAAAAGATACCAGACAAGCGTCATAAAACATGCCATAGTCATCAAGCGTTGATGTTTGAAATGAAACTGAAACTTTCGGAAAATAGAAGGGGTTATCATACCCGTAAGTCCTTTCGTGATAGAGGCTAATGTTGGTTTACTGGCACTGTATGCTTATAGGTGTGTGTTTGAGCTTTGAGCATCGTGTCTTTGAGTTCTGTCATCACACCCGGTACTTGTAAACGCTGCTCATATTCCAACATATTCCAAGTGAGTTCTAACAGTGTGGTTGCTTTGGTATAGCCACTATCAGAAGCTAACTTAAGCCAGACATAAGAGTTGAGTAAATCCTTACTATTAAACGCCCTACGTTGTAAACGAACGGCATAAGCATACATCGCTTCAGGATACCCTGCGAGTGCAGACGTTTTAAGCCAGTGCATTGCCTCGAAAGGATTGCGTCGTAAGCCCAAAGCCCCATCCTCATACGCAAGTGCTAGCTGATAAGCCGCTTGAGCATCGCCTGCCTGAGCAGCACTCCGCAACGCTTGAAGAGCATCCATAGGGGTGAGTGGGTTCGATGTGTTCTCTGTCGTAACCTCATGCTTCTTCAAAAACCCTAAGGGTTGACTCACTTGGGTCTCAAGTGTTTTCCAATGCGTATGCAGTGCCAACAACATCGTCCCCACGGGAGACTCTTGCTTCACACCTACAATAGGTGCGGGTCTCTTCAAAGCATCCGATGAAAAAGATACTTTATGCTTCAATGATGGAGAAGTACTTTCTACCATATTGGGCATGCTCGAAGCATTTGCTTGAGAAGACATCATCACAGGTACTCTATCTGGTGTCACGCTCAAAGGTGTACACCATAAAGCCACAAACACACCAGACAAAACCCCTGTAGCAAGAATACTCGCACCTGTTAACCAAAAGAAAGAAGGGGCTTCTTTTGATTCGTCGTGCATGGTCACACGACTGTGTTGCGACGGCTTAGATAAGGTCATCATACGTATTATCGTTCCTGTCAAAATAATGTAAAAGTAAAAACCATAAGGTTCTTGAATCAACCACAGATAAGAGCATCTCTCGGAGTATCTATTTAAGCGTTGAAGGGATTTTATCTATCCAGTACGGCGTTGTAACGAGGCACTGTACGCTGTAGCTGTGCCATACGTGATTTTGCAGTACTGAGTAACTCATTAGGTACCATCTTTTCAACCGCTGGTAGTTGAAGCTTTGCCTCGGCACACCCTCGGTTAGACGCAAGATAGAGCCACGCCAAAACATCCACAGGATTAGGCTCAGCCCCAATCCCTTTCATGAGTGCAATGGCATGTAAAAGCATCGCAGAGGGATGTCCTGCAAAGGCTCCCTTTTTAGCATATTTTGCCATTTCAGTATCACTTTGCGTCACAAGAATCCCCAAACGATAGAACTCTGCCAATACAAAGTTCGCTTCGGCGTGTCCAAGCATCGCCGCTGATTTAATCTGTTGTGCCATAAACGCACCATCATAGGGACGATAAGAGGCAAAGGCTTGCTTCTGCTTTTGATTTGCCACTTCAATACTTTGGCTCAAAGCCTGAATACGAGCCTGTGAGGTACTAGGTTTTCCAATTTCCTGACGATACGTGACATAAACCATTTGGGTTTCCTGCTGTGCCCGAATCAACTGGGCAAATTTAACAACCTCCTGATTTGCTAATTGCACTTGCTGAGGCGTAAGCTGACTCTCTAACCGTGAAGCTGCATCCTCACTCAAGCCATCCTGTGCAAGCTTGGCACCCTTCTGGTAATACGCATAAGCCATAGCCAGGTGTCCTTTTTTCTCATAAAGCTCACCTAAAGCATAAAGGGCGTTAATATCACCTTTAAACATGAGCTGCCAGTACTTCAAGGCAACATCGATTTGTTCTTCTTTACTCAATTTGACCTGTTCCAAAGCCGTGACAGAAGCTGGTTTTTTAATCGCCTGACTCACAGGGTCATCGTTTTGGGTGTCTTCTCCAGGTACAGAGACTAAACCATCTTTGACTTCAATCTCATCACTTGCCTGAGAAGAAGCAGCAGGCGTTTTAGTCGCAGGTACCCCTTCCTTATTGGAAGTCCCTACCTGAATACTTGCAGCCATGACAACACTACTTGAACAAACCAGATGGCACATCACGCACAATGCCAACGCAAAACTTAACGCAACCCGCCATGGGGTATCATTTAAATACGCAAACACGGTGTCATGACCATATGAGCTAGTCTCTTGGTGTCTCAAGACCCTATCCTCCTGTGATAAATTTTGTAAATGATTGTAAAAAGCCACGATACTTCATCGTAAGCCGCATACACCTTCTGCTTGAAAGCATCCGTACTTGTTCAAAATAGCCACAAGTACGAGAGCATCAAGAGGTGTATCGTCTGGCGTACACCCTTGGGGCATAGCATTAAGGTCGCAAATCCTACAAATGTAGGAATCAAGCCTCTTTTTTGTATCTGTCTCAAACGCTCAACAAAACCCATGCCGCCCCATGCACATACCTTAGGGGTGTAACACAGCGGTGTATTGTGTATCAAATTCAGTCATGGTGGTTTGCCCCACCATCAGAACCAGTGCCTCTCTCGCCTGAAGGGCATGCTGGTGATACGTCGTGACCTGTTCAGCCAGTTGGTCAAATTGTGCTTGCATCAGTTGCACCACAGGGTGATGCTCAGCATCCATCGTCGCAAGTCCTTCTTGTTGACATAGGGCTTGATAGGCGGCTTGAAAGTCCTGATAGGTTTCGCGCTTAGCTTTTTGAGCTTGGTAGGCAAGACGTGTCCAATGTCGGTAAGTCGTGTAACGTGCAATTAACTGATGTTGCAACAACTCAATTTCTTTAGTCAGCAACACAATATCAGTATCATTCATGGGTAACTGAGAGACCACTTTACCAGGGCTATCCACAGGACGCAGTGCTTGGTCAAGGACTTGACCACTCATCAATCCTAACGGACTCCCTGTTAACATGGACCCCGTTAAGGCACCAAGCTTTACAACCCCTCGAGCGACATCAGAGACTTTCTCTCCCGATGTCTTTTGTGCCATGGCTTGCGTGGGTTGCTGGATACGTTCTAACGCCAAGCGAATAGGTGCGCTTTGAGAGACAGCAGCTTGCCACAACATTTGAAGTCCCTGCTGCTCTTGTGTTTGCAAGGTCATTTGTTGGTTTTGAAGCCCCTCAAAAATAGCGTACCGTGTGGCAGGCGGTAAAGGGAGGGAGGTATCTGCTGGCATGGATAAACCAGAGGGTGTACTTGGTAGCTCATACCCCCAAACCAAACTGAGGGACATCCCCATAAAAAAGGTCAGCAGTAACAGGCATGGCAGGCAAGAGGCGTGTATCCGTTGAATCATTTTTGCCATAAACGTTTCCTAAAATGAGGTATCTCAGTCAGAGAGGAAGATTCAGATGCGTACGATGAAGGATGACTCTCTTGAGCTGTCTTATCATCCTGAGACAGGGCATGAGGTAACTCGGGAGGGGTCAGAGCATCCAAAGCTTCCAGCATGGCCTTGGCAGACTTTACTTTGTTTTTTTTCTGCTTGGGGGTTGCGGTGACTTTTGAGGTGGATGATGATGAAGAGGAGGAGGAGGAGGGAGATGAAGAGGTCATAAGGCCACCCCCAGAGGCTTTCCCTTGGTGACGGTGTACTTGAGCTTTAGGCGTTGGGGATGCTTTTGTTGATTGGGTTGAAAGGGAGGTATCCACTTTGGCAGCAGTATCGGGTGTTTTAGGTTTTTCAGGCGATGTATGTTGCGTTTTTAATGCCTGCTCTTTAGGGGTTAGAAGCACTTGCTGAAGGGGGGAGGTGCTTACGCCCTCACCAACATGCTTTATGGGTGCAGTTTTTGTCTTTTTTTCAGAAGGTTTGAGTATTTCTTGTTCTGACTGTGCCAAAGTTTTACCTGAAACCTCTTGAGGGAGGTGTCCTGTAATAAGGGCAAGACGAGACACAACCCCTTGTCCCGCCAAACGCTCTAGTACTTGCTGAGAGGCCAAGAACTTTTCTTGAGCTTCGAGACGTTTTAATGCCGTTTGATGATAGGTCATACCTAACATCATCGCAAGGGCGGTATTACCCTCTTTTTTCGCCCGTTCATACTGATGCTGTAAAGCATTTGCCTGAGCTTCAAGACGTTCAAGCTGGGTGAGACTGTGACGAAGGGCAAGGTAATGGTCAGTCAAACGAAGTTTAAGGGTATCGACAACCTGAGCAAGTTGAATCAGCTCGGTTTGCGAAAGCATCCGTGCTTCCTGCGTGGGGGTCAGTTTGTTTGTGGCAAGATTAGACAACGCCTGCCCCACAGTAGCAATCGTCATATCACGGTAAAGACTCCCCCCCGGTAAAAAGAGGGTACCCACGCTTGCCCCTTGGATAAGCGTATTCAGGGTTTTTGCAACAAACAGGCTGGACCTTTTGGCATTTAAAGAGGCTGGACTGGTAAGATTCCCCACACAAAAGCGTACCACAGGATTTTTAATCAACGTCTCACGCCATAAAAGCTGTAAGTCGGCTTCCAAGTAGACGGGTGCATCGGAAGATAGACCCTTGGCAGCGTCTTCCGAAACCTCTTGCTGCTTTTGCGAAGCATCTATCCATTGTTTCCAACCAAGGTTAGAGGCTTGGGCTTGTTTGTTTTGAGTGGTGAGTTGTTGATTCAGCTTGGCAGTTGGCGCCTGTAAGGAGGTATCTTGGTGTGTCTTCTGAGCGGTTGACGATGCCTCAGAAGACTCAGTCAGTGCTTCTTCTAAGGTGACACTCTCATGGACGTTAGAAGGCTTCAACGCATTCGTACCCAATGCTGGGTTAAGCGTCACTATCAGCTCGGGAGGTAAAAAAGGGAGTCGTTTAGGCAAGGCTTCCGCTGCATGCACGCCAATGACAGTGCCTTGATACGCCAACACAAGCATCACGCCTAAAAGGCGCAAACACAAGCGAGAAGTATGAAAGGATGTTGAAATCACAGGGGTATTTCCATCACTAGCACAAGGATACCTTTCCTTGAAACAGAGGCGTATCATCGAAGGCTTTACGTAGCCTATCTTCATGAAGTAAGCTTACTTCATATCCTAGGAAAGGTGCAAGTGTGTCGCAAGATTCATATACATTTGCAATGACTGGTGCAGTGACTGGATAATGTCTCATACTGTGCCAAAGTCATAGGCTTCTCTTGAAAGCTTAAAATGAGGGTCAATCACAAGCACGTCGTCGTAAGTGAGTTGGTAAAGCTGGTAGACCAGCACGTCGATTTCTGCTTCTAGTTCGGCGATGCGAGCTTTGGAAGAACTCTCACCCTGCCCTCTTCCAGAGAGAGGGTTCTAAAGGTGTGGCTTCCCGCCATGCTCCCTTAGTATGTGAAAGAATAAAAAAGTCCTAGCAGAGCGTTCTTCCCCTCGGTATATGAGATACCGTAAGTAGCTGGGTTACTCTCCCCTTTGATATACGGTTTAGAAGGCTATTTAGAAGAACGATATTTTTCCTAGATGCTATGAATAAAACAAGAGGGAAAATGTTCTCTTGTTTTATTCATAGCCCTTTGGTTGCGTCTATGCAAGTTGCTTCTTAATTCATATTCTTTTTATTTCTGCAAGGAATGCTCTTACCCGATGATGATGCTTTGTACATCGCATGATGACCCGTCTGATTTCGCTGATTTTCCTGATTTCCCTGACGCTTCTTCGGATACTTCTAAGCAAGATGCTGCCCATCGCTCATCTTTTAAGGTCTTTCACAGACCCCCCTTCAAAAGTTTTCCGCAAGATATGTTGGCTCATTTTCTACATTTTCCTTGGCGTTTGTATCCCCTCAAGAAGCAACCTAAGAAAGCTTTTTTCGGGCAAACGACACGAACTACACTGAAAGAAAACCCAGCGCGCTCCCTTTCAGAGGATACTTTCCCTGAAGGTGATGCCCTTGCCCCGCCTACCTATTATCGTTTGGTAGCATCATGCCTTTCGGGTCTTGAGCATCAAAAGAAGCTTGCGCAAGCCCTTGGGGTTTCGGGGGCAACTTGGGAGGAAGCGTGCCAATTGCTTCAAGTCTCTTCGGAGCTTGGGGGTATTGTCCCTAAACTACAAACCTATCAACGGTATGCCCCTCGGTTGTTTGACCGTCTTTGTAGTGAGGTGATTTATCCTCAGGAGCGGATTGAGACGGTGGGTGTGCTGTACCAAGCGTGGGGTAAAGGCGTACGCAGAGGACGTTTTTGAATTCTGTTTTGCACCTCTTCTTTGCCATCTTTTCATCTTTTCTCAACATGTTTTACTTTCTGTTTTTACTTTCCGTTTGATATTGATATGAAGTAAAGAAAGCCAAGCATTTTTATGTCTGAACAGCCTCCTCTCTACGACTCTCAAGACCCCCAAACCATGACGGATGCTTTTGCACGGACGTTGTCTTTATTGCCTACACAGCAGCATTTTCTGAATCCGCCTGTTGAGGTTGACCTTGATATTGCCGTGTATCAGGGTGGATTCGGTAGCGGTAAAACTTGGTCAGGATGCTTATTGGGGTTACTGTTATGTGCAAAACAGCCGGGGCTTTTACTTTTGTGTGTGGCAAAAACCTATCCTCTTTTAAAAGAAACAACGCTCCGAACTTACAAAGAACATCTTGAAGCATTGGGGCTAGAAGCTGAAATCCATTACAAGCTTACGGAGAGTTCTGGTAATACTCGAATTGTTTTTCCGCATTGGGGGCATTCAGAGATTCTTTTTAGGCATCTTCAAAATCCAGAAAAAATCAAATCGCTTAATGTGGGTGCCATTCAAGTGGAGGAGCTGAGTCAAATCAGTGAGCAGGATTTTCTCATGCTCCTTTCTCGTCTCAGGCAGCCTAACCTCTCGCATTGGCGATTTTTTGCCCACACAAACCCTCACCCCGACCTCAATGGGTGGATTGCCAAACGCTTTCCAGCAAAAAACGAGTCGGTACGTTTGGAGCATCTCACGCTATCTCAAGATAAAACGCTTAAAACTTCTTGGCGTAGAGTATTTGCACCCACTCAGGAAAACACCTTTTTACCTCCCCATTATGCTAAAACCCTTGCAAGCCAGTATGACCCTTCTTTGAGTCTGCTGTACCTTGAGGGGCAGGATGCACAAGAGGCCCTGGGGCGTGTTGTAAAATACTTTAGTGAAGCCAATTTAGATGACACCTTGGCTTATCGACCTGATTGTGAACTGGTATTGAGCTGTGACTTTAACGTGGACCCTATGAGTTGGATTATTGGGCATCGTATCGTCCATCCTGTGACAGGTGAAGCGTGTTATGAAGTGATTGATGAACTCACCATGCGTGACACCACTACCCAAGAAGCCGCAGAGGTTTTTGTGGCAAAATATGGTCAGCACCGTGCGGGGATTTTAGTCACGGGGGATGCTTCTGGGCAGTATCGGCGCAGCAGTGCCAATACCCAAGCGGGGCGGACGGATTATGACATTATCATGAATACCCTTACCCGCCATGAGGTGCGTCCTGTTGCAAAACGTCTTCCAGTAAAAAACCCCTTTATTGTGGATAGAATTAACACCGTCAATGGCATCGTTTGTAATACGGAGGGCGTGCGTCGTCTTAAAATTCATCCTACACGGTGTCCATGGCTGGTGTATAACATGACCCATTTACGCTACCAAACGGGTTCACGACAATTGCAAAAATTCACCTCCAAACAGCTTGAAAACGACCATGAAGCCCGCTACCTTGGGCATCTTTATGACGCACTGGGCTATTGGATAATGCTGGAGGATGCCATCCGTCGTGTACCTCAAGAGGGGAGTCTCCTCCGAGATGGACAAACCCTCAAGGTGGTGCATCGGCGAACGGCACAGCATTTGGCAAACTTGCGTCACCCTCTATACAGTGAGGAGGATATGCTTTAGGGGCTTTTGAGGGCTTCTTCCTTTTAGGATACCCATGGGGAGACGAGCAAGGGTTTAAAAGTTTGTGTTATGATGGTAAAAAATAAAATCGTCCTTATGGTTCATAGACTTTTTTACGGACTTTTTAGGGACTGTTTTAGCGTTTATCAAGCACCAACTTATGCCAAACGATGCCAATAAGCTTTGTGCCGTGTTTCTAGTGCTTTGTTTTACGATTTTTGATTGTCTGGATGATTCACAACCTTCATGGGGTTTTTTCTTCTCCGTCGACTTTTGTCCGCCATCCCCACCCTCCTGTGTATCTCACTACTAGGGTTCGGGTTAATGCGGCTCAATGTACAGCTCCCTGCATTAACCCTACCTGCCATGGCGGGTGGCTCCCCTGTGATACTCATACCAGCCATTAGTTTAAAACAGCCTATTGACCCTCTTGCGGCACTTCGTACGAATCCTCAAATGTCAGCCAGTGCGATTAAAAAAGAAGAAGCACGCCTTGGATTACAAAAACCCCTGTATGAACAATATTGGCGTTGGCTTACGCATGTCCTTCGGTTTGACCTCGGACAATCTTTCAATGGTGAAGAAGTCTTTTGGTTATTACAAGAGCGGGTGGGCAATACCCTCCTGTTAAATCTATGTGTGCTGCTCGTAAGCTGGTGTTTTGCACTGCCTTTAGGCATCCTCACGACTTGGGCTGTGGGTACTTGGTGGGATGAGGCTTTCACCTTTACGGGGAGTGTACTGATGGCAATACCCTCTTTTACCTTGGCTTTAATTGGGCTACTTTTTGCTGCTCAAACAGGCTGGTTGCCGATTGGTGGCATCGAAACAGAGGGGCTTGCCTATGCACTTCGAGACGCTTCTACATGGCAACAGGGGCTACACTTGACCCTTGACCGTGCTTGGCACCTCATTTTACCTGTTACGGTATTGAGCTTGGGAAGCATTGCGGGGTTGCAACGTCAGTTAAGGGCGAGCTTACTGGAGGTAACGCAAGCCAGTTGTGTGCGTAATACCTATGCAAGAGGGCTACCACCTCTTAATATTTGGTTTAAGCATATTTTACGTCTTGGACTCAACCCCATGGCAACCCTGTTGGGTTACGAGTTTGCTGGACTTTTAGCAGGGTCTATCCTCACTGAAACCGTTCTGCAATACCCTGGGCTTGGGTTGCTCACGTATGAGGCTATTTTAAGGACAGATACGAACCTTGTCATGGCAAGCTTGATGCTCTCGGCTATCATGCTCTTGGCGGGCAATATTCTTTCTGATGTGCTGCTTCGCTGGCTTGACCCCCGTGTGGAGGAAAGCATTGGCTAATGACTTCTAATAAGATGAAAACCCTTTCCATGCCGTCCTTTTTGTCTCAAGTGGTGTCCTCCTTCTTGCGTTTGCCCTTCACGGTCAAAACAGCTTTAGGTATCCTTGGCACCTTCTATAGTATTTCATTACTTGCCCCTTGGGTTGCACCCTATGGTGAGCATGAGGCCTGGGATACTATGGCACTGCTCCCCCCTACGCCCATTTATTTGCGTGCACCTGAAAAATCAATGTTGGCTCCTCAGGCTCCCCTTCTTGGTAATGTTCCTTATATTCTCACTATGACCCGTCGCAGCCTGCCTGAAGCTTACTGGAGTGGGTATACGCCAGCGGTGCCTTTTCAGCCCCAAAGCCTTTGTATGGGGTGTGTGACCCCTCAAGGCTGGAAGCTGTTTGGCGTAAAACCTATCACAAAGCAACCTACCCAGGTCAATTCTCAAGCCCATGGGGTTCATCTACTGGGGTTAGATGCCAATGGACGAGACCGCCTGAGTCGACTGATTTGGGGAAGTCGGATTTCGCTTTTTATAGGCTTCTTCAGCCTTCTGATAGCCTTTCCGATTGGCTTACTCTGGGGAGGGACTGCCGCCATGATAGGGGGGCGTACCGATACCCTCATGATGCGTATTGCAGAGGTTTTGATGAGTATCCCCGGTCTGTATTTGTTGATGTGTCTTTCAAGTCTTTTGCCTAATGACCTCACAGGGGCAACACGCTTTGTATTGGTAAGCTTGATTTTATCTTTCATAGGCTGGGCACCACTGAGTCGGGTGGTACGAGGGCTGGTACTTTCAGTTAAAAAACGTGAATTTGTGGATGTTGCTTTTACACTAGGCGCCTCCCCATGGCGGGTGTTAACACGCCATTTGCTTCCGCAAACGTGGGGCTACTGTTTGGTGTCTGTCATGTTAGCGATTCCGGGGAGTATGTTGGCAGAAAGTGGCTTGAGTTTTTTGGGGCTAGGTATTCAAGAACCCGATGCAAGCTGGGGTAACATGTTACGAGAGTGTCAAAACATTGAAACCCTCACAACGCAACCTTGGGTGCTTGCCCCTGGCGTGCTACTTTGCTTAAGTATTTTGGCCTTTAACTGGCTGGGTGAATATTTACGTAAAAAAACCTAACCTCTCCACAGAAGATGCGATAATGAGGCATGCGGTTGGTATGGGTTTATGCCATAATGGCTAAGTTAGGATGTATCTTTCAGGATACTAAAGCCCTCCTTGTTAGGAGTGTGGCTTTGTATTGCTCGGTTTGGGCGATAACCCTATCTGCTCTATTCAACAGACCTTTGCCTGATTTAACATTTCATTGCATCTTTTTTATCATTAAAAGCACTTGTTGTGCGTGTGTATGCCTTAAGTCAAAACCCATCTATCGGAACCCAGCCCCATGATGATGATTGCCGCCAAGAAAATCAAAGCTTCCAATAACCCCTTAAAAGTTGCCGTTATTGGCTCAGGGTACATCGGTACATTGAATGCCTGTTGTTTTACCAAGTTAGGGCATCAAGTGATTGCGACCGATGTAGATGCAAAGCGTGTTGAGCATCTTTCTCAGGGTATCCTGCCTTACCATGAGGATGGTCTTCAGGAACTTCTCAATGAGGGGCTTGCCAAGGGTTCCTTACGCTTTACGCAAAGCATTGCTGAGGCGGTTAAAGCCTCTGATGTCGTGGTCTTGTGTGTGGGTACGCCCCCTATGCACGATGATAAACCTGACCTTGCCCCCCTCAAACGTGCCATTAAGCAAGTCGCTGAAGCGATTGATGACTATCGTCTCATCATTGAAAGAAGCACGCTTCCTATTGAGTCTGAGGCTTGGTTTACAGGACTCATTTATGAGCATTTGCCCCCACAAACTTCGTTTGATGTTGCTATTATTCCCCAATTTGTTCAAGAGGGTACTGCGGTTCAGGACTTCTTTACTTTGGATAGGTTAGTGGTTGGGATTTACCAAGAAAGCCAGCGCAAAGAAAAGGTCATGACGCAGGTCAATGCTTTGTTTGAAGGCATTTTTGTTAATCGTCCTGATACGCCTGTGATAGTGACCAGTTTGCTGAATGCTGAGCTTATCAAACATGGCACGAATGCCTTTCTTGCGATGAAAACCGCTTTTATGAATCATATGGCTATTTTGTGCGATAAAACTGAAAGCAATATTGATGTGGTGAGCCAAGGGATTGCTCTTGACCGTCGTATTAACAGTCAGTATGCCTTTGAGTCAAGCCTAGGTTACGGCGGGGTGTTTCTCCCTAAAGACAATGCGGCACTGCTTGCGATTGCCTCAGCGTATAATATGAAGCTTGATTTGTTCAATGCCGTGAAGGTGGCTAACCGTTACCATCGCCAATATGTCATCAATGTGGTAGAGCAGGCCTTTGGTCGTGGCGGTCTTAGAGGTAAAACTCTTGGGATTTTAGGACTCGCTTACCAAGAAAATACAAACGACCTTCGTGAGGCCCCGAGTATTGAAATCCTCAAAAGTCTTGTGAATCGTGGGGCGAGTTTTAAGATTCATGACCCCATGGCAATGCCTCATGCCCGTGGTTTGGTCAAACATGCCACCTTCCATGAGAACCCTTACGAGGTGGCTCAAGGGGTGGATGCTCTACTTGTGCTTTCCAAATGGGAAAGCTTCAAGGCACTTTCTTTATCGGAGTTAGCACGTCATATGAAAGCTCCTGTCGAAGGTATTGCGGATGCAGCCCCACTCTTGATTGACACTCGAGGGCTATTTCCGAAAGAGAATGCACGTCAAGCGGGCTTTACTTATTTATCTATCGGACGCTAGTTCTCATTTTTTCTTGTTTTTCTTCTTTTTTATTTCTTCATTTCTTCATTTCTTCTTTTTTTCTCTGTGCCTCGCTTCCCCTCTTTTTGCTACCTCGATGAAGGTTTTTGTAAGACACGAACCCTATGATGCTTGAATCGCTCACTACCCAACTTCAACAAGCACTTGATGCCCCTAGTCTTCTTGAAAAACAGAAACATCCTCATGGTTCTCAAGCTCAAGGCTCTCAAGGACACCGCACGACCGATACCGCATTAAGCGAGGCTCATTTAGTATTGGCAGGGAGAGAAATCCGTAAAGCCCTTGTGGCAGCTGATGTTCATTTGTCTGTGGCACAAGTGTTGATAGGGCGTTTGCAGGAAAAGGTCAAAGGGAAACCCATTTATGATGGACTGTCTCCAAGTCAACAGCTTGTGGGGCATATGTCTGAAGCCCTTCAAGAGCTTCTGGGTGGGGCGAGAAAACCTATTCAGTATCATGAAGACCTCTCTCAGCCCACGGTGATACTCCTCTTTGGCTTACAGGGGAGCGGTAAAACCACCACGGCTGGTAAATTGGCACGTTACTTAAAGGAGGAAGAGGGTAAAAACCCTCTCTTGATAGCGGCAGATACCGCACGTCCTGCCGCCATGGAACAGCTTCAAGTACTCGGCGAGCGGGTGGGGGTGCCTGTGGTGCGTTCAGGAGAAGCCCACGGCTGGCACTTGTCTGACGATGCCGACATGCTTACCATTGCCCAAACAGGGGTGCGTTATGCGGAGAAAAATGGGCATGATGTCGTGATTGTAGACACCGCAGGGCGTTTGCAGGTAGATGATGACCTCATGGCAGACCTCCTCATTTTATCTCGAAGCTTGACCCCTCAAGAGTCTTGGCTTGTGGTGGATGCCATGACAGGACAAGGGGCGGTCTCAGTGGCGGAAGCGTTCGACACACAAATTGGGATGACGGGTTTTGTCATGACTAAGTTGGATGCCGATGCACGAGGCGGTGCTTTACTGTCCGTGGTTGAGATGACCAAAAAGCCTATTGTGTTTACAGGGACAGGGGAAGCCCTAGATGCCTTGGAACCCTTTTATCCTGATAGGATGGCCTCTAGGATTTTAGGGATGGGCGATGTCGTATCCCTGTTTGAGAAGGCTCAGAAGGCGTTTCAAACGGAAGATGCTCAACAGCTTCACATGAAGTTGGTGACGGGGGCATATCATTTTGAGGATTATTTGCATATTCAAAGACAAATGCAACGCATGGGGTCGCTTGACCAAATTCTAGGCATGCTTCCTATCCCAGGGCTTGGTAAGGATGTCACAGGTGCTATGTCAGAAGGCAGTGCCAAGGCTTCCAAACGTTATGAAGTACTCCTGCAAAGTATGACGCTTGCCGAACGTCGAAACCCTGAGGCTTTCACGACGGATGGCTTTGCGACACGTATTCAACGTTTAGCCAAAGGGTGCGGTTGGACGGAAGAGAGTGTGAAGCAGGAACTCCGCCAATTTTTCTATAGCCGTGAAATGATGAAAACGATGGGCGGTATGCTCAAACCTCTACTAGGTTTGGGCAAAGAAGAGGCGATTGCTTCAGAGGATACACCCACCAAAACCTCATCCGTTGATAAAGCTTCTGAGAACCTCCTTGCCATGATGTCAGGGGGTAAAAAAGGCAATCCTTCAGCGAAAAAGAAGCCTTCTTCTGCTGGGAACGACCCTATGCAAGCCCTCATGAAAGCATTCGGACTGGGCTAAGAGGTAGGCGCGAATCTGTGTGTTCGTCCTCGCTTGGTAGACATCACTATTGGAAACTACTAAAAAGCTTCATCATATCCGACATCGTCATGCCAGTAGGCATCCCTGTTTGTCCTTGATTGAGTCCTTGTAGTTGCTGTGCAAGTGCTTGGTTCGTTTGTGCCTGGGTTGTAAGTTGCTGCCAAAGTTGTTGAAGCTGTTGGTTCGTTTGTTGTTGTTGAATGAGTTGCCCTTGCTGAAGCCCTGCTTGTACGCCTGAGGCAATGTCTGTGCCTAATATTTGAGGAGGGGCTACACTGCTACCGACCGCTTGGGTATTGGGTGGTGTTGGCGTGATGGGGGTTTGCATGCCACCTGCTGGTACAAATCCAGCGGGGGCTTTTAGGGTTACGAGAGAACTCCCTGTTTGTACGGTTGCAGTGGCTCCAGGTGGTAAACTAATGTTTTGTCCACCTACATTAAAGGTGCTGAGTGCTTGGGCTTGAAGCTGTGGATTGACTTGAAAATTGGGCGATGCCTGTGGTGCGACTGGCGGTGTCATAGGCAACGCTGTAGGTGGTGGGGTATTGATAGGGAAAGCATTAGGAGGTGTACTCGATGGCGTGCCTTGTACTGGGGAGGGATTCACCCCGAGTCTTGGGGTGAATCCTGAAACACTGTTCATGGGGGTAGGCTTTCCAAAGTATAACAGAATCGTTTTTGTATATCAGGCTCACTCAAACATTGTTTTTATCTGAGGTGGTTTAGGTCTGATAGGGTTTAAGCATCTCCATAATAGAGATTGCTTTTTTACTGTAGCGTACAAGAATAGGGCTATTCTCTTGCGGAGGATATTCCATTTGATGCCGATGCTGTAGGTGTCCTGAAATAATTAAAGATAAGTCCTGACGATAGAGATTTTCTAACGTCATGAGGGGTTGTGGACTTGCGTAAATCCCCTTCATCATACGGCATAGTTCTTGTCGGTTGGGGATGTAGAGTTGGGTTTCCGAGTCAACTTGCATGTAAAACTGATACATCAGCATACTCATACCCAAAAATTTGTCTCCAGCAAGCACTTTTTCTTGGTCAGGGAGTGGGATAAGTTGGGTCATATAGCGTTTCATGACAGGGGATTGGTCATACCATCGACGGCGGTTATTTTGTTGTTGGTATAACACAAAAAGTTGTTCAGGTTCCAGACGTTGAATTTTGTCTTGGAGTTTGTCTCTAAATTTTTTGCCTCCTACTTCATCTTTAAGTACTTCACTCAGAATAATGGGGCTTTCGTGCTTAAATTCTCTAAATACACTGAAACTATAGCTCATACGTTGGAGCTGGTCATACCACCGAGGCGGACCATCATGTATGGGCCAGAGGCCATGAGGATTTGAGGATAAATGCTGCTCTTGTTTCGCTTCAGTTTGAGAAAGCTGTGCCTCGTTGTATATATCCTCTTGTTTAAAAAGGCTCATAGGGTTGAGGGATGGCGTGCTTTGGATGCTTGGGGACGCAGGATGACTTGTGTGGGATGAAGACTGGAATCGCATGGGGTATTCAAACTTTCTCTCTTGTATACTTTTTAGGAAAACACGAGTTTGTACGAGTTTTGGAGCTATCTCAATGAGGCTCTATGAATTTTTGACTTTCTAGGGTTCTAATGATAGAGATGACTTCCTCAGGACGCTGTGAAGAGGTCTCCCCTGGCAGAATAATGTTTCTTGTAGGAGCTTGTGTGGTAGCAGGTGCTTTCAATGGTTCTGTTTCTTTAAGTTTTTCAACGTGTGCACGCCGTACCAAGTGACTTTTAAGAATCACTTGTAAATCTTGCTTACAAATATTTTCTAAGGTACTCAAGGGTTTTGGGGCATCTTGGATTTGAAGTAAGACGTTGCCAAGTTCTCGCTCGTTGGGCAAAGTAATGAGCCTAGAAGTTAATGCCGATTCAAAATACTCATAGGCAATGATGCCCATGGCCATCCATTTTGCACCAAAAAGTTGTTTGTCTTCTTGGGGGGATACCAAGATATTTTGCATGGCACGTTTATAGTGTGGAAAATGGTCATACCATCGGTTATGGAACGCCATTTCTTTTTCAAGATTATGAATGGTTTCTAAGGATAAGCGATTCGTTCGGTCTTCTAACTTACGCTGGATACCTTTCCGAGATTCATGCACAATATAGCTCATCACTTGGGTTGGCTTGTCCCCTAAACTCTGAAAAACACCTAAGCCATAACTAAGACGCTGGATTTTGTCATACCATCTAGGGACTGAGGTTGCTTCCTTCTGATGGTTATCACTCAGTATTTGGGTCGTATGCTCAATATGATTTTCTAGTGTATCGGCCTTAATCAAGAGACCATGGCGACTCAATCTGATACCTTCTCGGCGTACATTCCCATATAATGTTTCTTTTTCTTGTGGTGTCAGTTTGGAAGCTTTGATTCGAGCAACTTCTTGCGCTGCTTGCAACTCAAAGTAGCTTTCAATATCTAAGGTTTCAGGTGTGTAAGGGTTTCTAGGCATAGGGTGAATTGACTCTGTGTCGTGAAACGTGGGAATGGGGTTAGGTTTAAGGGCTTCAAGCTTAAATCATTCGGTGGTGTGAATGTGCTACGTGTAAAAGGGATACCTGTCTCAATAAACCTATCTCCATATCCCCTTAGCAAGGTACGTCGAGCGACTGGATAAAGGCTACTAGTGATATCGGCTTTTTAATGGATGTGCTTTAATAGTGGTTTATAGTAATGGATAGAGGTCGATTAAACGCCCCATCATCTCTGAAGGAAGTCCGCAGGGTTGGCAGGCATGAAACCCTTCCAATGAACACCCCACGTTCAAGGCTACGCCATGATACGTATGCCACCCTTGGGCGTGTGCCTTGATGTGTAAGCCACAAGAAGCCACTTTATAGTAAGGCGTTTTTGAGGTGGCTCTTGCCCATACCCCAAGGTGTTCTGGGGTTGTTTTAACGAGGGTATCCTCAATGCCTAACGCTTGCACCGTTGCTTGCATCCAGTAGAGTAAACCATATTGGAGGGGACGTAATCCAAACAAGCGAGCATTTAATAGCGGATAAATAACCCATTGCCCTTCACCATGCCATGTCCATCCTCCTGCACGTGTGACGGCGATACTAGGAATACCTTGGGTGTGACGTTGTCGTGCTTCAGATGAAAGGGTACTAAGTGTTTGCCATAAGGGTTCTTTTTGAGCCGTTTTACCTACTGTGAGAACAGGCGTATGCTCCAGTATCCACAAAGCCCCTTGGGGGATGTGTGTTTCTGAAGGGTGATGAGAACCCATCGTTTGGTAGTAAGCTTCTTTTTGGGCAATCATTTGCTCAATGGGCTGAGCCTTGCCTCGTGCTTGCCAAGTCACGTGGGGTGAAGTAAGCCACCAGTCAAAGAGTGTTAACATGGTTTGACACAGAGAACGATGACTTAATAACGCCATGGGTTCTTCGCTGTTTAAAGCCTCAAGGCATCCTTCTTTTGCTTTTTGAAGGGTGTGTTTTAGAAAAGCCAGTTGTGTAGAAGCATCCCATGCAAGTGCGTTTTGAGGATTAAGGGGTTCTTTCCAGCAAGAAGTATCCTTGAATACTTGGGTGTGCATTGTCTTACTACCTTGAGGCTTAGGGTTTGGATGACATTGTGACGGGGTTATACTTCAACGTTCACTTGCTGCCCCAAACTGGATGATATGCCTGAGTGCTTAGGGGGTAAAAGGGCGACCCATACCATGGTGGCAACACAGACCCATTGAAGGAATAAAAGCTCCAAGATGAACCCCAGTAAGGGTAACTTTCCAAGTAAAAAACCCAATACCCCTACGCCCATATTGAGCATCCACACGACCAGCCATGGTTTAGGGTAACGCACCATCCATCCTAAACTTTGAAAGAAGGCATAAAACCCTCTTGGCAAGGGATGCTGCTCAGGGGGCTGTGTCATGGTCAGGATACCTGTGGTTAGTAAGCTGCCTTGCTGTAGGAGCCATAAGGTGAGCAGGCTCCAAGCCGTTACCTGCCCCATCGTTTGGAGTGCTTTTTGGTGAAGAGGGCTGAGGGTTTGAACGGCTTGGTTGATTTGCTGGAGTAACCCCGTGAGGAGCGATTTTGTGGCATCCTTGGTGGTAGCGGCATCAAACTGGCTATGGTTTTCCTGCCATAACTGAAACCATTGTAGCCATTGTGTTAAACTGTTCACCAGCCAGCTTCCAAGTGTTTTGAGGGTTGCGGGTGTAATGCCCTTAAGGGTAGCTCCCGCAACGAGTAATAGGATACATAATCCTACGGTTGCCAAGGTAAGTTGAACAAGTGCGGGCATATAGCGTCCGACACCTTCAAAAAATGCTTGAAGGGCTTGCTGAAAAGCCTGCCATACACTGAGGGTATCGGTATCGACCTCAGAATTTTGGGGCGTTGATGGCTCTTGAGGTAGCGTGCCAGCACATTGAAACTGCTTTTTATCCGCCAGAACCTTGCTTAAATGATGATGCAGGATACCGAGCCACCCTGCAAATGTGGCAATATGGATGAGCGTGACGAGGCTATACACCCAGTAAAAAGCGGGTGTGTTCGGTGCTACAAGGGTTTCTTCAAGCGGCGAGAGCAGGAGGTCAATCAGTACAGGGGCAAGTAGCAAAGGGTAAATGCTCTGCCAGTGTTTTAGGGTGTGCCGCCAAGCCCACTGACACAATGCCCAAGGGTATTTTTGAGCCAAAGCAGGAGTCCAAGCTTGGGGAGGGTCTTCCGTCCAGCCATTCCAGTAGAGGGTTGCGTCGGTAGGGTCTGATAGAGGGGGCGTGTGTTGAGGGTCTTGAGAGGAAGGAGGAGGGGCGTGCATCATGACCAAGCTATCCTTTAGAATCGATATTACCTATAAACCGTATGACGTCTGTTATTTGAACTGACGCATCAAGGCACGTCTACACAAGTAGGTTAAATGCAAAGACTCACAAAATTACTCAAAAGTTTTTGACCCTCAGGCGTACCAATCGACTCAGGGTGAAACTGTACACCTCTCAGCGGGTATTGCGTGTGACGTATCCCCATGATGGTGTTGCCGTAAGTCGCAGTGACTTTAAAACATGAAGGGAGGGTGTCAGGGTCTGCAACTAACGAATGGTACCGCATCACTGTAAGCGGGTTGGAAACCCCTTGCCATAAAGCATCTTCAAGCTCTAGGAGTGTAATGTCAGAGGTTTTACCGTGCATCATTTCAGGGGCTGTAATCACTTGTCCACCAAAATAGTGTACCATGCCTTGATGCCCTAAACATACGCCTAAAACTGACGGACGATGAGGTAATTCACCATAGCGTGTTAACACATCGGCACATACCCGAAAATCGTCTTGGATGGCAGGATGTCCAGGGCCAGGACTTAAAATAATCGCTTTGGGTGCCATGGCTTGAATCGCTTCAAACGAAAGGGCATCATTACGGTATACCTTGACTTCGTAAGGAAGTGCAAGCTGGTTAACGGCTTGTTGTACCATTTGGTACAAGTTAAAGGTAAAGCTGTCAAAGTTATCAAGTAAGAGTAAGCTTTGGGTAGAAGAAGTAAGCATCATGGCGTTAGCAAAGAGCCTCAGTAATATCAATGGCTTTTAAAATACTACGTGCTTTATTACACGTTTCAAGGAATTCCATTTCAGGGACGGAGTCATGCACAATGCCTGCACCCGCTTGCACCACCGCTTCTTGACGTGTGTTGAGTGTAAGCGAGCGAATCGCAATGGCACTATTGAGGGTATGACGGGCATCCAGTGTACCAACCATGCCTGAATAAATCCCTCGTTGGTAAGGCTCAAGTTGACTCAGGTGCATCATGGCTCTAATTTTTGGGGCTCCTGTGACGGTATCTCTTGGGAAACAGCTTGCAAGTGCATCAAACACCGTTTTATCGGAGGCGAGTATCCCTTCAATGTCTGTGCCTAGGTGCATCACATGCGTATAGTAGAGTACTTCGGCAATGGTGCCTGTTTTGACCGTACCTATTTGACAAACCCGTCCGAGGTCATTGCGGCTTAGGTCAACCAACATGGCATGTTCGGCACGTTCTTTGGGGTCGGCTTGGAGTTCACGGGCAAGACGTGCATCTTCTTGTGGGGTTGTACCACGAGGACGTGTACCAGCAAGCGATTTGACTTTGATATATCGAAGAGGGGCTGAATCAGACGTACTTGATGCTCCTGAAACACTGTGGAGAGGAAGTAGCCCGCACTCTACAAATGTTTCGGGGGAAGCACCCAAATAGGCCCCTTGAGGAAATTGAACATAATATCCATAGGGTGAGGGGTTGAGTGCCTGTAAATAACGATAAATGGTGAGGGGGTCATGGGTACAACGCCTCACAAACGCATTGGCAAGCACAATTTGAAAGACTTCGCCTTGGGTGATAAGCGTTTTACAGCTCCGTACAGCCTCTTGAAACGCCTCGGGGGTCATGGCAGGAGTCACGCTGGGGTCAAGCCCTGATTGTGCAAGCGTATGCTTAAGCCAAGTGTTGGGAAGTGTGAGGGGTTTGAGTACTGTGGAGGCTTTTTGTAGGCATGCTTGAAGGGATACCCACAGGGCATCCGCTTTTGTTTGAGGCTCCCAAGATACAAAATGTAACCGACGATACAAATGGTCAAAGACCAAAAAGGTTTTGTAAAACCCCATCGTACACTCGGGGATGTCTTGGAGGGCAGGGAGTTTATGCGGCTGTGCTGGAATGGCATCCAATTGGGTGGTGAGTCCGTAGCCCATATACCCCATCCAGCCGCCAACAAAAGGTAAATCGGACAATCCTTCATGGGTATGGCACAGGGCTTGATGTTGCGGCGTGAAAAGGGTTGACAGTACACTCGACATGAGAGATAAAGTATCGCCCTGATGGGTGTACACAGGGGTTTGCGTATGGGGGTCTTCTAAGTGGGTTGTGCCGTCTCGGCACACCATCACAAAACTGGGGCTATAGCCTATCATGGAGTACCGTGCAAGGCGTGTATCCCCTTCGGTGCTTTCCAATAAAATACCATGAGGCATCTTAGCACTTGATGTCTCTGACGATACTTCTTGTTGTAAAGCCGCAAACACTTGCATGGGTGTCCATTGGTCGCTGAGTAATGTGCCGATAAAAGGCACTTCTGCGACTTGACAATAGGGGGAAAGGTCAGGCTGCATGGCAGCTTGAGGAAACAAGCAAGTGGATGAAGCAGTCATGGCATAAGGTATCGTAGTCATTAAGCACTAAGAGCAAGGAGGAGGATGATTTAAGATGGGGAGTTCAGATTCATTTGATTATACCATAACTTATCTCTGCGATTGCCCTACTCTTTTTGTGAGATTGATTGAACCCGCCCCCTTCTTAACGTATGCTGAAGGAAGCAGATGGATAAAGTCACATTGAAGTTAAGTCGTAATAAGGAACCCCTCCGCCATGGCATCCGTTGTTTCTGAGTCTCTTCCGTGGTCATCGTGGTTACAAGAACCTCTGGAAAACTGTGAGCTTCTTGTCATTGAGGGGGCTGATGATGGGGATGCGTCCTCGTGTAAAAAACAACGACCACAATGGCAGTTTGTCCCATGGGACACCTCGGCTGCGACACTTACAGAAGCACTGCAAGCCCTAGGATTTGAAACCCTTACGCATTGGCAACAGCAAGCCCATCAGCTTCATCAGGCTTTTAGTGAGGTCATGTATGCCCCTGCTACATTAGGGTGCTACAGTGCCGTGTGTGATGCTATCACCATGAGTCCTCATCATATCCCCTTTTCCATTGAGTGGATGTTGACCGACTATGAAGGCATCCAAGCCCTTAATCTCGAACAGCGTCAAGAGGATGCACCTACCGATGTATTGTCTTTTCCTATGTGGCAAGGGCGGGTATTACAAGAAGTGCTTCACAGTATGCAAGCCTTTGAGGGACTTTCTCAACCCATTGCCGATAGCCCCTCCTTACAGCACCCCCCTGAACCTCTTTTAGTGGGGAGTATTGCCGTATGTGTGCCTTGGGTCATACAGCCTCGCTTCTCTGAGTCCTTATCCGAAGAAGATAAACAAACGTATCAATACCCCTTTCTTCAAACGCCCCCTTCAGGTATGCCTCGCTCGCAATGGGTGTTTTGGATGCTGTGTGTTCATGGTTTACTGCATATACATAATATTCATCATGACACGCCTGAAGCTTTTGAACACATGACGACGCTCCAACACACTATTTTAAATTTAGCCTTTTCATCTTAATCTTCATCTTCATCCTAACAGCAACCCTTACCTTAACCCGCATAGGCTTTCCTGATGGCTCTTACGAACGCACTTTCCTATACTGCTTCTTCCTTGTTGCCCAACTGGCTTCCTGAAAAACCGAGTCGTATTGCCGTGGCCATGAGTGGTGGCGTAGATAGTAGCGTGGTGGCTTGGCTTTTAGCAAAAGCGGGGCATGAGATTGTAGGACTCACAGCATGGACACTGAATGGGCCTGGTGCCTGTTGTAATGATGCACTGGTTAATGCAGGGCGGGTATGTGAAGACCTTGGCTGCGATTTCGATACCGTCGACCTCCGTGCAGAATTCTCTCATTATGTGATGGACTACTACCAGCAGTCCTATTTAAAGGGACTTACACCCAATCCTTGCGTAGAGTGTAATCGATACGTCAAGTGGGAGCTTCTCTTGAAATACGCAACAGAGCAGCTCGGTGTAGACTACGTCGCAACAGGACATTACGTACGTTTACAAAAATCGGTGCGTGGTACCCATGTCCTCCGTGCAAGAGACCCCCGTAAAGACCAAACCTACATGCTTTCTAAAGTACGTACGCATGACATTGACCGTGCGATTTTCCCACTCGGTAACTGGATAAAACCTGATGTGGTTGCCCTCGCTAAAGAAGTCGGCATTCCTACGGCTTATAGTAAAGAAAGTATGGATGTTTGTTTCGTGTTGGATGGACAAGCAAACTACCTCAAACAAGCGTTAGGTACGACACAAGGTAAAATTATAGATATTGACACTGGGAAAGTGGTTGGGGAACACGACGGGTATTACTTCTTTACCGTAGGGCAGCGTAAAGGGGTGAAAGTTGCAGCGGGTCGTCCTGTGTATGTCGTAAAAACGGATGCCAGTACCAATACTGTTTATATTGGCGATGCACATCATCTTCAAGCAAGCTCCTTGGAAGCCTTTGATATTAACTGGCTCCAAGTCCCTCCCAGCCTTGTCACGGAGGGTGGGTTTACGAGCATGGTGAAATTCCGTTATAATACGCCGCCTCAAAAAGCTTGGGTTGCTCCCCTTGCAGTAGGTAGCACACGCTTTAGAGTGACCTTTGCCGAGCCTGTACAATCCATCACCAAAGGGCAAATTGCGGCGTTTTACTGCCCTGAAGACACCGAATTATACGGGGGTGGGTTTATTGAGGATGCGATTACCCAACAGGCTTTTGACCCTGCCACGGCGCCCCCTCCGCCTGACCTCTGGGCTAACTGTCCAGTACCAACCCCTTCGTAAAAAGAGACCCCTGCAACCATGACACGTGCCTTGACTTCTCTCACTGCGCCGCAACCTGCTTTCTTGGAAACGCAACGTCTGATACTACGTCCTCTTGTTGCTGAGGATGCCTTATCCACCACGCCTTACCTTACTTGGTTGCAGGCACAACACCCTGCCACACAGCTTACCCGCCATGGCCGGTTTCCCTACACCATAGAGGAAGCCCAGCGGTATATTACCGAGACCCATACCATGATGCAAAAGCACCAAGGTATCGTACTGGCTATTATCGCAAAAACCTCGATGGAACATATTGGCAATATTGCACTCACGCAACTGGATTGGGTACATCGGAGCGGAGAGTATGCGATTGTGCTTGGGAGTACGGCACATCAAGGACAGGGGTATGCCTATGAAGCAAGTGCTGCACTGCTAACACACGGATTCGAGAAGCTCGGTTTACATCGCATTGCTTGTGGTACACCGATTACCCATGAGGCAATGTGCCGCTTAGCTCTAAAACTTGGATTTCAAGAGGAGGGGCGACGTAAAGAGGCGTTTTGGGTCAATCCTACAACGGGGTTTGTCGATGTGGTGGTATACGGGAAGTGCCAAACGCTGCATGGGGTCGTGTAGCCATTTGTGTGGGTCATAGATAAAGCCCCCCGTAACGCCATGCGGAATGACGTAAAGACGCATGCGTTTTTAGGATTTATTGGGTCGATGTGTCCCACGACGAATGCTAATGAGGTCGGGAACACGTCGCACGTGGTTCAACACTCGGTTGAGCTGAGCAAGGTTTTCAACATCTACGGTGATTTCAATCATGACCGTTTGGTCGTCTTGGAGTCTTTTTACTCGTGCGTCTGCAACATTGGTATGACTATCCGTAATTTGCGTGAGGATGTCTTTGAGTACCCCAAGACGGTCAATGACCTCAATATGTAGGGTGACTGGGTGTAGCGGGGCTTTCCCACCTGTCCGTTTCATGGGTCGTCCATCAGCTCCCGCCACAAGGGTGGTTTCAGACCATGTGATTTGGAGTTGTCGGTCATGGTTGGCACTGAGGAGATTTTCGCATCCCTCACGATGAATCATGACCCCACGAGAGCGCGTGATAAGCCCTACCACAGGGTCACCAGGAATGGGACGACAACACCGTGCCACTTGGTACAGTACGCCCTGAAGGCTTTCCAGCGTAGTTGTTTTTGGTTCAGCTTCTGTGTTGGTTTGCTCCGTGGGAACGCTGGAGGCGGTTTCAGGCGTTGTAGGCTGTTCACGCTCATGGGGATGAAGCACTGGATGAGCCTGAGACCCTTGTACAGGCTGTGTGGATGATGTCTGAGTGGTACTGCTGGTGGTTGTCTCAATGTCGGTATCAAGTTTAGGGTTGGTATGACCATAACTATGAAGCCCAGCTTTACCCTTTTTATGGGCTTGGTTGCGGTAGCGTCTATCCATACGTATGCGGGCGAGCATTTGAGGAGAGAGTTCTTGCAAAAGGGCTTGTTTTTTTAAACGACTCAGCACCTTAGGTAAGCCACATTCACCATACCCCACGGCAACGATGAGGTCTTCAAGGGTTTGATAATTAAGCTCCTTGGCAACCTCTAATAAACGTCCTGATTTATAATGGTCATCAAACTTAGGGCGAGTAAGTTCTGCCTCAAGGAGCATTTTCCCTTGCTGGTAGTGTTGGTCACGGAAGGTACGTTTGAACCACTGACGAATACGACTTTTAGCCATCTGGGTTTGCGCCATGTTAATCCAGTCAAGGCGTGGGGTGGCTTTTTTATTGGTAATGACTTGGACAATATCCCCGTTTTTGAGTGGACGGTCAAGCGGTTGAGGCTTACCATTCACCATGGCACCCGCACAGGTATGCCCCACTTCAGTATGGATATGGTAAGCAAAGTCAATGGGGGTAGACCCCAGCGGAAGTGTGACAAGCCTACCTTTTGGGGTAAAAACAAACAGAGTATCTGAAAATAAATCGAGTTTGACAGATTCCACATAGCTACGTGCGTCTTCATCGTCGGTTTCTTCACGCATTTCGAGCATTTGTTTAAGAAGCGAGAACTGTTTTTGCTCCTTACTACCCGCACAGGCATGCCCCGCATCTTTATACACCCAGTGGGCTGCAATCCCGTATTCTGCGACACGGTGCATTGATTCGGTACGAATCTGGAACTCTAGGGGACGACCCTTGGGTCCAATGACAGTGGTATGAAGAGACTGATATTGGTTATTTTTAGGGAGGGCGACATAGTCTTTAAACCGCCCAGGGATAGGCTGAAATGCACTATGAATCACCCCGAGTACTTCATAGCATTCATGCTCTTGCTGGACAATGAGACGAATGGCACTGATGTCATACACTTCCGATAGAGGTTTTTGTTGCCGTTGCATCTTTTTGTAAATGCTGTACGCATTTTTGACACGGCTTTTAATTTTGACTTTACCAGTCATGTGGGGGTGATACTCTAGGAGCATGCCTTCTATCTTGGTTTTAACTTCTTTGAGGGTTTTTTCTCGCTCCTCTTGGGTGTCAATAACCTCTGTACGAATTTCTGCATAAGGTTCAGGGTGAAGATACTTGAAGGAAAGGTCTTCAAGCTCGGCACGCATATTCCCCATCCCGATACGATTGGCAAGAGGGGCAAAAATTTCAAGGGTTTCTTTGGCGATGCGTTGTTGTTTGTCAGGACGAAGACTCTCTAGGCTTCGCATGTTATGCACACGGTCTGCGAGTTTCAGTATCATAATACGGCTGTCTTGTGCCATAGAGAGAAACATTTTACGGAAATTTTCCGCTTGAGGGTCTTGCTCAGTCGAAAACTTATACTTCCCGAGTTTCGTCACACCCTCTACTAAAATGAGAACCTCTTCACCAAATAAACGACGCACCTCGTCTGCTTTAGCGTTGGTGTCTTCAAGCGTATCGTGTAAAATACCTGCCAGAACCGTGGGCGTATCCATGGGGATGTGTGCAAGTAGTAAGGCCACAGCAAGCGGATGGGTGATGTAGTTTTCACCACTTTTGCGTCTTTGCCCACAATGCTTAATGCACCCATAACGGTAGGCTAGACGGAGTGCTTGACATTCTGCTTCAGAACGCTTTTGTTTCTGAAAAAGCATGAGAAGTTCTTGGTACAAATGTGCTTCAGGCATGATGGGTGTATGGCTGGGGAGGGTCATCACATGAAAAGCGGTGCTGGGCATTGGGTGGCGGGGGTATTTCAAGCGTTTTAGTGGAACCAGAATGAGGAGGCGTGTTACATGATAGTATACCTCAGCATAGACAGAAGCAGTAGTGTTGCTAAATTCGGTTTCTTAACCGAGCATAGGACGTACTTCATGGTCTTTTAGCCACCCTTTGCGTTAGTAGCAAGCTGCTGGGAACTTTAAGGGTCAACCTACTTTACACCAGCGGAATGTGTAAAGAGACCCATGGCTGACATCTTGAGACGCCTGCACGATGCCAAGCACCCTCTTGATGGGCTTTAAGGAGTGTTGTCAACATGGCACGCATGGTTGCTCCTGTTGTGTATAAGTCATCTATGACCCATAACCCGATAGTGTGTGTTGTGTGGGTAGCTTGTGTGAGAGGCGTTGTATTGAGGTGGCTATGGGCGTTGAGAAGCCAAGTGGTAAAGGCGGGGTCACACATGAGCTGACCCGCATGACGATTCATCATACGCTCTGTTTTGTTTTCGAGGGCATGCTGTGGGGTAAGTGGCCATGGATGGATGGTATCTCCCGAAAGAGACTGCCAGCCTAGCGGCTGTTGGCTGGGTAATCGTAGCGGACATGGGGTATCTTGTCCATAGGGGCGTTCAGACCACAAAGCATGAAAATGCCCCGCATAGAAAATATCAGTTAATAAGTCAGGAAAGCTCCAAAGACGTTGCCATTGTATGTGTAGTTTTTGTCTCAGGTTAGGATGCGCTGGCGTATAAGTATGGCGGGCGGGCATCATCAGTGGTATCCAAACTTTCACGTCAGGATAGTGGTGTAAGAGGGTGTAAAGCCCGTCACAAAGCCACCGTGTGACGTGGTAGGTGGCTTCCTCATGAGCCTGAAACTTTGCTTTGTAAAGCCGCTGCTTTTCACTGAGTGCGTAAGGACATGCGACTTGCAGAGGATGGAGCGTAAGCGGTGTGTCTGACATATCCCGTATGCCAAGAAAGACCTCAGTATCAGTGGTATCGGCAAGTATGGGTGGGGTATAGGCTTCATCAACCAATGAATCTCGGTACCCTTTTCTATATTGCCAGCGTCTGAAGAGTGTATGGCGGGAAGGCGGCTGAAAGAACATCGGCTTCAAGAGTAAGGGGTTTCTATCCCCCTAGAAATACCCTGCCACTGTGTGCAGGAGGACAAAACAAAAGATAGTAGTGCATGGGCTGATTTAGGTTTGTGAGAGGTCCTTATCCCACGGCCCAATCATGAGGGTATCCTCGTACCATGTGGGTTGATGTAGGTCGATATGTTCCCGTGTATAGAGAAACAACAAGGAGAGATACGTTGTTAGGCGGTCTTCTTGGCTTAAGTTTGCCAGTTCCTCCACACTGGTTTGCCAAGAGCGGCTAGCTGGAGGCGATACCGTATGGGTTTGGGTTTCGTGAGATAGCTCGTCCAGTGTGGGGGTTGTTACCCCGATAGAGAGCCAATGATGCTTCAACGTTGCAAGTACCTGTAAAATCACTTCCTCATGAAACTCCTCATGAGCCATTTCTTTAATGGCTTCCGTACTGAGCTGACTGTAATCACGTACTTTTTGACGACGGTCTTGGCTTTTCACGAGTTGCGCTTTTTGTTGGAGGGTCTCCTCAATATCATCATACCGTTGAAGTTCTTTAATGAGGTCCTCCAAAGTAACCCGTCGTACACGGGGCTGTTTTGCACTGGTGCGGCGTACAAGGGCAGCTTTCAGAATATCAAAGGGTGATTTAGGAAGGCTCATTCCCGCTAAGGCGGGGATACCCCAATCTTGGGCTTGAGGGTGTTCTGAAGCATCCGCTTCATCAGTATGCCCACTGTGAAAGCCATCCCAATCATCGAAGGAGGTTCCCCATTCAGGGTCTTCAGGGGGCAACTCGGAAAAATCGGCATCCTCAAGTACAGGACGAAAGGGGTCTTCTCCTCGAAGCAAGTCGCTTTTCATGCGTAAAAGAATCGCCAAGTATAACAGCATTTTGCCGAGTCGTTTTAGTTTTGATTCGTCTGTTTCAGCCACTTTTTGTGTGTGGTCCAAATCTGCGGTTGCATCTTGCATGGCACTACTATAGGCTTCTGCAACCTGAATAATATCCACATCCCAAGGGTCAATATCCCCTCGAGTCGCCATATCGAGTAAAAGCTCCAAACCGTCCCCACCTTGGGGCGTATGCCCGGGGGTAAGGAGGTCTAAGGGTAGTCCTGCCTGTTGGGCATCGGTGGATATATCGACAGGTTGTGAAAACATCATAGGGGGTGAGGCATCCTGTTAAGGACAAAAAATGGCGACACAATAGGCAAATGATAGACAAAAAGCGAAAGCACTTTATTTTAGGAGGAAAGCGTGAGTGCGGGGGCTTCGAGGGAAAGCTCAGAGGGTATGGCGGCGGGTGGGGTGGTCTCGTTTGTAAGGCCCTCATGGTTGCCAGAAGCGGGCAGAAGGTCGCTCACACCCCGTAACCCTGTTACCTTGGTATACCCATCACGGCGTTGGGTGACACCAATGGTTTGGTCGGATACTTCAAGCATGGGTTTCCGTAAAGAAACGACCAAAAATTGTGCCTTGTGTGCTTCACGCCGTACCATACGTGCCAGTTTTTCGGCATTCACCCCATCAAGGTTCATATCCACCTCATCCAGTGCATAAAAAGGGGCTGGTGCATACCGTTGCAAGGCAAAGACAAACGCCAAAGAGGTCAGTGACTTTTCACCGCCACTCATCGACTCAAGCCGTTGCATTTTTTTACCTCGGGGTTGTGCCTCAATGGTTAAGCCACTGCGAAGCGGGTCATCAGGGTTCGTGAGAATCAAGCGTCCGATACCGTCGGAAAGTTCGGCAAAAATCGTCACAAACGCTTCATTCACAAATTCAAAGGCTTTCATGAAACTTACTTTTTTTAAAGACTCTTGATGCTCGATACGGCTCAGGAGGGCTTCTCGCTCCTCGGCCAAGGTTTCAAGCTTGGTTTGCATTTCTGTGTAGCGGGCTTGCAACACGTCATATTCTTCAAGGGCAAGCATGTTCACGGGTTCCATGGCTTGTAGCCTACGTGCTGCATCGGTAAGCCATTTAGCGAGGCTATCAAGCAAGGCTTGCTCAGGCATGGGTTCCCCAAAAGCGGGATGTGGTTCAGGGGCTGTGGCGGATAGCCCCTCCTCCTCTAAGTGGGTGAGTCCATCGGTAAGCCCTTGTTCGGCTTCTCTACGCCGTGCTTGCCAAGCTAAAATCGCTTCATCTCGGCGTTGTTGTGTTCTTTCATGTTCTGCACGTTGACGCTCCAAGGTTAACAGTGCTTCTTGGAGGGTTTGACGTTCTTGGTGTAGGCTGTTAAGCTCGGCCTCCAAGGCACGTTGTTGGATGCTCAGTTGGTGCAGTTCGGTTTGCGATTGAGCCATGACTTGGCGTTGCTCTGATTCTTCAGTATCCATGATACTAAGGCGCTCTAAAGCCTTGAGTTGGTCTTGTTTCATCCGTGCCAAGGCATCTTGCTTTCGTTGCATCTCTGCTTTAGTCTGCTCGTAGTGTTTTTCAAGCTGAGTGAGCTGTTTTTGCAAATGCTGTAACTGACGACTCAACTGCTGGAATTGTTGACTTTCCTGAGTGCCGTCTCCAGGCTGTGCCATATCAAAAGAAGCCAGTTCGGCAAGCAGATTTTCGAGGTGGCGGGCTTCAACATCATGGGTTTCTTCAAGGGTTTGTTTGTCCGAAAGGAGTACCTGACGGACTTGGGCATCTTGTGAGACTTGAGACGCTTCAATGTTTGCAGAAGGCTGCTCACTTTGAAGACTCACCATTTCTGCCAAGAGGGCTTGATGTTGTGTTTGAAGTTCTTCCGTAGCGGTTTGAAACCGAGAAAGTTTTTGCGTGAGGGCTTGGTGTTCATGACGTAATACGTCGAGCGTTTGGGTTTCTTTCTTAAAGTGTTCTTGTCGTTTACGGATACTCTCTTGTAAATCAAACATTTGTTGTTTGAGTACACCAAGACTGTCCTCTTGTGCCACATCTTTGAGGCTTTGGCTGGGGGTTAGTCCCACCTGAAGTAACGCGCGTTGTCCGTGACGATGCGGGGCTTGTCCGCCTCCTGTCATCGCACCTGACTTTTCAAGTAAGCTACCATCTAAGGTCACCATACGGTATTTTCCAAGAAGTCTTCGCCCATCTTCCAAGGTGTCAACAATCAGCGTATCCCCAAGGGCAAAGCTAAATACCGTGTCATAACAAGGGTCAAACGCTAGAAGGTTAATGGCAAAATCTATGACCCCCGCCCCATGAGGCAAACTGTTAGGGATGGGGTAGCTTTTAATTTTGTTGAGGGGTAAAAATGTGGCACGCCCTGCCCCTCGGCGCTTAAGCAGTTCAATACAACGCTGTGCAACCCCGTCATGGTCAACGACCAAATTTTGTACACGTCCCCCAAGGGCAATTTCAAGTGCCGTTAAATGTTCCGCATCCATCACGCTACAAAGCTGTGCAATGGTGCCGTGTACCCCCTCGGGTGATTCCTTAAGCACTACTTCTACAGCCCGTTGAAAGGTCATTTCCTCAATCACACGCTTCTGTGTTTCAGCTTGGGCAAGCTTTTCTCGGTGTTCTTGGAAGGTTTGTTGCAGGGCCTGTAACTCTTGTTCAAGGCGTTGCATACGTCCTTTGCAAGAAGCTATTCGCTCTTCGGTTTCTTGGATGAGGGCGAGGGTGTCGGTGTGTTCATCCTCAATACGGGTAAGACGTGCCTCAAGATGATGGGCTTGGGTTTGCAGTGTTGTGACACGTTCATTGGCTTGTGCGTGTTTAGCATCCAGAAGAGAAAGTTTACCCTCGATACTCATAAGCTCTTGCTCGAGTTTGTTCACGAGCTGCTGTTGTTCTCGGATGTCCACTTGGAGGGCATCCCGTTCGGCATTCTTGGCTTGCTGTGCTTTTTGAGCTTCCTCCCAGCGGGTTGAAAAAGCCTCCAGTGCCTCTTGTGCTGCCTGTGCCTCAGCCTCAAGCCCTTGTTTTTCCTGTAGATAGGTTGTTTCAGTGTCTTGGTGACTTGCCACCCACTGCATAAGCCCCTGCACTTGGAGGTCAAGTTGATGCAGGGTGTTTTTCAGTGAGGTGCGTTCCTGACCAAGGGTCTGTAACTGATGCTCGGCACGTTTGCTTTGCATCTCAATGCCCATCATTTTACTTTTAAGGTCAAGGAGTTCTTGTTCTCCTTGGCGTTGTAAAGTTTGAGCCAGCGTGGCTAACTGTGCTTGCACTTGCGTTCTTTGAGTATCAAGTGCTTGTAGAGAAGCTTTGTCGGCTTGTTTTTCCTCTTGAAGCTGGGCAATTTGAATCTCGGCTTGCTTAATGACAGACTCCCACAGCCTTACCTTTAAAATCATAAGGCGGGTTTCTGTGGCATGGCGTTCATCACGGAGGGTCTTGTACCGTAAGGCTTTTTCTTTTTCTTTCTCCAGCTGAAATAAACGCTCTTTAAACTCAAGCATCAGTAAGCCTTGTTTTTCAATGGTGTCTTTGGCGGTGAAAAGTTCTTTTTCGGCAAGCTCTATTTTACGGTCAAACTCGGCAACCCCTGCCATTTCATCCAGAATCTTGCGCCGTTCCCCTGCGGGCATATTCACAATACCCGCCACATCGCCTTGCATCATGACGTTATAACATCCTGGAGACACATGATGTTTTGCAAGACGTTCATGAATCTCTGTAAGAGAGCTGTTACGCCCATTCAAAATATACGTGCTGGTGTAGCCTTGCGGGTTTTGCTTAATACGACGTGCTACTTGCATGCGGTCTTGGGTGACGGGGTCGAAAAAATGAATCGTGACGGAGGCTTCTCGATGAGCCGCCGTAATACGATTATTGATAAGGTCTGTGAGTCGTTCAGCACGCATGGTACGGCTTGATGAAAGCCCTAAGCAAAACAGGATGCTATCAATAATATTACTCTTCCCTGAGCCATTAGGTCCTGACACGGTGGTAAACCCAGGTCGGAAAGGAATGCTCGTGGTGCCTGTGAAGGATTTAAAATTGTGGACATCAAGCTGTTCAATATACACGTGGGGTCAAGAAGCTCTCACAAGGGTTGACGCAACAAAGCACATACAAATATAAGACACAAGTGGCAGATGGAACCCCTTATGACGAGGCTCACCCCATTGAAACGTTACTATAGCACAGGATTAGGGTTCTTTAAAAGCGTTTTTACAGTTAAAACAGGAAGAAGAGGCTTGCCACATACCCGCCCCTTGTATTATGGTAGTAGCGATGGGGGCCTATAGCTCAATGGTGGAGCAGGGGACTCATAATCCCTTGGTTGTAGGTTCGAATCCTACTGGGCCCACCATTTTAAAAATAGATTTAGTCAAAGCACTGGGTTTAAACACGTCTTAGCATTCACAGTAACCTAGCATACTCCGTAGAGATAAAATATCAAAGAAGCCAATGGAAGAAGCCCATGTTGGTTTCACACGCACACGCTTAACCTAAATAAGGGTTGCCATATGGGTCGTGCGATGCAAGTAAAAAGATTTACTTCAAACCGTGACCTCCCCTCCCTCATTAACAGAGAGGGGAGAGGTCGAAACAAGATTTACCCTGTCCTATGAAGCCTTGGCTTTTTGGGATGCTGCTTGAGGGTAAGCTTCTGAAACGAAGTGTTTCAAGTCTTTTTCAAGCGTTGCAATCTCTTTGTCAGTGGTGCCTCCTGTTGTCATGAAGCGTACAATGGGGTTACGGGTTTCCTTATCACAGTCAGGAAATACCATGACTTCATATTTTTCTCGTAAGGGCTTAAGTACCTCTTGAGGCATACTTATCAATACAACGTTTGTTTCAGTAGATGAAGCCAGTTTGGTATGAGGGACACTTAAAAGCACTTTTTCAAGCTTTTGTGCTTGTTCAAAGGCTTTTTGGGTGAGTTTCATAGCATGACCACTTTCCAAAGCATAGGCAAATTGTGCAGCAGCACCCACAGCTTGTCCAACGTTGAATCCATACTGTTTAGCGTAGGACTTTAAATCCAATGCAAGGCTTTCAGGGGTATCGTGACGACTAAAACCTTTGGCATTTTTAAAGAAATTGGGCGTAAAAATAGCCACTTCTGCCATAGCCATTTTATTTTTGCTCCCCCCAATAAAAAGCATATCTACCCCGAGGTCAGTCGTCAGTTGTTTGAGTGTTTTATTCGTTTTACCCGCTAGGTAAAATAGCCTTGAACCGTCCATGTGGAGCAACATGCCGTGGTCGTGAGCCATCTTTGCAAAGGCTTTTACCTCTTCATCTGAATAGGCACCGCCGTATTCAGTTGGTTGTGATAAAGAGAGTACCTTGGGCTTAGGTGCGTTGGGATATTTCCAATAACCTCGTTTATCATAAGTTTTTAAGAAGTCTGAAAACGCTTGGACTTCAAGTTTTCCATTTTTCGTAGGTAAGCTGTAAACACTTGAGGGATTTAAGCGATGATGACTACCGCACTCTCGGTTTAATAAGTGGGCATTATCTGCTGAAACAATACCATCCACAGAACGTAAAACAGGCATCATCACTAAACGCCCTGCGGAAGTCCCTGTAGGGCAGAAGAAAGAGACAAAGGGGTCTGTCGTATTACCTGTAAAGGCTTTCTGTAAAACCTTTTGGCTATGTGCTAAAAGAGGGCCACCTTTTTGATAGGTCATGTGAGGTAGCAGTAAGGAAGCCCCTAAAACGCTCAAAAACTTAGGGTCAGCAGGTCCAAAATTATCGCCTGCAAAGGAGAGGTCTTTCTCGGCAGGGAAAGCTTTGAAAAAAGCCTCTAGTGCCTTTGTATCTGGCTTAAACATGGTTTCTAAACTTGGAATTAAGGTACTTTTAGGGCTACTTGGGAGGCTACTTTGATAGGTGTCTTGCGTAAGTGGTAATGCACTACCAAAACGATAAAAGGACGATAAGCCTTGGCGGTTTGCTTGTCTGTAAGTATGAGCAGGTGCAAACTCTGAGGACTTTGGCTTGCACGGCAAAGCCAAACCTACATGTGTGGTTGTGGTTATCATATGTTTTCTTTAAAGACCTATAAGAAATGAAGTGCTATACATTTTAAGGTGAATGCGTTTTTAAACAACATCGTTAATGACACAATAGTGCTATTGAAACGAATGCCTTAACTCAAAGGCATGCCTATGGTAATTGAAACATAATACGGATGCTATCTTTTAGAGTCATAACATACTCAAGAGGCTTTGCCGAATAGGCTTAAAGCGTGTCATTACAGATATTTTCATGTCTCTTATTAGGGGCTGTTTGCAAAAAGTAGAGGCTCACCTGTGATAGGCTAAGGCTTGTAACCGTACCGTTAGCGGAGGGGTTATTTTAGTGTGGGATATGTAAAAAATACGTTGAGCCATTCACGTCATACCGATGAAAATCGGTATCCATCTTTTGCTTATACGTTGGGCGTTTGGGCTTTCTGGATACAAAAAAATAGTCAACATGCTTTAATTTTCAAACAGCACCTAAACGATACCATTCACAAAAGCATGTCCTTCACGTATCATTAAAAGTCTAAACCCCTGCTGTGCTAGGGTCGCTTTTTGATAGCGTTTGCTTAAACAACCCCTTTTTTAAACTCGTTTGTACTATTTGATGTTTTGAAATCCCCGGTGCTTCCATGATGATGCGTACCCCTGAAAAAACACCCATGCCTACTCGTGTGGCGATGGTGTCAGGTACTAAATACCCCTCAGGGGAAGGGCTGGCATTTTATCATCTTGCGTGTTACTTGCAAGCGAATGGCTTTGACGTACACTACTACGCACACAACACGGCACACCCCTTGGCAACCCAAGCCCTTAGGGTTGAAAACGAAACGCTTAAACCCGTTACGGTTCATCCGCTTACTTCATTCAAACTCAACCCTGCCGAGGATGAGGGGGGACATCAGCCCTTTACGCACGTCATCCATCGAGATATGGCGGATTATCTTGTTGCTTCTCATAGTATTGCTTATCTCCACCAAACCCTTGCAAGAGAAGCCACTAGAGCCAAGAAAAAATACCGTCGTTGGCAAAAACGTCTTCATGGGATACAAGCCCAGCTTGAAACCTGTTTCAGAAATGTGTGGCACACTTTCATGCCAGCAACGCACTGCCACCAAACCCTTTACACGTGTCATGGGTTAATAAAGCACGATTCAAAAACAAAAGCCTATCTTCAGAGTGCGGACACGGTTTGTAAACTTGTGCATGCCCCTGAGACGTTTCCCCTGTTTTATGCGGATACCCTACACCGCTCCCCCGAAAAGCCTGAACACGTGGCGGGCATTGTGCATAGCATTTGTCCTGAAAACCAAACCCTTGAGACCATCCAGTATGCCCTAGCACAAGGCATGAAGCGTGTGGTGCTTTATGGGGCTTTGAAGGATACCATTTATTATTACACCCAAATTCAGCCTTTTATTGAAGCCCACCAAGCAAGCCAAGCATTACTTCCCCCTGAATCCCGTACTGCTATTCATGTGGCAGGGTTTGTAGGCTATCCTGAAGCCAGACAGGCTATGTACGACGTACTGTCGCACGTGGTAAGTCTTCACCCACCTGATAAAACGTTCCTTCTTCAGACGGAATGCCATGCGACGGGAACGCTATTTATGAGTCCGCATGAACCCTTTAGAGGTATTACCTTCCCTCCCTGTAACGGCGTGCAGGAAGCACTGACCATGCCAGAAACCAACCACTTGGCATGGCATCAACGGCTTGGGCTGCTATCCTAAAAGCTCTGTTTACTGAGCGGGTTGTTCCGCTTGACAGCGGGTAAGATGCTCAAGGGCTTGTGCTTCATGGACAAAGTTTTTGACGACACGCTCCACTTGCGTGACTTCAAAAAGTTTTAGGACCGCCTCATGTGAACCAAAAAGCACCAGCTCACCTTTACGGCTTTTGCATAGCTTCAGGAGCGATACAATCACCGCCAAGCCAAAACTATCTAACATTTCTACTTGGGAAAGGTTAAAGGCAAAGTAGCGATGTCCTTCTTGAAGTAAGTTCAAAAAGGTACTTTTTACCACAAGGGTTTTAGGATAAAAGAAGCGAGCATCTTGTAAATCCATGATGACAAGGTCATTCACGATACGATAGCCAAGTTCCATGGGAGGATGCACCTTTCTTTGGTTAAAAAAACGTTGTGTTTGACAGGTTCTTGATGACGAATGCACAGGGGAGCAAAATGAAACTGAGGTCTGAGTATATACCCTGATTGTGTGCCAAGTCTACCAAAATACTACTTGATGACATGCTCTTTTGATTCAAGCATACTTCAAGGCTTACTGTGGAAGTATTCGACCTCAACTCCTCTTCCTGAAGGAGTGTTTTTGGCTTTTCCTCCTCCTGAGTGAGTCTCTGTAAGGGGGAGGTTTTTTTCAGGGTTAGAAGGAGGTGTGTCTGAGGCACTTTCGGGGTCAGATTGATTATAAATAGGAATGCGGTAAGCGTCTTCGGCGGGTGAAGCAGGTGTTTGTGAAGATGATGCTTGGGATAAGGGAGTTTTTGGCTTGTCCTCACGAGGTTTGGGGTTTGTGGGGAGCGTGTGGGTACTTTCAGTGATACGAGGTGTGGCCGACTCTGAAGCCTGTTGCCCGAGGGGGAATGCTTTTTTGGCTTGGGTTAAAGTGACCTTCAATGGTACTTCACTGCGTGCTTGATAGGTGGGGTCCTCATCTCTTGTTTCTTCGGCTGTGAGGATAATGATGTCAATCCGACGATTTTTAGTCCGTCCCCATAGGGTTGTATTACTCGCCACAGGATGCGTATCCGCATAGCCTACAGCAGCCAGTTTTGACGCTGGTAAACGCTGTTGCTGAATTAAATATCTTACAACACTTGAGGCTCTTGCACCTGATAGTTCCCAGTTTGAGGGAAACTGTAGGCTACGAATGGGCAAGTTATCAGTATGCCCCTCTACATGAATAAGATGTGCCTGTGCCAAGGTTCGTAAATGTTGTGCCATCTTTGCAAGGAGTTTACTCACATAAGGACTCAATGCCGCACTGCCTGAATTAAACAATATCCGACTATCAAAACTAATCCGTACACCTCTTTCCTGTAAACTCACTGAAATGGGTAGCGGCTTGAATCCTTGTGCATCGGTTTCAGAGAATGCCCCTTTTTGACCTTCAGGCACTTGTGCCATGGCTTTCACTTCGGCCAATTGTGCCATGTCCTCATTCAGTTTGGCAACTTCTTGTGCAAGGTCTTTAAAGGCCTGTTTATCAGTTGCAGAAGTCCCGTTATCAGCCAGTTCAGGGTCTATCTTAAAGGGCTTTACCTGCTGGTACCCTCCCATAATGCCATCGCCTGCCCCAGTGTCTGTTGCCACAGGGTTCGCTTTGGCGTTTGTCAAGGCACGTCCTTTTAATAACGACTCAAAACCATAGAATAAACTTTGCGACTTAAACCCCTCGGTTAAAGCTTCTGCCTTGGAGGTTTGTATTTTTTGTAGCTCTGAAAACGTCATGGCATACAAAGCCGTAAAGGTTGCAAACAGCAAGGTAATAAAGTCGGCGTAGCTTACCAACCAGCGTTCGAGGTTTTCATGTTCAGGGTGTTTATGCTTTTTCCCCATGGTAGCTGCTTAATGCTCCTCGCCCCCTGTGTCATGGTGGCTGTGGTCAAACACGGCGAGTTTTTGACGAATAAAGTTGGGACTTTCACCCGCTTGAATCGCCATGATGCCTTCAAGCATCATTTCCTGCAAATGGATTTCAAGTTTTCGTTTTAATTTGACCTTACTCCCCATGGGAATAAACAACAGGTTTGCAAATCCTACCCCGTACACGGTTGCTACGAAGGCTACGGCGATACCACTCCCGAGTTTAGAGGGGTCAGAGAGGTTCTCCATCACGTGAATCAGACCCAACACCGCCCCAAGAATTCCCACAGTAGGGGCAAACCCCCCCGCAGATTCCCAAACTTTGGCAGCACCGTTAATTTTTTCTTCCAAAAAGCCTATTTCGGTTTCAAGCATGTCACGAATGAGTTGGGCATCAATCCCATCGGTCATGAGTTCAAGCCCTTTTTTTAGGAAGGGATGTTCAATGGATTTAATTTCATTTTGAAGGGCAAGCAGTCCCTCTTTACGGGCTTTGGTTGCCAAGGATACGATTTGCTCAATGGTGTTACTCACCAAAGTTGGGTCAGGTTGTGCAAATACAGGACCTAGGCTTGTAAAGGCTTCTTTGAGGTCGTTGGCTGGAAAACCTAACAAAACGGTACCCGTGGTACCCCCCATCACAATCATGAACGCTGTAGGTTGCACCAAGGTAAGAATCGACATGACGTTTCCGCCCGACTCAAGCACCTGTCCCACTAAGACGGCCAGTACCCCGATGAACAAACCTACCAATGATGTAATATCCACGACCGTTCAGGCTCCAAAAGAAGATTTTAAAGAAAGGGGTAGTGAGAACCTCAGGGCATCCTGATTAAACAAAGAATCGGTACGTAAAAGAGGAAGCATGCGGATGGGTGACATGACCTCAAACCAGCCATGGTACATACACCTTATCTCGTACACCGTCATTGTAGCGTTGTGTTAAACGCTGTGCGTGTCTCTCATGAAAAGAATCCTCTGTTTTATTGAGCTTGCGGGGTGTTTTCGGTATTATGGGGTGAGTCGTCATCGTAGCCGCCAGTGTCCTCCTGCGTTGTCTTTTCAGGCTCTTGTGCAGGTCATACTTCATGTCCTACGCCTTTATCTATAAGTTTTCTATCTGATTAGTCTTTTATTGCTAGCCCTCTATGATATCTACTAGTGTTCCAGCCATGACAAACCCTCCTAACACCAACAGCGATACACTCACAAGTGTATGCCACACCGCCACCGATACTTTTGTCAATCCTGTGCCTACTGCTGAAGTCCCCTACCAACCTAAATGGATTAACGATGGTGCGATTGAATCATGGGAAAACCAATACCCTGCGCGTGCTTATACCATTCGCATCGAGATTCCTGAGTTTACCAGTGTATGCCCTAAAACAGGCTTGCCTGACTTTGGCACCATTATCATTGAATATGAACCCATTGATTGGTGCCTTGAACTTAAAGCCCTGAAGTATTACATGCTCACGTACCGTAATATGGGGATTTTCTATGAGAACGTTGTCAATCGTATTTTAGATGACGTGGTGATGTCATGCCATCCCAAATGGGTGCGTGTAGAAGGTCAATTCTCTGCAAGAGGTGGGATTAGTTCCTTTATTAAAGCCTCCTACGAGAAGCCAGATACGCCCTAAACGTGCTAAAATAGTATCAACCCCTCTCCTTTTCTGATACAAACAGAATCAGCACACCGTGTGTTGTAGGTTTTTTCATGACTTTATCTTCCCCTATTTTGTATTATCCCCATGAGGGGTTACGTACCCCCTGTGAGCCTGTCGCTCCTGAAGCCTTTGGTTCAGAAGCATTGGAGGCACTGGTGACAACGTTACTCGAAACGATGTATCAGTTTCATGGGTGTGTGGGCTTATCTGCCCCGCAAATAGGGGTGTCGCTTCGGGTTTTTGTATTGGATATGAGTGCCAGCACGACGAAAAACCAACCTCAAGTGTTTATTAACCCTTGTATCCTGAGCCATAGTCGTACAAAGCGGGTTCGGGAGGGGTGCTTAAGTTTTCCACAATATCTTGCCAACACCAAAAGGGCTACGAAACTTACGTGTGAAGCCTACACGGTTGCAGGGGTACGATGGGAACACGAGGCAACCATGTTGGAAGCTGTTGCCATTCAACACGAGATAGACCATCTTGATGGTGTCCTTATGATTGATAGAATCCAGTCATTAGATACAGACTGGATTCTGCGTCATGATGCCTCACCCTAAGGACGCTCTGCCCTATGGTCAAGGTAAGCTTGAAGGTCTTCAGGGGTGCCAATGCCGTGCATAGCTTCCTGTGCAATAGGATATACGCCTATTTTTGCACCTGAGTTAATGGCATAATTGTACGCAGGACAGACATAAAACTCACCATTGACACGGTCGTTCCGTACGAACATATCTAAGGCACTCTCTATAAAAGTACGTGCTTTGGTGAAGTAATAAATGCCTACGGTTGCCTCGTTGGAGATGACTTCTTTTTCACGTACATGGGTGACGTAGCCTTGCGTATCCAAGGCTGCGTAGCTCCATTTGGGGTCGGTATCATGGAAGGTTAAAATAGACCCATCTAAGTGGCGTGTATGGCAATCGTGAAGGTAATCAGCGATAGGAATATCCACCAATTGGTCACTGTTGGCAATCAATAGAGGGGCTTCAGGGGGCATGTGTTTGTGGGCAAATAACACCGTGCAAGCGGCACCTTCTGTTAGGTCGTTGACGGTAAGAAACGTCACGGGGTAACGGGCTTTAATCCATGCAACGGTTTCAGCTTCTGCTTGTAAATGTGCTTCACGGGCAATTAACACATAATGGGCGTTAGGGAGTTTGAGGTTCTCAAGTACATGGCAAATCATGGGTTGACCTAACACCTCAATAAAGGGTTTCGGCTTGGTATACCCCACTTTTGCAAACCGACTCCCAGCACCTGCCATGGGAATAACAACCGTGCAAGCGGGTAGCACTGAAAAAGAAGAGGAGGCTTCCATCAAAGATACATCCATATTAAAAAACTTTACATGACGAACACTAAAAAGAGAGACGCACTATACGAGTGCCATGGCGGGCTGATGTTGCTGCATGAATGCCTTGACATCGTCGGGCGTTGCCAAAGCGGTGTAGTGTTGCCTTGGAATGGGGTAAATCCCCACTTTACCTCCCGAGAGAATCAGCTCATTGTAGCTTGGTGCAAGGTAATAATGCCCGTTAACATGGGCATCTTTTTCAATCATTTTCATGGCACTTTCCACAAAAGCGATGCCTTTTGAAAAATAATACACGCCTGCCGTCGCATGTTTACTGATAGGACGCTTTTCCGCTACTTCTAAAACTTCCTGCTCGGTGTCATCCAACCGCACATAGGAAAACCGAGGATGGACTGATTCAAAGGTGACAATCCCCCCCATCAAAGCCCGGTGCATGAAATGCTCGATGGCTTCAGGGTAAGTGCGTTGGAGGAGGTGGTCACCATTGACCACTAACAAAGGCGTGTCGTTTTGAATAGCATCCACGGCAAGTAAAGCGGTACATGCAGCACCTTTTGTATTGCCCTCCACTTGAATGATGTGGGCTTGTGGCATAAGGAGCTTGATGACATGGTCAAGATGGTACTTGTCGGCATCTTCTTTTAAAATCAGAAAATGAAAAGCAGGGTCGAATTGTGGTGCTTCTATCAAGGGCTGAAAAGAATCCAAAACATACTGCAATAGAGGTCGTTCCCGAACCTCTGTTAAATACTTAGGGTAAATAAACCCCTGTTGTGCAAAGGCTTGGGATGAACCAGCGAGTAGTACAAGTACATTTAAGGGGGATTTTGTCGTGGGCATTGGGGGCATCAATTATTCCTGAAGCAGGCTTCTCAAAAAAGAGGTGGCTTGACCAAAGTAAGCGTAAGGAGAACCGCTAGCATGTGAGCAATGCTTTGCGTATACTTAAAAGTATAAGAAGTAGGTAAAGTATACCATAAGTGTCTTAAATAGGCTCACAGGTTATCCTTAGCTTATGCGATGTCTTGCAACCGTAACCGTGTTTAGGTCTTGCGTTTGGCGAATGTGCTTTATCTCAAATTTCTTCTTGAAACGCCTTCCTTTCTTGCTTTTTTCCTTGCTTTTTTCGTTTTAACCTTTTGCAGGAAACCCCACCCTATGATACCCGCCATTATTTCTCCAGAAGCCCTTGCTGAAATGCCCGTGCCTGAACGTTCGCTTGCCTATAAAAGGGTTTTGTTGAAAATTAGTGGGGAAGCCTTGATGGGGAATCAAGGGTTTGGGATTGCCCCTGATGTGGTTCAAAATGTTGCCCGACAAATTAAAGACTGCCTTGCCATGGGCGTTGAGTTGGCGATTGTTGTCGGTGGAGGGAATATTTTTAGAGGCGTGCAGCAATGCACAAAGCTTGCTATGGAGCGGGCAGCGGCTGATTATGTAGGGATGCTTGCCACCCTCATGAACTCCCTTATTCTTCAAACCACCTTGCAGTCTGAAGGGGTGGGGTGTCGTGTCATGACGGCGATTAACATTGACAAAGTCGCTGAGCCGTATATTCGTTTACGGGCGTTGCGGCATCTTGAAAAAAATTTAGTGATTATTTTTGCGTGTGGCACGGGGAACCCTTTCTTTTCAACCGATACCACGGCGGCACTACGTTCTGCCGAAATCGGTGCTGAAGTGGTTTTAATGGCTAAAAATGGGGTGGATGGTGTTTATAATAAAGACCCTCGTACCCATGCGGATGCCACTCGATATAGCCATGTGACTTATGATGAAGTCATTCAGCAAAATATCAAGGTGATGGATCAAACCGCCATTACTTTGTGTAAAGAAACCGAACTCCCGATTGTGGTGTTTGACTTCAATAACCCCGATGCACTCCGTAATGTCCTCCATGGCGACTTGACCTGTGCAACCCTTATTGCACCTAAGGTCTCTGCCTAAGCTCAGTCCTTCATCAGGTCTGTGTATGTTTGCCGTATAATGGAGCGTATCTTTGATTCTGACGTATGTCACCCCGTTTACGCTTCTCGTTTGAATATAAGCTTTTTTAAAAGTTTTTGAAAGTCTATAGCCTCATGTTATCTTCTGCTGAAATGCTCACCCGTTTACCCGCTCAGTATGATGCGTCTTTGAATCCCGCTGTTTTCTCAAACCCTGAAAAAGTAGCCCCTCGTAATCAGTTTGGTGACACCTTGGCTGATTTGGGTAAAACGGTTGAAAACCTTGTGGTGTTGGATGCCGACTTAGCCTGCTCCACGCAAACAGCTCGTTTCCAGAAACATTTCCCTGAACGATTTTTTAACCAAGGTATTGCGGAACAAGACCTTATCAATACAGCCGCTGGACTTGCCGCCGTTGGAAAAATTCCTGTGGTAAGTACCTTTGCCATGTTTGCCAGTGGCAAGGCGTGGGAGCCTATCCGTAACACGGTATGTTACAGTGATTTGAATGTCAAAATTTGTCCTACCCATAGCGGTCTGAGCTTAGGGGAAGATGGTGCAAGCCATCAAAGCATTGAAGACATTGCCTTGATGCGTGTCATTCCGCATATGACGGTTCTTGTGCCAGCAGATGCTGTGGAAACCGATGCCATGGTACGCTATGCTATCACGCAACACCATGGGCCGATGTACCTTCGTTTGGTACGTCCTAACAGTCCTGTTCTTTTTAATCAAGCAACCTATCAGTTTGACCCCCTTAAAATGCCCGTTCTTCGTCAAGGTAAAGACATCACCTTAGTCGGTACGGGAGAGACTGTCTATGAAGCCCTACTTGCTGGAGAAGCACTTGCCGCACTGGGCATTGAGGCAGAGGTGCTTAATGCACGGAGCATTAAACCCTTTGATGCAGAAACCCTCGTGGCAAGTGCCAAGAAAACAGGTAAGGTCGTCACGATAGAGAGTCATCAAGTCATCGGTGGTTTAGGCGGGGTGGTTGCAGAAACCCTCAGTGAATATCAACCGACACCTCTAAAGCGTCTAGGGACTCAAGACCGATTTGGTCAAAGTGGTACCGCCTCTGATTTATTCCGTGAGTATGGTATTGATGCCCACAGCATTACGGAAACTGTAAAAGCTTGGCTTCAAGCGTAGTCGGCAATTTGCTCTTTTTAGGAGACCTACCCCATGAATAAACATCGTGTACTGGTGACAGGTGGTGCTGGGTTTATTGGTTCAGCATTGGTACGCTACTTACTGGGTCAGGCTGACCTTAAAGACAGTATTGAGGCTGTTTTGAATGTGGATGCCATGACCTATGCAGCGAATTTAAGTTCGCTCATTGCTGTGGACAGTGACCCTCGTTATGAATTCTTTGAAGGGGACATTACCGATGAGGCGAGCATGAAGCTGGTATTTGAGCAGTTTAAGCCAACCTTGGTGATGCACCTTGCTGCTGAAAGTCATGTAGACCGCTCTATTGATGGTCCTCAAGCATTCATTAAAACCAATATTTTGGGAACCTACACGCTTTTGGAAGTCGCCCGCCGTTATTGGTCAGGCTTGTCGGAAGTTGCACAGGCACAGTTTCGCTTTCTTCATGTATCCACCGATGAAGTGTACGGTACACTCGGGGATACTGGACGCTTTACCGAAACCACACCCTATGCACCTAACTCACCTTACGCTGCCTCTAAAGCCTCTAGTGACCATTTGGTAAGGGCTTGGCATCATACTTACGGGCTACCTGTGGTGACGACGAACTGTAGCAATAACTATGGGCCGTACCATTTCCCTGAAAAGCTTATCCCACTCATGATTCTCAATGCCCTCCATGGTAAACCCCTCCCCATATATGGGCATGGTGGTAACGTAAGAGACTGGCTTTTTGTGGAAGACCATGCCCGTGCCTTATGGTGTGTGGCAACCCAAGGTGACCTTGGAGAAACCTACAATATTGGAGGGTCTCAGGAGCGTACCAACCTTGAGGTTATTGAAACCCTCTGTACGGTGTTGGATAAGTACCATCCAGAGGGTAAACCTCATAAGCAGCTCATGACCTTTGTGCCTGACCGTCCAGGGCATGATGCACGTTATGCCATTGACCCTACGAAACTTACGGAAGCCCTCGGGTGGCAACCCCAAGAAACTTTTGAAACGGGCTTAGAAAAAGTAGTGGTTTGGTATCTTGAAAACCGTTGGTGGTGGGAATCCATTTATCGTGAAACCTACCAAGGGCAACGTCTTGGTCTTCATGAAACATCGTCGCATCCTGTGTTAAGTCTGTAAGGAGTCACCCTATCGTGATGCAACATCGCCAAAGAAAAGGGATTATTCTTGCGGGAGGTTCTGGTACCCGCCTTTATCCTGCCACCTTAGGGGTGAGTAAGCAATTGTTGCCACTGTACGATAAGCCCATGATTTACTACCCCCTGTCATGTCTTATGTTGGCGGATATTCAAGAAATTTTGATTATCTCGACCCCTAGGGACTTGCCCCTTTTTCAAGGGCTTTTGGGTGATGGTAGCGAGTGGGGATTGAAGCTGAGTTACACGCTACAGGAAGAACCTCGAGGCTTGGCGGATGCGTTTATCCTAGGGGAGTCATTCATTGATGGGTATCCGAGTGCTTTAATTCTAGGGGATAATCTCTTTTATGGTTATGGCTTATCGGGTATGTTGAAGCAAGCTTCAGAGGCTTCCAACCCTGCGACTGTGTTTGCGTATCGGGTTGATGACCCTTCACGGTATGGGATTGTGACGTTTGACCCTCATAGTGGGCAAGCCCTCAGTATTGAAGAAAAACCTAAACACCCCGCATCGCAATGGGCTGTTACGGGGCTTTACTTCTATGACCACCAAGTATGTCACCTTGCCAAGCAAGTTACGCCTAGCCCTCGGGGAGAGCTTGAAATTACGGACATCAACCGGATGTATTTGGAAATGGGGCAGCTCTCCGTGACTCGCATGGGGAGGGGGCATGCTTGGCTGGATACAGGAACCCATGACGCATTATTATCGGCATCGGAGTTTATCCGTGCTGTTGAAACTCGTCAGGGCTTGAAAGTCGGCTGTTTAGAGGAAATTGCTTTTGCCAAAGGGTGGATTAGTGCTGAAACGCTGGCTAAACAAGCGGCACGGATGAGGCAAAGTCCTTATGGTATGTACCTTGCCAAGCTTCTGAAAAGCCATCAACCTGAAGCCGTCTTGCTAGGGTAATGACATTTTTGAAGTATGGATAGGGTATTTAATTTTCGTGGCGCGTGAGGTACTGTTGTACCCCTGCACACAATAGTACAATCGCCATGAGCATAATGCCTAAAGTAGACGCTTTACCAAGTGCCATATAGCCAAAACCTTCAGTAAAAAGACTTACGGCAAGGGTTTCTGTGGCACGTGCAGGTCCTCCTCCCGTCATTAAATAGATTTCTGCAAAGGTTTTTAACGCCCCCACAGTGGCAATCAAGACAATCAAGGTAATGCCTTGTCGTAATTGAGGTAACACAACAAACCAAGTCACCTGCCATGGTCTTGCACCGTCAAGGTAGGCTGCTTCCACCAAGCTATCATTGAGGCTCTGGTACTGAGCGACAATAAATGTGGCATAGTACCCCATGCCTTTCCAAACGACGGCTAAAAGTACCCCAAGCATGGCCCATTGAGGGGTTGTAAGCCATCCTATAGCAGGTAAGCCTAAATACCCTATGAGCTGGTTAAAGAGTCCTGTTTCAGCAAGCATTGCCCGCCATAATAAACCAGTCACGACAAAAGAAATAATCACAGGAATATATAACAAGGTACGTAATAACCCTACACCTGAAAAAGAAGGCCCTAGTATGATGCCGAGTAATGTACCGCCCACGGTCATGGCTGCCACTGAGCCTAAGGTAAAAAGTGCCGTACGTACCATCATTTGCCAGAATAAGGGGTCGTTTACACACTTCAGATAGTTTGCCCATCCTACATACACGGGGTTACTGATACTGTAAGTGGTGTCATGAAAACTCCACCAGAAAGCACCTATCAAAGGATAAACCCAAAAAATAGCCAGAATGGTTAAGCTTAATACTCCCCCAAGGATGAACAGGTACTGATAGCTTTGTATTTTAAAAGGTCGCCGTGTCGGTGTATGAGAGGCTATAAGTGCCATAACTAGAGTATTTCAACCCAAGGTAGTACTGATTGAATATGCTGTTTAAGGTCTTTTAGTTTCAGAATATGTAGGTATACACTGAGGTGTGCATCATCACGGAGCGTAAACAAACAATCCTTATATATCCAAGGACGAAACTTAACCGATACGATATTTTCAGGGTTATGTGCTAGCACACTGAGCAAAGTCTCCATGGCGATGTGCTTTTTACGATTGTGCTGAAAGACAAGTACTGCCATTAGTACAATCATACACTCGTATATCACCCAGTTGCCACCCATAAAATTTGAACGCATGAAAGGTACCATGGCCATAAAAAAGGCCCCCGCATACCACAAGCGATACATACGTGTGTAGCTTTGTTGGATTTCCTCAAGACAAAACACGAGCTGTGCCATGGGAGACGTAGGCATCTCCTCTTGGCTCGTTTCATGAGTGGGTTTAGGCATGAGAGATTCTATCCGTAGGGGTTGTTAAGGTAATCCTGGAAATGATTTTACAAAGCGGACTTTGATATCAGGGAAACTGTCGACATATTCAATTGTAAAATCAGGGAACGCATCCACAAACTCCCATTGACCGCAATCATCAGGAAAAGCAGTCACACGCTCCACAGCAATATCCTCAAAGGCGGTGACACGCTCCACTTTGATATCAGCGAAAGCATCCACAACCTGAACCTTGCCATGCAAAGGAATGCCGTTAAATGAGCAGTCAGAAGCGACCTCAGCGTACACTTCATGGACTTTGCATAAAAGACATAGTCCTAAAAAAAGACCGATAAGCGGTGCGTTGCTTCGGCAACTACTATTTTTTGGATGCTTGCTGTGCATGAGAGGTGTTGCTCTTTGCTTGATAGTTTTGAAATGTTTCAAGGTACTCTTTACTATAACCAAAACGTGGTTCAGTGAGGTGAGCCTTCAGGGTTGCCACCACCTCGAAAGCTTTGCCTGAATTGACATGTAACGGGTATAACTGCCCGTCCTGCAAGCCAAAGACAACGGTATTTTTTTTCTTGGGGGCTTCATAAATCCAAATGATATGGCTATGGGCATACTTCAGTGCATCCACAACACGTTTCACTTGAGTGCCATCTTTAATGAGCTTTAAAATCAAGAGTGGCATCATGATAAGTACGAGTAGGAAAATCCCACCTCCTATGAGGAGCATATCCCAATCGGAAGGTAAGGGAATATGACCCATCAATATGCCAATGCCTATGAGCAAAAAAAACATCTCCAAATAGGCCATCACTGCAATCAGAGAAAACGTCCCCACACGTTGTACTCGGGCGGAATTTTCAAGTAATGTAATGATTTCAGGTAGGGGTTTAATACTCATCATCATAAGTTAAACACTAGGCTCCTTTAGGCTGAAGAGAAGGGGGCGACTGGCGGTCACGAATCCACGTTAAAAGTAGCGAAGCAAAGAAAATACTAGAATATGTTCCTACAAGAATCCCTAAAAACATCACTAAAACAAACTGACGGGTGGTATCGCCTCCAAACAACAGCATCGCCAAAAGGGTCAATACTGCCGTTAAAGACGTGTTGATGCTTCGTGCTAAGGTCTGGTTAATACTCATGTTTGTAATGGTTGCAAAGGATAGTTTGTGGGTATAGTAGCGTTTCATGTTTTCACGAATACGGTCAAAAACGACAATCGTATCATGGACACTAAAGCCAATCACCGTTAAAATGCCTGTAATAAAGAGTGCATCTACTTCAACCCCCCACAGGGTTCCTAACATTGCAAATACCCCTAAGACAAAAAGGGTATCATGGAAAAGTGCTAAAATGGCACACAGGGCGTAGTCAAACTGAAAACGAAGCGTTAAATACCCTACAATAAACGCATAGGCGAGTACGAGGGCTAGAATCCCTTTGTTGAGAATTTCTTGTGCCATGGTAGGCCCGATGGAAAGTTTTTGCCGTTGTTTAACCCCTGTCTTACCAAAGTGCGTTTCGAGTGCTTGCTGGGCTTTGGTGAGTGCTTTCATTTCTGGGGTTTGGGTGACAAGACTTCCTGTTGCGATAGGATTTTTGACGTTATCTTCAGAAGTGACGGTGCGGTCATGGGCTAATAAACTTTTCAAACGAACCGAAAACCCTTTTGTCTCTTGCGTGTCACCAGAAGCGGCGGGACTTTGTTGGGTTGGTCTCTGTGGTGTGGGTGCGACGATACTTTGCTTGAGTTGTACTTGTGTCCCTGTAAAGCCAGCATCCTCGTAGGTTTTACGAATAAAAGACACATCGGATTGAGAAAGTGCCTTGTCGGTACTAAACTCCAAAAGCGTCCCCCCTACAAAATCAATGCCGAGCTTTAAGGGGGCATGTTCAGGTAAGTTTACAACGTTATATCCCATAAACCCTAACCCTGGGAGTACCAAAAGTGCAGAGCTTATGAGGTACCAAGCACGATGTTTCACAAGGTCAATAGGGCCCTTAGAAGGTAAGCCTTGAGGAGACGGCATGGTACTGGAAGTAGACGTGACTGAGGAAGAAGGACTTGTTGTAGAGGTATTCATAAGCAGTGATGCACTTCAATCACAAGGGAGAAAAAATAAAGAAGATTGACAAGAGGGAGACTCATCCTTACAAATGATTGTAAAATGGGGCTAAACCCTCGCACGGTAATCGTCACGTAAACTTTGTGGGGTCATGTCTTTTTCATGGTAAAGCCCCATGAGGGAGCGGGTCACAAATAAAGAGGTAAATAAGCTTACGGCAACCCCCGCAGCCAATGTTACGGCAAACCCTTTAATGGCACCTGTACCTAACCAGTACAGTAAAGCACAGGTAATCAGGGTGGTCATATTTGAGTCAAAAATAGACGGAAAGGCTCTTGAAAATCCTGACTCAATGGCGTGGTCAAGTCTTCTGCCTGAAGCACGTTCTTCTTTGAGACGTTCAAAAATAAGAATATTGGCATCCACTGCCATCCCAACAGATAGAATGGAGCCTGCAATGCCTGCAAGCGTGAATGTAACCCCCATTGCCATAAACAGTGCGTAGCTAAAAAAGGCGTAGAGTAACAAGGCTATCCCTGCCAGAATACCGTAGGTACGATAGTACCCCGCCATGAAAAGTAACACCAGCCCTAAACCGATGAGTCCTGCATGAAGGCTTTGTTGTAAAGAAGCCATGCCGAGTAAAGGACCCACGGCATTTTCTTCAATCAGGCTAACGGATACGGGTAAAGCACCCGCATTGAGGAGGCTTGCAAGGTCTTTTGCTTCTGCTTTATCAAAATTACCAGAAATAGTACCAGAACCCTCTAAAATAGGCTCTTTCACGGAAGGTGCTGAAATAAGATTATCATCAAACACAATCGCAATAGGCTCTTTTTTTGGGGCAAGCTTTGCGGTAAGGTTCCCAAAACGGTCTGTACCCTGTGCGTTCAGCGTAAAATGCACTTGCCAACCTGTGGGGTTTTGTGGGTCGGGGACAGCCTCGGCACTTGCAAGGTCTTTTCCTGAAACGCCACTCTCAACGAGTGTTTTGCCGTCTTTACCCGCATAGATTTTAAAACTTAAGTTGCCGACTTTGCCAAGCATTTTTTTTGCTTGTTCGGGGTCACTGACCCCTGGAATTTCTACCAGAAGCCTATCTTGCCCCACACGTTGTACGACTGATTCCGACACGCCAAGTGCATTGACCCGTCGTTCAATCACTCCAAGGAGGCTTTCCATTACCTGATGGGTAATTTTTGGAACGTCCTTAGTAGGCTCTGCTTGCAGCGTGAGACGAATCCCACCTCTCAAGTCTAAGCCGAGCCGTGGTGCTTTAAATTGTGTCGTTTTTACATCAAACACACTCAAAAAGGTGAGTGCGACAACAGCCAGTACAATGGCAAACATGGTCTTGGGTTGTTTAAGATTTATCATGAGAAAAGTATCAGCTCCAGTGACAGATGAAGCCCTGTCATAGCACAACAGTTACGTTTATAAAGATAAGTTTTTTTGAGTATACCATAACCCTAGGCTTGTCTCAAAAGTCCGCACTCATAGATTACTTCAATTACCCTATGCCTTAACCCATTCACAACCATGATAATGTGCTTGTGTAAATCGAACGACACAAAAAAATAAAAACCTTTTTTAATACAAATAACAATCAATCGAGCGGCATCCGCCTGTTTGATTACTTTTGTGGGTCTCTTTATGAGTCTGTCCAGATTTTATCTCTCGATATAGATTCACCTTATTTTAAGCACCTTTTAATTAGTCATGACGTACACTAGGAGAAACCTGATGAACACAACTATCCGTAAAGCCGATGTGAGTCAGCCTTACAAACCCGTGCAAAAAGGTAACCATCAACAGTCTGGAAACACTGAGTCTATATGCTCAGTCTTTAAGCAAGCTTCTGATAATGAAGTCCCATTTTTTTATTCTTATCAATCCACGGATGGTACAGCATATTATCGTTCTGCTGGCTTGGTGCAAGGGCAAAGCCTAGAGATTGGTAAAAATAATCGTACGAATACTTATTTGGGTACAGGCTATAGTACCAAAGATTCGAGCATTCGTAGCGTTGATGGCAGTACATGTGGGGTTCTTGCACCTCTGTATCAGCGTATTACCAATAAAAAATAGCCTTGGGTACAAAGGATGAATGCGGGATTTTAACGCCTATTTATAAAAGTATTCGATAGCCTTGTAATTAAGGAACGCTCAGTTGAAAAATGAGCTTGCATCCTTTCAGTGGCAGTATACGGAGTCATTTTTGCACGACTTCAGTAAGAACCTCGTGTCAAGGCAGGGTAAAACGCAAGCGTTAGTACTTTTGTTAGTACTTTTTAACCCCCTTCTCTCTTATCTCTCCCTATGTGAAGAGATAAGAGAGAAAATGCCCTACTTTAGAATAGCCCCATACTTTGTAAGCTATAAAGGCTTTATAAAAGCCTTTATAGCTTTTCACACGATTACCCTGTTACATGGCGTGGTGTATGTAAATGACTTATGGTAAGATACTTTTTTCAGGTATAATCACTAGACATTGCCGTGTAAAATCAGCATTTGGTATGGTGTTTGTAAGACGCTAACCTAAAATGTGCCACGGTTTTGAGATGACGACCTCTTTTGTGTAAACTGTCTTTTTTGTATAACCTTAACGTGCGTTAAGTGGTGTTTACGTATGCCCCCTAAAGCTAAAACCGTTTCTTCTGCTGGAGAAGCTATCGTCTCTGAAGCACCCGATATTTTGGGCATGCCTAAAACCAGTAAACCCACTCGTAAGACAACCACGAGTAAGGGGACGACCAAAAAAACCAGTTCCAAAAAAACCAGTTCTACGACCAAAACAGCCAAGCCAAAAGCGACAACCTCTTCCCGTACTCGTAAAGCAGTTGAAACGTTTACGCCTGAGCCTCCTCCTCCACCTTGGAAACCAGGTAAAGGGGTGCCTTTGGTCATTGTTGAGTCGCCTGCTAAAGCAAAAACCATTAAAAAGCTTTTAGGAGATGAGTTACTCGTATTGGCGAGTAAAGGGCATATTCGTGACCTCCCTGAACGTACTTTGGGGGTTGACCTTAAGGAAAATTTCAAGCCCCAGTATCAGGTTATGTCTGACAAATTGGATACTGTGGAGGACTTGCGTAAAGCCGCTGCGAAAGCTTCAAAAGTCTATCTGGCACCTGACCCTGACCGTGAAGGAGAGGCGATTGCGTGGCATATTGGCTATTTACTAGGACTCTCTGAAACAGAAGCCAATAGGATTGAGTTCCATGAGATTACACGGACGGCTATTCAGCATGCGTTGGAAACCCCCCGTCCCATTAACCTCCCTAAAGTCAACGCACAACAAGCCCGCCGAGTACTTGACCGTTTAGTGGGCTATAAGCTTTCGCCTCTCTTGTGGCAAAAAATTACAAAAGGACTTTCTGCAGGGAGGGTTCAAAGTGTATCGGTACGTTTGCTGTGTGACCGTGAAGCTGAAATAGAAGCCTTCCAAATTGAAGAATACTGGAGTATCCATGGCGTTTTCTCAGCACGAGAAACGGCACAAAGTCCTGAAGTAACCTTTGAAGCAGACCTTGTCAAACATCATGGTAAAAAGCCTCATATTGCAACAGGTGATGAAGCGGATGCTTTATTGGATGCCCTTGAAAGTGCTGTAAAACAGCAGGCTCCCGAGGTTGTAAACCGCCAAGTGAAGGAAGTGCAGAAGTCACCCCCACCGCCTTATATTACCTCGACCCTCCAGCGGGATGCCAGTAATCGTTTTGGGTACCCTGTCAAAAAAACGATGCAAGTGGCACAAAAACTTTATGAAGGTGTGGATATTGGTCATACGGTGACAGGTTTAATTACCTATATGCGTACGGATAGTACCCGTGTGGCGGATGAAGCACAAAAGGCAACGTTGGCTTGGATTGAGTCGCATTATGGCACTTCGTTTGTGCCTCCTAAACCTCGTCATTTTGCTCAGAAAAAAGGGAATGTTCAAGATGCTCACGAGGCGATACGCCCCACGGACGTGAGTCGTACCCCTGAAATGATGCGTCCTTACTTAAATGATGAGCAGTGGCGACTCTATACTTTGATATGGCAACGTTTCGTAGCCTCTCAAATGGCGGTAGCGAAGTTGCTCCGTACTTCCTTGGAGTTACTTGTGAAAGAGGAGCAAGCTCTCTTTCGGGCCAGCCATCAGGCGATTGCATTTCCAGGGTATTTAAAGGTCTATCAACGGAGTGCTGTCAACACCCAACAAGGACATGATGCCTCTGAAGCTCTGAGCCATGAGGAAAAACCCGCATCGACCTCAGGCGAAGAAGAGACCGACCGATTGTCTGACCAACCCCTTCCTGAGCTTGCCAAAGGACATCTTTGTCCGATGAAGTCCGTGACTTCCAAACAACACTTTACAGAACCTCCCCCACGTTATAATGAAGCGAGCCTTGTGAAGGTCATGGAAGAATTGGGCATTGGTCGTCCTTCAACTTATGCCCCTACCATTGCCACGATTCAAGACCGAGGGTATGCGAATAAAGAGGGTAAAACCCTGATTCCTACAGAATTAGGTAAAACGGTCAATACCCTTCTTGTGGCTCATTTCCCTGCCATTGTGGACACCCACTTTACGGCACATATGGAAGGGCAATTGGATGCGGTTGAAGAGGCCCATCAGCCTTGGCAAGAACTTATTCGTGGGTTTTATGAACCTTTTGAACTGACCCTCAAAAAAGCCAGTGCCGAAGTTGAAAAGGTACAAGTCCTCATTGACGGCGAAAGCTGTGAGCTTTGCGGTAGTCCTATGGCACTTAAAACCAGTCGTTTTGGTAAAAAGTTTTTAGGCTGTAGTGCCTACCCCACGTGTAGTAGTATTCGTCCCTTAACGAAAGACCAAAAAGCGGCTCCCCCTGACCGTCCCACTGAAGAACGTTGCGAAAAATGTTCGGGGCCGATGGTTATTCGCTACGGACCCTATGGCGACTATTTTGCGTGTTTGGATACGGCGTGTGGACATAAGCAAAAAATGGTTGTTAAGACAGGTGTCCCTTGTCCTAGCTGTGAGCAGGGGGAACTGGTTCAAAAAAAATCCCGTTATGGCAAGATTTTTTATAGCTGTAATCAATATCCCACTTGTACCTATGCGGTTTGGCAAAAGCCTATCCAGAAAGCCTGCCCTGAGTGTGGACACCCTGTTATGGTAGAGAAAGTCCTCAAAAAAGGAACCTTCCATGCTTGTCCACAAAAGGAATGTGGCTACCAAGCACTGGTGGAAGACCCATCGCCTCCTGCATAGCCTTTCGACATGGCCTTGTAGCTTTTCCCCTCCTTTGATTAAGTTTGCCTCGAAACTTTTAATGTGATTGCCCCTTTCAACCCGTGTAACCAGTAGGAACGCCAGCCTGTGATGATGATGCGTTATAGTACCTTGTGTGTGAATACCCTCAGAGATGTCCCTTCAGAAGCAGAGGTTGTGAGTCATCAATTATTACTCCGAGCGGGTTATATTCGTAGGCTTTCAGCGGGTATTTACAGTTATTTACCTCTGATGTGGCGTGTCCTTCAGAAAGTTTCTAACATTGTCCGAGAAGAAATGAACCGAGCTGATGCTCAGGAACTGATGATGCCCATCATGCAGCCTGCTGAACTTTGGCAAGAAACAGGTCGTTGGGATGTGTACGGTGGTGAGCTGATTCGTTTGAAAGACCGTCATGAACGAGATATGGTGCTTGCACCTACGCATGAAGAAGTCATTACGAGCATTGCCCGCAGTGAATACAAAAGCTATAAAAAGCTTCCAGCTAATCTCTATCAGATTCAATTCAAATACCGAGACGAACGCCGTCCACGTTTTGGATTGTTACGAGGGCGTGAGTTTATCATGAAGGATGCCTATAGTTTCCATCGTACGCAAGAAGACCTAGAACGTGAATACGCCGTGATGGCTGACACCTACGACCGTATTTTTAAACGTTGTGGCCTAGAAACCCGTATGGTACGTAGCGATAGTGGCGCTATTGGCGGGAGTGTAAGCCATGAGTTTATGGTGCTGACTCCTGACATTGAAGAAGGCAAACAGCAAAGCGGTGAAAATGATGTCTTTTACTGTACCCATTGTAGTTACAGTGCCAATAGTAACCAAGCACAAGCAAAGTTGCCTTCTACAAATACCGATGGTTCTTCAGAATGGCCTGAAGAAAAAGACCTTCCAACCCCAGGGGCGACGAGTATTGTTGCCTTGCACGAGCGTTTTGGGATTCGTCCTGAAATCATCCTTAAAACGCTTGTTTTTATGGTCAACGATGCCCAGCCTGTCGTGGTGCTTATTCGTGGTGATTTGGATGTAGAGGATGTTCAGTTGCAAAACGCCTTGTTACGTCACTTCCCACAGCAGTTCCCCGTAATTGCAGACATTCGACTTGCAACGGCTGAAGAACTCTTCAAGCTGACAGGGAGTAGTAAAGGGTTTATAGGGCCGGTGAATCTTCCTCCTGATGTTCCTGTCATTGCAGAAACCAGTGTGTTAGCCCTCAAACATTTTGCGGTTGCTTTAAATGAAGCGGGTATTCATCGTGTGGGTGCAACATGGGGTAAGACGTTGCCTTTACCCACTGTACACGACCAGTTTTTCTTCCCTCGTGTGGGGGATGGATGTCCGAGTTGTGACGAAGGTACCTTGCTTAAAACACGTGGTATTGAAGTGGGGAATATTTTCCAACTCGGTACCAAGTATTCTGAAGCGATGCAAGCGGTTTTCATGGACGAAGATGGTCAAGAAAAGCCTTTCATCATGGGGTGTTACGGCATAGGGGTCTCTCGGGTTGCTGCCGCCGCCGTTGAGCGTTGCCATGATGCTGCTGGTATTTGTTGGCCTATGCCCATTGCGCCGTTTCAAGTCGCTGTGGTTCCTGTGAATACAAGTGATGCCACGCAGGCTGAAATGGCAGAGCGTCTTTACAAAGCCCTAAAAAATGAAGGGGTGGAAGTATTGCTAGATGACCGTGACGAACGGGCTGGGGTCAAATTCAAGGATATGGAACTTATCGGTATTCCCTTACGTATTACCGTGGGGAAACTGGCTGGGGAGGGTAAAGTGGAACTCAAGGCACGTGCGGCTGGCTCAGAAGCACTTGTGTGTCTTGAGGCTGACGTGCTAACGCAAGTGAAAGCACATATCCATGCCATGACGCAAGTCGTTTGCTAGTGTAAGTGGTTTGTCATGATGAGGGTTTTCTTTAAAGAAGGATGAATCTTAGATGTTGCTCAAGACCTTATCTTTTAAGCATATACAGCAGCTTTTTAGCCTAACGGAAGGAAAACCCTCACTGCTTGAAGTATTGCCTTTGTGGTGGCAATTAACCACTTGGACTTGGTTGCTAGGGACGCTTCAAGTTTTCCTGCTAGGTTTCATGCTGACGCATACCGCTTTTTGGAAGACCTTATCCTACCAAGGCTTGATGCTCATCGTGATGGGGTATGTGGTGTATGTCTTAACCCAAGCTCTCGGCTTATGGTTGCACTGGTGTAAAACGCATGCTGATGAGCCTTGGTCACAACGCCTCTTGCGTTTAGGTCGTTTTGTCTTGGTGAGTCGAGTATTAGATTGGCTTATCTTTAAAGCACTTGTCACTGCTGTAAGTGTTTTGACGGCACTGGGTATTTTTCTTTTGCAGTGGCTCATGCACGCGCGTTTACCTCTGTCGGAATTACCACTGAATGAAGCTTTGATGCTCGTACTACTTTTAGCTATTCCCTTTGCTACACTCGGACAAGCGTTTGTATTACGATGGGTGATGCAATCTCAACAGGTGTCTTCACCCGTAAATGCTTAATGCAAATACCACACCTGCATGTAAGATGACACGCAGGTGTGTTGGCGTTCGTGTTGGCTTTCCTGCTTACAATACTTACCGTGCTTACAGGGTGTATTTGTGTAAATCGCGAAGGAAATTGGGGTAGGAAACCGCAACACACTCAGGGGCTTCAATCGCCCATGCACTTGTTTGCTCTGAATGTGCTTGGTTGCCTGTCTGGTGTGCTTTCACGAGGGTTTCAAGTACCATGGCACTCATCGCAATGCGGTGGTCATGATAGGTACGGATAAGGGTATCGGGCTGATGATATTGCATCACATCACCCCCCTGCACGACAAACCCATCCGCTGTACCGTAGGCGTGTACCCCTACCGATTGTAACATCGCCATGGTGCTTTCAATACGGTCAGACTCCTTAGCACGTAACTCCTCAGCACCCGTTACCGTTAACCGTCCGTTCATAAAGCTTGCAGCAACCGCAAGAATAGGTAATTCGTCGACAAGTGAAGGGACTTCCTCAGGTAAAATCACCACCTCCCGAGGGGAGCTGGTGTGTTGTGAGGCATAGGCAGGACGCACGGTAATATGACCGCATGGCTCACCGCAACGAGGAGAGACTTCTTCAATGTCAAACGTCACGCCCATACGTGCCAGTACTTTGAGAATCCCTGTACGTTGTGGGTTGAGGTTAACATGGGTTAAGCAAACTTGTGGGAAGATGTTAGGCAAAGCACTCACTGCTACCAAATGGAAAGCGGCTGAAGAAATATCACCAGGAATATCCCAATGTATGGTTTGTGGGTTTTGCATCGCACGGTGTTTTAGTGCATCGGCTTGACGGGGTGCTAATACAATCTTACGTCCTGTCCCATGAGGGGTGATGGTGAGTTCAACCCCTAAAGCTTGTAACATGGTTTCGGTATGGTCTCGGCTGACGAGAGGTTCAATCATGGTGGTGGTGGTGCTTGCACTTAAACCCGCAAGTAAAATAGCTGATTTTACTTGGGCTGAGGCAACAGGCATGGTGTAGTTTTCAAGGGCTTGGATAGCACGAGACCCTTCCGTGTGAGGGGTTTCAGTGGGTAGGAGTGTCATAGGGGCTTTGGTGTTTTGTGAACGTGCTACCCAAGGAATCCCCATGGTTTGCAAAGGGGCAATGACGCGCTTCATAGGGCGACTTCTCAAACTGGCATCGCCTGTCATGGTCACTGTCGTACGAGGCTGTTCTCTCAATAAAGTAGGAATTAACCCAGAGAGTAGACGCATGGTCGTGCCAGAGTTGCCACAGTCAAGAATATCAGTGGGTTCATGGAGGGTTTCAGGTGCTTTTAAGACCAAGGTACTGAGGTCATCAGTGGCCTGTAGTATCTCTAGGCCCATACTGGTGAGTACACCTAAGGTAGAGCGTACGTCGGCACCCGCTAACAGACCCTGAATATGTACCGTCGTACACGGTAGGAGTGTACTGAACATCACGGCACGATGACTTAATGATTTATCTCCAGGTACTTGAAGCGTAACACTTTGCGTAGAGGCAACGGGTTCAATAGAAGAGATAGGAGAAGCTTGGGACATCGTACATAGGTTTTCTAGGGCTTAAAGATAAACAGAGCAAGGTAAAAAACGTGTTGCGATAAGCATGAGCGTGTCTTTTTATTATATCAGTGACATGCAGAAACGGGAGATGTAACCAAGGGGGATGCGATGCTTAAAACACAATATGCCACGGTAGTGGTGCGTTGGCGGGTGTGGCTGTGGTATCAGGTGGTGTCTCCATTAACAGGGTGGCTAAAGTGTTAAGTGTGAACGTGGGGCATGTTTCAGGTTGCCAAAGGTTGCGCCACCCTTGAGGGTCTTCTTCAATGAGGGTTAATGCCTCATGGAGGTCTTGCCATGTATAATGAAAACTTCCTATCAAGCTTAGTTCCTGATAATGAAGTGCGTAGGTATCAACCGATAAGGTGGTGCCACGGGGTACGCCGCCAAAAAAGAGGATACGTCCCGAAGGTGCCACCCACTCAAAACACTGATGCCATACCTCTAAACTGCCCGTAGCCTCGACCAATGTCGTATAGCCTTGGTGGATACTACGACAGTGTGCCGTGAAAGCTTCAGGGGTCATCACCGACTCAAAAAAGCCAAGTTTTTCCGCCTTATTCAGGGTTGCTGCTTGACGTGCCACACCAATCACCTTAGCACCTTGCTGTGCATAGAGGCGTGCAAGGGTTAAGCCTATTCCCCCTAAACCAATGATGACAACATACTCAGGGGTGTCGTTGTCCTCTTCCAATCGTCTTAAACGCTTTTGAAGCGGTAATCGTTTTAAACCGTGTAAACATACTGCCAGTAGTTGGGCATACACCGTCAAGTCACTCTCAAGGGTTTCAGCTACAGGTATTATCCCGTAATAGGCTTGCCCTTGTACGGTTTGTGGTTGGGTAAGGAAACCTTCAGGTAAAGTATAATAGGGTGCAAATGCCCCGGACAGGAGTTGCAGCTCAGGACATAAATGCCAAGCGTGTTGCTTACATAGATGGCATACCCCACACGGTAAAGCGTTGCCTACAACGACACGTTGACCGAGCCAGTTTTCAAAAGAAGGGTCGGGGACATCACACACTCGCCCCACAAGTTGATGCCCAAAGGCGGCTGGATATTCAGGGTAAAGCTTGGGGTGTCCTCGCTGAAAGCCTTTCCATTCAGTACCCGCAAACAACGCACGCTCGGGTTGTAGGGTGAGTGCCTGATAAGTAGGAAAGGCGATAGGAACCCTCAATGGCACCCACCCTACATGACGAGGGGCTAAAAGTTGGAGTGCATCGTGTAACATAAATCAGAACACATCCAGTTATTTTAAGACACCGATACGATTGAGAGGCCATATTTTAAACACCGCCCGACCAATCATACGGTCACGTGTGGCAAACCCCCAAAATCGGCTATCTGCACTATAGTTGCGATTATCCCCCATGAGATAATACCTGTCTTTAGGAAGGCTCAGAGGCTCGCAAAATGTAGGAACAGCAAGGGTACACGCCCGACCCACTTCATTGATGTAAGGCTCTTTTATTTTGAGACCATTGACGTAAACCCCATCGAACGGTACAACATTCACGGTATCACCAGGCAGGGCAATGAGACGTTTAATGTAGGCAACATCAATATTATCATCTTTTTGAAAGACTAAGCCTGAGAGACCCACCAATCTTAAAAAGACATGCCAACCATCTCTAGGTACTTGCGTGGTGGGCGGATAAAACACCATAATATCCCCACGTTGTGGGGAGCGAAACCAACGGGTGAATCGTTCAATAAAAATGCGGTCTTGCACCTGTAAGGTAGGCACCATCGACTCGGAGGGTATCAACCGAAACTCTCCCACACCCTCACGAATCCCGATAAGCATCAAGGTAACCATTAAGACGACTTCAAGTATCTCACGTCCCATAAAGCTGATACGTCTGAACCAACGCATGGGATACAGGCGTTGGTTTACTTGCTCTAAGTGGGTTTGTGTTAGACCTACCCCTACAGGCAAAACGCTTTCCAAAGTTTGCTCCAATCGGAGCATGGTTTGCAAGACCTCGCCCTGTAAGCTTTGGGTAGCATCTCCCTGTTTGGAGGCGGTAGAGGCTTTTAAGTCGTACCGAAGCCACTCAATATTATGCGTGAGGAAGGCTGCAAGGAGATGTTCAGGATAAAGTACATCTTTAGAAGTGAAGAGGTCTTTAGGATACCCTGTTTTGAGCGTTTGCGACAAAGTGGTTTTGAGGCTCTCAAAAGGGATGCGTGCCATTTCTAAACACACAAGACGCTCCTGAAACCCTCCCTCAAAGAGTAGTGCTTTGAGTTGTTTAACAATCTTACGTTTGGGGAGCTTTAAGGCGGCAATAAGGCTCGATTGCTTTGTGAAATGCCGAGGTGCCATTAAAAAGGCTAACCATAAAAACCCAAGATGAATACTTTGCGTGGGGGCTTGCTCACTCGAGGGGGGGTGTAGTTTTTCTTGACGTTCAAGGACAAGGTCATATAGAGGTTTATCTTTTTGTTTGAGTTGCTTGAGAAGCGTTTCCCACGCATGTGCCTCAAGCTGTAGTGCCAAATGGAGGGTATCTTTGACCTGCTCACCCGCCATGGGCCATAAAGACTGACAGGCCTCTTGTGCAAGTGATAAGCGAAAGGCAAGACCAGAACAATGAAGCGTACCGTGATGCGTTGAAGTCACAGAGGCAGTAGAGGTAATCCCCTCAGAAGAAGCAAACATAGTGGCAGTCAATACCCTTACAGTACACATCAAAGCACATAGCAACAACAGCAACACACATGCCCCAATAGTATCACGAAAAACTATCCAAGAAATATCCCGCACCATGCCGTTTGTTGTACACGCATCATTTAACGCCCTAAAATAACCATGCCTCATGCCATTGTTCTAAAGCCTAGCCTTTCATGCTGTGCTTTGAGAGTGCTACTTCAACAAAACCACAAAAAGAGGTGTCAAGCCCTTTTTTTTACAGTCATTTTTTCTTACACTAGTAAAGCGTACATGCAATGGCATAGATTCTTTTCAAAGTATCAGTGTTTAAGATGCCTCCTACCTTTTTGGGCGACCTCTTTTAGGCATACCACATCGAAAAGCTTCCCTTGGTGCCATGGCTTTCAGGTCTTGCCAATCATCTTCGTTGTATTTACGTGAAGGTTCATGCGTCGCTCGCTATCCGTTTTTAAGACATCAGACGGGTTCTCTCCTTTTTTAGTTTGGGTTTTATCCCTTTAGCTATGATGAGGTCTCCGTGATAAGTGCTTGGCATTGTATGGTTTGTATTGATAAAGGGCTTATGCCTGTGGATGCCTCCTCTGTAATGGCGTGAATGTCTTTTTTGTCAAAGTCTTGCCTAATCGCTTGCTCGTGATTCATGTATCGTTTTTCATCTGCCACACCACACCCTCACGATATGCTCCAGTCCTTTATGCCTGAAGCAGAATTTGGTCATGGTCAGGGGCATGGTGAAGAAGCACTCAAAGCGTTAAGTGGTTTTTCTTTGGATGCCCTTGATAAAGAACTTCTTGAAACCCCGATGCCTGCTTCAGAGTTTCCTGTAACACGTAGGGCTTCTTCTCCGCCCTCCTTGATGGGTCATCCCTCTTTACCAGCCGCTCTAAAAGCACCCTCCGCCAGTTTTTCACTAGGATACCCTATGTCTAATCACGCAACACCTGAAGGACACTCGCAAGCGTTTTTACAGAGTGTGTTAGAACAGATTTTCAATATTGTACGGAGCCGACTTTCGCAACCTCAGTTTGAAGCTTGGATTCGTCCTCTTGTGTTGCGCCATATGACTGAAACCACCTTGGTGTTTGGTACAGAGAGTGCTTTCCATAAAAATTGGATATGGAAAAACTATCGTTCCGTGTTAATGGAAGCCACTGAAGCCGTCATGGGAACAGGGGTGGAAGTGCAGTTACAAGTACTCCATGAGCCTTCCTCGGATGATGGCACAATGACCTCTAATACCCTGTCTACAGACTCCTCCGTGACGTTTCCTCATTATGCGGCAACTGCTTCCCGTGAAGGGTTGTCGTCAGAGGCGCTTCTTTCAACGCCGTCGCATCCTGCACCCCATCATGGGTTTACCCTGCCTGAGTTAGACCTTGGAAGCATGGGGTTTCCACACCCAGAAGCGACCCTTGAAACCTCACCAAACTTTGCGGGTTTTACGTCCATCCACCCTCCTTTTTCATCATCACCTGCTGCCTCATCAGCCCATTCACAAGTAAACCTCTCTCCTGATACGGGAAGCACGCCACACCAACATACATCCCGTAAATCACCATCAGGAAACCTCCTAGGGCAATCCCCTTTGCTACAGTCTATTCAGGCATTCAGTGGTCATTTACAGCATCAGTCCTCTACTTCAACGTCTGCCTCCCATCATCCTACTTCTAAACAAACAAAACGCAAGCCTGTACGTAAACCTCTCCCAACAGGTTCCCGTATGAATGACATGCAGCAAATTTCTCTAGGCTTTCCTATGGGGCATCTGGGGCAAACGGCAAGCTCAGGAGCTGCCACCCATCAAGAGCAGGGTCATGGTGCGCATGGGGTGAGTACTACGCCTACCTCCTCTGTCGTGTCGTCGTCATCAGGAGGGGGGCATGTCCCCACTCAGGGTGCAAGCCAAGGCCCTTATCTCTGGACACCTCGTATGGTGCAAAGTAATCTTAACCCTCGTTATACCTTTGATAATTTTGTGGTAGGGCAACATGCACGGTTTTGTTATGCCGCTGCCATGGCTGTTGCGGAAAAGCCCGCCGCTCATTATAACCCATTTTTTGTATACGGCGGTGTGGGGTTGGGTAAAACCCACCTTATTCAAGCCATTGGTCATAGTGTGTTACAACGTTACCCTGAACTTGTGGTACGTTATGTGACAGCGGAAGTTTTTACCAACGAGTTGATTGCCCGACTTTCCAAAAAAGAAGACATGCGTCCTTTCCGTGACCGCTACCGTAACTGCGATATTTTGATTGTAGATGATGTACAGTTTTTAGAGGGTAAAGACCGTACCCAAACCGAGATTTTCCATACGTTTAATGCCTTATATGAGTCAGGTAAGCAAATTATTCTTTCAAGCGACCGTCCTCCCCAAGCACTCTCTATTCTTGAAGAGCGGCTCCGTAATCGTTTTGAAAAAGGTCTCATTGCCGACATTCAACCTCCTGACCTCGAAACTCGGATTGCCATTTTACAAAATCGTCTCAACAAAGAACATCCTCAAATCCCACCGCTCACTTTAGACATCCTCCACTATGTGGCAGATTTGTATCCTAAAAATATTAGAGAGCTTGAAGGTGCTTTAACTAAAATTGCGGCTTACTTCCTTTTAACCCAAACCCCTTTGGAGCTTTCAACCGTTCAACGTATTTTGGGTGGTAGTAATAAGGCAACCCTCACACTGGATACTATTTTAGAGGTCGTGTCCCAGTATTTCCATTTAAGTCCTAAAGATATTTTGGGCAGTTCACGCCAAAAAGATATTGCACATGCACGGCATATGGCGATTTTTCTGATGCGGGACATGACGCAACTCAGCTTCCCTAAAATTGGTTCTTTCCTGAGTCATCGTAAACATACCACGATTTTGTACGCCTACGAAAAAATGAAAACAGACGTAGTGAAACATCCCCACCTTAAAAGACAAATGCAGGAAATTCTGCAACGTCTTAACCACACTTCTTCTTAGGGTCGGTTTGTAATCGTTCCGCAATCGTGTGACTCTCCCGCTGGTTGGGGTGTTGGTTTTTACCCTCTCCCTTAAAGGGCGAGGGGAGTCCTAGCTTCAAAGCGTGATAGCACTCTCTCCCCTTGGGGAGAGAGTTGGAGAGAGGGGTATAGGGAACGGTTTGTAACCGTTCCGTTGGCGACTTAAGGCGTGGTTTTGTTTAAACACATGCGTATTAAGCCTCTTTCATCGGTACCAGAGGGGAAGAATCCATGGCGTTGAAAAAAGTTTAAACTGGCGATATTGTCTGGTTTAACCTTAATTTCTGCTTCAGGGAAAAGGGGCAATACAGCTTTCAACATGCACCCAGCAACCCCTTGTCTTTGAAAAGAGGGTGCGACAGCCAAACGGAGGTCTTTCTCTACCACGCCAATGAAGCCCACGGGTTCCGTTCCTGCCCAGCATATCCAGTAAAAAGCACGATACTTTGCCATATATAGGGCTTGTTGCTCAGAGGTAATATCCTCTTGGTATACAAAGCCTGATTTGAGGGTATTACGTAGTACCCGAATAAACTCATCTTCTTGAGGGGTTGCTGGCAGACACGTAAGCGTTACCATAGACAGACCTTTCCTGAGTCGGCATTATGCTCACCCAACCAAAGCTCCTTGAGATAGGCACGATCTAACTTCATCCCCATGAAAGCATTCAACGCCGTACCTACATCCATGTAGGTATTACTATCGCACGTTTCATAAAGCTGATGAATGGCCATTTTACTGAACGAGGAAGCTGAAAATAAAAACAGATGCCCTGTAATGCCTTCTGAAAGTATCCATTGCTTCATGGTATCAATTAACCCATAATCGTTAATCATGGCATTATAGCCTACCTTAAAAGTCTTCATAACAAAGGGGAAAAGGGTAGGGTCGGCTTTCTCGTTACACACAAACACAGTAGGGTACTGATTAAAAAGTGGGAGCATTTCATGGATAAACCGATGATAATTGGCGTTAATTAACAGATTCGCCCATGTTAAGTGTTCCAAGTCCCCCGTACCGTGGGCTTCTCGTTGCCATTCAAAATCTTCTTGTCCTACACAACACCGACAACTTAGCCCCTTAAAGTAGCGTGGTTTACGAAACCGAAAAGCATCCATGAGGCGTGCTTGATAAAAGCCATGCTCATCAGGATGGAAGCGCTTGAAGTCCTCTTTTGCATAAGGACCCTCTGTGACGTGTGACCCAATTTTAACTAAGTTCTGGTCAAGCACGAGTTCTTTATTTTGGAGGATGAACAATTCACCGTCTGAAAATCGGTTAAAGGCAAAAGGGATACGGTTCTGAAGTAAAGTCAGGATAGTGTTGAAGTCTTGCTTAAAACATTTGCTTGCTTCTGTGACAGGCATAGGCATGGCTTCAGCCACATAGGGCGTGGCTAACGGCATAGGAAAGACTCCTGAGCTGTTGAGACGTTTTGTGACCACTCAGAAAATTTTAAAAGCTGCCAACCTTGGCTTATACAGGCACGATAGTACTGGTTGACACCCGTCAAAAAGGTGTCATCCGCTTTTTGTAGGCTTCGCTTTTTTTTGATATGTTTTAAGGAAATAGCATGAGTATCGGTGCCAAGTTCCCAGCCTTGGGTACTTCCCCAAAACTCAGGAGCCTCTTTAGGATGAGGTGGTACCCAAGTGGGTAAGTTCATATATTTTTGAAGGGTATATGAAAAATGAATATCCTCACCACAAAGCTGTACATCTAATAGCGGTAATTCACGACAATATGCCGTGAGGAAGGCTTTTTCAAAAAACCAAGCGTGTCCCACAATATCCACTAGCACAGGTGTTTCGTTCGGGTTTGCCCAGCCATGGCGGGTGTGTTGATAATAATCTTGAGGGTCATCAAACACCAAGCCAATACTTCCTAGTAACCCTCGGTGTGTTTGGCTGGTGTGTAAGCAGTTCTCTAACCAACGGGGGCCAGGAATGGTATCGTCGTCGAAAATGCACACGTAGGTTGTGCGGGCATTCAGTGCATAGTAAAACCTTGCCCATACGCCCCAGTTATGGTTACTTACCGCCGCTTTTGTACGGGTAATCGCCCCAAAGTTGTAGCGGGTTAAACTCCCCAGCCCTTCAGAGGGGGCATTATACCAGAGCATGACCTCGGTAGGTGGCACGGTTTGTTGTTGCAAAGCTTTGAGTTGTGCATCGAGGTTTTTACCACGTCGAAAGCCATTGAGAATCACCGTCACGTCGGTAGCTGAAGGCAAACTTAAACGAGGACTTCCTTGCTGATAACACAAAGATACATCGTGAGCTGAAGAATCATTCACAGAAGCCATGACCATGGATGCAATACTCTTTTTTTACGGAGATTCAGTGATTGAGGGGCAGTTACTTTGAGGGGAATCATTTTTGGGGTAATTATCCTTTTAATCATACCACAGGCAAAGGTTTCCCTGACACGTGCAAGGTTCGAGTGTGGTTATTTTAGCATGTTAAACCATAGAGGACACAAACGATAGGGGCGAACCTATGGATGCACTCCTACCGTTTTTTAGGTGGCTTTTAAGGCATCCAGTTCTGAACGTAACTGACGAATCTCATCGTACATTGATTTCAGTTTTCCCATGAGTGCCAATTCTGTAAATGCCTGACGACGAGGTTTTGCTGGAATACCCGCCACGACTTGTTTAGGCTCTACATCATTCATTAACCCAGACTTTGCCATGACAATAGCATCATCCCCAATGGTGAGATGGTCTGCCATGCCTGTTTGCCCCGCAATAACAACACGTTTTCCAATACGGCAACTGCCCGCAATCCCCGTTTGACCTACAATCAAGCAATCTTCACCGATATGGGCATTATGAGCCACTTGCACTAAATTATCAATTTTGGTTCCAGAGGCAATGTATGTATCCCCTAGTGTGGCACGGTCTACACAAGTGTTAGCACCAATTTCAACGTCGTCACCAATGACAACCCGTCCTAGAGAATGAATCCGTAAGATGTGTCCCTGCTGTTTTGCTTCTTTGTTAGGTAAAGAGGGGCTTCCTGTTTTTGCTTGTTCTGCCCTTGAAGCTTCTTGTGTGACAAAACTAAAGCCATCCCCTGCAATCACGGCATTGGGTTGTATGACGACTCGGTGTCCTAACACGGAACGGTCTCCTACACGTACCCCACTCATTAAAACACACCCTGAAGCAAGTGTGACTTCCGCCCCTAGGGTGACATGGGGAAACAGCACGCATCCCGCATCCACTTTGCAATGAGGCCCCACGACACTATAAGCACCGACATGAGCCGTTGCATCCACTGAAGCCGTTGCATCAATGCACGCTGTAGGATGAATACCCTGTACATAGTGCATAGGCTGATTGAAACATTGAGACAAACTGGCTAAAAGTTTACGAGGACGAGGGGCTGAGACCCATCCCTCTAAGCCATGTGCCTCAGGGAGTGTAAGGTTTTCTGCAACAATCGCTACCTTTGCGTGTGGATGAGTCAAAACAGCCAAGGCGGACGCATCCATCAATAAGACAAGTTCATCCGATGCTTTCAATGCACGGGGATGTACCAACTGACAAACGGGTAACATGGGGTTCCCGTGTAATGTCAAAGGCTCTTGGGTTTCAAGTAGCAAATAGTCATACAGTGCTTGGAGCGTCATAGGAGGCACTTCAGCACCCTCCTCAGACCCATGAGGCAAACGATACAGCATCGGGTGTATCAAAGAAGAAAGCATGATGGAGGTACCTTTAAAGCTTTACACAGAGACAAGCATCGTCATAAACACAGGTATTTCACTTGCAGTGAGAAGAGGGCGGGGGAAGAGAACCTGTAGGGTCTATCCCCTCCCTCTTGAGATACGCTTAGTATATGACAAAGGTAGCACTTAGACGTACCCTTTTAACGTGAACACAGGGCTTGGTACCTATTTTACGTACGCCTATCCAGCACATATAAAAAGACAAAGACTCATAGACTGTGGCTATTACAAGCCTGAAAAGAAAAATGACCCTTGAAACCAGCTTCTGCTTGGAGGTGGTATCGAGTAAAAGGCTACACAAAGCCTTACAAGACCCCTACCTCACAAACCTTCAGACGGTAACGAGAGCCAAAGTGACTGAATGCTATTGAACTCAATATCCAAAAAACGCTGGCGCAATAAAACGCCCAAACGGCAATAGCTTTTTACAGTATCTTAAATAGCTTAAACAGACGTTCACACGATTTTCACAGCGTCGCTCATGAGTACATCACAAGAAAAACCCACAGTATCTTTAATGATACGATAAGTTTTTAGCCTTGAAGTGCCAAACCCGTATGTGCCACTTGGGAGGACGGTCTACCGTAGGCATTACGTGCCGCTGCACTACACAGCGCAGATTTACACTCTTGGAACATGAGTCCAGTACCCGTTAAATAAACTTGAAATGCGTTTGGAGGTGCTTGTAGTTTGTTGACTGTGGTATTGGCTTGCATAGCGGTTGTGGCAAGGTGAGCTGGCTGAGCGACGGTGCTTACCTTTGCACCAAAAACAGCTGGCTTACTGAGTGCATAGACTGGGAAGTTTTGTTGAATGCGCATCAGGGATACCTCACTAGCCACAAAAGGTGATTCACTTAAAAAGAACACCATACAAAGTAAAATAAAGCTTTTAGGAAAGCACTAACAGCTTTTCCTTATGTTGTTATAGTAGCACTTTGTCATAGAGTTGTCAACATTTTGTCAAGATATTGTCAATAAGATGCCTTGAAGTTGTCTTATATATGTCTTCAAAATGTCACGAATAAGCTTGGGTGTCACACAAGAAGCATCCGCCATGCGTTAGAGATGACGTATCGTATGCTCGTAGGGTATTTCAAGCAAGAGGATTATCAGCCCCCTAAGACTCTGGCATACTAGCTTCATACGCTTATCGCAGCACCACCTTTTTGTACCCGTTGCTACTCACAGTTGCCATTGAAAAAGAGGTTTCACGTTGAAATGATGTCTCTCTATAACTTTTTTGCAAATGCTTTTCACCGTGATGGCACTTCTAAAAATGGCTCTGAAGACCCCTTAAAGCCACACACCCAAGCCATGCCATCAGGCATGAATGCCTCCACTCAAGAAAGACGACAAGAAGGCTCAAATGCTGAGCTTGTTACAGAAGTGCGAACAGAAGTGCGACAGGTATCCGATACGACGGCCTCTACCATACCAACAGACACGTCTACCCCAAGTGCCATGGCGGCACATGCACGTTTAAAACGAGAACTTCAACAAGAGGTTCAAGTATTGAGGGCTTTCAATGAAGTACAAGACCCCCATTTGCATACACCATCCCCCGCCCATGCCTCTGCCAAAACGATGGACACTGAAAATCAACTGATTCATCAATATAGTCCTTTGAAGCAATATGTGGGTATTGAGGTCATTGAAACCTATACCCCCACGCAGTATGCTTCTGCTGTGGAAGAAAACCCACAAGAGGCTCTTACTTCAAGAGACAGACAAGCCCAAGGGCTAAAGCATACTTCAGCGACAGTTTTACTCACCCCTGAGGAAGCACCTACTGACAAAAGCACTTCTCAGGCTATGACGCAAGTGCATAAAAGCTTTTGGGAAGGATGTTTGTATCAGGTATCCCCTAACATTCATATTGTCACCTATCATAGCCATATGGCAGGGCAACGCTATACCCATACCTTAAAAATGGCAGCAGGTATCCTGAATATGGTCAAAATGGGTGAAGACCAAGTGCGTCAAACGTTTCAAATGAATGACTGGCATGCCACACAACATTTTTTTGAGGGGCGTTCTCTAGTATTGCGCCATTTCACCCATCGCTTAACACTTAACTTTCAGCCTACGCAAGATTGTTTTAGCCCTGCACAAAATAAAACATCGGATACTTTGGGAGGGGCTTTGGGACATATCTACTTGACCTACGACCTCTGGAGTGGGAATCATGTTTTGGGGCGTTATGAAAAATCTTGGCGGTTTTTCGGCTGAATTGCGTCATCCTTGAATGCTTTTTGTCTATCCTATGGGTTAGTCTTGAGGCCTAGCTCATGAAATGCCATGAAAAGCAAAAAAAAGCTTAATGCACTTTCATTAAAGCGTGTGTTCCATTATATTAAAAAAGTTAAGTGTGAATCCAGCGCCGTACTCGTTTCTTAAACCGTGTTCTCTACAGAATTTTCGAGGGGTCTTTTCGTCAAAGTCCTTTATTCTGTCAGTGTCATTGTGTTACAGTAGGGTATTGAAAGTGTGTTTTCTCTCTTCATCCCCACACAATGTCTTTCGCTTTCTCTTTCTTGTTGTGTGGTACCCTGAGAAGGGCCATGCTACTTGTTTGTTTACCAATTTTATTTTTAAAAAGACAGGACCAATGCTATGATGATGGCTGGCAACGTGATTGAAATTACTGATGCTCAGTTTGAAGAACAAGTACTTCAGGCCACTACTCCCGTACTTGTTGACTTTTGGGCGCCTTGGTGTGGTCCTTGCCGTGCTTTGGCACCTACCATTGCTGAAGTCTCCGAAGAACTTGCTGGCAAAGTCAGAGTTTGCAAAATCAACACTGATGAAAACATCCAAAGTGCTCAAAAATTTGGTATCAGTAGCATTCCTACGGTCATCCTTTTCAAAGATGGCAAACCTGTTGAGCAAAGCGTTGGCAACCGTCCCAAAGCAGACTTTGTGAAAATGATTGAAGCCCATTTATAGGGTTTATTCAATACCAAGACAAAAGGGGTGCAGTAGTGCTACTGCACCCCTTTTGTCTTGGTATTGAAAGATAAAAATAAAGAGAGAGAGTGTGTATGTGTGCTTGAGAGAGAGGGTAAAACACCCTAAACGGTTTGATAACTACTTGGACGACCCAACATGGACGTATTTTGTAGCATTTGCATAAACGCTGTAATGGAGGCGGGTAAAGCCCCAATTTGAGGCCCAATATTATCATAGCCTACAGGGATACCAAAGGCATTATTACGAAAGCTTTTAAGAGGCGAAAGAGGGTCTCCTCCTGTGGCGGTCGCAGCAAGAGGGGTTCGTCCATCTCCCTGTGGGGAACGAGGTAAGGGTAAACCCCGTGCTGCAATATTGGGGGTACCCGTGGCTCGTGGCGGTTGGTCAGCCAAACGCTGGTTGGCAAGCATCTGAATAATGCCCTCCATGGTACGAGAAACCTGTTGTGCATCTCTTTGTGGGGTTTGAGCAAGCCCCGTCCTTGCTTGAATAAGACTTTGCAATACCAAGCCCATGAGTGCCTGTTGCTGCTGGGCTTGTTGAAGTTGTTGGCGTTGGGCTTCAGCAGCTTGGATTTGAGGACCTTGTGCCATTGGGGGAGCCATCATGGGGGTAGGTGGTTGAAATGGAGACTGACCTTGAGGCGGCATGCCATGACCAACAGGCATACCATTGGGTGAAGGCATGTTCATAACCCCTGGGGTAGGCATGGGTGTGGGAGCGTTATTTGCAGAGGTATTGAGGGTAATCGTCATACCGCCGCTTTGAATGGTTGCCGACCCACCTGGAGGAATCCCTATGGTTTGACCATTCACTTGAAACATCGAGCCACCTTGGGGACTAGGAGGAGGCATTTGCAACTGTGCTTGGGGTGAAAACTGAGGCATGGCATTTTGGGGTATGCCTTGGTTGGGCAACATCATGGATGCAAAGGGGATGCTTCCTGGGGGCATTGGCCCGCCTCCCGTAGCTGAAGAACCTCCTGCGGCTCCTAGGCTCATCGCACCACCCATGCCTGAGGCATTGCCTCCCTGTGTTTGAGGGGACATACCCATGGGGTTGAAGCCGTTCATCATAGGTTGTCCGCCACCCATGGGGGGCATCATCATGTTCATATTTTTTAGCTCTCGGTGTTGGGTCTCTTCAATGGGGAGGTGTCAAGTTGGTATAGCTTAATAAAACCTTGTAAAAGGAGACGATTGCCCAAAAACTCAGGACTTGGTATGTTTACCAAGTCCTGAGGGAGAGATGGTGCGATGAGACTCGCTACACTACTTATTCAGCAGAAGATTCATCTGCAATGGGCATTAAACCCATGCTAACACGACGCTCTTCCACATTTAAGCGGTTAATGTAACCTTGTACCAAAGTACCAGGCTGCAACTTCTCACCACGTTGTTGCTCAAGTGCATGGAGTTCACGTGAGGGTAATAAGGCTTCAACACCAGTAATAATTTCAACAAAGGCACCGAAGTTTTTCACACGAGTAATAGCACCTTCAACAGCTTTACCGATGGAGAGTTCACGCTCAACAGTAATCCATGGGTCTTCCTGAAGGGATTTCACAGACAGCGAAATGCGCTGACGTTCCGCATCTACACTGATGACTTCCACTTTTACGCTATCGCCCACTTTAAGCAAGTCGCCAGGATGTTCCACCCAACGCCAAGACATTTGTGATAAGGGCAGTAAGCCATCTACGCCACCAAGGTCGACGAAAGCACCAAAGTCTGCAAGACGAACCACTTTACCTTCGATAACAGCACCAATATCGATTTTCTCGAATTGCTCACGACGGTCAGCAAACTGTTGCTCGCTAAGCACTTTTTTGTGGCTAAGAATAAGGTTGTTGCGTGCGGCATCCAAGGTAAGGATTTTAACCTGCACGGTGGTACCGATAAGTTCTTCAAGAGGCTTTTGAATCCCTAAATGGCTCCGAGGAATAAACCCACGTACACCTTCAACCACACCCAGTAAACCGCCACGTACACGACCAATAATGGCACAGTCTAAGATACGGTCTTCAGTGGCAATAACTTCAATTTGTTTCCAAGCGTATGCCACAGCAACACGCTTACGAGAGAGGGTAATAACCCCATGTTGGTCTTCATGACGTAGGATGAAAAACTCATACTCAGAACCCGCCACGAGTTTACCATCTTCCCCTTCAGCAAGGGTACTTTTGTCAGCAACTTCACGGTAAGGACACACGGCATGGGTTTTTGCCCCAATATCAACGTGGTACCCTTGGTGTTCTTGGGCAATAACTTTACCTTGAATGATTTGACCTTTTTGAAAGCTATAGCCATAGCTTTCTTCAAGCAATGAGGTAAACTCAGTTTTAAAATCGTCAGCTTGTTGGAGAATATCACTGAGTTTACGAAGGCGGGTTTTGAACAGGGAGGACAGCATCATAGGGTCGTATGGGAGTCACACATGACGGTCATTACTGCTATGGCGATACCAGTAAGAGGCTGTGTGGTCTTAAACTAAAGGGTAACGTTAAAAATCAAAAGGAGAGCAAAAAACACGTATCAGAAAAACAAGTCTTAAAGTAAGGCTAAGTATATACTACTATATATACTATGGTAATACATATATACTACAAGTAAAACCTGAGATGACACAAGTATGAAAAATTAACCCTTTCCATTTAAAACTGTAACATGGCGTTACAGTCTATCAGGAAGCAAGCCATTCTCAAAAAACGCCGACTTCTTTGTTAATGATAGATTATTTCATCACAAAAAGTTAGCACCTCGCCATTTCTAAGGTAAGTGCAGGAGGCTGTGCAGCATAGAGATAACCTTAGAACTCACTCGATAGAATCTCTTTAAGACTGTCAAACGTCAGGAACTTATCCATAGCGGAGCGGTCAGCCGAGATAATCGAGTCAACCAAATCACGCTTCACGCCTTGAAGCCGTTGGATTTTTTCTTCCACAGAGCTACGAGTAATCATCCGATAGACAAATACCGTCTTGTTCTGTCCAATCCGATAGGCTCGGTCGGTGGCTTGGTCTTCTGCGGCAGGGTTCCACCAAGGGTCGTAGTGAATGACCACATCCGCGCCTGTTAGGTTTAATCCTGTGCCACCCGCTTTAAGGCTAATGAGGAATAAAGGAATATCGGTCTGCGTATTAAACTTCGTGACTTCCGCTTCTCGGTTACGTGTTTCACCCGTAAGGTAACAGTACTTTAAGCCTTCTTCATCCAACCAACCACGAATGATTTTAAGCATCTCAACAAATTGGCTAAAGAGTAGGATACGATGTCCGTTTGCAATGGCGGAAAGTACAAACTCCTTCAGGGCTTCAAACTTACCAGAGGTCATGACATTCCCTCGGATAGCAGGGTCAAGCAGCATCGGGTGGCAGCAAATCTGTCTGAGACGAATCAGCGCCCTGAAAATGGCAGCTTGTGCCTTTTTTAAACCTGTTTCGCTCGGGTCGGACATAATTTCACGGCGGGTCTCCTCAAGCACACGCAAGTAGAGGTCGTACTGCTCGTCGGTCATTTCGCAATGATGGATACTCTCAATTTTAGGAGGTAGCTCTGAAAGTACATCCTGTTTTAAACGACGCAACATAAATGGCGAAACCTGTTTACGTAAACGACGCTCGGCATCACGATTGCCTTTTTCTTCAATGGGGAGTACGTATTTTTGTCTGAAGAGGGGCTTTTCATATAAAAAGCCTGGCATTAGGAAGTCAAACAAACTCCATAGCTCCAAAAGGCTATTTTCAATAGGGGTACCTGACAATGCTAAACGATGATTGGCATTGAGTTCCTTAGCGGCAAGTGCGGTTTGCGATTCAGGATTTTTAATATTCTGTGCCTCATCCAAAATGACGCAGCGGAACGGGTACTTTTTGAGTGCTTTAATATCACGTCGCATGATGGTGTAGCTTGTGACGACAACATCGGCTTGTTTAATATGGGTGTACTCATCAAAACGGGTTGACCCTGTTAAATTAAGCACCTGAAGTTCAGGGGCAAAGCGTGTTAGCTCATTGACCCAGTTAAACACCACCGAGGTAGGCGCCACAATCAGTGAGGGGGCTTGCCCGTGGATGTTTTTAACATGTTGAAGTAATGTAATGGCTTGGAGGGTTTTACCAAGCCCCATGTCGTCGGCCAAAATACCGTTAAGCCCATAGTTATGAAGGAACAGGAGCCAGTTAAACCCTTGCGTTTGATAATGACGCAAGGTCGCTTGGATGTTCTCAGAGGGTGGTACTTCTTGGATGGGCTTACTGGAAGACATCACTTGCCAGAAGCCTTGGAATTGCTCATCCATGTTTAAAATCACGCCTTGGTCTTGCAACTCAGAGAGTAAACCTGCCTTGAAGGTTTGTACCAGATAGCTATCAGGGCCAAGGGTTTCAGCGTCAAAGGCTTGAATGGTTTTGCCAAACTGAAGCACGGTGGCTAAAGGCACTTCCACATAACCAGCCCCATCCAGATAAAAATACTTTTTACCTTGGAGCATGTAGGTTTGTACCTGCCCTAAATCCATCGTAATTTGGTCAACTTTGGCCGATAAGTTCAAACGGAACATATCCACTCTACCAGGCTCGAAGGCAATATCGGCAACCAGTCTCAATGGGTATTTAGAGACCTTAATCACGTTGAGGTCTTGCTGATTAGTGGGTAATTTTACCTGCCAACGGTGCTTATCAAGGCTAGGAATAATTTCATGAATAAAGTCAATGGCTCTATCGCCCTCGGCTTGGAAAAAATTAGCCTGAATGGGTTCAACCCCTAAATGAACCAAATGCTCGAAGGCTTGCTGCTCGGCTTTCAAGTCACGCTTCATCCAGTAGATTTGGTCAGGGTTTTGCTTTACGACCATCACATACATACTATTTTCAGGCAGACTCCGTGTGTAGGCAACTTCCACGCCATCATAAGAGAAGGTCATACTGATACGCATTCTCAACGCTGCGGGGTCAATGAGTTCCACATGAAGTATGCTCACAGGGGGGCGACGATAAAGCTTTGGACTGGTCAGCCCACCCCCAAAGTCTAAACTTAGGAAACGTTGGATTTTAGGTAACTCCTCAAAGAGGAATTTTCCACCATCGGTGTCTCGAATATCATTGAAGGTCGACTTGACAAGATGTTTAGGCAACATGGAAAGTCGGATAGAAAGCGGATACAGTGTCTGACGGTACTGCCCCCATGGTACTTCCTTAGAGAAGATACGCATGGCTTCAAGCGGTATTTCTTCAATGACAGGATGTTTTTCACCCTGTTTATCCACCAGTAACTGATGCTGTGCCTCCACGGAGAAAACCTTTTCAATATCAGCCTCTGAGGTATAATCACCCACATGCTCGTGATGACCAAAAAATAAGTCATCCCATACGTAATCCTCAGGGGCTTCAGGCACAAGCCAATGTAAAGAGGTCATGACATGACCGCCTTGTCCTGAAGCATTCACGGAGAGCTGGAGTACCAACGGGGTAGGGTAAAAATGGAAAGGAGCCCCTGTTTCTGCTTCAAGCACAAGGGGGTGGTGAGAAATAACCCGCAGGACATGGTCCAGTTTCTGCACGGGTAATTCAATCCAACCCTCCAGAGGATGCCGTGAGGGGAACGGAACCACTTGCTCCTTATGGAACCACTGCATTAGACGAATCTCTTGCTGCTCAATATCATTCAAGTGAGAAGTGCCGATGGTTGCTGCCAGACGAAGGATTTTCTCAAACTGTGTAACGGGTTGACGGGTTAAACGCTCAATTAAACGAATACCGACGTAACGGTCATCACGGTGTAAGTCAAGTAAAATGACATATTGACAGGAGGCGGCGGCACTTAGCTTTTCATATTGCTCTTTAGGGGGGAGTTCTTGAGGGGCGGTGTGAGGCGAGTACGCCTGCCAAAAACGTAGCCAGTACCCACTATCAATGACGGTCAGTGCTGCCGCAATGGCATGCTTACACCAAATTTGTTCCAATGGACAGTTACACTCAGGACGCAAAGGGAGTTCTTCAGCATGGAGTTTTACTTGGTAGCCCTCTTTGAAACGCCCTTTAATTTCAGCATGGAAGCCATAATCAGTAAGCTCCACTTTACGCACCTGCCCAGAAGTTTGAAAGTATCCAAATCCACGGCGCCAATCACCAGGTTTTGCCCATTGACGAATCAGCTGAAAAGTCAGCGGGTAGAAATCGCTTGCCCACTGGACATTTTTTTCTGTGTGGAGCGGTTCATCACTCACATAAGGTTCGGGGAGGGTGGTTACGCTATCAGTGAAGTTTTCAGCTGTGTGCTGTAGCCTTTCCTCAAGTGCATACTCAAAAGTACGGTGGCGTGTTGTTGCTTCAGGCAACACAACAGGGGGTACTGTTTCAGCAGTCAGTGCGACATCGTGGTGTGGCAAGGTATCAGCTGCTGAGGAGGCTTGCGAGTGGTCTAAAATCTGCGAGGTGTAGGGAATTGTTTCACCGAGAGGAGGCTTGCTATTCTCTGAAAAATCTTCTAATACCCTCGAAGTAGGAAGAGAGGCTTCTACAAGCCCTTGTGGTAGCTCTGTTTCAGAAGTTTTTAGGCTTTTCTGTGAGGTTCCCTTAGGCGGACGACCTCGACGTTTCGGCATCACGACTTGTACTGCGGATACCTCGACCTCTTGGGAGGATACGACCGCTTCAAGCCCTTGTAGAGGGGCTTGCAAGCTTTCTTTTAAGTTTTCTTGGTGGGTTGTGGTGCTGGTTATAGCAACCGTCGACACGGCGTGTGTAGGTTCCAAGGCTTTCAGCTTTGCTGGACGACCCCGTTTACGTTTTTGAATAGCTTCTACCATGTCTTTTGGGGTAGGTGCGTTCGGTTGCAGTACCATCGCCTGCGAGGTTTCTGTAAGGTCGGTTGCCATGGTCAACACGAGACCTTGCGTACTAAGTGAGTTTGGAGGCAAACTTCCAGGTAAAGAGGCTGTTTTTTTTGCAGGTCTAGGGGTGCTGCGTTTGGGATGATGTCGCTTTGTGGTACCCGATACACTATTTTTTGAGTCGGAAGCCTTAGAAAAAGCCCGAGCAGACTGCATGGGGTCTGCTTTTCCAGTGGTTTTAGATTTCTGCTTAGTCGTTTTAAGGTTTTTACTTAGTGTGCCACTTGTTGTACTAAGGAGTGAGGGTGCTTTGGTGGGTCGTCCCTGTTGCTTTGCATTTTTACCTTTGTGTGATTTTTGCTGCCCCACAACTTCTTCTTGGTATACTTGCATCGCCTGGTGTAAGGCTTCTGCCAGTTGCTCAGTGGAGACTCCTAAACGAGGTAAAGGATTCTTGTAGCCTTTGGCTTTAAGCTTTGTGGGTGCTTTGGGAAAATGCCCTTGTGTGTCGGGTTTATCTTGTGGATGAGAGCCGTTTGTACGTCTTTTAGGGGCTGCCATGGGGCGAGACCGACTCGTTTTTGAGCCTAAAGTCTTTGAAGCGTTTTGAGAGGATGAGAGGTTTGTTTGCAAAGTATGTGTGCTTGGCGTATTGCCTTCAGAGGATAATATTTGAGATACTTGAGAAGTCACCAATGGCTTTGCGTCTCTCCCTCTTTGTTTAGGTGTTCCCTGTGAGGAGATGGCTGGCGTGGCTTGTTCTGATTTTGCTTTGGGAGGACGACCCCGTTTCTTAGGAACCCCTTGGGATGTGTGTAGGGAAGCTTCGGAGGAAGCGTTGGAAACTTGGCGTTCTTGAGCCATCGAAGGGTCTGAAGTAGTGCGCATTAAAACAATACAGTTTTCAGAGAAGCATTAAAGGGTTAACATCATTACAAACACAGTATAGCTTATTGAGCGACCTCACTTTTTGAGAGTATCGTTTGCTAAGGGTATACTTCAAAAAAATATTTCAATACGATGAATCATCGCCATCCATTGTTGCCATCAACACGTTACGTTCTAAACGCTTTTGCCCCTCTTTATAAAGTGTGGATAGGGGGGGAGAAGGTACTTTAATCTCACTGATTGAAGGTACACGAGTGCCATGCACACTTTTAAATAAGAGATAAGCCCCTAAACATCATTGTGAAGCACACCAAAATCATCTAAATCCTGCATAGTGAGCGTGTAAGCCAGCGTAGTGTTGTGCCATCATTTTAGAAAAGAACCCCTACGCTAGCGTGCATTCATGGCATAATTTCTCATGGCACACTAGAAGCGATATTTTAGGATAGCATTTTTGGAAGACCACCTAAAAGATTAAACCTATGATAGTGCAGGCTACTATATTTCATAGCACGGGCAAATAAAAAATACAACCTTCCACGGTAACCCTATATCAAAATATCCTTTAAAAAGAGGAGTCTCATAGTTAGCGCGTGTAGACGTACCGCCCCGTTACACCACCTAACCCACGTTGCTTAGCACCAGCCTACTTCTTGAAGCACTTGAGGCACAACGGTATCTCGTGTTGGTTGATGCCCTGTCCATACCTTACACACGCAAACTTCCCCTGTATCAAGACGTAACACACACACCAAGGCTTCTGCACCTGATTTACTTACTAAGGGAATGCTTGCCTTTTGTCTCATAAGACGGGTATCAAGCCTTGGGTTTCCGCCCATATTGCCTGCTAGGAGTTCAGGGTGCTTGGCCATGGCTTCTATGATAGGGCGTGTGACGGGGTCAGCCCACAAAGCATGGTAGGCATAGGTAAGCCATTTAAAAGAGCTACTCGGCACAGGTAAACCGCACCCGTCTTGGTGCCACAGAAGCGTTTCACGGGCTAATTCAGGCTCGAAACCCGTATGCTTTGCCAGCCAAGTATGGATACATTGCCGCCAATCAGACAAAGCCGCTTCAGGATAAAAGCCCTCTGTTAATATGTTTTCTTGGCGTGTTTGTTGAGAGGTTTCAGGTGCGTGCATATGATACAACCAAGTGAGAAAAGCACTATGTTTTCCTGAACAATTATGGTGTAACGATGTTATCGCCAAGGGTGCTACCTCGGGTAAGCCTTGCAACCCTAACGGCCCATGGGTACCACATTTCAGATGGTTTACGTCTGCGAGCGCTTTTTCAAGCCACCATGAGACCCACTGTGTATGCTCAGGCATACCGCTATGGCTTGCACACGCAATGGCAATGGCTTGTGAGGGAAGGGCTTGACGTGCTTCAGGGCTTAGTGCCAACCAATAGGGTAAAAATTGAAAAGGTTTTGCAGCCGAACGCCAACATACCCGTCGTGGTAGGGGGTCAGGTGTTGTGTCTTTTATCTGTGGTGATACTTCACGCCACTGGTAGGAGGCATCCTGAGTGAGGGTGAGCCAGCCCCAAGTGATAGGATGTACCGATTCCATGACGTAGGATGTATTGTCAAGGCTTGCGTCCTGTGAGCAGTGTTCACCCCAAAGCGGACGAACGTACTGAGCCATTGTACAATCGGCATTTAAAATAGGTTGAAACCCTTGGGTGATAGGCATGAATGACATCCTACAAAGTACTTAGACATCCTATGGATAAAGGAAATTGTACCCTTTTCACAGTACAGCATCCTCCCATGACTGTACCATAAGTATGACGTGATGGTGGAGACCTCTCCCTTTTCAGACGAACGGTATTCTGAATAATAGCCACACAGGCATTTTAAAAGCTTAAGCCCTTCTCATTGCCTCACAAGGAGTACCCTCCCTTTATGATGATGTTTGTTGACCCCTTCATTACGGCGATGAACAGCCATAAGGCAGCCCAAGAGTGGTTTAGTGCCATGTCTCAAAACGTTGGCAATATGTACACAATGGGTTACAAACAAAAAGTTGCCCAGTTTGGCGACTTTCTCAACGGCGTGTACGTAGACCGTATTGCAATTGATGCTGGGCAGGGTAATAGTTTTCCAGGAAAATCCGACACTAACTTATTTGTGGAAGGTAGTGGGTGGTTTATTGTGCGTAAGCCCGATGGCTCACAACGCTTTACTCGTATTGGGGATTTTAAACTCAATGGCGATGGTGCCCTTGTGAATGAAGCGGGGTGGAAAGTACAGGGATATTTGCTAGGGGATGATGGGCAGATGGTTGATACTGGCAATGCCGCCACACCACCTAGCTTAAGTAAAGCCCCCGCAGGGTTTGCGAAAAGCCACAGCAAGGGGGATGTGTTTGATATGCCCACTACAGAAATATCCTTGTGGGTTGACCCGAGCAACGGTAAGTTTTTTGGCAAGTATGACGAGTACAAAATCAAGTCGGATGGTACCATTGTGGGGGTTGCTAATAAGGGTAAGCTGACGGTACCCCTTTTTAAAGTTGCCCTCGCCCGTTTCCAAAACCCTGACGGGTTACGTGAAATTGAAGACAATATGTTTATTCCTTCTGCTGCCTCGGGGGAACCGATTAAGGGTGACACGGGGGAAGTGCGTAAGGGGCTACTGGAAAAATCCAACACCAGTGGGCGTAAAAATGCCCTCTATTTGCAACAAGCTAAGGCACAAATGGAGATTGCTAATAAGCTGATTACGACCACTAAGGGGATTCTGGATGAAGCCTTGAGGCTGATTCAGTAACGGGTTTTTCACGAAGCACAGTATCGTGCAAGCTGAGGTAAGTCTAGGACTCCCACACGACATACGGACACCTTGTCTAGTGCTGTTGTGTCTGTGGCTTTTGAGGCGTGTCCGCAATCAAGAGGTTTGGTTGTGCTACCTTCCGTTGAGGTGTCCATCTCCAGTGTGTGTATGCCTTGCCCCGATGATAGTAACATCAAGGCTTGGGCTTGTAGGGTTTGGGCGAGATACATCGCAAGGTATTCATTCTCTTGATACCCGAGGGTGTCTGAGTCGTATACGGTGGGGGTGAGTTCGTGTTGACTCACAATAGGTATGAGTTCAGGGGCAGTAAGCATAGGGAGTATGCTTTGGGCGAGTGCATGTAAGCTCCCTGAGAGTTCACCGTGTACACCGACCTGACTCACCACATACCCTTGTGGTAACAACAACTGGGCTAAAAGGGTCATCAAAACGGGTTGCCCCATGGCAACGAGCATAGCGTGCGTATAACAAGGCAAAGGGTGAGTTCCAAGTGCTATCCGATGCACGGGGTTATCGGTTTCGTACTGTCGCCATTGGGTCATGCGTTGCCCCACTAAGTTTGCCTCTGAAAGGACTAAAACGACCTTTTGACCTTGTCCTTTGCACTGACACATCCAGTGTACAAGGGTTTGTAGCTTTTGCATGGATACCCCAAAGTAGGGTGGCAGGTAAGTCATCATGTCGGGTGAGGAGGTGTCGGGTATCTCCGTCATTAAAGCCCCTGTGCTTATGTGCAGTACGTGGCAGTGGGCTGAGCGTATGTCGGTAGCAGTCTTTGCCAAATGGAAGGAGCGAGTGCTTTTGGAGGCGTGTTGTTTCATAGGTGCATGGCTCCTAAGGCACAGGCACTTAAAATAGCTTTCTGGGCATGGAGTCGATTTTCGGCCTGTGTAAAAATGGTCTCTGCATGGGCTTCTAATACGCCGTGGGTGATTTCTTCTTCTCGATGGGCGGGTAAACAATGCAGCACAAGGGTGTTAGGTTTGGCTTGGGTTAGCATGGCTTCGTTGACTTGATAGGGCTTAAAAATCTGGAGCCTTTCCTGATAGCTTTCCTCTTGCCCCATACTGGTCCATACATCGGTGTAAATCGCATCCGCATGTTGGGTTGGTAGGGGTGTTTCTGTATGTACTGCCACCCGACTTCCTGTCAATGCCTGCCATGGCTGGAGGGCATCAAGGGTTTCCTGAGAGGGGGTATAGCCCTCAGGGCATGCTAACGTGATATGTAAGCCACAAGCCACGGCGGCTTGCATGAGGCTTACTGCTACATTATTGCCATCGCCTACGTACATGAGTGTTTTACCACGCATCGCTTCAAGACGACCACCCCATGCACCCATCAAAGTTAGCATATCAGCCATGGCTTGGCAGGGATGATGCGTATCACTTAAGCCGTTAATAATGGGTACCTTGCTCCAGTGTGCTAGTTCAGTCACGATTTCATGGGCAAAGGTCCGAATCATAACACCATGCACATAGCCTTGTAGTGTACGTGCCACGTCAGCCACACTTTCTCGTACGCCTAAGCCTATTTCCTCTTGACGCAGGCTCATGGGGGTACCGCCTAACTCCCGAATCCCCACCTCAAAGCTCACCCGAGTGCGACAAGAAGGTTTCTCAAAATACAATGCCCAGGTTTGCCCTCGTAGAGGCGTGTAAAGGCTTTGCTGTGTATGACGATGTTGTTTCATCCATTGTGCATGATGTAACAAGGCTTGAATGATGGCAGGGCTTAGGGTGTCCAATTGAAGAAAGTCTTCCAAGTAGGGCAGTGTACCCATGGGAAAGCCCGTAGGATTTGGTGAGGCTTGTGGGAGTGTGGACGGATGCTGAGGAGGCATCGTCGTTTTTGACAAAGACTTTAATAATAAAGAAGGTAATGGCGACATGGATGAGGGGGTACTTTCTTGGCTCAGAGAGGATTATGTTGTAACCATGTGGTGTGCGGTGAGTGCTTCAAACAGGGCAGGGGTTGCTTCAGGATACAGTGCTTGATAATCCGTCAAGGTGAGGGCTTCCAGTCCACATCCCCCTTTAGATTCAGAGAGGGCAACGGCTTGCCCCACCACACGGTAGGCTTCTCGAAACGGCATACCCTGCTGCACAAAATATTCCGCCAACCACGTGGCGTTTAAATACCCTTGAGGGTGTTGCATCACTTCTTGCAATCGGGCTTGATTCACTTCAAGACCACTCGCACAGGCTTGCATGGCTTCCACACAAAGGCTAAACGTGTCCAAGGCATCAAAGAGACCCTCTTTATCCTCTTGCATGTCTTTGTTGTAAGCCAAGGGGAGGGCTTTCATGACGGTGAGTAACCCTATGAGGCTTCCAAAAACACGTCCTGTTTTACCCCGCACTAGCTCAGGGAGGTCGGGGTTTTTCTTTTGAGGCATCATGCTTGAACCCGTACACAGTGCCAAGGGTAATTGAATAAACTGAAATTCTTGGCTGCTCCACAGTATAAGTTCTTCTGCAAACCGACTCAAATGCACCATCGCAATACTCAATACTGAAAGAACCTCTAATACAAAATCTCGACTCCCCACGGCATCAAGCGTGTTTTCAAGCACCCCTGTCATCCCCAAGGACGTTGCCACAAAGTGACGATTCAAAGGTAAACTTGAACCTGCCAAAGCCCCCGCACCCAGAGGGGACACATTGCAATGTGCCATGGCATGTTGCAACCGAACAATGTCTCTACCCGCCATGGCGTGATAGGCCATGAAGTGGTTGCCCATTGTCACGGGCATAGCCCTCTGAAGATGGGTATAGCCTGGCATCCATGTGCTGGTGTGTGCTTCGCCAAGGTTCTGGAGGGTTTTTTGATACGCTGTGAGCTTATCAATGAGTCGTGCAAGGGTATCACGCAAATAGAGCCGTAAGGCAAGACATACTTGGTCATTACGGCTACGTCCTGTATGGAGCTTTTTAGCCACCTCCCCCATGGATTCAGCAAGAAAAGCCTCGATAAAGCTATGAACATCTTCACACCCTGAAGCCTCAAGGTTCAGCTCACCCGCTTGATACTGCATAGCCAGTGTTTCTAAACCCAGTGTGAGTTGCTCATATTCCTGTTGCGTTAATAAACCCACTTCTTGCAACATGGCAACATGGGCAAGGCATCCCTGAATGTCCCACGGTAATAGACGCTGGTCATAGCCAATGGAGGCATTGAATGCTTGTAACAAAGTGTGACTACCCAACGCATCAGCGTTGGGCTTGTACCATAAGGGCTTATGACTGACCTGAGATGTACTAAACATGGCACATGACCTCCTCTTGAGAAACCTTTGTCTGAGGCACGAGAGGGCTTTCAAGGTGGGACTGCATTTTCAATGCCCGTACCTTTAAGGGTAAGCCCATGAGGGTAATAAATCCGTGTGAATCGCCATGATGATACAGGTTTCCTGTGGTAAAGCTCGACAACGATTCTTCATACAAACTATAAGGTGAGCTTACCCCAGCAGGAAGGACATTACCCTTATAGAGGGTTAGGGTTACTTCCCCTGTAAGGGGGGCTACCAAAACATTCATAAAGGCATCCACCGCTTCCCGTAAGGGGGTAAACCATTGCCCTTCGTAGACTAAATTAGCATAGGTTGTTCCCATCATGTGCTTATGATGAAGGGTGTTGCGGTCAAGGCAGAGTTGCTCAAGAATGCCTAGCGCTTTATACAAAATGGTACCGCCAGGGGTCTCATAGACCCCTCTTGACTTTAAGCCCACCACACGGTTTTCAATCATATCTAAAATCCCAACCCCATGCTTGGCTCCAAGGCTATTGAGGGCTTTTAGTAAACTGACACCCGCCATGGTTTCTCCATTGAGTTGTACGGGGATACCTTGATGAAACGTTAATGTAAGCGTTTCAGGGGTGTCGGGTGCTTCTTGAGGTGTATGACTCCACTGAAGGAGGTGTTTGTAATGCGGTGCGTTGGCGGGGGTTTCAAGCTCTTGTCCCTCATGGCTTAAGTGCCATAGGTTCATGTCTCGGCTATAGGTTTTATCCAGTGCAAAGGGGATTGGGAGGTTTTTGGTCTGTAAGTAAGCCATGGCATCTTCCCGAGAAGCAATATGCCAGTGGCGCCAAGGTGCAATCACAGTCATATCAGGAGCAAGGGCTTTGATACTTAATTCAAAACGTACTTGGTCATTGCCTTTTCCTGTGGCACCATGGCATATCGCTTTTGCTTTGTATTGATGTGCCACATCCACCAATGCTTTGGCAATTAAGGGGCGTGCCATCGCCGTACCTAGTAAATACTGTTGCTCATACTTGGCACCTGCTTTTAAACAAGGGAAGATATACGCCTGTACAAAGGTTTCTTCCGCTTCAACCATCTCAAACGCATCGGCACCGAACTGTAAGGCACGTGCTTCCAAGCCCCCTAATTCATCCGCCATGCCTACATTCACACAGGTTGCAACAATCTTACTTTGAGGGAAGTGTTCCTTGAGCCAAGGTAGAATGGTACTAGTGTCTAACCCGCCTGAATAGGCAAGAATAATGGTTTCCCCAGCGAGGCTTTCAGCGGAGGGTAAACATAGAGAGGTCTCGTTGGAAACCTGTGGGTGTTGGGTATAAAAAGGGTGTACAGTCATCATCATCTAAAGCATTTCTTTCGTGGGTGTTAAAATTTGAAGATTCAAAAACACGTAACTCGTCATGCAAGTAAAGGCAAGCACGACACTTTGAGGTATCCCTCTTACTGTACTCAGCAGAGGGAACCCACATGGTTTGCACGCATATATATGACACAAGCACATGGCACAAGCACACGGCAAAACCCGAACGTTTAAACCACGTTCTCCTCTTCGCTTCACGCTGTGGCGTAATTCTATCACTTGGAATAGGGGGTGGTGGAGGGGTGAGAGAGACAGGACGAAATCCTAATCATCACCAAGTGAAAATAGTACAGGGGATACCCCAAATGCTTGTTATGAAACCAAGCGATTGTACTATTGTGTGGAGGGTATTTTACACTTGCTTGATGAAGCAAAAACCTCATGAAACCCATCTTGTGAAGGATGATATTTCAACACAACACCAAAAACAACACCGAACGTTGTCGGCACACTCATCCAAAGCTCGTACTAATAAGCAGTACTGAATACGCAAGCGGAAGGAGAGGAGACACTTCGTCGTCGTCGTCGTTGACGGTATGTATGAAACGCAATAAACAAGGCTGTGAGGTTTCTTTAATTTTTACTTCAAACGTTTAGAACTTAAAAAGGTCTAAACCAAGTGAAATACACAATACTTTACGTATGCAGAAGCACTTATCGTAACTTCTTAACAGTACATGACGTTTTTAAATTTGTCAACGTCTCCCTTTGAAGTATAGTCATGGTACAATGAAAGGCTGTAAGTCATTACGTTTGTCCATCCTCATTTGAACCCCCTACCCCTCATGATGCCCGTCTCTCCGCAACAAGCTTCACCGCCACAAGTCTCTCGTGGTTCTGTCACGCAGGAGGTTTCTGGTGGGCATCACGCACCAAGAAGCGTGCAAGAATCTTTCAATGCAACCCCTTTGCCAGCCTTGGCAATGCTTGAAGCACCATGGATGCAAGAGGCTCCTTTTATGAACCCTCTTGCGAGCAAAGACATAGAGACGTTTTCTTATCCTTGGCTTGTCGCTTATCTGGGCATTGAGCCACCTGCCTTGGATGTCCTCATGAATCGTCTGGGGATTATGCCAGTCCCTTACAGTGCTACCCAAGAAAATATCTTGGAACCCTACCGTCAAGGGTATCTCCATGCCCATAGCCATACGCCCCAAAGTGAACCCCCACGCCATCATCATCGACAATATACGCTTTACGATAAAATTTCTGTGGAGTTTTTACAGCAAGCCCTCCAGCTCACCTTGCCACAACAGGGCGACCCTTTGTCTCCTGATGAACAAGAACGCATCATTCAGAACCTTAGAAGCCTTTATCATGATAAGCAGATGCTTGAGCAAAAACAACGTTACCAGATTTTTCTCCAAGCATCTTCTACTAACCTTACAATACACGCACCACACACCACGACACACCATGACCATGGGTCTCAATACTATGAGGGTCTTCACAGTATGACAACATCAGAATTTTATACCGCTCCTAATTCTCCATCTGAATTATCCCCCAGCGACGTTGAAGCCCTTGACGCACAAGCAATGAGTAAGCAAGATACGCCCCCTATCTTGGGTGCTATCCGTGATGCCGCACCAGCCGCTATTGATGCTCTTCAACCTTCTATCACTGAGATAGTACCTCCTGCATCTTCAGACTTTGTGTCTGGGGCTACATCCTCTGCCGCTACAACACTTGGCTTTGCCGAACGTCACCCAGAAAATACGCAAGGGTACTTCCATACAGGGTCTCTTGAGCAGCTCCTCCAGCATGTCTCTTTTTTACGAGAAACCTTACAAACAACGCTCCTCCAACAAGTCCATGAAGCGGTTGCTCCTGTTGAGAAGCTTGGTCTTGAACTTATCCGTTTGCAAGAGCATAACCGACTTTTAGAGCAACGCCTTACGGCGATGAGTCAGGAACTCCACACGCTACAACAAGAAGTGGAGAGTTTTAAGCCTTTCCAATTTGGGCTTTATAAAAAGGTACCTAAATAGGAATCTTAAACAAAGCTAAGGAATTCGTATTTAAGGCACATGTTTACAGTATCATGGATGATGCTTTACAATGGCAAGTGTCGTTCCTCTCAATATGCACCCTTACATGAAGGTCTTCCTTATGCCTGATGCTGATAACACCTCCCATCAACGCTTCTTCTCACTGGAAGATGCTACTTTACTATTGCAAGAACTGTCAGGAAAAGTGGAAGATGCCCAGCATGAAATCCACACCCTGCACAGTCACTTGATTCTTCAAAAAAGATTGGTGGTTCAGCGTGAAAAAGCTCTAGGACGCTATCCTTCTGAGGAAGAACTTATGCTCATTGCCAAGAGTGGCTTGAAGCTAGAGAGCTGTATTGAGTACTGGGTCACTTACTTTGAGCGTCAGGGTGTACTCCTGAGAGACCCTAAAATGGGACTCATTGATTTCCCTTATAAAAGCGAAACCACGGATGAGGTTTTTTTCCTTTCTTGGTGTTTGGAAGATGAGGGCTTATTCTACTTCCATACGGCAGACGAACCCCCTCACTATCGGCACCCTATTAGTTTACTTCCTGCCTAAAGCGTTAGGTCGTGTGAAGTATAAACCCTATATCTTTACATAAAAAACCCTCTTTACCATTGTTTGTAAAGAGGGGATTATGTGTGTGAATCTTTAAAATAAGTTGTCTAACATTTCATAAATATTGGTATTTATCATAAAGCATAGTAGTCATAAAAGGTATCAACCGTTTTTGCCAAGCTTACGCCAAGTTTAACCCTGGAAAAGGCATTGGTGGCTGAGGAGGAAAGCCTCCAAGAATCGAACCCCCTCTTGCACCTGCTGAGGCATTGGCACTCGCTTGAGCAAGTAACATAGCCTGTGTGGCATTACCATCTAGTTTATGAGCGTTATGTTGAGGTGTGCAATGGTCGTCTTGTTGCATCATCATCATCATCATGGGCATCATCATCATCATAGGATTCATGCCGCCTTGTGTCCCAGCACCGCCTTGCATTCCTGTCATTGCAAACATCATCATCATCATGGGGAGCATGGTTTTCATAGGGTTGTCAGCTTTAGGGGCTTGCTTACGACCCAAGTGAGGTAACAAAGCTTGTAAATCATCACAGCCGCCCTTAGGATGACACGTTGGTGCAAAGGTTTCACGGTATACACGACCTGCACGACTTGCAGCACGTGCATCGGCACTTGCAAATGCACTACCGACTTCAGGTCCTACAGGTGGACGCAAATGAGGAGGCATAGGACGAAAGTTAGAAACAACAGTATTCATCATCATGGTAAAAGGGCTTTCTCTCTCAGTGTTATCAACCAGAAGCATGGTTAAAGATAGTCAACGCAAAGATAGTCAATGATTGTGGCTTGATGTTAAAGGCGTATCTCTCAGATGTCATAATCAACACTTGAACATACCAGAAATTGCGTGCTGTCATCCTGTGAAAGTCTTTTTTGTTACATTCTGTTACTGAAACACCTGTTTTATGCTGTCTTTGTAAGGTTAGCCACACATCGCATGGGCTTAAAAGTGTTTATGCTATTGAGTCACGTATCAGACAGAGGGTCTCCTTTTAAAGTCAACAAGGGAGGTGTACTTCTCTGAACGTCAACCACACAGGCACGGGATATTAAACTACAGTGAGCCAAGCCATATCAAGGAACATCGTATCGTGATGATGAACTCATTATACAATACTGCCGTAAGCAACTACTTCGGCTTTTTGGTACCTCCTGGTATCAATCAAAACCAAGTACGTCCTATTTTTAGTCCTTTTCCAGGGAGTAATACGGGGATTAACTATCTGTTTAATCCACCAGGCTTTTCGAGCTATGATACGGCGTTAATCAATAACCACAATTACCTTGAAGAACTCATTTCTGTGGGAACCATTAACGAAATTAACAAGCAAGTGGGTTTACCTGAGTATTTTGCACCCACACCCTACCAAAGTGCTTGGCCTGTGCCGCCTAGTTATAACTATCAGGTACCCAATGTGTCTCCTGTGACACAACCAACGCCTATCGGGCAACCACCCGCCAGTGCTACGGTGCCTGCAAGTGTTTCTACCCCTTGGTCAGCAGGGGCATTAGGCGTGAACCCTATTGTGAATGGTAATACCACAGCACCTGCAATGAACAACACACAACAAGCCACACGTATTAACCGTGTCGTGTAATGCGGTTATTTGTATGATACACATCATCAGGCATTTTTAACTTACTAGGGGAATGATTAACGTACCATGAGCATCGGGAATGTATACGGACAACCTGAAACCGCTAATGACTACTGGGTGAACCCAGGGCATTACGGTTTTCAGCCTCAGTATCGTCAAGGATACACATGGCGACTTACGACAAGCCCTGCCGTAAACTATGCTGTGGATGCGACAAACTTCCTAGAGGAAGCCCTGTACAGACAAACCAGCCAGAATATTCAAAACAATCAAGGACTAGGTACCTTTATTCCTGTGCCTGAAACCCCTGGTTTTGAAAGCTTGCTCCAACTCCAGTCACAACAAAATCCTCAAGCCTATATGACTCCCTCTGCACAAGTCAACGTAGAACCTACTCAAAGTGTGCTATCTCAAGTACTACCTACACGGAGTGTGAACAACATCGAACCTTTTGATGGCTTACTCACGGCATTTCAAGCAGAAAAAGCCCAAACAAGTACACCTTTCCAAGTGGGTACTCCCATCAACTCACCTGCATGGAATACTGACCCCAGACTTAACATTGACTTTAATACCCTGCCCAGTCAGTATGGACAACCCAGTAACATGCCCGTGGGCTATACCCTACGCTATAGTGTCCGTCCACTTTCAGGATGGTTGGAAAATGCTGAGCGTGCAGGAGCCACACACATAGAACCCGTTCAGAGACTCTCAGGACGCTTTGGGAACACCAGTGGTCATCTTGGTAATGGACAAGTCAGCGATAGTCTTGGTACCAACACGGCGGTAGGACAGTTGGGCGGACTCTATGAGGCGGGTACAGGGGCAAGTAGTCGGTACCAACCTGGTCAGTTCATGAAAGCCTATCAACAGGCAAACCCACAGCCTCAAGTGATGCAAGGACAAGTACCACAAATAGCACCTCAAGTTGTGCCACCCACGCCAGTGGTTACACAACCAACACCCTTGCAACAACAATCGTTGCAACAACCTGCCCTACAACAGCCTGCCATGCTATCGCCAGCACAACCCACAAGTATGGTGCAACCTACCCAACCTCAGCTCATGCAGCCTCAAGTGGGTATGAATCCTATGCCCGTGCAAGGTATGACTCAAAATACAACGCAAAGTATGATGCCGAATCAAAATACGTTACCCAGTAGCAGTACCCCTCAGCCTGTCAGTACGGCCGCTCCTTATGGACAAAATTATAGTCATTTAAGTATGCTATCCAGCAGTACTCGGGGATTATTGGAAGACTCTGCCACGGCCCTACCAGGGATTGAAGCACAACTACAATCCTTAGTGACAGAAGCACAACAACAAACCGCTGCTAAAAAAGGGCAAATGCAGGGTGTTGAGCAGGCGGCACAACAAACGCAACCACCCGTACCACAAGCCTACCCTTCGCTCGCTCCGCAGCCCACACAACCACAGCAACAACAACCCATCATGCCCGTGCAATCACCTGCTCCACAAGCCACTACTGTGAACCTAGGTGCAGTAAATGATTCAGGTGAGCGTGCCATGGCACAAAGTAAAATCAACCAACTGTATCAACAAGGGCAACACATGGTACGACTGTATCAATCAGGGTTACTCCAAGAGGCTGAAGCGAATCAGATTCTTTCTGAAATTAACACTGCCCTTTATACCCTCATGCAACGTTATGGTCTTGAGCCTGTCCAAGTAGCTCAAGCTATTCAAGCTCAGCAACAAATGCAGCAACAAGCACAAGCCGCACCAAGTATGCCTGTAGCACCCACCAGCACTTTAGAGGATAGATTCCCTCGGCAAACCAATGCGAGCAACACAGAACCACCTTCCCGAAGAGGTATGATGCTTGCTCAACTCAACCGTCAAGTTGCGTCACAAATGAATTCAACGGGTTGGTGCTATAAGGGCGTTGCACGGGCGGCCGAACGTATGGGCATCAGTTTAACAGGTGCCTCGGCTTACATGGCGGCAGACCAACTCGCCAAAAGGCAAGACTTTAAAGAAGTGACCCCAGGGGGATGGATACCACCACAACAACTGCCTACGCTTGTAAAACCTGGTGATATTGTGGTGTACGACCGAGGTTCTGGTAAACCCCACGGGCATATTGCCACCGTACTTGGTCAAGAAAATGGTCAGTGGAAAGAGGCCAGTGACCATGTCTCGAACCTAAACGTCAATTATCCTACAGGCCGTGCGAGAGTGTTTCGTCCTCTTGACACCCAAACCCAAAGTAACATTGCCTAAGCATACCTGCCAGAGAACATCCCGTGTGAACATACGCTTTTTACGTCACACCTATGCCATGGTGTATGATAACCCTGCCTACAGATGATTCGTGGGGGAGGGTTTGTCACCCTCCCGAAAGCCGACATCGGTAAACTTAAAGAAGTTTATTTGAAAAGAGGTAATGCCTGACGTAGGCGTGCATTTTCCTCTTCAAGGGATGTGATACGTTCCAGCAAAGAAGGTAAATCTTCAAGCCCTTCTTGGGTCTTTACCGTTTTTTCTTGCAAATTACGGGTTTGCTGATGCTGTTGCTGATATTTTTTCACACTTGAGTAGAGGGTCAAGCTGGGCGAGTGGCGTAGGAGTCCTGTCACCATGGTACACGCACGCTCAACGAGTTCAATTTCAAATTCACGTTGCAAGTTTGCATCAACATGCCCTGTATAAGGGTGCATGACACGCTGGCGGATACTCTGATTGAGCAATAATTTATGGCGGAGAGGGTCGTCGGATAACTTAAGTTGTGGGTTATACCAACGCAGGGCTCCATGGAATACGGATAACTCTTTACCTAAAAGATTACTCAGAAGATACGTTACTTGAGGCTGAAGCACCACGACATGGGCAATCCCCAGGAGGTAATGATGGAGGAATTCTGGGTCGAGCAAGGGCGTGCGTGCATCACGGTCATAGGTCATCACTAACACGGGCAGGGTTCGTTCGGTAGACAATAAAAAGCGTTGAAATTGGTCAAACGCAATGTCATCGCCTACTATCCAAGGACTTGGACGAAAACGGACAACACCATCAAACAAACCTAACTCTTGAGAAAGTTGACGCAGGAAATGTGGCATTTGACGATGTTTTACAGGTGTCATATGCCCACCCTTGCACACATACTGACTCAAGCTCATCAAGACATGCGTACTCTCCTCTTCAATATGCTCGTCTAACACTACCTGTGTGACCCACTTTCGTTGAGGCACCTGAGCATCGTCTTGAATAAATTGTAACGCCCAATAGGGTGGCTCCATGATAGCTTCGCACTCTGAGCCGCCAAAAGCTGCGTAATTCACTTGAAAACTTTCGCCTTGGTACGCCACGGCAGGTAAACGACATTGTTGGTCACGTACCCACTGGAGGACTTTACTTTGGACGTTTTCAATAATCAATGCTTTATCTTCATGCTCTCGTCCCACTTCAACCAGTAAATTAAACACAGGCTGAATACTTGTGGCGGGGTTAGGCATCCCTGCTTGTCCAGACGGTGTTACCTGAGAAGCACCATAGGGACCAGACATGGCATGTGCTTCATGAGACGGAGAGGGAGGCATATAGCTCGATGCTTGATGCACAGGCGTATAGGCTCTGTGAGAAGAACGCTTGTCATAGTAAGTATTCCCACCACCATAGCCTTGAGGGTATCCTTGAGCCGTGCCTGTATCATAAGAAGAGGAAGAAGGATAAGGACGATATCCTGATGCCCCATGGAATCCAGCATCAGAAGGTTGCCCGTCATGGGTCGTGTAGCCCGATAAACCCCCTAGCTCAGGGGTGGTTGTTTGGGGTGCGTTGCCGTGTGGTATATGGGTAGAACTATGATGATTGGCGGTATGGCGAGAGGTCTCTTGACGAGGGTTTTCTTGTGCATAAAAGTTAGCATCGGGCGGATACCCATTGCTTTCATAGCCATAATGATGCGTAGGCACTGGTGCTGGATAAGATGCTCCTTGGTAGTTTGAGGGTTTTCCGTAACGTCCAGCAGAAGGGTGGGAGGCTGCCGTCTGCCCATAATGTCCTTTAGGGTGACGATGTCCATGTGCCTCGTAACCTTGATAGGATTGGGGTGCTGCTGTAGAGGCAAAGGCTGGTACGGTATTTTGGGTGCCTTGAGAGAAGTTAGCTTGATGCGTGTACTCAGTGTGGGCTGTATCGATAGAGGGGTAATGATACCGCTCTGTGTCAGCGTTTTCTTCTGGTAGGGTGGGTCGCCCTGTTGGATGTGTGTAAGGACGTGAGGTTCCTAAGGGCAGAAAATTAGACGAATAGTCAGAAACGTTATCCCCTGTCGTGTCGTGTTGACCAGATGTCATACCAGTATCCTGTGTTGCTTGTGATACTTGAGGATTCACAGTGGGGTCATAAGAAGAGGTCATGGGTTTTAATGATTAACCTTTTAATAAAAAACGATTATTAACACTTACTACTTCACTAAAACAACGGAACGCTCAACACACATTCTCAATACACATTCAATGTAAGGCAGTTTGCCTTTTTAACATCCATCATCAACACTTCAACGAGCATATGTAATAAAAGGGGAGTTACCACTAAAAGAGGCTACCATAGCATGGTGTATTTGGTTTATCGTTTAAGGCAAAATAGCACCTTATTGACATCAATAAACAGGTACTTCATGCTACTTTATAGATACCATACCACAGTTCTTAGCAATCGACCATGCCTAAGATACTTGAGGCTTTGGCTATTCAATAGCCTCAAGCATACTGCTAGCGGTCATGGCTTCAGGCACTGATAGTCCTAGTACGGTTAAGAGGGTTGGTGCCACATTTGCCAAGCTAAAACGAGGGTCGGCTTTAAACTTAAACTCGTTGCCAGCTTGTCCTACCATGATGAATGGCACAGGATTGATGGTATGTGCAGTGTGTTCACCTCCATTTTCATCGAACATTTGTTCAATGTTACCGTGGTCGGCACTGACAAAAAGCGTCCCATTCACAGCAAGCACCGCCTCGGAGACCTCTTTCAAAGCGGCATCAATCGCTTTCACAGCCTCAATCGCAGCGGGTAGTTTACCACAATGCCCTACCATATCAGGATTGGCGAAGTTACAAATCATGACATCATAACGACGCTCAAGAATAGCTTCAACCAGTTTGGCTTTTACCTCTGGTAAGCTCATAGCTGGCTGCATATCATAGGTAGCCACCTTGGGGGAATCAACCAACACACGGGTTTCGCCTTCAAAGCATGCTTCACGTCCGCCACTAAAGAAGTACGTCACATGGGCGTATTTCTCAGTTTCAGCGATGCGTAGCTGGGTTAACCCTGCTTTTGAAATCACTTCAGGGAAGAAGTCCACGAGCGGTTCTTTAGGGAATGCGACGGGTTGGTTCTTTAATTGACTGCCGTAAGAGGTCATACACACAAAGTGAAGGTCTTTCAGGACTTTGGAACGCTCAAACCCATTAAAATCAGGGTCTACAAAGGCAGTCGTAATTTCTCTGGCACGGTCAGGGCGGAAGTTAGCAAAAACGACAACATCGCCATCTTTCATGCCGTCGTAAGTCAGGTCTGTAATGGCGGGTAGTACAAACTCGTCTAACACGTCTTGTTCATAACTTAAATGTAGGGCATTTAACGATAAGAGGTGTCTGCGTCCGTAAGATTGCGCTGTCATGTTGCCTGAGTCTTCCAAGGCACTGGCTTGTTCGGCATCCATGACCATGGTTTCATACGCCATTTGGACTCTGTCCCAACGGTTGTCTCTATCCATGGCGTAGTAACGTCCGTGAATGGTGGCAATTTGAGGGAGGTCAAGGTCAAGGAGGGCTTCTTCAATTTTACGTAACGAGGCTTCAGCCGACTTAGGAGGCACGTCTCTGCCATCCAAAAACGCATGCACTGCCACCTTGCTGAGTCCTTGCTGATGAGCCATTTTTAAAAGGGCAACGATGTGGTCCTCATGGCTATGAACCCCACCAGGACTCGTAAGCCCCATGACGTGAAAGCACGTCCCTCGTTGTTTCGCAAGTGCCATGGCATCCAACAGAACTTGGTTTTTTTCAAATAAGCTTTCAGCAATATGTTTGTTGATTTTAGTCAATTCTTGATAAAGCACCCGTCCTGCACCGAAGGTCATATGACCCACTTCCGAATTACCAATTTGTCCATCAGGTAAGCCCACGAAAGACTCTGAGGCTTGGATAGCCACATGAGGCTGTGTGGCAAGCAGATGTTTAAACCAGTCTGCTGGGGCTTGCTCAATGGCATTCCCTGAAATGTCCTGCGAGGTGGATAACCCCCAACCATCTAAAATCAGCAATACTAAAGGGGTATGGTTTGCAGTGGTGGTGGTCATCATGGTTTAAACAATCTCCTAGATGGAAACGAAAGAGGATGCAACGGAGGGTGTTTCGTGTCGTTTGTTGTGATTGGGCAATAGATGCCTCAAGCTACGAGACGATTATAACTGTATACCCTATATATAGGTGTAGCACACCCATCGAGTAGGGCGGGCAGGTGGTAAAAGGACAATGAACCCTCCACACGAGATACTACTATCAATGCCATAAAGACACGTTCTTGAAAAGCGAAAGTTTCGTTGTGACCTACGTTTGCTTGGTAACATTGAGCTTATCCTGATTTGATGATATTTTTAGTGTAAATCCCGCTTAAGTCGATAATATGTTCCCAATTTTAAACAAAAAACTTTTAAAGTGAGTTAAAGAAATCGAAAGTTAGGTTGAGTTTATGGTGCTATACGACAACAAAGACAATAAAGTATCCGATTTCTTGGAAATGTATTTGGAGGAGGGTGCTTCATTACGTTTAGTATCAGCTTATTTCACGGTGCAGGCTTTTTTTAAACTACGCAATAAATTGAATGGATTGAAAGAGACTCGCTTCCTTTTCGGTGAACCTCGCTTCATTCAAAAGATAAACCAGAAAGAAACAGAGTATCAACCGTTTAAAATAGAGGGGGAATCAATTAAGCCCAGTTATGCTATCAAACAAAGTTTACTTGCTAAGGCTTGTAAGCAATGGATTGAGAAAGATAGTGTACATATTAAATCTGTGAAACAATCAGGCTTGCTTCACGGGAAAATGTACTATGTAACGAGTAAAACGAATGCTACTCAGGCAATTATTGGTAGTTCTAACTTTACTGAGGCTGGTTTAGGGTTCTCTCAGTCACCTAACATAGAGCTTAATATGACCGTTGAAGACAGACGGGACTGTCACGACTTAGAAAAATGGTTTGATAGCCAGTGGTGCAGTGATAATTTAGTAGAGGATGTGAAGGCAAAAGTTTTATATTATCTTGAACAGTTATATCAAAAAGTCTCTCCCAAAACACTCTATTACAAAACGCTATTTCACCTTTTTGAAAGACACTTAGAAGACAATCAAAATGTGGAAGATGCCGAAGCTAAAACAAGACTTCCTGAGACGGTTATATGGCAAGCGTTATATGGATTTCAAAAACAGGCAGTTCGTTTGGCTTTAAGTAAATTAGAACATTATGGTGGATGTATTATAGCCGATAGTGTGGGTCTTGGTAAAACCTATGAGGCACTTGCGGTTATTAAGGCATTTGAAAATAAGAATAAAGAGGTTTTAGTGTTATGTCCTAAAAAGCTGGAACGTAACTGGAAACAGTTTATTGAAAAACGGGACACGAATCCGCTCCTGAAAGACCGTTTCTCTTATACGGTAAAACCACATTCCATTTTTTCAACGCAAGAGGAAACAGCCTTTGCTTGGAATCATTTTGAACTTATTGTAATAGATGAATCACACCATTTTAGAAATGAAAGTGCCTCTCGCTTTCAGAAACTTTTGGATGTTATGAAAACCTCCAAGCCTAAAGTTTTGTTGCTATCAGCAACGCCTGTTAACAATAATTTAAATGATTTGAAAAACCAATTACGGTTTATTGCTTCTGATGAAAGTCATCATTTTGATGATGATATTTTAGGAATTTCAAACTTTAAAACCTTGTTGGATCATGCCCAAAGAGAATATAAGGCTTGGTATGATTCTAAAGGGTCTGATACCAGTAAGGTGAAAAACCTTCAGGAGTGCCTTCCTATAGACTACTTCAAGTTGTGTGATGAAATCATTATTGCACGTTCTCGTAAGCATATCGAAACCTTTTACAAAGAAGATTTGGAGAAGCTAGGTGCGTTTCCTCGAAGGCTTTCTAACCTTTCTTATAAGACATACCCATTAAAAATAGGAGACCCACTTTGTTATGAGGAGTTGGCAGAATGTTTTGAAGACCTAACGCTTGCCTCCTATAAACGAAGTGACTTTATTAAACCCGAGTATCGTGAGCGATACAGAGGTATGAATCATGACCAAATTGTTGGATTGTTGAAAATAGGGCTGTTTAAACGTTTGGAAAGCTCTGTTTCCTCTTTTGCATCAACCCTTACTCGTATGATTGAGCGTATTGAAAATATTCAAACAGGCTTAGAACATGCTAAGTTTGACAGAGACATACTTGACATCAATGACCTGTTTATTGAAGATGATACGCTCCTTGATGCTATGGAGACCCATAAGTATGACAGAGAAGGTATACCACTTGAACATATTGATATAGACACATGGCAACAAAAGTTAAGAGCAGATAGAGAATTATTGGAAAGCATGTTTGGCTTAGTGCAAGATGCACAAGGTCAAAATGATGGAAAATTAGAAAAGCTCAAAACCCATATTCAAGACAAGTTAAAGCAAAATAATCGTAAAGTCTTAGTCTTTACGCAATACTCAGATACTGCCTCTTATCTGTACAAAGAGCTAAAAGAATTGTTGCCTCATGCTTCTTTAGGACTGGTTACAGGCACAGAGACTAAAGCAACTTGTGGTGCTGTTGATTTTGAAAGTATTTTAAGCAACTTTTCTCCTCGTTCTAAAAAAAGACTCACCCATCAAGAAATTGATATTCTGGTTGCAACAGATTGTATTTCTGAAGGTCAAAACTTGCAGGATTGTGACCAAGTGGTTAACTACGATATTCACTGGAATCCTGTTCGTCTTATCCAGCGTTTTGGACGAATTGACCGTTTGAATAGTCAAAATAAAGCCATTCAAATGGTTAATTTTTGGCCAACAGAGACCCTAGAAGATTATCTTAAGTTAGAAAGGCGTATTTCTGGAAAGTCTGAGCTTGCGAACTTAAGCACCTCAGGGAACGATAATGTTTTAAGTGATGAAAGTGTTGAATATGATTACCGTAAGAAGCAATTTGAAATTATTGAGGACGAGTCAGGTCATCTGGAAAATGTCATGAAAGATGACTTAGATTTTTCTTCACACTCTTTCAATGACTTTATCACTGAGTTGTTACAATTTTTAGGCACGCAAAAAGAAGCCCTTAGGAAAATGCCACTGGGGTTACACGCTATTGTTGAATCAGAAACTCAAGCATCTCTTGGTACGATTTTTTGTTTGAAACAAACTGTGAATACGAAGCGTAACAAGCATGTGAACGCTTTTAACCCGTACTACCTCATTTACGTTACTGAAAAAGGTATACAGGGTACCTCTATAAAAACCAGAGCTGAAGCATTTGAGACTCTAAACCTTTACAGACAACTATGTAAGGATAAACATCGTCCTAATGAGGAGCTTTCAAAGTGGTTTGATGAAAGGCTTGAGAATCAGAATAATGACTTTGATAACCTCTTGAAAAGAGCCATTGCTTCGCTTTCTTCTGATTATAAACATCAAGTAGAAAAACTTATTGACAATTTTGATATTGAGTTACCTCAATTTAATGAGAATGAAGCCGTTACAGATGAATCAAGTTTAGAGCTAGTCACATGGTTAATTATACGTTAGATAAGCCATATATTCCTGTACCTCTTAAGCCATTACAGCTTAAGAGGAAGCGTAGTTTTTCTGAGATGTATCATCCTTTACCGATACACCCTCAAAATAAACTACAGGAGCTTTTTCGTACGTTGATTTGTGATGCGAAAGCAGAAGATGCTTTGGCATGCTTTGAGCATCTAGGGTGGGATATTTCTCAACGTTTAGAGGGTATCGGCTATGAGAGTCCGTACGCTTTTGTAGAGAGTCGACCTCAGGGTGCAAGGTTTGATAAAGAAAAGGCATTATTCTGGCAATGGCATAAAGTTCAGTTACTTTTTAGGTCGCATTATAGCCCTAAGCGGTCTTCGGGTTTTATTGTTTTAATGGTTCAAATGGATTCTTCTGAAGAAGATAAAAACTATAAGGTCATTTCTCACGAAATCGCTAAATGCTATAAATGTTCTGTTTTAATTCTCTATGTGGTAGCGGATAAAACATTATATATTCAGCATGTGGAAAAGCGACCAAGTAAAGATACTAGCTCTAGAGAAGTCATAAAGGATAGTTTCTTTAAACAAGTGAGGCTTGATGACTTGTATCTCAGCAAAACATTAGACTGGTTAGAAGGCTTTTCATTAGAAACGCTCAATCATGTCGTTCAAGTGAGTCGAACGTTGAAAAGTTATCCTGTTGAAACGGCTACAGGTGATGACCCATGGGTAAATGGCGTATTAAAAGAGGATGAGCAACAGCATGCTTCCATGATGCAAAAAAGTGATAACGACTCTGAAGAAGAAGATGACTCTGATGAACCTAAAAGAAAAGATAATAATGACTATGTGAGAATGTATCTTCGTGAGATTGGACGTATCAAGCTGTTGAACGCTACTGAAGAAATCGAGCTAGCAAAGCAAATAGTAGAGGATGAGTCTTTGGGTGCAACAGCCAAGGAAAAGTTTGTAAAGGCGAACTTACGCCTTGTTGTAAGTATCGCTAAAAAGTATCTGGGGCGTGGTTTAGAATTTCTTGACCTTATTCAAGAAGGTAACTTAGGACTCATTCTTGCTACTGAAAAGTTTGACTACGCCCGTGGATACAAGTTTTCAACCTATGCCACTTGGTGGATTCGTCAAGCAATTACTCGTGCTATTGCCGACAAAGCACGAGTGATTCGTCTTCCTGTCCATATGGTTGAAACAATTAAAAAACTTAAAAAAATTGAGAGTAAGCTTGAACAAGCACTCAGCCGTAAGCCTGATGAGGAAGAGCTTGCCAAGCACATGGGTATCAGTATTAGCAAGCTACGTGAAATTATTCAAGTAGCACAGGAACCCAAATCATTAGACCAGCCTGTAGGCAAAGAAGAAGGAAGCTGTTTGATTGACTCTATTGAAGATAGCAATGCCGCACGCCCTTTTAAAGATATGGCAGATACACTGCGAAAAGTAATCCTAAACCATTTATTTGAATCTCAGCTTTTACCCAGAGAACAAGAGGTATTACGCTTACGTTTTGGCTTAGGTGATAATCGTGAGCGTACCTTAGAAGAAGTGGGGCAGTTGTTTGGCTTGACTCGTGAGCGTATTCGTCAAGTTGAAGCAAAAGCTTTGAGCAAATTACAGGGGAACTCCGCAAAGAGAGAGATGTTGATGTCTTTGAAGCATCTTGTTGAAGCAGATAATCTATCAACCATTCGACAGCTTGAAATAATGGAGTCGATAAGCTTTGAAAACTTTAGAGCGATTTTTATCAAAGCAGAAGCCCAATTCTTGCGTACCGAGCAAGTGAATAGCATCTTAGGGATGTGTCGCCGTATTTGGGTTTTAAAGATGAAAGTATCTCCTCGTTATAAGGCTTACTTCAAGAGGAAAGGTCTGCCATGATTTTATCAGCAAGGGCTTTGCCTAAGGCTACGGGTACGGCATTGCCTACCATTTTGTAACCTACGGCAACATCTTTGTAGTGAAAAAACAAAAAACTATGACGAGGAGAAGCTAGCATTGTAAACAAACCATCCAAAACTGACGAGACATAACACGCTTGAGCGAAAGGCAACCATGCCACTATACTAAAACAGTATACCATGAGCCATGCTTGAACCTGTGCTTAAGACATGCTGCTATCTTTTCCTCATACCCCAATGTAAGGTACCCTTCTCACGTGATGAATGCCCCCCCACCCCCTCTTAATACAACCCATACTGCTGTGGTGTTTGGTGCCTCAAGCGGCTTAGGACAAGCCTCCGCAGAAGCCCTTGCCCTAGAAGGCTACCACGTTGTGACCGTTGCACGACGGGAAGAAGCCCTTACGGAACAAGCAGAGACCTTCAAAGCCACCTACCCCACCTGCCATGGTACGCTTCTCCCTTTGGCTTGGGATTTAAACGATAGTACGCAATGGGATGCGCTACCCCCACGTGTGGCTGACCTTTTAGGGCATCATCTCGGTTGTCCTACGCCTGTTTATCCTGCCGTGGTACTCCATAACAGTGGCGGTCCTGCCGTGGGGCATGCACGTAGTTTTTCTACAGCTACTTGGGAAGAAACCTTCAAACAACAATGTTTACGTGTCATTGCACTGGATGCCCACTTCATACCCGCCATGGTGGCTCAAGGGTATGGTCGATGGTTGGCTATTACCTCGGTTGCCGTGGCACAGCCCGTCCCTCACCTTGCTCTTAGTAATGCAAGCCGTGCAGGACTCACGGGCTACATGAAAAGTCTTGCTCATGAGCTTGCACCTCAGGGTATTACGGTGAATGCTATTGCCCCAGGCTTGTTTGGCACAAGCCGTTTAACCCATCTTTTTGAAACCCAAGCTCAGGCTCAAGGACTTTCACCAGAAGCCTATCAAGCCAGCCAGACCCAACACATCCCTATGCAAAGACTTGGCACACCCAAAGAATTTGCCCATGCTGTGACGTTTTTAGCTTCCCCTTTGGCGAGCTACATCACAGGAACCACCTTACACATTGATGGTGGACTCCACAAAGGGCTTCTGTAACTCCCATATTTGTTGATAGATAGGCATTTGATAGTGTTTAGGTTTATTCATGTTACCCTAAAAAAGTCAATGTTTATTTCTTGTGGAGCCTCTTTCAATGTCTATGTACCATTCAATATCCCAGGTTTCTGACCCTTCAATAGTAAAACCGTTGGCATCTAAAAATAGGAATCAATACGTAGGGCGAAAATTGCCCCTTGTCTGCTTTAATGATGTTTATGATGTGAACCGAATGGCTCAGTTCACCACGGTCCTTAAAGGATTTTTAAAGCGCTACCCCAATGCAGTAGGCTTATTTGGAGGTGATGTACTCTCTCCGAGTGTAGAGTCTAGAGCGACGAAGGGGTTACACATGATTGATGGTTTGAACTATGTTGCCCAACTATTCAAAGGACGGTTCGTAGCTGTGCCTGGAAATCATGAATTTGATTTCGGGTTTTCTAATTTTTCCACAGCTTTAAAGAAGAGTCGTTTTTCATGGGTGCTTGCCAATGTGGTCACTGATGCTAGTACAAAAAAAGTACTGCCTCCATACGTCGTACTCAATCACCAAGGTATGAAAACGCTTGTTTACGGATTGACTTTAAAAGAAAATTACGCAAACTTACCAGAACACTTCCAAATAAAAGACCCTTTTGCGCAAGCACATCAAGAACTTACGGAACTGCGGAAGCGCATACGTCCTGATGCGACCATTTTATTGGCACACTTGGGAGAGCATACCTACAACGACATCGCCAAGCTTCCTATTGATGTCGCTATTGTGGGACATGACCACAACCGAAAGCTGTTGACAAAAAACGGCATTAAAATCATACGAGCAGATGCCGATTTAGAGACCTTTGCAGCTTTAACACTACAAATGAAAAAACAACGTCCATTATGGCGGCGTATGATAGCTTTGATGCATGACACGATTTACAATCGTCTTCCTTCTTCTCGTGTAGAGCGTATAGAGCATCAATTCATTCAGGTATCTCCTCATACAGAACTTGATAAAGGCTTAATGAATCGTATTGACCCTAAAGTTTCTGAAGAGGTACATCGTTTACAGGAAAGTCTTTTTCAGGCGAAAGAGCCGCTTGATGTCCGTGCAAATAAAATTAGAGGATTTGAATCCCCTATAAGTAATTTATTGACAGATGCTTTTAGGGCAGGTTGGAATGATGAGCATCCTGATAAACCTGTTGATATGGCTTTGATTCATGCAGGAAATATTCGAGGAGATAAAATTATTCCACCAAAAGAACAGGGGTTCACCTTAAGAAACTTTTATGAAGTCTTACCTTTTCGTAACCCTGCTTTCCGTATAGAAATGTCAGGTTCTATGCTCCAATCTATATTGGAGCATTCGTTAGCGCATATTGCAAAGGGGGAGATTCCCAACAAGCATGCGGGGTCGTTTATAACCTTTAGTGGTATACGTGTGGAAGCAGATTTGACAAAGCCTTATGGAAAACGTATTTTACAAGTTACAACATTAAATGGGAAACCATTAGAAGCCACCAAAACGTATGCTATAGTCATGGATTCTTTTATTCTTCAAAAAGATGCTGGTTTCCCTATGCTACATGAATATGCCAACCAACATCCAAACAGCGTCTATAAGGATTCAAAGAGTAATTCAGACTATATTAAGTCTTGGCTATTGAAACAAAAAAAGGAGGGTATTTCAAATAAACCTACTCTGGACGGACGCTTGCAAAAGACATCGCAGGTTCATCTTGCACATCGATGGTGGACACCACAAAAGGCTTCTATTAAGGTGTCCTGAAAATCTAAAAAAAAGCCAAACCTTCTCTGGAGAGGGGAGGGTCTGTGGTATCATGTTCGTGATAGGCTTAAAGGGTGTCGTTTAAGATATGGCTGTGTACACATGCCCCTTGACGTACCTCTGCCCCATAAGCACCATGAATTGCCTCAAGTTTTATCTGTCTGTTAACCTTTGGTATCCCCTAGTAAGCGACTGTTTACGCCCATGATGACAACGCCCGAAATACCCAACCCTTTCCAAACAAACGCCACTGATGAAACCCCTACAGATGATTCTGTACTTGAGATACTCTCTCCTGAGTCTGCAAGTACTCCTCAAGAAGAAGACTGGCAAGCCAAATATCACGATATGCTTGACCAACATTTGCGTCTTCGTGCCGACTTTGAAAACTTCCGTAAGCGTCGTCAGCAAGAACTCGATGCGGCAAGAAAGTATGATGGTCAGTACATGTTATTAAACTTACTGGGAGCTTTGGATAACTACCAGCGTGCCATGAGCTACATGCGGGAAGATTCCGACCCCAAAACACTTTTCCAAACCCTTCAAATGCTCTCCCAAGGACTCCTTCAAGCCCTTGAGCAATCTGGCGTGTCACGCATCCAAACCCTGAATCAACCTTTCAATGCTCAAGAACATGAGGCTGTAGGCACTGTACCCTCGCAAGAGGTATCACCTGATACCGTCGTACAAGAAACCTTAGCTGGCTATAAACTTGCGGATAAACTCATCCGTCCTGCACAGGTGTTGGTGGCTGTAGCCCCTGAAACCGTCAGTAGCGAAGCCTAAGCCACATACTGTTCCGCTTATTGAGAACTCGGCTTATGTCGAGTACTCATCTCAAAAAGTGCCAGAACTTCGGTTGCTGGCACATTGACTTCCTTTACCGTTTGATTGACTGTCATAAGGACATCATGCTCTACAATGCAAAGTTCTCAAGATTTTTATCAGGTTCTCGGTGTTGACCGTGCCGCCTCTCAAGATGAAATTAAAAAAGCGTTTCGCCAAAAAGCCAAACAATATCACCCTGATATGAACAAAGCCCCTGATGCAGAGGTAAAGTTTAAGGCATTAGGAGAAGCCTACGACGTACTTGGCAATGCTGATAAACGTCGGATGTACGACCAATACGGACACGCCGCCTTCCAGCAACAAGCCCAAGGGGGTGGGGGTGGCTATGGCGGTGGCTACGAACAATGGGATTGGATGGATAACTTTGGGGATTTGTCTGATATTTTTTCCGCCTTTTTTGGTGCGGATATGGGGGGGCGGCGTGGAGGGCAACGTGGCACTCGTGGTGGACGACGCTCCAAAGCACGTCGTGGGGATGACCTACAAACAGCCGTAAACCTTACCTTTAAGGAAGCCATTTTTGGTGTTGAAAAAACAATTACCATCCACCATGCTGTCACTTGTGGGGACTGTAACGGCTCGGGTGCCTCCAAAGAAAGCGGGGGCCCCGTCTCTTGTCATCATTGTGGTGGTACAGGGCAATTGCAACAAACCGCACAAACCATGCTCGGTTACTTTACTCAGATTGTTCCTTGTCATCATTGTCATGGGACTGGTGAACTCATTAGCGACCCTTGTAAAACCTGCCATGGCTCTGGGCAAGTAGAACAAGAGAAAGAACTTAAACTCACGATTCCCCCAGGCGTTGACCACGGCTTACGTCTTAGAATGCTCAATGAAGGTAATGCTGGGGTGCATGGCGGGCCTGCAGGTGATTTATATGTCCTGTTACAGGTAGAGGCTGACCCCCTCTTTACTCGTGACGGTGACACCCTTTACAGTACGGTGCCTGTGACTTACAGTCAACTTGCCTTAGGGGCGACCCTTCAAATAGAAGGGCTAGAAGGACCTATCTCCTTAGAAATACCTGCTGGCACCCCTATTGGGCATCAGTTCAGACTCAAAAACCAAGGGATTCCAAAGCTCCGAAATAATAAACAACGGGGTGACCATATGGTGACTGTGGAAGTTAGTGTCCCTAAGAAACTTTCAGGTACGCATAAAAAGCTTCTACAAGCACTCAATCAGCTTCAAAATCATGAGGCTGAGGGTAAGCCTACTCCTCATATTGCTGAATTACTCGGGATTCAGGGTGCTGCACAAAAAGATGGACTATGGGATAAAGTCTCACAGTTTTTTGGTGAGCATTAAGCACTTAACAAATATCACAAAGGTCGTGTGGACATTATAAGGTCTTCACACGACCTTTGTTTTGCATTGATAGTGCCAGAGGGTAGTACTGTAAGCTTATTCAATCGTGTTCTTTGGTCTACGTACTATCTCGCTTATGGCCCACTTATGGCCCGCTTATGGTAGCCTTAAAGTGCTAAAAATGTCTGTAAAACCTTAATACCAAGGCATGGGCTTATATTGGAAGATATGCACTTGCTCAAGCACCGCATCCGATAAGGGCGTGAGCTTTGTTGTGTGCGGTGTTGCTTCAGAGGTGGCTTGTGAGGCAGGGCTTAAATCGGTTTGCAGCCAACGCATACCACCATCTTGATAGAGACTTGCCGTAGGGGTTAGCCCAAGGGTCATGCTTACCCAAAACGGTCTTCGTGGTATGGCCATGGTTTGAATAAGCTGCCACTGTCGCCGTTGGTAATGAGGCCAAGAGAAATATTCGGCATCGGACAGTGCGAGCCATATTGATTGAGGTTGAGCTTGAGATTGAGACGCAGTAAAGGGTTGTTTGGGGCGTTGCAGTGCTGAATTGGTAGGCAAAGTATCATTTTGTGATGATAAGACCAATGCCCCTTGTGGTTGGGCTTTGTACTGTAGCCAAGCTTCCTCCGTGAGCATTTCATGTAGGCGGGGAAGGTTGTGAATCGGTGTCTGGGCAAGCCAAATCATGCTGAGGTCTTTTTGGTAGGGTAAAACCATCCAGACTGAAGTACCTTGTCTTGAAGGCGAGACTAAAGGGTTTTGACTTGTTTGCCAAGTGGGTGTATCGCCATAGCGTCCTAAAATAGGAATGATGGCCCATGCCATGAGGAGCCAAAAACTTAAACACCAACAAATGAGACCCTTGAGCCACTGCCGACGGGAGACCTCTTGTTGTAAAAGCCATAAAAAGCTTCCGCCCAACAACATCCAGACACAGACACCGTAAAGAGGCAACTTCCAAAATGCTGCGGTATCAAGGACTTGGAACATCGTGACAAGGGTACTAGGTAGTGCCAAGGTGTGTAACCAAGCTTCAAGCTCGTGGACACCTGGTTGCATGACGGCGGGGAGTCCTTGAGCAATCGCCATCAGACCAACTAATGCTCCGATAACGAGGCCAAAGGGAAAGACACGATGCACCCAAAATAGGAGGTCTTTTCGGTGGTCCTGTGGGGCGGTAAGCACCCAGTCTTCCAAAAGGGCGACAAGGCGAGGTAGTAAAATGGGTACCCAGAGTGCCACGCTAGGATAAAGCCCTGTGAACCCTTCTGTGAGGGTTGAGACATGACTAGACTGAACTGGCGAAGCCATCCAGAGGAAACTCATAAACACCAGTAATAGAAGTAGCCACATGGGTGGATGACTTGCAAAGTCCTGTTGTAGAAGCCACATGCCAGGACGTTGACGGGTTTGACGTACCCCCCCCAAGGAAAAACCTCCCTGCTTTTCAATCATATCCAATAGCACAATAAACACGAACCCTGTCCAAGGGAAGGGGTCACGTAGGGTACTCATCAACCAAGCACCTAGGAGCTTCAAAGTGGCGATAGGATTTAGCCATAGCTGGTCAAGTGCAAGAAGATGCCGTGACCATTCCAGTGTTTGTAACCACCACGCTTGTAAAGATAACCACCCTAGCGTAATACATACCGCAAACGTACACGTAAGCCAAAACAAGGTACGCATGAGGGCGGTTTGTGCCATCAGAGGATGCCAGCCATAGAGAAACTGCATTTGAGCAAGAAGATATGCCAGGCCAAGGGTTAAACCCCAACCTCCTGCTACCCAAGTTTGAAGGACGATAAGGACGCTGACGCTAAAGGGGATAATATGCTTAAGAATAGTATGTTCTAAGTGGTACTGCCATAGTAGGAGAGAGGAAGTCCCTGAAATCCTTACAGGAGGGCGCCGACGTTGCTCGTCTCGGAGTGATTCTCCCCAACTTAACAGGACATGCCAAAGGAGCATGGTACACCCTAGCCATACAAATTGTCCTGTGGGTTGAAACCATTCAAGCCACACCGCCTGAAGGGAAAAGAAACACCCTATTACCCACCAGCTGACCCCGTGAAACATCGAGGGGCTTGCTTGTTTACCGCCTAAAGTGATGACTGTACGACTCTGCCAAGCCATGAGAAGCCCGATACTGATACATAGCCCAATGATGTGGGTAAGTTGTGCCATCATAAGGGGTGTTGTACGACCAAAAACCCATGAAATTAAAGGCGTTGACTGTATTAAGGAGGCGAGCTGCACATGCTTTAAAAACCATGCTGCGGTACCTTCCTTTAACACCGCAAAACCGCAAGAAGCCCAAGCACCCCATGCTATTATCAACCCTAGCCCAATCAGGGTAAGGACTAAGCCCCATCCGAATTGACTCTGTATACTTTGTATGAAAGCAGGCACATGTCTGCTAAATTGAGCGGGTGAAACGGGGTGTTTAAGAGGTGGCATCGTAGCGGGTAGATGGCTTTTCTGTCGTGGCATCCCAAAGGGTGTTTGGGGTTACAAAGTACGTGAGAACACAGAACGGCCATAACGTTGTATGGCTTGGCTTTGTTGCTGTTTGAGGTAGGCATCAAAGGGCATGGCGATGTTGCGACTAAAAATGCGTCCCAAAGGCGTAAGACGCATGGTATCATGGTGCCACTCTAGGAGTCCATCATCCACAGGGGCTGTACGTAACCATGTGAATGCTTCTGAAAAATGGCTCTGACTGTCTAAGTCAAAGAGTTTATCGACCAAAGACCAAGACAGTTGTCCTTCACACAAGAGTTGACTTATCACAAAGCGTCTTAATTGGTCTTCAGGAGAAAGTACCAAGCCACGCATCACAGGCAGTGATTCAGGGTCATGAGCGGGACGTGCCATAGCCTGATAGTAACTAGAAAGCTTTTTGACATTTTGATAGTAAGTATGGCTACTGGCCCCTATGGCACTTACCCCAAAAGAGAACATATCGAAAAGAGGGTCTTCCCAGTGGGTTACTTCGGAGGTCATGGTATGTGGTTTAACCGTATAGCCCATAAAATTACGGTGGAGTCGTCCTTGATAGAGGGCTTGGGTAAGCGGGTCGGACGTTTTGGCGAAATGGTCCATCCCGATATATTCATAGCCAGCGTTGAGAAAATGAAGTAACCCTTGACGGAAAATGTTGAATTTTTCCTCTCCTTTGGGAAGGGTGTCGGTGTTCATTTTGTTTTGATGAGGGCTTAACCAAGGGACATACGCAAAGTTGTAGAGTGCTAAGCGGTCAGGCTTAAACGCTTGGGTTACAACTTCTAATGTCTGTTCAAAACTGCTGAGTGTTTGGTGAGGAAGCCCGTAAATCAGGTCGATATTCACCCCATGTTGAAAGCCAAGCTCACGTGCAATATCAATAAGTGCTTGGGTTTGTGCGACGGGCTGTATGCGGTTAATACTGTGTTGAACGTCTGTTTGAATATCCTGTACCCCCATACTAACACGGGTAAAACCTAAGGCTTTGAGGGTATACATATGTTCGGGGGTTGTCACACGAGGGTCTACCTCAAGGGCAATCTCTGCATCGGGTAGTAATACAAAACGACTGGTGAGTTTTGCATGCAGACGTGTTAACTGCTCAGGGGTGAGATATGTGGGTGTACCACCTCCCAAGTGAAGTTGTCCGACACGAGGAGGCATGTCGCCCAAGGCATCTGCGACACGGTCAATTTCTATCATTAAGTGCCTGAGATAGGTTTCGGCATGCTCACGTTGAGGGGTAATAATTACGTTGCAACTACAAAAGCTACACCGAGACTCACAAAAAGGCAAATGAACGTAAACAGACACAGGCTTTTCTTGATAAGTGAGGTCGGTACTGCGCCGCTCTTTTAACTGCTGTAGTGTTTCTTGGTATGCCTTGCTCTGGTAGCCTTCATGCCATGTGGGGGCGGTAGGGTAACTGGTGTAGCGTGGGCCTGCTGTGTTATAGCGTTGGAGTAATTCAAAGGGTACGGTAAGGGATTGTGCGATAGGTTCTAAGGCGGAAAAAGAAGGTTTTAAAACGGCATCGGACGAGAAGGACATAAGCGTGAAGGCTTTTCAAATAAGCTAAAGGACGGAGCAGTAAAGGACGGAAGGGGGTGATGATATCGAGGGGCGTTCGTTGTAAGCGTGTTAGCCTCGAGTGAGACGTGATTGCATGAGTACGCTTAGCATAGCAAGGGTACGTTTCAGGGTGGGGCAAGGTACACCTAATTGGGTGCCAAGTGCGGCGACAGAGGCAACAATGTTGCCCACTTCAAGGGGCTTACGTTGCAGGGCATCTTGTAACATGGAGCTTTTATGGTCAGCGATGGTTTCCAAAACACGGGCATGAATTTCAGTAACATCTAGCATATGAATATCTTCACCAGCGGCGAAGCCAATGGCTTTGGCTTCGCACCCAAGTTCATGGAGCCATTCAGCAAGTTCAGGTACTCTTAACATTTCACCGTAAGTCGCTTCAGTTAATACACTCGTAGGTGCAAGTGAAAGGTTAATGAGAATTTTCCGCCATACCTCTTGGCGTATATCGTTGAGTGCCTTGACGTATAGCCCAGTTCCCTCAAACAAATCAGCCACAGCTTGTAAACGAAGGGATACGCCTAAACGGACATCGGCTTCCCCAAGGAAGAGGCGTGCGTCATTTAAGACATGCACGTTGCCAGGCTTGGTGACTTCTGCTGGCACATGAATGACGGCTCCTAGCGTTTGTGAAGGGGGGAGTTGGTGTGCAATGGCACCCGTATCATCCACACCTAAAACATGTTGGAGTGGTTGACCTTCATGCGTTTTTAACGACTTACCATGTAAGTACCAGTAACTTAGACCATTCATGACGGGTACAATCACCGTACCTGCATGGCAGAGTGGTGCAAGTGCTTCAGCCACCTGCTGTAAGGCATACCCCTTTACTGTGATAAAAATGAGGTCTTGCGGGGGCAGTTCAGCCATAGTATGGACGACATGTACTTTTGTGTGAAGCGGTAGTGGCAGCCCCTGCATGGTACCTGTGATGGTTAAGCCTTCAGTTGCCATATGATGGCCATGAGGTCCTCGTGCCACAAGCGTAAGTTTGGGCAAGGTTGCTTGAGCATCTGCTTTATGTGCTTCATGTTCTGGCGTAGCCTCGGCGTATTGAGAGAGTTTATGTTGGAGTAGTCCGCCAAGGAAAGACCCCACGGCACCGGCACCTACAATCGCAATACGTTTAAAACGAAACCAAGAGGGTAGACCCTGCCCATGAGGTATGGAGGCTTCAGGTATTGAGCATGGCATCATGGTGCATGACCTCTTTTCTGTAGGTTAAAAACTTAGGCAATATTTTAGAGCAAGGATATACCTTGATGGGATAAGGTTTTGCGGTATTTTGCTAAGGCAATTCATTCTAAAAGTTTAACATTAAAAAGCTTTTCTTAAAAAGGGCAAACGAAGGAGACCCCGCCACTGCGTGCGGGGTGATGGTGGGTGGGTGGTGTTGCGTCGTGATGTCCCTGATGCCGAAAGTCAGAATCCATAGCGTATTATCAAGCATGGGCGAGGGCTAAATAGCGAGGGGGTATGTTACGGTTTCGTTATATTCCTTGAGGGTTTTATGAGTCGTACTAGCTTCTAAACATGAAAGTTTTGTATACTCTTACTAAAGTGGTAACTCACACAACGAGTGGTTCCAGTAGGCGGTTTAAAATCGTAAGTGTCTCTTTACTCATGATGTTTGCATCTTTTCCTTCAACATCCCATGAAGCCTCTCACGCAGTAGGTACTTCGGGTCATGGCTTACAAGCAGTCCCCTTTGAAGTGGCTTTGGAACGTGTCAAAAGTAGTTTGAACCTCTTAGAGGTTGTAGGACGTAAGGTTGCCTTAAAAAAGCATGGACGTAACTATCTGGGCTTATGTCCTTTCCATCAGGAAAAAACGCCTTCCTTCAATGTCAGTGAAACAAAGGGGATGTTTAAGTGCTTTGGATGTGGCGCAGGGGGCGATGCCCTCAAGTTTTTAATGGAGACTGAGCAACTCAGCTTCCCTGAACTCATTGAGCAAGAAGCCAAAGCTCTTGGCTTAGTCATTGTACGGGATGCTCAAGCCTCACGAGAAGCCAAAGCACGCCGTACTGAGGAAGACCGTTTACTTGAGCTGTTGCAAACCATCCAACACTATTACCAACAATGGCTCCTTACGCCTGCTACAGGTCAAGAAACCCAACGTTACTTACAACAAGAACGTCTGTTTCCTGAAGCCATTTGGCGACGGTTTGGCCTTGGTCTTGCTCTGCAAGCTTGGGAGAATCTTTACCCCACCTTGGAAAAGCACTTGAAAACCCAAGTGACCAATGCTACAGAGTATCAAGCCCAAAAAACACACCTTTTTGAAGACCTTCAACATCTTGGGTTTCTGGTGTCTCGTCCTGACAACAAGGGGCATTATGACCGTTTTCGACATCGACTGATGATACCTATCCACAACGCCAAAGGACAGGTTGTCGCTTTTGGGGGTCGGGTACTGCACGCTCAGGACACCCCTAAGTACATGAACAGTCCTGAACATATCTTGTATCAAAAGAGCGATACACTCTATGCACTCCACTTGGCTAAAAAAGCGATTCATGAGACCCAAGAAGCTTGTATCGTTGAAGGCTACTTTGATGTGATGCGACTCCACCAGTTTGGTTGGCATCATACCGTGGCGACCTGTGGCACGGCATTTACGGAAGGACATTTAAGAATTCTCCAGCAGCAAGGGGTCAAACGAATCTACTTAGCCTTTGACAGTGACAAAGCAGGGCAGAAAGCAACGTTAAGTGCACTATCCTTGCTAGCCGAAACCTCTATCGATGTATGGGTATTACAGTACCCTGAAAAAGATGCCGATGCTTGGCTAGCACCCTACCAAGACCATCCTACACAGGCACAAAGTATGCTTGCACAATGGAAAACACAAGCACTGAGTCCTACGATGTTTCGATGCCAGCAAGCTTTAAAGCACTTTCTTCATGAACAGTTAAATCACCCGCCAGACGACACATCCGAGCGTCTCAACGCTTGGCTTTCAGGAACATGGCAACCTGTATTGAGTATGTCGAATGTCATGACTTTGGGAAGACTACTTATCCCACTCATGGCAAGTTGTTCTCCTATTGAAAGTGCTTTACTTGCCAAACAATACGCCCCTCTTTTGGGGGTTACGCCCGAGGTTTTTCAGCAAGAACTCTCTTTGTATCGTCAACATGCAAAAGTTCAAGGTGCCTCGGAGGAACGAGGTGGGCTTGAACGCACTCACACCACGAAAGCCACCTCAAAAAACGCATCGCATAGTCCTCAAAGCGATATGTCTCGTAGAACCTCTCACAGTAGACAGGGGGCTTCCTCCCAGTATTCAAACCAGTACTCAAAATCTTATTCAGAGACAACACCTGATGCAGATGGTTATTCAGAGGACTATTCAGAGAGCTATTCAAACACAAAGGTGCATCTCTCGGATTCAGGTTTTGGAGGGAGTGCTTATGCTTATGAGCCTGCTTTGAGGCATACCATGCGTCAAAGCAAAGATACCAACACACAGCCTATGATGGCGTATCCAACAAAAGCAAGACCCTACGCTAAAAAGCCTTTGAAAGGCACTCAATTTAAGTCTCCTAGTAAAAAAGGAGGGTTAAAGTCAGACCAGCTCATCATGCAGGATGAAACTCCCATGGCACCGCCCATCCATGATGCCCTTTCTCGTGAAACCGAGCGTTACAAGACCCTAGAGGTGTATTTGTTTCTCCTGTGGTGGGTTGTGAGTGGTCAGGCACGCTTGGCGGTATGGCAAGTGGTTCAGGAAACGATTTGGCCTCAACTTGACCCCGATAGTACCTTATACAAATTATGGCATTTGTTAAACCAATGGTTTGAAAGTGCCATGCTCCAACAAGAACACCTTACCCAGCAAGATTGTCTTGATATTTTAGTCCCTCTTTTAAAGGACAAGCCCGCTCTGCAACGTCAAACCTTGCACCTCCTCCAACAGATTCCAAAACTCACTTCGAGCCTTCCTTGGATTGACCCTCTTCGAGAACCCCATGGACAGGACCCCGCGCTCCTTAATCGCTTCTACCATATTCTTATGGAATGGCAACTTGAGTGGAAACGTCTCCAAGTGCGTCATGTCCTTCGAGAGAAAAATAAAGAACTCTATCAGCTGGAACAGCATACCAACAGTGTGCAAAAGCCTCATCCCCTCCCTGTGCATGACGACGAGGCCTATGCTCTACCTCATACCTTACCTATGGTTGAGACCCTCTACCAAGGGGATATCCCACTGTATGACGTTCCAAATGATGCTCCAAATGCCTCTCCTGCCTCTATACACACAGAGGCACCAGCGGTCACCCTTCATCCTACTTTTACGTCTCCCTCACTAGCGAGCAACAATCCTCATCTTTCCCTCACACAGGAACACCCACCCCATCAGGAAACGCCTCATCAGGAAACGATGGTCTCCTCATCAAACCTTAAAACCAAACCAGCCCCCGCTCAATCTCAAGCACATATTGCCTTACACCAAGATTTTCGTCAGACGCTTAAGGCTTCCGACAGTTACCGTTTAAAATCGAGCCAAGGGTTTGGCTCCGCTTTAGGTCGTCCGTTGACTTTACCTGTCTCTAGCGCATCTGGTATGTCTCCTTCTGGTATTGTTACACAAGCTTTACCCGTGCCTGCTACGACCCTAGCGGAGCATCAGCATATCCCACACGACCCAAACACTGTGATGGATTCAATACCGTCTGCTTCAACCCATATTACACAGCATCTTTATATTGCCAATCAAATGTTGGTACAACATCATGAAGCATCTGTCCCTGTCATTTATACGCCTGTGCAACCTGTCACGCCCTCTGAAACACCAGAAACCTCTCCTACCTCCTCTGTGTCCCCTCCGCCCTTGCTTTCTTCTCAGGAACCTGATGCCATGTTGACGATACCTCCAGAGCCACCCTGTAATTGGATTTTAGATGAAACACCCCCTAAAGGGTCTCTTCCTTCGCCTTCAATACCCTCCCCTTATGTGCCTTCCTCTCAAATGCCCTCTACCCAAGTGCCCTCTACCCAAGTGCCCTATCATGCAGGACTCTTTCCGTCCCAACCCTCTCATCAGGATACAGAAGACACCCTTGTGAATCCTTTTTCTGATATTCCTATGCCTGCCACCTTCAACCCCGAAGCCTTGAGATTTTCCTAGGCAAACACTTATATTCTCCCTAGCAACATTTACCATTGACCATGCTTACTACCTGTGTAAGCCTCAAACAAACGCTCCCAAGGCTAATGTGAATGTTTGTTTGCAAGGTCGCTTCTTGTTTTGTCTTACAACTCTTGATAAAATGATAAGAGTCTTACCTTTTTCTATCGTATGCCTCAGGTATTGATACCCTCTTTTGGCGAAATCTCTTGAAACAAGGCATCTGTTAGCCTACACAGCACCCAAAGTTTCTGCCAAGCCAAAGTTTCTGCCAAGTTTATACCTTAACTGCACATGCTACTCTGTAGAGGCGATGCAGGCTTGGTTTTTCTCGAATGATTTTGAATCGTTTTTCTATTGTCTCTGTTGCATTTTTTGACCGTGAAGTGAGACTTTTTCTCCATGATGATAACCCGTCGCCGTAGTTCAGGTGCCTTTACCGATGTGCTTGAAAAAGAGCAGGATACCGAGGTGGCTGAAGCCTATGAGGAAGACACCCTTGATGAACCAACCCCCGTTGTTGCTGAAGCTACTACCTTTTACACACGTGCCAAAAGCATTGCTGATTTAGACCATCTGGAACCCACGGATGATGAGCTTTTTGAAGAATCAATTGATGAAGAAGCTCCTGGTGCAGCTCCTGAACTGAGTGCCGCCGAACTTCGGGGTATTTCCAGCATTGATGACCCCGTAAGAATGTATCTTCGTGAGATTGGACGCATCAAGCTGTTGAACGCCACTGAAGAAATCGAGCTTGCCAAACAGATTGCTGCGGGTGGTGCTTTAGGTGCAAGAGCCAAACAAAAGCTCGTGCAAGCTAACTTGCGTCTTGTCGTAAGTATTGCCAAGAAGTACGTAGGGCGTGGCTTGTTATTTCTTGACCTCATTCAAGAAGGCAACTTGGGGCTGATTCGTGCAAGTGAAAAGTTTGACTATGCCCGTGGGTACAAGTTTTCAACCTATGCCACTTGGTGGATTCGTCAAGCAATCACCCGTGCCATTGCAGACCAAGCACGTACCATCCGTATTCCTGTCCACATGGTGGAAACTATCAACAAACTCAAGAAAGTAACACGTAAGCTGGCTCAAGAACTCAGTCGTAAACCGAATGAGGAAGAACTTGCCAAGCACATGGGTATCAGCATTAGCAAGCTACGTGAAATTATCAAAGTCGCTCAGGAGCCGCTTTCATTGGAAACCCCTATTGGCAAAGAGGAAGATAGCCGTTTGGGTGACTTCATTGAAGACCGAGATGCTGAAGCACCTGCCATTACCGTGGCACACGAGTTGCTTCGTGAAGACCTCACCGAGGTATTAAGCTCCCTTTCCCCTCGTGAGCGGGACGTACTACGGTTACGTTTCGGTTTGGATGATGGTCGTCAACGTACCCTTGAGGAAGTAGGTCAGTTATTCGGGGTGACTCGTGAGCGTATCCGTCAGATTGAAGCCAAAGCCCTTCGTAAACTTCGGCACCCGAACCGTAGCCGTCGTTTACGGGAGTACGTTGAATAGGCTTGCTTTAAGTATCCTTTTCTTTTAACCCTGTATCATCACATTTTGAACCTCTCCAATGCGGTATGTCACCGAAATATTGGGGAGGTTTAAGATTGATGACTGGGAGTGTAACGAGACGTAACAATTAAAGTTGCTTTGTCTGGTTTTTTCATTCAAGAGGCAATTTAAATTATCCGATACCGTTATTATTAGAGTACGTCTATGGTGTCTTAAAATGATAAGGCTGAGAGAAACCCCATAACATTCGCACTCTAAGTACTCCCCTGAAAGATACAAACGGCTTTTGTAAGGAAGCCTTTGTGAGATACTTCAAGGTTCGTTGCGTGGTGCGTATTGATGGTCAGTGAGATAACAATAACATGACAGCTAGGACGAAGTGATGACTCGGCTTGATGGTGCCTTGGGCGTTGACTTAGGTGTTGGGAGAAATGTCGACATGTTTATCTTCCACCCACGCTCCAATGAGACCCTACCTTGTGTTTCCCCCTAACAAGACTTTTTTCGATTGATTGTGTTGATTCTAAGAGAGGGAGTTTAATAAACCCTATGATGAGCAGTATTTCCCAAGCGATTACAATTAACGGTGTTTCTGGACCTGTTAGTGCTGTTAATGCAGCCAATACAGCGGCTGTCAATGCGTCTGCCAATGGGAGCGGTGCTTCAGTGAGTGCTTCGCCACCACCCACGACTTTACCCAACACGCCACCACCTCCACCTGTCAATGTGAATGTGCCTCCCCCACCCGTTGGCTTACCAGCCCCTCCTTTACCAACAGCACCTTTATCGTTAAGCACAAACATTATTCTTGGGCAGCAACCCCCACCACCACCAACGCCATTACCCTCCTTGAGTAACACCATCAATATTTATCAAAATCAGACATCCTCAACGCCTCAGGTACAGATTCTTAACCAGCCAGGAATACCCAATCATAGCATTCCTCCTGTGCCACCTTCCGTTAACCAGAGTGTACAAGGGATGGGTACCAACATTAACATCAATGGTGGTCCTAACGCCATTACCATTTCTCAGAATGGGCAACCCATTGGAAATGTCAATCAAGGAACCTTCATGCCTTTAGCTCCGAATGGGATGATGCCTCCCAACGGGATGCCGAATATGCCTCCTAGACCTGGGTTTTATCCTAATATGCCTCCCAACGGCATGATGCCCCCGAATGGTATGCCCAACATGCCTCCCAATGGCATGCCAAACATGCCCTCAGGGTTTAATCCAGCACTGAATAACCCAGCCCTTGCACAGGCTCAGGCACAGGCAGCGGCTCAAGCGGCTCTAGGGCAGAACCCCTATGGTGCCATGCCTTCACAAGCTGGACTTCCTGAAGGCATGCCTCCTTGGTTACCTCAATTACTGCAACAATTAGGCGTAGGGGGTCAGCCTCCCACCCCACCTAATCAGGGGATGTCTCAGATGATGCCCTTCATGCTCATGATGATGATGCAAATGATGAAGGCAAAACAAGATGACGGTGGCGACAAAAAAGATGAGATGGCTGTTAAAAACAGAATGGCTCTCATCAATGCCCTTAGTACAGGAAACCATCGTCCTGCTCGGGCCGATGTTCGTAGAGAGTTACCTCCTATGCCCCCTGAACCACGCCGTATGCCACCCAGAAGAGAAGATGATGAGCCACCCGTTTCACGTGCTTCCGCCCGTGCATCAGGTACCACTTTTGCATCTTTGTTTGATAATGGCCCATCCGCTTCATCTGCCAAAGCGAACGCTTCTGCAAAAGCAAAAACACAAGTAAAGCGTTAGTAAAGGCAATCTTTTACGGGTATTATAAAGTCCTTTTGTAACAAGTCACACAGAAGTCTGATACATGGTTTTATCCCTATAAAAGCTATGTTACGGTTAAAGTAGTATAGGCATAGTGCTTTATGCGTCTGCCTCGCTCAGCCACCGCTTCGTGTCATTGAAAGCAAAAGGACTTTTTGTCGCCCATGATGATGTCTGCCTCAGATGCCTCCCTACCTCACACACACCCATTAGCCTCGCTAAGACGGATGGGGCATCCGTTGCCTACCCATTTTGGACAATCTGCACAACAGGCGCATGACCCCCTCTATATCGAGGCAAAGGCACAAGCCCACCAAACAGCCCAAGAAGCAACAGGCACACAACACACAGGGCCAACCATTATCATTAACATGGGGCCTCCCATGGGAGATGCCTTTGAAAAAGGCCATGTGTCACCAACACCAACACTAACACCAACACCAGCCTTATCATCACGCCCCATGGCACCTCTACAAGCCCCTAATTCTTCTTTGGCTATGGATAAACAGGAGCCTGTAAAGCCTGCCCCTCAAAGTCCTATTCCCTATGATGAGCAGCCCTCCACCCAAGCCTTAGCACCCTCCTTTGCATCCTCTACCTCTTCTTCATCTGCCATGGCAGGTGCTGACAACGTACCAACGCCACTGACACAGTGGATAAACCAAGGCATTGATACCCACTCGCCTGAATTCCTAAAGCTTCTTCTTCAAGAATTACAGTTGCCGAGAGCCACATTACCTGTCGCTCCTGATGTACTACTGGCAACCCCCAATAAGGGGAATGTATGGGAGGGGCTGACCCAAGGACTCCCCTCTGAAACAGCTTTAAAGCCTAGTAATGCGTTGTCTGATGGGCTTTTAGACCAGCCTCCTACTCAGGTAGCCTCACAAAGCAATAATTCACCCATACCCTCAGCTCAAGCTTCACAGAACCCTTCACAGAGCAATGGTGTGACACCAGCTCAAGTAGCAAATGCAACACCAGTACCTCCCTCCCCTTCAGGGAATGTCGCTCAACAAAGTACTAACCCTCAGGTCAATCCTCAGGCTAACCCTCTCCCAGCAAACCCACTACCTGCCCAGAGTAATCCAGCTGGACAGCCACCTAATCCAGCGAACCCAGTCAATACCCCCAATCCAGCAGGTGGCGATGAAACCTACAAGTTTGCCCATGCGTTTAACGACCCTGTCATTCAAAGTTTAAATCGACGCTTCAACGACCCCGACCCCAATATTCGGAGCGATGCTGCCACAGAGTTTTATCAAATCATTTCAAGCAACCCCGGTATTGTGACCGACCATCGTGCCAAGCCCTATATTGAGGCTTTTGCAAAGAAAATTGCACGAGATAGTAGTTCAAATGTGCATGTCCCACTCCTGTTAGCACTTGAGTCAGGGCTTCTGAAAGATGTATCGCCTAGTGTCATTGAAGACGTTCGCAAAATCAAAGACAACAACGGGATGTTAGGGATGGAACCCGCCATGGTCAATGATGCACTACGTGCCTATGAGTTTCAAACTGGTGGTAAGTCACCAACGCCTCAAGCCTCTACAGTAAACACCTCCCCTCACAACACCACGGGGACACCTCCGTCAACAACAGACAGTCAAGAGGGTGCTAAAGCGGAGTCGTCTCAGACTCCAAAAAACAGTGTTCCTACCTCTACGCCACATAAGCCGACAAGTAACAAACCCAAGCAAGGCTTTTGGCAACGACTATGGCCATGGGGTAAAAAACACGCTTCAGACCCTACACCTTCCCAACAGCAGGGTGTTTCAGAGAAAAAGTTACCTGCACCGCAGAACGTACCACTCACCAAAGCACTTCATGATTTGCCTATTTCGCAACTTAAAGAAGAACAAAATCCATCCCCTCTCCCACCTGCATACCCAAGAGCTTACTCAGAGGAAGCCCCTCCACCTAACGTGCAACCGCCACAATCAGCCGCCATGCAACCACCCCTCACAGCAGGAACCCCCATGGCACCTAGCAACCTTCCAGCACAGCCCATGGGCATGCCACCCTCTGGCACTGAGGGTAGCATAACGCCGACTTCACCGCTTACAGGTCAAGATGCTTTAAACGACCGAGCCCTACAAGAGGCTATGGCGGCTATTCAGGCACAGCAGACACAAACGCCACAGGCACCCAAGCAAGCCAGTAATGCTCAAGGACAACCTCAAGCTCAAGATATGCCACCACTGACCCCTGAAATGATGCAGGCACTTATGGCAATGAGTCAAGCCCCAGCTCAACCCACCCCCCAAGTCCCTTCTCCTAAAGCCTAGCAGTACGGCTCATTAGAGGCTAGGTAATACTGGAGGAAGGGCTAGAAGAAGGTCTCGCTCACCTTGGGCAAGGGTATGATTAACCACTTGATGATGAAACTTCTCGGCAAGAGGCTGCTCCTTCTGAGCAATCAGGAGGCGTTTTTCAATTTCTTCAAGTGGTTCTCTACCTCGCTCAATCAGGCGTTGTTTAAGAACGTCTAAACTAGGAGGGTGCAAAAAAATGAGCCAAGCTTGCGTCTTGAAGCGTTCCAAGACTTGAAACGCACCTTGAACGTCAATTTCAAGCAAAACGTGTTTGCCAGCGTCCAATGCTTCACGTACTTTTGCCTCTGGTGTGCCGTAATACTGATGATTGTAGGTTGCCCACTCTAAAAAGCCGTTGTCCTGAATGGCTTTTTCAAAGGTATCCTTACTGTAAAACCAATAGTCTTTACCGTGGATTTCACCTTCTCTTTGATTACGAGTAGTCGCTGAAACAGATAACTGAATATCGGTACGTTGTTGTAAAATACGTTTTACAAGCGTCCCTTTTCCTGTACCTGAGGGCCCTGATAAAACAATGACTTTGGCTTGCGTGGGGTCAAGATGATTCATAAGACGTATCCTATGGCTTCAAAAAAGGACACTTGAAACAGTATTTAAAAAGCGACTACCAGAACATGTGGTGCTTTTACCTAAGAATTTTATACTTAAGTATAGCGTAAAAGCCCCTCACAGATTTGACTTAAAGCAATAAATCTCCTTAAAGTGGTATATCTAGGAAGGTTTCGTTTGGGGTGTTGAGAGGAATATGATGCTGAACACAAAGAGCATTCAGTATTTTGGGTGACAGAATGCGAGGTGGAGGGATGTCAGGAGAGATGGGTTTTAAAGTCACAGGACACCTTGTAAGATAAAGCGTGTGGAGCATACGGGCTTCATGAAGCTGTTGGAATAGTGAAGCACCGCCACAAAGCAGGACTTTAAAAGGAGGTATGGGCAAGCTAGAGGGTTTTATCGCTTTAATACCCAAACATTCACTTGCTAAATCCTGAAGAAGCCTCTTTAGTGTAGAGAAAAGTGCCTCATTAGGGTGCGAGTCCTGTAAACAATACCAATGGCATGTTGGGGGGTGAATGTTTGAAGGAGGACTCTTGGCTGTAATGACATGCAAAACGACCCTCCCCGACACGCAAGCTTGCCATAAAGGACTGTTATAAAGGCTTTCCCATTGGCTTGTAATTAAAATATGAACAGGTGCTGGGGCATCATTAGGATGTTTATGGACTTGAGGCCAAGCTCGAAAGGTAGCTCCTCCCAGCAGTACGGCATGATGCTGCGTACGAAGAAAGAGCAGACGTTCAAGGTCTCTCTTTGAAGCGAACCTTGCGGTATCGTTTGGATGGCGTGCAACGACACCTGTTGTATCACAGGCAAAGCAGGCGTTAATTTGAATCAGAGAGGACGAGGACATACTTTTGATAAATACAAGCCATGAAAAAAGCGTTCACCTCAACACAAGGGCCAGGTGAACGCTTTAAACCATAAAGGCTTATAACACTTGAAACTCTACGTTTTCAATGGCATGGCTAAGCGTGTGGTAACTTACTTGCTTGGCAACCACTTGAAGACCATCCAAGTGAGGCAAGGTAAACACACGTTGACCACGTTGGTAGGCCAAGCTAAACGCCTTAACAGGTAACTGTAAAGAGACGGGAGCCTCTACGTTTCCGTACACTGTGGCGGGGATGAACCCTTCACGGCGAACCATACGGGGATTTTGTCCAGCTACACGGGCTTGAGAGCCTTCAATAGCCATGGCGGACTGGGAAGCAAGCAACTCGGTAAGTTCTTGTTTAGTATTATTGATAATTGGCATGTCGCAGAATCCTTAAAGGCTGATATCAAAAAGCTGACAAGGTCATGGAACCCAAAAAAGGGACTAGCCTTGTAGAGACACACTATACTTATGGATACGTTGCATTAAACGAGATTTGTAACGAGCCACGGTATTTTTGTGGTAAATCCCTTTAAAAACGGCTTTATCCAAGAGGCTATGGACAGCACTCATGCTCGCTTGCACGGTGGGCATATCAGCTTTAAGCTCTAAGGAAGTACGTACTTTTTTAATGGCGGTACGTACAGCAGATTTATATTGACGGTTACGCTCTTGGTTACGAAGAGCGACTTGAGCCTTTTTAACGGCTGATTTATTTTTACGCATAAGGGTAATACTCGGCTTCTATTAGTGTGGGCTAATATGATGAACGAACACAGACGCAACAAACGCAAATGCAATTAAACACGAGTCGAAGCGGTTTTGTACCTTACAAAGAGCTTACTTTGAAGACTGGAAGTAAAAGGTACCTCTTCATCATGTCATAAACATGCGATAAGGCAACGTTTGTACACGATGAGAGCGTGTTTATTTTAGGGTGTCAATAAGGTGTTAACATAGCACTTCTTTTTGTGGGCTTCTTTTTTGCATGCTTCTGTTTACCTCCTCCCTACCGACGCATGTCGGCATTCAGAAGTGCGAGTATCTCCTCTCGCCCTGTCACCCTGCACGCAGTGTCGGGGTCTCCCTTGAAGTAAGGTGTATGCCTTGTAAAAACATCGTCAATCAAGCGAGTGAATCAAGATGTTAAGCTTTTCCGCTTGTGATAATATTTAGAATGTGGTCTTCATATCCATAAAGTCATGATTGAAAACCCTGATAATCCCGCAAAACTTATTGAGGCGGTGTTATTAACTTATGAAAAAAGAAAAGAGGCATAAATGAAAGTTGTGTCTTTCTTTGCAGGTGCTGGTGGGCTTGACCTCGGCTTTACACAAGCGGGGTTTGATGTGGTCTGGGCCAATGAATATGACAAAACGATTTGGGAAACCTTCCGAGCAAACCACCCTCATACTTTTTTAGATACACGTAGCATTACGGCGATTGAAGCGTGTGAAGTCCCAACTTGTGACGGTATTATCGGTGGACCACCCTGCCAAAGCTGGAGTGAAGCTGGTACACTACGAGGGATTCAAGATAAACGAGGACAACTCTTTTTTGACTTCATACGTATTTTAAAGGACAAGCAACCTAGGTTCTTTCTGGCTGAAAATGTACCAGGTATGCTACATGCCAGACACGCCGAATCCCTGCAAACCATTTTAGAACTCTTTGCCTCATGTGGCTATGATTTAAGTATGCAACGACTCAATGCCGCTGATTATGGCGTGCCTCAAGATAGAAAGCGTGTCTTTTTCGTGGGTTATCGGCAAGACTTAAAACAAAGGTTTCAATTTCCAAGACCCACCACTTTTTTAAACTTTCAGAAAAAAACATTGCACGATGCAATTGCAGATTTACAACTCAGTGCAGTGCCAGCTTTACCTAAAAACAAAAGTAATCATGGGTTTTGCGAAGTGCCTAACCATGAGTACATGACAGGCGGTTTTTCAACTATTTATATGTCTCGGAACCGTGTACGTGCTTGGGATGAGGTTTCCTATACCATTCAAGCAGGTGGCAGACATGCCCCTTTGCACCCGCAAGCCCCCAAGATGATTCATGTGGGGCATAATCAAATGATATTTGATGCAGAACACCTTGAGGCTTATCGGCGGTTGTCGGTAAGAGAATGTGCAAGAATCCAGACCTTCCCTGACGATTTTATTTTTCACTACAAAGATGTTGCCGTAGGTTACAAAATGGTAGGCAATGCCGTACCCGTAGCCTTAGGCAAAGCCCTTGCTGATAAAATCATGGCAGACCTTTCCTCTGATTTAGTTCCAGCCCTACCCTTGGTTGCCACGATGTGAGTGATGGTTTAATTTGAGAGGCAGTGATATTGATGCGAGCATCTTAATAGAACACTTCAGAAGTAATTCACTCTAGCATCCTCCAAAATTAAGAATTTGATAGCACCCTGTGATGACCCACGCAAGTTTTGGTGTCTTTTTAGGTTTGATATGTTTAGGTTTTTACTTTATGCAATTTTAGTGGTACGCATGACAGGAGAATGTAAAGTTTATGATGATGTCAGGTTTATCGTTACAGCCAAGTAGTACGCAACACATGATGGCAGCACCTCAAGGGCTTTCTCAAGGTATTACAGGGCGTTATGGAGGCGGTTTTTATCATCAGGCAGCGGCGGATGTCTTTGTAAGCGGGGGTGCTAAAGCCTTAGGGTATACGCCTACGGTGGCTGAAAGTGTCTTGCGGTCGGTTAAGAATATTTTCCCTAAAATAAGTGATATGCTTTCGGCACTTGTGGGCGGGCGTGTGGGTTACGATATGGGGCGTTCTGTTGCCACTACGGCACAGCTCTCTGAGCAACAAACACTCGCAGCAGGGGTGATAGGTGGTGTGAGTGGTGCAAGCATCGGGTTGAAATTTTCAAGATGGCTTAAGCATCATTTCGGTGCTGATATGTTTAAAGCGTTGAAAAACACTGTGATAGGCAATCATTAAACAAGAAACAAGAGATACCTCATCCTTAAGATGCTTATCATATCTAAATAAGCGTGCATGCAAGTATACTTAAAACATGATGACATCCTTTAGTTGGGTGCTTCTTGAAAAATCATGATGTAATCCAGTAGAAAGTATCCTTAACCATGCACACTCAATGCCAAGACATACCTTGTATACTGCCCCAAGGGTTTGTATTCAATACACCTCTTGTTTCTGTAAGTGCTTTGTATGAAGCCCTTCAAAAAGGTACGACCCTTCAGCTATGGGACGTACGCTATGCACTCCCTAACGCACCCTGTCGTGCTGAGGAGAGCTTTCAACAAAAACATCTTCCAGAGAGTCGTTTTGTGTGTCTCGACACAGACCTTTCTGTACCTGACCCACAAGGTCGCCCTCATATGATGCCTGCTGCTGATGTCTTTGCAACCCTCCTAGGGCGTTTGGACTATCATCCTCAGGTTCCTTTAGTCTTGGTTGACACAGGCGAGGGGTTACGAAGTGCTGCAAGAGTATGGTGGATGTTTCAGAGTGTAGGGCTGGAAAATGTCTGGTTACTCGATGGTGGTTTAAAAGCTTGGGAGCGTGAGGGTTTGCCCGTAACCCATACCCACAGTGCTACACCCTCCCTCAAAGAAGTTCTCCCTGCTACGGTGCAACGTATTCACGGCTGTATGAAGCCTGATAGGCTTCATCTTTACTGGTGCGATAAACAGGCTATTGACAACCGAGACGTAGCCCGTACGCCTGTACTTGATGCCCGCATGCCTGAGCGTTTTTTAGGTACGGTTCCTGAGCCTCGTGCTGGGCTGCGTTCAGGACATATTGAGGGGTCGTGTAATATGCCTTTTCATCAGGTGTACGATACCGCTACTGGAAAGTTCTTGGCACCAGAAAAACTGCACGTGCTTTTATCCCCCTATATGAAAGATGCCACAAGTCTTTTTACCACTTGTGGTTCAGGTGTTACGGCTTGTAGTTTAGCAGTAGCGTTACGGCTTCTCGATACGGATGTAAACGCAAAGATACCTCCCGTAATGGTTTACGATGGTTCGTGGGCTGAATATGGTATGCAGTTTTAAATACACCTTTCGTGTGGTGTACAACTCTTTACAAAACGTTACCTTGGTGTCGTATGTACTTCACAGATGTTTGTGTTAGTGTTTAATAATCCCTCTTCTTGTAGATGAATGTTGCGGTACACTCTATTGCAATCTTGCTAAGATAACCTTGTTAGGTATTTTAGTCATCAACATCACAAAAGCATTGAGGTGGTATTCAGATAGCAATCTTTTAGAAGATACTGGCTGATGCATTGTACACACTGTGCTTTGTGAATGGTTATCAATATTGTGTTCCTGCAATGGCATGTTTGATGTTGTGTTTTGTTTGCATATTATAGGCTTTTTAAGGCTTTGTTTTACACTATGATGATAATGCGTCGTTTTCTTCTAGGCTCCTTCTCGGTAGCATTATTTTGTTTAGCGTTACAATCGGGTACGCTAATGACGTTTGCAGATACTATGAATGTTGCTTCTGTAGGTGCTGGTCAAGTGGCTGGGCAAACTGCAGACATGGCTTTGTCTATCGGAAATCTCTTAGAGCAAGCCGCTAAAGCTGCAAATGCTAAAGAATATGCAAAAGCAGAGTCCCTCTACCGTGAGTTAATGGCTCGCTACCCTCAAAATACAAATGTTTACGTGCGTTTAGCACAATTGTTACAACGTCAAGGTAAAACCCAAGACGCTGAAACTATCCGTATGACTGCCCGTGAAAAGTTTAACAATCCTTACTGGGCTTATTCCTACCTTCCCCCTGCTACAGGGAATCGTAATGCGTGGGCAAAAGAGTCCTTGGCTCGTTTACAAGCAGCCAGCTTGAAAGAGCCTACCAATCCAGAAATTTTATTCTTGATGGGGAACGTAAGTCGTTTCTCTCAAAACACCAATGATGCTATCATGTACTATGATAAAGCACTTGCCATTAAAGCTGACTACATGGATGCCAAAATTGGTAAAGCCAATGCCTTGAATGCCATGGGTAAAGCGTCTGAAGCTGTGGCATTGTTTCAATCCGATGTGGCACAGTTAGCAGTTTCTGCAGCACCTACAACCCAAAATCCAGGGGAAGCCGTTGCCTTGCTTGCCACTGAAGCAGGTGGACTAACCTATGTAGGCAAGTCTAAAATGACGCAAGAGGCATTTGAAACGCTGTTGCGTGCTCAGGCTCGTAGCGGTAACAAAAAAGCTGTTGAAGCGACTGCCTTGTTGGCTCAGGATGCTTTCCCAGAGCGTGCATGGCAAAATGAGTTTTCAGATTCTGTTAATGACAAATGGCATCAGTCTGCTGAAGCCTACTATGGTTTTGATGCTTTAAGCCGTGATGGTTTTGCAAACTGGAACGAACAAGGGTTACGCTACTCCATACAAACCCCGAACCAAAAAACAACGTACCGTGCAGGGATTATGCGTAATGAGCGTTTTGATAATACAGACATCTCTTACACCCTTGGTGCAACCCATCGTTTAACTGAGAAGTTAACGGCTTTTGGTGATGTGACTTTTGGTCCAGGAAACCAGATTGTACCCCAACTTATTGTTCAACCTGGGTTAAGCTATAAACTTCCTTACGGTATTACGGTATCGGGGATGTATCGCTTCTTCCAGTACACTTCTCAAACCAACCACTCTGGTATTTATACGGTTGAGAAGTCCATTAAGCCCCTTGGCATGGGTGTAGGGTATACTTTCCGTCACGTATCGGTTGAGAATGTCTCCAAAACGCCTGTCACCCATACCGCTTTTGTGAATAAATACTACCGTAATAACTCCTTTGTAAGTGCCAGAATCTTTACTGGGGACGGGGTTGAATTCGTAAGAACACCAACCATTGCAGGTCGAGTTATTACGTATGATACCATTGGGTTCTCCTTTGGTGGGACTCACTTCCTTACAAAAACCAGTCCTTGGGCTGTGACCTGGGGTGTGAACTACCAAAATATGGAAGGTTTGTTTGCTCGTACAGGGTATAACGTCGGCTTACGTCGTAACTTCTAACGCATAGCCTTGAGGTATTTTCATCAAGGAAGCACTGTTTATAAAGTGCTTCCTTGATACCCTCTCTTAGTACTTCTCTTTCAAGTACATGTCTCCATGTCATTAGAGTAAATGACAGGTTTTATTTTAGCCTTCGATTTTAAAAAAGTAGTCTCTCTTTCACATATTTAATAATAACAGTATGGTACCTACTCATATTGTATTTTCGTACCTTCATAATAGAGGTTGTATTGTATGATGCTTGATTCGCAATGGGTTTACACATTAGATATGGCTCTTTTTGGTGCAAGTTGCCTGCTGGTTTTACTTGTCCCTGCTGTATGCTCCTTCGTGAACATGCGTCGTATGAAGCGAAGTAGACTCCTCAAAACATTCATACAGGCAACTCAAACCTATTTATTTTCCTCGAAGGAATCTGAGCGTTTACAGGCGTATCAAGCAATATCGTATCATCTCACCCATTATACTGAGTATCTGCTCTCTTTATGGTTGGATGCTTCCTGCAATTTTATTCCAGAGTTTAAACTTAATCCTGAAGAGATGAAGACTTTATACAAAGGGTTCGCTCTCGATATCTACTTGTTTGACTGGCTCAATAAGGGTGTTTCAAAATCCAAACAAGAGTTAGCTTTAAGGCTAGCGATGATTCAACCTAATGCTCTCTCTTTCGAGCAGCAAGAGGTATTGAGTCATCTTGCGGATGCTAAGGAAAGTCGTATAGGGTTGCTTGCAATGAAGGCTCTTTTATTGCACGACTACACTACCTATTTGCCCAAAGCAATTGATGCCCTGATGGCACGTGAAGACTGGCTTTTGCCCCATGCTACCTCTTTTATACTGCCTTTTGAAGCCCACTCTCGTGAAGCGTGCCATTTATCTGACTATCTTTGCCAGCAGTTCCTACACCATCCACTCCGTACGAGTACACTAAAGCCTCTGCTGTTATTGAGAAAAGTAGAAAGCTCATTCAAGCTACGCACTCTTTCCGTGCTTTTAAATACACGAGGCACTCATGCGTATACAGGCGGATATTCTGATGCTCTTTATCAAGAGGCACTTCAGCAATTGTCTTATGCAACGTATACTTCTGAGCATACTCTGAATGAAATGTCTTCTCAAAAAGAAGCCCCTGCAATGGACGCTCAGGTACGTGTAGACATGCCACGCTTTTCAGAATCAGCTGGAGATTTATTACACTCAGCATAATGTATTCTTGTTTAGGGTTTAACCTTTTTAGGTTGGTAGCTTTTTTCTAGTCTCGTTTTATATAAGGTAGTATCTTTTATGAATCCTTCTGTTGTGATGACACCCATTGACTATATTATTTTGTGGTTCAGAGATTTTTCACTGCTCTTTATGGTGCTTTATGTTCTGAGCCATAGTGTACTTTTCATTGCCTCTGCTATTATGGTGCTTCAATATTATTACACAGGGAAACATCGAGAAGTTTTACCGTTAGAGGGGGCTGACTTTCCTAAAATCAGTATTCTTGTGCCTGCTTATAATGAAGGGGTTGTTATTTTAGACTCTCTGAGTGAGCTTCTTAAAATTGACTATCCTAACTTTGAGATTGTCGTCGTTAACGATGGCTCCACAGATGACACCCTTGAAAGACTCCAAGAGTACTTTGAACTTCATACGGTAGGGTATCATTTAGCGGCAGAACTTTCACATCATCCAATACGCCATGTGTATCGCTCACAGAAAGAGCCTCGTATTTGTGTCATTGATAAGGTCAATGGTAGAAAAGCCGATGCCTTGAATGCAGCATTGGCGGTGATTGATAGCCCTTATTTTGTGTGTATTGACGCAGATTCTTATGTGCATCCTGTCACGTTAAGAAAAGCCATTGTACCTTTCTTGACGCAGCCTCATGTGGTGGCTGTGGGTTGTGGTTTACGTGTGATGGAAGGCACCACAAGATTTGAAGATGGTACCTTGGTTGGCTCGGTGCCAAACCGACTGATTTATGCCCTTCAAACCTTGGAGTATATCCGAGTGTTTGTGCTTGCACGTATGGGCTGGGACCTTATCAATGCAACGCCACTGATTTCAGGTGCCTTTGCGATGTATAACACCTCTGTGGTGATTCGTGCGGGGGGCTATCGTCCCAGTGCTATTGGGGATGACTCTGATTTGACTTTGAATGTCCATGAGTATTTGACAAATCAAAAACAAAAATATCAAATGGTTTATATACCTGAACCCTTGTGTTGGACGCAAATTCCAGGGGATTGGCACTCCTTATTTAACCAACGTATTCGTTGGCAACGGGGTTCCATGAATGGAATCTATCATCGTTTTAAGTTTTTAATGAGTGCCAAGCATCTTGGTTTAACGTTCGGTTCTATCCCATTCATTGCGATTTTCACCCATTTTAGCTGTGTGTTACAGTTTTTAGGCTTCTTTGTTTTACTTTATTCTGTTGTGAGAGGCATTTTTGATGTCCATGTGTACTTCTCAGGGTTACTTCTGATGTTGTGCTATTGGCTTTTTGTTACGTTGCTTTCTCTCTTGGTGGATGAAGTCACTTATAAAACGTATCGCTCACCCTTTACGGCGATTCAGTTTTTCATATACAGCATTATATGGCCTTTTGTATACTCTCCGTTTATTACGGCTGCAAAATTTATCGGGTTTTACCGAGAAATTACCCGTACCAAAGCCTCTCACGGGGCTATGAAACGCCACAATATGCGTCAAGTCACGCACTTGGGTTAATAGAAAGCAAGCAGGACTTTCTTTTTAAATTCATTATGTTATCCTCGATTATCTTTATGAAGGCTATTTCCTATGGTTTTTACGACAACTGCTACCACTTATGAAGTTCTATTAGAGCGTATTCAAACAAAACAAGCACGTGTTGCGGTGATGGGTTTGGGGTATGTCGGTTTACCCTTAGCCCTCGCTATGGCTGAAAGTGGTTTCCCTGTGCTTGGGTTTGAGCCCAGTACACGCCGTACGGATATGTTAGAAAAAGGACAGAGCTATATCGATGATATTAGCCATGACGTACTTCAAACCATTCAGCAGGAACGGCAATTTAAGGTAAGTAGTACCTGTGAAAGCTTAGCAGATGCTGAGGTGGTTGTGGTATGTGTCCCTACCCCTTTAAATACATACCGTCAACCAGACCTTTCCTATATTGAGTCGGCACTTGAAATGGTGAAGCCTTATATTCATGAGGGCATGTGTTTAATTCTTGAAAGCACTACCTATCCAGGCACAACCGATGAATATCTTGTCAATCCACTGACGCAAGCAGGATGGCGTGTGGGTGACAATGTCTTTGTGGGTTACTCCCCTGAGCGTGTGGACCCTTCTAACCCACATTACCATGTGGCAAACACTAAAAAAGTGGTTGCGGGTGCTACAGAGCATTGCGGTAACATGGTTGAAGCTTTCTATGGACAGTTCATCTCTGAAGTTCATAAAGTGTCTTCTTTAAAAGCTGCCGAGTTTACCAAGCTGTATGAAAATACCTTCCGTGCAGTAAACATTGCACTTGCGAATGAGATGGCACAAGCCTGTGATGTCATGGGTATTGATGTTTGGGAGGCTTTAGAAGCGGCTTATACCAAACCTTATGGTATTATGCCTTTCTGGCCAGGTCCTGGTATTGGCGGACACTGTATTCCCATTGACCCCCTTTACTTGAGTTGGAAGTTACAAGAAAAAAATGTCCGCACACGGATGATTGAACTTGCCCACGATATTAACTCTGAAATGCCTCATTTCGTACGTGAAAAAACGATGCGTCTTCTAGGTGAACAAGGCAAGCCCCTCTATGGTGCGAAAATTTTAGTACTGGGCGTAGGATATAAGCCTAATGTTTCCGATTGGCGAGAATCTCCCGCACAGCGAGTGATTTCAATTTTTGAAGAAGATAATGCTGTGGTTTCCTATTACGATGCTTTGGTACCTGAGTTTGAGTCTCACCATGGCAAAGGGTATCAAAGTCTACCATCATGGTCGGCTGAGGTGATTGCCGCTCATGATGTGGTTGTTCTGATGACCGCTCATAGTGGTTTGGATTATACCCTGTTAGTTTCTCAAACAACTGTACCTGTTTTAGATACCCGTAATGCTTTGAGAGGCATGGGTATTGAGGGGTCTCATATTACCAATTTATAGGGTTATATGACATACACACTTAAAGGGTCACTTGTTGATACAAGTGACCCTTTATCATATAGACAGCTATGAACCTCATAAACACAACCGAATGTTGCAGTGTTTATGGGGTTGCTTCATTTGTTTTGGGATGGACGGGTAAAATAAAGCTATTGTCTTTGGTACGAATAGCCTGAGGGAGTAAAGAGGCTCCTTCAAGGACGTTCTTAAAAGGCTCATAACTTACTTTTAAGTCTTGCTGTGCCATTTTTTGGAATCCAGCAGTGTCGGTATAACGCATAAGGGTTTGCTCAATCAGTGTTTCAAAGCTGTGCTTTTGAAAGGGACGCTCTGCAGCCTTAACGGCTTGGCGAATACCACCAGCAAGAGGCCCACCCACTATGAAATGGTTCATCCCACCCAAGGCATGCCCCTGAACCGCACGAGAGAGTGCATCGACATAGGTATCTATTGCAAAAGTTTGAGCTTTTAAATGCGTATCAAGCGATACGTTTTTTAAAGTTGCGAGTGTCTCTTGCGTTTTGGTGTCGTGTGCGATGTTAAAACATGCTGTTGCTTCTAGTGCCTTGATTTCTTCGGGGTTTTTGGTTCGGATGGGGTACTGCGTTACGAGTTTACCGTTTCCTAATGCTACCAAGGTTTGAGTTAGCTTATCTTCAGGCTTGAGTCCAAGACGCTCGCAGTAGTTTTGAATGAGTGAAGCTACAGACGCTCCTGATTGTTCTAAAACAAGTTCGTGTTCATTCGCCCGCAGGTGACCTTGTTCACTGGGTAAAATTTCAAACGTATGGGTAGGGGTTTTATCTGTTGTACCAAAAGGAAAAGGGTTTAAATTGGCATGAATCACGCCGTAACCTCCGCCCGTCATTGCAATGCTTGCCCGATGACTGCGATGAGGATTCTCCTTTAACCATTGCTGAAATGTAGGGTCTTTTAGCTGTTTTGCAACATAGCTTAAAGCGGGTGCTACCATATCATTGGCTGCCGTCACAGGAATAGGCTTAGGGTGCTTTAAATGATGTGCCAAGTGTTCCCCAACGGTGTTGAGGTCAACGTTTTGTAGTTTTAGGTTCGATATGGTTGTGACATGATTTTGAGGCGTTACAGGTCCAGGGACAAACAATACCAAGTGTTCTAGGGTCTGCTTTGCTTGAGGTAAGCTGGTAAGTGCTTTTTCAACCTCGGGGTTGTGTAAATAGGTTTTGGCAGCCAGTGCAATACCTTGGGTATAATGTTTGGGGGTGACCGCTTCATGAGGCTGTAATGCCAAAAAAGTATCTTGGGTCAGTGGTTTGTGCTTAGTGTCGAGTTCGGGGATATCAAACTCAACAGTACCACGAGGAGAGGAAGCTCCTAGGTTTACGGCAAGTGTGTATCCAAATCGTTGCGGCGGGTTTAAAGAGGGAAGGACTTTGGAAAAAAGAGAAGACCTACACTGAAGAGAAACCATCGTACCACATCCCTTTTGTTTACATCATTAACAAGCACCCATACTCGTACCCATACCTACACTTGTGGTACGAGTTAAACAAACACATAGGTTCTATTGTAAGGGAAGCTGTGGTTTGGAAACGTCATAAATCTGTATACATCGCCAAGTTGTTACATGCTGTAATGATTAAAAAAACACCTTAGCAACAAGGCTAAGGTGTTTTGTGGAGGTTAGCGGAATCGAACCGCTGACCTACTGCGTGCAAAGCAGTCGCTCTACCAACTGAGCTAAACCCCCAATTTAAAGCAGTTTGGAATAACTAACTGCTTGAGGTGATGAATACTAATTTAGGGCAAACATACTAAAACTGCAAGCACTATTTTAAACCTTTGCTTTAAAGGTCTTAATATAAAATCCGTCACTGGGATGCAGCATCTCCACCTAACAATACACACTTTATCAAGCCTCTTTGTGTTTATGCTATCATAACTTAACTCCACGATAGGTCATGCTTGGTTCTGGATTTAATATTCAGTTCGATATGATACATATTTTTACTGTTTTATAGAATGTCTTTACTCAAATAGGGCGTATGAGATATGGCTTTTGCCGCAGAAAATCAAACAAACCTCCATTCACCCCAAGACCATCAACAGGGACTTCGACTATTGGTGATTGTGGCAAGCATGTTGGTGGCACTCGCAATGTTTGCGACTTTCGGTGCTTACCAGTGGTCGCAAACTTCTTGGCAGTCATTGCCCGTATTGGAAGCTAAGGTAAAACACGTGAAGCGTACAACAGGATACCTCCAGCAAGCCTCTGGTTTACCTGCTTTAACGCCAAGTTGTGTTTATGCCATAGAGGTGACTTTGATGGCGACTCCTCAAGCTACTTCACCAGTTATCCAAGCCCCGTGTAAAAGCGAGTTGGCGATAAAAACAGCCTTTAACGGCTGGCGCCATCCTAATATTGCTGAATTAAAAGTAGGGGATGTGATACAGGTACAACATCAAAGCATGGGTATGCTAGAATATTGGCATATTCGGGAATAATGTTTTGTGGAGACTTCCCCTCTTGCCATTGATACGTTTATGAAGGTGACTCATGATTGATACGCATACCTACACCCACGATAGCCATAGTGTGATTCAGGAGGGTGCAAGCAAACCATCCACAACAAATAGTGAGATGGTACTTACGGAAGCTGAACTTTTAAACCAAAAACTTGCCTTGTTGGTAAGTGGGGCGGAAGGTATCGAGGCTTTTAACGCACAACGTCGTGAAGAAGGGTTTATGCCGTTAGATTTTACAGGCTTAGACTTCTCAGGCTGTGACCTAACGGGGGTTAATTTTTCAGACGTATCGTTTGAGTCCTGTCGTTTTCTCTCAACCATGTTCATGAACAGTACACTGATATATACTCAATTTAATCAATGCGATTTAACAGAAGCCGATTTTTTTCAAGCCAACATGGCGGAATCTGTCTTTAAGCACTGTCAAGCGAGAGAAGCACAGTTTGCAGGGATTACAGGGCAAGGACTCATCATGATGCAGTGTGAAGCTGAACAAAGTATTTGGGAGTCTGCTGACTTAAGAGACGCAAAGCTACAGGGCTGTATCTTAAAAGATGCTAACTTCTCAGAAGCTCTTCTACAAGGTACCTCTTTTCAAGACAGTAATATGAGTTGGGCTAATCTTGACCAAGCTCAGCAGGACGAGAAGACTGTACTGGGGTACGAAGAACCTCTTGAGTGGGTAGAAGAAGTGACGGAAGCCTAACCGCATTACGTCCCAGTGTATACGTACTAAATTGTTTATTGGTGCTAACAAGCTGCTGATGCCATGTTTTGAGTATAGAGAGTGCGTTCACTTGGGTTTGAAGCATGTTGGCAAACTGATTTTCGTGGCTGCTAATATCCTTGAGGAGTGAGATGTGTGCTTTTACCATCCGAACCCCTGACTCAATCCCGAGTAAGCTTTGCTCCGTGAGCAGAAGCCCTTCGGCTTGCAACTCAAGATAGTCAGACATGCGGAAAGACTCCCAATTAAGAGGGTCCGTAAAGGGAGCTAAACGCTCTTGCTGTAAAGAACTCATACGATTTTCAGTGTGTAAACGATGCACATTGGGAAGACTTTCAGGCAGAAACTCAAGGTCTTCACCCCCTAGGAGGGTCATGTTTGCCATCATGACACGTTGGTCTTGTGGCAGTGCCAGTTTATAGCGTCCATCACTACACCACATGATACGTAAGGTCGGCTTTTGGGGATGGTTTACACTGGGAAAAAGCGGCTGAATATGTTGCACGGTGCCAACATCCAAGCCCACATAACGGACGGTTTGCCCGACTCGTACAGATTGACGATGGAGTGTGCGGATATACACTCTTTGGCAAGAGGGGGTCGTGGGTAAGGAATACCTTGCATAAGTAGCAACCCGCTCAGCAACACGTGCCACAGAGGCTTTTGAGGGGGGAGCTATCATATTTTTGTGGCTGAGCAAAAACCCTTCGTCCCACATCGATAGCCCAAGTTGTTTGCCAAAACATAACCAAATAAGAAGCACCCACAAGGCAATATCAAATCCCCAAAGGAGACTATGTTTAAAGCCACACCAGCATTGCTGGGAAGTGTGAAGAACCTTCACGCCTAAGCGTAAGCAACGCCAAGTAAGACTAGAGCCAGTGGAGGCCGCAGACGTATCAGTGAGGGATGCACGTTTTTGGCGTAAGGGAGAAGGCACGTGAAAAAACCATCTTTTTTCGTCAAGGGAGCATCTATGAATACAATACTAAGCCTGAATAAGGCTCTGTTGCAGAAAATCAGGTTTACCCGCTGGGTAATGATTACTAAAGCACGCCGTACAAGCATCCACAGGTTTATCGAAACAATCTAACATATCCTGTACCCCTAAATAGGCTAAGGACTCTACCCCGAGCCATTCCCGCAAGTCTTCAAGGCTTTTATGATTGGCGATGAGTTCCTCTTCGGTTGACATATCAATGCCATAATAACAAGGATGTTTTACTGGTGCCGAGCTGATGCGTAAGTGAATCTCTTTCACGCCTGAATCACGTAAAAGCTTGACGAGTCGTCTACTTGTGGTGCCTCTCACAATCGAATCATCCACAATGACACATCGCTTGTCTTTTAAAACATGGGTTAAGGGGTTTAACTTTAAGCGCAAGCCATTCTCACGTAGGGCTTGCGTAGGATTGATGAAAGTACGCCCGACATAGCGATTTTTAATCAGCCCTTCAATAAAGGGAATGCCTGATGCACGACTGAACCCCACAGCAGCGGGTAGTCCTGAGTCTGGTACAGGAATAACTAAATCAGCATCTGCTGGGGCTATTTCTGCTAAACGTTGTCCCATTTTTAGACGATAGTTATAAACCGTTTGGTCTTGCAGGACACTGTCTGGGCGTGCAAAATAAACCATCTCAAAAACACAGAAATGGTTTGCGGTTTTACCTTCCAACATGGCGGTGGTTTGCTCAAGGGTACCATCTTCCATACGGGTCACGACCATCAGTTCACCAGGTGCGAGTTCTTTCTCAAATTTTGCACCCACGATGTCCAAAGCACTGGTTTCAGAGGCAAAGACCACTTCACCTGTGTGTAAACGCCCTAGCACAAGGGGGCGAATGCCATTGCGGTCTCGTACTGCGACTAAAGAATCACCAATCGCAAAGACCACAGAGAAAGCCCCTTCACAGACACTGAAAACCTCAACCGCTGCTTTTTGAACACTTGCGGGGTCGGCTGAGTATTTATCTAGGGCTTTGGCCAAGGCTCGTGCCATGACATGACTGTCACTGAGGTCCTTTGTGGGGTCAAGCTGTACTTGAAAAGCTTGCTGTAACTTATGAAGGTTAATTAAGTTACCATTATGCCCCAGTACCAAGGCACCATAACGAGTACGCGCTACAACGGGTTGTGCGTTTTCCAAAGTGACCTGACCCGTGGTGGCATAGCGTACATGACCAATGCCTACTTGACCCGTCATTTTATCAAGTAGCTTTTGAGAAAACACCTGATTCACCAACCCGAGGTCTTTATGAAGAAAGAGCTGATGGTCGTCAAACACCGCCATACCACAAGCTTCTTGTCCACGATGTTGTAAGGCATACAAACCATAAAACATGAACTGCCCTAACGGGAGCGTATTAGGAGAAATAATACCAAACACACCACACTTTTCACGTAACTCGGGTGAAAAGGTTGCTTCATGCTCAAGCTCGAAGGTGTGCATGTCATGCTCAGCGGCGGACGCTAATGGTGTATCAACATGAAGGTTTGTACAAAGGGTCATAAAAGAAAGGCATCCTTACGCAAAAATGGAAAGACCGTTGACGAGAAGGGTAAGTATCGTCAGGTTATTACAAGGCAGTATGAGCTTTAAAACTACGCCGTGCCTCATAAAGAGGCGTACGCCAAGCCTTGACGAGTGTATCACAAGCGGTGGTGTGTGCTTGTGAACCTTCAGCTGTTGTCAAACGAAGTTCACCGCTGGTATCTAACACGCCTAATACCTGAAGCGATACGCCTAAATCTGTAGGCATTTGGGTAAGTCGTACTTGAAGTGCTTGCAGTTGCTCAGTGGTACCACTGACAATATAACATCCTGCGGTCTCTCCAAAACAGGCTTTATCTAAACGCCCGTCCGCCTGTGTGAGGAAGGTTTCAGGCAGTGTTAAGCTTAAGCCTAAAGAGGTTTCACATGCTTTGTCGGCAGTCATTGCATACTGAGGTGTTTTCAGGAGACACTCAGCAATCGTGACCAATACCCCGCCTAAAGAGACATCTTGTACACTGGCTAAGGCTTGTGCTGGTGCAAGCTCATTGACAAGTAAATGGACAAGTGCTGCTTCTGCATCAAGGTCAACCTCTGGGGGTTCGCCACACAATGGCTGTGCTTGGTACTGTTGGTACTCACTGCCACCAAGACTAGGGCTAAAACGACCCAATAGTGCGACTTGGTGTCCAGCCTGTTTAAACTCAGGCGTGAAGGTTTTCGTGACATCCTCAATCAGTCCAATCGTACCCACCACCAAGGAGGGTAAAATGGCACTGCCAGCTTCGGTGGTGTTATACAAACTACAGTTGCCTCCTGTTACGGGAGCATCAAAGGCGAGGCAGGCTTCTTTCATACCTTCCACAGAATGGAAAAGCTGGTAGTAAACATCGGCCGTTTCGGGGTCGCCGTAGTTCAGGTTATCCGTAACCCCGAGCGGTAAACATCCTGTCGCAGCGAGGTTACGTGCCGACTCACTCAATACGTTTTTACTACCCGAATAAGGGTTGAGTGCTACATGACGAGCATTCCCCCCTAACGTAACCCCCAGTCCTTTCCCTGTAAAGGTTTGGGTGGCAGGGTGCCGTAATTCAATAACACCAGAGGTGTTAGCTTCTGAACTTAAACGGGTTCCGTTACGAACGTGGCGGTCATACTGGCTGTAAATGGCTTCAGGGTGAATGATATTGGAACGTTCCAACATGGCTACTAAAGTGGGTAAAACAGCTTCAGGAGTAAGGTCAGAGAGGGTTGCCTCAGGCGATGTTTCACGCCGCACTTTTAAAGCCTGAGGCTCTTCGGGGACGGTGACAGGGATGAACTGTGGGGCATCATCGGTTAAAAGGGTGGCAGGGATTTGTGCCACCAAACGCTCCCCTTGCATGATTTCCACCAAGCCTGTATCAGTGACCTCACCGACCACACAGCAAGGCACACCCCATTTACGGAAAATCTTGAAGATTTCTTCCGTGCGGTGACGGTCAACCACAAAGAGCATACGCTCTTGAGATTCAGACAACAAAAACTCAAAAGGTTGCATGTTCGGCTCACGTGCAGGAATCAAGTTGAGGTCAACTTTCATGCCTGTACCACCTTTGGCTGACATTTCAGCCGCACCACAGGTAATACCTGCTGCCCCCATATCTTGGGCTGCAACAATCGCTCCTGTTTTGAACGCCTCTAAACACGCTTCCATAAGCACTTTTTCAGCGAAGGGGTCTCCTACCTGAACCGCAGGACGGTCTTCAGAGGCTTTTTCTTCATCCAAACTACGACTGGCAAAGGAAGCCCCGCCAATCCCATCTTTTCCTGTGGGAGAGCCTGCATACACAACAGGATTTCCGATACCCTCCACCTTAGAACTCATCATACCCTCGGGTTCAATCATCCCCACACTCATGGCATTTACGAGTGGGTTCCCTTTGTAGCTGTCATCAAAAAATACGTCGCCGCCAATGGTGGGAATCCCCATACAATTACCGTAATGTGCAATACCATGCACGGCATGACGGATGAGGTATTGGCTCCGAGGATGGTCTGTGGGGCCGAAACGAAGGGCATTTAAGTTGGCAATGGGGCGGGCGTTCATCGTAAAAATATCCCGTAAAATTCCCCCTACCCCAGTGGCAGCTCCGTGATAGGGTTCAACCGCTGTAGGGTGGTTATGGCTCTCAACTTTAAAGGTAACATCGAGTCCTTCTTCAATACGAATCACACCTGCGTTTTCACCAGGCCCTTGCACCACACGTTCGCCAGTGACAGGAAGCTTTTTCAGTAAGTGGCGTGTGTGTTTGTAGGCACAGTGTTCACTCCATAAAGCACTGAACATACACAATTCTTCAAAATTAGGGCTTCTGCCAAGATGCTTTACAATAAGGGCATATTCTACAGGGCGGATATTAAGTTGTTGTAGCTGATGGTGTAACTGCTCTGAAATTTCAGGGACGGCGATGGTTTCTCCTTGGACAACCCCAGGAGCCTTCATCATGACTTCCAAATACACAGGTGTATTGGAAGCGATATCTTGTGAAGGGCTTATTGCATCAACCGTACAGCTTGAGTTACTGAGCATCATCATAAGTAAGCCAATATCTTTCTAGTAGGGTGTTGTTTCCAAAAAAGAGAGGGTGTTTAACACAAAGGAGAGGTTGCAAAGGGCTTTTTTAAAGGTTTGAATATCGAGCGTTTTGCTTGTGCCACACACATGCACCGCACACACATTTAAAGAAGCGTAATATCTTTCTCATTGTTACGCAAACATGCTCCCCATGCCAACGATTCGTTACGATGAGGGTGTTTATTTTAAGTTCTCAAAAAGACAAACCCATAGGGCTTCTTTTTTGCCTTCTTCCTTCCGAACACAGGTCGGTATGAAGAAAGTATGAAGTATGTGTGCGTGAGGGATACCGATTTTCATCGGTATGACGTGTCCCCTAGGTCATCCTGCACGAAGTGGTAGGGCTTTCCTTGTACTGTTGGGGATACCGACTTGAACGTTATGGCATGACGGCGGTTGACATGTACCTTAACAACCCTAATAAGCCTGCTCAAATGCACCCATCACCTAGAAAGTTCGGGTTCGGATTTCTTTGGGGTTTACAAATTTGGCAACATTCTTTTTAAACAGAAGCTCAAACTCCCCCACAGGACCATTTCTCTGTTTGGCAATAATAATATCGGCAAAGCCAGGGCGTTCGGAATCCTTATTATAGTACTCATCCCGATAGATAAACATGACCAAATCGGCATCTTGTTCAATAGAGCCTGACTCTCGCAAGTCACTTAACATGGGTTTTTTATCAATCCGACTCTCAACCGCTCGAGACAGCTGAGACAAAGCCATGACGGGTACTTTAAACTCACGGGCCAAGGCCTTGAGTCCCCGAGAGATAGATGAAACTTCCTGCTGACGGTTTTCGCCACCCCCACTACTACTCCGAGATTCCATCAGTTGCAAGTAGTCAATCACAATTAAGCCCATTTGGTCGATACGGTGTTCAAGCATGACTTTACGCATTTTGGCTCGAATATCCATCACTGAAATACCAGGTGAATCATCGATAAAAATAGGGGCATCTCCTAAACGACCCATGGCTGCTGAAAGTTGCTGAAAGTCATACTCTTGTAAGTCGCCAGTACGGATGCGCTGCTGGTCAATGCCAGCTTCTGCACACAGCATACGAGTAATGACGCTTTCCTTACTCATCTCAAGACTAAACATCATGACGGGTTTCTGTGCTATCAGGGCAACATTGCTCAGGATGTTCAAACAAAAGGCAGTTTTTCCCATCGAGGGACGTGCGGCTAAAATCACAAGGTCACTCGGCTGTAACCCACTGGTGTATTGATTGAGTTCGTAAAAGCCAGTGTCTACTCCCATTAAGGAGCCTTTGTTTTGGAAACGCTCTTCAATTTGTTCAAATGTGATAGGTAAAATATCTCTGACATGAGCCACCGAGCTATCACCACCTGAACGTGCCAACTCAAAAAGTGCCTGCTGGGCGACATCTAAAGCGGCTTCACCGTCATGCGATTCATAGCCCATGAAGGCCATTTCCTGCCCTAAACGTATGACGGTCCGCAAAATAGATTTATTCCGAACAACTTTGGCATGAGATACCACGTTTTCTGTCGTGACAACCATCAAGGAAAGGTCGTTAATATACGCACGTCCTCCAACAAGGTCGAGGTCATCGCTTTGGTCTAAAAATTCTGATACCGTGACAACATCCACAGGCTCCCCTCTTTCATAGAGGGTTCTTAACGCCTCAAAGAGAACGGCATGGGGTTTACGATAAAAATCTTTAGGCTTTAGGAGCTCAACAATTTTACCGAGTGAGTCGGGGTCTACGAGAATGGCACCAAGAATCGCCTGTTCTGCTTCTAGGTTTGCCGGGGGATGTCTAAAGCTACTTCGCTCATCGCCCATGCCAGAGGGCTGTAGGAGGGTATGAGGTGCATGCACTTGGGATGTAAGCCAAGCCGTATCGGCAGACGCTTTTCCTTGTTGACGCAGTGTGTCTGTGATGGCTTGAAGTCGTTCACCTACTTTGACCATGCCTGTCGTGAGTGCTTCAGAGGTATGGGAGGATGGATGCTCCTCTGAAAGACTGGGTTGCTTTAACTGTGTGGCAATTGTATCAAGGGATTGTACCCACGCATCATCATCCTCATCTGTTTCTTGGTTGGCTTCAGCTTCGTTTTCAGAGATGTATGCTGGGGGTGGATACGCTTCAGTGTCGATGTGCGGCACGTGTGCTACGTGTTCTTGAAATTGCGAAAAATCGCCAAAAAACATAGACTGCCCTTGGGTAGGCTCGTCTGGTAAAGTAGCTTTTGGTAAAGCGTGTAGGGGGACGTGCGACGGTGAGTGTCGCTCTTGGAAGTCCAAAGCGTCATCCCGATAAGGGTCTAAAGGAGGGCGGTTATCCATGGGGTTGTATGTCCAGTGGTGTTGATTGATACTTTTTAGTGTAACACTAAGAAACATAAAATAGGGAACTCACCCCCCGTACTTTTAATAATCATCCCATAGTCCGTACTCATACAACCAATATTTAGGAACAGGACGCTGTTTTTTGCCTCGTCGCTCATCTGTATGGCTTGTCACATGGCGTTTGTCCGTACTGTTTGTGAGTACCTCGGGTGACTTTTTCACCGTGGCAATCCAACCATTGAGTGTACCAATTTGCTTTAAAATATCAGCATGAGCCTGTAGGTTATCTCCAAGGAGGGTGTTCGTTTTTCGTTTCATGTGGTACATCCAAAACCCATGGAAGGTCTCATCAAGTGGGAAAGGCTTGCGGGTAAAGGGGTCAGGGATGCGGAATGACCTCACAGCGTAAATAATTTCTTCGTTGCTGTGAGCTTTAAACCCTAAGGGCATCACATCATACGCTCGGGGTTGTAGGCGGATACTCTGTGATGTGAAAGGTGCTTCAAAACGTTTCCAAAGTTCTGGATAGACCCATATGGAGCCTGTTTGACGGTCATAGAGGAGCATGTCTGTCCCTGTGGGGGTTTCATGTAGTACGCCTTTTCTGGTTCGTAACAAAAGTAACTGTCCATTAGGCGACCAGTCAACAGGTACAAGCGTTTGAAACGAGAAGTGCTTCTTTTCGGCATCTCCAGCACCTAAAACACGTTGGCGAAAGGGTGCCATTTTGACGGGGTCAAGATAATCCAGAAAGGCACGAGAGCTTTGGTTGATGGCAGGTAGGCTGGGTGTCACTAAATGTCTTGGGGTTTCCTCCAAGGGCATAGGCGTGAGGGGTAAGGTTTGCTGGAGCTGATACATGGCTTGTTGGCTTCCTGCCATGGGCATATAAGGCATCGGTAATTGATAAAGCTCTGCAACCACTTGCCGTTCACGAGGTAGAAACATGGTCTCGGTATAAACATAACTTGTACGGTCAGGCGTAAAAAAGAGTGGCGAGCGTATCAGTCGTTTTTCTTCAATGCCCCATAAATTGTTAGGAACCCCTTGACCCGTACTGGGTTTACGGAAGCTAACGCTCCCTTCAGGGAAACTATGATTAGGGTTAGTGGTAGATAAGCTAGAGGCTTCCACACTTGTGGTGACTTCCCGCCAATACTGGGGAGTCTGTGACTTGGGATTCCGCTTTGGGTCAAGGTAATAACAGCGTACATCATCGCCTGTTACGACTTTTTTGCCAGCAGGAACCTTCCCTATGACCATCTCAGCTTGTGTCGGCATACCTAACATCAGCCCGATGTATAGGCACACCCCTATCAAAGCTCTGTAATGTATCCCTAGGCTAGAAAACACGCAAGTCAACTCCCATTCATAACAGTGTTTATTGTCCTAAAATCAGTGAAGACCTGTCGTGTGCCTTCCTCTATAAGGTCGAACAACCTTACCTCTCACTAAGCCTTTCTCTTGAAGGATTCCTTTATAAAGAGGATATAAATTGATAAAAACAAGCATTTTGATGTAAAAAGCCCTTCACTCATGTATACTACCTACCATAGGATGTCGTGCTTCGGCTAAGTAGCCTATCAAAGTATTTTTTTATGACAGTTTTCTTATGACAGTTTTCTTATGACAGGTTTTGGTATGGAAGGAGAATGATTATGGTATTTGGTCGGACTTCAGAGATGATTATCACCACGATTGACCATGTTCCTAATGCAACCATTGAGGAACATTTTGGGATGGTGAGTGGTAGCGTTGTTCGGAGTAAACATTTTGGGACGGATATGTTTGCGGGGTTAAAAAACCTTGTTGGAGGCGAATTAGAAGGTTACACCAAACTTCTGAACGAAACACGCCAGCAAGCCCTTGAGCGTTTAGCTGACAATGCTCGTATGTTAGGTGCCAATGCTGTGGTCAATGTTCGTCTGGAAAGTAGTAGCGTTGCCGCAGGTGCTGCAGAGCTATATGCTTATGGTACCGCCGTGAAAGTCGTTTTTCAGTAAGTGTTTTTAAGTGTTTTTAAGTTCTTTTGGGGGTTCCCCACTTTTATTTTTGAAAATTTGTACCTGTGCCAATGGGCTTAAGGTGCTTTGAGATTTTTTGTTCGTCTTCATTTCTGGAAAGTTCGTACTATGAACCTTTCAACACGCCAACGTATTACTAGGCACCGTCTATTCATGCCCTTCCTTGTCGGTTTAGCCTTTTTGGCTGTAAGTAGCTTAGGGCTTTACGCTTTTGCCCAAGGTGACACCGAGGGGAGTCGTACCGTAAAACATCTGGGGAATGGTATTCAGTTAGGGTTTTTTATACTCTCTGTTTTACTTGGTATTACGGTAGGGAGTTATTTGGAGTGGCGGCACATTCAAAGTTTAAAGCTACGTGAAGCTGCTTGGAGCCATGTACCTGCTGTACCCCTAGACTACAAACATGCACTAGAGCCTAATGAGCGTGTTGAGAAAATAACTTTTGTCTCAGGTCAAGTCGTGCTTACCGATGATACCGCACGTGCCATATTGGCTGGGATATTAAGTATCTTTGGACTAAACCTCAAAACTTACGAACTCCTCATGGAACGTGCAAGACGAGAAGCGACCCTACGCATGAAGGAGTCGGCACCTGAAGGAACCCATATTATTACAAACCTCCATTACCTCAGTGGCAGCTTAGATGATGAAGAAAGTGACTCTAACAAAGAAAAGGGTGTTACTGCTCTTTGTGTCACGGCTTACGGCACTGCGATTCAAGTAGACCGTGCGGGTCTGTATAGTTAACCAGTAAAGGAACGTTGTGCCTCATGTTACGCATTCAACGTGAACCAACCCCTTTTCGTGACGCTGATGACCCCAACGCACACCGTGCGAACCCCCCTAGCCCTTCCTCTTATGTTGACCCCTTTGACATGTCAAGGCAAGCTCAGGGGAACACGTTTTTCCCCTCTGGTAAAACAAAGCTTAATGCTCTCAAGAAAGGCTTCAATTATGGGCGTATTAAGTTACCCGATATGGAAGACCCCTCTTTAGAAACAGCGTGGCGGCAGACGCTTTTACAGTTTTTACTGTGGTTTGTGGTCGGTCTTTTGGGTCTTTTGGGTATAGGGGCATGGGGAATTCAGTGGCTTGCTGACCATACACCGAATCATGTGAGAGTGGGTTTTGAGAAGGCGATTGCGAGTGTTTTTGAAGACGAACTCAAAGAAAATACCGTTCAGCCACAAGCCTATACGCCTGCACAACAACAAGCCATGATAAGGCTCAATCAACTCTTGAAAGTACTACAAGCCAAAGAGTTACAGGACGATAAACGCTATCCCTTACAGATAACCATTGTTTTGCAAAAAGCCCCTTACCCTAATGCCTTTGCGGTACCGGGAGGGAAAATGATTATTACCACTGGACTCCTGCGCCTTGCGAAAAGACTCAAGCATTATGAACACGATGCACTAGGATTTATCTTGGCGCATGAGTTAGGTCATTTTCGACATCGTGACCACTTGAAAGGACTGGGTTGGAAGCTCTTTACACTTTGTGTCCTTATACCCCTTCAAGCAACTGAGAGTATCGGCTTAATGAGCAATAATCAGTACAGTCAATGGCAAGAAACCGCCGCCGATGAGTATGCTCTTGCTTTAGTACAACGAAATGCCATGAATCCTGATGCGGGGATTGCATTTTTTCAAGCCATGGCACAGACAAGTCCTCCTGAAGATTGGAGTGACCATATCCTGTCCGACCATCCACCTACCAAGGCACGTATCCAGCACCTTACACATCGTAAAGAAGTGTATCTCAAACTGAAAAGCCCCAAGCAACTGCAAATAGCGTTACTTGAGGCACTCCGATAATGGCTTGTTGCCTAAGTGGCAAATTGCTGGAGGATTTCCAAGGGTACCACTTCGAGCATTTTTATGTGAGTTGCTTCTAGCACAACTTTTGGTGCGACACCTTCTTCGTAGGCTTCTTTCCAACGTAAGGCACACAAGCACCAACGGTCGCCAGGCTTCAAACCTGGGAACTGATACTCGGGGCGAGGGGTAGAAAGGTCATTCCCACGTGCTTTAGAAAATATCAAGAAGGCTTCCGTCATTTCAGCACACACAAGATGAAGCCCAGAGTCTTCAGCACCCGTGTTACAGCATCCATCACGAAAAAAGCCCGTCATAGGCATCCAAGAGCAAGGAATTAAAGATTGTCCGAAGACATTTTTAGCCGTATTCATAAACCACGTACCACACTTTCACAACACCATCACAACAACAAACGCACACCAGTGCCTGTAGCACCTTATGTTAACCAACGCATTCACAAAACTTACGATGACTTGCTTTTAATGGTTTTTGCCATGGCTAGCAAGGGTTAGCAAGCGTACCCCTTGCCAGACTTAGACTCACGTTGACCGTGTCGCTGATTGCCATTTACTTGATGGGTACCAGCACAAGGCTTGATGACCAAATCCTAACGATTGTAATGTTGGCGTATGCTCCACACAATGTGCATGACGACGTGAACACCTTGGTGCAAAAGCACAGCCAATGGCAAGGGGGTCTCGTATACCTGGAGGTACGCCTTCAATCGTGGTTAGAGGTGGGTCATGGTAAGCTGTGCCATCAGGGATAGCCTGTAAAAGGGCTTCTGTGTAAGGGTGTTCAGGTTTATCCAATACTTGCGTACGAGTCCCATATTCAACCAGCTCCCCTGCATACATCACACCTATTTTTTCAGCACTTTCAGCCACCACGCCAAGGTCATGGGTAATCATTAAAATGGCGGTACGAGTTTCACGACGCACTTCCTCAAGCAGTGCCATAATTTGAGCCTGAACGGTCACATCTAAAGCTGTTGTGGGTTCATCGGCAAGTAAAAGTTTGGGCTGACAACTCAGAGCCATGGCAATCATGCCTCGTTGACGCATGCCCCCTGAAAGCTCATGTGGATAGGCGTGGAAACGTCTCGGGGCATCAGGAATTTGGACTAAGTCAAGCAACTCTAACGCCATTTTTTTTGCCATCACCTGACTAACGCCTTTATGCACCTGAATGACTTCCGTGATTTGGTTGCCCAAGGTATACACTGGGTTTAAAGCCGTGAGAGGGTCTTGGGGAATTAAAGCAATTTTACCCCCTCGTATTTTACGTAATGCAGAGGCTTCAAGGGTTAGGAGGTTTTGTCCCATAAAAAGCACTTCCCCTTGGGTAATGACACCTTTGGGGGGTAAGAGATTCAGAATCGCCTGTAAGGTCATCGACTTCCCACAGCCACTTTCCCCCACTAAGGCTACCCATTCTCCTGCGGCAACATCAAAGCTAACATGTTGCACAACCAAACCCATGCCATGCCGTAAATGAGGCACAGGAAATCCTACCGTGAGGTTTTTGACTCGTAGCAAGGGAAGGGAACCCTCCGAGGGATAGGAAGGTGTTTGCGTCACTTCAACAGAAGAAGCGTACATCATGATTAGGAGTCTCAGGACTAACAGTAAACATCAGGAAAACCCTACCCATACACTTCATACCTACGCCAAAAGGGCTTTCAGTTCTGCTATCGCAGCTTCATATTGTGCCTCATTAGGGGCTTTACCATGCCAACCTGCTTGATTTTCCATGAAGGACACACCTTTGCCCTTGGTGGTATGGGCCACAATACAAGTGGGTTTATCGGTGGTTTCTGCGAGATGGTCTGCTTGGCGGAGTGCTTCCAATAAAGCGGTCATATCGTGTCCATTGGTTTCAATCACGTGCCAGCCGAAAGCTTTGACTTTGGCTGCGACATCGCCTAAGGCCTTTACATGCTCTGTGGAACCATCAATTTGCAGGGTGTTACGGTCAATAATCGCCGTTAAACGACTTACCCCATGATGGGCACCGCTCATAAAAGCTTCCCAAATGTTACCCTCTTGACATTCACCATCGCCCAACAAGGCGTACACTCGTGCGGGGGATTGATTTAAGCGTAAGCCGAGTGCCATGCCTACGGCGGCGGATAGCCCTTGTCCTAAAGAACCTGTGGACACATCTACACCATCAAGATACTTGGAGGCGGGGTGTCCTTGTAAACGAGAATTCACTTGACGCAGCGTGTGAATTTCATCAAAAGAGAGATGCCCCAATGACATCAACACCGCATAGAGTGCAGGTGCGCCGTGTCCTTTGGACATAATAAATCTGTCACGGTCTGCCCAATCAGGTTGGTCGACTTGATGTCTCATGTGTCCAAACCACAGGGCTACAAGAATATCCATACAGGAAAAAGAAGTGCCTGGGTGTCCTGATTGTGCTTTGAAAATCATTTCAAGGGCTGGTTGTCTGAGTTTGTTTGCAAGCGTTTGTAAGGCATCAACGTCAGCCATAAGAGGATGGCGTGTAGGTGTCGTAGCAACTGTTGAAACGGAAACGTTCATCATGATTTAGGGTTCCTTGCCTGCTTGGGATTTTGTGCGATATAGGATAGCAACGTGGCTTTGAGTGGCTTTGAGAAGTATCAATATTTGATGGTATGGATTAAGCCTTGTTAAACTGATGCCATACAGTGAACCTATTCTAACAGAAACACGCTATACGATACACTTGTAAGCCTAGTGGAAAGAGGTTTATTGTGAGTGATTAGGGGTGTCAAACGATGAGGGTAAACCCTTGTGCTGTCGCCAAAGTTGTAAAAGCCCGGCTGCTTCAAGATAATTGGCTACAGGCGTTACGGTATTTAGGGCCAGTCCCAAGCGTTCAGCCGTTACGTTCAGTATGGTTTGGTTTGAGCCAATGGTAATAATCGGGATATGATGCTCCAAGGCTCCCAATACGGCTGGACTCCCTAGGGCGTTATAGGGTACAAGTAAAGCCGTTACATCGGAAACCGTGAGACCCTCTTGAGTGAAAAGCTCTTGGCTTGAACCTTTTTCTTTTTCAAGCGATACAAAGGGTGGCGCCTGACGAATGCCTCGCAACACACATCCTGCAAAGGAAGGCGTGATAAATTCGGGTGCAACTTGGGGGGTAAGGTGTTTATCCATAATGGGTGCCGCCGTTTCTTCAGAAAAAACAGGGACGTTTGCCACAGGAACACCTAGATGTTTTACCAGCGTATGAGAGATAATCGCTTCCAAGCCACCAATGGGGTCAACCCCGACCCCCTCACGATAACTTGCTTCCATGTCAGCCAAATGAGCAGGACCTTCCAAATAACTGCACACCACTAACGCCGTGGCACCTTGGGCGATGAGTGCCTTGCCAGCTTCGATTAAAACCGTTGGATTTTCAAGCCCTCCCGTTGAAATCCCAGAAGCACCACATGCTAAAGTTAAATGGAGTGGTTCTGAAGTTTCTTGAATACCCGCTACTTGTAAGCCGTACACACTACGATGGGCTAAAATGACATTATGATGGTGAATCTTCATTGCTTCTGAAATCCCTGCATCCATTAGAATACCTAGGCGGTGTCCTCTTGCTGGGAGGGGCTTCAGTAGGGCTTTACCCTGCATGAGGGCATCAAGTATGGCACCCTCTGTGTACAGGACATTGGTGGGCATATCCTGTAACATGGCGGCGTTGGCAACATTCGGATGTGTAATCAAAATATCGGAAACAGAAGCAATCAGATTCATCCATAGCGTGGCATCCCCACCATAGCCCCCCTGAGAAGCCCCTACCCCTGTAGGAATAACCATACAGGGGATAAAAGGCTTAGTGAATACGCCATGACTCGGATGACTTGCTACAAATATCATACAGTGACACCACGGTTTTAAAGCTTAGTGAAGGAACTCACGACGACCCGTCGTCACCATGGCAATACCGTATTGGTCGGCAAGGGCAATCACCTCGGGGTCTTTAATACTACCGCCTGGCTGAATAATGGCACGGATGTTATTCTGTGCCACGGCTTGAATATTGTCCACGGCAGGCAGGAATCCATCGGAGGCAAGGACACTGTCACGAACTTCCCCAGCAGCGTGTTCAATCGCTACTTCCAAAGCACCGATACGGCTGGTTTGTCCACCACCAATACCAATGGAACGCCCCTCTTTTGCCAAGACCATGGCATTGGATTTTACATGTTTTGCAATTTGCCACGCAAAGAGTAAATCTTGCCATTGTTCTTGTGTGGGTTTGGTTTTCGTGACGACGGTTAGTGCTTCAGGAGACAGTGTACTTGCCTCAGCTGTTGCCGAGGTTTCTTGTACCAGATAGAGGCTCTCGGTTAGTTGACGATACTGTTTGGAGGGGCGAGCATTCATATGGGTTAAATCACGACGCAGTACCCGAAGGTTTTTCTTAGTCGCAAGTATCTCAAGGGCTTCAGGAGTGTAAGCGGGTGCTGCAATCACTTCAAGGAACATGGCTACTAAGGCTTTAGCGGTTTCTGCATTGACCTCTGTATTGAAGCATACAATCCCACCAAAAGCACTGATGGGGTCAGCATCCAACGCTTTTTGGAAAGCTTCCTGAGGTGAACGTGTGGACAGTGCAACCCCACAAGGCGTATTGTGTTTAATAATGACGCAGGCCAATTGTGGTTGCTCGGCTTGTATACCAGAAACAGCGGGTGTAAATTCCGATACAAGATTCCATCCTGCTTGCATATCCAGCAAGTTATTGTAGGAGAGGGGCTTCCCGTTGAGAAGGTCAAACCCGACCCCTTGCGAGGCATCGGTGGTATACACCCCCGCATCTTGGTGCGGATTCTCACCATAACGAAGGCTTTGGCACTGGGTAAGGCTGAGGTGTTCTGTAGCTTCAGTGTGCGTAGCCATACGAGGTGCTTGTACCTCAAGCGAGGTATGCCCCAACTGCCCAAGCCAGTAATTGGCAATGGCACAATCATACTGGGCGGTACGTGCAAAGGCCTCAGCAGCAAGGGTTTCTTTGAGTTTTACAGGAATCTCACCCGCACCCGCTTCTAATCCTAGAATCACTTTTTTATACTGGGATACGTCACTAACCACGGCAACATGTCGCCAGTTTTTTCCTGCTGCTCGGAGTAAGGATACGCCACCAATATCAATGAGTTCACGCATGGTTTCAGGATGCTCACCTTTCCCCTCTTTGAGCGCCTGCTCAAAGGGATATAAGTTTACAACGACCATATCTAAAAGCTCATGATGCACCTGCTCAAGATGTACAGGCTTGGTGCGGTCAGCAAGTAAACCACCAAACACCTTGGGGTGAAGGCTTTTAACACGACCATCTAAAATTTCAGGGGCTTGTGTCCAAGCAGAAAGTTCTACCACGGGCAACCCTAAGGTTTGTAAATAGGTGTACGTCCCACCTGTGGCGATGAGTGTATAACCGTACTGCTCAACCAGTAGAGACGCAAAAGTATCTAAGCCTGTTTTATCGGTTACACTAAGGAGTACACGTTTTTGAGTAGAAGCTAGCATCTTATATAAAGCCCTATTATCTCTATAATCAATAAAGTACCTAACGTATGGAGGTTCTCAAAAACATAGACCCCCAACAATTTAAAAAGTTTTAATCAGGTGGTATCACTAAAAAAGACATTTCCCAAATGAGGGGCATTCATGAGTATGCAGCATACCACAGTACTTTTTAAGGGTACCCTCAACATAGTCTTGCTTCAAGCAATGTACACTGGTAGGTGCATGTTTATTGTGCGTTGTTCACAGTGCAGGTGTGGCACCTTGTGGCATGCCGACTGTATGAGAGGTACCCATAGTACCTCACTATGAGGGAGACCCTGTAACTTCGTGCAGGGTGACGGGGTGGGAGATAGTAAGCGTATTTATCATGAAATCGCCTTTATACCATCGCCTTATTTGGCTTGATTGAAAACCTTCATCTCCTAAAGATTCATGCTATGATAGCTTTGGGGTAAGGACATGACCTTTTTATAGACCTTTTTTCTAGTACGCTTCTAAAACCCCTACCCCTTGTTGCCCTTTCCTCTCATTAAAGCCCTAAGCTGAATCATAAGGACTGAAACCCCATGCAACGTTTTGACCTTCAAGGCTTGCGTGCATTATTCACAACGCTCCTAACCCTCATACTTTCAGTGTGCAGTGTGGTGTTACTGCCACCTTGGTTGTTGCAATGGGGACTCAATGCACTGGGGGTTAGCACGACTTATAGCCAAGCCTTTTTATGGTGCCTTTTAGGGACGATTGCTTTGGTGTGGGGCGTTGCTCAGGTGGTTACACTTAATATTAAAAAAGTACGTATTGATGAAACCACTGAAGCCGTCATGGCGTTTCCTGTGATATCGCCAGAAGCAAAAAAATACTTGGCACACTGTTGGCCTTTCTCTCGTATGCTCAAAGACGCACCTTCTCAAGAAGAAGTCCAAGCCTTAGCAAAACGTGAAGAAGCTGCCCTCCAACGTTTGATGCGTCGACAAGAAGCCCTTAAAAAACTTAAAGCTCTGGAAGCACAACACCCCTCTTCAACTGACCACTCCGAAAACCGCCCACAATCCCCCCGTTCTCAAGCCCCTCTCCAAGGACATCAGTCCCCACTGCACGCTAGCACAGGGGCTTCCCCCTCGGTTGACTGGCAACGTTGGCAAAAGGAACCTCTCCCTAAAAAATCTGCTACGAATACCTCGTCCCAAAATGGCTTCCCCAATAGTCTGAGTGCATTCACTGAATGGCTATCGCACTACACACGGGTGTCTTTCTGGCAAGCTCTGTGGGGCAAAGTCCCCTCTGCCTTACTGTTGGCGATTGCATGTGTGCTTAGTTTTTTTGTGATTTATCATGAGTGGTTTACGTATGCGTGGGAGCAGTGGCTTCGTTGGTGTCACGTCATCGTTTAATGTTTTTGTGGTCTTGCTTTAAATAACTTCAGCCTCCTCTATGACAAACGCCTCTCGACCGAAATCTAATGCGCCCCTCCCTGCACAAGCCCCTTGGATTATTGTTGGCCTAGGAAACTATGGTAAAACCTATGAGCAAACACGCCATAATATCGGCTTTATGGCACTGGAGCATATCGCAGCACAATCGTTCCAAACGACATGGAAACATGACAAAGCACATCAAACCCTTGTAAGGGTTGACACCCTTGGCTGGGGTGGTTCACAACAGGCTGTGCATTGGTTGCTTCCACAAACCTATATGAACCTTTCAGGGAAAGCTTTGGCAAGTTATTTGCGTTACCATGGCTGGCATACACCCGCCATGGTGTCTCAGCGCGTGATTGTTTTGTATGATGAAGTTGCCCTGCCTTTTGGTAAAATAAGGGTACGTCCTAAGGGGTCTCATGCAGGGCATAATGGTTTAAAGTCCTTACAGCAGGAATGCCAAGCCGTATGTGGGCAAACGGTGGATATACCTCGTATTCGTCTTGGCGTTGGGCAACCCGAACACCCTTCCCATGCTCTGAAAGATTATGTACTAGGGCGTTTTACCGCTGAGGAAATGCGTCAGCTGCCCGATTTTCTTGCCACAGCTTCCAATGCACTGGCGTGTATCCTCACGCAGGGGATTGCACCAGCAATGAACCAATATAACGCTGGGGAAACATCATAACCATGCCCGTTACTTATCGCTTTCCTAACCTAACCGATGACGCAAATCAGTCGACGTATGGTAGCCCGAGTGTGATACCTCAAGCATGTGTGAGGTACTGGCCTTTAGGGCGTTTTATGATGAACACCTATTTGCTCAGCTACGAAGGGCAGGCTTGGATTATTGATGCGGGGCATCAGCCCGATGAACTCCTTGCGTGCATTGCACAGGAAGCTTTGTCTTTGCAAGCGATTCTCATGACCCATGCCCATATTGACCATATTGAAGGGTTAATGCAACTCCACGAAGCACACCCTGATGTTCCCATTTTTCTCCATCCCGATGAACAATGTTGGTGGGATGCTGTGGCGTTCCAAGCCTCCTACTTCAACTACCCCCGTGTTCCCCAACAACCACCTGCTAAAGCCATTCAGTGGTTAGACGCTACGCAAAGCATTTCACCCTTACCACGCCTTGGTGATGAGAAAATCACGTTTGAAGTGCGCCATTGTCCTGGGCATACGCCTGGTGGTGTTAGTTTTTATAGTGCGTCATTGGGTGTTGTCTTCACTGGAGATACCCTGTTTAAAGGGGCTGTGGGTCGATGGGACTTCCCCTATGGTGATGTTGATGCACTTGAAGCAAGCCTTCGGAGTCAGTTACTCACATTGCCCGAAAGCACAAGCGTTTTTTCTGGTCATGGTACACCCACAACCATTGGTGCAGAGATGCAAACGCCTGAACGCTTTTTTGGTGCATCATGACAAGCTTGAAGGTATTTGATAGAAGGGCTTACACTGTAAAGCCAGCAAGGACTTGATCCATTTCATCAGAAACGCTTGCGTTACCTACAAACCCCTTGCCTACTTCACCTACGGCTTCTGTTGCAGCATCAAGGTTCATATCGCCAGTTAAACGACTTGCGATACTTTTAGCTTCTTCAGCACGAAGTTTTTCAGTGTAAGCGGCAACGCCATCAGTGTGTTTTTGACGCAGCCCCTTAATTTCGGCGATGCGCTCTTCTTGACTTTTGCCTTGCCCATTCCCCTGACCATTAGCCGTGGTGCCACGCTTTTTTTCCGTACTCATAAAGTTTTGCTGACCCACTAACTTACTCATAAGTAGTAACTTGGACTGGTCGGGCTTTAAGGTGAGGTTAGAAGCAAGTGTCGCAACTTTTTCAGTGACTTGGGTATTTTTATCCCCTTGAGTCAGCACTTGCTTACTTGGAGATTGTTCAGCACCAGGTAAAGCATTCAGGGCTGTATTTTGAACTTTATTTGATTCTAGCACAGGGGTCGTTGTCGGCACGACCTCAGGCTTTTCCGCCATGATGATTTTTTGTGATGGGTTGACCCCTGCAGCTTTTTTGGCTGCTTTTGTTTCTTCTTGTGCAGTGGCTAAAGTACCCGTGACTTCTTCCTGTGCTTCTTGTGTCTCATTTTTAGGCAGGAGTAAGGTACTGCTTGAAACGAAACCACCCGTAAGCGGTGCAAAAACCTCTTGAGGTAAACCACCCTTGGTTGTCACGGCATGGGACGTGGGAAGTGATGCTTCAAAACGAGTCGTAAGACCGTTACTGTTTAGCCCGACATTCAGCAAGTCTGTACTACGCACAAAAGGATTGGCTTTCGTAAGTAGGTGTGCTTGATTTGGCAGGGATTGACCATTCTCAGGTAAAGTAAGTGCTTCGTCAGTCACACTTTGGAATACGCTGGGGTCTAAAGAAGGTTGTTTTACAAGATTTTTATCTGTTCTGTTGCCAAAAACTTGCGTGCTTGAACCCAAAAGATTGGTACCTTCGTACAAACCTTTCCCTAATCCAAAAGGCGTATCTGTGGTTGCCACATTGGCACTTAGGTTGTTCTGTCCCAAAACACTTGGATTCGTTGATGCGTTGGTTTTTGGAAGATTATTAAGCGACAAGCTTGAACCTGCTTTAAAGTCATTGGAGACTAAAGAAGGGTTGTTTGTTTGAATGCTTGGCTTTTCGTCTGGTGTTTTGACTTCACTCAGGTTGTTTGCCAGTCTTTCAAGCTTTTCTTGCTGAGCTTGCAGTTGTTGTTGACGTGCCACAGCTTCCTGTAACGCTTTTGCTTCAGGGGTTACTGGTGTTTCTGGTGGTTTAACTTCCCCAGAGGGTGGCGTTGGTACCACGGGAGAAGGTTCTGTTTTAACGTCTCCAGGCTTTACTTCCCCAGGTTTAATTTCGGGAGGCTTGGTGTTGGTATCAGTGGGTTGCGAACCCGTATTACCCCGAGGTGTTTCGGAGGTAGGAGTTGGTTCAGATGGCTTAGGGGGAGGGGGTACTTCTGCAATGGGTGCCTGAGGTACTCTCGTTTTCTCTTGTACTTTATTTGCTTCAGTACCCAGTGAAACCAAAGTCTGCGTAAAAGCATCGGGCTTTGAGTCTTTTACTGGCGGTGGATTATTTGTACCAAACGTGACAGGTTTGGAAGCTTTGGTTGTATTCGGGTTAACAGATGCTTCACTGACCACACCCTTGGATGCAATCGTTGTGGCTTTGGGAGTCGTGACACGGTCATCTGTGGACGTGACTGATTGACTCCCTAAAATACTGGTACTCTTGCCCGTAATTTTCTGAGAGGGATTAGAAGAAGCGTCATACAAATCGCTAAACGTTTGACGATTTGGTGTCGTTGTTTTGGACTGAGGCGATGTAAAAATACCGACCGGTGAAGTATCCAGTGAAGCCTCCAATGACTGTGTCAAAGACTCAGCTTGAGGCACCCCAGGAGGAGTTTTTTTAATGGTTGTAGGTTTGACAAACAATCTGTCAAACTCACTGCCGCCGCCAATACCAATCATCATGCGTCACTTAACTCTCTGTTTATATTCTCTTCAACTCAAAACGCCTAAGCATAAACCCAAAGGAGAAAGGATTTTATCGCTAGCTCTACTAACACATTGTCTCGGTGTAAATTGCCTCATGCTTTAAAATAACCTGTACTAGGGCATAAAAATGTAACAATAGCGTTACATGAGCGTGAGGTGTCGTTGATTTGTTGTTGATTTTTTTAATAAAGTCTTTATACTTTACAAAGTGAACTTAAATAATTATAAAATTATTCAATAATAGTATTGACACGATAGTACGGTTTAAAAATTGCTTGTTTCGCCGTCATGATTCTGAAGCCGTGTGCGTGGGTAAGCTGGATAATGTGTGAGCTGGATAATGTGTGAGTATGTTGAGAAAAAGAAGAAGATAACACCCAAAAAAGAAGGAAAGAAGCAAACGCCATGGTTGATGCTGCACAACAAGCTGAACGCTACATGATGTACCTAAAGCACCGCCAATTAGGGGTGTTTGATACGTGTCCTGAGACATGGAAACACAAGGCGTTACAACGTGATACCGTGCTTAAAACACTCCTCCCTCTCTTTTACACGTGTATGCACACACCAATGATACCAGAAGTGGTACCCGCAACAAAAATGCAAGATGCCAAGAAGGCACCCTTCCAAAGTGTTCCTGAAAAAGCAACCACTCGTCAGATGAAGGGGCTTGTATCAGGACAAAGTACACGTCGTTGGGGGCAGTCCATCAAAGGGGCTTCTCTCAAGCTAGGCACACGCCATGATATTGAAAAATGCACTGAAAAATATGAGCCATCTCTCAGTAAGACTCAATCTTCTGCAACCCGTCGTATGGAAGCTAGACGTGAAGAACTGATGCTTTTGTGGCCTGAAATATTTTCAGAGGATACGCTTAAAGCGTTTTCACAATCCCAAGGTGGTTTATCACTCTACCAAGCGGGTATCTCGTGGTATCGCTCAAAACGGGTTACTTTAAAACGTAAAAGCTTAAACTTATCCCCTCAATTAAAAGCGTCGCTTGCACGTCTTCCGCAAGGAAAAACCCTTTTAACGCAGTTGGCAAACCACCATGCACAAAGAGCTTCCGATAGTACTGGATATTATCGCTTTAATACTGAAAACCCACATCGTCACTGGCTTGACCCTGAGCGACTTAAACCGCTCAATAATCGTACCCAATTTATTGATATTCTTATCACCTTGTGTACCATGGCCTGTAAAGAAACTGACCACTGGCTCAAATGGTTTGCTGAACATGAACGCCAGCAAGTGCTTGATGAAATCATGACGCTTCGTCACCTTCTTTGCAGTAAACAAGGATGGATAGAGGTCATTGAAACTTTACCTAATATAGACCCTGCACAACAAGATGCTACACAAGAAAGCTGTCATGAAGAGCTTTTCTACAACGTGTTATGGTTTCCGTATAACCCTTGGTTTCGCTCGTATTTACGCTCATTGAGAGGTCGTCCGCCTCTTCACTGGAATGAAAAATGGCAAAACCTGATTCATTTTGCAGTCCAACATACTCCCATCCCTTTGCCTGATGAAAACCTACCCCTTTGCTTTACCGTGCCTACTATTGGTACGATGAGAGGCTACAGTCTCTCTGAAGCTGAGGACACCTTGCCTTAAAGCCTACCATAAAAAAAGCTGCCTTTTTCAGGTATCACTCGATACTAAAAAAAGCAGCTTTTTTATGATGTACAAACCAACGTACAAGCGATAATCAGTCAGTTTAAGACTAAGAGAGGCTAGCCTTCTTGAGAAGCTTCTTCTTCATCGTCTTCATCTTGTCCGTTCATGCTTTCAATCACGGTAAGCACTTTTTCAAACTCGGCATCGTCTTCGATTTGTACAAACTCATCGCCATCTTCATGGCGAATAAGACGCATCAGGACGATTTCTTCATCATGCCCAGCATCATCATCACTTTCCGCTTTTTTCTCTTCACCCTCTTTACCGTGATAAATCAACACGACATATTCTTTGCCTTCTACTTCAAGCTCGTCAATACGCTCAAAATAGTGAACCTGCCCGTCTTCATCAGTCGTCTCAACCCAAACATCAGCAAGAGAGGGGTCAATTTGGCAACCCTCTTGGGTTTGAGGCTCATCAGTATTGCTCATCATCATCATCATGGGGAGGGGTATCCTTATAGGTATTGACCGTAAACAGAAATAGGGTAAGAAATTGACATTTAAGAAAAGAAAGAGAAGAGCGTCCGCCTTATGGGAATCTTCAAGATAGCACTGTGTGTTAAGGGGTGCTAACGTACGACAAGCGTATTTCACAAGAGGTTTTCATATAAGGCATCTTTTTAGTGACATTATACCATAGAGATACGCTTTAAGAGAGAGGCTCCTAGGGAGGACGTTTAGTAAGGAGGCTTTTAAACGTCATTTGGGTACCTTCCCTACTTAGAAGAAAGACCCTCAAGAATTTTTGTGACCCACCCCATGATAAAGCGGTGTTTAGGACGTGCTACGGCTAAGCTATAGGCTGGGATATTCTCAGTAATCACACTCCCCGCAGCCACAAAGGCATGAGGTTCCACCGTAATAGGGGCAACAAGCACACTGTTACTCCCTACTTTGACACTATCGCCAATGCTACTGGCTGATTTTTCCCAAGTGAGGGCGTTAAAGTTTGCCGTAATAGCCCCAGCTCCCCAGTTGACATCACGTCCAAGCGTGGCATCGCCAATGTAAGCCAAATGGCTTGCAAAGCTATCTTCACCTATTGAGGCATTTTTCATTTCCACAAAATTACCTACTTTAGTATTGCGTGCGATATGAACCGTGTCTCGAAGATGTGTAAAGGGGCCAATGATACAATCTTCCGCAATAAAAGCATTTTCCAAATGACTCTGCTGAATCGTGGTTCTTGCCCCGATGCTGACACGTTTTTTCAGTGTGGTATAAGGTCCAATCTGGGCATCTTCTGCAATCACGACATCGCCTTCAATCACACAGCCAGGGTACATTGTTACGCCAGGAGCCATCCGTACTGTAGGTGCTACCCATGTTGCCTCGGGTGCAAGAATACGTACCCCTGAACGCATCAAGTGTTCAAGTGTCCAACGGTTTAACACTGTGTGGCACATGGCAAGGTCTGCTTGGGTATTGACACCTTGCATTTCTTCAGGGTTCTCAAGTACAAAGACCCCTACCTTTAAGCCTGCCTGTTGTGCAAGCTGAATGATATCAGTGAAGTAGACCTCTTTTTGAGCATTTTGGTTTGCAATGTCGTACAGCTTAGGGAGTAAGTGTTTTGTGGTGTTAGGGTTTAAAGCATAAACCCCACTATTCACCCAATGTAAGTCCTTACCTTGGGTACAAGCGACCACTTCAGGGTACCGCTCAGGGTCAGCTTGGGCTGCTTCAAGGTCAGAAGTTTCTACAATGGCTTGTACATGAGAGGTTTTGGGTTCCCAAATGACACGCCCATAACGTGCAGGGTCATCAAGACGAGCAATCATCACGGTGATATCTGCCTGAAGGTCTTGATGTTGCCGAATAAAAGTATGCCATGTTTCTGGGGTGGTTAGGGGGACATCGCCAGCCGTCACCACAAGGGTTTGTGTTGTTTCTGAAAGCCCTGCAAAGCCTTTTGCGACAGCATCTCCTGTGCCTGAAGGAGGGTCTTGTACGACGGTTTGAACCTCTAGTATATCTGTTGCAAGACGCTGTTGTAAGGTGTCAGTATGCGTTTGCACGTAAGCTTCTACGGCATTGCGTTGGTGTCCTGTTACAATCACTTGGTGTGTTACACCTGCGTAGGCTAGTGTTTGCATCACATGACCCAATAACGGCGTACCCCATAGCGGGTGTAATACTTTTGCCAACTGGCTTTTTAGCCGAGTACCCTTGCCAGCGGCAAGCACAATAGCACTTACATGAGTGAGCGGTTCAAAAGTGGTTAAAAGGGGGTGGGTAGCGAAAGGAGAAGCTAGCATTGTAAACAAACCATCCAAAACTGACGAGACATAACACGCTTGAGCGAAAGGCAACCATGCCACTATACTAAAACAGTATAGCATGAGCCAAACAACGACTCATTGAGGATAGCATCATTAAAAAATCAACAATCCTTTACTATGAAAATAACGGCATAGCACAATATCATAGATGCTTCAACTTGTGTGGGTCATCACAGGGTACTATCAAATCTTTATTTTGAGGGTAAGCAATTTATAACAAGTATGTTTGTTTATAACATTACATTGTTTTTATAAATAAAAATATAATTCAAAATCCCTTTTTACATAACCTCTAACAGAAAGTGAATTCTTCAAATGATGATGACCTTAAGACTGCCCTCAGGTACCACCGTCCAAATTAGAGAAAAACTATTAGGTCTGTTTCCTCATCAAAATCCTGGGGCATTTAAAAGCGTTGAAGGGGTACCTGTCGGCAAGTATCTTCAGCAAACGATTGGTAAGGTTTTTCAAAACGCCCAAAAGCAACGTGCCAACGTGCAACTTACAGACAATGCTTCTGAGCTATTACCTTCTGGTGAAGCTATTACAGGCAAACAAATTTCATTCTCGGAACCCGCAAAAGGTATTATTACGTCTTTAACACAATTACCTAAACGCCGAGGGGTTTCTATGACTCAAACTTTTACCCCTCCAGCAACCTATAAACGCTATGGTGCTACAGATAAAGATGAAAAAGCAAGTTTCTTGCGCATGATTGTTGAACCCAAAAATACAACCCAAGCAGAAGAAATCCAAACATTATACCAATCAATCAATCATCCTTGGGGTGATGTGTATAAGCCAGTGTATACTCGTAAACCATCAGGCCCTAAGTATGTAGGAGTACCCGTTCAAATTGGTCAAGCACTTGAGAATGGTGATAGCTCCCCTTGGTTATTAACACCTCTTGATATTAAGAAAAGTACGATGCACATCTCCGCCGAAGAAGGTCAATCCATTGACCAAATGTTTCAAACAGGCTGGCAAGATTTGTCAAACCTACTTTCTGGTAAATAAGCGTTTAGGCATTTGCTTACTAAAGCTTCTTCTTACTTTGACTCAAATGATGACGGAATAAACAAAGAGGGTGTTTCGTTTGATGTTCTGATAACTAAATACCCTCTTCACACATCACAAGGCTTTTAGCAACGCTTTTACACCTCTTGTCTTTGGTAGTATACTCTAAGGATATTTCATGGTTGTGCTTGCCAATCATTTTTAACGATGACGTTTTTAAAAGCAATCATGTTAAAAGTCATAGTTAAAGATAGCCTTCCTGTGTTGAAAGAAGAGGATTATTCATGCTCGGCTCAAAGCGTATCTCTTGGGGTATTACAACCCTGGACCGCTACATCCTAAAAGAATGTCTTTTGGAGTTGCTCATTGGGGTGCTACTCTTTACGCTGATAGGCTTTTTCTCCAACACGTTCTTGGATTTCCTCCAAGATGTTCGTAAGTTTGGTATTCCTTCTGATATTGCTTTTTATTTGTTATGGCTACAGATTCCGTCCATTATTGTGTTAGTCATGCCAGCAAGTACCTTTTTTGCCTGCATGATGGTACTGCAACGTTTAAACCAGTATCGTGAACTCATGGCACTACAAACTTTGGGCGTGAGTCCATGGCGGGTGTTACGTCCTTTGTTTCTGATTGGCATGGTGGTTGCCACTTTAAGTTATGGTTTAACCAATCATTGGGTACCTGACAGCTATAAGCAAGTGTTGGAAATTAAAAGCTGGCTTCTTGAAAAAGGGCCTCGTCCTAAAGACAGTCAGCATTTTATCCTGAGCGACTTTAACGACAAGCATCAACTGGAGCAGCTCCTATACCTAGGGCATGTGAAAGATACTCGTATTGAGAATGTCTTACTCATGACGCTTAACGACACCCAAGATACCCGCTTACTCCATGCAGCCTCTGCAGATTGGGGCGATGATAACTGGCATATTCAAAAAGCAAATGTTTATTTTCTGCCACAAAAAGCAGGGACTGTGGTCTCAAACCACTTAGGGGTTTTAGAGATTCCTAACCCTGTGAAGATGTTTCACAAAGCCACTGAGCGTGACAACAGCGTGTTTCGTAAGCAAGACATCTTGGCGAAACCTTCCGTAGATAAAATTGGGCGTATTGTTTTTACCGCCCTGTCATTCCAAGATATGTGGGACATTGCGCAAACTTGGCAACAAAAACAGGTGATGCTTCCTCCAAAGTTCTATCTTAAAATGTGGGAGAAAGTAACCCTTCCCTTAACCACACTTGCTTTGGTATTGTTGGCATTACCTCTTGCGATGTCTGCACCCCGCAAACGTCGAGATGTAGGGATGGTGATGGCAGTGCTTGGTATTTTAGGTTTTTATCTGCTGCGTGCCTTGGTTTTTTCGTGGGCGGAATCCACGGCTTGGTTAGGGGTACTAGGCTTAAGCGTTGCCGCTTGGGTACCTTTTGCGGTGATGTTTCTTATTGGAGCTATCCTGTTGCAATTCAAAAGCAAGCCTTCACGCTAAAGTAGCGTAGTGGTAACTGTCTACCGACCCTATGAGGGTATCCACCACAGTACCGAACTTAGCTAAATACAGGTTGATTTTGGGTTCTACCTGCATTAAAATTGTTGCCTGTGTTGGTGCCTTGGAGTAAACTCGCCGCCGTGTAGGTTCGTTTAATGGGCATGCGATAGACACCAAGCCCTTGAAAACCACCGTAACCAGTCGTGGCATTAAAGTAAGGCATGAAGAAACCAAAAGTATAATCCCGTTTGTTAGGGTCGTAAAGTTCGTTGGTGTTGGTACCTTCAAAATTGCGTTTAATCGCATTATCAAAATCAGTCCAAGACCCATTGATTTTTGAGTAAAGGCTGTTAGGATTTTGGCGCCATTGGGCTTCTTTTTGTTCAGAGGCGAGACGATAGGCTTCTAATTGGCTAGAGGTAGGCATGCTGGTAGTTGCCATGGCGGTATCTCTCCTTTTAAATTAAAACTTTTAAATAAACATTTGTCGTATCTTAAAACGTGGGTGTGTAGGCCCTTGTACCTTCATAAATAAGAGGTTAAGTAAGGTATCGGCGTACTTGAAGGAAATCTTTAGAAAAGCTTAGGTGAAGCTTAGCGCTAGGAGACCCCGCCACTGCGTGCAGGGTGGCGGTTGGCGGGTGGGGGGTACGTCGTTATGTCCTTGCCGACGAAAGTCGGAATCCAGAAAGCATGAAGTATGCGTGAAGGCTCATGCTGTATAAGCCCTCATCAGGGGATGGTATTCTAGGGGTATCGGTGTTACAGTAAGGGCGTACTCAAACATGAGATAAAACAATGATAAAATAGCCCGTGCATCCTATTAAAATGGGATGCAAAGCATTGACAAGTTTTGCATCAGGTTAGGTGCGTGATGAGGTTTTTTGTTTGGATGAGGGGCTAAATAGCCCTCACGTCTTTGTACATTTTGAGCTTAAGGAGCGTCGAAGATTGCGATGATGACTAATTATTTTGAGTTAATTCAACAGGCCGACCATGAAGCTGTCTTTTTCGTGAGTGATAAAGCCTCGGGTTTACGGGCGTTCATTGCTTTGCATAACACCAATCTTGGCCCTGGTTTAGGGGGCATTCGTATGAAGGCATACCCGTCAGAGCAAGCCGCTCTTGAGGATGTCCTATTACTTTCTAAAGCCATGAGTTATAAAAATGCCATGGCAAACCTTCATTATGGCGGTGGTAAAGCCCTCATGATTTTAGACAAACCTGAAGACAAAACGCCTGAACGTTTACAAGCACTGGCACATCGTATTGATTTGCTCCAAGGACGTTACTACGGGGCAGGAGACATCGGTTCTACGACGGACGACCTTCGTATTATGAAGCGTATTACCCCTTATTTTGGTGGATTAGCACAGCAGGATGGTGGCTTGGGTGACTCCTCAACCCTCACAGGCTTAGGGGTTTACCTTGGCATGAAGGCAGCCTTTAAAGCTAAAACAGGGAGTGATGTGCTTGCAGGTAAAACTGTTGCGGTTCAAGGGGCTGGCAAAGTTGGGTATCATTTAATGTCTTACTTGGTCAAGGAAGGTGCCAAAGTTCTTACAACCGACGTAAATACCCAAGCCCTTTCTGAAGTGAAAAACCACTTGCCACAGGTGGACGTTGTATCACCAGAAGCGTTACTATCTTCCCCTGTCGATATTTTCAGTCCCAATGCCGTGGGTGGGGTCATTACTGAAGCTGTGGCTCAAAATCTGCAAGCTCAAGTCGTTGTAGGAGGTGCCAATAATCCACTTGCAACCGAACAAGCAGGGGTGATTTTGCATGAGCGGGGGGTTTTATTTGCCCCTGATTTTATCGTCAATGCAGGCGGTGTGATTTTGATTGCCTCTGAAATTGAGGGTAAAACCTATGAACAAGCCAAGGCACACACTGAAACCATTTATGATAACACGTTGCGTGTCCTTGAGTACGCACAAGCCCATGACATGTTACCGCTAAAAGCAGCCATCCATTTGGCAGAACGTCGAATTTTTGGTTAGAGCTTTTGATTCTAAAAGTCCTACGCTCGTTTCAAGGGCGTAGGACTTTGCGTTTTTTGGAGGTTGTTCAAACAGTCGCCATTAGTTAGTGGTCTGAGGTGGGTTAACCTCAACGCCAGTGTTGGCTTTGAGTAAGTCTTCCAAAGAGCCAAAGGTTTCAGATTCACCATTTTTGACCAATTGCCCACTGCCAGCGTCATCTCTTAGAAAGAGTTTGTAGCTTGCTTGTCCGTTAGGATTTTCAAGTGCTACAATGGTGCCTGTTTTATCGCCTTGCTTAATGGGGACGGCTGCAAAGTTAGTTCCTTGGCTGCCAATACCAGCTTTTTGGGTAGCAGTGGCTTTGTCAGTAGACAGTACTGTTTGACGTGAACGTCCAAACTCAGCCACATTTGCAAAGGTTCCTAGCGATTTCTGAAGCGTTGGGGTACCTTTCACATTGGTGGTATCAATCAGCTCATAGGTGTTATCGTTCACGGCAGCAATTTGGGTTCTGTTACCGAAGGTTAAGGGTTGTTTTTTGGCATTATTTGTTGCATCGCCAGGCACTTGCAATACAGGTTGTTGGCCGGGGGTGAGTTCCACCACTTTTTGTTCTTTGATGCCAGGGTTTGTTACGGTAAACTGTCGTGCTTGGTCACCTTCAGCCACTTCATATTGATAGGAGTTAGAATCTAGTTTCCGAGCGGCTTTAATCTCAGCTTTTTCAGCGATAGGCGGCTCAACGCCTTTCACACCAGCTTGTTTTAAACCCATAATAGCGGTTACACCACGAGTGCAAGTGGGGTCGTTTTTGCAGGCTTCAGGACTTTTGAATCCTGGGATAGTGGTTTTTTCAGTATTCGCAAGCTGTGCCGTTTGGCTAAGGTTGACTGGGTTGGACTCTTTCAAAGTTTTGGGTGCTTGAGGTACTTGAGGTGCTTGGTTTGTGTTAGAAACGTTTTGAGGTTTTTGGTCACCTTTAGGCCAAAGTAACGCTGCTGTTGTACCTAAAGCAATCGCTCCAGCTGTCGCAGCCATACCGTAAGTTGCCATTCTACGGTTGGGGGTTGCCATAGGACCACTCACGTAACGTTGCAATTTTTGCATCCCATTACGTACAAAACCGGGCATGCGAATAGCCATCATCGTTATCTCCTGAATACATTGATTTAAAAGCAATAGGGAAAAAGAAAGAAGAAGAAAAGAAGGAAGAAGAGATTTATTTAAAATAATAAAAACAACAAGCGGGGAGAAATTGATACAAGGTTTATTGCTGATAAAGTCAAGGCCCATTGATGTTCAAGAACGACTCGTGCCAGAAAGATAAAGATACCTCGATGTGTCTATGTTTCAAGTATAATCATGAAAAGGCTTCTTTTTTGAACACGCCTTCATAAGTTTTTATAGACGATAGAGAATATATCAGTCTCGTGCGTTTTAATGTATCGCATGATATTCAATCATCGCTTTTAGTTTCAAATTTCACGAAAAGCCCTTTATGAAAAAATCTGTCTCCCCTCGCCAAACGCCTCGTAAAACCAGTTTACAAGCATCCCATAAAGATATGGAAAGAGCTTTGGCTCAGGAAACAGACCCTCTTGGCTCCGAGCGTCTAAGCCCCCAAGCCCATGCGCGGGTTAAAGCACGGGTTGCCGCTAAGGAAGAAACGATTCGACAAGCCTTAGAAGCTGGACTCTCCGAACGAGATATTGACGCATTTCTGCATGCCGTAGGTGTTGACAACACCACGGATAAGCAAACGTTAACCCAAGCCATTTTAAAGAATACCCCCAAAAAGAAACGGGCAAAGGTCGCCACGCCAGTACCCTCTGCTAAAAAAGAGAAAGCACTTCCTACCTTAACCCTAGAGGAAGCCAAGCAAGAACGACTCCTTGACCTAAAAGCAGCCAAAAAAGTAGCCACACGTATGGCAGACAGACTCCCTTTAGGGCAACCCGTACGACTTAATAAATGGCTGGCGAGTACAGGGCGTTGGTCTCGTCGTGAAGTAGATGCCATGCTAACGGCAGGGCGTGTCAAGGTGAACCACGTGGTGGTGACCACCTTGGGGATTAAAGTTCGCCCAGGGAAAGACCGTATCAAGGTAGACAATGAGGTCATTTTACCTCAAGAAGTTCAACAGCAACCCATTACGGTTTTAGCATTCCACAAGCCTAAGCATGTCCTATCGACCCGAAAAGATGAAAAAGGACGACAAACCGTTTATGATTGTTTGCCTCCTAAGTACCGACACCTCGACCTTGTGGGGCGTTTGGATCGTCTTTCAAGTGGCTTAATGCTCCTAACCAACGATGGTACATTACTCCATCAGCTTACGCATCCCCAGTACCATATCCCCAAAACATACTGGGTTGAAATTCGTCAGCACCGACCCGCTCCACGCCCTAACATGCCTACACGTAACACATCAGGGCGTGGTGGTGGTAGCCCTTCAATGAGTATGGGAGGACATCATGAAGGGGCAAGTCCTTTAGTTTATGCGTCTCATGTCACACCACTACGTAAGTTAGCGGATGTATTCCAAAAAGGCTTAGTATTTGAAGAAGAACAACAGCTGGCACAGGCATTTATGCTTGAAAAACCAGCACCTAATACGTTTGTCATTGAACTGCACACGGGCTTAAATCGCCAAATACGCCGTATGTTTGCCATGTGTGGTTGGGAAGTTACGAAACTAAAACGTCTCAGCGTAGGACAAGTCACCGTGCATGGTCTGCGCCCCGGGGCATTTAAAGAGTTGGCTCTGAAGGAAGTTCAAACGTTAATGAAAGCCACACTCACCCATACGCCGAGTCCTTCATCCTCACGTACCGTAGCAGAATAAGTCTTCATGATGCACTCTCATGTACCCTCTCATACTAGCGGCTCTCATGCCACAGGCTTCCTCAGCTCTGAAGCACCTACAAGCGTGCTGACGTTATCCTGTAGCATAGAAAAATTAGTACAGGGTGGTAGGGGATTGACCCGCCTTAAAACAACCTCCGAACAACCTTTACCTGAAACACTCTCGGGGCGTGTCGCATGGCTTGAGGGTGTGTTGCCTCAAGAGCAAGTAGAGGCAGTCATGCCCCCTACAGAAGTACAGCACGCTTCTCGTAAACCTCTGACACTACAGCTTGCACACGTGACCCTACCACACCCGCATCGTGTGATACCACGTTGCCCTATCAGTGAAGCATGTGGCGGATGTGACTGGCAACATATTCAGCCTGAGGCTCAAGCAAGCCATAAACTGGCAATCTTCAAAGAAACTTTAACGCATTTGGGGGGCATTTCTTCTGAATGGCTGGATACAGGCATACTCAAACCCGTTTTAGCAACAAAGCCTTGGGGCTATCGTAATCATTTTCAATGGCATGTCGCTTGGGACACAACAACCCAGCAACCTCTACTCGGCTTTAAAGGTGCGAAAAGCCATTGTATTCATCCTTATGAGGCGTGTCATGTTATTCCTACAGAAGCACAGGTGTTGTATCGTATTTTACACGCATGGCTCACGGCATTACCACCTCGCTTGGTACAACACCCACACACAAGTATTCATACGTTTGATGTGCTTTGGGAAGCACAGCCCCAGTCAAAGAACGGTCTTACACATGTCGCACTGGGATGTTTGAGCTTAGCACCCCAACCTTTTAAAGGCTGGTACACCCATATGAATCAGCTCCAAGAAGCACTCCAAAAAGAAGGGCTACATTTAACAGGTGCCTATTGGCATACCTCACGTCATAGTGCATCGGCACATACTTGGGGTGAAACCGAATTGGTTAGACTCCTTACATGGGAAGCACCCTCTCAAACTCAGCCGACTCCCCAACACACGGTACCGCATGAAATGACGGTCTCTCATAAGTTGCATCAGTTTTTTCAGGTCAACCCTCTTGGTCTATCACACATGCTACAGACCCTCCAACGTTGGGCCACGCTATGGCAGCAATCGCCTTTGCCCCCTCGTATGTTGTACGACCTCTATGCGGGGGTAGGCGTTTTTGGTCAACTTTGGCTCCATGACCTTACATCACGCAAACTATTTCTCAATGACCCTTCCCCTCGTCCTCTAGGCGTACTAGGTGTTGAAGCGAACCAACAAAGTGCCGTCATGGCAAAGCAAAATTGGGCTACTTACGCTTCTCAAACACAGCCGACCCTTGAAACCCACTTTATGGCACTCCCTATAGAAAAAGCTTTACCTCTCATTCAAAAGCAATGTCGTGCAGGGAAACTTCCCTATCCTGAAGTGGTGATACTTGACCCACCTCGTGCAGGATTAAGTCCTACGGTAAAAACATGGTTACACCAACCACCTGAAACCCTTCAGCACCTTGTACTCGTCTCTTGCGACATGGCAACGCTTGCCCGTGACCTTAAAGACCTCTTAAGCAATACGCCTGAGTCTGTCTGGTGTTTGCGTGAAATTCAACCTATTGATATGTTCCCTCAAACGCATCATCTTGAAGCCATGGTTTGGCTTACACGAGGCTGAAACACCTCCCTATGATGAAGAAGGTGGTGTATGCCACTCTGAAGCAACTTCACCATGAAACAAACGTAGTGCCTGTGCTTGCTTACGCCGAGAGGTTTCTCGTTGTTTATGACGCAGTTTCACACGGGTATCCTCACCCTTACCAAGCTTTTTTGTACCCTCAAAGCCTTTTTTATCTTGCTGAGCTTTCTCCCAAGTATCACGTTGCCGACACTCTTTAAGCATGTCATGCCATAAGCGTAATCTTTCTTGAAGACAACTTTGAAGCGTCTCTTCTTTTGGTTCTGTAAGGTGGCTATGTGCTGGGGAGGGAGTTACTTCTTGACGCTTTTTGTGGGCTACAAAATGCCGTCTTTTAGGGCGATAGTTTAAACCTGTATCCAAAGAAAGTAAAGACGTGGTGGGTGTTGAGGGTATTTCAAGAGCGATATCTTCAGAAGGTAGGCTTAGCATGGAAAAACCGCACCCTTCCTCGCCATCATGAAGACAATCTTGAAACTGGCATCCATGCACGCTAGGGCGTAAATCAGGAAATCCTTCTTGTAGAATCACATGAGGCGAAACCCCCTCAAAACTCAATTGGCTAAACCCTGGGGTATCAATCCACCAGCCTCCGATACCTTTTAAAGGAAGCAGACTCGCTGTACGAGTCGTATGCTTACCACGTGAAATCTTGTCGGAGACCTGTGCCGTTTTAAGATTTAACGTACTATCCAAGGCATTCAGCAGGGTGGATTTGCCTACGCCACTTTCTCCAACCAAGGCACACACTTTACCCGAAAGAAAAGGCATAAGATAGGCTTGCACTTCCGCTTGAGACGTTTCATAGGAAGGCAGCCACACTTGTTTAAGCTTTGGAAAAGCCTCTTGAAGATACGCAAGTTGCGTATGTATTTTTTGTTTTTGCACCTCATCCAATGTATGAAAGAGGTCTTGTTTACTTAAAAGGAGTAAAACTTCTACCTCATGACGTAATACATAGGGGCTAGCAGAAGCCTCTTGGGTTGCAAGTTTAAGGTAAATATCACAAAGCTGGCGTGTAAGCTGACGTAAAGAAAACGCAGGTGCTTCCAGCGAAACCACAAGACCAATGGCATCCATGTTACTGACATGAGGGCGTAATAGGTGCGTACGTCTTGGGAGTCTTTCAGCCATCCAGCCTTCATACTGCCCTTCTGGATGGGTCCAACTTACCGACTCCAGCCTCACCCAATCTCCAATCGTCGGCGTATGACCCGCTTTTTTAAGGTTAGCCCGCTGTTTACACATCACAGGGTAGAGATACCCCTCATGGACACTCCAGACATAAAAATAATCCGACACCCGATGATAAATCCAGCCTAACGAAGACTCTTCCGAAGGGGACACCGAAGCACTTAGTTCATCGCAAGCGTCAACCTGTTGAGTGGGTCGAGCCTGTTCAAATGCCTCTACAGTAGGCAACCAGCCTGCCAAAGGATACTGTTGCCATAGGGGCGTAAAAGCGGATGGAGAAAGAGGAGGCATGGTGGAAGGAGTCACACAATCATCGGGCAAGGCACAAACACATCTCCTCTATACTACCATGGGCAAATCCATTAGAGAGGTTCTTGAGCTTCCCACTCGATACGTTCACGAGGTATATCAGCAGGAGCAGTAGCGGGGGAACTGGGTTTGACAGAAGGTTTAAGCTGAATCGTCGTTCTACCTGTAGGGGATACAACAGGGGGAGGCGGCGGTGCTGTGGGTACAGAAGGGGTGGTCACAACGCCTTCCTGACTATTAGGGTCGCTAGGACGGTCTGAAGGTGGTAAGGCATTCTCAACAGGAAGCCCTTGCTCGGGTAGCTCTTCCACAGGGGTAACAGGTGTCCCCTCAGGAGACTGGGTATCAGGAAGGGGTACTTCTTGACCCTGTGGCACTGCATGACCTTCAGGTTCTTCCTCTAAACGGTCACTCCCACTTGAGTAAAATACATCATTGGAAAGTTTTTCTGAGAAAGGGAAGGTACGTATATGCTCGTGCTGGGCAACGTAATCAGTCATAATATTACGCCAAATCGTTGCAGGGAGTCCTCCCCCTGAAATTTTACCCATAGGCGTATTGCTATCATTCCCAACCCACACGGCGGTAAGGGTTTCAGGTGTAAAGCCCACAAACCAAGCATCACGGAACTCATCACTGGTACCTGTTTTACCTGCCACTTGGCTTGTCGACAAGCTCGCTGCACGTCCTGTGCCAGAGGTCACGACCCCACGCATTAAACCCACCATGAGTTCCGCAGCACGCCGAGATAAAACGGATTGCGGGGCGGGCTGATGCCGATAAATCACCCGCTTGTTTTGGTCCTGAATACTCGCAATCCCGTAAAGAGGAATCCGCATCCCAAAGTTAGGGAACACATTCGCCGCCTCTGCCAGCTCAAGCATCGTGATGCCACTCCCGCCTAGCGTCAACGAGAGGTCTTCCACGAGGCTGCTTTTAATGCCCATAGCGTGTGCCAAACCCGCTACCCGAGAGGGACCGACCATTTCAAGCAACTTGACGGCAATGACATTGTTGGACTGCACAAAGGCTCGTGCGACGGACATCGCACCGTGATAACGTTTATCAAAGTTTTGCGGCTTCCACGTGCCGTATTGTATGGGTTCATCGACCATACGGGTATTAGGCTTCACCTTATCGAGATATTCAAAGGCACCCGCATACGTGAACATTTTAAAGACCGACCCTGGTGAACGCAAACTCTGCGTCACACGGTCAAACTGACTCTCCGTAAAGTCTTTCCCGCCCGAGTAAGCAAGGATAGCCCCTGTTTGAACATCCACGGAAACAGAAGCTGCCTGTTGGTCTTTACCTGAACGACCCCAAGCACGAGCGTTTTGGCTTATTGAACGGTTGGTTTGTTGCTGTAATTGAGGCTGAATGGTGGTATGTATCACCATACCGCTTTGCCAAAAAGTTTGGTCATCCATGCTGTAAAGGGCTTGGACTCTGTCTTGCACCCACTGCGTAAAATAAGGGGCAAGATTTTTAATTTGTTGTCGGCGAGACGTTAAAAAGAGGCTTTCTCGTGTGCCATTACCTTGGGTATAGGGCGTAATTTGGTCAAGCGTGGTGGCCTGTACTTCTACAAGATTTTTGAGTACCTCACTACGACGCATGTAGGCTTGCTTGGGGTTTTCAAAAGGATTTAGCCTTGAGGGTGCTTGTGGAAGTCCTGCCAATAACGCAGACTCAGGCAAGGTGAGTTGATACGGGGTTTTATGGAAATAGGCTTCAGCCGCTGCCCCAATACCGTAAGCACCTTCCCCAAAGTAAATAGAGTTCAAATACAGTTCTAAAATACGTTCTTTGGGGAGTTCCATTTCAAGCTTGAGGGCTAGGATGATTTCTCTAAACTTACGGGTGAAGCTTCGTTCATTGCTAAGAAAGAGGTTACGAACAAGCTGTTGCGTAATGGTACTAGCCCCCTCTGAGAGGCGTTTAGAGGTTAGGTTAATAAAGGTGGCACGAATGATACCGACGGGGTCAACGCCGTGGTGTTCATAAAAACGACGGTCTTCCGTAGCAACAATGGCTTGAATAACCGCTGGGGATATTTCATTCAATTTAACGGGCTTGTAGCTGAAATTTTCATGAGCCGTGAGTAGCGAGCCATCTGCAGCAAGAATCCGAGTCGTTTGGAGCTGCCTAGGTAGAATCTCCCCTTGGCTATTAAGATAAGCGGCAAGGCTTGGGGTGTCATGAAAGATTTTCCATAACAGGCAGGCAAGAATAATGGCAAGCCCAAGTGCAAAATTAATAAGGAATCGGATTAAACGCATAGGTGTAACAGAGGCATCCTAGCAATCAAAACAAGGAGAGCAAATCAAGCAGCATATCGTAGGTTTACACAACAAACCAAAGTCTCTACAGACTATTTCTTTTAGTGTAATGGATACTTACTACTTTGACGAGACAAGAAAACATAAAGAGTTTTCCAAGCACCCTTTATTGCGTTTTTAAATACACCAAAAATTCTCGATTTCCTTCCGTCCCTGTGATGGGCGAGAGGGTTGTACCTTCAAGGAACCAGCCTTGTTCTTGGCATAAGGGCTTGAGAGTTTCCAATACACTATGCTGAACACTCTCAGCAAGAGAAGCCTCTTCAATCACACCCGTAAAGCTTTTGCGTTGCTGCGGTGTAATAGTGCCTTCAGGCAACTCCAAAATTTCAAACTGCGGTTTGAGTAACATCAAGGCATGTTGTGGTTGAGCCGTGAGGTTTGGGCGTGTTAGAAACGCTAAGATGCTCGGCACAATTTTTTTTAATGAAATAAATGAAACATCCATCACCCAACCATCGTAGCCCGGTGCCGTATTGATAGCCACAGCTTTTTGGAGATGTGCTTTGGGTTGACCTGAACGTTGGGCAGGGTCGTGTAAATAACGGGCATTGCATTTTTCAATGACCGTCACTTGAGGGTGTTGCCGCAATTTTTGGTCAAGCTGTGCAATGCCTACATCCAGTGCCACGACATGCCCTGCCCCGTGTTGTAACAGGCAATCGGTGAAACCTCCCGTAGAGGCACCCACATCAAGCCACACACCACCTTGTGCAATACTCGCTTTGAGAGGCTCCCAATACTGGATAGCCCCTGCAAGCTTTAACCCACCTCGACTCACATAAGGACACCGAGACGCACGGTTCTTCACTTGAAGCGGATACTGCTGTAGTTGAGCCTCTGTAAGGACATGGCTTGCTTTGTCAAGACGTTGCGTCCCCCAATAGACCTCACCCGCCATAATATAGGCTTGTGCCTTGGTGCGGGTTTCTGCAAGCCCAAGCGAGACAAGCCACTGGTCGATGCGTTGTTTGGTTTTAGAGTCCTTAGGGGAAGAGGGGTCAGACATAGTCACTTTGATTCATACATTTATAAATACATAGTTATGGGTGCTTTACTTAAAAAGCATCGGGTTTTGCACACTTTCGTAACAACATGTAACACAAAGCCTTTAAAGCACATGACAAACCTTGTGCATGTTCGTTACCCTGATTACTGAAGGATATGGCTTAGCTAAAAAATGTTATCCTTATTGTGGTGTGTCCATTCTCAAAAATCAAGTAGCCTATTCTGTTATGATGATGTCCAACGTCCAAGTCATTACCAGTGCCAGCCTTGTAGGGCTAGAGGTGCGTCCTATTGATGTTGAAATTGACCTCCTTTCTGGACTCCCTGGCTTGACCGTTGTTGGCTTACCTGATACTGCGGTGAATGAAAGTCGTGAACGCATTCGTGCAGCCATTAAAAACACGGGCTTTGAATTTCCAGCCAAAAAAATTCTTATTAACCTAGCACCTGCAGACATTCGCAAAGAAGGGACTTGGTTTGACTTGCCTATTTCCCTTGGTATTTTACTGGCAAGTGGTGCCTTGGAACCGATTGCACTTTTACAAAAGGCGTGGTTTATGGGTGAGGTATCCCTTGAGGGGGCGATTCGTGAAGTACATGGGGTGTTACCCGTTGCCATGAAAGCGAAGGAACTCGGCATTAAGGCATTGATTGTGCCTGAGGGCAATGCACGAGAAGCCAGCTTGGTGGAGGGCTTGGAAGTCTACGGACTGAGCCATCTTTCGGAGTTGCCTGTTTTTTTGCTCCATCCGCAAACTTTTTTAAAACCCACACCTAGTCCTGCCCAGTGGGCTGATACCCTAAAACCCCAAGCGGGTTCATACGGCATTGACTTTGCAGATGTAAAGGGACAAACCCTTGCCAAACGTGCCTTAGAGGTAGCAGCCGCTGGCGGACATAACGCCTTAATGGTAGGGCCACCGGGGAGTGGTAAGTCTATGCTCTCCAAGGCATTTGCAGGCATTTTACCACCCATGCGTTTTGAAGAGATGCTTGAAGTCACCCGTATTTACAGCGTAGCGGGTTTGTTGGAGCGTGAAACAGGATTGGTGCATCAGCGGCCGTTTCGACATCCGCATCATTCTGCCTCCAGTGCAGGGATGACAGGCGGCGGTACCATTCCTCGCCCTGGAGAAATGACTCTTGCACATCGAGGGGTCTTATTTTTGGATGAAATGGTCGAGTTCCCTCGTCAGGTTTTAGAGGTTTTACGTCAACCTCTGGAAGATGGCACCGTGACTATTTCAAGGGTACAACAAAGCTTAACCTTTCCCGCTAACTTTCAACTGCTTGCGGCATGCAACCCTTGCCCTTGCGGGTATAAGGGCGATAGTACAAGAGCGTGTCGTTGTAGTGATACCCAAGTGACACGCTATTTTTCAAGACTCTCTGGTCCTCTTCTTGACCGTATCGACCTCCATGTACATGTTGCACGTTTAAGTGAAGAGGAACTCCTCTCTCAAATACGTGCCAAGCGTCCTAAAGTTGCCAAAGTGGATACTGAAGCTGAAACTGGAGTCATGGCAAACCCGTTGCAGACCCTGTCTGAAGTTTCTGTGGAAAGTTCTCGTACCATTCAAGCTCGTGTCATAGAAGCTCGTGAACGCCAAAGGCATCGTTTGCAACCCCACGGACTCTTTGCCAATAAAGATATGGGAGCGGCTGAAATTCGCCAGTATTGTCAGTTGGATGTGCCAAGTGAAACGCTCTTACGGCATGCCGCTGAAAAGCTTCAGCTTTCTGGGCGTTCCTTTGACCGTATCCTTCGTGTGGCACGTACGCTAGCAGACCTGACTCAAAGTGAGTCAATACAGCGTCAACATATTGCCGAAGCACTTCAATTCCGTGCTTTGGATAAATTATATAAAGCTCAAACACAACAAGTCCTTGCCACGGTAACAGGTTAAAGCAACCTATCCCACAACGATGCAAAGTACCCTCTTAGACACCCCTGCACAAACCCGACTTTTTGACGTGATACACTCTGATGCCATTCAAAATTTCACGCCTGAAGCCCCTTCTTTTCAGGAAGGTACTGCACTACCATGGCAGGTGTACCGAGGGCTGTTATTTGCCTTAATGAAAGTACGACAGTTAGGGAATCATACATTACGACATCTGATTGAAACCAGTTGGCATACCTACCATGACCCTGAATGGCTTTTAAAAGCCACGGATACTGCTCTGATAGCTTGTCTTAAAACGAAGCGTACCAAAACCCCTGATACACTGGCACAAGCATGGCTTGCACATCGTCCTACAAGTATGGCACAAGCCGAAGAGGCTTTAGAGGCTGAGCTGACGCTTACACAAAGCCAATTCATGACACAAGATGATTTCCCTGAAAGCCTTCACCACTTGTATGATGCCCCCCTAGGGTTGTTTCTCAAGGGGAATGCGTCTCTATTAGTAAAAGATGTCGGCGGATTAGCCGTGGTGGGTACCCGACACGCCACACCTTACGGTAAAGAGGCGGTACGCTGGATATGCCAAGGGTTAAAGCATCAAGGGGTTGTCATTTGGAGTGGGGGTGCGAGGGGGATTGATACCCACGCTCACCAAGAAGCCCTACAGTATGGTTTACCCACGGTGGCCGTCATGGGATGTGGCTTTGGTACCCTTTACCCGAAAAGTAATACCTCTCTTTTTGCGTCCATATTAGAAGCGGGTGGTGCTTGGCTCACAGAGTACCCTTCCTTCATTCCACCCGAGGGATTTCGTTTCCCGCAACGTAACCGTTTGGTTGCAGCCTTGAGTGATGCCACCCTGGTAGTGGAAGCCCCTAAAAAAAGTGGGTCGCTTATTACAGCACGTTTAGCCCTAGAGCAGGGTAAAACCGTTCTGGCTTTACCTGGGAATGTTTTTGATGTCAACAGTGAGGGACCTCATTATTTATTAGCCCAAGGGGCAACCCCTCTCACGCATCCTGAAGAGTTGGTGCATCATGTGCGAAGTTATCAAGCGGTTCTTCCCACCCTGAATGATTCCGAGCTTACCACGACCCACAAGCCCGTATCGCACGAACACTCAAACACAGAAACATCTCTTACAGATACGCTTTCCACACCGCTACAAAACCTCATATGGCAACAGTGTCATCTTACACGTCCTACACACTATGACACCCTGTGGACACATCTCAAAGGAGCTCTCCCTGCGTTGGAAAGTAGTGCACTCATTGAGGCACTTCTTCTTATGGAGCTTGATGGGTTACTTCAGAGTTTGCCTGGAGACCACTATTGCCGTCAAGCCGTAAGACCCTAAAAACTCACATATGCCACTGGTGCCACTGGATGGTTTGCGTCGTGATTGAGCCTTAAACCATAAGGAGGCAGCTTTGAAAGTGCCTCCTTATGGTAAATCATAGCCTTGAAGCCCTTGAAGACTAGGTTATTTACGGTCTGTGACGATGAGGAGGTGCCAACCGAATTGTGTCTTGACGGGTTCAGAAACCTCACCCACAGGAAGCACAAATGATACTTCTTCAAACTCACGTACCATCATCCCTTTACCAAAAAAGCCAAGGTCGCCCCCTTTGGCACGACTCGGACATTTGGAAACGCCTTTAGCGACATCAGCAAAGCTTGTACCAGCAAGAATTTGCTCACGGCAAGTTTGAGCTTCTGCTTCAGTATCAACTAATAAATGGCTGGCACGTACTTGGGTAAAATCGGACATCATTCAAATATCCCTTTTGATTACTATCGACATACAACATCACAAACCAAAACCATGTTAAGGATACCCTCAAGATACATTCAAGGCAAACCCTTAACACCTGATGACGCACTCAGCATCAAAATAACGTACTAAAACCCGGCCATACCGCTGCTTTATCTGTCACATTGCCCGAAGTGGTAGGGGCTTCTATTGAGGATGTGTAAAAAAATATGTGCAAAAATAAAAAAGACGCAAACCTCCCTCTAGGACACCTTACTATTTCAGCGCTACTATAAAACCATACAATAACGTGTATTTTCCTGTCTTAGTTTGTGAATCCCTCAATACACTCTCTGCTCGGCTCATTGTGCTGTTTTATCTCTTTACACCAAAACGCAAAGAAAGTCTTTCATGCACGTCACGCTTACAACACAAACCCCCTCTTTGGCCACTTTTTTATTGGATATTTTACAAACTGATAAGTCTGTTTCTAGTCATCCTGCATCCTCTACATCCACAGGAGCTTGGCGAGACATCTGGCACCCTAACACAAGTGTGTATCAACCCTTAGAGGAAGGGTTTAAACTTTGGATTTTTGAAGGTCAAGATGTTGCCAATTTTCTGCAACGACGCACCACACAGGATATTGAGTCCCTTGCCGTTGGGGCAGGGTGCAGCTTTGCTCTTCTTGACCGTAAAGCCCATGTGCTATGTGTAGCGGAGCTTTATCGTGTTGCACCACAAACCTACATTGCCCTTGTTCCAGAAGCACAGGAAGCCGTTTTTTTGCAAGAAATTCAGGCTTTCAAACTCGTTGAAACCTTTACCCTGAATCCTTGCCCTGAGACGTATCAGCCTTGGCTCATAGGGGGCATGGGCATGTACCAACATTGGTACATGCACCCTGAAAGTACGATTGCACCCCAACATCTACAGCAAAGTGCCATGCTCTGGGAGGTTACAACAGGGGCTTGTCATACTCTCAGTACAGACAGTACAGACACTGCAACCGCTACCCTTTTTGCGAACCCTCATCAGGCTCTTGTACTCAGTCAGCCTTTCATGTTGGGTGGAAAATTAGGCGTTCCCTTGTCTGTGGTGCTTATACCTCAGGCTGTGGCGTGTCAAACTGAAAGTGCCTGCACCACTTCCCCCGATACCGTTCGTTTAAAAGTTGATGTGTCTCTATGGGTCAATACCCTTCTGCCTCAGTACGGTGTCATGTATCAGGCTCCTTTTGTGTTACCTCACCATTTTTTACATGAAACCCCTTTAGTCTCTGAAACCGTCAGCTTTCAAAAAGGGTGTTATCCTGGTCAAGAGACCATCGCACGTGTAAAAACTTATGGGCGTGTCCCCAAAGCCATGGCGGGTTTTCAAGTAGGTTGGCATCATGAGGATGATGCCACGTTAATGAAAACATGGCTTCAAGCAGGGGATGCCGTGACACTGGAGGCCATTGACTGTGGTCAAGAAGCTATCGGTACGTGTATCGCCATGGTGACTTCCTGCATGAACGCCGAGCTGACCCTAGGGTTTGGGGAGGTTCTCGCAGCATTCAGAACCCCCGATGAAACCCATATCGCTTTGGCACTAGAGCCTTCAGACACCCAAGCTGGCAAAACCCTTGCGTTTGACCTCACCTGTTACACGCTCCCCTGTACCTTATGGGATACGACAACACTTGAAACCCTTCGTGCCAAGGCATTGCATTTGAATCTTGAGGGGCATACTTGGCAAGCGTTAATGCTACTGAAAACACTGGTTATTTTGTACCCTCACGACGAGGCAACCCTTGAAGCTCTTGGCGTTATGATGGGACGTTTAGAGGATGCAACACAAGCACGTATCCCTGATGCACTGTCACAAGGGCTTCATCTGATGGATATGCTAGCTCGACTAAACCCCGATAACCTGATGGTTCATACCAATAAGTCCGTGTATTACCTTAAACTGGGTGATAAAGACAAGGCAGAGGAAGAAAAAGCAAAGGGTACGGTGAAGGCATTTGCACTTAAAATGAAAGGCTTTCAATCGGGGCAGTCAACCTTAGCCTCTATAACCCCTTCTGAAACTACAGAAGACGCTTCATCCCAAGCAATACTTGCACAAGAGGATACGCAACCTACCCTAACCCCCGAGCGTATTGAGCATCTTCAACAAACGATTACGTTATTATCACAAGCTTTAACGCTTTACCCTGAAGATATTTTAGCCCATCAAGGTCTTGCAGATGCCTACCTTACCTTGGAACGTTACGCACAAGCACGTACCCATTTTGAGTTTTGCCGTGATAAACAACCTCAACAATTACGTTTTGCGGAAGGACTTTTAAGCTGCTATCAAGCCCTGGGGGAACGCTCCCTTGCCCAAGTTTTGTACCAAGACACCCTTGCTCTTGCCGCTAAACGGCAAGACACGCAAGCCCAAGCACGTTTACTCGCCAAGGCTCATGTGTTTGCACCCTCCTTATGACCTATCACTCGGGCAAGGTGTAACCATTGAACTACTTCTTGAGTTCAATCGTGGATTGGTCAATGTTTGGCTGAGGAATATGTTCAGGGATATCCAGTTCAATCCCCAAAACCCTTGTGACCTCTGCAAAAGTCGTAATGCCTTGAAGAAGCTTTTTTCTACCATCCATTGACAGGGTATTCATACCTTGAGCAATCGCCATGTCTTGCAATTTATGAACCGACTCTGAGTTGTCAATCATTTCTTGAAGCTCACGACTCATGATAAGAATCTCATAAAGACCCAAACGACCCTTATACCCTGAATCTTCACATTTGTTACAACCAGCTCCTCGATAAAAGTAAATAGGATTGTCAGGATTTTGTTTGAGCTTCATAATTTCAAGCTCCTTCTCACTGGGCAGATAAGCTTCTCGGCAATGCGGACAGATGGTTCTAACCAGTCGTTGTGCCAAAATACCATTTAAAGCCGTGGAGATTTGGTAACAAGGTGCCCCCATATCCAAGAGACGGTTAATCGTCTTGACGGTACTGTTCGTGTGAAGGGTTGAGAACACCAAGTGACCTGTCAAAGCAGCGTGGAGTGATACCTCGAGCGTTTCGTGGTCACGAATCTCACCGACCATGACAACGTCAGGGTCTTGACGTAAGATGGCTCTTAAACACAAGGCAAAGTTCACGCCTGACTTATGAGAGATTTGCGTCTGGTTAACCCCTGGGAGTGGGTATTCCACGGGGTCTTCTACCGTTGTAATGTTAATCTCAACGGACTGAATCTCACGGAGGAAACTATACAGCGTTGTTGTTTTTCCCGAACCTGTAGGGCCTGTAACCAGCACCATACCGTTGGGAGAACGAATCATTTTTTCAATACGCTCAACTTCATCTGTATTTAACCCAAGCTTTTCAAGCCCCCCTGTGGTGGCATTGGCTTTCAAAATACGTAAACAAACCTTTTCTCCATAACGACAAGGAAGTGTGTTGACACGCATATCCACTTCCCCACCCCCATACCGGATTCTTAAACGACCATCCTGCGGACGACGACGTTCAGCAATATCCATACTACTTGTAATTTTAAGACGGGTCAAAATGGGGTCAGACATCCGCTTAGGGAAGCTTTCCATTTCACGAAGCACCCCATCTACCCGTACACGAATAAGCATACGTTCTTTTTGTTGCTCAATGTGAATATCTGAAGCATTGATTTCAATGGCACGTAACAAAATGGCATTTGTAAGATGAACCGCACCAGAGTCAGCATGTTCAATTTCATCTTCAATGCTTTCTGCCTTAGGGTTTCCGAGCGTATCGCCATCTTTTTCATTCATTTCGGCTTCCATACGAGCCAGTGCTTCTTCCGTACTTTCTTGCTTGGAGGCATAAAAAGTCTCAATAATACGGATAATCTCACTGTGGGCACAAATGTAAGGAGAGACTCGATAACCCGTGATTTGGGCAATCTCATCCAGTAGGTTCAGGTCATTAGGATGGGATAAAATCACACCTAAACGACGGTTTTCTTTTTTGAAGGGAATAATAAACTTACTCCGAATGAGCTGTTCAGGGAGCAATCCCATGAAACTTCTAAGCTGTTCTAACTTGATGTCTTTGGAATGCACATAAGGTAAGCCGTGTTGCAGTGCCAAAGCTTGTCCTAATTGCTGTTCAGTGGCCCATCCTAAACTAATAAGTGTTGTCCCTAGGGGAACCCCAAGGGCTTTACTTTCAGCCAAAGCTTGCTCAAGTTGCTTGGCATTAAGGATTTCCATATCAATGAGGATATCCCCAATCCGCTTGAGGTTTTTAGCCACTTTTTTAGGACGGTTGGCTTCATGTTCGGCTTGATGCGTTGCCACAGAAGAGATGTCATCAAACAGACTACTCATCAATCCACCAGAAGCTTTTGATAACCCGCCTGATGTCATAGGACTTGAGACTACAGGCAGCGAGGGGGTAGCAGTTGTTAACGCAGGTGAGGGTTCAGGAGGCGACACAAGATTTTCATCAATCGAGGTACTGGCTAATGCTTTCTCGGGGTCGGGAATAAAGTCGTCACCGTCTGAGTCAATCACTGCTTCAACGGCATTATCCACCTGGCCAACCGCCATGAAGCCTTCATGCAATGCTAGGCTGGATGGGTTAGTAAGTGTCTCTTTGGGGCTAGACTTCGCAGTGCCAAACGTATCCTCGGGGTCGGGGATAAAGTCATCTTCTTCATCAATGGTACTTGTTTCCCAATGAAGGGTCATCTCAGAAGGTGTGACCTGTTGTGTATCGGCTTGAATACTTTGTATCATGGACAGCCCTTGACGGTAGTCCCCCAACTCATCGGGAATATCCGCTAAAGCTTCAGGGTAGGCTTGAGGTTGAGATGCCTCTTGCGACCCAGCCAAGTGTGGTATTGCCATGTTTGGCATGTCGTGAGGACTTGTCTGCCAGTCTGCCATGGGGGCTACCTCACTGTTGGTGAGGTTTGTTGGGTTGCCCAGTGTATCGCCAAAAGCGTGAGGGTCTGTATGGGTTACGGGTGTAAAATCCTCAAAACCCTGTGACTGCCCCAAAGGCACGTCCCATGAGGAGGGTGTTTGTGGCTCCGCAGTCGTTTGCTCGGGGTGAGACCATGCTTGGGTGCTTTCAAATTCTTGGGCAAATCCTTGGGTAACCTCTTGGGGAGTCTGGGCTTGGTTCGTCGCTATATTTTCAGAGGTATTCTGCCAAGAGGTATCCCAAGAAGGCTGCTCTGAAAAGCTTGGTGCCGAGGAAGCTTCTACAGAATGATAGCCGCCATCAAAAGCCTGATATTCAAGCGAGGTCTGCTCAAAAGGACTTTGAATGTCCTGACTCGGTGCGGTGGTACTTTCAAAAGGAGATAACATCGACACATCACCGAAAGGCGATTCAACAGGGTTTGTAGCAGTCATGGCTTCCTCAAAAGGGCTATGAAACGCTGGTACATGTGAAGCATCCTCTTGCGAGTTTTGTACTGACTGGAAACCCTCAGGCTGAAAAGGTGTACTATGTGCGTGTGCTACGTCAGTGGCAGCACCATTGACGGCTTGGTAAGTTGTTTCAAGGGAGGTAGCTTCAGATATTGGGTTGGGCACGGAGTTTGGCACAGATTGTAAAGACGTAGCTTCTATAGGGATAAACGTTTGCGATGCCTGCTGAAGAGGACCTTGAGGCATTTGGGTGGGTACTTCCTGAGCCGTCCACAGGGGTTGCAAATGTTCAGTGGTCGTAGCGGTGTAAGGCGATGCAATAGAAGGCTGTGGAGCCATTTGCACAGGTGAGCTACCTGTGGGCATCCCCCACTCTTCAGTCAAGGCTTGGGTAAATTTTGAAGGCTGCGGTATGACGTGTTGAGAGACTTGTTGGGGTACTTCTGCTTTTGTTAAAGAGGCAGTATGATTCTCATAAGTAGGCGGGGACGGCACAAGTGGCTGAAATGCAGCTTGTGATAAATCGGGCATCCCTTGTGGTTGTAAGTAAGGGTTGTGGTGAGAGGGTTGACCTTGCACATTAGCCCCACTCGCTTGAGAAGTAGTCTCAGTGACAGACGATTGAATACCAAGCTCCTCGGCACTCAATAAAAATTGACTACCTTCTTTAGTCCCTTGCCCTTGTTGATTTTTACTTTCGGGAGATTGTTTTAATCTTGGCCATAATGGATTAGGTTTTTGCCCAGATTGTGCCTCTGACGTTGCACCTTCTGCTTTGGATTGCATGAGAGAAAAAGGCTTAAACATGAAGACATCCTAACCTTAATACCGAGCGATAAACGACTCTTAACGATAAAACATACGCATAAAGAGGGTGGCATACTACGCCTTCTAGGCTATTCGTCCTGAGAGGCTTTGAGGTATAGTAGAACTATGTACGCTTCCTCTTTTTGTGGTATATTGCCTCTCCTAATGTCTTTTTGTGCTGAAAATACTTTTTCAGATAGCCCCTTGATAACCCAAGAAGTTTTATAATCCATGACTGAAACCTCATCCCCCTCAACCGTTTTACACCCTGATTTACACCCTGATACACAGTGCGTCTATGATAAGCTCATGAAGGCTTCACCTGAGGCGAGCATTACCATTGTGGACAACAGTTGGAAGCATGCAGGTCATGTGGGTATTCCTTCTGACGTGCTTGGTGGTACGCATCTTGAAATCCATATGGTGAGTCCTCTATTTTCAGGTATGGACCTTATGGCAAGGCATCGGTGGGTATTTCAAGTACTCAAAGAGGAACGAGAACGATTCCTTCATGCCATAGAGCTTCGTTTGAAGTCTCCAGAGGAACAAGCCCGTTAGGTCATATCCTAGGTTCCTAGGGCATGATGAGGCACTAGGCTTCTGTATTTTTATGTATCAGCACAAAGGATATTTTTACGATGGGAAATTCAGTCACAGTCGCGCTACTCGTATGGTTATGTGTGGCGGGTGGTTTGGTAGCCCTTGAAACTTGGGTCGGGAACCTGTACCTTTTAATGCTTGCCTTGGCTTCAGGGCTACTGGCGGTCTTAGTGTGGCTCGGGATAGTGCCTGCCCACGATGTCTTTACCCAGTTGGCATGGTTTAGTGGTTTTTCTATTATAAGCCTTGCCGTGGTTCGTCCCCTATGTATGCGATGGTTTTTAAAAGCCACCCCCATCCAGCCTTCCAACACCGATGCACTCTTTGGGCAAAAAGTAGAAGTCCTTGAAATAGTAAGTATCACCCAAGTGGGACGGGTGCGTCTTCTGCGGACAGGAGAAACTTGGACGGCACTCCTTCACGACACCCTTCCAGCAAAAACGGTACTACAACCCCAAGCCATTGCCACCATTCACGCTTTAGAAGGTGCAAGACTTATTATCATGCCTCTTGAAACGTCTCAAGAGGTATGATACACCTTTTAAGTTAAGCCATTGGGTATTTGATTGAAGTCAAACTATCAAGCCTCCCCACCCGAACGCTGCAAAAGCGAGAGCGTGGGGAGAATAAATATTCAGTTTAGTTTGCACAAGACTGTTTAATGAATATCAGTACTGCCAGGCATTTGAGGATTTTCCAACCACAAGGTATGTTCTACATCCACCCCTTGCTTGGCAGGTTCCCATCGTAACCCATGACGCACCTTACTGTTAAGGTCTATACGGTACTGACGGGCTTCAGGTTTACCATGTGCCTCAAGGGGAGGGAGATGCACCACATCAGCTTGGGGTGTGGAAAACGAGGTAATATGACCATGAAGCCAATGGCTAACTAAAGGAGTCTCTACGGGAAGCCTATGCGTTACGGCAAAAGGATTATCCTTGGCATTCAAGAAGGGGTCCCAAGCTTTGTGTCCGAGCTGCGTCATGGCTTTTTCGAGCTTTGTGGATAGTGGTGCGCTTTCCTGTGGGTGTGTTGGTTTTTCCTGAAGGGCAAGGGCTTCCATACCAGGGGTCACAACCGAAGATTGAAACCATGAAGAAAGACTTTGAGTATGTGCCTCAAATGCTTTTGGGGTCATGTTTTGCGTGTAGTGGGGTTGATGGCTTTGGGCAATGAGCCACTCATAAAACTGATGAAACGTTTTAGCATTAGGTGCCGTATGCGTCAACAAAGTATGGTAATCGCTTTTATACATAAGAGGGTGTAAATGATGAAAATAATTGCCATAAAGTTTACCAAGTGATTTATAGACCTCAGGATAAGTAGAGGCATAATGATAGGTACTCGCAAAACTGGTATGTTCTGGCGTAAGTAGATGACGATGCAGTGCAGGAGGGGGCGTTTGCTTAAAATGTGCTTCATCTTGCGTCATGTCTGGATGGTGTGCAACAGGCATAACATAATGGGTGTACCAATCTCTAAGGGCTTGCATGTCGTGGTTGGAGAGTACCACTTCATAAGCCGAGGAGGGCTTAACATGGTGTGCCTTTGCTTGTTCGTGTTTTGAGCTTTGTAGCCTTGCCAGTAAGCGAAGGGTCATAAAGTCTGAAGCACCTTGGTCACTCAGCACATCACCCAAAAAAAGGATAGTCTGTTCTTGAGTACCACCCCAAGTTACCTTCTTGAGGGCTTCTTGGAAAGAGGCATCGAGTTTCGCTTGTGAGGCTTGTTGATAGCTTTTAGAGACATAGGGGTCTTTTGCTTGAAGCTTACTCATGGTGTTCCCACATTGTTGTAAGTCCGCCCATGTTTCAGGACTACAGCGCATCAAACCATGAAGGCTTAGAAGTTCAGCCACTTTAAGCCAGCTCCCATGCATGTCTCCTAACGCCAAGTAACGTCCTTGAGGGTTGGTATAGCCTTTCACGGCTTTATCTTGAATAGGAAACACCAAAGGCCCATTCACATGATGTTGGGGCTTTAGACGATACTGCCCCACGGCATAAGGCAACCCAAAAAGGCGCAAAGGGGTTAGACTGGTGGCGGGTGTCGCTTCTGGTTCAAGGGTTTCAGGGGTTTCAGGGTGGTGTGAAGCGGCGTGCGTGAGTGCCAGTGTATCTTGTTGTATAGGGGGTGGTAGGGGTGCAGGTGTCGTAGGAGTTGCTAACCATGATGTTTGCTTGGGTGTTTGCTTAATAGATAAAAGTGGCACCTCAGGAAAAAGCGTTTTGGGCTGGGTACAGGTAAGAGACATAGAAGAGAAGAGGCTTTCTTATTGCAAAGACAGGAATCAATCGCTATAGTGAAGAATACATGATGTCGCAAGGGGTTTTGTCCATGCAATCATGAAGCATAAGGCACATGCAAGGACTTACACAGCAAGCCATGGCAAGCTTGAGGCGATAAACAATCAGGGTTGAATCAACACGCTATTCTATAAGGTTGTGATGAAAAAGCAGTATGTAAAAGCAGAACCCACTCTTCAAGGCATGGCTCAAAACCATGTACGATAAGAGGTACCACATGAGTGGTATTGCCATGATAGCCTGTAAACTGATGCCCGAACTCACACCCGATGGGAAACGACTACTTGACACACAGCATCAAACAACCACAAACTAGCATGACGCTTCCGTGTTAAGACTCACGCACCCGAGCAAGCCATTTTCAAACCCTACGAGGAGTCCTGTATCGCACCACTGAAGGTGAGTTACAGTGGCGTGGTCAGGGTTGAGGAGTTCACTGTCTGCACGAAACATCGGAAGATACAGAGGGTCATCTTCAGGGGAACCAGGTACGGGCGTGGGCGAAAGAGCATCCCAAATAAGAACCTCACCATCTTCCCCACCCGAGGCAAGCCATCGTCCTGAAGGACTATAAGCTAAAGTACGAACATTTTTGAGGTGTCCGAGTAACTGTAAAGGGGCTTTGCCCGCAGGTCCATTGCCTGTACAATCCCAAAGACTAATATCACTGCCACCGCTGGCAGCCAAGGTGAGTTGCCGAGGGTGCCATGCAAGGGTTTGTACTTTCCCTTGAAAGCCACTCATGCGGTAATCTTTGCCCGACTTAACTTCCCACATGTGGAGCGTGGTATCTTGACACCCACAAGCAAGATACTTACTATCGGTACTCCAATGCACATTGAGCATCACGCCAGGCCAAGCATAGGTTTGTTGTGGACTTATTTGTCCTATACGATAACGCACCACCCCTTGATAACCACCTAGGGCAACATGTTCCGAGGAAGAGGGCGACCACACGATGCCATGCATACGATGAGGCATCACTTCAGGAAGCTTGAGAGCTTTCAGTGTAAAAGAACACACAGGTGCTCCCGAGGAAGAAGGCACAAGCTCCCAACCACGGAGTTGGGTATCTGCCAGTACCACCACCCTAGGCATTTCATGACGTTTTGTCTGTGCAAATGCAACATGCGAGACCCATAGCTGAGAAGCTTTCGGATGCTCAGGACACACCAACCCTTCATACAGACGAGTACAACGGTGGGTGTCAAACGCATACTGCCATAGCTGCCATGTCCCTGCACTGGTACCCAATGCCATGAAGACATACGTAGCACTATCCTCTTTTAAAGGCTGAAAAACAGGCGAAAAAGCACAGCTAAGGACTTCCGTACCCTGTGCTTGTGCCTCAGAAGACACAACTGTTAGGGGCATATCCCCACCGAGCATATCCCCATCATGCACCGTGATAAGGCTCATGTGTCCCTCAAGGTCAAGTACCCACAAAACACCATGAGGCGTGTCCAACGTAATATTCGCAAGATACTGACACCCAACAGGTGTATTGATGGTGTGGCTTTGCCACTGGGGACGTAACTCAACAACCAGACGCTTCAGAGCTTCCCGTAAGAGTGCCGTATCACCGAGCGTCGCAACGGCTTCATCAGACAACAAACCTGACTCGGCTTCAGATTGAATCCAGTGTTCTATGGCTTGCCCCGTAGGAGGGATGTCATCGTTATACCCTCTCAGCATTGCCTCATCGGTGAGGGGGGCTATTACATCTGGTAAAGCTTTTTGCGTCGTCATCTTATATCATGTCTCCCTTGTTGACCCTCATGAAACAACACTAGATGCGGGCATGGCAGGTATTATCGGTGCTACTTGAGGACGTAAACAAGCCTCTAAGCCTGCTTGAAGGTTCATTGCCTCTAAGTTACGTCCGATAAACACTAACTGGCTCCAAGCAGGTGTGGTGTTTTCTGACCATGGCTCCTCGGCTTGAACCATATCAAGAAGCATATGAACCCCTTGGAAGATGATAGGTTTTTCCATGCCCTGAAACGCCATAACCCCCTTACAGCGGAAGAGGTTTTCTCCGTGGGTTTTTAAAAGGGTATTCAGCCATACTTGAAAGGACGGCATATCAAACCAACCTTGTGTGAGGGTATTGTATTGAAAGCTTTGTGAGGTCACGCTGTGGTCATGATGATGAGGGAGGGGGGCTACCTCGGCATCATGAGCATGCGTATGGGCATGGTTATGGTTATGCTCGTGGGCATGGTCGTGGTCGTCGTCGTGAGACATATCATGATGATGATGGGCATGGTCATGCCCCGTAGAGGAGACCCCTAAAAACTGCGTGTATTGACGCACGGCACGTTCAAGGTCAAACCCACCCACTTGGAGAATAGCCTCCAAAGGCACCTGCCCATGAGAAGCGTGTAAGACCTTTGCAACAGGATTAAAGGGACGGAGTGCCTCTTGAACGTGTTGCAGTTGCTCGGGCGAGAGTAGGTCCTGTTTGTTGAGAACCAACACATCGGCAAACCCAATTTGTTCGGCACATTCTGGAGCATCATACACGTGTTGTAAAACATGATGGGCATCCACCACGGTAATAACAGCATCTAAAACCGTTTTTTCAGCAAGTTCAGTGTCCACAAAAAAGGTCTGAGCCACAGGGCCAGGAGTGGCAAGCCCTGTGGTTTCAATCACAATACGGTCAAACTTATCTCTACGTTTGAGTAGGCGTTCCATCGCACGAAGAAGGTCACCTCTGACATTACAGCAGATGCAACCGTTGTTCATTTCATAGATTTCTTCTTCAACATGGAGCTTCAGAAGTGCATGGTCGATGTTCAATGCGCCGAATTCATTTTCGATGACCGCAATACGTTGACCGTGATGTTCCGTGAGTATCCGATTGATAAGGGTGGTTTTACCTGAACCAAGATACCCCGTAACGACTGTAATAGGAATGCGAGAAGACATCATGAGCGTGAGCCTTATAGTATTTTATGGGGTGATGGGCTAGGGTAGTGGTTTATGAGCAAGCGGGAAGCCTTGAGGAGGAGGCGGCGTATCAGGATAACCATGAGGGTCGTAGGGTGCCTGAAGGGTCGTCTCGTTAGGGCGCTCTGGACGCTGGGTAAACTTACCACACCAATGCCAAGCCTTGGTTTGAGGCCATACCGTGGTGAGCTTATTTGTGAGTGGGTTTACCAATACATTAGGGGGTGAAAAACGACACTGCCCCGTATCGTAAGGGTATTCATAGTCTTCCACTTCAGGTTGATAACGTTGCCAGTGGATGCAATGTTCACAGCGTTTCCGTTGATTGGGAATTGGGCGATGGTTCATACACAATAAGCCCTATGGTTGATTAAGTGATGATAAATCAATAAAACAAAATCAGATGAAGCAATCATATATTTTATATCAATGAGCGGCTTGCCAGTACAAGCCTGTATTTAGCCTATCACGTGGATTTAAAACGTTACTTTCACTCAGAAAAACTCGTTTAACCAGACGATAGCTTTTCAAGAGGTACCTTGGGTTTCTCCGTTTTTAGGCTGAACCAAACGGAATTTTCATAGCGTGAAAGTGGCGATACACTTAACTTAAAGAAGCTTCAGGAAGTACTTGCGTAAGTCTTGAAGTACTTTCAGGCACTATCGCTTCATCAACAAGAGGCGTATCACACTGTGGATAACCATGTAAGCGGAAAAGTTTCACGAGTGTGGTACGGATGGCCTCACGCTCAAGCACTTGGTCCAGTTGTCCATGTTCAAGGAGGTATTCTGCCGTTTGAAAATCCTCAGGGAGCTTTTGACGAATCGTCTGTTCAATCACACGTCGCCCAGCAAACCCAATCCGTGAGCCTTTTTCTGCCAATATAATATCACCCAACATCCCGTAAGAGGCGGTAACACCTCCATAAGTGGGTTCAGTTAGCACGGTAATATACAGAATACCCGCTTCATGCAAGCGTGAGAGCACCGCCCCTGTTTTGACCATTTGCATCAAGGAAAGGGTACCTTCCTGCATTCTAGCCCCGCCCGACGCACAGAACATCACAAAAGGAATGCCCTCTGCCAAGGCAGTTTCTGCCATACGAGTAATAACCTCCCCTACAACACTGCCCATGCTACCACCCATGTACGCAAAGTCCATGACGGCAAGGGCATAACGAAACCCTTCCGTGGTAGCAATCCCAGCAACAATGGCATCATTGAGACCCGTTTTTTTGTGAGCCGATTTTTGACGTTTGGCGTAGGGTTCGAGGTCGTGGAATTGCAGGGGGTCGTTAGGTGCAAGGGTTTCATGTTGAGGCTCAAAATGCTCACACAGTTGTTGAATACGTTCTGCCGCTGTGATGCGAAAATGATACCCACACTCAGGACACACTGAAAGGTTGTCTTTCAGTTTTTTGGTAGGGTAATTGGCATTACAGCTTACGCATTGCGTCCATAACTCTTTGAGTTGTTCATCAGGTAAACGATCCATACCTTTGGGGTCGAGAGCTTGAGTATGTTTTTTAGAGGCTTTTCGGGCAGCAAACCAGTCTTGAAGCGCAAGCATAGTGAAAGTTAACGAGCCTTTCTGAAGGGTTGTCTTTCTTGGGTTTGAAAGCATGAGGAAGACAAGGAAAGCGTTACATAAACCCTAAGGAGGTCTTGTGTAAAGCATGATATGCCTCCCCATTGTAACATATCCAGCGTGAGACGCTACCCAAAGCCTTTTCATTGCGGTGTTTATTTTTACGGATGTTAGGGTGGCATCTTAAAGCGTGGGTGTCTTGCCTTATCATCCCTCGTCACCCTGCACGAAAACCCTGTACGAATTTGCGGGGTCTTCCTCAAGCCCTCTGGATACCGATTTTCATCGGTATGACGACGGTATGACGACAGCAACTGTGTCAAGCGTATCAGTTTAGTGTGGCGTAATGCTCACGTGCTATCGCATTCAATATCGTCAACAACTTACGCATACACGCCACGATTGCCACCTTAAATGACTTCCCCTTCTCCCTTAA
>JBIIZQ010000017.1:0-42367 GCA_044346175.1 Vampirovibrionales bacterium
ATAATCTTCATAAGTATCCAGCCTTGCGAATACGAGCTTTAAGCTCAAGCAACTGTTCGGATGATTTAGGAAGTAAGCTCTAGCGACCCAGCTCCCCCACGGTATCAATGGTATCCAATGTACCTAGGGGACGGACGGTCTGCTAGAGCTTTTTTTATTCTTTCACATACAAGGGGACGGCATGGCGGAAAAAGTTGACCCACCACCTCACCTTGTAAGGAGAGGAGCGGCGTTTTGTATCAAAGTCTTGTGAGTCTTACCACATTTTAGCTAAAATGGTTTTATCATGAACCTTTTATATCCCCTTTTAATGGCTTAGGAACCCTTCTGTAATGCGTGCATTTAAAAAAGAGCTTTATATCTTTTTGAACCCATCAGGAACGCAGTATGTTATCCCTGTGTATCAACGTAACTACAGCTGGGAAATTGCTCATTGTGAGAAGTTATTTAAAGATATTTTGAATCTTATGGATAAGCCTACAAAAGAATACTTTGTGGGGTCTATCGTTTATATTGCAAACCAAGACAATAGCACTGATGTCAGACAATTCTATATTATTGATGGACAACAAAGATTAACGACGGTCACACTGATTCTAACAGCACTGTATCATCTACTGAAAAATAAAGAACTCGAATCTGTGCGTTATAGCACTGAACAGATTCATGATGAATACCTTGTCAATAAATATTCTCAAGACAAAGCTTCTCGTCTAAGATTAAAACCTATTGAGACTGATGCACATCACCTTGAGGAAATCCTAACAGAAGGTAGGATACAAAACAAAAAATCGGCAATCTCTCTTAACTATCAATGGTTTAAGAAACACCTCAAGCTCCAGTTAAAGTCATCTGAACGTGTTGATGCTTTCATAGACGCTTTCAAACGTTTGGTGATTGTTGAAATGGAGTTACAAGAAGGTAATGACCCTCAGCTTATCTTTGAGAGCTTAAACAATGCGGGGAAAAAATTAGACGAAAGCGACTTAATTCGTAACTGCGTTTTAATGAATCAAAGCCCTTCGGAGCAAACTGCTTTATATAAACGTTACTGGCATCCTATAGAAAAAAATACCTACAACCAAGAAGCCAAAATAGAAGATGCGAATGAAACCACAGAGTTTATTCGCCATTTCTTGATTGCAAAATTAGGTAAATTTGTAAAGGTAGATGACGTTTACATCACTTTTAAAGATTTAGTCACTGATACCCCTCATATCGAGTCCTTCTTAGATGAATTGAAGCGATTTTCTGAGTACTACGCTTCTCTTATGGCTGAAAAATCTCCTGAAAATTCACTGAATACTCACATTGAAAATATTAACAAACTCAAACAAAAAGTATGTTATCCTCTTGTACTCATTATTTTTGAGGCTTACTTCCATCATAAGTGTATTGACTTAAAAACGACCATTGAGTGCCTTCAACAATTGGAATCCTTTATTTTTAGAAGAATTGTTCTTGATTTAACGAACGCTCAGATGAATAAGGTGTTTGCAACCTTTGTCTCTAAAGTTAAAAGTAGTCTTAATACTTTTAACTTTCAGCAGACCTTAACCTCTCATTTGGCAAGTTTACAAAATAGGCAACGCTTCCCGTCAGATAAGGAATTCATATATCAGCTCCAGACAAGAGACTTTGGCAATAATACAAGCCTTATAAAATATTTGCTCGAAAAACTTGAAACTTTTAAAAAAGCAGAGCGTGTCGAGACAGATGATTTAACCATTGAACATATCATGCCTAAAAAGCTGAATGAAAAATGGAAAGAAGATTTAGGTTCTGACTACGAGCAGGTTCATAGCACCTATCTCAATACTTTGGGCAATTTGACGTTAACAGGCTATAATGGTTCGTATAGCAATAAGCCTTTCAGAGAAAAACGAGATATGCCTCATGGGTTTAGAGAGAGTATGGTATGGCTGAATCGTTCTGTGGCTGAATGCGATACATGGAATGAAAGCAGTATTCAAGAAAGAGCTTATGATCTATCCATGTATGCTTGTAAAGTATGGAAACCCCTACCACAAGCTTTACAAGCCCTAGTAAGGGATGAGGAAAGGATGTTTTTTAATCTTGGAGATGAGCCAGAGACTGTGACTAACAGTAAACCTTGTGAGTTGGTATTATTCAATCAAAAGTATGCCGTCTCTAGCTGGAAAAAACTTTACCAAAAGGTTTTGGAGGTACTTATGCTAAGGGATGATTTAAAACTCTTTCAAGTGGCTTCCGAACAGCTGTTTGAGCATGCGGATGCGTGTAGGGATGCTTTACAGCTAAATAATGGGCAATACATTGAGAGTAATCGAAGTGCTAAGAGTATTTTTGAATTATGTCAAAATGTTGTCTCTGCTTTTACCGATAACGATGAGGATTTTATTGTCTATGTCTCCTAACCTACCCACCCCCGACACGTACCCCACCATGCAACTTGGGGTGAATATCGACCATATTTGTACCCTGCGGAATGCTCGAGGGGGTGTGTACCCCTGCCCCATTGAAGCCGCCCGTATCGCAGAAGCCTACGGAGCCGATGGTATCACCGTCCACCTGCGGGAAGACCGTCGTCACATGAAGGACCACGACATTTACGCCTTACGTACCAGCGTACGCACACGTCTGAACCTTGAAATGGCAAACACACCTGCCATGGTCGCCATTGCCTGTGAGGTCAAGCCCGATATGGTGACATTAGTCCCTGAAAAGCGGGAGGAAGTCACTACGGAAGGTGGTTTGGATGTGGTGCGTTATCAGGAAGCCCTACGCCCTGCCATTCAACAACTCCATGAAGCGGGTATCAAGGTGAGTTTGTTTATCGACCCCGAAACCTCTCAAATTGAGGCTTCAAGAAGCGTGGGTGCTGAATGGATTGAACTTCATACAGGGTGTTACGCTGAAAGTCATCATCCTCATAGTCTGCAACCTACTATCCATACGCCTGCTACGTTGGAAGCTCTTGTAAATGCCACAGCCCATGCTCAGAAACTTGGGCTTTACGTCAATGCGGGGCATGGCCTAAATTATAAAAATGTTACGGCACTGGTTCAGGCTGTACCGAGTATCATTGAACTCAATATCGGGCATTCGATTATTGCAGAAGCCCTGTTAGTAGGCTTAGGGCCTGCCGTCTCCACGATGAAGACCCTCATGGGAACTTCAATCAAAGTAAAAAGTCCTGTTGCATAGTACATGGCTTATGGCATAGGCTAAAGTATACAAACAGACGTTTATGTCTTTGGGTTGACTTGTTGATTTTAGAAGCGTGTTTTAGAAGCACATAAGGTGTCCTGAAGTGCCATTTTTGCTTATGTCTCGTTGTTTCCATGGCTTCATTGGCCAAGTTCTCTTAGTGGCTTTGCTTAGTGTGGGGCTAGGGGGGGATGCTTATGCCGACCCCCTTCAAGATGCGGTGTTATCGCAGGAAACACGAGCCCAGTATCAAAGGCTCCAAGAGGCGTATCAATCTGCCGTAAAAGAACAGCGGTTTGAAAATGCCCTAGAGCTGCAAAAGCAAATTTTACGTTACAGCCCTTCCAGTGCTTTGGCACGTCATACCTACACACTTGCCACGCTGTATAACAATACCGCCGTGAAGGCCCTGCGAGAAGGTCGTTACGAGGTGGCATTGCAACGGGTGCGTTTGGCATACTTTTATTATTATCCAGCCTGGCCACAAGCTTTCCCAAAACAAGGGGCCATTGAACAACTGGCACCTGTGTTACAGCAAAATTGGGTACGTATCCATCAAGCGATGAAACTACCCGCCTTGCAAGAAAGTGTCGTGTTTGAACAAGCCAAAACCCTGATGAAACGTTCAGGCACCTCAGACTTTACCCCTGATATGCTCAAAGAAGCCACGGCACTCTACTCCCTGACGCTCAAGTACAATCGTAACCATACCGCCGCTGCATTTGGTCTTTTACAAAACCTATCTCGGCTAGGGTATCAGGAAAATGCGTCGCTTTTAGCTGAAAAACTGGCACAGCCTGAACTCCTCTTGTTGGTGAAAGCCCAAAGTGCCATTGAAAGAGGAAGATTCCAAGAAGCTATCAATCTATTGGATGCCCCCAGTGCTGCCCAGCCCGATAATACCACCCTGCAAAGTATGCTTTACACGGCTTGGGATAAACTACGACAAAGTCAACCTGAAAATGCCTTAAGTTATTTGAACATGGGTGTGGTGCTTCAACGAGAAAAACGTTATGAGGAGGCACTCAGTTTCTATCGTCAAAGTATATCGCTCCTTGAAACCCAAAAGCGAAACCCTGCCTACCGTGTGTCTGTTTCTGACATGCTTACCCCACGGCTCAACATGGCCTCGTGTCTTCTTGCCATGCAACGTTACCCTGAAGCAGAACAAGCCCTTACACAGATGATTGCCTTTGCGGATGCCGTCCCCGAGGCCTCAAGAGGTGCTGAGGTTCAAGAAGCACGCCTAGAAGCGAAACGTGCTTTAGCCGACCTTTACGGCACCATGAAACAACGCCGCAAACAGTTTGAAGTTTTAATAGGACTTGTCACGGAGGGGAATCAAACCCTTGCCATTCAAAGAGATGCCTACCGCAGCGATATAGAGGCTCTATATGAAAGCATCCTTACGTTAGAAACACCCAGTGAAAAATTAGCCGTCCTACGTCAATTAACACCCCCTGAAAGCTCTTTTATCAGTAAGTGGCCTGAAGCACTCATGGGTTTAGCCCAAGCCTATGAAACCTTAAAAGCTTACCCTGAAGCCCATCACGTGTATACGTATATCACAGGTATAGCCCCCCTCAGTGCCGAGTTAGTCTTTCGTCAAGGGCTTTTAGCCCTCACCATGAATGATGTTACGACGGCACAAACCTATTTACAGCAAGGGCAACGACAATTCCCACAAAATAACACCCTGTGGCAAACGCTCAATACACGCCTCGCACATTACCAGCAAGATGCCAAACAGCGTCAAGGATGGCAAGCCCTTGAAACCAAACAATGGGAAGAAGCCATCAAGCTATTTGAGGACCTTTACAAGGAACGTCAAGCCACGCAAGGACAAGACACTTGGCGTATTTTGTGGGGACTCGCTCAAGCAGAAAGTCATTTGCTTACAGACAACACTGCCACCAAAGCAAGAGACGCTATCACACCAGCAGTGGTCTTGAAGCACTATCAAGATGCGTTTGACTTAGCACAAAAAAGCTATCAACAAGGGAAACCTGCTCCTCTTGAACCAAACACACCAGATGCAGACACACTGGCTGACCTTGCCATTGAAGCGGGACTCTTTGCACAAGCCCACAACCAACTTTGGCGTGCCGAGCAGTATTATCGACAAGCGCTAAGCCTCCGCCCCAAGGATATACAGCTTAAAACAACCCTACAAGACATCAAGCAACGTAATATCCAAACCACCAAAGCTCAAGCTATTACCCTCTACCAAGCAGGAAAGTACCCTCAAGCCATTCAACGCCTTCAAGAAGGCTTAGGGCGTTACCCTTCCACCCATGACTTTTACTATCTACAAGGGCTAGCCTATACAGCGATGAATCAACCTCAAAAGGCGTATGAGGTGCTACAAAAGCTCCAAAGTGTGCAACCCAGTCGTACGTTTGAACAAGCGGAAGCACTCTATATTTTAGGGGTTGCGTGTGAGGCGTTGAAAAAGCCTTCCGAAGCTCTCAAAGCCTACCAAGGATATGTCCAACTCATCCAGAAGCACCCTGTACATCATGCCCTTACCCAAGAGGAAGTACAAACCCTCAACTATGCCAAAGGGCGCATCAGCGTTTTAAATAAGCCCGCATCGGTCACACCTAAAATGCCCGTGAAGCCTGCCAGTCGGTAAGCTTAGGGTTATCTTTAGGGCTTGAGAGAGACCCTCCCATGCCTTGCAGGGTGACGGGTAGATGTGACGGGTAGTGAGGATTGAAGACATACCACCCTCTATCCTCCACACAGAGGATATTCACGCCAAGCAGCCTAAATCTACACCATAAACCTGAAATACTAGGACATGTAACCGTGATGCAGGATAGGAGCCTCAGTGTGATGTGTGTAGGGGGGGCTATCACTCATCCGAATACGTGTTGTGAAGGACATCATGCCTCAAGGTAAGTCCTGCCAAGTACCTTTGAATGGGGTCTCCAAGACAAGAAACGCAACCAAACCATGGTACTTTGCTTCTAGCGTCTTTGACTGTTTTGCCTGACAAAATCTCAACGCACTAGACCATAGCAACCCCTCAGTAAGGAAGCTTCTGCCCATTGATAGGCTTAGTACTTACCCCTTTTGAGGGTAGGCATGATGACTCCTTTTAAGGTGCGAAAATAAGGTTGTGTGACATGCAAGGTGTGGCATTGCAAATACCATTTAAACCCATCTCATTCTGGTACCGATTGCAATCCCCAAGAGGATACCAAGGCTATTATGCCCGATTATGTGCTGGCATTGCTTTAGGACTAGTCCTCTTAGGTCTTTCTCCTATGGGAGCCATGGTACAGGCTATGCCTCGTGATACAGACGTATCGCCAGCTTCTAGTACGCAATCTTCACTACGCACCCTACATCTGGAAGGGGCGGGTATCAGCCTGAACGTTAATCCGAAAGCTTGGGTTAACGCACAAACAAATGCTTCTCAGAAAAAACCTTCCAAACTGCCTGAAAAAACCCTCCAAAAAACAAGTAAGGCAAAACCCATAAAGCCCGAAGGCTCCCCAAGTTCTCAGGAACTCAGTCTTACCCCCGAGTTACAGCTTCTTGTTCTCCTGACTATTCTTTCTTTAGCACCAGCTATTCTGGTGCTAGGAACCGCCTTTACCCGAGTGGTGATTGTCCTAGCGATGGTGCGGCAGGCATTGGGGACACCTCAGCTACCTCCTAACCAAGTCTTAGTAGGGCTTGCACTGATTTTGACTTTTTTTATCATGGCACCTACCGTCCAGACGATGCAAACCACAGCACTCAAGCCCTATATGGATGGGGCTATCTCTCAAACAGTGGCGATGCAACGACTTGAGCAACCCCTGCGGCATTTTATGTTTCGACAAACGAACCTGAAAGACCTCGGACTTTTCATTAAGCTTGCAAAACTCCCTGCGCCTAAAAACAGAGCCAGTGTCCCCACGTATGTACTGCTACCTGCTTTTGTGATTAGTGAGCTTAAAACCGCCTTTCAGCTAGGATTTTTACTTTTTTTACCTTTCTTGATTATTGACCTTGCCGTGAGTAGCATCTTGGTCTCAATGGGGATGATGTTCTTACCCCCCGCAACTATCTCACTTCCTTTTAAAATTATTCTGTTTGTCCTAGTAGATGGCTGGCACTTGCTATGCCAAGCCCTCATTTTAGGGTATCAACAATAAGCCTTACTCCCCCCCAGAAAGTCTTCTTACTCACCCGCCATGGCTGTTCTTATGACTGACACCCTATTTGTTCACTTGATTCAAGAAACCCTCTGGCTTCTGTTGTTACTCTCTGCACCTATTTTAGTACTCACGACGGTGGTGGGGACGGTGGTTTCTTTACTCCAAGCGGTCACACAAATTCAAGAACAAGCCCTTGCTTTTATCCCTAAATTACTGGTTGCCCTTGGGCTGTTATGGTTCACCCTCCCTTGGATGCTGGGGTTACTTCATGACCATGTTAAAAAGCTGTTTGACCTCATGACACAACTCGGATAAGCCCCCCCACTCTCTCTATCTCCTCTGGTTGATACGCACGATTTAACCCTTTCAATGACTTTTATGATTCCCCTTACCCCTCCCCCCATCCCTGAACTCACTGCAGCCAGTCCCTTATCATGGCTGTTGTCACTCGCACCTGCACATGTACTGCTGATGATGGCATTACTCACACGGGTAAGCGGGGTCATGCTTACGGCTCCCCCGTTTAATAATCCGCATCTCCCTGCCATGAGTAAGCTAGGCATTGCACTAGGGTTTACACTCCTGTGGTGGCTGTATGGGTTTCAAAGTATGGCGCAACAAGGTACGCTCCTTCACGGTACACTCAATATCGTCCATTACGGGTTGGTACTCCTACAAGAGCTTGCCATTGGCTTAGTCCTAGGTTGGAGTATTGGCTGGTTCATTCAGGCTGTGGGTATGGGTGCCTCTATATTGGGGATTCAAATGGGACTCCAACTTTCAAACCAAATGGACCCCCTTGGTCAAAGCGACCAATCAGGGAGTTTAAACCCCTTTTTCACCCTCACCGCCATGACATGGTTTTTGACACACTCCTTGCATCATGCGGTATTTATCGCACTGGATAAGACCCTAGGGTATCTCCCTGTGGCACAAAGTTTTTGGTGGGAGTCATCTCACACAACACAATTGCTCATCCATCGGCTTTTGGGGATGTTTTCCCACGTGATTATCATAGGACTCCTTGTTGCCTTACCTTTGATGGGGATGCTCTTTCTCACAGAAGTAGGACTTGGGTATGTAGGTAAAATGCAACCACGCCTCAACTTATTTTCGCTTGCCACCCCTTTGAAAGTTATTGTAGGGCTTGCAACCATGACATTGGTACTCCCCATGATGCTTTGGCTCCTTGAACGAGAAGTCATGCCAACGTTTCCGAAAATGATTTTTACACTCTTTAAAGGCTTGGTATAGACACATGATGATGATGATGTCTGATACAGAGGGTAAAGACGAAAAACCTACCGCCACACGGCTTGCCAAAGCGCGTGCAGAGGGTAATGTATGGCGAAGCCAAGACCTCGTTGCAGCCCTTATCACAGGAGGGGTCTTTTGGAGTACCCTTGCGATGCACCAAGCGTGGTCCGCCCAAAGCACGGTTGGACTAACCCATATCCTCCAATATCTTACAAAAATCGGTCATCTTGCCTCGCAAGGAGGACTCCATACCACAGACTGGATTGTATGGATACGGTGGAGTATTACCCAAACCTTGCAGCTCCTGTGGATGCCTCTTGCCGTGATTGCCGTGATTGGGGTCGTTGTCAATTTAGTGATTATTCAACCCCTGTTTACCCTCAAACCTCTTATGCCCTCTTTGAGTAAAGTGAATCCTGTGGAAGGCTTCAAACGTTTGTTTTCCCCTGAGGGGAGCAAAGAACTTCTCAAGGGGTTGGGGAAGTCACTCCTTATTTTAGTGATTGTTACCGCCGTATTACTTCAGGAGTGGCAACGCCTGTTGAGTATTGGTACGATGAGCCTATCTCAAGCCCTTCAAGTCATAGGGGAAGTCAATCAACTCATGGCAACCCGCATTTTGTATGCTTTGCTCGCCATTGGCTTATTTGATGTGTGGTGGCAATATCGGGGTTACATGAAAAAAATGGGGATGAGTATCCAAGACATTAAAGAAGAAATGAAAACCCAAGAGGGTGACCAACGGATGAAACACCGTGTCAGGAACTTTGGGCGTAGCCTGTTGAGCAAGAAACGCCCTCTTGAGATGGTGAAAACCGCTGATGTCATTATCACAAACCCCACCCATTTTGCCGTTGCCATTAAATATGACCCCGTCATTTCACCTGCCCCGATGGTCGTTGCCAAAGGGGTTGACCACATGGCACTCAAAATTCGTGAAACCGCTAAAGCAAACAATATCATGATTGTAGAAAACCCCCCACTCGCTCGGGCTTTGTACCGCAGTGTTGCACTTGAACAAATGATTCCCGAGGCATTTTTTACCGCCATTGCCGAGGTACTCGCCTTTGTCTATCGTGCCACAGGGAAACAAAAAGCGTAAAACCGTTCACCCCATAGCATGCCGACCCGTGTTAAGTAGGGACATAGTTAGGGACAAGGCAAAAAAGAAGCCCGTAAAAAGAAGGGCAATCTGTTTGCCTTTGTAACCGCTTAAAATAAACACCCTCTTGAGAAAGAAAGGCTATACGAAACGCTATATCTCAAGTATCCTTAAGGAAGTGTCTTGTTCACTTGGAAATTGACGATAAAGAGATGCTCTCTTTATCTTTGACCGTGTTAGTTTGCCTTTGTAAGTATGTTGCTCAATGTCCGATATGAAGCCCTCTGTTCCTAACCCTGAGTCATCAGAACCTTACGCCCATGAGGCACCGCCTCTACTTGAGGTGCTTGTACAGCCACCTTACACACTTTCTCGTATCGTGTTGACGGGGTTTATGGGTGCAGGGAAGTCTACTTTAGGACGAAAGCTTGCCCAGCGGATTGGCTACACCTTCATTGATACTGATATTTTACTTACAAAAGAACAAGGCTTAAATATTCCTGACATCTTTGCCAAGCACGGCGAAGCTCATTTCAGAAAGCTTGAGGCGGCACTGTTTGAGCGTGTCATGAATCAATACAACATTGTTGTGGCAACGGGAGGCGGTACGCTTATGGCTGAAAGCTCTATGGCACTCGCACTTGATATGTCTACGGTACTTTGGCTTAAAGCATCTCCTGAGGTGCTTTATAAGCGTGTTTCGCAGAGTCATAAAACCCATCGACCCATTATGCGACTAGACGATGCCGAGCAACAGTTCCATAGCCTCTTCCAAGCCCGTGAGGCGTTCTATGCACAATCGCACATTGCGATTCATACAGACAGGGTTCCTTCCTCACAGCACTTCCCTGTAGATGATGTTGTAGACCTTCTTCAACTTCCTAAGCTAACACCTATACCTGAAAAATCTCAGGGGTACAAAACACGTGCTGCTTCGGGCAAAGGGTTCTCTCACCATGCAAGGCAACACCGCCCTCATGGCTAACATGGACAATGGTCTCATTGGTATGGGTAAAGGGTTTCTCCTTTTCTGCGTTATGACGCATCTTTTATCATTAGTACTGCTTTAAAGGTTTATGGTTATGACCTCTTGGTTTCAATGGCTCGCTCATTTATTTCATCGTTCTGAAAGTAACCTACCTCAAACAGACAGAAGCACTTCAGTGCTTCCCTTGCCTGAGGAAACGCAGGCTAAAACGCAGGAAATTGTCATCAAACCTTTGTTTAACCCTGTCACCTTTCAATTTGGTGAAGAAGATGTCTATATCATCCTTGACCTTGAAACCACAGGCCTAGACTATCGTACAGAAGGTATTATTGAAATTGGTGCCGTGAAAGCAAAAGGTAATCAGATTATTGATACGTTCCATACGCTGATTAACCCCGAAAAACCCATTCGACACAGCAGCCAAAAGATTCACCATATCTCACAAGCCATGGTTGCTGAAGCACCGACCATTCAGAGTGTTCTCCCTCAGCTATTAAGTTTCATAGGTCAAGCACCACTGGTTGCCCATAATGTTCTTTTTGATTACAGCTTCTTGAATCAAGCGTGTAAGGTGCATCTTAAAGGTAAGCGTCTTACCAACCATAGGGTGGACACACAGGAAATGTTCAGAGTATGTTTTCAAGATGAACACAGCCATGGGCTTTCTGCCATGCTGGCTCGTTTTGGTCTTGAAAGCCACGTGGCCCATCGTGCTTTGGATGATGCCCTTGCACTGGCACAAGTATTCCCAAGACTACGTCAACTTTATGAACAACACATTGCTTGGGCAACGAGCCAATTTGGTCAGGTGAGTTTCCTCTTCGAGCGTTACCTACGCTTGCAACGCTCTGTACAGACACTCCAAGCAGAAATGGCTGATTTAAAAGAGCTTTTCAAGGTTTATTTCCATGAAGGCGGTATGCCCGTTGAGGCCGTTTCAGGGGAGACCTTACTTGTAAGTAAGAAACGCCAATATGAGTATGATGAAGCTGCACTCGTGGCTTATTTCAAAGACGAACCCTACTTCCAAGAACTCATGAAACCCAACATGCGCGTACTTGAAAAGTGGCTTCATAGTAGCCAAAGCCCTCTCACTGAGGAACAAAAAGCGTTTATCCAATCGCAGAAGACCAAATTAACTGAGTCTTCCAATATTCAGGTCGTGAAGCCAACACCGCCTAAACTATCACCCGCTGACCATGTGCCACGAGTATTGCCCGAGGCAACTCAAGCACAATCTGAGACGCATCTATCTCAAGTTCCGCCAGTGTTCACTTCGTAAATACTGTTTGGGTAGGGCTTAAGAAAAGGACTTGAGTCTCTCACAGTAAGGGACTTTGTCATTATTAGTAGCTGTCCCGTATCCCTAAATGTGTTTACAACTTTGATATAATTAGGAGTGCTTTATTGTAAAGAAGCATATAAAATAATGTATGTTATTATATAATGTAGTTTTAGTATGTTCTTTTAATCAAAATGAAAGTTCAGAGGCTTTTTATGTTAAACGGTAAATTTAGTATTCTATCTACATTTACAGGAGGGGGAGGCTTAGACATAGGCTTCCATGGCGATTTTACACTGTTTAATAAATATTTTAAAGACTTGCCTTTTGATACTCTTATTGCGAGTGATAAAAACCCTTATGCGTGCGAAACTATCAAGCATAATACCAAATATTTTTCTAGGACGGAAATTATATGTGCTGACATAACACAGTACGATTTTAAAACGATTAAGGGTTCTTTTGATGTTTTACTAGGTGGCTTTCCTTGTGTTACCTTTTCTGTTGTGGGTAAGCAACAAGGCATTGCGGATGACCTAAATGGAAAGCTTTATGAAAGTTTTGCTACATACGTTGAATACTTTAAACCCAAAGTATTTTTAGCCGAGAATGTTAAAGGTATTTTGTCCGCCAACAAGGGAGAAGCCGTTAAAATCATCAAACAAAGATTTGAAATAGATGGATACGATTTAAAAGTTTTTTTAGTTAATTTTGCAGACTTTGGAGTACCTCAATTAAGGCAACGGGTTTTATTTATTGGTATTAGAAAAGATATAAAAACGCCTTTTATTCCTCCTGAATATACACGATTTAACAATCACCTTAATGTGGAGGAGGCTTTTGCTGATTTACCTGAGTATTGTCCTAATCATCAACTTTTAAAGTCATCTAAGCGAACAGAACAAATGCTTAGTTTGATTCCCGAAGGTGGCAATTTTAAAGCTTTAATTGGTACTGAATATGAAGTAAAAGGTCTAATGTCCAATATATATAGAAGACTAAAGGGAAATGAACCCTCTTATACCATTCTTGCATCAGGGGGTGGTGGAACTTGGACGTATCATCACAAAGATGCAAGAGCTTTAACTAATAGAGAGAGAGCTAGGCTACAGTCGTTCCCTGATGATTTTGTATTCCATGGAACAACTACAGAAGTCCGCAGACAAATAGGGAATGCTGTTCCTCCTGTAGGGATATACCCTTTTGCAGAAAGAATTGCCTGTGTACTTCAAGGTATTGTCCCCGCCTATGAACCTACGAACTGTATTCAAGAAATTTATATCGACTCCTCAGTAGATTCAAAACCGAAACAATTACTCCTGCTATAGAAAAAGATATCCTGTTCTGATTGGTTTTAATTTTTTTTCTTGGATAATGTCTTTGTATATACTAAACCTAGGTCTTCTGCCTTGAGTCTTTTGTTCCGAAACTGTTTGATATTTATTTACTCTAATAGAATCAGTATCTTCAATTAAGTAAATATCAAAATAACCATCCCATAAGCCCTTACGATAAAAATCAACGAAATACAGTTCATCCCAAACCGATTTGGGTCCAAATGAAGTAAGATCGGGTAAAACACTACAGGCTTTTACTTGTATCCTCTTTTTCCTATTGTAATCATAACAATCAAAAGACGTGTTGGCTTTAGGGATATTTTTAGTCATTCTGTAGGTATTCATTTCTAAACAGAAAGCACCTTCTGATAAGCCTTCTGGTAAGTTTACCGACCTTGCCTCAAGTTCGTTTAGTTTTTCACAAAGATTTCTCCATGACAAATATATCTCAGCGAGAGATTGTCTATCAGATTCTTCAAACTTTATAAGATTAGTTTGGAAATTCCCTTCAGGCAACTCTATAATTAAGCGTTCTTCTTTCACAACAACTCCTTTATCTCAACTTGCAAGGCTTCTGCTAGTTTCTCAATGTTTTGGAGTGTTATATTCTTTTCAGCTCGTTCAATCATTCCTATATAGGTACGATGCAAACCACAAATTTCAGCTAACTCTTCTTGAGATAGCTTTAAATCAAGTCGGTGCTTTTTTACTTGTTCAGCAAATCTTTTCAACACTGGAGTAGTCATTTGATAACGCACCAACCTTATAAAAAATAATATTTGAGCTAACGTCCCCAAATGTTAACGTAATACAGGTTCTTTTTCTACATACTATAATTAGCAAAAATGCGTTAAAACTTTGTTTTTATTTACTATCAATAATAAATTAGGGATAGTATTTTGTTTGAACGTTACGAACAGCTGTTGCCTCCTTTAGCGAAGACGGTACCTCTTAAAAAGAAACGTCGTTAGTCTTTCAATAGGACTCTAGTCGTGCTAAGCTGGAAGGGTACTAATTCAAATTTAAGGATACTCCTCTCAGCTGATTACACTGCCCTCATAAAATTGACGATAGTAGTCTTGCCCGATAAAGCAAAAAACAAATCGACTGTGCCTTGCTTCAAAGCATCCGCCAACGCCTTTTAAAAAGCAACCACTTAAAAGTGTGCCTATTTCCTCTGTCGGACATATGACCAAAGAACCCGCTACCCTTGCCATTAGCATTCAAGCAGGTGGATCAGACAGTATGGCGATTCCTTCAAATTCCATTACACGCAAGACGATGTAGTTACTTCTCTTATGCAAGACTACTGCTTAGCTATTTACGCCCAACGGGGGGAAAGTGTGAAAACTACCGTTGGCATGTGCAATTGGCGGTTAATTTTGAGCCTAATATCATTATGAATGACGGCGAAAATGTCGTCGCCACGATGAAAAACACCCGCCCCGATTGGTGTGCCAACGTATGGGGCAGTACCGAAGAGACTACCGCAGGCATTACACGCCTAAAAGCTCTTGATGCTCAAAATGTCTTGCCACGGCAAGCAATTGGGGTGAATGAATCCAAAACCAAGCATTTGTTTGATAACCGCCACGGTACGCATACTTGATAGCATCATGCGTGTGTGTAATATTCTACTTATCTAATCCCTTAGTCTAGCTTGGAAGATACGAGGTACATAATACCCCAAAAAAGAGGCAGGACGGATAAGGTCATACCTCTCTTGGGGGTTGGCGACTAAAATGAGGTTTATTGTGTTTTGGAGAGGTCAAACATCGGTAAGTAAAGTGCCATCATGACGAACAACACAATACCCCCGACAATGACAATCATGAGAGGTTCAATTAACTTTGAAACAGTCTCAAGCACTTCATCTACTTCACGGTCAAGAATATCACCCGCCTTATTAAGCATTCTATCCATTTCCCCCGTTTCTTCCCCAACGGCTATCATCTTATAAACCATTTTGGGGATAAGTCCAGTTTTCTCAAGCAGTTTGGACAAGGAAGAGGTTCCTGACATCAACGTGGTTTTTACTTCTGCAAGAGAATCATGAATCAAACGGTTATCAATGGTATCCACAGAGCTTGAAACGGCTTCAATCATGGGTACCCCTGAAGCTAGGAGCGTGGCAAGCGTACGAATGAAACGGCTTACGTGAATTTTAGTGATTAACAGCCCCACTAAGGGAATACGCAAGACCAATCCGTCAATAATCGGACGACCCACCCCATTATAGAAATTGAGAATCCAAGCGATAGCGCCCGCCGTTAATCCCAGCAGTAACCACCAGAAGCTACAGGTAAAACGACTCATGGCAATCAAAATTTTAGTAGGTTCGGGCAAGTCCGTTTTAGACTGTTGGAACACTTTCTCAAAGTTAGGGACAACCACAATCATAATGACGACAATAACCAAGACCACCACAAGAACGGTAAAGCCCGGATACATCATGGCTGCCATCAGCTTACCCTGTAAGTGGTTCATTTTCTCAAGCAATACGGCAAGCCTAGCGGCAATGGTATCCATGTTCCCTGAGATTTCACCAGCTTTGATGGTTTTGATAAAGAAGTTATCGAAGTCTCGGTGTCGTGACAGTGCAAAACTGAAAGCATCCCCCCCTACAACGTCGCTACGCACTTGGCGTAAGACCTTTTGGGTATGTTCCGAGGTTGATTGTTGCTCCAGCAAGTATAGCCCTTCCACAAGCGTAATACCTGCTTGAAGGAGTACAGCAAGCTGTTGCACAATAATGACTTTTTCTTTCGAGGGAATCCGAGGGGCGAAAATAATATCAAGCCCAGGTAAACTCCCAATAAAGTTACGAAAGTTAAACTCTTGAATGGCATCAATTTCCACCACAATTTTCCCTTGTGCCACAAGTTGCTCTTTTACCGCCGTGGCAGTCGTCCCTTGAAGCTTGAGCATTTCAAAGCCATTTTTTGACTGGTCTAAAACTTTAACTTCATATAAAGGCATGGAGGCATCTCCTAAACAATGCAAGGGGTATCATCAATCGGCTCATAGCCCAAGGAAGGCTCGTTATCGTATGGTATCGAGTCCAACCTGTATAGACTCCACATCCTTCAAAGGAAGTTCCTTCACTCAGTGGACGCTACGTGTGAGGGAACATGACCATGATGATGTTTTTCATACGATAAACTCATAAAAGGCATGCCACAGTTAAAGACACACAGAAACACACCGATAACTAGTAATATTGTTTGATACAAGCACTCTAATGTTCAGAAAGGGGTTGCCATCCCCTAAAACCTGTTACCTACTATATATCATCCTCACACCCCATCATGAAAGATTAGGCTAGATTCGTTATGATGTTTGCCATGCGTTCCTGTAAAATGTGTAAGAAAAATTTCTATCAAAGCATGACGGCAGAAACCTCAGTGGCAGAAGATGGCATGTGTCCTGTTTGTGCTGAAAAGAAAAGCTCTTACTACTTTCTCATTTTTGACTACATTCGAGACCATGCAAACTGCACAGTGGATGAAATCCATGCTGCAACAGGGATTGAATATGCCTTAATCCATCATCTGGTATCCACAGGGGCTTTTAAACAAGGGTTACGAGTGTGCAGACAGTGCAAAAAGCCCGTTGATAATGCCTCTAAAGCACACATGTGCCAAGAGTGTGCCACCCATCTCAGCCGAGGTATGCAAAGTAGGCTAGACAGTAAAACACGTGACAGTATTCAAAAAGTCTTGCAACAACCACCACCCGTTGCCCGTTCGAGTGGTTCAGGTTATGGGTTGGGACGTTAACCCATAACCCCAAGCACGCAACGATTGTTTTATACTTAACAAATATTCACATAACAAGCTCCCTTCTGTGTGATTTTTGATGCTCCTATTATGATAAGAGGGGTCTCATTTTTTCCGTTCGATACGTTTGCGTTTTAAGAGTATCGTACCCGTTGTTGCTTGTTTACTTTACATGTCATGTTGGGGTTCGCTCAAGATGGCGGATGTACAACATGATATTAAGTTCTTTACCCATCACACCGTCACCACTGAATCATCCCCTACAACCAACCCTAGTACGTCCTTTTCTCAGCCAAGAAAAGGCTAGCGTAAGCCCTCTATTACCTCCCTCTCTACAGGGTGTAACCACAGTAAACCCTCCCTTGGATACGCCTTTTTGTGTCACCAATCCCTCCTCAAGTGACAGTATAAAATTTGAAAATGTCCAACGCTTCAACGATGGCATTGATTTATATGACACCACCGACACCCCGTCTTTAAAAGGTCATGGGTTTCCAAGTCCTCAGGAAGCCCTACGTTGGCTCACAGGAGGCATGGTGCTGAGTTGGCTACCTACAGGATTGAAACACTTAGGGAAGACCCTTAACCCCACGCAGAAGGCTCCCAATAAGTACCTTCAAGGGTTTAAAAGCAACCTTAAGCAGGATGAGCTTCAAGTCTATTCGTATTTTTCATCGAAAGAAGCCAGTTTATTCCGTATCGGGATGATGTCCCCTGAAAGAATACCACTCCTCCTTGGGTATGCAACCTTTAGTGCCTTAGGTTTTGTAACAGGTAATTGCTTGGATGGTTTAAAAGAAGCTTGGGTACGCTGGGAGGAAAGTTGCATTCGGGCAAGCTTACTCTCAAAATTGCAAAAAACCGTTAAGCAAGGCATTACAAAAAACTATCATACGGAGGATATGCTTCATCGTCAGGCAAACGAGCGTATTGCCCTCCTGTTACATCAAGCAGGTATTTCTAACCCTGAACTGTATTTACCTCCTGTGAGTATGGTGACGACAGCTCCCAGCATACACGATGGCACACGAGAAAATACCCTTCGGACTCAACAACATGCCATGATAGAACCCATTGCCATGGATAAAAACCCATGGCAGGTTGTGTCCCATTTTGGTAGTATCCCTTCAGAAGCTCCGACATTAACAACTGACACCCCACAGATGACCTCCTCTATGTCTCGCAATACCCTACCCGTTTCAAGTATGGTAAGAGGTGCTTTTGTTGTACTAGGCATGCTTCTTGGTGGACTAACACAAAGCACACTTAAGCGTGTGGGTAGTGGTGCATTCAAGGAACTGCACCCACATCCCTTAAACCCAAGTGCATTACAAAAGCCCCTACCACCCGCCATGGTCTCAAACCCTGTTACCTCGGAGATACAACATTACAGTCATGCCGTGCCTTTACCGCCTAGCAGTAAACATCTCGCACTTCGAGGGATTAAAAATATTGAAACCGTTAGTTTATACGATGGTGAAGCATTCTTCCTACTATTCCTTAATGAACTTAAGCAAAACCGTTGGCTTGTAGGAAGTTTCTTTGCCCTCGGTACCCTGACTAAAATCATGCAAGCCATGCTAACAGGGCTTCGGGAGATTGAAGTCACCAAGCTCAATGCGAATACCGAATACCATTACCAAGCCTACAATTGGCAAACGCTAAACCCACAATTTAGGATGATTGCCGAGCAAGCGGCACTAGACCACCAACTCAAAACCCTTGAGCGAGAACTACCTTGGCTCTTACAACAAACACCCCCTAAGGCACTGCCTCAAATTTTGCATCAAAAAATCGCACGTATTCACGATGAAATTGGTCTCCACTCTGCCCCCGCCTATTATATGTCTACCCCCATGGTGAATCTTGTGGATGCCCGTTCTTAAACAACCACCTCTAAACACTAGCTCTTAGTACCCTAAGGACTTGCCCAAAGGAAAACTAACACAAGAAGCATTGTATTTGTTTTTATACATTTAAGTTTATTTAATTAAAGTACTTCATGATTGATACAGACCCTAGCCAAAGGCACACCCACCATGATAGCAATCCAAAATCAACTTTCTCACATAGCACGTCCCCATACCAAGGTGCGAGGAGGGCTGGGTGGTGCTGTTGGTTCAGCATTTGTAGGAATAGCCGCAGGCATTGGTATTGGTTTAACGCTTTTTAACACTTTGAGCGGTAGCAAAAAGCCTATTGACCTTACCCCTAAAACGAGTCAACAAACACACCAAGCTTGGCTTGGACAAGCACTTGATAAACTAGGTTAAACTCGTAAGGTCATTAAACGGTCGGTAAGGTGGCGTGTAGCCTATACCCACCCCCATAGATGGTCTCAATATACTTATGGGGTACAGGCGAAGCCTTATCCAGCTTGGTTCGTAAGTGACGAATATGCACCCGCAGTGTATCTGCTAGGCTTTCATCTACATTGTATCCCCAAACGTTTTCAGCAATTTTTTGGAGGCTTACCGTTTGCCCTTGGGCTGCTACTAAGCGTGCAAGAATATCATACTCAGTCGGTGTGAGTTTAATGAGTGTGTCTTGAAGTTTGACTTCATAATTATCAGGAATGAGCGTAAAAACGCCATACTGCAAGGGTTCAGAAACACCGAGCGTTTTAAGCCCCGCACTTGCACGGCGTAAAAGAGCCTCAACCCGAGCAAGTAGCTCAGCCACCTCAAAGGGCTTTACCATATAGTCATCGGCACCTCTACGGAATCCCTCTACCTTATGCTGGGTTTCCCCCAGGGCGGTAAGGAGCATCACAGGAAGATGTTCCCCTTGAGGGAGTTGCCGAAGTTGTTGAAGCAAAGCAATACCACTCACTTGGGGCATCATGATGTCCAAGATAGCAAGGTCAATCGGCGTAGAACGAAACTTTGCCATGCCATCAATCGCATTGGAGGCTGGCACCACTTGATACCCTTCAAACTCTAGGTTCATACGTAAAAGTTGTAAAATGGCGGGGTCATCATCCACCACCATAATAGTGGCTTTACCCTTAGGCGTTGAGGGCATAGGCAAAGGCATGAGGTAAAACTTTCCGAATCTCAAACAATAAAGTGTGTATCCTTAGGATACATACACGCAGTACAATGATGGGAGCTATCACAACAACAACGGTTACTATAGCACAATCCAGTGTAACCACAGACACCGCTTGATAGTCAAAAATGGCAAAGAGTTACTCTAAATGATAGAGACTCCTAAAGACTTATAATGAGTATTATAATACAAAAGCAAGTAGTACCCATCTCCACTAAGGAACCCCAGAAGACCATCGTGCGAAAGGCTATAAAAGCTTTATGGATTAAAATGATGAGGTTATTCTCAATAGGGCATCTTTTATCCCCATGGAGAGAGATAAGAGAGATAAAAGAGTGGCGTTAAAAAGTACTAACACTCGCTTTCTATCTTCTCGCTGCAAGACAGAAAAACCTTGATAGCCTCATGGGCGACATAGGCCTCTAGGGCCGCTTGCCCTTCTTGCATGGGAAACGTATCCGTTAAAATACCCTCTAACGATATTTGCCCTGTCCAAAGCATCTTAGCAGCCTCATCAAGAGAAGCCAAAGAGGGGGAATAGGCACTGACAAGACTAATCTCTCTGAAATACAAAACGGAAGGGTCTATAAAGCCAGTATCAGGAGCGGTACCAAGTGCAGAAGCAAAAATAACACCTACAGCCCCGTGTTTAAGCACAGGAAGCACCGTCTCCCATACATTGAGACGCATGACGGTAAAAAAAACTTGGTCAACGGCAGTGTGATAGCCATGGCGACAAAGCCACTCAGGGAGCTGATGAAGTGCCTCAGGAGGATACGTTTTTACCGCCCAACCCGAGGTTTCAGCCAAATGACGGCGTGTGTCGACGGGGTCAATCGCAATCACATCAAACCCATACTGTTGATACACTTGGCAAGCTAACAAGCCGATAAAGCCCAAACCTACCACCAAAGCTGTAGGCTTATGAGCCAAGTGCGTCATGAGCTTGGTGGGTGTCTCGGTAGGCAAAAGGCTAAGCCCACGCTTTACCCCACGAATCACACACCCTAGCGGTTCTACACACGATGCCCATGAGGCAGGGAAACCATCAGGAATAGGAAACATCACATGGTCGGCATGGACTTGCGACACCCACACATGGGACGCAAATCCACCGGGGTAAACATTACTTTCCTTGAAACTTTCACACATACTTTCAGCCCCTGAAAGACACTGATGACAGGTGCCACAGGGTACATGGTGTGCCATTGCAAAGCGTTGATGGGGTGGATAAGTGATACCCTTGACGGTGAGAGGTGTGAGGTTCTCCACTGCGAGTTCATGACCAAGCACAGTACCTTCAGGACAATCACGATAACGTAACTTCTCAAGGTCAGAGCCACAAATACTACAACCTATCACTTTAAGAGGAATGGTATTATTTTGAAACCGAGGGGTTTGCGGTGGTGGTATGGGGCAAGCCTCCCAGACCAACTGTTTGGATGGCTGTTTGGACGGCAACACCGAGGAGGTGGGCAGTGCGTGGGCATCCTCTTTTTGGTTTTTAACAACGAGTTGTCCTTCTAGGTATCGTGCTGCTAACGACATCCTCTTGTGTATCCTTTTTTAATAGGCAGTGACTTCTCTTGGACGTTCAACAGGCTTGAAGTTTTTAAGGTCATAGGCATAATACTTCCCTACGGCAAACCCCCACTGTTTGAGTTCTTGTTCTGGGGTTAAAGCTGTTGCATCAAGCGTTTCAGGTAATGTATCTGTAAAATGCAATGCGGTAAGCTGAGGCAGCCCCATCTCCATATAACGATGAAACACGCCTAAGCGTACAGGGCCTCCGTGCCATGGTGTAAGAGACTGGTCACTCTCGGCATACATCAACAAAGGCTCACCCTCCATAAAATGTTTCAGGCTTACCCAAAGACTAGCCCCCGAGGCACTTCGCTGTTCAAGCCATTTACAAGCTTTAACCCTGTCTTTCATAGTAGCAGGCAATTGCTCTATCCAAGTTTTAAAAGGCACCCCCACCCACCGTGCTTTGTAGGACCACCCGTGTTTTGAAACAACACGACGTAGCTGCTGAGCCATGGGAAGCTGATGAAGGGTGGCAATCGTTTGCGTGAGTGTTTCCTGCGAGGGGTCTTGATTGGGCTTATGGGTTGTAGCACTAATCTCAATTGTCCAGCTCTCAGGATGAGGACTCTCAGGAATACGGACATGCGGCATCGAAGCATCGATACAGGCAGACCACTGGCGAAACTCAGGGGTTTGGACAAGTTCAAAATGCTGTTGCTTTTTTTTGGGAGGCGGAGAGGCTAGCGTCGCAACCGACGAGGAGGATATATCCTCTAAGGATGCCTTATTGGGATGGAGTTCAAAGAATCCTCCTTGAGGTTCAAACTCCAAAGAAGAAAATGACGTATGAGTAGAAAACATCATGATGAAACAAAAGCCTTTGAGGGAATATTTAAAAAATAAGCACTGTCATACGACAAACATAAGGGTATCCATTAAGTATACACGCTTCGATTCACTTCACGATAGACCTCTTGCCAAAAGGTCATCAGTTCTTCAAGCAAACGTTGGGTTAAACTTGGCACTTTGGCATAATGCTGATGCAAAGCTTCAATAAGGTGTTGATAATAATACAGTGTGCCTTCACGTCCACCTCGAAAATTGTGCCAAGTCGCTGCGCCTAAGCGTTGATAGTCTCGGTACACAGAACGCAGATTATGAAGCTTGTCTGCCGCAATGATAAGAACCGCCTCAGGGGAATAATCGGGTGTAGCCACTCGGGCAATAAACGCCTTTTTTTGCGTGAGCCATGGCAGGTTAAGGGCTTGGTGGGTATGAGGGTCAAAGGATACATCGGTACAGGCAAGTACAAGCGTATAAACGACCTCCCCAAAATAGTCACGAATTTCATAGGCAGTAGGCATCCCTCCTTGGTCTTCAACGGCATCATGAAGCAGTGCCGCAATAGCAGCCTGTTCACTCCCGCCAAACTCCAACACAATACTTGCAACCGCCATAAGGTGCGAAATGTAAGGTACGGGAAAACCCTTACGGACTTGGCTCGCATGGCGTGTGCTTGCCCACTGAAACGCATCCAACCATGCTTGAGACAATAAGGGCGTTGTGTATTCAGAAGTTAGCGATGGTGAGAGTATCTGAGAAGGTGGTAACATGGGTATTTGACTACTAGCGTGCGTGGGAGGTATAGAGGGCGGTATATTGAGGTGCTTGATACTATAGAAGGAGAGAGGTCAGGTAACAAGCAAGCCTTTGAAAAAGAAAGCTATTGAAAAGAAAGCGTGCTACTTTAAGATGCCAAAGAATAACTTAGTTTCTAGTATAACTGAAGCATATTGTAAGAAGAAACCTTCTGTGTGAAAGAATAAAAAAGCTCCAGTACGGGGCGGTTTATAACCCTCCCGCTTTAAGAAAGAGGTTTGAGGTGTTGGTTTTTACTCTCTCTCTCTCTCTCTTAAAGCGTGAGGGTGCATGTCGTCATACCGACAAAGTCTGTGTCGTTTCCGTATAGTCACGATGACCTTATAGGGCTAGGGCTATAACATAGTAGTGTTTCAAGCATAGTGTTTCAAAAATACACCCAGATGGTGTGCAGGAAGCTGTAAAGAAGGTGGTCGTTCCAAAGAGCCAATTTGTAAAAACCCCATGGCTTCATGGAACGCAACCGAAGGGGCATTATACCAAGGACGCTCTACAATAAATGCCACTAAGGGCGTATCTTGCGGGAGGTGTCGCATCATGAGCTGATACAAGTACTTGGAAATACCTGTACGCCGTAACCCTCTTACGGCAACAATTTTATCGACATAAAAGAATAACTCGGGTAACTCAGGAAGTGCCTGATGCACTTGCTGACGAGGACGCTTCCAGCCGTCAAAAGAAATCTTCCCTTGAAACCAATCCGTTTCACTCCAACACCCAGCAATGAATGCCAGTAAATGATTTTCAGCATCAAATACACCAAACCCAAGCCCCTCCGTAAAGAGACGTTCCAAGTCGGGTGCCTTTTCAATACCCAGTAAAAAGCCTTCCTCCACACTGCCTTGTTCACTCAGTGTTAAACTCTGTACAAGCACATGGGCTTGTTGGGCATCCGTGTAACTTAAACCTCTCACAAATAGAGGCTTATTCAGATAGGTTTTACCCTCAATAGGCATCAAAGCCAGTGATGACAAGGGTATCTCTCCAGTGACCTGACCAAGCGATGCACCCGTTGTGAACTCATAAGCAAACATAACAAAAAACCTAAGGCTAGGGTGTGTTACAGAAAAACAAAATCAAATGGTACCATGCCTACACCATGACGAAAACACATTAGATGAACGACATGCACACCTCAGAACACTTAAAACATTTTTCGACAAAAACAAACGCTCTCAATAGGGGTGGCATGCTTAAACAAGCGTAGAACCTTATCGATACCATAGCATAATCCTGCCCTTGGTATGCCACAAGTATCGTACCGAAAAACTACTAGGCTACTGTATCATAAAGGTTTATGGATGAGGAGCATTATATCAAGGATAGGTGCGTGTTTAACATAGGGTGTGTGTGGGTGTGTCGCTATGAAGACGCTAACACAAAAGCATGTTGAGGCTCGTTTAGGTTAAAAAGTGTAGAAACTGTAAAAGTATCCCCAATGACACTTGATACTTGACACTTGCTATTTGTCAATGAACTGTCAATGAACTGTCATCATGTTGTCATTACCTTTCTACTAGGATACAGTTACGGAGCTTGGCTCTTGGTATTGATGCTTTTCTTAGTTCTTTTCTTAGTTCTTTATCTTAACATTCTCCAAATCCTTTAAACTCCAAATTCTTTAAAACCTCCTTTTGAAGCATTCAGTTTTGGAACACCCCCTTGAATCTATGAGCTTTACGACACATCTCATTAGTGCCGCCACTCACGCAGGCGTTATCTCAGCCGCCAATGTGATGCGTAAAGGTGTAGGTAGTGCCTATCGTGTTTACGATGCAGCAACCATCCCTGATGCCTCTCCCTCTTTAAAGGTCGTAGCAAGGCGAGAGTCCATTGTACTCGGTGTGACATTCCTAACTAATATGACCATGCAGCTAGGCATTGTGCCGTTAAAGAAAAAGCTTGGTAAATGGTATGCTCCTGTACAATTAGGCTTTGATATGCTCTCGTTGGTGTTTTCAGAAGCCTTCTCACGACGACATACTTATAAAGACGTTAAACAAAACCATATTAAGCCTACCCTACCTCCCATCCCCCCTGTGACACTTCCCAACGTAGCCATTCCCAAAAACTTTGTTGTTTCGAGTTTATCTCTGGCAGGGAGTACGATAAGCCCCAGTAATGTGGTGCTTCCTACGGTTCAAACAAAGGGGACTCATGCCGTTAATACAGTCTCTCAAAAAGCCGCCACAGTGCGCAATATAGCACCACCCACCCACCTTGGTGCCGCAGGCAACGAAAACCCTTTTCAGTACTTTACGATTCCCTCAAATATGGGCATACCACAAAAAGCCTCTGAGTATGAAGCCCTTCTTGCGAGAAGTTTTGGTGCTCAGACCCACCCACAAGTAACCTCCGCATAGATGACCTAATGACATCCATGCACTTCTCGGTGTATAGTGACTCTATGCTCTTTTAAACTTAATTTTAAAGTGTGTTGTTGTATTCTGAGTTTTTCTTGAAAGTCATTTACCTTACCATGATGCGTCTTTCACTCTCTCGTGTCGTACCTGCCACATTGTTTGCAGTGGTTGTAGCAACCTTAAGTGCTACACAAGCGTTTGCACAAACGATTGGTTATATTGACTTCCCTATGGTACGTAATAAGTTTGGTGCCTTCCAAGCCTATGTTCAGGAAGCTCGTTTAAAGCAGGCCGACCTTGCTAAGCTTGAAGCCGACTTAAACCGTCAGCTTGAAGAAGCACGTAAAAACAACGTCAACAATCCCCTTGCACTCAAGCAAATGCAAGAAAACCTTGGTAAAACCTTCCAAGCAAAAATGCAGGAGTTTCAAAGCTGGGCGGATACCCGTGAAAATGCGTTCCAGGGTCAGTTACAAAGCAGCATTGATAATGTCCGTAAAGCCAAACTTGTAGATGTCGTGCTGGATAAAGGCATGGTGTTTTCAGGTGGGGTGGATTTAACCCAAGAGGTGATTATGACCCTCAATAACAATATGGCCTCACCCGCTGTGATGAAACCTGCGGTTGCTCCTGTGAGTATGCCTCGCAAGTAATAGGCTTTGCTGGGTACATAAAGTACAAGAATAGGTCAATGTCATGACCCTCTTAGAGCCTTTAGCCACTGTAACCGCACACGCCTCAGCCTCACCCGCTGTGGCGTGTCCTGTTTTACTGGGGATTGACCCTGGTATTGGTCGGCTTGGTTTTGGGCTTGTCACTCGAGTAAGTCGTGAGGCACCATGGCATGCGTTGGCTTGGGGAGTCATTGAAACCCACGCAAAGCCTAAACTCTCCATACGAAGCAAGCAAGCAAGCCATCCTTCACTCAAAGCAGTAGGAGCAGCAGGCACTGCACCTCCCTCGCCCCAAACCCTCATTGCAGAGGCAAGCCCAGGACAATGGAGCAAGGATACTCGTCGGCTCCTTGAGCTGGGTACCGACATGGCAGACCTTCTTGCCCAAACGCAACCTACGATGGTCATGATGGAGCGTTTATTCTTTTTTAGAAACGTCTCCACCGCTTTGCCTGTTTCTCAAGCAAGGGGCGTGGTATTGTATGAGCTTGCGAAACAAGGCATTCCAGTACGAGAGATGACCCCCATGCAAATTAAACAGCATCTTACAGGCGGCGGGGCGGCGGATAAAAAAGAAGTACAACGTGCCATTCAACACGCCTTAAACCTTTCTGTGATACCACACCCTGATGATGCTGCTGATGCTCTAGCCATGGCGTATGTTCTTGCGATGCAATGGGATATTTTAGGCAACGCACAGGTGCCATAACCTGCCTCATAAAAAGAGAGGGAGGCTTTCCTAGACGACATCCCATATTTATGGGATTTCCATCACGGCATAACACCCTCATACCCCCTTTCCTGTGCTACACTTTTCTGTGTATCCTGTACCACAATATCCTATAAGCCCTGTGTCAACACTCCTTGATGAAAGGTATGAAACCCGCCATGGTTGATGTTACTGCTGATGATATGACACCGTCTGATAGCGTACATGCGTCTTTCGGACTCCCGCAACCTATTGCCAGTTTGGCGAACCATGTAGGGCAAGAAGTTACACTCAAAGGATGGTTAAGTAATAGCCGTTCCAGTGGGAAACTCGTTTTTTTGCAGTTAAGAGATGGTACCGCAACCATTCAATGCGTGGTGTTTAAAGGGGATGTCGATGAAACCGTATTTACAGTCAGTAAAGCTTTAACACAGGAAACCGCCCTTGAAATACAAGGCATTGTGAAAGCCGACACTCGAAGTACACTAGGCGTTGAGTTAGCCGTAACAGGCTTACGTGTGTTGCATCAGCCTGAAACACAGTTTCCTATTACCCCTAAGGAACATGGGGTAGCGTTCTTGATGGATCACCGCCACCTGTGGTTACGCTCCAGCAGACAGCACGCCATTTTACGCATCCGTGCCACAGTATTTGAAGTCATTCAAACGTATCTTAACACCCTGCACTTTACACGGCTTGAAGCACCTATTTTTACGCCTAACGCCTGTGAGGGGACTTCCAACCTTTTTGAGACTGATTACTTTGAAGACCGTAAAGCCTATCTTACCCAAAGTGGGCAGCTCTACATGGAAGCGGGTGCCGCAGCCTTTGGACGTGTCTATTGTTTAGGTCCTACCTTCCGAGCTGAAAAATCCAAAACACGCCGTCATTTAACCGAATTTTGGATGCTGGAGCCTGAAGTGGCTTTTTTGGAGCTTGAGGGCAACATGCAGTTGGCGGAGTCTCTGGTACGGCATATTGGCTTATCCGTATTGGCACGTCATGAGAAAGAACTGGCTTTACTGGAACGTGATACCCAAGTGCTTGAAGCACTTAAAGACCCCTTTCCACGCTTGAGCTATGATGATGCCATTGCCCTGTTACATCAGCATGGTAAAACAGAGGTTCAGTGGGGTGACGACCTTGGTAGTGATGAAGAAACGCTTATCTCTCAGCAATTTAAGCAACCCGTGATTATTCATCGATACCCCAAAGCGATTAAGCCTTTTTACATGAAGCTTGACCCTGAAAACCCTGAGCGGGTCTTAAATATGGACATCATCGCTTCGGACGGGTATGGAGAAATGATTGGCGGGAGTCAGCGCGAGGATAGCTTGAGTCGGTTAGAAGCCGAGATTAAGCACCATGGCTTACCTGAAGAAGCCTTCCGTTGGTATGCAGACCTGCGCCGTTATGGCTCGTTTCCGCATTCGGGGTTTGGCTTAGGCATTGAACGTACGGTGGCGTGGTTATGCGGGATTCATCACGTGCGTGAAACCATTCCCTTTCCTCGTTTGCTGGACAGACTCACCCCCTAACGTTTAGAGGAGACCCCCATGCCACAACCACCCCCACCCGCCATGGCAGGTGAAAACTATGGTTTGCAGTGGTTTAAGCTGTGCAGTGAAGGGGCATTTTTTGAAGCCCACGAGGTATTGGAAGACCCCCTTTGGCAGTCATACCCGCCTGATACGCCTGAAAAGCACGGCTTGCAAGCGTTAATTCAGTGGGCGGTTTCGCTAGAGCATTTAAAACGAGGGAATCCCCACGGTGCGATGAAGCTTTCTCAACGGGCTTGCCAGCATAAGCAGGTTTATGAGGGTATGGCGTTATGTGTGAACCAAAAGGATACCGTGCATCGTCTGATTTACGATGCTTGGCACTTTCCTTACACCGTTCTTGATAGTGCAATGCAAGTCTCTTCACAAGAAGCGTCATCCTGTTGGGTGTATTACCATGACATCCTTCTACCTGGTTGGGTCATACAACGTGTCACAAGTTCAGACGTACTCACTGTGATGACTTCTAGCTTTGAGAAAGCACGCCAAGAGAAGACATACGAGTCAGGCTGGTAAATTTCTTAATTTTCTCTCTGTAAGAGGGACGAGAGATGTCAGTAGGATACCCACACTTTTGAATTCTGATAAGGCATAGGATGCGTTTCCCCTTGTGCATTTTAGTAGTATACTCTGTGCTATAAGATTAAGGCTATCAGCAATGATACAGCGTCTGTTCGCTTGTGCCTTTCTGCTCATCCTTCACTGTGGTTGTTACGTCTTGCTTTCACTTGAAATAGTTTGGGAGATAGTTTGGCTTTTTTATGTTCATGGTTTCTGCTTCCGACACTTCAAGTACTCACACGAGTCATTCTAAGCTCGTGCCTCCAATATTACCTCCCCTTGTCGCCATCCGAGGTGCTATTACCGTGGAGGTCGATACCCCTGAAGCTATTTTTCAGGCTGTAAAAACTTTACTGGAACAATTACAGCATCATAACGGTATTGTATCCCCTGAACACCAATTACTTCAGGCGTTTTTCTCGGTGACGGATGACTTGCATAGTGTTTCAGTGGCTAAAGCAGCCCGTGAACAAATGACAGGTTGGCATAACGTTGCCATGATGTGCTTCCAAGAAGTGGATGTTGAAAAATTACCGCCTCGATGCGTTCGTGTGTTACTGAATGCCTATGGTGCAACCTTACCTGCCTCATGGCAAATGGTGCCTGTGTATCTTGAAGGTGCCAGAGTATTACGTCCAGACTGGCAAGCTTAAAACACAACAGATTACCTTTGCTTTTCTAGTACTATCTCTATGACCGCCACGCACAGTGCGATAAGCCCCCTAGGTGACTTTGAGCGTTATGATACTCCTTGAGGCTTTTCAACCCTATTTGCATCATCACTGCCCACCTGTCCATACCTTGGTGGCTCCCCCTGTTGCAGCACACCCTCCTTGGCCAAGCCTCCCACTTGGAAAGCAATACCTTGATATTCATACGCATTTTACACTGAGTCCCCTAGCGTGTTTACATCGGTGGCTTGTGTATCATCTTTTAGTCGATGACCCCTACGACCCTCACTGCCCTGTCCGTCAAGTGATTCGTTACCATTTTACGTGTATGGCACCTAAGCAAGTCATACCTCATGACCCTGAAGATAAATCACTGATACCTAGTCGCTATCCCGAACCATTTTCAGCGCTTTCAAACTTTCCTATGATTATCCCCATACACCCTGAAGCAACGGCTTTACTGTCTCAGCTTACTTTGTTTTGCGAGCAGTATGAGGCTTGGCAATACCGCCGAGTGTTGCATCATCTTTAAGGTTGTTTTTGGTATAGTAAGGGGTACCCTGAGGAACCTGTTCCCAATTGTCGTATTGTCCTAACTTGCTTCCCCCCTGTTTTGAGGCTTACCCGCCATGGCATATACCGCACCTTCTTCTAGTTCTACTGCATTGACCATGGCAAACTCCCCTTTAGTGAGTGATGTTGCCCATCAGCCTTATGCGGTGGCTGAAAATGTGAGTCAATTAAGGCTTAGACTCCAGCATCATTTACAAGCCATGCACCACGCAAGAGTCGGCGTGCTTGGTGATATCGCTTTAGATGAAATGGTGTATGGTGTCACGGAACGCATTTCAAGAGAAGCCCCTGTGGTGTTGCTACGCCATGAGCGTACTGATATTTTACTTGGAGGGGGTGGCAATGCGGTGCATAACGTGGCTTCTTTAGGCGTAAAGCATGCCGTTGCACTGGGGGTTATGGGGCAGGACCACTACCAAACGCATATGCTGGATGCCCTTCGGCGTGGGAATATTGATAGCCGTTACATGCTCGTTGACCCCACCCGCCCCACCACCACGAAAACCCGAATTTCTGGCACTGTGAATTTGTCCGTGACGCAACAAATAGTGCGTATTGACCGTGAGAGTCGTGACCCTCTGTCCCACGGACTGCAAGCACAACTCCTTGAAAACCTCTCGCAGCTATTACCAGAGTTAGACGCACTCATGCTCTCCGACTATGCCCTTGGCGTGATTGATGCCGACCTTATTCCCAAGGTGTGTACCATGGCACATCAAGCTGGGGTGAGAGTCTTTGTTGACTCACACAAACCCTTGAACCTCTTTCAGCATGCCTATGTCATGACTCCCAATCTTACGGAGGCGGAGGAGAATGTCGGGTATCGTATCAAGACCGAGGCTCAAGTGCTGCAAGCAGGCTGGCAAATTATTGATACATGCCAAACACGCTTCCTCCTCCTGACCCGCTCGCAAGAGGGCATGTCTTTGTTTGACCGTGACACTCGGCATGTGTGGCATATCCCTGTCTTTAATCGCAGTGAAGTTTTTGATGTCACAGGGGCAGGTGATACCGTCATTGCCACGTTTAGTGTCGCTTCAGCCTCAGGAGCCATTGCTCACGAAGCGGCTATTTTAGGCAATCTGGCGGCAAGTATCGTGGTTAAAAAGTTTGGTGCGGCCACCACAACCCCTCAGGAAATTGCTCAAGCCCTTGAACTACTTCCCGATGAAGCCCTTGAAGCCTGTCTTGTATCCTAACATTGGATACCTTAACCTCATGACACGTCCCCTTAGTACCCTTTTTCCGCTCTGCACCTGTTAAGGCTTGGTTTATTTATGGTTTCACATCTTTCTGATAAGTCCTCTCAAGCCCTTGTGGTGAAAGGACTATGGCAACGGTATCAGCCCAAACAGTCTTTTTGGCAACGTTTGCGTCGTACTCCTACAAGCGTGGTGCCTTCTTATGCAGTGGCGGATGTCAGTTTTGAACAATCCTCAGGGCGTGTTCTATGTATTCTGGGAGAAAATGGTGCGGGTAAAACCACCCTGATACGCACCCTTACCACGCTTATGACCCCTCACCAGGGAGACGCTTGGGTGATGGGTCATCATACCAAGACGCATTCCATGCTCGCCAAACAAAGCTTAGGGGTTGTGTTTCAGCAGAACCATTTTAACCGTTACCTTACCGTGTGGGATAACGTCAAACTCCATGCAACCCTACATGGGCTTTCAGAGAAACAAGCCACCAAACGCATGACCGAGCTTTTTGAAAGCCTCGGTATGATGTCACTCAAACATCGTCACCCCGATGCCCTTTCAGGAGGGCAACAAAGACGAGTTGCTATGATTCGTGCCTTAGTACACCGCCCCAAGCTTTTATTTCTCGATGAACCCTCCACAGGACTCGACCCCCAAGCCCGTCGCCAAGTATGGCGTATGATTAAAACCCTCCAAGCAGACCATGCCCTTAGTGTCGTTCTCACGACACACTACATGGAGGAAGCCGAAACCCTCAGCGACGACATGCTCCTTCTTCATGAAGGGCGTATGTTATTTCATGGTAGTAAACAGGCGTTGAAACAACAATTTGCAAGTGCTTCGTTACCTCAAACCCTTGCCGTGCATCCATCGTTAGGTACACCTACCCGTTATGTGTGTACGCTATCACGTTGGCTTACACAAGAGGAACAAATACAACTGGAAGCCTATTTTTATCAACATTATCCGCACCTCCCAGCTTGTTTTAGGTTCCCAGAGGGAGAAGCACAACCTACGCAAAGCCCTCGTTTTGACTGGTACTTGTATCCATTGACGCACGAGACGCATCCAAACCCCTCCCCCCAAGCACCTGTACCTTGGCAACGTCCTGAGCTTGGAGAACTGGCAAGCTTTTTGAATCAGTACACTGGCACACAGCTTTTAGGGATACAGCCTTATGTCATGCCCCTTGAAGATATCCTTGACGCTCTAAGTCAAGTACCCTCCTAACAAGGCTTGGTATGACCTAGGACTCATAAAATCTGTAAAAGCGGATACCCTACACGTATTCCGTTATTCAGAGGAAGTTGGAAGGTCTCACACAAAATGAGTAAGACACATTAGCCGAAAGTGTTTTTATCACTGAGGGTGTTCTATAAATACGTCATACATCATGGCTGCATGACTGCATGACTACGTGCTATAGCAACCTCAGGGAAAGAAGGTGATTTCAGGGACTTGTGAACCCTGACCGTCGTACTGTTATCCAAAACACACCTATGAAACGAATCGGCACGTATGTTCAACGCTCCTCATCATCCACAAGATGCCTCGCTCCCTACACCCACAGTGACCTATGCTCAAATGAAGCCATTTTACTCCATTACAGAGCATCATCAAGACTTACTCGCCGCCTTGCAACATGTTGCATTACTGCCTCTACAAACAGACTGTCATGAGAACGCCCAAGCAACGCATCTCGGGCTAGAGGGTAGTATCAAACTTTTACAGTTTCAAGAAGCCCTCTTAAAAGTAACACAACATCGGCTCATGACCCATTTACAACTCTGCACACAGCAAAGAGCTTGGGATTTAGCCTTGGAGCTTTTGGATACGCTACAAAACACCCTTGAAAAAAAACACGCTTGGCAAAATGAACTCACCGTTTTAAAAGCAGAGGTTCTTTACCGCTATGCGGAAGAGTCGCCTTGGGGCGTTTCGGAAGAAGAGGTGCTTAGTAGCGAAGATTGTTATCGTTTCAGACAAAGTGCCAAAACCATGCTGGAAACCTTTACCCAACAGTGGAAAGAACATCAAGGCAAGCTACTTTCAACCCAAGCACCTGTATCCATTGAAAACCTCAAGCATTTAATGGTGTACACTAAAGCACTGGTACTTCTTGGCACGGATATGACCTACCCTTTAAACCCTGTCTTTAAGCAGGATATTCTCAATGCCTGTGAAGGACTCGTGACCTATCAATACCCCAACACGCAAGCCCTTTGCGTGGCTTCTCATGAGTCTATAAACGCAGAAGAAGATACACTTTCACACCGTGCCAGAGTTGCCTTACGAGAAGGACATACGCTTGATGCGATTTGTCATGAGAACCGTCAGTCTGTCACGACGCTTACCGCTGTGAATACTCGACTCGCCGAACTGGTAAAACTCCTTGCCAAGGATGACCTTAGCCGTGGCAGTTTATCACAAGGACTCGAAGGGTACCGTCACGCAGAAACACTCCTCGGTTAACGCACATAAGCCTCAAGCCTGAAAACTGATTCAGTTTGTGCTACCCCATCTTTTTGCTACACTGTAAGGGATAAAATACGTACAGAAGCGTTCCCGTATTGCGTACCCCCTCACACATACTTGGTTATAGACAAGGTAGCACCCTTCATCATGTTAACTCAAACCTCACTACTTGATGATGCACAAACGGCCACTCACCATGCGTCCCCCAAAACAGGTAAATTGCTCCTTGATACCCTAAGAGGACATAAAGGGGTACGTCCTCCTGTGTGGTTAATGCGGCAAGCTGGACGCTATTTACCAGAGTACCAACAGATTCGCCAACAGGCGGACTTTTTAACCATGTGCAAACGCCCAGATTTGGCGATAGAAATCACCATGCAACCTATCCGCCGTTATGGTATGGATGGTGCCATTGTTTTTTCTGATATTCTGATTCCTCTTGAAGCCATGGGGCTTTCACTCCAGTTTTTAGAGGCAAAGGGCCCTGTTTTCAGTAACCCCTTACGTACCCCTGAAGCACTCTCTCAACTCAAAGCCTTTACCCCTCAAGACGCTTGCTCTTTTTTGGGCGAAGCCTTAAAAGGCTTGCGGCAAGCATTACCCGACACCACCACGCTTCTCGGGTTTGCAGGGGCACCTTGGACACTTGCATCCTATGCCATTGAGGGAGAAAGTATCAAACAAGGACGTTATCTAAAACAATGGGTCTATAACTATCCTGAGGCATTACACGCTTTGCTACTTACGTTAAGTGAGATGCTCATAGATTATTTAAGCTACCAAGTGCAAGCAGGCGCAGAGGCTCTACAGGTATTTGACTCTTGGGGAGGGATGATGCCTCCTACAGTCTATCAAACGTTTATTGCTCCTTACCAAACCCGAGTGATTCAAGGTGTGAAGGCACGTCATCCTGAAGTGCCTGTATTACTCTTTGTAAAGCACTCTCGGGGGCTTATCCCTCATATGGCAATGACAGGGGCAGATGGTTTAAGTATTGACGAACTTACAAGCCTCTCACAAGTAGATGCTATCCTTAGCCAGCATCCTGATGCCACCAAACGCCATCTCGTGATGCAGGGGAATCTTGACCCACTTCTCCTCGCTACAGCAGCCCAACCCGCCATGGTCGCTCAAGCGACTCAAACCATGCTGGAGAGCGTCCAGCATTTGGCACGTCCCTATGTGTGTAATTTAGGGCATGGGGTGTTACCCTTCACACCTCCTGAAAACGTTGCGGCGTTTGTAGATGCCGTCAAACACTATCAGGCTTAAGTCCTTAAGTGGGATATAGTTACTTGAGTGATTGGTAAATACCCGTCATCAAGACATTAGATAAACTGATTTTCAGAACGTAGGTAGCCTCTTAGGTCATCGTCTGAAAAGCCCAGCCTTGTGAAAGGTCCTATACTCGTGATGATATTGCTACGGCTTGTGTCTCCCGTAATGTCTAGGAGCTTTACTTGTTGGGTGGTAGGGTTATAAGCAAAGCCACTTGGGGTGAGGTCGGTTGTATGATTAAAGCCTCCCTTAAAGCGACGATGATGTTCACCGATTTTGCCATACGCTTGTTTCAGTTCAGAAAGCTTTAGGTCAGACCCCAGTTGATATCCAGAAGGAATCACTTCTTGTAAACCCGCCATGGCTGTGGGCGATGTCTCCTTTTTATGCCACTGAGGCGTATAGCCTGTATAGCTACTATGTGGTAATACATAATTAGGGAACTGTGATTTCAGGGCTAACTCTCGGCGTGCTTTTTCAACCAGTTGTGGGTTTTCTCCCTTAGGATAAAGCTTCAAAACTCTTGGGGGAGGCTGTTGTCCCTGTTTTGAAGCAACACCATTTAAAAAGTATACAATCGCTTCTTCACCTGATACGGGGGTTTTACTGACACGATAACGATAGGACTTTTTATCGGGATGAACCTCCGTGACAGGAGACCCCACGTCAATCTGGCGAAGAAGTCCTTGACGAGTCGTCGGATGTTGCATCATATAATCCAGTTGGGCTTGCTGAAGCTCATACCGTGAAGTAGGTCGTTGAGGGGCATGCTTCAAAAAGGCTTCAAACCCTTTTTGATGTTTTTGTTTTTCGTTTTGAATGCGTGACTGTATATGAGCAGCTTCACTCTTATTTTTGGAAGCCCCTGTTCGCAAACGATGATACATCTCAGTATCGCCCGTATCAATCAGGCCTGTTTTCCAGAAAGTACGCCACGCCTTATGCCCTACCACAGGAATTTTAACGCTGGCTTGTGACACCTCTCCTAATGACGTTTTAATGGGGGTTGCAAACGTCAATTTAGGAGGATGTTTTAAAGGTTTTAAGCCACTCTGAAGCCGTTTCGCTTGCGTATTAAACTTGGCAAGCATACCTTTGCCTCGGGCAAGTGTCGTCATTGTCATCATAAAATACAATGCTCTCAAAAAGTAAAAGACATAAAAAAGGGCAGGCTCAAAAAGAACCCACCCTTTAATGAAACCCTTAACGCATCCTAAATTGTTAAGGCTGTGTTTCTTGTCCTTGTGCAGTATCGGACGTTTGCAATAGCTCATACTGCTGCATCACAAACTGTGCAAGTTGTTGATGAATGGCATCCAAATCATTGGACCCTTGTGCCTCACCCCCGCGCTGCTGATTATCCCCTTTCTGCTTACCATCATCCAGCATGCTCATGAGCTGCTGCATGGGGTCAAAGCCTTTCGTACCAGACATAAAAGGCATCCCCCCCATACTAGGAGGAGGTCCACCATCAAAACCAGGAGGCGGCCCTTGTAGCTTAAACCCACTGGCTTCAAGCTCTTTAACCGATAGCTTGCCATCCTCACCAGCGATGTTGTCAAAATCTTTCAGAAGATTCTGAATTTCCTGAGGTGCCTCACGCCCCGTTAACTTTGACATTTTCTGAACATCTTTTTGAATATCCTCCTTAGACAGTGATATTTTACCGTCTTTGAAGTCTTTCATTTTTTGCATTTGTGCCTTCATATCTTGCATCATCTGAGACATATCAGGCATGCTAGAACCAATTTTCATCATAAGCGTGGTACTCCACTTCAAGCGTATGCGTCATGTACTTCATTCACAGGTGTCATCCTAACTGAAGCTCCCCAAATTTTAACCGAGAGGACACCCTTAATAGAATATTATACATTTTTGTTCTTTTATTTACAATAATACTTTGTAAGTCATGCACTTAGTGGAAGCCACTCAAAACCTAAAGGCCTAGTTAGCTGTGTTGTCTGTGTGGCATCGTTAAAAAGCGGCACGTGTTAAGAGGTCAAACCCTTGTTGAATCATTAAAAAGCGGGCATGAGCCTGAACATCCGAACGTGGGCGACAATCTGGATGCCATTGCTTCAACAGTGCCTTGAAGCGTGCTTTTAAGTCAGCCTGTGTAAAGGGCCAAGAAAGCTCAAACAAGTACAGTGCTTGCTTAAAGGACAAACCCGCCATGGGACCCTACTTCCATACATTGCCTTCAATACGCATCACAAAACCAAGACTTGAACCTTCTGGTATAAGCCAAGTACACTAAAAGTTGTAGGGTAAGGCTCGTCTTAAACAAGCCTTACAGATAAAACATTTTCAAGTTAATAAAAACAATTTAAAGGGGTGCTTTGCCTCATGTCTGCTTCCTTCAACCAAGTTCTCCAATCAACACCTCATGATGAAGCGGCCACACGCACACAGACACCCTACGCACTCATTGTGCTTGGAGATGAGTTAGAGTCTATCGTACTTGCTCTTAGCTACTGTATGGCGTATGCCTCCGAGCATGGTAGCTTACCGCAAGTGTTACTCGTGCGTCCTGTAGTACCGATAGCCTCCCCCCCTTGGTTAGGTGGGCTTTGCACACGTGGAGGACTCAGCTATATGGATTTAACCCTTGACTGTTTACCGCCTCTCATGGCTTGGCTTCTCAAGCAAACCCCTTGGAAACGGGTAGCCCTACACCCTGAAGCACTCCATACCCTTTGTGAAAATTTACTTCATGCACACGGTGTGAAGCAATGGTGTGTTGCACCAGAACAATTCCTCCAGTGGCGATTGACGCAAGACGATACTGCCGCCATGCCTTACGTCAAAATACCTACCGACCTTGACGGTCAAGAGGTCTTGCTTTGTGCAAGGTACTGGGTGGATACAACCCCTGATGGCTCTTTTCTACAAGCTCAGGGTTTACCCGCTGTGCAAGGTCTTGGGAATTTATGGGGAACGTCTGTTGCCCATAACGCTTTGGGGATTTCACCGATGCCTTGCCTTCACGGACTCACTGGTGAAGCACTCATTTCATGGGAAAAAGCCATGCGGGTACGTCACGCTGATACACTGCCAACACTCCTAGACAAAGCTTTGCCTTACCATCCCACTTTACTCAAGGAAGCCTACCTAACACGAGATTGTTTTATGCCCCTTGACCCCGACCCTGAAGCTGATTACATTGACATGCTCAACCCCAGTATTGGCGTATTATGGCACGCATGGCAACAGGAGCAAGGGATTCTGCCTGAGACATGTCCGTACCAAGAAGCCCCTTGGTGGGTAGATGGTGGCAATATCGCCCGCTTAGGATGCTCTCCTCACGGTGGTGAATGTTTAGCATGGAACGGGATTGTGCTACGCCCAGAAAGCCTAGAGGAAGCTCTGAGCATATCACAAGGGCTACGTCCTGTGCCTGAACGTGCCTTTCAAGCGGTTGACTACTTCAAACGCTTCATTGAAACCACGTATGCCCAGCTTTTTGGTGCATGTCCACCACTGACCATGACATTGCCCCCCCATATGTATGTGCGTAATAGTGTCCTTTTTCCATGTCAAACCACGGTGACAGGGGCAGGTTTATTTACAGGAGGGGTTTCTGCACAGGAAGCCATTGGATGGTTTTCCTACTGGTTGGACTTTCGAGGTATCGACCTATGGAAACACCTAACGCTAACACACCCCTTGCCTAAAGCACGTTTCAATGTGGGCTTGGGGCAAACCCAACCTCTCGGACTTCCTAGTGCATTACAGCATGCTGTTTTTGTCGTTTCTCGTGCGGCAGGAGCGTCTCCATTAGGGCAAAGTGTATGTCGTATTGTACAACATCAATGTTTATTGGCAGAAGCTTTGGGGGTTGCACTGGCAGACTCAAAAGGTGTCACACAGGGCTTTGCTAACCCTGTATCACAAGCCCAAGCGGTGCGGCACACTTTACAAGCACGCCAAAGCATGTGGCATGTTGAAAACACACTCACCTGTGAACGCACCCTACAAGACATTGCGCAGGCATCCACACACGCACTCCCCCTCGCTTTAAAGCCCTATGACTTGCAAGACAAGCGTATCATGGGTATAGTGGATAAAGTTTAACGACACGCTCTGTAGTGTTTTTCCCTTACCAAAAGCTTTAGTCTGGTTGCCTGGTTGCTTATGTCCACATTTACTTTAAAGCGTCGTCTCTTTTTGGGTCTGTGTCTTTTAAATGTCAGCCTTTTGGTGTGGTGTGTTACACTCCCCTTTGCCAAAACGGCAAGTTTAAAACAACCACATCAAAGTATTGGTATCACCCTACATCCTAAGGGGGATACACGACCCACCATGATTTCTCAAGTGCATGAGGGACGACACTTTGGCTTAAGACGCAAACAGACCACAACGATTGACACGACCTCAGAAGCTTGGCTACTTGCCCATCCTCATCAAGCCGCCGTGAAACTCGACGTGCCTCAGGGGACGATTTACTTTCGACTCTTTCCGCAGGACTCCCCTCGTACGGTAAGCCATTGGCTTAAGCTCTATAAGAACCAGTGCTTCCCGAAAATGACTCCTGACGGTCATTTCACAGGGAATGCGATGGTGTTTCATCGGGTGGTTGAGGATTTTGTCATTCAAACGGGGGACCCCACAGGTACAGGTCAAGGTGCTTGCCCCGCACCACCATTGGCTTTAGAGGTGCATAACAAACTGATTCATGAAGCTGGAACCGTTGCCATGGCACGCTCAACGCACCCGAACAGTGCGAGAAGCCAGTTTTATATTACCATGACAAAACAACCCGACCTTGACGGTAAATACGCCATTCTAGGGCGTGTGATTAAAGGCTTGGCGATTGTACCTCTTGTCACGCAAGGCACCTCGCTCAACAGTGTATCCCTTGTACCACTTGCCAGTATCAAGCCTGACCCCAAACCTAAAAAAGACAAAACCCTCAAGCACGCTGCCCGAGTCAAGAAAGCTGTTGATACGTCTGTTTCAAAAGTTCAGGACGAGCTTCAGCCCACATTAAACCTTCCTAAGTTTCCGTTATTGGGGCTTAATACACCATAACTTAACAGTGTTCTGTGTGGGGTACCAGCCTCATGACCCTCAAATAGCATGATAGACGCTTCCTTTATATGGCAAAGTTACACTTCGGTACCTTCCTTGCAGCAGTCACGGTTATGGTTGTTCTCGTGCAAGGGTTTATGTTACATAGCCCTCTTTACATGATGGTGTTTAAGTGTTTGGCTTCAGGGTGGTTGATGTTATGGCTTGGCGGTATGGTACAACAGCGTTTTGATGCAGCGTGGCTCCAGTGGCAAGTAGAACAGCGTCTTGCAAAAACACAACCACCAGAAGAAGCTTTGGGAGAAGAAGATATGCTAGAATCTTTTGGAGGTAACGAGACCACTCAAACGCCTTCAGCTTCAACCGCCATGCCTTTTGGAAACTCTACAACCCCCTCCGAAGATGTCAACCGAACCCTTCAAGCTACTTCTCAGCCCCCTCTCTCATGACGTGAAAGCAACGACGTGCCATGATACCTGCATTCTCTTCTCCTGATACCCCTGACCTCAGCCCCTATCTTCAGGAAATTGCACAAAATGCTCATAGGATTGTGGTAAAACTCGGTACGCAGGTCATTGTAGACGCAAGTATCAAAAACACGCCTCAAGCCTCCATGCCACCTTATTACTTATTGGCGGTGGACAGACTCCGTAACCTCGCTGCACAACTGATGCAACTGCATCGCCAAGGCAAGGAGGTTCTGGTGGTTTCTTCAGGTGCTGTAGGGCTTGGTCGTAGTGTGCTGGGCTGGCTGGATAAAACCCTCACGCTACCCGAAAAGCAAGCGGCTGCCGCTGTTGGACAACCCTTACTGATGCACATCTGGCGGGAGCTACTCAACCCGCTAGGGATTGCTACTGCCCAAGTTCTACTTACCGATGAGGATTTTACCTCAAGAGAACGTTACTTGAACCTTGAAAAAACCCTCAATACGTTGCTCGCTTCAGGGGTGATTCCTATTTTAAATGAAAATGACACGGTTCATACCGCCGAGTTAAAAGAAGATGCCACCACGAAAAGCTTTGGAGATAACGACAGACTCTCTGCCCTTGTGGCTGCTAAAATGCAAGCAGATGTTCTTGTGATTTTAACCCAGGTTCCTGGACTTTTCACCGAAAATCCTGAGCTGTCACCCCATGCGAAGGCGATTCCTTTGGTGGATGCTTTTGATAGTCTTCAAGCCATCACTGTGGAGGGTCATTCTACGTTTGGACGAGGAGGCATGGGGGCGAAATTACAAGCCATTCGTATTGCAGCCATTGCCGGGGTTGACACCCTGCTCCTGTCGGGGTTAGAACCCAACGTGATTACTCAGGTTTTATTAGAGAAACACCCCCCCAAAGGCACCTTACTCTTGGGGCATGAAACCGTACGTTTGAATCAGAAAAAACAATGGATTGGCTATGCCTCAGGCACCCAAGGTGTACTGGTGCTTCACCCTAAAGCGATAGAAGCCCTCTATAAGGGTGCAAGTCTACTGGCTGTAGGTATTTTAGAAGTGCAAGGAAACTTCCAAGCAGGCGCTGTGGTGTCCTTACAAAACGAACGCCATGAAGAACTCGGTAGAGGTCAAGTCAAGGTCTCCTCTCATATGCTGAGTCTGCTTAAGGGACATACCAATAAAAGCATTGCCAGTCTACCAACACGCCCTCATGGTGCTGATATTCCTGAAGAAATGGTGCATCGTGATGCCCTCGTTCTGTTTAACGAAAGTTCAAGCACTACTTAACTAGGGGCTGTTTGCAAAAAGTCGGAAATCCAAACGGGATGGTCACCCCCCCACCCAAAACCATGACGTACTCCCCATCGTACCCCCCAACGTAGGGGAGGGTTTGTAACCCTCCCGCAAACCCCGCCGTGAAACCGACACCCCCACCCAAAACCCCGCCGTACCCCCATCGTAGGGGAGGGTTTGTAACCCTCCCGCAAACCCCATCGTAAAAACG
>JBIIZQ010000038.1:0-3873 GCA_044346175.1 Vampirovibrionales bacterium
TGATTTACGGCAATACCTTCAAAGCAAAAATGGCAATGAAACTGGGTGGTGAATACACGTTCAAACGCATTGCACAAAGACACCTCCTGCATCTAGCAGAGCAAGTAGGATTCAAGCCTAGTTATATCCTCAAAAGAAGCCAAAGCTTTATTCAAAACGTCACGACAAAAGCAAAGATACTTGCAAGCACTCTACAAGCACATGAAGAAACAGCAAGCCCGATTTATGAAGACATCGTCACCGTCATTGAAACCCACACAAGGCAACTAACCACATCATGAGCCAGCCAAAAGATAACAGGGGCGGTTTGTAACCGTAATTTGAAAACATACCCTAAACACAAGTAAAAGAAGCGATGATTTGAAAATAAACGTCAGGACGATTCATAAAACTGATACGAGATATATTCACATCAGACCCAAGCCCATGTTCACCCTCACGTAAAGGCAATATCAGCAAATATGTTTTTTCAGGGAAGGTTTTGAAGCGATTCACAAGATAAAAGACCCAAATATCCTCTGGCTTACAACTTGAGGGTGCAGCTTCCAAAGGATAATAAAACTTCTGAAACTCATGTGGCAAGCGAGGATACAAAGCACCATCACGCACATCCGCCACAACATCCAAGGCCACTGGCATACGTACCACCTCGGTAGGTGGTAAAGAAGGGGGGAGCTGCACGGGCTGAGTACTCGAAGGCATCGAAGTCGTTTGTAGATGAGCATCTTGAGAAGAAACACTCTCCTGATAAAGCTCAGGATACAACCACGCCTCAAGCGTTTCAAAAGCAATACCTAATTCAGGTGCTTCAGACAAAAGTTTTAATTGATGTAGCTGAGGGACACGACCATGCCGCCAGCGGTAAAAAGTCGACTCTGGCAGACCCACCATATGGCACAAGTCTTTAATGCGCAAGCCACGACGCTTACAAAACAAAGTAAGTTTTGCGACAAAAGCCTCTGGTTTAGCACTATGACGAGAGCGTGGCTCATACTCATGAGTCGTCCCATAAACTCGACCGCCCGTATCACCAGAAAAACTATCTTGAGAAGAGGGGTTCATAGACTCGGCACCATATCCACCACCAGCACTTTACCACACACCAAAATTCCCAAAAACCACATAGGTACGTTAAACAAAACGAGTTAGGGAACTGAAATACCCTCAATTGTAGCACAAAAAAAACACTAACAATTGTCCTTGGTGACATGTCAACCCTACACATCCCGAGAAGCAATGAACTTTGCCACCCGAGATAGTGCCTCCCTTACGGTAGAAGCTTGCTTACTGTAAGTAAAGCGAACATACGGGGTTGTAGGGGCATGTACCCCTTTAGGGTGAAAGAAAGATGCCCCTGGCACCAAGCCTACACCAGCCTTCTGAATCAATGCCTCAACAGCTTCCATATCATGTTGAAATCCCCAACCAGCCACAGGTAAGAAGGCAAAGTAGCTACCCTCAAGAGGCACTTCTGAAGAGGACAAGCCCAAATGAGGCAACGCCTCTTTAACCCACAAGCGATTACGATGAATAGGGGCATGTAAGGCATCATCGTAAGCCATGTCCCATGTCAGTGCGTGTACACACGCCCTTTGCAACGGCGAGGGAGCCCCCGCAGTCATATAATCATTCACGGTCTGAATAGCACGCATTAAAGCAATATCCTTCGTTAAAGCCCATCCAACACGCCAACCCGTGACGTTATAACGCTTGGAAACAGCACTCACCGTCACCACCCGTGACTCTAACCCCTCCAAACAAGCCAAAGGTTCATGACGATGCCCTTCATACGTTAAAAACTCATAGACCTCATCCACTAAAATTCTAAAAGGAAAACGCATGGCTAAAGCCTGAATAAACGAACGCTCCTCAGCATCCATAACATGCCCCGTCGGGTTATGGGGGGTGTTCAATATCATTAACTTGGTTTTAGATGACACTGCTTGACTTAAACGCTCAAGAGGTAATCGCCACAAAGGAGGCTCCAAGGATAAAATCTTTGGAATACCGCCTGCAAACAAAATATTAGGAATATAATTCTCATAAAATGGCTGAAACACTATCACCTCGTCACCAGGATTCACAAGTGCCTGAATCGTTGAAGCAGTCGCTTGCGTTGCCCCCGAGGTAATCACCAAATGCTGTTTTTCACAATAATGTAACCCATAACGACGGGCATAATCTGCAACAATCGCTTGCTTTAACAAGGGGTCTCCATCTGCTGGGAAGTACTGATTCACACCATCTCTTAAAGCCTTACAAGCCTCTTCCACCAACGACTCTGGAGCAGGAAAATCAGGGAATCCTTCAGCTAAGTTTAAAGCACCATACTCACGTGCCAAACCTGCGACCCTCTGAATCACTGAGCGCACTAAATACTGGGTACGTTCTGCCAAATAAGCCGTCATAGCACCAATACCATCATCAATAAATGAGTGTCAAAAAGGACAACATACACTTCCTAAAACGACTACCAGCTATCCTTCACGAGCGTTTCAAGTGCATGAAACACCCTATGTGCCTGAGGGGCATACCACGCCTCTGTACTATAAGGATACGGTGTATCCCAACCCGCCACACGCAAAACAGGAGCCTCTAAGCTTCCCAAAGCCTTCTCTGCCAATAAAGCCGATATCTCTGCACCATACCCACAGGTTTTAGGTGCCTCATGTACCACCACAGCACGTCCCGTTTTCTCAACACTCGCCAAAATCCCACGCTCATCCACAGGGTACAACGTCCGAAGATTCACAATCTCCAATGTCACCCCCTCGTACAAACGCTCCAACTTCTCTACCGCTTGACGCACCACAGGCACCATCGCCCCATAACAAAATACCGACGCAAAAGTACCGCTTTTCACCACACTGGCAGGACCAATAGGCTCCACATAATGCCCCGTAGGCACCGCCTCAGTCATACTACGATACAAGCGCTTAGGCTCAAAAAACAACACAGGGTCCTCCCCCGCTAGTGCCGCAAGTAAGAGTCCCTTAGCCTCCTTGGGCGTAGACGGAATCACAACCGTTAGCCCAGGCGTATGCGTATAATACCCCTCAGGTGACTGGCTATGCCACATACCACCCTTAATCCCCCCACCATACGGCGCACGAATCACCATCGGACAGGAAAACTCACCCCCCGAACGATACCTAAACGTTGCCACCTCCGACACAATTTGGTCAAACGCTGGAAACATATAATCTGAAAACTGAATCTCTACCACGGGCTTTAAGCCCTGAACCGCCATGCCCACAGCCGTACCCACAATCCCCGTTTCACTCAAAGGGGCATCCATCACCCTTAAAGCCCCAAAACGCTCCTGCAAGCCATCCGTAGCACGAAACACACCGCCGTGCTTACCAATATCTTCCCCTATCAACACCACAGAATCATCACCCGCCATGGCAACCCCAAGGGCATCACACACCGCTTGAACCATCGTCATGGAAACGGTTGGCACAGTGTCGGAACTAGCATTAGAGAAAGTGGTAAGAGCGGACATCATACGTGTGTATATCCCTGTTCAACTGAAGAAATAAAAAGCTTAAGACATGGTTCAGCCATCATTATACAGTGGAAACAAGGGAGGTTCAAAGGTGTAGAGACTAAGGACAACATCTAGGGTGTAATATACAAGGGTGAGAAGCCAGACATAAGCCAGAAGCCAAGGCTCGGGGCAAATACCTGCCGTGCGAAGTTGCGAAATCCAAAAGCGTGGCGTAGAGACAAACACCAGTAAGCTAAAACCCAGAGCATAAAACCTAAGAAACTCAAAACATAAAACCCAAAGCCCTCAAAATTTGCGGGACATAAGATACCTTGATTTTGCCACATCCCAACACCACTACCCGCACGACTAACACGCCGTGC
>JBIIZQ010000018.1:0-40585 GCA_044346175.1 Vampirovibrionales bacterium
ACCCACAGTTTTTACATTTATAGCGTTGTTTTTTGTTCATGGTACCGTTTTTTACAGCCTCGGTACAGTGGCAATTAGGGCAATTCATTCTCTTATTCTAATGCAATCTATGGTATTGTGCAACGCCTCTTTTTTAGATGCGTCCCTGCCAGCAATAGTCCTAGCTCACACCTTGCACTTTCTTCTAAAAAGTCTCTTGTTGTGTTACACTGCTAGGAGTTTCATGCTTTGTGATGTTCTGCAACCACTCTTAATAGCAACCCATGAGAGGGTTTTCATCTAAGTAATGACCTTTCAAGATACACCCGTCATACTTTCTGATTTTCCGCATGCCCCTCCTAAAGGGCTGGATTTGACGCAAGTACCTGTGAATTGGATTACAAGCTATCCAGGTGGTAAAGTACCCTCCATGACGATGCGTTACAGCTTTGAGCGTCTTGGCGAAGATGATGGCTATTACAGTGAGAGTCCTACAGATGGGATTCGAGCCGATGCCACATTTGAGCTGGGGATTATCAATCAGTCTGCACGGTTTTACGTACTCGGTGTGATTGATGCCATCTTAGAAAACGTATGTGCGAGTTGCTACGACATGTTTGATGCTGTCGTCCACAAGGAAATCAATGAGCTTTTTGTGCTGAATGACCCTGAACTATATCATTGGGCAGGTAAAGAAGAGAAACGCCACCAAGACCATCACCTGACGCAAATAGCGGAAGAGGCTTTTATGAATGCAGGGCCAGGTGGTTTTGATTATCAACCCACTTCACGGGGAAGTATCCAAGAATTATCTGAAGATGATTTCTATGAAGAGGTCTCACCCAGTGACACACTGAATCTTGTAGACCTTGTACGACAGATTTTGATTTTGTCATTGTATGACTACCCTCATTGCAAACGATGTACGGTGTCCCTTCAGGGACTGAACCTTGAGGGCGATGCTTGAGCCTGAGCCTCAAGTCATTTTGCTCAACCGACTTTTTTATGCAACCCCGTACAGTAACCTTACTATCACTCTCTTACTGGGTGTCGTACTGTTTTGGCGACATACTCACCATGGTATGCTTTTGCTTTCCCATTGATCATCATACATAAGGATACTTTTTCATGATGCGTTATCATCATTCAGACACTTCAATTTTAAACCAAATAGGGCATACCCCTATCATTCAAGCACAACGCTTGGGACAAAACCTACCCGCATCTCTTTGGCTTAAACTGGAAGCAATGAACCCTTGCAGTAGTGTTAAAGACCGTATCGGTGCCTACATGGTTGCACAGGCTGAAGCCTCTGGACGCATTCACCCAGAGCGTACCGTATTGATAGAACCCACCAGTGGTAATACGGGCATTGCTCTTGCCTTTGTTGCAGCGGCTAAGGGATATAAGCTTATTCTAACGATGCCTGAAACCATGAGTATGGAACGGCGGGTGATGTTACAAGCATTTGGTGCCAAGGTAGTACTGACACCAGCCGCTCAAGGCATGAAGGGTGCGATTGCTTGTGCCAATGCCCTGCAAGCAGCCATACCCGAAAGTGTTATTCTCCAACAATTTGAAAACCCAGATAACCCTGAGATTCACTTTCATACCACAGGCCCTGAAATATGGGAAGCCATGGAAGGGCGTGTGGATGCCCTGATTGCGGGGGTTGGTACAGGAGGCACCATCACGGGGACTGGACGCTATCTACGTACTAAAAATCCTGAGGTCGCCTTGATTGCGGTTGAACCTGCAGAAAGTCCCGTACTCTCAGGGGGGCAACCCTCTCCGCATAAAATACAGGGGATAGGTGCTGGGTTCATCCCCGAGGTGTTAGACACAACCCTACTGAATGAGATCATAACAGTACCAAGTCATACAGCCATTGAAACAGCACGAGCCTTAGCCCAACAAGAAGGGATTCTGTGTGGTATCTCCTCTGGTGCGGCGTTTGCAGCAGCACTACAGCTTGCAGAACGACCCGCCATGGCGGGTAAGCGTCTTGTGGTTGTTCTACCCAGCTTTGGCGAACGCTATTTAACCTCAGCGTTATTCCATGAAGATTGGGAACAAGCACAAGCCTTAGAAACACATTTGCCCGATGCACCTCCCATTGAGAGTGTACGCACATGGATATCAGAAAAAAACCAACCTCTTGAGCGACAAGGATAACCTCTGCCATGCCTCGACGTGTTTGGAAAGCCCTCTTGCACTTACGCACTTTAGTGCAAGAGGATATTGCTTGTGTTCTTCACAAAGACCCTGCTGCCCGTTCAAAATGGGAAGTACTCACATGTTATGCTGGCTTACATGCCGTATGGGGACATCGTATTGCCCACTGGTTATGGTTAAAAGGGCATAAGCTCACGGCAAGACTCCTGTCTCAGTGGATACGCTCGTTGACGGGGGTTGAGATTCACCCTGCGGCTAAAATTGGGCGCCGTTTGTTTATTGACCATGGTATGGGGGTGGTGATTGGCGAAACCGCACGTCTAGGAGATGATGTGACACTTTATCACGGTGCTACGCTAGGTGGTAAGACCTTGGCAAGAGGACAAAAGCGTCATCCTACCTTACAAGATGGGGTCATGGTTGGCGCAGGTGCCAAGGTCTTGGGCGATATTATGATTGGGTATGGTAGCCAAATTGGTGCGAATGCTGTCGTAACTAAGTCCGTACCAGAAAAGACCCTTGTGGTAGGTGTGCCAGCACGCTGGTAGATACTTCTGACCATTGCCTTGTAAACAGCCTGTTAATCAAAAATCGCTCTTGTGAAAAATCATCACAAGAGCGATTAAAACATGGTTTTAGCTAAGTATTTTAAACTTAGTGACCAGCTTCATGGTGTTCTTCAGCAGCGGGTGCTTCGGTAGCAGCAGGAGCTTCGGCGGCAGGGGCTTCAGCAGCGGGTGCTTCAGTAGCAGCAGGAGCTTCAGTGGCAGGAGCTTCAGCAGCGGGTGCTTCAGTAGCAGGAGCGGTTTCAGGAGCTTGAGCGCCTTGGCAACCTACGAAAGAAACACAAGCAACAAGAGCTAACAAGCTAAGCGCGATATTTTTGAACATGTTCGGTGGATCCCTTGTGAAAATTTCACAACTAAACCATGAATGATACAATCACATAACATACACATCGCCATGCACACAGTCATGAACGCCACATTTTCAAGATAAGCAATTATCAGAAAACATTACTCTGTTGTTATAGCTTACTCGTAGAGCTTTCGTCAATATCAAGATAAAAACTTTTAGAATACCCTTATACCTCATAGGCATGGTTTTAAGGCGTTTGCGTGGCATAAATGGCACGCAAAATGCGTGTAAGCCCTCGGGGAGATGAGGCTTCTTGAGACTGTCGTTTGGCTTGCTCCTTAAGTTCAATGGGGGTGAGCATTTTAGGTGGCAGGCTTGGATGAGGTATCGCTTGAGGTAAGGATTGTTTGGGGCGGGTTACGGTAGTTTCTTGGGTCGATGACTGATTTGGTAAAGCACTTTCGGTATTGACCTGCATAGCACGATACATGGTAGGTGTGATATGTGCCGCCTCAAAAATCGTAAAACCAATTGCCTGACCCTCTTTGGCATAACGTACTTGGTCAAGAAGGGTTTCAGCACCCAGTTTAAAATAGGGAGCAAATACACCCGCCACAACTGGCACTTGCTGATGGGTCGCCTCACGTACGAGCGTTACTTCTTTGGCAACTTGTTTAGGAGAAGCTGCCATGACAATAGGCATAAGCCAGTCGACATATTTTTCTTGTCCCCATAATACCCAGTTTTGGCACTTACGGCGTAATGCACCAAAAGTATCTGCAAAAATAACAGCCGAGGTAATCAACTCAGGACGCTGCTCATGGAGCTTGAGGGTGGTTTCTTTGACAAACTCAGTGACTTGGGTCTGCTTAAAAAACGTCCAATGTCCCCACATGTCCGCCATAGCAGGTGAAATGCTAACAGGGTCACGATTAAACTGACGCTTGAAACTTAAGCGGGCAATATCGCTATAACCCCATGCGGTGATAAGCCCCTGGCTTGCAAGGGGGGGCATACTGTTAGGATAACGAATATAATCAAATTGAATACCGTCAATAGGGTAACGAGTGACCATTTCAAGGCTCAGGGTTTGTAAAAACTCCTTCACTTCAGGATTAGCTGGGTCTAGGAAGTAAGCACCGTCCTCCAAAGTTGACATCACAGGACGAGCAGGAGAAGTCACGTAGGTTTGACATTGCTTAACGGTTTTAGGTGCCGGAGCCGTTGGAACCTCTACGACTGGTGCTGCGGTTTTAGTAGTCATGTTGTTGGCATGACTCACGGCAGAAGCTATACTGGCTTGAGGGGTTTCTACAGGCACATCATAACATTCTTTGACTTTACGCAGTGCCGAGTATTGGACGTTTGCCCAAGTAGGATATTTCCTCAAAATAGGACCAGGGGCTTGATAATATTGACTTCCGCCGTAAAAGGTATGGAGCCACGCATGAAGCTTCATGTTACGACGATGAGCCTCCTCTACCCAAATCCCTAGAATATCAACCCCTTGGTAGCGAGGGTTATGCCCTTCATGAATATGGTAACGCTCAAAGGTTTGTGAAGGGAAAATGGTCATCCCATGAAAATAGGTTTCAAGGAAAATAGTGTTGAGTCCAGCTTTCTGAAACTGCTCAAGACGTTTTGCAATAGCCTCACGAGAGGTCTCGGTAGGGCGTATCCATACGCCTTTTGGGGCTTCCTGATTGAAAGTGGGGTATTGTCGCCATAATGCCTCATCTAAAAACGTGGTTTCACCATGGGCGTTTGCAAGCATCGCCGCCGCTTCTTGGTAGGCTTTGGTCTCAATCTTGCGTTGTAAGGCTTGCTGAAACGTCTCCATGGCTTCTTGAAACTCTAAGCTAGGATGCTCAACCCGCTTGAGTTTTTCTTGAAATTGGTACCAGTAGCCATCCAAATCCATCACGCTTTCAAGCGTTTGTGAAGAGGCGTGATAGCGGACTCTAGCACCGAGGGGAGCATATTTTACAAGCCAATCTCGCATAGTACCATGCCCACTAAGTACAAAGCCTTCTTCAGGAATGGCAGACTCATGCCCTTCTCTCAATACAACCATGCCGCTAAACGCAGGTTTGGTTTCTGTTTCAGGTACGTCAAGAGGTTCCTCATTGGGTGCTTGCGTTGCGGTAGCTTCAGGGGGTGAGGCTTGTAAGCTACCTTCAGGACTTTCTGTTTCAGGCATACCTTCTTTAGGTGGCACTGATGGTGGCACCTCTGTAGGTTCACTTGAAGGCATCAGTTTACTGGGGTTAATGAGGTCAATGGGTAAAATGGTGGCTTCAAACCCAAACTCATTCGTTTCAGTGTTTGGTGCAGTAAAAAAACGATTGTACAGTACAAGTTGGTTGGGTCCTCTAAAGCCTGGTAGTTCACCTGCAACGGGGTTCGTTTTGGCGTTAGGATTGACAACGCTCACACGTGCCTTGGCTCTGAAAAAATATTGAGGACTGGTACTACTCGCAGGCGTTTGCTGAGCTACGGTGGGAGCCTGCACAATCACTGACGTATCTGGCTCCTGTGCATGGAGTAAAGCATCATGCCCCATATAAAAGAGACCCATGCTAAGCAGCGTAAGCATGCCAATACCCCGATACCTCGGATACACCGTGTGTGATAAAGTACGCACCCAATGGCAGAACAGCGTATGAGTCGGTTGGGTAAGGTGGGGCATCGTGGCAGTATCCTAGTGTGAAAGAGGGGAACAGGCTTAGCAATAGATAGTAGCCTAAGATAGGTCAATAAAAACACAGGCATTTAAAATCAAGGATAATGTCTTAGTTTACAAGAGTCCTAAGCTTTGATACAACCTACACAATGTACTTTTCCATGCCGCATGACACAGGCTACACGTTGATGGTTTTATCTTTGGGGCATTTTCGAGTACACTGGAACGAGGTTCTTTTTGACTAAAAAGGCTTATTCGTCGTATGCACCCAGTCATGTAAGATTTTATAACACCTGGTTACCCCACAAGACTATGGTGGTCTCATAGACGGGTTTGAGATGTCTGATGCGTTTATCAATCGTCCATGCGGATGCTTTATTGATAAAGTCGAGTCTTTTTCTTCGCTCTATTGAGGTGTGTTCTAACTTTTAAGCACGCGCCAAGATTATTCACTTCTGAATATCGTTTTTATGTATTATCCCATTAGTTTGGAAGTTTATCGTATGTCCACGACCCCAGCCTTGCCCTTGAATGACATTCAACAACAAGATGCCTATTTACCAGAATACAGCGAAACTTTTTGGCAACGTTGGTGGGATACTCAGAAACTCTACCAAGTTGACGTAACGCCTCATGACAACACTGAAGATACTTTTTATGCCTTGAGTATGTTTCCCTATCCTTCGGGAAAGCTCCATATGGGGCATGTTCGGAATTATACCTTGACGGATGTCATTGCACGCTTTTACACCATGCAGGGTAAAAAGGTATTGCATCCTATGGGATGGGACAGCTTTGGATTGCCCGCTGAAAATGCTGCCATTCAAAGAAATGCTCGTCCTGATGAATGGACTTACAATAACATTGCCTCCATGCAAACCCAGTTACGGCGCTTAGGTTTTTCCTACGACTGGGATAGGGAGCTTATGACCTGCCGAGAAGACTACTACAAGTGGACACAATGGCTCTTTTTATACCTGTATGAAAAAGGGCTTGCCTACAAAAAAGAAGCTGCCGTTAACTGGGACCCTATTGACCAAACCGTGCTAGCCAATGAGCAAGTAGTAGACGGGAAGAGTTGGCGTTCAGGGGCATTAGTAGAACGGCGTTATATGAGTCAGTGGTTTTTTAAAATCACCGCTTATGGGGATGAACTCCTTGACAGTTTAGCGACCCTTAACGAGTGGCCTGATAAAGTCAAACTCATGCAAGCAAACTGGATTGACCGTTCCATAGGGGCTGAAATTACTTTTACTGTGGCAAACCACGATGCTACTGTGACGGTCTTCACCACACGCCCCGACACGATTTATGGTGCAAGTTTCCTCACCCTGGCACCCGAACACCCTTTAGTCTCAGTGCTTACAACCCCTGAACAACGTGAAGCTGTAGAAACCTACCAAGCAGAAACTAAACACAAAACTGATATTGAACGTAACAGCTTAAACAAAGAAAAAACAGGCGTGTTTACAGGAGCCTATGCAAAAAACCCGTATACTCAAAAGCTTGTTCCGATTTGGATAAGCGATTACGTCCTATTGGAGTATGGTACAGGGGCTGTGATGGCAGTGCCTGCACATGATGAACGTGATTTTGCTTTTGCCACACAGTTTAACCTCCCTGTACAAGTTGTGATTCAGCCTGACAGTGACGTACCACATACACCGCTAGAAGAAGCGTATACGGGTCAGGGGATTTTGTGTCATTCAGGGCAATTTGATGGCTTAAAGTCACAAGAAGCCAAGGCACATATCGTTGACTTTGGTGAGCGGGAAGGCTTTGCAAAAAAGAGAATTCAGTTTCGTTTGAGAGATTGGTTAGTCTCACGCCAGCGGTATTGGGGGGCTCCCATCCCCATTATTTACTGTGATGATTGCGGTGTTGTACCCGTACCACTTGAGCAGCTTCCTGTCAAACTCCCTGAGGATGTTGTTTTTACAGGAAAGGGTACCTCTCCACTTGCTACGCATCCCGATTTTACACAAACGGTATGCCCCAAGTGCGGGAATCCGCATGCACGTCGTGAAACCGACACCATGGATACCTTCGTATGTAGCTCTTGGTATTACTTACGCTTCCTAGACCCTCATAATACCGAGCAACCCTTTAACCCAGAACTTGTCTCTAAGTGGATGCCTGTTGACCAATACGTTGGTGGTATTGAGCATGCCATTTTACATTTATTGTATGCACGGTTTTTCATGAAAGCCCTACACACAGGGGGTTACACTGGTGGGGTGAAGGAACCCTTTAAACGCTTGTTAACCCAGGGTATGGTATTAAAAGATGGTATTAAAATGAGCAAGTCCAAGGGGAATATTGTAGACCCTGATGCCATTATTGAAGCCTATGGTGCCGATACCGCCCGATTCTTTATTTTAAGTGATTCTCCTCCAGCGGTAGACTTTGATTGGAAGGATACGGGGGTTGAGGGTTGTTATCGTTTTCTGCACAAGGTATGGCGTGAGGTCACTGGACGCTTACCGCAGCTCGTAGCAAGTAGCAGTGGTGGGTTTCAGGCAGATGCTTTTATCCCGATGGCAAACATGACCCCTGAACAAAAAACACTCTATCGTGCGGTACACCATTACATACAGGGTATTACGCAAGATGTGCAAAACCACTACCAGTTTAATACCATGATATCCAAGTTACGAGAGTTGGTTGCTGTACTCAGCAAACATCCTAAAACCTCAGAAGGCTGCCCTGTCGTAAGCTATGCCTTGCATACATTGATATTGTTAATGGCACCCGTGGTACCTCATTTTGCTGAAAGTCTATGGTATCGTCTTTCCTATCCAGAACGTTCTGCACACGCTCTTGAGGTGCCTGATACGTATGTTTCTGTATTGAAACAAGCTTGGCCTAAGGTGGATGTCGAGGCACTTGTCGCAGAAGAAGTCACGGTGGTTGTCCAAGTAAATGGCAAGATTCGAGACAAACTTGTGTTGCCTGTGGGACTTTCAAAAGAAGCCCTAGAAGCCGAAGTGCTTGCTTCAGAAAAAACAAAGCAGTGGTTAGCACAGCTTGAATCGCAAGGGCAAGCTGTCCAGAAAATTGTGGTAGTACCTGATAAGCTCGTGAGCATTGTCATTAAGTAACGATTCTTTTTTACCCTCCTTCTTTCTTAGTGGGAGGGTAAAAACGCACCACTCGCAGAAGAACAACGATAGGCATATACTTAGTCTTAAAAGTGCCTATCGTTGTTCTTATCTTAGTCTCTGGGTACATAAGCTCGATATAAGCTATCAAAAGCCCCTATATTTTTTGATTCAGGGTCATTAGGATGATAAAACCCAGCAATATCAGGAAGTATAAGTTTGGTATGTAATTTATAAACGTTCTCTGTGTGTAAATCACCGGTAAGGGTTTTATGGTTAACCGTTGGGTTTTGCGTTACATGAGGTAATGTCTCTAACGTTTCAACATAGTTACGTTTTAAGTCTTTATAGATGTCAGCATGATAGAACTCTGGGAGGCTTTGAACAGGTTTCGCATCGGGGTATATTTGCGGAATATAGGATTGTGTGTAGGCATAAGTTTTTGGTAGTAATTTATTAGGCTTACTTTCTTGCCAACTATCTAATGGAAGTACATCTACATTCTGTTTTTTTAAAGTTTCTCGAATAGAATCACTACCAGGTTTATTTGGCTGAATAGGTTCATCTAGTAACACTTGTGCAGCTCGTTTACGTGCCATGACCTTAGGAACTTGACTTGCACCAAGACGTTTAACTAACTGAGGACGCGTTTCCTGTGTCAGTTTTAAAACTTGTTCGGTTGGAAAATATTCAGACATATGACTTGGTAAAGGCTCATTTAAAGTTTCACTTTTTACAAGCTCGTAAACATCAGCCTCTTCGCCAAGTCCGATAGGTTTAGGTTGAATACCGTAGTATTGGGTCTGAGCTTTATCTTTTCTCCAAGCCTGAAGCGGTGTTAAAATATAAGAGGTGTTAGAGTCATAAGCTTTTGGGCTTTCAGTGCTATTGCGTAAAGGGGTATGCGCTCCTTTAGGCTTGTTCTTAAAATCTGTGAAATCACCATCAATTTTGTACAAAATATGTGTTAGCCCATTTTTAGGGTTTCCAAGTGTTGGCTCTTCAAATGATTGTATGATGTATTTAGGGAATTTTGTTGAAATGGTATCTCTATTTATGACACGACGGTGTGGTGAAAGAATTTTGTTTGCTTTTTGAAGATTCTTTGTTATCAGATTTAAATTTCTCTTTGTTATAATGGGTACTTGCATAAATTATCATAGCCTCTTGTATTAAATCTTTTGTTGAGAAAAATAAAATTGGTTTGTTGCCATCGTATTATAGTTTCTTGTAGGGGTTGCACCCTTTGCCACACCAAAAAGCTGTAAACTTTTATCTAGGCCACTATGGAGTGAGTCCCAAATACCATTTTGAGGGTCAAAGAAAACTTCTTGCCCAGTATGCGTTGCAGGCATATCCAACTGAAAATTAGGCTTTGTATTCACCACAAGTACCCCATGTTCATCATTTTGTGGGAAAAATCGCTGTGCTGGTTTATAAGAAATATTGATTAAAGTAGCTGGTACTTTACGTTTTTTTAGACTATTGATAGCGAGTTGACAAGACTCACCACAATTCAAGAGACCCTTACGATAGTAAGCACTATCGGTCTCACGCAGTTTATCTAGTTCTCTTTGTTGGTGTGTGGCAATCTCAGAGATTCTTTTGTGTCTTGCGTAATTTTGCTGCTTAATCGTAGGAGGCAAGTGACGAGAAGCGATTTGGATACGGTCAAATAGTGCATTATTTCTTGCTTCAAGTCGAGTAGGGCTTCCTTTAACAGGAAACTGTCTTCGTACTTCAACAAACGTTTTTTCACAAGCCTGCTTGGCTTCCGAAAAAGACATCTTGGAAGTCACTGATGACAGGAGCATTTTCATTCGAGGTGTTAAGGGATAGGCACTGACCACAGGAGAACCTTTATTGGCTTCAAGGGGTTTACGCCTTGCTTTTACCTTTGCATTCACCCTTGTAAAAGCAAGACAAAACAGGTATACAGGCTAATAAAACCCTGATTGGCTTCTGTTTTGCCTTACAAGTGACCTCACGGCGTTTGAGATAAATAGGTTTTTACGGCCTGAAGGTCACGAAGGGTTAAGGCTCTAGGTGCATTTTCAGATAAGCTATGCTGACGCAACAAGTAAGAGGGGTGAAACACCGTCATCACATGGGCATTCACTTTCGGAGATTGCATCCACAAGCCTCGGATTTTAGAAATAGGGATTTTTTCTTGAAATAGCCAATAAAATGCTGTGGAACCTACCAATACAATCACTTCAGGCTGAATGAGTTCAATTTGCTCAAACAAGTATCCGCCGCACGCATGGAGTTGTTCAGGTGTAGGCGTTGCATTCCCGGGAGGGCGACATTTTAAGGTATTGGCAATATAAACGTTGGGAGCTTGGGGAGCTTGGGGGGTTGTATCTCGATAGAGTCCCACTTGAGCCATCATCTCAGTGAGTAATTTCCCTGCACGTCCTACAAAGGGTTTTCCTGTAAGGTCTTCTTGCTCACCTGGCGCTTCACCAATAAACATGACACGAGCTTGGGGGGTACCATCTGAAAAAACAGTCTGTGTCCGTGTATCGCATAAACGACATGCTTGACACGATGCCACACGGTGTCTTAAAGCTTCCAGAGCCTGATGCGTTTCATCTGAAATCCTTGGACGAAGCAATACGGACAAATTAGACAAGTTGGTGTTCCTCGCAGCCAATGTAGCCCATCACTTCAAGCAAGGGCATGGGGACTTCATAAGCACCCAGTAACGCCCAAGCAGCAGTATCGATAATAAGCACTTCTATCAATTGCCCCATGAGGTAATTGATACAACGTGCCACGGCTTCGGGCGGGAGGGGGCGATTGGTTTGTGGGTCAAGGAGGTCAAAATTCACCACTTTGTTTTGAGGGGTTCGCCCCATGAGTCGGTTAGGGTTACGACGGCTTGGCCCCTCCACAAGTAACGTCACACGTGTATGGTGGTACACGGCGTTTTGTTTGGCAGATTCTTCCGTAATCGCAGCATTCAAACGTTGAAGACGGTCTTGCTTTTCTTCGTCTGAAATGACACCCTCCCCACGAGTTTCCCATATGCCCGCTGGTGTTTGTTTTCTGGGGGAGTAGGCGGCGGTATTAGCGGCATGTTTTCTGGCACGTGACACCGAAAAAATACTGTCTTGAAACTGTGCTTCTGTTTCACCAGGGAAACCCACAATATAATCACCTGTGACGGCAACGTTAGGAATGCGGTCATAGATTTTATCAACCAGTGTATAATACGCCTCAGCGGTGTAGCCTCGCTTCATGCGTGCCAGTATCTCGGTGTTACCCGCTTGCATGGGAATATGAATGTAGGGCATTACATTAGGCAAAGTCGCAATGGCTTCAATGATACGGTCAGACAGGTCAAGCGGATGACTTGTCATGAAACGAATACGTGCCACACCAGGAATGGCACTAACAGCCTGAAAGAGGTCAGCAAGGTCATAGTGGCGGTCTTTGAAATCCTTACCGTAAGCATCCACAGTTTGTCCTAACAGTGTAAATTCTTTGTAGCCTTCGCTCGCAAGGGTTTGAATCTCCTCAAGAATAGACTCTGGTGAACGGCTGATTTGTCGCCCACGGGTATAAGGCACCACACAGTAAGTACAAAAGTAGTCACACCCTTCAATAATCGTCACCCATGCAGAGGCATTACTTTTACGTACGGCTGTGATGTCTGAAAAATAGTCGTAGGTACTCCCCTCACGCTGACGGTCTACCGCCAATACATGGGTTTCACCAGCATCAAACAGTCGGCGCACGAGTCGAGGAAGTTCATGAATGTTTTGGGTTCCAAAAACAAGGTCTACATATTTGGCACGTTCAAAAACATCTTCTTTCGTTTGCTGTGCCACGCAACCTGCCATGGCAATTTTGACATGGGGATTTTTTTGTTTCAGTTGAGCCCAGCGTCCCAAGTAACTATAGGCTTTACTTTCAGCGTTATCTCGAATCTGGCATGTGTTAAGAATCATTAAATCAGCGTTTAATTTATCTTCTGTTGGGATAAAGCCCTCTCGTGCAAGAAGCCCAAGCATCAGCTCGCTATCTGAAAAGTTCATCTGGCACCCGAGGGTCTCTACGTAAACCTTACGAGGCTGTACCGTTTGGACATGGGTATGAATGTCTGTGGTATGCATATCTGTAGAATGAACATCTGCTGATAAGTTCATAGAGGGGGTATCCTTTTATAGTGCAAGCGTCTGAAGGGGCTTCGTGGGCATGATAAATAATATCAAGATAATGATATCAAAGCGTCGACATCTATAGAGCATAGAGAGTGACATGAGCCTTTGAGCGAGTCAGGTATCATTGTTGTTGTCTCGTTTATGATACACTAAACACAATCAACACGTCTTTGTTCTCAAAGCCTACGTGCTTAGCAAGCCTTCTGTCCCTCTCCTTCCTGCGTACCCTCCCCCTTATTGAGGTTATTTCCATGTTGAGCCAAACCCTTACTCCCGCCGTACAACAGCCTATTACCGTGTATCCTTTTGGTACCTCGGGGTATCGTAGCGACCTCACTGAGGGCTTCAATGATGCGGTGGTATACCAACTCACCCGTGCGGTATGTGATGGCTTAGTGCAGGATGCACAGGCACAAGCAGCACGTGGTGAAACCCCTCGTACGGTTCTTGTGGTAGGGGGCGATACTCGGGAAAAAACCCGTGCCTTTTTACCTAAAGTTGCCTTATGGGCTCAGCAGTCAGGCTTTGATGTTGTGGTCATTACGCATCCCGTTCCAACGCCTCTTGTTGCCTATGCAGCAGCGTATCTTGAAGAAGTATGTCCTGTCTTTAAAAATGACCAATCGGCGGGGGCTATTTTACTCACAGCGAGTCATAATCCTTGGCAATATGGTGGGTTTAACGTATTAACGCACGAGGGTGCTGTAGCCCCAAGTGCCATTTCAAAGCGTATTGAAGCCCTCCAAGCACAGCCTGAAAACCTAGTGTTGCAACGGGAAGCATTGCAACTTTCTCATGTTGCCATGATGCACGAAATTGACCCCACCCAAGCCTATTTACACCATGTTAAAACCCGTCTTGGTTTGGACTTTTCAAAGGTCTTTCAACCACTGCAAGCACAAGAAAAAGGGCAAAAACAACTGCATGTTATATACGATGGCTTGCGTGGTGCCGGGCAGGTCAGCTTCCCTAATATTTTAAATCATTTTGGGGTGCCTGTACTCACGTTGGATACTCACACGGAAGGCACAATGCCAAACCCCACCCCCGAACGTTTAGCCCCTGTGGCAAAAGTACTTCAGGAAAAAGCCACCTTGATGGATGCCTTTGTTGTAGGCTTAGCCAACGATGGGGATGCCGACCGATTTGGTGTCATGGATGAGTCAGGACAAGTCTTAGACAATAACGATGTGCTACTCCTTGTACTGGAAGCTTTACGAGCCATGTTACCTCAAGTAGATACCCAAGGGGCAACCTTGTGTGTGTCTCAGGCAACCTCTGGTACGTTATTCCAACGTGCCGAGCAACTAGGCTATACGGCACAAGCCACACCTGTGGGCTTTAAATATGTGGCACAAGCGATTCAGTCTTCTGAAAAACCTGTCCTTCTAGCTGGTGAAAGTTCTGGAGGTCTCACAGTACTGAGACACGTCCCCGAAAAAGATGGTATCCTTGCCAATTTGCTTATTTTGGCATTGGTTGCGATGGCACAAAAGCCTCTGTCTGTGATTTTATCTGAGCTTAAAACAAGCTTGCGTACCACCCGCTTTATTGAGCATGTGTACCATATTCAAGGAGGTAAGGGGTATGTACAGCAGTGGGCAGAGTGCTTAGAACCCACTCTACAAGCTGAGAAACTGGCAAGCTGTTTCCAAAAACCTTTGGACGTTACTCGTACACAAAGTCACCGTCAGTACTTGCAGGAAACCTTTGACACTCCCGATGGTGCCAAGCTATTTTTCCAAGACGGAAGCTGGTTGCTTTGCCGTGCAAGTGGTACTGAGCCTGTCTTGCGTATTTATGCCGAAGGCGTTGGTACCAATGCTCAAGAAGCTGAAGCCAATGCACTGGCAATGCTCCATGCGGCTGCACACTTTCTAGGATTAGATGTCACCACTGCGAAAGACCACTAAGACACTCTCATGATGCGTCACTATGTAGATTTAACGCCTCAGGACATTGCTTTCTATGAAAGTACATGTAGAGAATGTCTTGCAAGGTGTCGTTCTGTAGGTCAAGAAGTCAATCATGTTGAGTTCAAAACCAATTTAAACGACCCAGAAAAAATTGGTGAGACAGTCTCAGCACTTTCAAATGCTGTTGCCCTTACCAAGCATACTAAAGCTTATATGATTTGGGGTATCAATGATGATATTGAGGTTGTGGGGACTGAATTTAACCCCCATAAAATAAAGAAAGGGAATGAGCCTTTTGAAAGTTGGCTTGCCCGTTCGTTCCAACCACCTTTAACGCACTCTTTTGTAGAGCTATTTTATGAAGAGAAGCGTCTCGTTTTGCTTGAAATTGCCCCCGCACAATATAGCCCTACAAGCTTTATGGGGCAAGAGTATATTAAGATTGGCACAACGAATCAGAACCTTAAAAAATACCCTAACTTACTCAGTGAGTTGTGGAGCAGTCTAAGTACTATACGTTTTGAGTATATGGTTGCGAAGCCTTGTGTTGACATAACGATGCTAGACGATTACCTCGACATCCCTTTATATTTTAAATTAACAGGAACGCCATCACCACAATCACTACAGAATCGTATAGAGTACTTGGATAAGGTAAAACTTATTGACCGAATTAGTGATGACACGTATCATATTTTGAATCTTGGGGCCATACTATTTGCAAAAGACTTGCGAGACTTTGAAAATTTAGCATATCGTTATCTTCGTATGATTCGATACAATACAAAAGAACGTTTTGAAGCCATCAAAGATTTTGACATTTATTCGGGATATGCCTCTGCGATTGATGAAACACTCCATTATCTGGATCCTCTTTTAACGACACGAGAAGTATTTCAACAAAATATTTTTAGAAAAACTTATGAGGACTTTCCAAAAAAAGCTTTACGTGAATTGCTAGTTAATGCACTTTTACATCAAGATTTTAAGCTGTCTGGCTTAAATCCGAGAGTCGAAGTTTTCCCTGATAGGATTGAAATTACCAATCTTGGTAGCCCGTTATCTGGAGATATTGACAGGCTTTTAGACTGGGCTCCTCAGTCTCGTAATGAAGCACTTATGACATTAGGTAAACAGATAGGCTTATGCGAACAGCGTGGTATGGGTATTGACCTTGTTATCAAGCTCATTGAAGACTCGCAATTGCCACCGCCTTCTTTTATTGCTGAAGCCACGAGCTTTAAAGTAATACTTTATCGCTATAAAGAATTTAAAGCGTTGACCACCTCTGAAAAAATACAAGCTTGCTATTATCATGCTATTTTACAACGTGCAAACAATACTGTGATGACCAATGCTTCTTTGAGACAAAGATTTGGATTATCCCCTACTCAAGCTGCGAGTGCTTCCAAAGTTATTAAGGATACACTTAAAGCAGGGAAGATTAAAATGCAAGATGAAACTGTAGGACATAAAGCCAAAGCTTATTTACCGTACTTTGCATAGTATATTTAATATTGATATTGAGAAGCTTTCACTGAAAGATGCCACACGACCCCATATACGCCCTCCTTCATTTAGATGCCACAACCACGGCACATCCGCAAGCTTCTTGGTGGATGCTTTCGCCCATTACCCTAGAAGCCATTTTACGCATCACTTGGGCAGGACTCATGGGTGCGATTGTTGGTTTGGAGCGTCAGCTCAAGCAACAGTCTGCGGGGTTACGTACCCACATGCTTGTGGCAATGGGGGCTGCTGTATTTATGATTCTTTCTCTCTATCCTCTTACACCGCTTGGTGACAGCTCGGGGGAGGTCTTTAAGCAAGACCCCGCACGTATTGCGGCCCAAATTGTTACAGGGATTGGTTTTATTGGTGGGGGTGCGGTGCTTCGTTCAGGCAGTAGTATTAAAGGCGTTACCACAGCTGCAAGCTTATGGCTCATGGGAGCGGTGGGTATGGTTGCTGGAAATGGCGGTTTTTTCTTGTCATTGTGCGTTTCCTTGCTCGGACTCCTTATCCTTCGTGGTGTGGGCGACCTTGAAACACGCTACAATCTAAAAGCTAGCACCAGTGGTCTTGTACAGGAGCTTGTGATTCAGTTACCCGATATATCTGCGAATGACTTTCAAAGCTGGTTTGAAACAACTTTTTCCGACCTCATTCTTGAAAAAAGCCTTTCTTGGGTCACGCCTAAGCCTCATGAGGCTCCCCATCACCCCGACATCCAACCTGCCATGGCACGTACTGAGCTTCGTTACTTAGTCTTACCACCTGTCCCTCGTAAACGTGCTGTAAGCTACTGGAGGGAACACTTTAGAGCGTATCCTGAAATTGATCAGCTTTCCATCCGTTGGATTGAGGCAGATACGTAAAGACCGTTACAGCTCAAAAGTGTAACAATTTGTATCAAATGTGATTTTTTACGCAATAAGCTTCTGTGTACTGTGTTCATTAGAGTATCTATGAAATGCAATGATAGTTTATTCAACGTGTTCGATGTACCAATGGCTTGCGTGATGTGAGTCTCCCCTATGCGTCAATGCCAAAGGTTTCATTCCGTGGTACATCGCTATTTTATGCAATGATAATGCAACAAAAACTTAGCCCCCAAGGTATTTTCTACCATGGGGGCTAAGACTTTGAAAAAGCAATGACATTATCTTAGCATTACTGGGGCTTAGCGTTACTGGCGTTTCATATAAAAATAACCACGTAACCACTCTTCATCAAGTTCAGGGAGCTTTGCCCAAAAAATCTCAAGGATTTCTTCTTTTTTAAATTGCTTAACGAGGTCAAGCACCAAGGTTTTGACATCAACCGTTTGCATAAGGTCTTCACCATCAAGTAACGCTTCTAATGTTTCACGTTTCACGGTATGCTAGGACCTTTCTATAAAACTCAATACACTAAACCCTGAGTGGGGTTAAAACGGATGTGCCTACCCATACTAAAAATTTACAGAGAAAAAACATCTTCTGATAGTGAAGGTGTTCCATCAAGTTTGGTTTAGACACTTAATGACATTATCTTTCATCCATCGTGTTTGGAACAGGATTGTCAGACACAACTCCTACAGATAGCGTACAATCAATGCTCTTACGCAATGCACTTACGAGTGACCACGCTCGTGATACTTACGGCGTTTCCCTTGTCGTCCTTGCGTCACATGTGCATGGATACTTGGCATCACTTCGGTAGGGTCCTCATTGAGAGATTCTGAAGCGTTCGCAGGGTCAAGAGGGTCAAGAAAGACAACCTCTAAGGCAATATCAGAGGGGTCTAGCGTTAAGTAACGACTCAAGACCTCGTGAATATCTTGATGAATCCTAGCTTGTGTTTCCTCGGTGAGTTGTTCACGGTCACTCTCTAGAACTATCTTCAAACGGTCAAAAGCCACACGTCTTGCAGCATCCGAGCGTTCTCGTTTTTGCCACAAACGTTGGTCATCCGTGGTACTCATATTCACTGTGGTTTGTGAGGTTTGCAAACGGGTTTGAACCCCTTCTTGAATACGTTGAGAGACATCGGTAAGTACTTGTTTTGTAATACCCGTAAAACGATGCAGCTCCGTTAAGGAACGCTTGGAAATTTCTTCACGATTATGCCATAACTGGTTAAGCTGATGCCCTACAAATTGGATGGAGCGTTGGACACTCTCCTTGGTAATGAGTTCAGCTGGTTCCGTCACTTCAGCCCCTCTTACAGAAGGTAAAGCAGGAGACGGGGGTGTCATGGTTGTTGTAACGGATACATCTTCCAAAGAGGATGATGGCAAAACAGGGGGCTGCGAAAGCTCAGAGCTACCCGTAGCGGTGTTATGCGTGTCAGAAGCGAATGTGGTATCAGAAGCAAGCATCATCATCATAGGTCAGGTCGTAGGCTCAATCCGAAACATGATACAATTTATACAGTTCAAACGGGTTATCTTTAGTATTTAGTATACTGGAGGAAGTGCCTTCAAAGAAAGGTTTCTTCTGTTGTCAGGGTGCAGCATACGTTATTTCGACTTTTTGGGGGCAAAGAAATTGCGAAGCTTTTCAAGCCAAGTGACTTCTCGTGACATTAAATCAAGCAAAGGAACATCCTCACCCGCAATCCGTCGTGCGATATTTCTATAAGCTTGCCCCGCCATGGAAGCTTCATCCAGCACAACGGGTTCTCCTCGGTTGGTTGAGACGATAATATCACTGTCTTCAGGAATCACCCCCAAGAGGTTAATGGCAAGAATATCCAGCACATCCTCAATGGCCATCATATCATTGGCTTCAATAAGCTGAGGACGTACTCGGTTCACCACCAAACGGTACTGTGTAACCGTCTCACGTGCTTCTAGCAAGCCAATCACACGGTCGGCATCTCGTACGCTCGACATTTCAGGCGTACATACCACAATCGCTTCAGAGGCAGCAGAAATCGCATTTTGGAAACCTTGTTCAATCCCCGCAGGACAATCAAGCAAAATAAAGTCGTAAAGCTGCTTCAACTGATGACATAAATCCAACATTTGTGCCTCAGTAATGGCGGACTTGTCTCGTGTTTGTGCAGCGGGCAACAGCATTAAACCGGGGAGTCGTTTATCTTTCACAAGGGCTTGATGAAGTTTACAACGCCCCTCTACAACATCCACAAGATTGTACACAATACGGTTTTCAAGCCCCATTAAAATATCCAAGTTACGAAGCCCAATATCGGTGTCTACCATCACCACCGAATACCCCAAACGGGCTAAACCCGTGCCTATGTTCGCCGTGGTGGTCGTTTTGCCCACCCCACCCTTCCCAGAGGTAATCACAACCACTCGTCCTGTATGGCGTTGGTCAAGCGATTCAATCGTCGGTAAGGTTGCCACAGGGGTTTGACGGGTAGTCAAGGACTCTTCTTCAGTGGGTTCTACACTGCCATCAGTTTCAAGTGTGCTAGGTTCAAGGGTTGGATGTTCAAGCACACCCTTCTCAAGGGTTTCACGCTGGCTCTGTACCACTAATTCTGACAAACTCATATCTGCTTCTGCATCAAGGGGTTGTGTGTCAACCCTTTCAATGCCTTTTTCAGTGTCTGTTTCAATACCTGTTTCAATGTCCGAACTTTGCATATGCTCATCAAGAGAAGCATCCCCTAAGTGTGGGGGTTCAGGAGGCGTTAACTTATCCGTAAGCACATGTGCTTCAGAGGCTTCAGAAGTTTGCAGTGGGACATGCTCTATAGAGGGAGTCTGTGTCTTTAAATCAGGAGACAGCATAGCTTCTTGAGGAGAATTCATAGAAGGAGAAGATGACGATGATGAGCGAGCAAACATTCAGGCATAAGCCTCTCTCAAAAAACGGATAGACATACAGGAATCGCTTCAAGACAGCGAGAACAAAAGGGGTTTGTTGGGTTGAACGCTTAATAAATACATCAGGCTTATCTTATTGTAAAGGCTTGTAAACTCTCTTGCAAGAAGATACCCAAAGCATCCAAAGCTTGTTACACTATTTGTAACGAACCTGATACATTCGTATCGTTGTCCTGTGCTTCAAAAACTCCCTTGAAATCATGGGGTTCCAGTCATCTTTATATCAGATGCCGTGGCCTAGGGGCTTTTTTGGAAAGAAGGCAGTATGTTCAAAGTGTCATAACTATGTTACAGTGTAATAAACTTTTGGCTTTAAAAAAGACAGTAAAACAGTTTTTTAAAGAGCCTTCAAGCCTTTAATCTTCGCAATCGCTACGCTCGTCATGCTTTGCAGTCTCTTATCCGCTCATTCTTCATTCACCACGCTTCTTTGAACCCTATGTCAATGAATGTTTCTTCTTTTCAAGCCAAAACAGCGGTATACCCTGGCACGTTTGACCCCTTTACCTGCGGACATCGTGACTTGGTCACACGTGCCTTGGATATGTACCCGAAGGTCATTGTTGCAGTGGCCTCCAATGAGGAAAAAAAACCGTTATTTTCCCTCCATGATAGGTTGTCGCTTGTGCAGCGTGCATTGAAAGGTCACTTGTCCGCCTCACAGTATGCTCGTGTCGAGGTGGTTTCATTTCAGGGGCTTTTGGTGGACATGGTACAAGCCTATGGGGCAAGTGTCATCGTACGAGGGTTACGTGCCATTAGTGACTTTGAGTATGAATTTAGAATGGCACAAATGAACAAACGTCTTGCACCTCAAGTGGAGACTGTTTTTATGATGGCGAGCTTGGAATATCAGTTCCTCAATGCAACCGTTGTCAAACAAGTGGCATGTCTGGGTGGGGATGTCACAGACCTTGTCCCTGATTGTGTCCTAGAGGCTTTAAAAGAGGTATGTACCGCCTCAAGCTAGGTCTCACGTTAACACTGAGAATACGTACATATACTTGTCGCTCTCTCTCTTTAATTTTCTTGTGTCAATGTCTTTAAGTAGTTCCCTTTGTGTGGATGATGGAGTCAAGCAATTTTAATGATGATGTTGAGTACAAGTACCGAAGCCTCTTCTGCGGTGAACTCTAGTGCCGCACCTTCCGTGAATCCCGTTGCCTCTGTCTCCTCTTCTTCTCAGGAAGCTACGGCTCAAACCGCCAGTGCCACTCGGATGATGCAAATCCGAGCGTCGGCTTCCCCCTTTTTACGCTATATGGAAGAACTGGAAGACCTTGTACTCAATGGCACCAGTATTCCACTCACCCACATGACGTTGGTTAATTCAGAACATGTCATTCCTCTTATGGACAACATTCGGGAAAGTCTACCTCAAGAGATTCTTCAATCACAACGTATTCTCGACGTTCGAGACCAAATGTTACAGGAAGCGAGTGAGCAAGCAGCCCGTACCATTGAACAAGCACAACTCCAAGCACGTACGATGGTTTCTGAGTCTGAGTTGCTCCGAGCCATCTATCACGAGGCTGAAAGTCTTCGTCAACAAGTGCATCATGAAACAGAACAACTTCGACACGCTTTGTACCAAGAAGCCAACAACTTACGCCAACAAGCTTTACAAGAAGCGGGTGTGGTACGTACAGAAGTGGAACAGTACGTCAACCAAGTATTACACTCACTGGATGAGACTTTTAGTCAGTACCATACCATTTTGTCCAATACCCAAAGTCAGCTAAATCATATTCGCCCTCTTTTTGCTGGACAACCCCCAACCTCCCTCCCCGCAACAGGCATGACGGCTGCTCTTGGAACATCTCCCGATGCCCCCTCGTCCTATGCCTTGCCTCAAAGTGTTGTCAATCAAAGCACGACAATTACACCTTCCACCACCCCCTCCACAAGCCATTATTCTCAAACACTTTCTGAGGAGATGTTGCTCCCTCAAATGCAAGCCTCTCTACCCTATCAAGACACCGTTCTTGAAACCCCAACCACTGAGGGGACACAAGAGGGGTTAACGCCTTCAGGACTCCCTCCCTACCATGTCATTCAGCAAGCACTGAAAGAAAACCCTCACATTCCTCCCAAAAAAGTGTTAGAGGTTCTCTTACAGAATTATCAAACAGTACAAAATGAAAACCACAAGCGTTCTGCTTTAGAAACCATTCTGGCAAAAGACAAAATTGTACTGCCACAAGCCAATCAAGCGATTTATGCAACCTCTCCTCAAGGGCATGGCGGTGTAAACCATGACCGTAAGTCTCCCCTACCTAAACATAAAGTTTCTGCGAAACAAGTGACACAAAAGTATCAAAAGCTTTCACATCAATATCGTTAAGGTTATTTTGAGTGTTTGAGTGACTGCTTATGGCTTTACCACGTCTGCTTAGTTCATGGACTAGCCTACCCTACGGGCTTTTGAAACTTTTGGGCTTTGTTTTATGGGTGAGTGTTGTATATTTCGCCACACCACTCACTTGGGCTGAAGTATCTCCTACGCCGCATGGGCTTGAGGTCATTCCTCACGCAAAGCTTTCAACGGTAGGACTACAGCCCCTGTCTGAAGTATTTAAATACAAAGGACAAGTACTTAGATGGAATTTTGCGACACACACACAGAACCCTAGCCTAAAATTGTACTGGGTACCGAGCGTGCCATTTCAGGGGTTTCAGTCCCTAACGTATACCCCCATGATTCGAGAAGCCGCACAGGCTTGGCTAGATACGCTTGCTCCTGTGTTTCGGGAGTCAAATACACTCACCACGCCTTATGTGAAAGCGGTGTGGGTCAAGTCTCCTGAGGAAGCCCATATCCATGTAAAATGGGTCTATCAAATCACGCAATCTTTTGAGACGCATAGCACCTTTCATCCCAACGCCATGGTACCACCCCGAGGCACGAATGGCTACCTTACCCCCTATCAAATGGCTACCACAGAACCTGTCTTTGAAGGGGGACAACTCAAACACATGAAACTGATATTTTCAACCCACAAAGCAAGCGGTCATGCCTATACCCCCAAGGAAAGGTACCATATGATACTCCATGAGATGGGGCATGCCCTAGGACTCATGGGACATTCTCGATGGGCTGGCTCATTGATGCGTGCTGGCTTTACACCGAGCAACCAACCTCTTACGCATCCCTCCCTAGGCATGCCCGCCTATTGGATACCTATCCCCGAAAGTGACAAGCAGCATCTTCAAACCCTATACCGAACCCCAGCGGATTTGACCAACAACGTTGATATTGCTACGCCATAATGCAGTACGCACCCTATTTAAGGTTCAATTTCAGGGTGAACGAAAGGGATAGGCGGGTTAAGCTGGAACCGTAGGCGGTAGTTGTGAGACAGCTTCAGGAGGGCCTGCAATGGCCATGACACTTTGTGTGGGGGAACCAAACACTTTTTGGGTCACTCGTTGCACTTCTTGAGGCGTAAGCTTCATGAGCTTTTCTTCCAACATGTCAAGGGTTTCAGGAGGCTGACCTACACTCAGTTGTGCCATATTCAACCCTCCTAAGCCTTTTGCACTTTGGGCATCAAGACGCATCTCTAAGAGAAGCTCTTTTTTAGCACGTTCAAAACTTTCGGGACTTGGCGGACTCTGAGCCATGGTTGTCACAATATCCTGCAAATGGGCAAGGGCTTGCTGTACTTTAGGCGTTTTGGTTTTAGTATCTAAGTTAGGGTCAACTTCTGCTGAAATAGTAAACACACCAAGGTCTCGTAAGGCACTGTAATGGCTATGGGTGCTGTACACAAGACCTAATTGCGTGCGGAGTTGTTCAAACAGAGGGCCACTCATACCAGAAAGTATTCTTGAAGCAATCATAAATGCAAGTCTATCTTCTGCCTTAAGGCTAGGTGCTTGCCATGCACCCACCATGTGGAACCGATTCAGTCGTGCATCAGGCTTCCATAATAACGCACTGCCATTGGCTAGCTTTGGTAAGGGGTCAAGCGTGTTCATGACCTCTAAACTTGGAGGTAAAGGAATAGGTAAAGGGGTTGTGCTTTGAAGGGTAGCCCCCTGCATGGAAGAGTCAGGAAGACGGCTTGGTGAGGAGGCTTGCCACTGGTTTTTTAAGATTGCCGCATTGAGCATGGTTTCTTGCTGGTCAATAGGGTGTGCCGAAACCACTTGCACGGTAATGTCCTGCGGGCGAGACACACTTTGTTGAAATACCTTGCGGAGGTCTTCCATGGGTTGATTCATGATAGCTTGCCGCAGCTGAGCGGTGGTTTGTGCAAAGGGGTGTGTTTTACCAAAAATATGCTGCTTAAGCTTTTCTTCAAGCTGGATGTCGGGGTCGGACTCTGCGGTACGTAGATTGGCTTGAAAGGTATTTTGTATCATATGGTAAACATGGTCATCCATAAGAGGCTCTTTGAGAAGCTGATACCCGAGTCCTAATAATGCCATTTCATCTCCCTTAGGGCCACTCAACACAAGTTGCATGCGTTCGCCTTCATTGGCAAGAGATAACTGAATCCCACGCTCAGCTAAAGCGGTTTGTACGCTCCGTGACACAGGAGAACAGTTCAGTAAAGCAGGTTGAAGCAAGGGGGTCGGCAAGGTATTCGTACCAATAGGAAGGGCAAACGTGATTTGACAATCTTTGGCATCAGGCTGATATATCAAATGCCCTTTCATCCCATTTTTCAGTGTGGTAAGTTGTGCAACCGCTTGCGACGCTTGAGTGCCTGATAGGGGGTCAGGAGAGGGGGCAGTGGATGACATACTTTTCTGTGGCTGTAGCGTTGGCGTTACCACCGAGAGGGGGGTAGCGGTCTCCGTGGTGGCATCACTGGGAAGCGTGCCTTGAAAACGTTGACTCGAAGGGCTAACGACAGGTGCCTTATGCGTAGACATCGCATGAAACGGGTTGCTAGGTACTAGAGGAGGAGCTTGAAAGGTTGCTGTAGGAAGGAAACCACGGGTTTTACCTGGTAAACCTACAACCATGGCAAACTGGTCAGGACGCAAATAAGTTTTGGCAACACGTTGAATGTCTTCAGGGGTCACATTTTGTATCCATTCAGGATATTTAAGCCAGTACTCCAAACTACCTGCGGTTGCTTCTGAACCCATTTGCATGGTGGCATTATATACGTCTTGTTGATTTAATGAGAAATGGGTTTTGAGACGCTGCTTCACGTTCTCTAAAAGGATGGGGCATAACTGCTGCTGGCTATATTGGGTTAAGGTGTTTCTAAACGTGTCACTTGCTTTCGCAACTTGTGTAGGGTCACTGTAGCACTGAAACAACACCGAGCCATCTTTCTTTAAAGGGGCATATTCCATATCAAGGTTACTAATAAGCCCAAGACGCTCTTCCAAAATAGCTGGCAGGGGCGATTGTGAATCCCCGCCGAGGTAGGTTAAAAGACACTCCATTGCGGCACGGTCTTTAGGAGCCGTCATGGCGGGGGCTCGGAAACCAAACTGAATAAAGGCTTGTTGCAATTGAGGGTCTGTATACACCGCCATTTGCATTTTACCGTCAGGTTGTTGGTATCTTAAGGCTTGTTGTTGCACCTTATTCACGGTGGCTTGCCCCTCAGGTAATCCCTCAGGGCGGTTAGGATTTTGCATCACCAAGGGTGCGAGAAGGTTTGCAGCTTCTTTCGGATTAACATTGCCAGAAATAACTGTCGTTAGATTTTGAGGCTGGTAGGCATGTTGATAATATTTGCTAACATCCTCAGGCGTAATACGTAGAATATCGGAAGGTAAGCCATGCGTTTGAAAGTGCGGACGCTGGAATAACATTTCATACAGTTTCGTTTGCCCTTGCACCTCGGGGGCTTTCATCCGCTCACAACTTTCGGCAAGCACATTACGCTTTTCTTGGTATAGGGTTTGAGGACTATACACAGGTTGTAGAACCTCTTCCATATGCAGGCGAAGCATATCAGGGAGATGCTCTTGATGGAAGGTGAGTTCGTGTTGAATCACTTCATGGTCAGTGGAGGCATTCGGTTGTGCACCGTATTTTTCAACTTCTTTAATCCAAGCATTCGGCGTAGGATGGTTGGCATGGGCAACAAAATGGAGATGTTCATCCAAGTGAGCAATGCCCGAGGGTAAGTCAAATGGGGTCTTATTTTGTGGCGTTAAGATGCTGTTTTCAAGCACACTACCCGCATTGACAAACGTCCGTGTACTCACCACATGGGTTTCAGGACGTTGTTCCACAAAAAGCTTATGACCATTGGGATAAAGCCATCCCGTTAAAGGGAAATCTGCTGGCGATTTACCTTCAAAAATCTGTACAGGTGCAAGGGTCGCTTGTAGACTTTCCAACGGAGGAAGGTTGGTCACTTGAGGCATCCCTTGTGAAGCATCTCTAAAAGGAGCGAATGTGGTAGGGAAGGTTTTCTTTGGGACAGTCGGCGGGTAGGGTGCTGCAACGCCATCGGAGCCCACCGTTTTGGACTGAAACGCATAACTATCCTTTGTCTCCTGAAAGTGGGTGGCTGGTTTGGCAGAGGCTTCCTCAGTGGTAGGGTTCTCTGTAGGGGTGTATTGAAGCGTGGCAACGCCTGTTGTCAAAGTCTCAGGAGGCAATGAAAACGCTTGTCTTTTGAGTGGTAAACCCCAAATCATAAACAAAACACCTTATTTCTTTTCATGATACAAGCCAATAACGTCATGGCAGAAGGAGACAAAGCCCCCCTCAAGACGAGTGCTAAAGACACTGTTATAAGGATAAATAAAAAAACCAGACCCTTTTGTGTGGTCGAGCTTGACAATGCAAGCCATGAAGGTGCGACCATGGATGACCGTTGCAGTATGAGTCAAACCCTTGTATGCCTCTTATGAGACTTGGCATAGGGTATCTAACCCCTCACAAAGACTGCTTACTTTATATTGTACTCAAAGCCCCTAAGAAACGGCGTATGCTTTTTGGGTCAACGACCTCTAAAGTTTACAAAAGTTTAAACTTTGTATCAGAACCCCATCTCAAAGGCTCTCATCACACATGGCTTTAAGACGGACGCATTACGAGTCTAAGAGACGCTCGGGTAAAGGAGGAGCCTTCAACCAAGGCACAATGCCAAAAGGGAGTGCCGCTAAAAGAAGGAGTCCTACCACACCAATACTAGGCGTTAAAAAGCCAACTGCTAAAGCGGGAATGGTAGAGGCCACGGAAATAAGCGTATACTGAACCCCCATCACCTTCCCTCGTTTATCTTCAGGGATAAGGGTTTGTAACAAAGCTTGAAGCGGGATAGCCATCAGTGCGGTTGCAAAACCAAGCCATACGTTCCACACGCCCACATAGAGCATCCTTGCCGTGAGTTTAGGGAATAAGCCCACTAAATAAGAGGGGGTGTTGAGGTCAGGGAAAAGCCACGGCGTAAGGGCTAACGCTGAAATAGACCCGCTGAGTAACAAACTCCCGAAATGAATCAATACTCTGCGTTGAGGCCAAGTATATTGTTGGCTTTTTTGAGCAAGCCAAAAGGCACCAAGCGTCATGCCTACACCACTGAGGGCGATAAAATAACCAAATTTCTGCGACCCTATGGCAGGGTCGGCAAACAACCACTGTTTTGAAATCGCAATAAAGAGCAGGGTTAAACCTACAATCATGGCAAAAAGAAGGGCAAGTTGTCCTAGGCTGAAACAAGTCACAGGAGAGCTTTTTAAAAAGGTAATCCCTTCCCCCATGTCTTGACGGAACTGCTCCCAAGCTTCTCTAAAACTTGCTTTAAGCGGAAGAGGCGTAGTCTCGGTCTCATCCTCTAGGGTGTCATCGTTGTTGAGAGAAGTACCAGTTTGAGGCGAAGACAAAGCCACCTGAATAAAACGGGTATCTTTTTGAGCATTAAACCCCAGCAGAATGAGACCCCCCACCGTAAATAGACTGGCAACGGCATAATGCACATGCTCAGGTCGGAATTGACTTAAAAACGTATCCCCTAGTACAAACCCAAACACGATAGAGGCCATCATGGTCGTGGTAAACAGTGCGTTTGCTTCCATGAGCTGGCTTTCATGTACCACTAATGGAATGGAAGCAGCCTCTGCTGGAACAAAAAATTGCGTAGCCGCCGACTGAAAAAAGGCGAGGGCATAAATCCATCCTATGTGATGGGTGGCGAGTGTCCAAGGTAAAAAAAGTAAACTCAAGGCACGTAGCATGGTACTAATCACCAAGGTTGCCCGACGTGACCACCGGTCGACAAACACGCCTGCCACAATGGTCAATGTGACCGCAGGAATCGTAAACGCCATGTAAAGCCCTGTGTTATAGGCTTCTATCTGAGTCACATCGGCTGAAAATTGTCTTGCAATGGCGGTAATAAAGACGACAAACACAATACGGTCTGCTAATTGACCAAAAATTTGGGCTAACCAAAGACACATAAAGTTACGATTATGCCAAAGGGGGGCCACCGTTTTAAGGGCATCGTGAGGTAAAAGCGTTTCCGTGTCAGGTTCATCAAAAAGAGACGTAGCGTTTGGTGCCACCTCGTTCTGAGAGGTTCCAAGCGAGGTTCCGGGCATGGCTTCAAGGGTTTCCTGTGAAGTGGACGGTAACGGCTCTGAGAGAGAACTCGTCGCCTTGTTTAAGTCAGAATGAGAAGAAGTCATCATGGTCGCTACAGTCTAGGGTTTCTCTTCAGGACGCATCTTCACCATGAACGGCTTCGTCGTAGAAGAGGTTAAAGATGCGGGAGATACATTAGAAGCACGTTGTAATATCCGACGTTGATAAGCGGGTTGTTCTGGGTAGGTTTCTAACGCTATGGATTCTCTTAAGGGGGGCTGAGTGGCTTGGGAAAGGCGTGTTTTTGGGGTTCTGGATGGTTTTAAGGTCAGGTTTGCCGTGAGAGGCGAGGGCATGGCTAATGAATCCTGTGAAGGGGTATGGGAGGATGCATCCTCATGAGGGAGAATGGCTAACACAGCCCCCGCCACTTGAGGCGTGTCCTCTTGTAATAAGTGCTGGGTATACGGCCACGCAAGTAAACTATCAGCACCTGTCACAAAATGACACGCCGCTTTTGTATCGGTATGACCACCTTGATGGTATGAAAAAGGCATCGGCAATAACCCTCGTAATAGGTGTGCTAACACGTGGTAATATTGCTGAGGTGTACCCACATCAAACCAATAGCCTTCTAAAGGCATGGCAAGCATGAGGTGTTCTGAGGATAAAAATGCCGGGAATACATCCTTGGCAAAATCAAGAATAGGGGGCACTATTTTCGAGCTACAAACGTTTGAAGTCTCTTTTTCATCCTCAAAACCAAGTGAGGAACGCTGCTTATGCGTATTAAGCTGAGACAACAACGCATAAACACGAGGCGTTAAAAAATAAATCCCTGTGCTGGCAAGCCTATCAGTACCAGCCTCTTGCAAGGAAGGTTTTTCTTTAAACGCTACAATTTGTTGTATAGACGTTTGCTGCGTCAAATCAGGATGGGGCGTGACAGCCATAATGCCAAACTGTGTCACCCAAGCATCAGGAACTTCCTTGCAACCAATGCCCACGCTTAACGTAGGGTACTTTGCATAAGCCTGTGACATCCCTTGTACGAAGGTTCTCAAGTCAACGTTCGTCACGGTATCCCCTTGCAGAACCAGTAAAGGTGCGTTAGGGTCAAAGCTTGGGTACTCTTCAGGGTGGTGTAGAAGGGTTTTTAACGCCCCTGCGGTACCTGTAGGGGCTTCTTCAGGAATCGTCACAATCTGAGTACGTAACCCTAAATGTGCGTAGTGTGCTTGTTTTTCTGCAAGAATACGCTGCACAGAGGCCGCATGTTGGCACGTATTAACAAACAGGGTTTCTACCCCCAAATCAGCAGCTTGGTCAAGTAAATGACCAATCACAGTATTACCTTCCCCAAACGGCAGAGCAGGTTTGGCAATCCCCATAGTGGTATCGGTCAAAGGAAGGGTTCGTGAGCCTATCCCCGCCCCGAGAATCATGGCTTGTTTGATTGGAATCGGCGTTGATTTTGATTGAGTTTGCATACAAACAACGGGGTGAGCTTCATGGCGTTTCGCTGAGTGGGGTGGATGTAGGAGCAGTTCCTGTGTTTTGGTATGCGACTCAATGGCATTAAAAAGCCAAGAGTCAAAAGAAAGTGGTGTTTTTTGAATCCCTGAAGCGGCCTCAAGCAAAGTTACTTCTAAAAAGGGGGTCATGCACGGCATGGGTTTAGGCAATGGGTTTGACACAGCGGTGCAAAGTACTTGTGAGGAAGGGTCTTGCACCAAGCTTCGTGCATGCCGCTCACCGATACGAAGAGAACTGCCTGGGAGAAGCACATACCGCAATTGCGTCCTTGGGTTTTCAACCACAAGGTATAGTCCTCCCTTGCCTAAAAACGCCTCTAATTGGTAAAAACACCAAAGCGGCACCCATGCAAGGGCAAGGACATTGCCTTCATAATCTTTCAGCGTCCACTGCCTAAGCAGGGCTTGTGTGCCAAGGGGTGCATCAACCGTGTGCGTGTCCAGAGACGTTTCAAAGGGCTGAGGAAACGATTGTTCTTCCCAACGCAGGGTGTCTCTCAGTGCAAGTGTAAGTCCTGGTGTGCCAAAACTAGGACAGTATGCAACCCTAGGCAGTGTTTCCTGCATGGCGGGATGCTTTGCATCTTGAGATTCGGCTGACCATAAAGAAGACATGCTCATTGACACGACGTTCTACCAACGCAAAGCAATCGATACAGGATACAGGCTCACAGAAAAAGAATACAGGTTCAGTTGCACGGCATCACAAGGAAAATTTGGACACTATAACCCACTGGTTTTTCACTATACCATAATTATAAATCAAATGATAAACCAGATATGGGCAAGACACAGAGAGGTTACTGGGAAAACTACCCCGCCTAATGGAGTGTTAGGCTTCTTGCTTACTACCTCGATGCTGTACATCATTGGAGTAAAATTCTTTAGATTCAGCCGTGTTTTTTGTGTCGGTGTGCCAATGCTTTTGCGGATGAGATGAGCGGATAAGATGAAATAATGAACGCAATATCTCTAGCAATGCTCGCTTATCGCCAAGGCGTAACCCCAAGAGACTCCGTGAGTAAGCTTTGGAGTCGGGTTTGAAAGGATGAAAACAAACCAGTAGCCCAACCATTAAGCTGCTCCAGTGGCAAGGTACCCTCTGTATGAACATCATGACCAGCCAGCAAGGCCTGAGACTCAGGCGAGAGGGTTTGCAGTGAAGGATTTAACCCATTGAGAAACTTGCGTGCTTGCGTATCATTTGAGAAAGCATCCACCAAACCGCTACGACTAAACGTGACGGATTGTCGTGTGCTACTAGAAGCACTAGGCTCAGCAGCGGTGGTGTTCACGTTTGAGCGTCCACTGTTTAAAGGGGTTAACCCTTGTGCATAGCCCGTATTTAAAACCCCAATACTTGTAGGATAATACACGTAAGCAGTCGCTCGGCGGTCACGGGTGGTGCTGCCATCCACTATCTTTCGTCCAAATCGTGTGTAAGAAGTTTCCATCAATGCAGATTATCCTTAAGCTGTGGGTAGATGGTGTGACGACTCCCCCAAACGATAACGCTTTTCTTGTAAAAAGGGGATACTACCCAGTGTGTTCGTACGTGCTACATCCACCCTTGAAAAGCGCTTTACAATCTCCCCTAAGTGTGTGGCATCTTATTGTAAAGAGTTGTAACAAAATACCTAGCCCATTAAACCTGTATTTTTCTGAGTCAAGTGCCTCAAAGGAGTCTTTTATTTTTAAAAATCAGGGGTATTTTAAGGAGAAAAAACATGTACTATAAAACCCTTATTTAGCTTCATTAAAAGGCAATGCTTTACATTAGATTGTAATAACCTCATGAACCATACCATGTGCCATAAGCGTCATACTTCATGGAGAGACTACTTTTTGCTCACAGTGGCAACCGCTTTTAAACCACCTTGGCATGTATGGCATGATATTGCATTATGCACCAACATGCCTTATATTGGTTATTGTGCTTACTACAATAAGGACTCACCGTTTCCGCCCAAAGTTTTCGCAAGTTTGCTTGATGACTTTTAGCACAAGCGTGTATCCACCATGTGTTTATCCCCTAAGCTAGGTCTGTTTCTTCATACCAAAGAAAGATGCACCCCTCTTAGGTTTATGGTTCGTTGTCAATTTTGATGACTATCACGGTATTTTTGGGATGTCCCTTGATATAAGGACACCCTTTCATAAGCTTTTTTGCATCTTTCGCCCCTTTTTCGTTGTGATTGCAAGGTGTTATGACAAGTATCTCTTCTCTTCGTAAGGTTGGTCAGCAGTCGGCATATCAGGTCCTCAGTGCGATGGACCAAAAGAGTATGCTCCCCATTTTTATGCGTGACTGTGTCGACAATGTACGTCGGGTTGCTATCACGAAAGCGTGGAATCCTACCGCAGGTGAGGAGCTTTTCAGAACCGAATGGGTGACTGCTTTTGTGTGGGGCTGGGGGGTCAATCTTGCGAATAAAGCTTGGGATAAGGCTTTCAAATTGACAGGTCTCAAGCATTCCTCACATCTTGGTTGGGAGGACCTTAAATCTCTTTTTGGCAATATTAACCCTAAAGGCTTTGCAAGTCGTTCTTTACAATTTCACACGTCACCGCAAGCACAGTTTTTACACAGCCTTACGCCTGAGGCATTGGCATCGCTTGCCCCGTCTCCTGAAGTGGCACAGCAAGTATCCCCCCTTCTCAACGACTTAAAAACAGGGAACATGCTCCCACATTTAAAGCACTACGGTGCAAAAGTGGCTTTTACCATGATGGCTCCCTCCCTCTTTATTGGTGTCGGGATGCCTTTCCTGAATCATTACTACACAGAAGAGAAGCGTAAGAAAATCCTAGCAACGACAACCACTTCTCCAAATGCGTTATCCAAAGCACATACCCCCATCACGGGTTCGGGTAAAGGATTAGGGACAAGTGCCAAAAATACTTTTCCTGAAACATCGGTTATTTTCTCGCCTGAAATTAACTCCCCCTTTGCCAAACAACCGCTTGAGTATTCTCAAGCACCCACCCCAACCGCCTCTGCTAAAATACCTGTAGTGCAAGGCTCCGACGCATCTACGCAAAGCCATCCCCAAGCTTCTACCAAAGTCAATCTTGTGGTATCTCCTCTCCCTAAGACGGGTCTGCCATCTTCTAGCATCAACGAACCACAAACCCTAAAGACAGAACCCGCTACACGTTTTGGGAGTGCAGCCCCCCTACAATCGGCACTATCTTTTGCGTTTACGGAAAGGGGTCAAACGCTTATCGGCGTAGATGCCCCTATTTCACTGGGACGTGTTTTTACTTCTCGTGACCCATCAGAGGCTGCCATTTGGGGCTTACGTGAGGGGCTATTTTTAGTCATGCAATTTTTCGGGGCTGACTTGATTCAAAATAAGCTCACTGAGTTTCTATCCAAACGCCAAGCACCTTACACCGCCCAACGGTTTGAAACCCTCCACACGCTTAAACAGGCTCTTGCTCAACATGAGACCCATGGCGTTGCCGATACCCAATGGCAACAACGCTTAACCCAAGGCTGGGATACTTTGGCGGACTCTCTTAAAGCCACACCCAACAAAGCGGCATGGCATCCTGAGGAGGAACTCGCCCTTGTGAAAGATATTTACCACTATTTTTCACCTCAAAACCGTATGGCTCGTATGCAAAAACCCAATGCTCTTTTTGATATGGCCGCGCATCTCGGGCATATTCCTGTTTACAAGGCGAGTCCTGAAAAACTTTTTCCGCCTCACCAGTTAGAGTACGTGCGTTCAAAAGCATCCCAATATATCGGGGGTGATTTGAAGCAAGTGGCTTTAACCCACCGTCCTTTGGTGGACTTAACCCACGTGGCGGGTGCAAAACTCGACCAAAAAATTGCGACGGATAGTATCCTTGAACTTGCAAAGCTCCTTCAAGAGACCTCTCAAAAGGCACTACCTCTCATCAAGCAAGAGTTAAATAGCTCCTACAAATACAAAGCGGTGGCACTGGCTGCTGGCAATATTTCAAGTTATTTGGTCTTGGCTGAACTTATGCCTAGAGCCCAGCAGTGGCTTTCATACCTCATTCGTGGTGATAAGTCAGCACCAGGGATTCCTACCGAATTACAAACACATCATAAACCAGGTGCAGTATCCTCTCAAACACAAGCAGCCCCTGTCTCTTAAGAGAACATTGGTGGCAGCTAGGTTGTGTGGCTTTTGCTCTTGCAGTTTTTCATGGGTATGACGTGAAAAAAACGCCTTTATGCTTGCTCGCTAAACAAGGCTATGAGGTATTTATCAATAGCTTAAGTAAAGCGTCACACAGCCTAGTTGATGTCAAGTTAAAGTTTTGTGAATAAAGCAAGGCTTTCATGCCACCCTGATGCCTCAAAATGAGATGTTAATAACAGCTTTATGCTTTTTGGTCAGTCGTCTACTTGATTTATTTACTTGTAGTTTTTAGTATGTATATATACAAACGTTGTGAAACGTCCTCTCTACACTACAATGACTACGGTGTTCGCACTTTAACACAAGCACCTATATCTGAGTCCTTATTCAAATAACCTTTTAATAAAGCACCTATCTCACTACTTAAACTCACCTGTGCTGGTTGAAGGTTTCGGACTTATTTTTAAATACTCCCTTGAGGAGTGTGTGATTCATGTATCAGGCTATTTGGGTGTATCCCGTCTGAGAATATGAATGTTTTGTATGGCTTTGTATTGAGCTTTTTATCCTTATGCGGTATCGTGACCCCTCTCACTCTAAATCTCGTACCAAAACAGCCTCACGTTCCGTGAAGCGTGGGTTATGGTATGCACCTGAAGGCTTATGTGAACCTGGTTCAGGTCGAAGCCTGACCCGACAAGAAGCTATTACCATTATTTGCGAGCGTGTTCAGCGTTCCTTACGGGATGTGCAGGCTTGTAGGCTCATGCAGCTCTTTTACATCCAAGCAGAAGACCTTACCGAAGCAGGTCTAGACTACGAAACGGTCTGTGCCTTAGCAAGAGGGTTTTTACTTAATGACTGGTCAGCCGCCTAAGCGTTTTTTGGGTGTCTCTGTTCCCTTTTTTGGGCAAACCAAGCGTGATTTATTTTTCACGTTATGCTTTGTACTGCCAGTGTCCCATCATGAAAATGAAGGGTAAGAGGCTGCGTGGTGTCTACTTCTTTGAGAGAAGCTAGCGTCTTGTGAGCCTGTGTCGTACGGGTATAGCCTCGTTTGAGGGTATGAATAGGGTGGTAAGCTTCAAGTGCCTCATAGGTTTGCAGGGTTGCTTGCGTGTGGGTTTGTAAGACTTGACGCATCGCATGATAGAGCGTTTGCTGCATGAGGGGAAGGCTTTGAGAAGCCGATGTCAGCCTTTGGAGTAAGCCCGCTTGAAGTTCGGAGGGGGCTTCTTTCAAAAGTAGGCGTGCATCACGAAGTGCCATAGAGGGCCACTGATGGAGGGTCTCTTCTGCTTGTAGCATCCACTGATGATGCGTTGCGAAAGCTTGGTGCATATAATGCTGCACATGCTTTTGTGCTTCTTCCAGCCAAGCCTGCCACTGATGGAGGTTAGGGGTCACGGACTCTGCCGCCATCGTCGGTGTAGCCGCCGAGTAGTCTGCCACGGCATCGGCAAGACTGAAATCAGGCTCGTGTCCCACCCCTGTTACAACAGGAATCTTGGAAGCCACTATCGCACGCACGACGGGTTCTTGCGAGAAGCAGAACAAATCCTCAAACGAGCCACCCCCTCGGGCTACAAGGATAACATCCAAGCTATGAGCGGGGTCTTGCAGGGTTTTAATGGCGTGGGCAATACTTTCAGCAGCACCCTCGCCTTGCACTTTCGCAGGTGCTATCAGTATCGACATGGCATGGTTTGTTTGCCGAATGGTGCGTATCATGTCATGAATCACCGCCCCAGTAGGTGCCGTTACAATACCAATGCGTTGAGGGAATGCAGGGAGGGGGCGTTTTCGCTCGGTAGCAAATAATCCTTCCGCCATAAAGCGTGCTTTAAGGTCTTCAAAGGCTTTTTGGAGGTTTCCCTTCCCCCACGGTTCTAGCCGTGTCACATGTAAGCTATAGGTTCCTGAAGGCGCATAAACGTTAAGTTTACCCGTGGCATATACTTGCATGCCTTGTTCAGGACGATACGTGAGTTGCTTACTATAACTATGCCACATGGCACAGTTTAAGAGGGATTGACCTGCCATACTACCTTCAGCATCGGTAGCATCCTTCAAACTAAAGTACCAATGTCCTTTGGCACCTTGCTTAACGTTAGAAAGCTCTCCACATACCACCACAGGAAATCCCAGTACACTATCCGCATTTAAAACCGCTTGTAGATGGGCTGTTAGCTCACCCACTTGCCACACAGACGCATGGGAAGGGTCAACCGCTTCAGTGGACTCCCAAACTGACATCATGATGAAAGGGTATCCTTAAGCTTTAAATACGCATATAGCGACGCATAGAAAGTGCAGCACCGCTTGACCCCACAGTAGCCCCCAGTAAGAACATCACCACAAAAATGGAGAGGAGCGATACACTGTGTTGTTTCAAGCTCAAGGCTTCGTAAATCATACGACCGTACTCAGTGGCGTAAAACAAAGGAATGAGTCCTAAGAGAGAACCAAATAACCCATAAGTGGCACCTTGTAACAAAAACGGCAAGCGGATGTACCAATTGTTAACACCCATCATTCTTAAAATTTCAATCTCACGCCCTCTTGCTTCAATGAGTAAGTGGATGGTATTAGAGATAATAAAGACGGTTAATGCCCCTAGGTAAACCAGAAGAATCAACCCCGTAAAGGACAAGAAACGTGCAATGCTTTGAATACGCTCCACAATGTCGTAGGCATAGCGGACTTCTTCCACACCGTCAATCTGTCGGAGGGTTCCTACGGCTTGTTCAATCGTACGTGCATCTGTGACATTCACATGCAGGGTATCAGGGAGGGGATTATTTTCTAAAGCGGGTACTTGGTAGGTTTTTCGCATATCTGCCAGTGCGTCTTCTTTACTGACAAGCTCAATGGCAGATACATAGGGTTGTTTACGGATTTCATCCGTGACATTGCTTACATCAGCATCAGGTTCAAGATACACTGATATTTCTAGGCTACTTCCCAGCCCTTTCACCACATCCTGCACTTGGGTAATGCCCAAAAAGAGTAACCCAAAGATACTCAAAATAGACCCCATCGTAATACTTACCACAAGGTTCATCCAACCTGAGCGCTTGAGTCCTCCCAAGGTTTCTTGAATGATACGTAAGGCAATCCGTAATTCAACAAATACGGTTTGAATAGGATTTGTCATCATCGCAAACGACGTTCACACTTTCTGTTAGGCTGTTTAACTTACAAAAGCACCGTACACGGCGGTCGATTGACCTGCGGGTGTATCTCGGAAAAGCTCTCCTTGACGTAATTCAATCACCCGACGATTCGCTTGTGCCACCAAGGCAAGGTTATGCGTTGTCACAAGTACGGTCGTACCAAGGGCGTTAATTTCAAGTAAAAGATTCATAATATCCACACTGTTCTGAGGGTCAAGATTTCCTGTCGGTTCATCTGCCACCACAAGCAAAGGACCATTGACAATTGCTCGAGCAATACCCACCCGTTGCTGTTCTCCTCCTGAGAGTTCTTCGGGCTTTGCATCAATTTTATCAATCAAACCGACAACTTTTAATGCCCCAAGCACCCGTCGTTGTACCTCTTTGGGGGATACCCCCATGGCACGAAGCACATAGGCAACGTTATCATAAGCACTTTGCCCAGGTAGGAGTTTGAAGTCTTGGAACACAATCCCCATTCTACGACGCAATAAAGGGACTTGGTCATCTTTCAGGGTACCAACATCCACACGTCCTACGGCGACCACGCCCTCAGAAGCTTTTTCTTCACGGTAAATAAGCTTTAAAATGCTTGATTTGCCAGCACCGCTAGGCCCCACAAGAAACACAAACTCACCAGGTTGAATAGAAAAATTAACGCCATTCAAAGCAACAGCTTGCCCGTAATGCTTAAACACTTTGGTAAAATCTATCATTTACGTACCACCATCCTAAAGCAATGCTAAGGGCTGTTCACAAAAAGCCTTCATCAAGATGCCTCATTATATCACCCGTCCTGTCACAAGTACAAGTTACCCATTACCCACCATGCGGGTGAGTCGGGCTTACACAGGACGCATCGTGATGCAATCATCCACAGGGCATACATACATACACAAGTTGCATCCTACGCACGCATCTTCAAGAATAAGGGGGACTTTCCCTGGTGCATCAAGCTGCTGGGCAATGGCTTGATGCGCCCCATCCTCACACGCATGAAAGCATTTTTGACACCCTATACAGGTATCTGGATTGATGGTCGCAATATGATGATACGTTTTATCAAGTACTTCCCAAGTGGTACGTTGTGGCAGTGCTTTACCTGTTAAATCGGCAAGGCGTGGCATGTTTTTTTCTCTAGCATAGAGTGCCACCCCATCAATCATGGTACCCACAATACCAAAGCCGTGGTGCATCACCGCCGTACAAACCTGCACCCCATGGCTTCCTAACAACATAAACTCAAGGGCATCGCGCCAGCCACTTACCCCACCAATACCACTGACACCCATTGTGTTAGCCTCAGGATGTTGGGCAAATACCTGGGCAACCTCACTCACTTTATTTAAAGCAATGGGCTTCACGGCAGGCCCTGCATATCCGCCATGAGTTCCCTGCGGACGCATCAAGACTTCCCCTGAGGCATCCTCCCGATAATGCCCCACACTGGGTAGCGGACTCCAAGTATCCAAGTCAACCCCTATAATGGATTGCACCGTGTTAATGAGTGCAATCCCAGTGGCACCACCACGCCAAGCCGCCATGGCAGGTTGGGTAATATCGGTGATATTGGGCGTGAGTTTCACCAAAATGGGCAAGGGCGTTACCTCACGAACCCAGCGTGTGATTTCTTCCACCAAAGCAGGGTTTTGTCCTACCACACTTCCCATGCCTCGTTCACACATGCCATGAGGGCATCCAAAGTTCAGTTCAAAGCCGTCAACACCAATGGCTTCACATGCCTTCACCACCTCTTGCCAGCGTGCTTTGTCTTCAAACATCAGAGAAGCCACCAAGGCATGATGCGGGTAATGTTGCTTGACCCAAGCCATATCAGCTAGGTTATCCTCAACGCTGCGGTCACTGATGAGTTCGATATTATTCAGACCCATCAGGCGCTTATCCTGAAAATGCAAGCCCCCATATCGACTTGAGACATTATGGATATTATCCCCGAGGGTTTTCCAAACTGCGCCTCCCCAGCCTCTTTCAAAGGCACGTGCAACTTGGGCTTTTGTATTGGTAGGGGGTGCCGATGCAAGCCAAAAAGGGTTTGGACTCCAAATGCCTCCCACAATCACTGAGAGGTCAATTTCGGGGGCGAGTTTACTTTGCGTTGCGGGTGGTAACGGTTTGTTAGAAGAGAAAGGTGCTTTTGAGGCACTTGAAGCCATCATCATGGATGAGAAAAAGCTTTCTTTAAGCGGAGGGGAGTCATGCACAAAAAGAGAAAAAGACTTGTATCGTTGCTTTCTGTATCATTGTCTTCTTATAGTAAGGGAAACACGCTAGGGCTTAAACCTGTTATGCCGATGAAAATCGGTTGAAAATCCATATTCACCCCTTGTTTACACGGCATGCTTTCTGGATTCCGACTTTCGTCGGAATGACTGTGTTCCCCCCTGTCATACCGATGCAAATCGGTATCCATAGCCTTATAGAAAGTGCGCCAAAACAGCATCTGTAGGGGGCGGTTCGTAACCGTCCCGTGGTTCGAGGTGTTGGCTTCTACCCTCTCCCTCAATCCCTTGTATGTGAAAGAAGGCTGGTTTAACCTCACGCTTTGAAGCTCAAACTCCCCGAACCCGTGCTGCAGTCGTGTAGGGGAGGCTTTGTAAGCCTCCCGAAAAAAGCCTACACCCCAACCAATGGGATGGTTACAAACCACCCTAAAGACCCCTCTCTCTTATCTCTCCCCAAGGGGAGAGAGGGCTGGTTTAACCTCACGCTTTGAAGCTAGAACTCCCCTCCCACTCGGAGGGGGAGGGGCGGGGGGAGAGGGTCAGGGGGAGGAAAGAACAATCATTGCATCCTCTTGTATGTGAAAGAATAAAAAAAGCTCTAGCAGACCGTTCATCTCTAGGTACATTGGATACCATTGATACCGTGGGAGAGCTGGGTCGCTAGAGCTTACTTCCTAAATCATCCGAACAGTTGCTTGAGCTTAAAGCTCGTATTCGCAAGGCTGGATACTTATGAAGATTATTATTCACTACTAAGGATAACACACCCATGAACG
>JBIIZQ010000031.1:0-16655 GCA_044346175.1 Vampirovibrionales bacterium
CTCATCTCGCTCATCACGAAAATCATCAAAACTCACATAAACGCAAGACCTTCAAAAACAGATAAAACGCTCCTCAAAGTATCCCCCGCATAGCCCATTACACACTAGAAGGCTTTACACAAAGTAGCAATAGCTTTAAAATAACAAAATATCTCTTTGTCCTGCCCCTTCCCTCTTCAATGCACTGCGACTCTCAAGGTTGCTTTCACACCTCATACCATGTCGCCTAAAGCCATGCCCCCCAAAGCATCCGCCTTGTCTAAAACTGCTAATGCACCCCCTGCAGTATCCTCCTCCATGAAACCTTCCCCTGAATTGCAAGCAGCCCTAAGCTATGCACCCAAAGCGATTGGTGAGGCGTGTTTGAGTATTTTTAGACAAAGCCAGTGGTTGCAACATGGACTTTTGCCTAAATTACTGGTGTCTCAAAAGCCACGCATCGCAAATTCATCCGAAGCTGAAAAAGCTGATGCACATCATAATGTCACACTCCCTCAGCTCACACAGCCTTTCCTTAAAGCCCTCCATGTAGGGGCGCTTTTTCAAGAACTAAAAGCCCCCGTGTTGTGGGTTGTTGCCGACCCAAGCCATCTCCATAAGTTTCAAGGCATGCTTGAAAGTATCCTGCCTCCCGAGAGCCTTGTGAGTTATCCCGCAGAGGTCATGAATCCCTACGAACAGCAGGTATGGCCCTCCGAATTACTCGCACAGCATGAGGCTTTCCTTGAAGCCTTGGCACACGTTCATGAAGCGCCTAAAGTCTTTTTAGTAAGTGCTAAAAGCCTCATTCCAAAATTTCGTAACCCTGAACGCAAAACGCAAGAAGCCCTCACGCTTGTATTAGACTCGGAACAAGACCCCACCCAGCTAACCCAATGGCTTACGGATAGTGGCTATCACAGTGTGAGTATTTTACTTGAGCGTGGTGAGTTTTCAAGAAGAGGGGACATTTTAGATGTGTACCCCATGTCTGGTGAACCCGTCCGAATTTCCTTTTTTGGCGATATTGTTGAATCTATCCGTTTGTTAGATGTTGAAACCCAGCGTTCCTCTCAAGCTTTTGAGACCCTTACGCTTAAGCCTCGGCAAGGGTGCGTACTGCATACAGACGCTAAACAACGTTTAAAACAAATACTGGAAGAGGGGTTGTCTCAAAGACTCAGTGAAAACACCCTAGAACCCCTTGCCGCAGAGGCTCTTATCGCCACTGTTAAAAACCAATGCCATGCCTTGGAACAAAACTTCTGGCCTGAAGGACTGGATTATTACACCCCTCTTTTGGAAGCGACCCCCAGCAACGCCCTTACTGGCATTGCTAGCTGTTTTTCATTCCACTATCTTCAGCAGGCATTGCCCACCAGAAGTTTATTAGTATGGGATGATTGGAGTCAAGTATCACAAACCCTTGATACGTTTAGCGAACGTTTGACCCATCATCATCAAGAAAGTCTGACTGAGGGACGTTTACTCCCCATGCCGTTAACATGGCATCATACCAGTACCGAGGTGACACAGGGACTTCGTACAGCGTTTACACGGAGTCTTCACCTTGACAGTTTTACGCTCACAGAGTCTTTCACACCCTCGGAAGGGTTTATACACGAGGCACTTGAACAACTACAGCAAACCTCGCCGCCGCTTTTTCAAGCAGATTTACCCAAGGCGATTGCCTACCTCAGTGAAAAGCGTCAAGAAGGGTATCAAATTGTCATCACGACAGATTACCCACAACGTCTTTTGGATAACGCCAAAGAACATGATTTACCCATGGTGTTTTTCAACCCTTCTCAAAAGATGATATATCAACTCGGGGGAACGGTTGAGACAGTTGCACAGTACGTTAATACCCTTCTCAGTAGTCGGGATATTATTTTAACCCGTGAAGGATTACCCGACGGCATTATTTTTCCAAGTTGCCAGTTCATTCATCTAACAGATAAAGAGCTATTTGGTCGTAGTCGGGTCGTTAAAAGTCATAAAGAGGGTAAAACCCGCCATGGACAACGCAACGATATTGACCGTGTACAAAGCATTGACCAGCTTCGCCCAGGCGATTTTGTGGTTCATCAAAAGCACGGTATTGGGCAGTTTACCGAACTCACACGGATTGTACTAGATGGCGAAGTGCGAGAATATTTATCCATTCGTTATGCAGGGCAAGACAAACTGCATGTCCCTGTTGACCAGTTACATTTGCTCTCTCGGTACCGAGGTGCTGGAGGCGATGTACAGCCCAAGTTAAGCCGTATGGGTGGGGGAGAATGGCTCACAGCCAAAAAGAAGGCAGAAAAATCAGTCCGTGATATTGCCCGTGACCTCATTCGGCTTTATGCTATCCGTAACAGACTCAGAGGCTTTACCTTTGAACCAGACACGCCATGGCAGGTTGAAATGGAGGAAGCCTTCCCCTATGAAGAAACGCCTGACCAATGGAAGGCGATTCAAGACCTTAAAGCTGACATGGAAGAAGAAAAACCCATGGACAGGCTCATCTGCGGCGATGTGGGTTTTGGAAAAACGGAAGTGGCACTGCGTGGTATTTTTAAAGCCGTGATGAGCGGTAAACAGGTTGCTATTTTAGTACCTACAACCATCCTTGCGCAACAGCACTTTAATACATTAGTGGAGAGATTTTCACCTTATCCCGTCCGACTTGGGCTTTTGAGCCGCTTTCGGAGTCCTAAGGAGCAAAAGCAGGTCATTGAACGTTTGCAAACAGGGGATATGGATGTTGTGGTTGGCACGCATCGACTCCTTCAAAAGGATGTACGTTTTAAAGACCTTGGCTTGCTCGTCATTGATGAAGAACATCGCTTTGGCGTGTCACACAAAGAAAAAATCAAGCAGTTTCGAGCCTTTGTCGATGTACTGGCGATGTCTGCTACGCCCATTCCAAGAACCCTTTATATGAGTCTTTCTGGGGTTCGGGAAATGTCATTGATTAACACTGCCCCCGTTAACCGCTCCCCTGTACAAACCTTTGTAGGGCCTTACAATCCTGCACAAATTCGTATGGCGATTCGTCATGAGCTTGACCGTGGTGGACAAGTATACGTGGTACATAACCGTGTACAAAGTATTTATGAGCTGCAAGCACAACTGGAAACCATGATGCCTGATGTAAAGTTCCAAGTGGGTCATGGACAGCTACCAGAACAAGCCCTTGAGAATGTCATGTTGGATTTTTCTCAGGGTGTGTTTGATGTTTTGATTTGCACCACGATTATTGAAAGTGGTGTTAACATTCCAAATGCCAATACCATGATTATTACCGACTCTGACCGTTACGGACTGGCACAGTTGTATCAGCTTCGGGGGCGCGTAGGAAGAAGTGATCGCAGCGCCTACTGTTATTGCTATTATCGTCCAGATAAACAATTAACCGATGAAAGCCGTGACCGTCTTAATGCCATTCGAGAGTTTAACGCATTAGGGAGTGGCTACCAGATTGCCATGCGGGATATGGAAATACGAGGCGTTGGCAACCTTCTTGGTGCTGAACAGCATGGCCATATGGTAAGTATTGGCTATGACCTTTATTGCCAGATGCTAAAAGACTTTATCATGGATGAACAAGCCAGCCCTGATGAAGTGGGACGTAAACAAGCCCTCCAAAATATTCAAGGCGGTACAGGCACCAGTTTAACCAAAGAACGTGCTGTGGTGGACCTCAATGTCTCTGCATTTCTGCCTGATGACTGGGTAGGGGGTAAAAATATCAAGCTGTCAGAGTACAAGCGCTTGGCAAATATCGAAAATGAAACCCTGTTGCATCATATCCGTGAGGAATGGATAGACCGTTTCGGGGGTAAAATGACCGAACCTGTTGAAAACCTCCTAACACTCACGCAAATACGTATTCGTGCCACCGCTTTAGGCATACCACTTATCCGACAAGAGGAAGAGTTCCTCCGAGTCCATATTCAGCTTGAGCTAAAACAGTGGCTTGAAATTCAAGCCAAACTACCTGAAGACCTTGGGAAGCAGTTTCGTTGGCTTGCCCCCATCCGTACAGGGACGCGCAGCAGTGCCATGACCCACGGGAGCATGCCCTCACTTGTGACAAAAACCCTAGGAAAAACAGGGAAAGCCTTACTCAAACTAACCGATGTACTTGTGGCTTACCTAAAAACACATTTATCCTAAATACCCTTATCTCGTCATACCCAACATTAGGGCAATCGCATGTAGGGGAGGGTTATAAACCCTCCCGCAAAAACCCAACGTACAAACGGACAAACGGTATATACCCAAAACCCAAACGGGAGGGTTGCAAACCCTCCCCTACGTTACGTTTCAATCATCTTACAACGTCATTCCGACGGAAGTCGGAATCCAGAGGACTTGCAGTATCAACGAGGGATGGATACCGATTTGCATCGGTATGACGACATACTCCCCTCCCACTTGAAGGGGGAGGGGCTGGGGGAGAGGGTGAAAGCCTACATGTCCTCAAACTACCATCCCTCGGCAGGCACGCTCGTTGATGACTAGTCATGGATAATGCTCTGTGATATGATGTCCCTCGGTTAAAAAGCTCTATTCTTATACATATCACATACCATCGCAATCCACACACGCTTTTTCGCACACCCCCTATACTCAAAAAACCTCTATCATGACACCCACACTCGCCCCCTCGCCCGTGACAGACCTTTCTGCATGTCAAACTCGCTTTGCATCCTCAGAACCTCTCACGCCCGAAGCACGCCTTGAGTACTGGAAACAACACTTCCCTATTGATACCCCAGCATGGCAAGACTGGCGATGGCAATTTAAAAACCGAGTAAAAACTTACGCTCATATTCAAACCTTGCTCCAGCTTACCGAGAGTGAGCATGAAGCCTTTCAAGCCATGGGAATCAACCTCCCGTTTGCCATTACACCTTATTATTTAACACTGATTGACCCCAAAAATCCTAACGACCCACTTCGTAAAACCATGATACCGCAAGCCAGTGAGTTATTTCATGGGGTGGAAGAGTATGAAGACCCTTGCGGGGAAGATGGTGCGATGGTAGCTCCAGGCTTAGTGCATCGCTACCCCGATAGGGTTTTATTTTTGGTGAATGAAACCTGTGCCGTATACTGTAGATACTGTACACGGAGCCGTTTGGTGGGTAGTGGCGAACATGAAGTTAATTTTGAAGAGGCGTATGCCTACCTAGAAGCCCATCCTGAAATCAGGGATGTCCTCATTTCTGGAGGCGATCCACTTATCATGAGCGATGAGAAATTGGATGCCATCCTGACACGCCTCAGGCAAATCCCGCATTTAGAGGTTGTGCGTATTGGGAGTAAAGTCCCGATGGTGATGCCGCAACGTATTACGGACAGTCTATGTGCCATGCTCAAAAAGCATCATCCTTTTTTCATGAGTATTCACGTAGCACACCCCCATGAACTCACACCTGAAGCAACGCTTGCCCTCAATAAACTGGCAGATGCTGGGGTGCCAACGTTTTCTCAAACCGTCCTCATGGCAGGGGTCAATGATACCCTTGACATCATGAAACCCATGATGACAGGGCTTCTAAAACACCGTGTACGCCCTTACTATATTTACCAATGCGACCCCGTAAAAGGCACAAGACATTTCAGAACCTCGATTCAAAAAGGGTTAGAGATTATCGAAGGGCTACGAGGGCATATTACAGGGTACGCCGTGCCTACTTATGTTATTGATGCCCCAGGGGGAGGGGGCAAAACGCCTATTAGCCCTCATTACGTGATGGGGCAAGACGACGAAACCCAAGAGTTAATTCTTAAAAACTACAAAGGTACGATTCATCGTTATCCGCTTCAGACCTTATAACCACAAGCTATCAAAACGTTTTCAACCCCCCTCTATCCTTTAGAAAGAGGGGGTTATTTCATGAGGTAAGAGGAATCCAAGAGGCAAGAAGTATAATAATGACACTCGATTCACGGTGTTTTTGTTAGGCATGCTTGCTAGGAAAGTATAGGTGCGATGGATTCTTGGGTTAAGATTGGGTTTGCCCATCTTCAAAAAACAATGACGGACGCAGTCCCTCTGATATACCCTAAACGTTGGGCACCCCATGTACTCCCACTGGTACTTGGTGTTGGACTCTTGTTATTTATGTATATCCGTACGCCGGGGTCATGGGGATTACTTATCAACCCAGAAGTATGGTTACTTGTAGGGGGTGGCACACTGGTGGCGGGGTGGCTTCATTTTGGAAGTCATGCCCTGAAAGAAGCACTGAAGATGGCTTTTGCAGGGAGTCCTATGGGGAAAGAGGTCACACGCTTTTTTCATCAAGAAGAAAAACTTATCCTGTTATTTTCAGAACTCGCAGGTCAGTACCGTGCCAAAGGGCTTGATGGTCTTAACCAAGTGCTTATCAGTATTCCAGAAGCACATATTCAAATGGGCATTGCCATTTTACGACAAGCCATGATACACACCCCCTTAAGTACCTCTGAAGCTCATGAGGTTCCTGAAATTGCCCTAGAGCTTTTTCATTATCAGCTTCAGCAGGACTTCGCACTTCGGCAAAGCCCACTGGTGCAATCCATTCAAGTACTAGAACAATTAGCAGGCTATACCCCAACCATGGGGCTACTTGGTGCCATGGGGGTGCTTGTGCATCATTTATACCTGCAAGGGACACCCCATAGTACCGTAGCGGCAAACGCCCTTGAATTTCATATGCTTGCACCTAAAATGGCAGAAGCCTTTAGTGCCACCTTAATGGGCATTGCACTTGCCAACCTATTTTTATTACCTCTTGCAGGACGACTCAAAACGTGGCACCAAGTATATCAGCATTATCAAGCCTTTATTGAAGAGGGTCTCCTTGCCCTTGCAAGTAAAACCCATCCTACCCATGTGCGTGAAAGACTCTTACGCTACTTGGCACATCAAGAAAGCTTCCACACGCACTTTCAGGGGCTTATCAAAAATCAAGCAAAGCCCCAAGTCGCTAGTAACAAGCCTACTAGCGATACCGCTCAAACCCTACGCACTGTTTCGTTTAAACACCTGCCCAGTTATCTGACGCAAGGCTATAGAAATCCTGATGAACTCGCAAGCATCCGAGAAAAACTATATGATTGGGCTGAAACCCAACAATCTCAGGATGCCTCAAACACCGCAGAAACATCCCCCATGACACAGTTGACACAGTAGCCTTCTCTTAAACTCATCGTAACGTCCTATCCTTTTTCTAAACGAAACGACGCAAACCAACCATGTCCTCCGAGAAAAACTATTGGTATTTTACAAAGCAACCTACTGCTGGCAGCGTGATGCGCCAAGGCAAAGAACCCCATACACAAGGGAATATCCATCGGTGGCTTTTACCTTATGCCGATATGATGTTGCTCCTCATGGTATGTTTCTTAATGTTATGGGGTGCTGCCCAACAGCGGTTTAAAGAGGCTACGTTAGAGCCTACATTACTCGCCCATGAGACATCTTCCGGTGAAGGTATTCCCATGACCATCATTCAAAAAGCCGTCCCTCGCCAAGCAACCCAAAGCATGCACGCCCTTTCTGGGGTGAACATACCATCCTCATGGACACATTACACAGACACAACAAACCAAAGTATGTCTTATCAGAGCCTTCACGAAAGCCGTCACGCCCTGAAGCATCTGTTACTCCCTGAACATACATGTTTTGCACTAGGGGAAAGTACGCTTGTCCCTCAAGCCAAAAAAGACTTGGAAGCCCTCCTGCCATGGCTAAAAAAAACCCTCAAGCACGACCCTCACTTACGTATACAAATTATTGGCACCAGCGACCCTTCTCCTAATCAAGAAGCAGGTGGTAACTGGATGCTTGCCAATGCTCGGGCAAGTCTTGTAGCTCATTATCTTCATCAACGTACAGGATTACCAACCCATCTCTTTAGTGTACTCGGCATGACAAGTCCTATAGATACAAGTCTCATTCCTTTACTGCACCAAGAAAACCCAGACCCAATCAAGCCCACCTCCGAAAACTCCTCCTCGTGGATGAAGTTTGAAGCAGCCCTCAGGCAAAACCCTCGTCGCATTGCTATGATAGTGTGGCGACAACAATCCTACCCTGTCCTATGGGTTGAACCCAACTTGTAGGAGGCTCACAGGCTTATAAGGGTTTATCTTGAGGGTTTATCTCGTTCGTGTTGCGATTTTGCTTATGGCTATGATTCATGCACCACTTCTTGCTCCAATGTATAATGCTCAGTTAAGGCTCAGTTAGCGTATGTTTTCAAAACAGTTTGACCCCAACGCCCTGAAAAATAAACCTCAAGCAGGTGACAAGGGAGCCGGCACACCCTCTGGTGGAGGGGGTGGTGGTATCAACTTGGTGCAACTGATAGTCATTTTACTGACCATGAGTATCATTAACTTAGGGGCGATTGGTGCTGCCATATACTTTCTTGGCCCTGTGATGCTTAACCCTCTGGTGGATAAGCTCATTAGTTCCGCGCAACCCGCAGAAGGCGAAGGCAAAGAAGGTGAGCATAAAGAAGGTGAACACAAAGAGGGCGAAGCCAAAGGCGGTGAGCATAAAGAAGGTGCGGGGCATGGTGAAGAGGGTGAGGCTTCCACAGAGGCCTTGGCAAGTTTAGGTCAAAATTATAAGCTTGAAGACTTCACGGTTAATTTAACCCCCAACCCAAGAAGCCCTTCAGAAAATCAGTTCCTCAGAGCCAAAATGAGTTTAAGCTTTAAAGTACCTGAGGAAGAAAACTGTCTGATTCAAAAAATGAAGCATGCCCACGACAAACCAGCTGAAGGGGGCGGTGAAGGCGGTCATGGCGGGGGAACCCCCAAACCCGAGGGAGAAGACCCCTGCGAAAAGGCCTTTAAGGAAAAGCTACAAACGTTTTTACCCAACATTCGAGATGTCATCAACAGTTCTTTAATGCGCCGTACGGCCAATGCCCTCAGTAGTATTGAAGGGCAAGAAATGTTAAAAGATGAAATCATCGAACAACTCAATACACTCGTTCATCCCATTGAATACAGCGTATTACGAATCAATTTTGAAGAGTTTATTGTGCAAAGATAACACGTTTTATAAAGCCCACTGGTTATAAACCCATGATGATGATGCTTACGCAAGATGAAATTGATAAACTCCTAAACTCCCTTGGCAGTGACACGGAAGCGAGTGCTTCGCCTGCTTCTGCAGAACCGCCCGCTCACAACAGTACTTCAGACTTTCCGCCACAGGGCATGAGTACAGGTGCCATGCTTTCAGCCATGCAATATGCTGAGGTTGCTGGCATGCCTCCAATGCCCATTCCTAAACAGAGCGATGGTACAGGAAACGGTTTTCAGTTTAACTTTGAGGAAGGTCCACAAAAGAAATTTAAGGTTTACAATTTCAAACGCCCTGACAAGTTTCCTAAAGAGCATTTGAGAGCCTTACAGAATATTCATGAAAACTTTAGCCGACTCTTCGGACTCACCTTAACCGCCTACCTACGGATGCCTGTTGAAATTGATGTCATTTCAGTGGACCAACTTACGTATGATGAAGTTATACGCTCCATGTCACGTGCCGTACAGGTATTTATCTTGGAGATGCAGCCCCTCCCTGGGCAAGTCTTACTTGGGTTTGGCTTGGATATTACCACCAGTATTATTGACCGACTCCTAGGAGGCCCTGGTCATGCCTCCACACGGCATCGAGAACTCTCCCATGTTGAGCAGCTCCTGATACGTAAAATGGTAGAACGAGGACTTCAAAACCTAGAAGAGGCTTGGCACAACCTTATCCAGCTCAGTATCAATATTATTGGGATGGAAGAAAGTTACACACTGATTCAAATCGCCCCTCCAAGTGAAATTGTCGCCCTCATTACGTTTGAAATCCATCTTGGAAACCATGAATCAGGGTTATTTAACTTGTGCATCCCCTTCCCTGTCCTTGAAGATGTGATGAACAAACTCAGTAACCAGCACATGTTTCAAAACCAAACGGGACAGGTAAACTATATTGACCAACTTAAAATATTGAGTCGACTTGAGTCCTCTATGGTGGCATTCAACGTATTACTTGGTGCATCCACTATTACTGTACAAGAGCTGGTACAACTCCAAGCGGGTGATGTCATTCGTTTAAATAGTACGATTCATCAAGATATGGTGGCGTGCATTAACGGACAACCCAAGTTTTTATGCCAACCTGGTATTCAAAAAAAACAACTCGCCGTGAGTATTGAAGAGTCCATTGAAGTGGTTGACCAAGTGGTAGGTTTCGGTTCGTTAGCAAAGGATGTGAATTCATATGATGTGGCAGGATAACACGAGCTTTTCACCCCTTGAAACAACCCTACTCTCAGAGGTACAACAAGACACACTCAAAGAATTTTTAGGCATTATTTGGGAAGCGGGTGCTGGTAGCCTTTCACAGATTGTAGGCACAAGTGGGCGGGCAAGCCTTGCAACCTTTGTTGACCTTAAAACGACCTTAGCAGATGCAGCAAACCATCTTGAGCTAGTAGGGAAAGAGGATATTCTTGCCTATATTCCTTATCAAGGCGGACTCAAAGGCGCACATTTGCTTTTGATGAAACCCGATACACTGCATACTTTGGGTAAGCTCATGCTCCCCTCGGGCGAGTCAGAAGATGACACCGAGGAAACTTTTCAAACCTTCTCAGGCTCCGCAGCAGAACTCTTAAACCAAGTGTTTCGGATTGCCAATGAGAACCTATCAGCGGTCTTTGAGCTTGAGGTAAGTAGTTTATCCCCTGTGATGATGGATGAATCCTACGAGACGCTCCTTGAACTCTTTGACCTTGAAGAGCAGAACAGCCCTCTTGTAGGGGTACACCTCACCCTACAGCTTGAAGGGAACTTAGGAACCCACACACTGCTTAGTTTAATGCCCGTCAGCCAAGTAAACACATGGCTAAATACCCTTGCTGGGAGTACCGAAGGCGTTGTAACAGCCTCACCGAGTCACCCATCACCATCAGAACCCCATGAGAGCGTGCCATCAAGCCAAGCCGAGGGACTCCTCAGTAATGATGATATTGATGCACTGCTACAAAACATGTCGTTTCCTGAAACGGAAAGTATGGCATCAAGAAGTACGACCCCCATGGCTCCCCCGTCAGTATCCCTGCCACAAAACATCCCCACCCCAGAACCTGCCATGGCTTTTGCGGGACATGCGGGACATCAAGCAGCGGGCTTCCCTATGGGAGGTCAAGGACACATCCCCCCTCAAGGGTATCCCCCTTCGGGGTATCCTGAGGGTTATGGGTATCCTCAGCCACCGTATCAAGCACAAGCCCCTCTTCACGGACAACAACAAACCCCTGTGAGAGTGCAGCCCGTAGCATTTCAACCCTTCCCTGCACAAGAGGGAGGGCTTAAGGCGGAAATTAAAAATCTTGATTTACTCATGGATATTCCCCTTGAACTTAAGGTGCAACTGGGTAAGTCGGACTTACCCCTCAAGCAAGTCCTTGACCTCACCAAAGGCTCCATCATTGAGCTTGACCGAGTGGCTGGAGAAGCTGTTGACCTCCTTGCCAATGAACGCCTCATTGCGCGGGGGGAGGTCGTCGTGATTGAGGAAAACTTTGGGATACGTATCACACAAATTATTTCGCCGATAGAGCGACTGAGGAGCTTGTAGACCCCGTCCGACTTCTGACTCAGGCACTTATCACCACACTATCGTATTCTTTAGCTTTTTTTGTTATTGTTTTTTTAATCATGATTTACGGTTTGTTTTTTATCCCCCTCCCCTGTGTCCTCACCGCCCTATACAGGTACTTACGCTATGTTTGCCTTACTGAAAGCCCATACCACCCTACATACCAACCTGCAACGCTACCGCATGTGGGTTTTTATGGTGTGTGTATGCCTTTTAGGGTTCACAAGCGGTGGGTGTTGGCAACCTGCCACAAAAGACCCTAAAGTACTGGCTCAATTAACACTGAACGAGTTGCAGTCGGTTTCGGCACAATTGGGAGGATGGTATGTGGATGATTGGTATTTGGATGTCACGCCTTTGAATCAGGGAGAGATGGACCTTGACACTGGACGACATATACGAGGATGGTTTGATGCCCAAAAGCACCTGCGGCTTGTGCAGCTTGAAGGCTTTCATAAAGAAAAAGCTTACATTGAAACCCTCTATTTCTCAAAAGATGAAACCCTTGCCCAGTACAGTATTGAGGACGGCATTGCCACCGAAAGCAATACCCCCCAACACAGTACCTACGTGTACGATTTAAAAAAGCAAAAACTCCTTGCCTACCTACCACAAGATAGCTCCAGTGCGAGTAAAACTTTTGGCTGGAAGCGTGGCGGCGAGATGCTTGCTATCCTACGTCCCTTCAAGGGTATCCTACACAAAGCTGGCATTGCCCCTAAACTTGGTTTTGGACAGAGCCTTGACAAACATACGCCTAAATTGCTCATGGCAAGATTTTCACACACCATAGGGCAAGGTGCAACGCTTGCCTCAGCCGTGTTAGAGCCTTGCTGGCAAGATAGTACGCTTACAAGTATGGGGACGGTACGTATTCAGGCTGACCCATTGGTAGAAAGCATTTTTTCAGGACTTATTGGTAACAGTGAGACTCAAAGTGCCATGCTCAACGGTAGAACCGAGGGCTATTTATGGGCGTTGGTCTTACCGACGAGCCAAAGTATGACCACGGGAGTCTTGCATTTAAAACAGCTCATTGGGGTTTCAAAAGTACGCCCGATTGGTTGCCAAAAGGCAGGCTTACCCTTTGGGGGGAGCTTACCCGCCATGGGGCTTTCTCCTGAGTTTACCTTCACGAAAGACTAGTAGATAATAGGACATCATGCTCCTTGTAATATCCACCTTAATAAAGTACTTCCTATGCAAACCATAACACCGCCAAACACCCCTCTCACTATCATTGTGGCATTAGAAGAAGCGTTGCAACGTGCCAAATGCCTGAAAGCACAAAAGCTCACAGAAACACCCGAACTATCTTTTGCTTCAAAAGCCTATTTCCAACGACGCAAGGCCGTATTACAAACACTCAGGCAAGCACTTTGGGCATCCCGAAACCACTTCGCCGAGATAATTGCCAAGGAAATGCACAAACCTGTCCATGAAGCCCTTGAAACTGATGTACTCACAGCGATAAGCATCTGTGATGGGCTTACAAGTGCCACCCTTCATAACGCCTTAAAACCCGTGCTAAGGGGTTCCTTCAAAATGCTGGCGATGGGGCGTATGACTTGGCTGCATCGTCGTCCGTTAGGTATTGTGGGCGTTATCACACCTTGGAACTATCCTTTGGGTACCCCCATGAGTGCGATTGGGAGTGCTTGGCTCTGTGGGAATCAGGTTCTCTTAAAACCCAGTGAGTACACGCCTCAAACAGCCCAATATCTCGTCGCACTATGGCATGAAGCCTTAACCTGCCATGGGTTTTCAACGGATGAAATTCAATGCCTCGATGCGTCTCGTGAAACAGGGGAACAGCTCGTAAGACACCCTGACATGGATGGCTTTTGTTTTACAGGCTCAAGTGCCGTGGGGGCGTTTATTAGGCAACAGTCAGGACATCGTCCGTGTGTGCTAGAGTTGGGGGGGAGTGACCCTGCGATTTTTCTCCCTTCTCTCCCCAAAGAGTCTTTAGATGACGCAGTACGTCATGTGGTTTGGTCTCGATTCAGTAATGCGGGGCAAACCTGTGCCGCAACCAAACGTCTGTGGATACCTGCCTCTTTACGCACTCGTATTTATGAGGCTTTACGCCTCCATGTGGGTCGTCTTAGAGTGGGAGACCCCTTTGACCCTCAAACCCAAGTGGGGCCTCTCGTGTCTTGGTCACAGCAGGAAAAGGCTCACCAGCAAAAAACGCATGCCCTTGCCCATGGTGCCAGTATTCTGGTAGAAGCTCCATTACCTCAACCCACGACACAGACAGATACTCTCTATCCTTACTTTGCACCCTGTGTCCTCATTGACGTTCAGGACCATCATCAACCATGGCAAGAAGAGGTTTTTGCACCCCTGTTGTCGGTAAGAGTCTATGACGATAACGCACTTGAAGAAGTACTCCGTGCTGAAATCACACAACACTATGCCCTAGGTGCCAGTGTATGGGGAGATGATGAAGAAGCACTCCGAGTGGCTGAAAAACTCCCCGCCTCACAGGTTGGTATCAATGAAACCGTCATGCCATGGTATGCCATACCCACAGTGCCATGGCTCGCTTCAGGACGTTCAGGGCAAGGCGCAAGGCACGCACAGGAGGGCATGCACAGTTTAACCCGTCCACAAATCATCACTGAAAATCTTGGCTGGAGCTTATGGCATCTTTTACGAAAAGCGCCATGGTTATTTCAAGACAGTACGCATGACATGACTTTGCATCGTAAGGCGAGTGCCGAAGCCATCTGCGGGAGCTTTACATGGGGTAAGCTGGGACACCCCTTTAAGCTACAATGGCTGTGGTACCTCATAAAACGCTTTATGTAGCACAAGCAGAACGATAGTCAGATGCGGGTATCAAAGCGTCTGCCTCAAGGGGATGGGCAAGGGGTTTACCGAGGAGTGATGCAAGCTCATAGGGAAAAAGTCCCTCGTGAGGTGCTGGGCGTAGTAGGGTGACATCCTCTTCTTGCAAAATATGTCCCTGAGGCAATGGGTGCTTAGCACGTACCCCACGACGCTGTAACACAACCGTTTGTGCTTCATTCATTTCCACCCGTTTAATACCATCCCCTAGGGCTAACTCTAGCTCACGGGTCGCATCCACCATGGCACGCCATGTTTGAGGGGTCATAGAAAAACCATGGTCGGGGCCTGTGCGGGAGGTATCATCGGTAAAGTGCTTCTCAATGACCCTTGCACCTAAAGTGACGGCACCCAGTACGGTGGTATGACCGGGGGTATGGTCTGAAAGACCTAAGACAAGATGCGGGTAGCGGGTAGCCCAATGCCGTAAAACATTCAGGTTAATATAACGAAAGTTTTCCAAACTGCCTGTATAGTTGGTATTACACTGCATAAGACACACCTGCTGATGATGGGATAGCACCTGCTTCAAGGCACGGTCCACATCCGCTTGTGAGCTTGCACCGGTCGCCAGTAACAAGGGTTTATGATAGTGAGCAGCCTGAGCGAGCATCTGTGTCCAAGTAATATCACCTGAGCCTATTTTAATGGCTGGCATATGAGGGGCAAGCGTATGCAATGCGTCAAGGTCATACGGGGCGGTAAAAAAGTGAATGTCCGCCTCACGACACGTTTCAAGGAGCGTCTGCGTCCAGTCTCGTGGACATTCATACTGCTGGTAGACCTCATAGACACTTTTTTGCCAACGTGCCTGATGGCTCTGCTGATTCCCCAAGGCCTTAAAGCCTGCATCGCTGACAATGTCCTTTGCTAAAAAGTGTTGAAACTTAGCAGCGTTAGCCCCCGCTGCTTTGGCTTGCCATATTAAGGCTTTGGCACGTTCCAAGTCGCCATCATGATTAGCCGCAATATCGGCGATGAAGTAGGTTGGATGCCCCATACCTACAGGGGTCTGGGCAATACACCAAGTCGGCTCACAGCCTTGGGAAGGTGCTAAAGAAGGGTGCATAAGTTCAGGCATAGCATGTACCATCATCATTTACCTTAGGGTGAGGGCGCAATACAACAAGGTGTAGAGACATAAAAAGACCATAAAAAAGAGAGACCTAACAACTTACGAGTTACAGGTATTGTATCAGAATCCTGAACAGAAGCCATCACGCATTCAAGCACTGTGCATACCGCTTTGCCTCGTTATGCTAGGAAGGAAGCCAGTATCACAGAAGTTACTATGGCGGGTGCATCATGGCAGTAGTCCCCTGTGGGGGAAGGGTGTCTTAAAAGTGTAATGCCTCATGAATTACTCCCTCAACAGTTTTAGTCCCCTGTTGGGGAAGGGTGTCTTAAAAGAGTGGTTTTTCAATCAATCAGGCAATGAGTGTTTTAGTCCCCTGTTGGGGAAGGGTGTCTTAAAAGTCGTAAGCGTGGATGGATTGAAAGGAGTTGGTTTTCGTCCCCTGTGGGGGAAGGGTGTCTCAAAAGTACACAGGAGCTAGACCGTCGACGTATGGTGTTTTCGTCCCCTGTGGGGGAAGGGTGTCTCAAAAGAGCCAAAAAAAAACTTAAAGCCCTAGCTCTGTTTTCGTCCCCTGTGGGGGAAGGGTGTCTCAAAAGGAAATCGAAAAAGAAATAAAAGAAATACTGGTTTTCGTCCCCTGTGGGGGAAGGGTGTCTCAAAAGTGCAGAAAATTACTTCAATGCACTTTTCTTGTTTTCGTCCCCTGTGGGGGAAGGGTGTCTCAAAAGTTGAGCGTAAAAAAGGAGGCTTAAAGTGGGGTTTTCGTCCCCTGTGGGGGAAGGGTGTCTCAAAAGGTCGGAAGATTTACATTCTTTTGCCACCATGTTTTCGTCCCCTGTGGGGGAAGGGTGTCTCAAAAGCTTTAGGTATTTTGCGGTGAAGTTTGAAGTGTTTTCGTCCCCTGTGGGGGAAGGGTGTCTCAAAAGTTGCAGAAAATTACTTCAATGCACTTTTCTTGTTTTCGTCCCCTGTGGGGGAAGGGTGTCTCAAAAGCTTTAGGTATTTTGCGGTGAAGTTTGAAGTGTTTTCGTCCCCTGTGGGGGAAGGGTGTCTCAAAAGTTGCAGAAAATTACTTCAATGCAC
>JBIIZQ010000026.1:0-22686 GCA_044346175.1 Vampirovibrionales bacterium
GTATTTTGCGGTGAAGTTTGAAGTGTTTTCGTCCCCTGTGGGGGAAGGGTGTCTCAAAAGTTGCAGAAAATTACTTCAATGCACTTTTCTTGTTTTCGTCCCCTGTGGGGGAAGGGTGTCTCAAAAGAACAGAAGCTAAACGAAAATTAAAAGACCTGTTTTCGTCCCCTGTGGGGGAAGGGTGTCTCAAAAGATAATAATAGTAAGGCAAAGCTTGCCTGTGTGTTTTCGTCCCCTGTGGGGGAAGGGTGTCTCAAAAGACACGTACCTGTCAAACACAACATGGTTGTGTTTTCGTCCCCTGTGGGGGAAGGGTGTCTCAAAAGGCCGAATCTCACCGACATGTTTCCAAGGCCGTTTTCGTCCCCTGTGGGGGAAGGGTGTCTCAAAAGTCTTGCCAAGCACGCTGATAGCCTGTTAAAGTTTTCGTCCCCTGTGGGGGAAGGGTGTCTCAAAAGGAAAGATATGAGTATACGTTACTAGAAGTGGTTTTCGTCCCCTGTGGGGGAAGGGTGTCTCAAAAGTCGTAGGTATTCGACGACAGTACATTGATCGTTTTCGTCCCCTGTGGGGGAAGGGTGTCTCAAAAGTGTAGGAATAACCGTCCTACCGAACTTAACGTTTTCGTCCCCTGTGGGGGAAGGGTGTCTCAAAAGAAAAAAGAGGAGGTGTAAGCAATGAAAAGAGTTTTCGTCCCCTGTGGGGGAAGGGTGTCTCAAAAGCATCAAGACCGCTCCCTTGAGCAATCGTATGTTTTCGTCCCCTGTGGGGGAAGGGTGTCTCAAAAGAATTGCCAAGCATTCATGCTCTGATGGTTAGTTTTCGTCCCCTGTGGGGGAAGGGTGTCTCAAAAGAAAAAACAATGACTAAAAAAACAAAAAGTCGTTTTCGTCCCCTGTGGGGGAAGGGTGTCTCAAAAGAATCCACCTCTTTATCGTATTGTGCCTTGAGTTTTCGTCCCCTGTGGGGGAAGGGTGTCTCAAAAGTGAAAAGATTTATATGACATAAATCGTCCAGTTTTCGTCCCCTGTGGGGGAAGGGTGTCTCAAAAGATTCTACCCAGTAGCGGGTGGTATGCCCAAGTTTTCGTCCCCTGTGGGGGAAGGGTGTCTCAAAAGACCATAACTATATTATCGGACAAACACGCAGTTTTCGTCCCCTGTGGGGGAAGGGTGTCTCAAAAGAGAGTAGCTTGTGACCTTGCCGTCATCGGCGTTTTCGTCCCCTGTGGGGGAAGGGTGTCTCAAAAGACACACAACACGGCAAACAGCCGTTGGGGTTTTCGTCCCCTGTGGGGGAAGGGTGTCTCAAAAGTGACTTTAAGCGTGTCCACATCTTTAAGAAGTTTTCGTCCCCTGTGGGGGAAGGGTGTCTCAAAAGCCAGTACAACCCCAACCAAGTGGCACCCCCGTTTTCGTCCCCTGTGGGGGAAGGGTGTCTCAAAAGATGAGACATGCACCCACCCACCTTCAAAGAGTTTTCGTCCCCTGTGGGGGAAGGGTGTCTCAAAAGAATTCAACAATTACAAAATAAAAAAGCCTAGTTTTCGTCCCCTGTGGGGGAAGGGTGTCTCAAAAGGTTATTTCACGTTGTTACGACAAGTTTTAAGTTTTCGTCCCCTGTGGGGGAAGGGTGTCTCAAAAGAATTGAACAAAAAAGAAAGGAGCCAGTCGCGTTTTCGTCCCCTGTGGGGGAAGGGTGTCTCAAAAGAGGTTTACAGTTCTTCATATATGCCTGAAGAAGGCTTAAAAAGCCTGAAACGCAAATAGCATAAGCACTCCAGAACTTCTTAAAAGTAGCCCCCAAAAACTGAATTTTGAAAAAATATGCTTTTGAAAGCTACTTTCATGGGAAGTATTATATGAATATACACGCAAAAATGTCAAGGAACAGGGGCGTTTCTTACTATTGTAACTTACAAAAAAATACATTTCGTTACGTATAGTAAGTCTGTCGTGTGGATACCGATTTTCATCAGTATGACGGGTCTTGTCAGCCCTCCAAAAATGTCCACACGCCCTAAAAGCCATGGGGTTAGGACTTTACAAACACCTCGGCGGATTGTTTCATTAAAGTACGAATGTGGAGTAACAAGGTGCGTGCTTCCTTTTTATGTTCCGTTTCTGAATCATCTGTGGGGTGTGCTTTCCAGTTGAGTCCTTCAAGCCCAAAAAGCCCATTAGAGGATAAGAACTTGCTATGCAAATAATCCACAAGTGCATAGAGTTTATCTTCTGTACACCACGCTTCTTTACCTGAAAACACACCAGGTATGGTTTCAAAGAGTGTTTCAATGGTTGCTGTTTTTAAGTTATGGGCAATGTCATTACGTAACCTCTTGAGCTTGCTCCGGTGAGGAGACTCATTGTTATGAGTAACAGGGCTAAAAGGCTTGAGGAGGTCAATGTATTTTCCAACTTCTGGTTTGCGTGCTTCTTTATGTAAGTAGGTTAAGCAGTGCCAAGCAAAATCATTACTTAGGTAAGTATTTGCGATTGGTTTCTGAGCTAAATCCTGCTCAGAAACAAGTCTTATATGAATATAATCGTATAAATCAGGGTGTTTGTTTTTTAGAATGTCAGCATTTATGAAAACCCCCGAATTTTCAGATTCTTTGTCTTTTTCTTTTGTGTAATGTTTTTTATAACCCTTTTTTTCAAAGTCTTCTAAATAGAGTTCTTGCTTTTCAAGTATAAATTGAAGCCAGTCAAGAAAGAACTGGTCAAGGTGTAATACAAACCGTGAAGCGTCATTGGTATAGCGTGCTTGAAGTAGGTCGTACTGTAAACGGTGGATGTGGGCCACATATTTTGATGAGGCACCTAACCCGTTAATATCTTCAAAATAGGTGATGAAAGTAGGAGGCAACGTTTGACCAAGCCCACTGTTGTTTAGGGGTGTGAGTCCGTTTAAGGCATCGTTATATTGGCTTGGGTTGAGCCAACGCATCATGAAACGGAGCATATCTCGTAATGCGCTATAATCTCGGCTTTGCGTCAGGTTGAGTTCCTTTGCACGCATTTCTAACAAGGAAAGCGCCGTATGCCATTGAAAATGGTCAATTAAGGCAAGGAGCTGTTCTTGAAACTGCTTTTTATCAAAGCTTGAAAGGTCAGGTTCTACGACTCTTTGTTTTAAAGCATCGAGTGCTTCCGAACTAAGTAGTACTTGAGAAGAATTTTCCAAACATATAAGGGCTTCTTCAACATCATACAACCCATAATGTTTTCTTTTTTTTCTTTCTGTGTTTTTCTCTGTGTTTTTCGTTGGTGGTGCCTTAATTTGATGTAACTTGAGGCGGCTATGTTTGCTTGTATCAAATGCTCTTGCCCCCAATACTAAACAGAACTTCATTTGAGGTGTAGCACTGCTTACGTTAATATGAATGCAAGCCTCTGGATGTTCAGACAAAGTATTGTCAAGTGCGTTAAAAATGGGGGGCATACTTTGTGAAAAATCGGAAGGGTCTTCTACAGGTATCAAAATTGTTTCAATACTCTCAGCTGAGAACCCTGCACATGTTTCAAGAGCCTTACTATAAATCCCATGGCTGGTTTCGTAGGCTTGCATTTCATGGGTTAACAGTACGACGGCATGGGTAAGTAGGTCGCCATATTCCGCACGTAACACCTTCGCAAGTGCGAGCATAGAACCTTCAGTGCAATCCTCTGTATTAAAGGGGTCACGGGTACCCACGGGTGAAAAGAGAATGTGGGTTTGAGGTGCTTGGGGTTTCATTGATTTTTGTTTTTTGGCGTTCATCATGGTGGTGTTAGGTTGTATGACCTATTGGCTTAAGTGGTGTAAAAAAGTGAATGTCGATTTTCATCGGTATAACAAAAAGCATGGTGTGGTTTAAGCTGTCTCTATCAACATAGGGCGGACGGCAGCTTGTGTGTGAAGCCATTACTTTTTAGGCAATACCTCCAGCCTAATCCCTCCAAAGCCCATTTGTGTTTTAGTGCCTATATGGGTGTAACACGCTGAGGCAAGTAACGTATGGGCAATGGGGAGCAAATGCCCTTGGTGGGCTTGCGGTAACTTGATACGTATAGTGCCAATACTGCCACGTATTGGCGCTTTGCCGATAAAGTAGGTTTGCAACTTAAGTTGCATGTCCTGCACTTCGCAATGTTGTACAAGGGTTTGTACGAGGGATTCGGGTTCGTCAGGGCAAAAAGCCTCTTCAGGCATGAGGGCATTCCAACGACGTAATGCACTTTGAAAAATCAGGTCAAGCTCAGGGTAAGGGTGCAGGGTGGTACTACGTTTACGTTTGAACGCCACAGGGGTTTCAAAATAAATCTTTACCACACGGGCTTCTTGTAGCGTACGCTGAAATGCAAGCTGGGTACACTGCTTCAAGTTTCGGACGGCAAGAGGCATGGGCGTATCTTCTTGCAAGGTGCCTTCTTCAAGGGCGGATGCCTCCAGCCAAAACCCTGTAATAGCGTAGGACTCCCAAAGCGTGAGGGGGATGGGGTCAGGCAGTACCACTTTGACGCTACTTTCACCCGCCATGGCTTGTTGTAGGGCAAGGCAAGCGTTATCGCCCAGTACATGCCCTTGGAGGGTGATGTGATAAATGGGGGCTTGTTTTTCAGGGTGAGCATGGGACGGGGCAAGGGGTTGTAGGGTAGGCATCCGCAACACATAAGGGCGTTGGATACTCCCTGTGCTGGCGTGGCTAATATCGGCGTTGTCATGCCAGTATTTTGACACCTCGGGGTTAAGATGCTGCATTGCTGCTAAAAATAGATGCTGTCCTACACTCCCCAAGCGTTCCCACAGGGCTTTAGGGGGTGGCGTGGGGGTGGTATCAGGCTGGGGGTGTACGGCAATGGTGAGGGTGAAGGGTTGAATCTGTGCCAACATGGGTTACGCATCCACCACCGTGAGCTTGCACCATCCGTAAGTGGTGGTTTTGTATACTCTTAATTGTCTTGGAGCATGCTTATCATGCCCTCTTGTGATTTTTCTAAAAAGAGTTTCCAGCAACTTTTTTTTGTGTAATGTATCTCGTTGAGCGTCCCATAGGGTGTGACGGTCAAACCCTGTGTTGGCTCCTAGGTAGAAGTTTGCCTCATCGGATACTTCAATAGTGTCATGATGGGCATCACTTTTATATAAGGGATTTTTTACCTCTTTTGTTTGAATGTGTTCTTTGAATTTATGAAGCAATGAATCAAAAAAGTTAGGATTGACTCTTTTATTCTGCAACGCTTCAAGCAAGGCAACATCCACTGTGACGTTTACCTTGATAGGGGGATGTGTAGGCATGAGCATCACTTGATGGATAGCAATATGACGTTCAGGACGAGGTGAAAAATGAACCTGTTCAATACGCATATGGTTGGGGTCTAACGGTGCGGTATCTGCAAACCTGAAGCAACGCAAAACGCTTTTTGTCATAGTTTCGGTTTCATTGAGCTTTTCTTTTTCAAATGTCTCAATGATAGATGTGGCAGCTTCTGAAAAAGGCTTTTTTCTTTTATCATCTTTGTTTTTTTGAGCGATGACATCAAGTTTGTCTAGCTCCGTTGTGGTAATAGGGAAGAATGTTTTTAATAAAAGCGTTCTGAAGGCTCCCTTCATGCTTGAGCCTGGTATGTAATAGCCTAAATAGTTATGCTGAAAAAGCTGTATTTTCTTGTTGGCAACCCCTTTTGCATACAGTACATTGAGAGTGTCTAAGTGTGTCTCAAAAAGAGTTTTATGTTCTGATAAGTTGATACAGGAGTCTATACGCTCTCGCTCGTTATTTCGATACTTAGCGTTATAGTCATCCTTAATAGCTGTAGCTGCTAGTTTCTCAATGGCATCTTGTGCTTGCTTAGGGGTGGGGAAATACGTTTTACCGTTAGTACCGTAATACATTTGGATAGGCTCAGCCACTACGCCACACCCTATAAAAATAGGACTCAGTGGCTTTAAGGAGAGTGTATAAGTTTTTAAAATCTGTTTGGTCATAGGGTCTAAGGCTTTTCTTTGTTTAGCGTAATACTCAAGTTTACCCCAAGCCCATAGCGATAAAGCTCATGAGGCAGAGAGAACTCTGAGGATACTTCAGGGGTGACGTTTTGCATACATCCTTGTAAAGGGGCTTGTGTGGTAAGGCTACCCGCCGTAATGCCTGTAATAGGACGCTTTTTGATAGGGGTATCAGGGTTGTTAGGCATATAGGCATAGCCACGGCGTTGTAACAACTGATAGGCTGCTTCCGTATCGGTTTGTAATCGGGTAATATCTGCTGGGTTGGGTAGTGTTAATCCTAACTGTAGATAAAGGTCAGGCGGGTTGCTACCAGAGGAAGAAGTTGTTAGTTTGCCAAATACCTCGCGAATACTCTTTTGAAAGGGTGTTTCAGGATTTGCAGGAAGCTCTTCGGGGTTTATCCATGTGTGTGTAAACCTACCATACCCAAGGCTACGCTTTCCGCCTATGCCCTCTTCTCCTAACACTTCAAGCACTTTTTTTAAACGTGCTTCCCATTCGGGTTGAAGGTTTGTAAAAGCCACCCACAAGCCCGCACCTTCCTCAAATTGAATGCTACCCAGCATGAAGGGTTCGGCATCGGTAAGGTCGTTACGAGGTTTCGCAACCATGGCACGGGTTTCTTCTTCGTAAATTTCTTTTGCTTGCTTAATAAGGGCTTCTAGTTTTTCTAACGTAAGGGTGTTATTGATGAAGTCCTCAAGAGAGTCAGGCGGAATAAACGCTAGCTTTTTGAACTTCTTTTTTAAAACAGACCCTTCTTGCGTTTCATCATTGTTTGCTTGCTCAGTTTGAGATGGGCTTGGAAACGTCCGAGCAGGCTTAGGGAGTAAGAGACTTGCTTCACAAAAAGGTAGCCCGTCGCTGTGTCGCCATGGCGGGTTACTAGTGCAAAAAGCTTCAACGAGTTCAGTTTGAGCTTGTTGCCCATGTACTAATCCCCACGTATGGACTATGGCACTCCAAAGGGTGTCTGCCAGTAGGGTGGTACGCACCGCTGCAAGGTCCATACCTGTGTTGCCTTCATCGCCCAAGTGGACAGGCGATGAAAAACGGAATAAACATAATCGATTCAGTAACGTCATTACAAGCTCACTATCTGTTATTTTTTTAGGCACATTTATTTTGAGATTAAGAGAACAGTCCTTCTAATTGACTTTGTTCTTCTGATGTCAGTTGAAAGTTATTCGCTTGTGCTTTGGCATCTATCTTTTTTAATGCAAGACGAACCCGACCATAGCCACGAGACCCATGCCCACCAAGATAATCTTGCTCTAAAAGGTCTATGCCCTTTTGAAGTAGGGTTATATCTTCTTCAATCGATTCAAACGTTACAGATTGATTATCTTCAGGGGATAGCACTTTGTAAGTGATACAAACATCAAAGACAGCACCCGCAGGCACACGCTCTATTTGTCGAGGATTTGCAACAGAGGAAAGACGATTGATAGCATTTTCAAACTTCACTTCCGTATAGGGGAGGTCAAGTTCTGCTTGGTTGAGTACCTTTTCGCTTTTTTCAGTGAGCTTTGCATCTTGAAAAAGCAACCTTGCGATTTTATGTTTATCCGTATCGCCAAAAAGCTTACAGATTTCAGAAGCGTCATTATCATAACTCTTAGTCTTATCGGTACGTATGGTGTCGTTCTCATAATCAAGTTGTCTGGCGAGTAAGTTTCGGATTTTCCCCTTAATCGATGAGCCTGGGATAATCGGTTGTTTCGTAAGAGGGTCACGAATGACAGTTTTATCCACCACGCCAATAGCAAGGTTTGATTGCCCACCACCAATATGGCACCCTGTCACAAACTCTAACTCGAAATGAAGATGAATATAGCCTGCAAGTGTAAGACAAGTGTTCGTCATAGCTTTGTAACTTTCTAAAGGATGATAAAACTAAAATAAGTGAGTGAAGTAAACCTCTGTATAGATGATGAGCGTTTAAGGCTATTCCTTCTCGTACTGTTTGAAAAAAGCCACAATCGCTTCTAAATGAAGTGCAAAGTGCTTAAAGTTATGTTTTAGCGTTGCTCTTTGGTGAACAATTGTTTTTAAAGTATCCTCAATATACTTGGTAAATTCGGGGAGTTTTTTAATAGTGATGTCTTGCTTAGTGTTAAAATCACGCTGGGTGGTAATAAACTTTTCTCTTGCCATAAGGTACACAAAGCGAGGTTCCAGCATCTGAATTTGTGAGTACAATTCGTGGGAAATAGTATCACCGAACTGTAATTTTTGATTGATGCTAATCACTTGTCCAAAAAACTTACGTAGCTTTGTAGTTGTAAAATGGTTATTTTTAAGTTCTTGGACAATGTCTTGCACTTTTTTTATATCTAGCTCTAGCGGCTGAGAGGAGTTGGCTACGGGTGATGTCATGGCAGTGGTATCCTTTGTAATCAATGAAACGAAAAAGGGGTTTATACTTATTTTACAGAACGGTTAAAATACTGTACCCACACAAAGGGGACGTAAAAGCTGTTAAGGGTCTCTGCTGAAAGAGATGCCTCAAGCTTTTCTATATTCGGGAAGAGCCATTGCTTAAGATAGCTTGCAAGTGCTTCTGTACCGTTTGCTTTTTCAGCACGTTTCAGTGTATAAGCAAGCCGAACAAGCTGTAAAAACTTAGGGCTTTTTTGGTGAACATCAGTATAGGTTTTAAGACCTTGATAGACTCTATACAATAATGTACCCCCTGAACCATCTTTCTGCATCTGCTTGTGTAATGTTTGAGCTTGTTTACACCATGCTTGATGAACTTTTTCCCACGATAATACCGTCGCACTTTCATCAAGCAATTTGGGGTAAGTTGTTTCATCCACAGCACTTGCTGGAAACGCACACAGGGCGTTTTTAGAAGGGAGGGTATTTTCTGGGTCTTGGGAGGCTTTTTCCACGTAGGCTTTCGCCTTTTCTTCAGCATCCTCTACCGCTTTTGCCATCGCATACACAGGGTACTTTTCAGGGAACATCTGGAACCCACCCGATAACGTGAGTGTGCCATTCGTAAATGCCTCAAAGCACTTTTGAATATCAAGGGCTACTTCAAGGGTATCATGCCAAGCTCCCATGATAAACACGTCATCGCCCCCAGAGTACACAATAATGACGTTGCGTCCCTGAGAAGTTGAGGTTTCAGCTTTTTCTTCAAGGTGGAAGGGCTTTAATTTATCGGTGTGTGCTAGCTCAATGTCGTGGCTTAAGTATCCCGCACAAATACTGTTTAAGTGGAGCTTGAAGAACAAGCTTAACTGACGAGAAATAGCAGCACATCGGCTAAAGGTGTTATGTTTTTTATCCAGATTTTTAGAGAATAAACTCCCCAAGTTATCCACGTCTGCACGAAAGACCCCCAGTTTTTTATCTCCTTGCGAGGCTTGTGCAAGGTCTTCAAACGTAATGGGTTTACGCTCATCCTCTAACAAATGTTTAGGCAAGTAGTTCCCTACCCATAAGTTTGCATGACTTTGAGGCATCACGGTAAGACGATTGATACCGTAAAGCCGATATGGCTCAGAAGTGGTTTTATACAACTTTTTAAGGATAGGGTCGTTATCTTCATCCTGCACAATACCTAGCCAACAATAGGTAGGGGTTTCACTGGTGAGGTCAGGTAAACGCACGCCAATGGTATCCATAGCACCTTGTGTGAGGGAAGCCTCCTCCTTTTTTTGGATAGTCTCGGCAGAAAGATGACGCTCCACCCAAAGGGCTTTGACTTCTTTACTTGCCAAGAGGGCTTTTCCAAGACGGTACAGGCACCCAGCTTGTCGATTCACGACCATTTCGGACTCTTCCCCTTCGCCAGGGAGGTTTGTCATGCGGTGTAAGTGGTGGTCAACCCGAGTAATGGCACACTCATCGCTGGAGGTTACGCCTGAATCGTAATGGGGTGACTCTACTGCAAATACGTCGTTTAGCAAGGAAGCATCGCTGTCTGTTACAAAGCGTCGCCATTTTTTCTGTGCTAACTTTTGCGTGCATCCTTGAAAAGCTTTGCCAATCAAGCCTTGACGTGTCGTATCCATGAGGTCTTCACCCGCCATGGGGTGTAAAGCCACGGCAATAGACAACATCCCACGAGTTTCCTCCCAGAACCAACGGTTTAAGCGTGTTTCTACTTGGGTGAGGGCGGTTTGGGTTTGGGGCGTATGAGGTAGAAGTAAGTATGCCTTGCCCCCTCCTGAATAAATCACTTGAGCGCGGTTGAGTTGAGAGGTAATGCCTTCATACCCCTTTGAGGCACACACAAGGAGTTCATCAATCACGTGTTCCATCAAAATCTCAAGGAAAAAGCTCCGAGCTTTTAAGCTTCTTAAAGCACCTTTGGATGAGATTTGATAGATAAACTTCTGAATCCCTGAAACATCCAAAGCAACTAACGCATACGCTTCCTGAGTACGAAACGTTTTTGAAGCCTCAAACCCGCCCATGGTTTCGGGAAGGATACCATGCGCTACACCATACAGGTGCATACAACAGGCGATGGCTGCGGTTAGTTTTAAGTGGTCGTACAGTGAAATATCAGGAATGCGCTCGGTACCTGTGTCAGATGTTACCGTCCCTAACAAGGCTTCCATGAGAAACAAAAGCGTGTTGGGTTGTGCAATAAAAGTACTACGGTGTGCATTGACTTCCTTTTCCCATTGTTTCACAAGCACCTCATACTTATCCTTTTTACCAAGGTTATCTTGGTTTGAAAGCGTCACCATAGGGATGTAGCCTTGGTACTTTTCGTGAGGCTCAAGCAAACTCACAGGGTGATGGTGCTTATCAGTACCTTTTTTTTGGATACGATTAAAGACACTTTGGAGTGAAACATCCTTCTGGAATTTGCCTTTAGAGGTTCTACCTTGTGTAGAGGCTTCAACCCCTAGGGCATCGGCATCATCTTCGGTGCTTTCTCTGCGGTCGGTTGCGGAAGCAAGGTTGTCTGCTTCATAGGTTATCCAAGTAAGGGCTTCTTTTGGCTTCTTGGCACTTTTTAAATCACGCCCATGGTGCAGACGAATGGCATCATACACGTCTTCAGGATTATCGACCAATCCTTGAAAGAGGTGCTTTGTCCAATATAAACCAGCACGTACATGGTCAGGGTGGTGTTCACTGAATGCACGGGCTTTGAAAAACATTTTACCGATATCATGAAAAAGTGCACCAAAGAAGACACACTGTAAGCTATCAAATGGCATGGCTGAAAATTTCCTTTTTTCTAAAGTTCAAGACAATTTAAATACCATATAAACACTACCAATGTCAATATGTTTTATGTTGATGTGTTGCTATGAATGTAAGGCTTGTTTTTGTTAATTTTGTTAATCGATATACGAGGTTAATATAAAGCACGTCGTGCATAAGAGGCTGTTTTTCTTTTTGGCGCGTTAAGGAAGCAAGCTTGATACGTGTTAATCTTGTATATTGATTAACTTAATTAACATGCAGGCGTTTCAAAAGATGTGATGTTGTATAAAGGAGTTTTGTTTGACGGTTTTGCATTGTTTCATAAATATATGTTAACTTGGTTAATTCAATAATTAAATTAACATACTGTCTATCGCCCTATGATAATATCCTCATGGTGGCAATAACACCTCATAAAGATTGTTTATTAAAACAAAGTTTTATTTGTGTCCCGTCTCTTCAATCAATGAAAGTACATCTTACTAACTATCATGAATACCATTCACTCATCCCCAAAGCCTATTTCTACAACAGCTAAGCAAGTGAAGCGTCAGTCTACCTTGATTAGTAACGATAATATACCGTTTTCTGATAAGCCTCTCCCTAGAACTACGGTCGGCTGGACTCCCCAAGCAAATGTTGATTTAAGAACTGGGGCAGCCTATATCAAGAGACATTGGTTGACCACTTCAGGGCAGACCCCTCGGCAAGTTTGCACTCAAGTGAATAATATCGTCGCAAGAGAAAGTGAGTCTGCTTACGTGACTCCTAATGATGCGGGCGTAGTGGTTGTGCATGGCGCTTGGCAGCTTGACCGTAATGACAACATCACTGATGTTGCAGTCACAAAGCCTTACGCCACTTTTATGTGCGACCGCTCAGGAAACCCCTACAACGTTAAATTTCAAACAAAACGACCCTAAGTATCAAAAGTCTTTCAAAAACAAAAAGGAACATAATATATATTATCAGACGTTTTTTATTTGAATTATATATAGCTATAACTCAGTTTTCATAATGGTTTAAGGCATTTATTTTTTAAATATTAAAAGACTAGTTATTCAAAAAATACCGTCATTAAGAACCAAGGCAAAATCATGAATACCCCCTCGCTTCTACGCCCTGTTCTCAAGCCTGAAGGGCTTAAAATCCTTAAACGCACTGCTGGAGAACTCATTCAAAGAGTTAAAAATCCTACGGGTAATCCTACAGACATACAACAAATCGTAAGCCGTGTACCAGGTCAGCAGGCTCATAGGAAATTGATGCACCAAGGGCGTAAGCAATGGGAACGTCAAGTACAGCAGGGTTTAGATGGCTCAGAAGCCCTCAAGGCTGCTGTCGCAAAAGAACTCCGTATGCCGCTAGATAAAGTCAGTGGGCAGGCTGTGATTCAGCGTGTACGAAAAGGAAAACACTTCCGAGGAACTGATAGCAGCTCTGCCATTGGTACCATGTTCAAAGAACATCCTGAATGGTTTGTTGCCACACGGCAACACCCTATCAAACCTGGTGTTTTGAAGGATAATACCCAGCTTACACTACAGCCTAATGGTCGTTTAGAGGTGCTACGACAAAAAGAACACCGTCAAGGTGCAAGTACTTCTGAAAGTAATACTAAAAGGGTTTTCACCCCCAAAGGGGCTTTAACTGCTTTTGAACGAACCCAAAAAAAGGAAACGATTGATAAGACAGGCATGGTGGCACTGCAAGACAAACGTATCTTTGATAAACAACAAGGCTATGAGCCTTCCAGCCAGCGCCATAATATCAAACAAACCTTTTTTAGAACGCCACAAACGTTTGATACAGAAGATATTGATGGTACCCGTATGACTATTCCGAAGGTTGAAGAGCGTATCACCCTCAATCAAAGAATCGCTCAAGGAGATTTGTCTTATGTGAGTCATCGTATTTCAGACACACTCAATACCAACACCAGAAGTTACACCCGCCAGCACGGCATCACACATGAGACGAACCCCTATGATACCCTCAAGGATGGACGTATCCTAGAAACGCTCAAGCAACGCCATGAGATTCATGCACCGCAGGAGTATCCCAGAACCCATGGCAAAACTATCACCATGAAAGAGCCACGACGCACTGTTTACGGTATCAAGTCACCTTGGGAGTACTCCCAGCCTGAAAAGCCATCCATTCAAACACGCTTTGGTGCTGTACAGGAATCGTCTCAGTTACCCTTGGTAGAGTCCTTGACACGTTCTTCAAACAGACATCCTGATACTATTTTTGCCAAAAATACTACTACCGTGACACCGCTCACCACGGCACCTTTAAATGTCACCAACACCCTGCCTGAAGAGTTTAACTCTCAAGGTAAACAAATGGTGACGATACCCATGTATGAAGGGAAAATGAACCCCTTGCAACCTGCCATGGTCAATACACATGAAAGCTTTAAAATAACGCCCTTACAAGGGAATGTACCAGCAATTTATCAACACGTCAGAAAGACCGATGTAAGAAGCCTTCCTACCACACAAGAACTACCCACGGAACTTACAGAACCCAGTGCTTTAAATCGTTTTCAGTTCAGTAATAAAACCACTCGTGCAAACAACAAACAATACCCCGAGTATGTCACACAACGTACTGAAAGCCGAGTTTGGCGGGAACGTCCCATTGATAATAACCCCGATGGTGATGTTCCGCTAGTGTCACCAACCCCTGTAAAACCTCTTGCAGGTGTAAGTTAATCTTGTTATTAAATTAACAAGATTAACCATTGGCGATATCAGAATGACCTTACTCTGTCATTCCGTACCCGCCATACGTCATACCAACGAAAATAGGTATCTATCTCTCGGCTCTCTGGATGCCGACTTTAAGAGTGTTTGAAGCGTAGGGGAGGGTTTATAACCCTCCCGCAAAAAGCCTACGCCCCAACTAGCGGGAGGGTTATAAACCCTCCCCTACACGACTTCACCACGGGAGAGGGGTATCTCTCGTTTCTACTGTAAGCTTTCTTGATACCAGCCTATGCTGAAAGGATATGAAGGATAGTAAACAATAACCTCATTAAGTTAATCTAGTTATTAGCTTAATGAGGTTAATAAATTAAGTGCTGTCAAATACAAACTTACCCTAAGAAAGCATCTGCTTGATTGAGTGCCTCAGGGGGGAGTTCATTAGCGGCTTGGAGTAATTGAGCGACCTCTTGCTGTAAGCGTGCCTGCATCGCCATAATCGCTTCACAACGCTTGGGGTCTTTGGTTTGCTCATATTGTGCCGTTAGGGCATCACTTAATTGAGAAGCTTCTGAAAGTTTTGCATCTACAACCGATACCCCTGTTGCTGGGAATCCTTGAGCTTTGGCGACGGGGTTTTTCATTGTATTGGGTAAAGGCGGATTGGTCGTTTTATGACTACCTTTTTCCATTTCTTTAAGAAGTGCTGCATTAGGTGATGGTAACTTAACGGCATCTAAATTTAAAATCGAGCCACGTTCCTGACCTGCCATGGCGGGTTGTGCAGGTTGGCAGGACTGACCAAAACAAGGCACACTTGCTTGCGGATTGCCAGAAAACAGTGCTTGTATGTCTTCACGTACATCGCTGACGTTACTACCAAGCTGAGGGTTATTGGCTTGAGAGCCACTGAACATAAGTGTTGAGGGCAGTTTATGAAACTGGCTAATTTGAAAGCTCATGGCAATATATCCCTGTGGAGAATCAATAGGCATTACTCGCTTATGGCTGCGTGCAAACATTACACACACGTATCCCTAGCATACAAGTATAAAACCTAGATGCTATCTTCTTTGTGCTGAATAAAAAGCCTATGAGGTTTACCTTGACGCTTACTTTATAACGGGTGTGGTGACCCCTATCGCTTGAAGGAGTTGTCCTGGTGCATATGCCGTAAGGTCAGAGCGAACTTCTCTTGTCGGCCCAGGGAGCATTTGTACAGGGATACCCTCTTGAATAAGTTCTCTTAATGCCCCGAGTAAAGGATGACTGCTTGCGACAATTGTACCCACACTTTCGGGTTCATGGTGGGTTGCAAACTTAATAAAATCAGGTAACTTAAACGTTTTATGATGTTGTTTAAAGTCTTTCCATAAGGCTTCATGCCCCGAGATCTTACACCCTTCTGCGATTTGCGTTTCAATACTATCGCCCACCACAGGTAAATGACCATTCCCCATACCTATGATAGTGAGGGGTTGCTTGTGTTTAAGCAGATAAGGACGATAGGCCATGACTTGTTCAGCAGTCACACTAGTATTGCCGATTAACAGAGGGGCATCAGGGTGCATATGACGTGTTGGGAACTGCTGAGTGGCTTCCAAGGCAGTTACTTTGGACTCGCCTCGTAAGTCCGTATTCATCCATTGCTGAATATAAGTTTGATGCGTGACATAATCAGCGTCAGGATGCAGGGCATATGCCATTGTCGTAAGGAGCTGGAGTTTGCTTGTCGCAGCGGCTGGCATCATGGGAAGCGTCCCCTTCTCAAACATGACGTGGTATGGAATTTCATGTTTAACGCAGAACATTTTTAGTTGTTCTAAATGACGGTTGGCCGTTGTGATTTCTGTCGCATCAAGCATCCCCGCACGAGGGGGTAACACACTGCTGCTATACAAAACAGTGGCAAGCTGTTTAGGGTGTTTGGCTTTTTCTGCCAAAAGGGCTTGCTCTATCATGTGTAATGTTTCCTGTGAGGTTTGAGGCGTGACACGCCACTCCTGCACATGGGGTAACTGGATGGCTTCTTTTTTGTCATGACTCAGCAATTGGTAAAAGCGTAAGAGTTCTTTTTCGTATTGTAAAACCTTAGGATTGTTAATTAAAGCTTGGTATGTTTTACGATACGGTTCACACACCGTGATACGACCATCGGGGGTAATCTGCCCAATCTCAGAGGCTCTTGCACCCCCGAAATAGTCACGCTCATAGAGTTTAGAAGGCTTACACCCGAGGTGAGAAAGACGAACACCTGAAAATATTTTTGCTCCAAGATGGGGTTCTGCAAGGACTAAATAACTACCTCCAAAATGGAAGTCATCTGAAGCTGCTAAATAATGTGCATATTGGCGATTGGCAACGGCATCTGAACCCTTAGGATGATGCACAGGTTGATACCCTACAGAGAGTACATGTCGTTTGGAAAGAAGAGAAAAAAAGCTGGTTAATGCCCCCATACTCGCAGCCGTATCCATGCCAGTAGTCAGCGTATGATGCATGGTTTGATTCATCGGTTGGGTGTATAAAATACTTTTCAACACGAGGGTTCTATCACTGGGGGTCAGTGTTGAGCTATCCTTCAAAAAAGTTAAAGGGTTATTCGCATAAAACTTTCCAGAAGGGACGGGGCAGTTCTTGGGAATGTAAAGATTATGAGACATCTTTACCCGCTCTGTATAGAACTTAGGGTAGCCCTCTTTCGTCAAAGGAGGAACAACCTCTGAGTGAGAGAATTGACCATGGAGGTGTGGATTTTGAGCAATTTGAGGAAGCGGAAAGGTCTGTGTGTTTTCTACTGTTTTTGTTCTATCACCACGTACCCAAAGGGTATCATGGGCGGAGACCCCACCTGTGATAGTATTCACCACGAAAGCACCCATGCGTACCTGAGGTTTTACGGAAGGCTTTGTATAAGGATGCACGGGCATCAATGAAACAGGACGTAATTGCATATCATACACCCACGTTAGTAGTAGTTGATTGAATCAATAAAGAGCCTCAAAAAACAAAGTATAAACACTTAGCAAGACCCTTTGCGAAGTGTTTCTTAAAATTTGACCCTAAAACGAGCGGTAGTGTATCTGTAGCCTCTACAGGAAAACACCCCTTGGTGACATTATATACCATCAAGGGGTGTTTTCTAGGGGGTAATATCATCGCATTACGTCGTCATTCCGCACGGCGTTGCGGAATCCAGGAAGTGATGCGGGATGGATACCGATTGTCATTGGTATGATGTGCGTAAGCTCGATGAATTAAAAGGCATAGCTCACCCGCATACCCAGTACCGTGGTAAGCCCATTCCCTTTCAAGCCCAATCGATTCCCAATGAGTTGAATACTAGGAATAATGGCAAGCTGATTACCGCACTGATACTTGTAGTAAGCTTCAAAGACGTGTTCCAGCCCAGTTCTGTAACGAGGGTCAGATGAAATACCGTCTCTTTGCATTCCTACAAACGCATAGCCTAAACCGATGGTATCATTTGCCCGCCATTTGCTATTGAGTGCTGTCACAGGAATATTCACCACGCTGGTAAACCCGTTTCGTGCTGCCCCGACGACTTTTGCCGGGCCAGGGGTTTGGGTTGTGAACGCAAGCATACTCGGACTGGCTTCGTTAAATGCAAAACCGATATTAGTACCGATACCTCGACCCCACTCTTGGTTCCAACCTGCGTAAATCCCTGCTGAGTTGGTACGATTGCTCCGTGCAATGCTATCTCCGCTACGATTGGCATACGCTGCGTAGGTACTATTGGTGGTGAGCTTACCATGCCCAGCTTGGAAAATATAATAATTCCCTACATAAAACGACCCAGCTTTTTGGAAGGTATCGCTAAACAAGCTGGTATTATAGTTGTATCGAAGTTCGTGGGTAAGGTTCAGGGCATCTAAACTATCCCCCACGTTAGGACTCGCCAACGCAATCCCGTAATCCAAAGAAGCCTTTTCACCTAGCCCTTGATGGGTCTGCCAGGCAATCATGGGTTGTGCAATATTGACGGCAATCCCAGGAATGTTAATTAAGGCATTGTTCTGGAATTGTATTTGTTCGTTCCCTCGATAGGGGCTCACGTCAAAAATATCCCACCAACGCATCACCCCTGCGTAAGCATCCCCTGTGGCTTTCCAAGCATCGCCTTTAGCGGCAAGCCTGTTACTGGTTAGAAAGGGAACCCCGCTATTGATTTTTTGGCGAAAAAACATACTTTCAACATACATGTTAGGACGCAACATGGAAGAGCTACCCACCGCCCCGTTACTATTACCCCCAGTTTGAATCCCCTCGTTATAGAGGTTATAATCTGTAGAAACACGGGAGTAAAGGTTAAAGGCATAATCAGGTGCTGAGCTATCCGTGTTGAGGGGGGCGTATCGTCCAAAAGCACCAATCAACCGAGTATGGAAATTACCATCTCCAATGACCCCTTCAGGGTTACTGGATTTTACTGGCACATCAATACTCAAACGGACACGCCCCACTGTAGAGGTTGCATTTTCCAAACTATTGCTATTATTTACGCCCTGTCGACCAAAATCGCTGAGTGTACCAAAGGTAAAATCGCCGTGAACGGCAACTTTTTCGAGGTTTTGTAGACGTGTTTCTTGCCCTGATTGTATAACTTCCATTTGTTGCAAACGTTTACCAACAGCGTCATGGCTTTGGCTTACTGCCATAAGCTCGTGCATGAGGGTTTCTTGCGTTGTTTTAAGTGCCTGAATCGCTTCAGTGTCCTCTTGCCCTTGTGCTTTTAACTGTGCCATGTCTTCATCCAGCTTACGAATTAAAGCCGACAAACTGGCAGCAAGTTCGTATCGTGTGGGTGCTTTTTTACCCTCAAACTGACCATTAGGGTACCCTACCATGACTTGAGACTTTGTAACTGTTGCGACTGAAGGGTGTGCCCAATGCCCTGTTTGTGTCGTAGCGGCAGGTACTTCACCCTCCTCTGCTGTAGGGATACTTTCTATAGGCGTTAACGCCATGGCGGGTTGACTCAGACCCACACTCACACACCCCAGCAAAAGCACCAGCCATGGGTGGGGTTTTAGGTGAATCAATGGCATGAATGGCTTGAGTAACATCAATCGGCGAGACACGGTCATACGCATGGGTACACTAAACCCCTCAAGGTTAGGCAGATACAACAAGAACACACACACGATATAGAGAGATAAGAAAGACAAGAGAGAGAAAGAGAAACACACGATAAGCTTTAAGCTTTTCTTGAATACTGTTTCTGAAGAATGCTAAATGCTATTAGTGTAAAATTTTGTTATCTTATTGCGTTAACGATACGAAACACTTCATACAAACGGTGTAACCACATCAAGCCCTAGATGCCGACTTGCGTGGGCATGACGATATGACTCATGCCGATGCCTCTCTGTCATACCGATGAAAACCAATAAAGACCGATATCCATCACACGCTAGAGAGGTCATCCATCCCCTTTAAACACTTTTCTCAAAAAAGGGGGTTGACTCCCTGATATGTCTGGCATATAACTATTCTTGTGGGTGACACACTGGGTTAAAAAACACAGTTTAAAGCAAGTCACTTTCCTAAGCCCCCATCGTCTAGAGGCCTAGGACACCTCCCTTTCACGGAGGCGACGGGGATTCGAATTCCCCTGGGGGTACCATTTTTAAAAAAGCCCTTTAGTATTGAACTAAGGGGCTTTTTTATTGGGAATTTAGTGATAGAGCGAAAGGACTATCTCATACCTGTATGACATAAAAGCTCAAATAAAGCTCGGTTAACATAGATTTTCTGTCGTCCAACGGTATGAATATCCAAAACTCCAGTATTCGCCAACTCTGTAAGGTAGCGTGTGGCAGTTGGACGAGAAAGACCTAACTCAGACTCGAAAAAAGGACGTTTTGTATAGGGGTGGACAAATAAATGATTGAGTAAATCTTGGCTGTATAATTTAGGACAAGTTTGGCGTAAATGGTGTTTCACATGTACCATGAGTTTACGAATCTCGATGACCAGTTTAATCGTATGTTGTGAGGTTTGTATGATACCATCAAGCATAAACAGAACCCAAGGTTCCCAAGCCTCTTCATAAGGTTTCAAACGGACTGCTTGAAGTTGTTCATAATATAAAGCTTTATTTTGGTTGATATACCGAGATAAATAAAGCACTGGCGAATCAAGCAACCCCTCCTTAACAAGATAAAGAATATTAAGAATCCGACCCGTACGACCATTACCATCATAAAAAGGGTGGATACTTTCAAACTGATGATGAAGAATCGCCATTTTAATGAGAGGGTCTATATCTGGTGTTGCGTCATGGATAAAAATTTCAAGATTATTCATAAAAGCCAGAACTTCATCAGGATGCTGTGGCGGTGTGTAGACGACTTCTCCTGTATGCTCGTTCTTAAGCACAGTACCTGATTGCGTTCTAAAACCAGCATCGTTATTTTCTAGGCACGCTTGAATTTGTTGTATATGATTGATTGTAAGTAGTCCTGTCTTTTGAACAAAATCATAGCCTAAACGAAGTGCCTTAGCATACGCATGGACTTCTTTTGCAGCAATGCTATCGAAACGTCCCTGAGTAGGTTCACTTAAATAAAGCTCATCATGCGTTGTGATGATATTTTCAACCTCAGAACTATCTTTAGCCTCTTGTAAAGAAAGCGTATTAATAAGTAAAGATTGATTTGGAATAGTTTGTGCCACACCTTTTAACTCTGCCAAGAAACGATGTGCTTCCTTCAATCGCTTTAAAACAACTTTTGTTTCTAAAGCATTTGCTAAAGAGACATCAATAAAACTTAGAGGGTAAATAATGGATGTATTCATAATGCTCATACTAAACGGTATTGTTTTGTAATACAACCCCAACCAGAGGAGGGTTAATCTAAAAAGAGAGAGAAGTGCAAGAGAGGAAAGTGAATGTAAAAGAAATCTATTTTTTTTTACATTGCTGTTGTTTAGTGTAAAAGAAATGAAGTTTCTTTTACACTGATAGGGGCTGTTTTCAAATTAAAGTAGGTTGACTATTTTTCGGCATCCAGAAAGCCCAGCATATGAACAAAAGATGGATACCGATTTTCATCGGTATGACGTGCATGACTCAAGGTATTTTTCCATCGTACAATCGGTATGATATGTTTGCCTTGGTACCTTAAGGATTTTCCCAAGCAGCCACACTGATACCCCGCTCAAAGAACAGATTATTCACGCCTCGATGCACGTTTGGTAGTAGGTTGTCTTGATTACTTGAGGCAAAACGATGTTCAAGATAAAGGGTTTTACCTGTTTGGGGGTTTCTATAAGGCAGTAGGGTTGGGGTGGCACGGTGCGATAAGCCACCTTTACCACCATACATGTACAAAAGCAGAATTTTATCTTGAGCCGTGGGGAATGTAATAGCTGGTTTTTTATCATAATGAGGTGCCACTTGTGCATGACCTCCTAAAATTTTAGGATATGGGTGCGTCCATTGGTTGTTATGATATTTTAGTCCTTGTTTAGGATAATACATAATGCCCGCCATTTTGCCACCATCATTATGAAATGCAGTAACACCATGGGCGATATTATTACCACCTGGAAGACTGACCCCAAAACGACTCGTGCGTTTAGTATTGAAATTAAAGTGTCGATTTAAAGAACGCTTAAGCTTCAAAGCACTGTTGAGAAAGAGGTCATCGTACTGCGAGGCATCTCGAATATCAGGATGTTGGCGAGGGTCAATATACACTCCCGCTACACCATGAGCCTTAATAAGCTTTGCCATGTCCCGAATACTTGAAAACGGTAAGCGTGGCTGACCATCCTTTTGGATAAGAGGCACGTTTTTAGGTAGCCTGACAAGCACTTTTGAGGTGGGTACAAAGGGATTGATTGGACGCATTAGCTTAAACACCCCGCACAACCATGCCCACAACACCCCATCTTTTTAACTTGCACTTTTGCTTGATAGGGTTCCGCCACGGCATTCAGCTTTGCTGTAATCCCCTGATGCAGCGTATCACCAGCATTCGGCACAATATAAGCACTCAGAACCGCGCCTTTGTCGGTGGTTTTGATACGTCTTCGGGAAAGCTGCTGTACTTCATCTTGTGTGAGTCCAGCAAGACGGTCGAGCGTTTGACCATAAATGCCTTTAGGGGGTTCAAGAGAAAAGAGTTTCTTACGCTCAATGCCCGATAGAATCTGCTCCCCTGAGGTATGTTTCGTGTGTTGTGTTGCCTCTAAAAGCATACGTTTTAAGCCTGTTACCCCGCTTAGTTTTGGAAACGTAGCGGGTTTTCCCATGTTCGTTTGTATGCTTGAAGCACTCACTGCTTTGAGGTTATTGATAAACACGGGGAGTACCGCCATGTCTTCTTTGGCCCTTTGTAGTACATGGGTTAGCGTTTTGCGACCCGCTGATGAAAGACGAGGGAAACCCATCACCGATACTCCTAATCAATTAACGGGACGGTTTGTAACCGTTCCCTACGCATGGAAACAAAAACAAACTAGGCGAACCCTGCTTGACGCAGTAACTGACGGTCTTGATGGAACATGTTAGGACGCTCCAAGCCATACGCATTTTGAAATGCCCGTCCTACGCCCCACATAAAGCCCGCTTTTTCGGTACTGGTAGGTTGCCATTGATTCACCCATTGCTCAATGACACGAGCTTCTTGCAATTTACCATCGCTTACCAACGTGGCATTAAACTGCTCACGTACGATATTGCGTACTCGTTGTACAGTGGCTTCAGGGGTTTCAAACGGACGACGGTTATTTTTAAATGCGGCATCTAAGTACGTCTGTAATACGG
>JBIIZQ010000019.1:0-38318 GCA_044346175.1 Vampirovibrionales bacterium
CCACCAGCATTGCACCACCACCTGTACCCTCACCCATGCCGCATCCTATTCCAACACCTCACCCTGTACCAACACCACCCCCTGCACCTACACCTTGCCCTCCTCCTCCCACACCAACCACACCCAATGGCAGCATAGCCGTACACGGTGACCCGTTCATTCAAAATAACCTCACAGGTCAAAATACACACTTCAACATCGCTGATGGTCAAACAAAAACCTTCATCAATGATGCAGACGGTACCAAAATCATGGGAACTGGTGTCCAAGGCACAGGTCCCTCCGCTCTCCAGGCACCTGGCATGGGCAACTGGAGTCTGAACGATGGTGCCATCCAATACCTTGCTAATCCAACCACCATCGGCGGTACACAATATCAAGGCGGCGACATCGTAGTACGTGACGGTAATGCCTACCGCTCACTCGGTAACATCAACGCAAACGGTACGGTAGGACAACAAACCATCAATGGATGGACACTTGGCACCGCCACAGGTTTGAATGGTCAGTCTGCTGAACGCTTCTTTGCTCGCAACAACGAGTACGAATTCACAGCCTCTGCACCCGACAAACCCAACGGTTCAGGCTGGGGGTTCACCAACGCAAACATTGCTGAATTGAATCCTAACGCCGCCAATAACGCACAATCTGACTTCGCTGCTGTAAATCAATACCTCAACAACCCAACAGCACGAGTCTAATACTCAATACCTCCCCTTAACACAAACATCCCCTCTGAAGATTTTACCTCAGAGGGGATGTAACCATTCCACCAACACCAAGACACACGCACACAACCACTCACACCTTACCCTAAATACTTGGAATGTCCCGTAAATCTTGTGCCGTCTGCTCCAAAACATGCAAACCCGCCATGGCTTCTTCCCATTGCTCCAAACCACGGAAAACAGTCGGCACCATAAGCATATCCGAACCCAACACCTCTTCCCCCGGCGCACTATGAGCCTGACGCTCACGCCACGCATGGGTAATCGCCCTCAAACTATCAATAGCCTGCTGCGTCAAAACATACCCCCGCAAACGCTTCACACTAGGCGATACACAGCATTGTATTTGCTCCCATTGCAGTAAACTTACTTGGGTTAATGCGGCAAAACGCTGCAAAGACAAACGACCACCATCCCTAAAAGCGCCTACAGGTGCCTCCAACGCAAATAGTGCCTCCCTTAAGGCATAAAGCCGCCTTTGATACGCACGGTAAGCCTGCAACCACTGACTCACAGGCACCTCAGGATGTACCTGCTCCTCAAGACCAGGCTCTGAAATCATCGCCCTTGGAGGAAACAACTCCGAACGATCCACAGGAGGTAAGCTCCCCTCTGTTCCAACCGTACTGCCTGTATCAGGCACATGTGCCAATACCCCCAAAAACCGCCCATCTCTCAGTGCCAACAAGACAAACAGTCCTATACCACTGAGTATGACCATCCTTTTAAAGAAGCAATAACACAAAAAGTTACTTCCAGTTTTTGGCTTTCTTTGACCCCTGAATACCATGGCTCTTTTCTCGTCGAATATTACGACTCTGTGTCTGGCGTAAAAGATTCGTATCACGCAGTAAAGGGGACAACGCTAATGCCTCATCCTCTTCCTCATCATCCTCACAAAGCACAAGCTCATCTTCCTCTAAAAGTGCTTCATCTTCTTCATAGCGTAAGACATCCTGCACCTGAGGCACCCGCACACGACGAACATGCTGCAAAGCATCCTCACGCTTTGTCCCTGAAACACCCGCCTGAGTAAGGCTATCCGAACGCCCCTGACGTGTTACCACTTCACCTAAGGACTCAATACCCTCAACCGTACGAGTACGCTTGGATGAAGACACTTGCTCTTTACGCATAAACCTTGTTTACACTCCACCAGTATGGACGAATAACACCAAACATCAACAAAAAATCAAGTAAAACACTTGCCAATGCAAGCTTACCGCATACACCACCAAGCCTTAAAAACAAACGCTAAAAAGTCATATCGTCAGGGGATACACGCTTCTTTAAGTAACGTTAAACACACAACTCAACGTTCCCTCCATACAATAGCTTCTGAAGTATCTGAAGAAAACGAGCTATTCTCAGAAACCCTACTTACAAGCTTTGAAAAGCCATAGTGACAACTATCAGAAGAAATTGTCGCATCACTCAGCCTCACAACATCCCCAAGTCGACGTGAAGCAGTACGTCGAGTTTGGGCATTCTGAAAAACCTGCTGAAGCTTAATTTGGTCTTTACGAACCATCGCATTACTTTCAAGCGATTGAAACAAAAACAAATAAGCCCCCTCAATCAGTAATAATGACCCCTCTATAGACAACGTATAATACCGTAAACCTTCCAAAGTATAATAATCAACCAAACCTACCCTAAAAAGAACCTCTACCTCACGCTGTAACCTCACACGAGGCAAATCCAACGTTTCCAGAATAAACGCTTCAGGTAACCCTTCAGAGTGTCCTCTTAAAAGAAACAATACACGCACACGCATTTCGTCTGAAAGTGCATGGGCAATCTCTAAAAAATGTCTCACAAGATAACCTCCGCCACACAATACACAAACACCTGATAAATGACCTATCGACCCATCCTACATACCAAAAAACCCACACAACACAAAACTCCTCTAATCACTAGAGGAGTCAATCACCACCTAATCGAAACACCAGCACTTGCAAAAAACCTTTTGCGTGCCTCATGCAACCATTAACGACGTGCCAAATAGTCAAACGTAAGTGCCACATCCACCACCTGCATACTATAACCCTCTGGAGGGGGAGGAAAAGGAGCCGCCATACGAATCGCATCCAAACAACGCATATCCATCGTTCTGTCACCACTACTCCGTGACACATACAACCCTAACAACTGTCCACCACGCCCTATCTTGAACGTGACCAAAGTATTACTCGTGTCGGGTGCATTAGGATTCCAATGTGCCTTAACACGCCGCTCTATCTTACGAATGTACCCGTCCATATCAATCTGTGCAACAGAGGCACGACCATACTCACCACCGCCTCCACCACCACTCCCGTAACGACCCCCAGCACCACTACCATCGCCACCTACTGAGCCATCACCTCTACCAGACCTTACACCAGCACTACCACCTGAGCCACCTAAAGCAAGCGTCTTAGGGCCAAGCCCTCTACCTACCCGACTCCCTGAAGCACCAGAGCCACTTGAACCCACACCACCATCCGAAGCAGAACCACGAGAACCACTACTCGAAGGTATAGGAGAACGCAACACACCACCACTAGAAAGCGTAGGTTTATGAATACTCGTTTCAGCATGAGCCGTCTTTGCCAAATGAGAAGCAGAAAATAGCGGTGCCTTCTGAGCCGAAGCCACAGAAGATGATTGCATGTGTGAAGGGTGCCATGTCTTACTCAAAACAGGAGCCTTTGCAGGCTGTTGTGTCCGACGTGCAATACGCTCAAGTGCTGTTTCTTTAAGTACCTTTTCTTTAGCAAAAGAAGATTTTTGAGTAGGCTTTTGAATAAGAGTCTCTTTAGAAGACGCTTTCACCAATCGCTTATGGGTTTGAGCAGACGCAACCTTGGTAGCAGGTTTTATGAGTGCTTTTCGAGTCGTAACAGGCGCTTCAGCACCCGAAACACTCGCCAATGAACGCTTAAGCTGTGTGGATGACTGTCCCCCCGCCGCAATAGGAGAAGATACTTTAGGCTTCACGGCATCCCCCAAAGTCTTTAAAGCACCCTTCTGCCCTCCGTTCATTTGCGTTTTGCCTCGTACGAGCTTTTGGGTCGTAAGCTCTTTTGGAGTCTCCGCTCTAGGGAGACGAATCTCAATAGCAGGTGCCTGAGCCACCTTACCCGCCATGGGCGACAGCTTAAACACAGGCAGTGTTAATCCAAACAAATGGCACAACCATAGTACCAACAAAGTCAGTACCACCGCACAACCCTGCAAGCTGAACGACTGCAATACATAACGCCAAAGCGAACTTTTTTCTTGATGCCACTTCGCTGTATGCCCCGACCATACCCCATGTGACAAACCTAACTGAGACCCCTGACCCAAAGAGGTATACCGAGAAGGGGATACTTCCTCCATATGAGACGCAGAAGCTTGAAACATAGGATGCGACTTAGAATGCGACTGGTACGGTAAAAAGGACATCATCACTTAGCCATACATCAATAGAATATCAACAACGACGTATGCACACAAACACACCTACACGCAAAGCAAACCTCGCTTGCAAGGAGAAACACACCTCATCAATAAAAAGTGCGACCCCTCACAGCACGGTCTAAACCCACTGTAAAACACACGTGTAAACAAACACCTTCTTGAAGCAGTCTTGAAGCAGTTGGGGAAACACGTCCCTCATAATAACCGAATTTCAAGGCAAACCAAGACCCATAACAGGCAAAGCTCCTCTATTTAACGGAAAACACAAGCAGTGTGACGATGTCGAAAAGTACTTCACGTGGCTTCAGTGTACATAACCTAGGGCGTATGAACGTTCATTTGAAATTGAAATTCAAGCAAACAACACCGTACATACCCCCCACCCATGCTAAACCCTCGCTAAGCTTTCCCTTCAAACCACGCCGTTAAACGAAGTTCAATCACATCCCAACGAATACTCTGCACCCAAACATCAAGATAGGCAGCCCGATTCGTCTGAAAATCAATCATGTAGGCATGTTCATACACATCCAACACAAGCAAAGGCACCACCCCCTGTGGTACCCCATGATGATGCGTATCTAAAATAAACGTCTCAAGCGTCTGTGTGCGTGGTACCCAAGCAGTCATGACCCAACCCCGAGCAGTTTTTGCAAGCTTCAATAAAGTAGCCATGTACTGCTCAAATGTGCCATAACGTGCCGTAACAAATCGTTTAGTCAAGACCCCAGGCGTACTACGCCCTTGCGTCAATAACTGCTGCTTTGAGGTTAAAGCATCAAAATAAAGCTCGTGAAAAATCACACCGTTCAATGCAAAACTTTTCTCAACATGACGCTCTCGCTCAGGATGCCACGTCACGCTCAAAGGTACTTCAGCCCCTTCAGTCGTGTCAGTCGCTAAAAGGTTCCAAGCCTTCACATACCCCTCATAAAGCTTCAAATGATTCGTCCACTGAGCCTCACTAAACCCCTCTACTGTGGGGGTCAACGTCAAGTAAGGCTTCGCTTGCAACGGCACCACTTTCCCACTGGGTAACGACGCTAACAACGCTTTCTGTGACTTCAACGGATGCTTTGCTTTCACCTCCCCCTGAACTTCCGCACCCCCTAACGCTTGACCCAACACCACGCCCCCCAAACCCATCAATCCACTCGCCATCGTCTTTACAAAACCACGACGTGAAGCCATGACTCCCAAACCTTCTTGATGCACCATCATGCAAAAGCTTTCTTTAACTTCAAAACTTCAAAGTTCTCACTCAAAACTAAAAGAAAATAACCACTAAAAACAAAAAACAAACTCTCTATTTGTAACATTAGAGTAACATTCAAGACACAGGCACGTAAACCTTTACAAAAAGGGTCGTATGTTTTGGTATGCCTGAGGTATAATGAAAAACTACTTCATGACAGTCGATTTTTGAAAGTCACGTCTTGTTAACATCAAACCTAAATTTCACACCCAATCCTCGATATAGAGCAACCTTTACTTTACCCTTAACCTCTTATGCTTCAATGCCCCGAAGCTATCCTCCTCCAACCTTCCCGTTACTACTAGAACCGAACGCCTCAGAAGCCCGCTTCCATGATGATGTCTCAAGCCCAAGCCTCCCACGCCGACAATAACCAACAAGATAAAATCGCCATCCTTGACTGTGGTGCCCAATATACCAAGGTCATTGACCGTAGAGTGCGGGAACTTTGCATCGCCTCTGAAATTTTCCCAGTAGACACAACCATTGACACCCTCACCGCTTTTCAACCTCGTGCCATTATCCTCTCTGGAGGACCTCACAGCGTTAACGACCCCTCCGCTCCCAAATGTGACCCTGCTATCTTTACCCTAGGCATCCCCGTACTGGGTATTTGTTACGGTATGCAACTCATGGCACAAACCCTCGGCGGTGAAGTCACAAGCCATCATACCTGTGAGTATGGCGAAACAGCCATTCAGGTATCTCAAGAAAGTCTTCTTTTCAAAGGGTTAGCCCACACACAACAAGTCCTCATGAGCCATGGTGATAGTGTCACACGACTCCCCGAAGGCTTCCAACCCTCTGCTTGGTCAGGAGAACCCCACAGCCCAAACGCCGTGCTTGCTGGTATTGAACACCCTGAAAAAAAGTTTTATGCACTCCAGTTTCATCCTGAAGTTGAGCTTACGGCGGAAGGTACCACCATGCTCAAGCACTTCATGCACGACATCGCAGGACTACAAGGAAACTTCACCCTAGAAGGACGCTTAGAACAAACCCTTGACGAAATCCGTCGCCATGTTGGCTCACAAAAGGTACTTGTACTCGTAAGTGGTGGTGTGGACTCCACAGTCACGGCCGCTCTGCTCCTAAAAGCCCTCACCCCCGAACAGGTTTTTGCAGTCCATGTAGACTCTGGCTTCATGCGACATCAGGAAAGTGCCTCAGTCATCGACGCACTCCAAAGTCTCGGACTCAAATACCTCAAGCATATTGATGCCACCGAACAATTTTTAAATGCTCGTGTTGATATACACAATAATGGTGAACTCTCCGACCCACTGAAACACATCACCGACCCCGAAACCAAACGACGCATTATCGGAGATACCTTCGTCACTATCGTCAACCAAGTCGTTGAAGAACTCTTCCAAAGCCATCACATCCCCGCAGAAGAGATTCTACTCGCACAAGGCACCTTACGCCCTGACCTCATCGAAAGTGGTAATCGTGACGTGAGCCAAACCGCTCAAGTCATTAAAACACATCATAACGATGTACCACTCATCCAAGCCCTACGTGAGCAAGGACGGGTCATTGAGCCTAACCGTGACCTCCATAAAGATGAAGTACGCCAAATCGGCAAACTCTTAGGACTATCCGATGCCTTAGTTTACCGTCAACCCTTTCCAGGGCCAGGACTTGCCATTCGGATGCTATGCACTGAAACCCCTGTAGGACTAGACACCTACGACACACACCAAACCCAACTTATGCAAACACTCGAAACCCTTACAGCAAAGCATCCACACCTAGGGTTACACGCAACCCTTGCACCGATTCGTAGCGTTGGGGTACAGGGCGATGGTCGTTCCTACCGTCATCTTGTCCTTTTAGGAGTCAAAGAGGCTGTTTTACTTCACCACACCGAAACATGGGACACGCTTCGCAGTGTTTCCCAACATCTCACAAATCAGCTTGCCTTTGTGAATCGTGTGGCAGTCTCGCTCACTAACTTTTTACTACCAAGTACTCTCAAAACCATTACCCCCCTTTTACTGCAACCTCATATCACTGATATTCTACGTCAAGCCGACCATGAGGTCACACATACCCTGACACAACATCAAAAATCCCCACTCAGTATTAGTCAGTTACTCAGTGTCCTGTTACCCATTGCTCCCACCGACCCTACTTCTGGGAAATACGCTTTAGCCATTCGGGGGGTTGTGACCAGTGATTTCATGACGGCACGTGCCGCTCGTGTGGGTACCGATATTAAATGTGAACTTCATCCTGAAACGCTCCTTACGCTTGCACAAAATTTACTGTTGCATCACCCTAAGCTGGACACCATTTTTTATGATGTCACGGGGAAACCTCCTGCAACGGTAGAATGGGAATAATTTGGGAATCGTTTTAGGGTGGGCATTGTTTTCTCACCAAAAATCATCAACTGGAGTACTACCATGACCACCCCTATTTCGTCTGAACCTTCTAGCATATCCACCCCTCAACCCCTCGCTTTTAAAGAGGGTCAGGTTTGGCGTGCGGTACTGCAAAATATTCCTAAGGGGTTTCGTACACTATGCGTCGAACATCTTGAACCTTGGCTTGGTGATGCTGAGATAGGTCTTGTTGCCATTGAAGAACTAGCAGATTATCCGCAGGTCATCCACGTATACGGCATCACCGATGCCATCGCCACATGGGCAACCGATAGCCTCAATGCGTTACTACAAGCAGTAGGGCAGCCCAACCAAGCTTGGGTGAGTATCGCACGCTGTGAGTGCGTAGAAGAAAAAGACTGGGCGGACGCATGGAAGCAATTTTGGCACGTCACCCCCGTAAGTCCTACACTCACGATTCAACCTTCTTGGTTAAGCTACACCCCAAAACGAGAAGATGAACTTATCATTCAGCTAGACCCTGGTGCCGCTTTCGGGACAGGTACTCATGCCACAACCCAACTGGTAGCACGCATGTTAGAAGAACTAGCCAGTAAAATATCATTGTCTCAGTGCAGCGTACTAGACATAGGCTGTGGCTCAGGGATTCTTAGTATCATTGCCATTAAACTGGGGGCGAGTCAGTGCGTAAGTTTGGATATTGACCCCAATGCCATCGAAGCAACACAGGAAAATGCCACAGTCAACGGCGTGGCTCATGCCATCCATGCCTCTTGTACTCCTTTGGAAGAACTTTGCCTAACACCCCATGAAGTCATTTTAATGAATATTACTTTACCTGTGATACGGCTCCTCTTCACCCATGCCGTAGACCGTTTAGCCTCAGGGGGAATGATACTGCTCAGTGGTATTGTGGACCACCAAGAAGCGGCACTCCGAGAATGTATCACCCGCCATGGCTTAACCGTTGAGAAAGTACTATCTCAGGGTGAATGGCGAGGAGTCTTGGCTTCTAAACCTTAGGGATGATTAACCATGCCCCCTGAAACCTCATTGCCAGACTTCCATGATAAAAGGGTCTTTCTAGCGTCGCCTGATGCCCATGCTTGGCTCACGAAACTTGCTGCTCATGACGATGCCAGAGTCCCCTTCACAGGTACCCTCACCGACCCCGACACGGTGCATCACTTAGTAAGAGTCCATCGACTCCGTCAAGGAGAGTCGTTAGTATGGGTTTGTACAGAGACCGCTGCTCATGCACCTACAAGAGCTTTTCGAGTCAGCACCCTTGAAACAACAAAACATCACGTCACCGTTCAACTTTTATACGAACTCCCTCCTCAAGCCCCTAGTATCCCTCCTGTCACACTATGGGCAGCCGTCATTCAAGAACAGCGCTGGAAGCTCCTGCTTGAAAAAGCTTGCGAGTTAGGTGTTACAGAAATCCAACCTCTTTTAACCCATCGTACCCAACACGCATCCCAAAAAGACCATAAACAAAGTCGATGGGAAGCCATTTTACACCATGCCGCCGAGCAATCCGAGGGTATGTTTATTCCTAAGCTACACCCTCCCATTAGCTTGAACGATGCACTCACAGCGTATGGTACACAAAACACACCACTCACGAGCGATTACCGCATGCTGTGTTTAGAACGGGGTGCAAGCCGGTGTAGCATTGGCGAGTGGCTCACCCAGCATACCCTTACGCAGAATACTTGGACACAAAGCCGATACACCATAGCCATTGGCCCTGAAGGGGGTTGGCATCCTGATGAGGTCAAGCGTTTGACAACAGCGGGGTTCGATGCCGTCTCACTCACAACACGAGTATTACGTTGTGAAACGGCTGCCATCATGGCACTCAGTGCTTTGCACTACCACTACCATAGGTAGCTGGTTGCAGCTTATAGCGTTACCAAAAGATTTTTGTAGGCAATCCTTTTTAAGTTTGCTTTTTTATTGATACATAATATATCCAGGCACTCAATCATGTTGAATCGTTCAATCACAATTAACGCAAGAGAAAATTAAAGCACATGATTCAATCAACACAACTTAGTGGGCATCCATCCCAAACTATCAGGGCAAAGAAAGAACATACGCCCAAAGTCGCCCTTAATATACCCCCAGAAAGACTTAAACAAGAAAAACTTAAACAAGAAAGAGAAGCTTTTGTGCCATTCCAAGACATGAAAGCACCTCCTGAACAACTCTATATCGCTGTATCAGATAAACGCATAGGAAATGTAAAGACCAGTAACGACCTTCCTCCTCATACTGGTGTAGTGACCCTATCCAAACCTACACCGTACGATGAATTAGCCTCCAAAGTAAAAGCCATCTCCGAAAAACCAACAGCTTTATACTTTGGTGTCAATGAGAAAAAATTAGCATATGACCCAACGATTGTGGGGACACTCCCCAAAGGCACACCGCTCGTGAGTGTCTTACAGTTAACAAACAGTAAAGATTTAGAGCATAAACTGACAGACCTAAGGTTACAACAAAGAATTGCTTTAAATCACAAGGATGAACTCTATAGAATAAAGCAAACTGCTCAAGCTCGAAGAATAGCAACTGATTTTAAGAACCAAGAAAAAGATAACCCTATTTCCAATCCTCAGCCTGAACAGCCAGCACCCAAAAAGGAGTTTGTACTCTGGAACCCTCTCACGTGGTTTTAATACTACGCATCTAAAACAACTCAATAGGTTAGTTATCTAAAGTTTAGATAGCTAACCTGTTGGCTTATGTAAAGTCTCTTAAGCATAACTCCGCTGGAGTGCTTTTGCCCAAGGCTGATTCGAGAGCATCGCTTCAGGCGGAAACTGATTCATTTCGCCGAAGGGGTCAGGAATATCTTCTCCCAAATGAGGCGTTTGAATCGGGAACACAAAAAAGGCCCCTGGCTCTAATTTCATGGTGAGACGATTCGGATGTTGCTCAAAACTGGAGGACTGCCAACAGTGAGGAGCTTCTGAAGTCAGAGGATGATTCGCCTGCCAACCAGGTATTTTGATGGTTGCTTCAGTGGCAGCATTGATATTCTTATTTGCAAGCACCAAGAGGGTTTGCCCATTCAAATGCCGTGCAAAGGCAATCACATCTTTATTAAGCGTGGCATTCCAAGGTTTGGTTGTAGGCACAAAAGGAATGAACTGCCCATGACATAATAGGTCTTTATGCTTCTCTCTAAGCTGTGCCATATCACGCGCAAAGGTTGCAAGCTCAGGGTGTTTACCTTGAGGCCGTTTGGTATAGTCAAAAATGTCTAGTTCTTCAGGGTCACCAGAAAGCATCCCATCAATGTAATAGGGATTGGTCCAAGGTTGGGTGTGCATGAGTCCTGTTGAGAGAAGAATCTGAGGAACACCACCTTTTTTCATCAAGCTTTTATCGTCATGCGTATAGAACGAACCCAAAAAGGTCTTCCCTGTACCAGCGTTGTGCAGCGTACGACTCTTAGCCTCTAAAAGGTACTTTGTATAATCATCCGCATTCCAAGAAGGGAAATTATGAAACTGACCATAAATGCTGTCAAACCCTACATTTAATAAGCCATAAGGGTTATCAAGAGGAATATTATTGATAGGCGACTGGTCTTCCTGAATATAGCTTTCAGCAAGGAAGCCCAATTGAGGCATTTCACCCCGATATTTATCAATAATGGCCTTCCAGAACCAAAGGGGTCTTGCACGTGCCACATCACAACGGAAACCATCCACCCCAACATCTTGAGCCATCAGCTTAAAAAACTTATCGTAATACGCAAGCAGTTTGGGTCCATTCTGGAACATGATAATATCAATCCAGTTGTAGGGGGTTAGGAGCTTACCTTTGTCGTCTTTTGCCACGAGTTCAGGATGTTGCTTGAGTAGGTCATAGCTGGCACAACTCGGCACATCCACCATCACGTGCATCCCTAACTGATGGGCTGCATTCACAAATGCTCGTGCTTGTTCCTCAGGCTTCAAGGAACTCTTGGGGTCAATAAACTGGGGATTCAGAGCCGTATAGTCCGCCGTAGCGTATAAGGAACCCGCTTCACCTAACCGACGTGTTTTACCTACAGTGTTAATAGGTAGCACGTGTAGGGTATTCACACCCATAGCTTTGAGTTCGGGCAGGTTTTCAATGGCAGATAAAAAAGTACCACTTTCACCTGCTTCTGGGTCAATTTTACCATCCCCATTTTTATCTTTTGAACCAAAAGTTCGGATATTCAGTGCATAGATAATCGCCTCACCGTTTTGCAACATACTACGATTATGGTTTTTCCACTGATTGGTAAGTGCTGGCGGCGTAGGTTGAATCGCAAGGGTCTTTTCAACATGACCCAAAGGCGTTGAGGCGGTTGGAGGGGTTGAAACAATGGACGGATTTTTTGCAACACCCTCTACTTGATTCGTGACAGCCTGTACTGAAGAGGAAGGCGCCAGTGCCACGGGTGGCGGCATAGGTATAGCAGGGGTAGGCGGTAGAAAAAAGCTACGTAATTGTGCTTTATCTTCATCTGATAACGGTTCAGGGGATACGACTTTTTTCGATGCGGCAGGTACAAAAGCAAGCGGTGCCAAAGGTGGCAATACCAAAGGCGAAAAAGTGGTATCTGGTGTCACATGAGGCTGTTTCAAAAATATATCTGTTGCCGTCATAAGTTGAGGCGAAACAAACTGGCTAGCAGTACTTGGCTGAGAAGACAAGCTCGCATGTACCATACCAAACCGACGAGAAGGCGGTACAAAAACAGGCATCGAGAAAGCAGGAGTTACAAGAGAAGGCATTAGGTAGCCTCCTTTTGAAGCTGAGTATTCATAACGTTACCAGAAGACACGGAAATACCAAATTGAGAGGAAATAGGCAAAGATGACTGAGGTTTGTCATCCGAGGCAGTCTGCTGACGTTTAGGCGGACGCATTGCCAAAGCGACATACATGGCAGAGAAGGCTGTTGCCATAGCGGCTAAACTATACATACTACCTTTCCAGCGCTGCGTGACCCAAGTTTCTTGCAAACTTTCTTGGATAAGTTGCACAGGATTTTTACCTAAACGCTCAAACGCCTGTGAAAACTGCATGGTGCCAGCTTTAAAGAGTCTATCATCATCCATACGACTCAGTATCGCACTGGGGAAAGACTTACCTCGGGCTTCTAAATCTCGTTCAAGTTGTCCTAAGCGTTTCCCTTCAATAAAGGGGAAATGTTTCACCCAACCACCCAAGACACGTTCCAAGCTCTCAGACTGGTGAGTATCCGTTAAATGTTTAATTTGGTTCAAACTCACGCCTTCACTGGATTGTTGTAATAACGACTGAAATTGCTCGGGACGATCAAGACGCAAGAGGCTCTCAACCTGTGGTTTATGATGAATCAGGGTGAGGATATTTTGTAAATGTGCAATGGTCGCACGAGCGTTCATCACACGACGAGACAACAATGATTCTGCATCGACAAGACCACCAAAAGACTGCTTATGGGGGTCTATCACCATATGATGGATAAGCTGCTCAACCCAGAGTTTTTGGTCAGGCTCTTTAACCATCTGCTTCAAATTTTGTAGGTGTTGTTCAAAAGCGTGAAGGTCAAAACGCCAGCTCTGATAGTATCGCCCACCACTTGGTAGCAGGGTCTTTTTCTCAAGCATCTTACCCAAGGTTGTCAACCACTGGGTTTCTTCTTCACTCGTAAGTCCCAATTGTTGGACGAGCTTTTCCAGCTTCTTTTGACTATTTTGCCGCAGCTGCTTCCCTGTATGGAAAAGTATTTCAGCATTATCTCGTTGCAAGGCGACAAGTGTAAGGTCTTTATGTGCTAAATAACCCGCCAAAGTTTCACGTTTAGTAGGAGAGAGCGTCATTAAGGTATCCACAACGGCACGCCATACCGTGGACTGCGGGCCAAAAAGGATTTTTTCGTCTAACAATTTTCCTTGCGGCAGTATCAACTTAGGCTTCCAAGGTGTCAACCAAGACATTTTCCAAGCTGGCTTTACATCAAGATAATGTGTCAAAGCAAGCTTAGAAGGGTCTTTTGTAGCACGCCACCACCCCACAGGCCAACTAGGCTTCATGAGGCGTTGCCACCAGCGTGTTAACTGACTATCGGGGTGGTCTCCCACTGCCCTATCTATGCGGTGATACGCCAAACTAACAGCACGAGAGGTCAAGTTGGAAGTACCTTGCTCGTACTTTATCACTTCTTTCCATTGCCGTTTTAGCTGAGCATCTTGAAATTGTGCCAATAGCTTCTGAACTTTAGGTGAAATTCTATCTGCAAAAATAGATGCAAATACAGGCGTACTACCTGCCACCGTCGCTAAAAGTGCATTTCTTTGAGAGGCAATTTGATGGGTATAGTGCTTGAGGGCATCCCCTGGGTTTTCTTCATCAGGTGCCACAACTTTACGTTGTAGTTTATCAAGGTCAGGTTTAGGAATACCCGCAAGCGGAATATAATTGGGGTCTAGGGCAATGGGCTTAATCGCCTTACGATTGTTATCCCCCACGGGATAACTCGCCATATAACGACCCGCTGTATTAAAACCTGTACGCACCTTCACAAGCCAATCTACAGCAATAGGCACAGCAGACATCATGCCCAACCACGCCGCTGTACCTACAAAAAAATCAATCATTGAAACCTTACTACCCGACGCAAGCCCCCCTAAAGTAGCAATGCCTAACGTCGAAGCACGTTGCATGGTATCCGAACTATTGGCTAAATCATAATCGTTACTCGCTTGTCCGTTGGCAACCTTATGCCAAGCATGGTAGGTGGAAGTCAAGTTACGTGCCAAGTGCTTACCACGGAGTAGCCTGTCGGGAGCCTCAGGCTGAACCGTCTGAATACTTTGAATGCTTGAGGCTAAAAGTGGATTCACATGTTTGGGTTTCTCTTGCGGAACGTGCATCAGCGTATGCGTCGCCCATGGCTCCTGAACCGATTGACCCGAAGCCGTGTTTCCAAACGTCTCTTTTGCAGTGATATTTGCCATATCAAATGAAGCGGTTGTTTCTCCGAAACGAGGCGTACCCAAACGTGCCGAAACGGAAGTAACGCCCTTCTGTGGCATCACAGAAGCAAAGCGTCCCAAAGGCTGAAAAGGGTGTTTAGAAGAAACCGAGGCGTACATACCAAAAGAAAGCACTATCTTAAAAAGCAACTATCAACAAACAAAACACGACATCTTAAAACTTTCATTCTGAAGAACCCTTAGGCATAGAAGGCATAGATGTACTTTGAGCAAGCACCTCAGGCTTTGCAGGCTGATAATTGGGTCGGGGAGGAGGCACAAGAATACGATACAACGTATACCCGCTCACTGCTGTAAACATACCCAAAGCAGTCACAAACGCTTTGAACTGACCCTGTGCCGTATGCGAGAGTCCTTGCCATAAGGGATACGCCTTAGGCGACTTTATTAAAGTAAGCCCTAAAGCAAGAGGCTGTTGGATTTTTTCGTAAGCCACAGCACGCACACTCCCCAGTAATAACGCCCGAGAAGAAGCATTCATAAGGTTAAACGCAAAAGGAGGACGCTTACCCCACAACACACGCCAATGGTCACTTTGTGCCAAATACCCCGCCCCAATGGCACTTAACATACTGGCACAAGCAGTCATCAAAAAGCGTTCCTGCGTGGCAATAATACGCATTTGGTCTTCAACCGCATCTTGCGGATGGGCAATGGTGTTAGGAATGCCCCAACGTTTTCTGTATTTTTCGTATTTTTCAGGAGGAATTAAATCAGTACGAGGAAAGTCAACACTTACGGCAATCGGCCCTGTGTCCTGACGATTCGCCTTGAGATATTTATCAGAAAGGTCAAAGCCCCAGCGGGCCTTGTAGGCGGTGTTCACCAACCCCTGCCCGAAAAACTGCCCTAAAGCATAAAGCGTTGTACCAGCTAAAGCACGGTTTCTTGCCAAAATACTCGTACCACCTGCGAGGTAGGAAGAAACAAACAAGGCACTCCCCACACTAAAAGGAACAACATTTAAAGACATTTGCTTGGTAAAGTCAAAATCAGGGGAGCCTTTGAGTCCCTGCATAAGGTTTCTAGGTACATTCACCGCCAGCTGTTTAAACTGATACAAGCTTTTATCCAACAAAGTCCAGTCAAGTGGATGGTCACTAGGGAATAAAGAAACCTTTTTTTTGTTCGCTTCATTCGGATTGGGTAAGTAATCTTTATCTAAAATATTTTCAGCGAACGCACGCTGGGATTTTTTTAAGGTGGGTACCTCCGCCAGGGCTGGCGAAGCGACTACAGGCGCGGGCGTTTGTATCTCCGCACCAAAATGAGGCGAAGATGGCCTCAAATGAGTGGGCAGTGCATAGCCCGAAGAAGGGTGAACATACGGAGAGTGAATAGAAAGGCGCATTATTCTCTAAGGCACAGTATCGCACGCAGTCTCAAAGCCCTTACAGGAAACCCTACCCTGAAGCACTCAGCAAATGACACCCGACGCATAAACTGTGTATATCAATGACATTGATGAAAGCCAAACTTGCTACCTGTGCTTGAGCAACACCAATATACTGCTAAAACACTGCCACAAGTTTACCAAACAAACTGTTGAACCAAGAACGCTTATCACACCTGAATAACCATGAGGAGAAAACATCGAACACGCTAAAAAAAGTCTTGTTAGCGTTACAAAGACATTCTGAAGCGACCATGACTTCCTGATGTCATTATGCCCTAAAAAGCGGTCGAGTACCACGTTACAATCTTCAATAAGGCTTTGAAACGTCCTCAAGCGTTACATATTGTTACAAATATGTGTTTGAACTTAACAACACGGCGTTACCGAAAAATCTATGCACCCCATCCACTCTAAACAAGAAGTAGAAGAAGCAAAAGCCTTTTTAATAAAAACCCGATGTTCCATGCCTAAACAACCCATGGTAACACCCTTAGGAGGGTACAGCACTCAAAGCGGGTGCCACAAAACGAGTAGGTATCGGCGGCACAACGGACGGCAAATCACTCCCTGAAGACAATCGTGTAAATGTCTTGGAGGTGGGGGGTTGTGTCGTTGTGGTTAAGACTTCTTGAGCTTGGTTTTGTGCTTGAGCGACTTTATTGGTAGTACCCCAATTTCCAACACCAATTTTTTCACTCGCAAACATGACATTATCATGGGTCGCTGTCTCTGAACCCGAAGCCACGGGGGGTGCTTGTTGTTTTACTTCTTTAAGTAAGTTAGCTTCCTGTGCCTTAAAACGTTGCTTAGTAAAATAGATATTTAAAAGCTGTGGTGTGGTAGACAAGGCGGCCACGGGTAACAACCAACTGGTTAACGAGTAACGATTCAAAATACGAAGTGCTTGCTCTTTCGCAGGGCCTTCTTTCATACTTAAAAGCTGATTGTAGCTGGGCAAACTTGCCTTCAAGCCTTTCAAAATAGGATTGGTGACTTTCTCAACCCCTGTTTTAATACCTGCTTTTTCAAAAGCCTTGGCAAAACGTCCTTTGATAAACATAGGCGTAAACATTGAGAACCATAAAATAGAGTTTGCGGACTTCAAACCATACTCAATACGCTCGTTTTTACTCCGTGCTGCGAACAACCAACCTGCATAAGGGGGGATGAGCCAAAAGAGTAAGATAGGCAACATGCCACTCACCTCATTGGAGGTTTTGCCTCGTAAGCCGTAAGTATTCACAAGCTGGTGTACAAGTTTGGGGTCAAGGATTTTCTTACCCGCCATGGCAGCCCGTGCTAAGCTGGAAAAGCCCAACACACTGGCAGCACTGAAGGCCGCACCTGCAGCAAGCACCCCCCAACCTAAACGTAAGTTTTTACGCAATTCAGCCTTGAATTTAGGGTCGTTTTTGGCAACTTCTTTATCGTGTGCCTTGGTAGCAGCGTCGGTTTGTTGCCCTTTACGCAAGCCAATGATTTTCTCAAAATCGCTGGTACCTGCACGTTTCATCGTAAGGTAGTTTCTAAAAAATGGTGCTGACATAAAGCCTGCCCCAAACGGAAACAAAAAGCCAAAAGAAACGGCTAAACGCCCCAGTTTTTCGTGTTCAGGCATCACGGCGAGGGTTTTTTCCGTAATTTGCTGTGCCATTTGTTGTACAGGGATGCCTGTTAATTTGTTGACGGCACGGCGTAACACAGGAGGGAGTGCAATCGTGGAACCCGCTGTGATGCTCGTCCACCCCAAAAGGTTAGGCGCAATGTCAAGCAATTCATTTTTGGTGCGAGCCAACAACATCGGAGGAATATTAAAACAGGCAATATCCTGCAATACCAAAGAACCGATGGGCGTTTTTTCACACCACTGAAAAAACTTCGTACTCTGTTTCGTGGCTTCTTTCACTGGGAGTTCTATATGATGCGCTGCCGCCAGTGCTGCTTCAGTCGCAGATGCTGTAACTGAAGCAGCACTGGCTGAAAATCTAGGCGTTAGAGTCGCATCCTTTGGTCGATGAGCCAAGACACGTCCCTGTTGCACATGAGGAAAAGGCATCGATGAAGACATAAAAGCTGGAGAGGAGGGGTTAAAACGCATCATAGTAGAGAGGAAATAGAGAGCATCTAAAAAGCAACAGGATATGACAAAGAAGACAAGCTAAAGCCATCAATAAAAGCACAAAATGCGGCGAACCCTTAGGGGGAGCCGATAAAAAAAGGTGCAATATTTTGCGTATGGGGTTTCTAGGCTTGGCATAGAAACGTGAATGTTTATTAAAAAACCGTTTGAAAGTTAAAGGCGTAGACCCACTACTTCAACTTTCGTAAAGCCATGATTAAAACAAGCTCGCCTGTTATAAGTACGAACAATGCTCAAGTGTATAGTATGCTAAACATATTCAAATGCCTAGTGCATGACACACCCGCTGTGTTACATTTCTTAACGCCAAAACTATGATTCGCATCCTAGCACCTCATGGCGTGGTGTGCTTAGGCGGCTAGTGGCGTATTTTGGTTCGTGACAGCAATCCAACCATGATTTGCCAGCCCATAAAGGTCAGCATAATCCATCGCAAACGAGCCTGCCTGCAGGGGGTCACTCACGTAGACAGTTTGGATATTGCCCTGAGCATCCAACACCACATTTTCAACAGAGTAGGAATGTTGCGTCACAAGTCCATACTTTTGTTTGAGGTTAGTAGGCATAGTGGCATCGTTTTTGGTATCCACAAATAAAGAACCTGTTTGATTACCCGCAAAGGCTCTTAAAGCACTATCAAACGTCGCACGTGCTTGGGTGCCTGTGCTCCCTGAAGCCGTAAAGTGGGTTAAAGTCGCACCATCGCCATAAAGAACCCTAAGGGCATTGGATTCCATCCCCATGTTAAGGAAACTCTGAAGCTGATTAGGGTACTGTTGTATCCATGTATCTGACCATCCCGACTGCCTAGCCAGCTGAGCCGCCATCGTGTATTCAAGGGCTTGTGTCCAAAGGGGTCCTTTAATGGAAGTGCCTTTAATCGTAAACGACCCATCTTGATTTTTTGCGATATGCCCTGCGGGTATCACCACAGGCTTATTATTGGGAGGCACGCTACCCGAGGGGGGTAACACCGTAATACCGCCTTGGTCGTTCAAGGTCACAAAACTTTGTGTTTCGGCTCGTAATTGTGGGTTTGTGTCTAGGGTTTTCAAACACGACACTAACCAACAGTTGTTATTCCAAGTTTGTTGCATATCTTCCTCTTGATACTTATCAAAGCCCAAGTCTGCTTGCGTTAGGGGCGTGGTAGGGGTTTGTAGTGTGGTTTGTGAAAGAGGCGTGACGGTGTTAGTGGTTGTATTGTTTGTTGTGTTATTGGTTGGCGTACTGGGGGTAGGCGTTGCAAAAAGGTTATCCTGCAAGACTGCCAACGTTGGCGATGCCGCATTGTTAATCGCATCCCCCAGTGTTACCACATTAGGCCTTAGGACATAAAAGGTGGTTGGGGTGTTTTGATTCGTAGCGGTTTGACTAAACACAGGATTAGTCGTGGTTGTAGGTGTAGAGGTTGTGGTAGGTGCAAACGTTGTAAAGAGTGGGACACTGGAACTATTTGCCGTATTGGCGGGCGTACCTGTTACGAAAGTGGTACGAGGGGTGGTCGTCGTAGTCGTTGTGTTCGTAGTAGGGGTGTAGGCAGTACTACTTGTAATGGTGGTAGGAATAAAGCGTAGGAAGTTAGTCGTTGTGGTACTCCCTACCTCAGAAGTTGTCTGAGAAGCTTGTGACGTAGCAACACCACCCGATTGCGAAGCTTGAGAAGCTTGAGAAGCTTGCAAAAGCTTGGCAGCGATACTTTTAGCCGCTTCACCACTTTGGAGGCTTTCAAACGTCACCGTACGAGACAACATCATCACGTGAACCTTCTCTCTTTCCATGCTGACACAACAAACTATAGAGGATTTCGGCAAAGCCTCACCAAAGCTTGAGAGCCATCGTTATGTTGTGTACACTAGTGGAAGTGTTCCCCTTTGCGGTCATCGTAACGCTTTGCATAGCACTTTGTATGTTTTACATTCCCCCTTTCACACAGTCATGGCTTCCTGCATCAAGTGGCTAAATCCTCTAACCCTGCATCCACACGACACAACCCATCATCCAAAGCACCCCATGGTAAATCCTCAAGGATGCAAGCCTCTCAAGTGCCGTCATCCCTCACATGGCTTTACGAACCGCTTCCCTCTTCCGAGCGTGTGAGCCAACCCGTCCAAGTCCTATGGGCATACCCCGCCTCTGAGAGTGTTTCGTTCTCTGCATTAGGGTATCTCCTGCTTTATAAAATCCTTGACACCTGCCCCTATAGTGAAGTCACCCGACTGGCACAGGACACCCTGCCAAGCCTTACAACCCCCATCCGCCACTACGACTGGCTAGGCTTCAGTATCGCTTGGGAGCTTGACTGCTTCACCTTCCTTGGCATGCTCGATAGTCTCGGACTCCCCTGGCGAGCCAGCGAACGCCAAGCCCGACGTGCCGCCGGTGAAAACATCCCCCTACTTTTTGCGGGTGGGCCTGTCATCACGAGTAACCCTGAACCTTACGCCCTTTGGTTTGATGCCCTTTTTATTGGCGATGGTGAAACCCTCTTCCCTGAAGTGATGCGTTTTACCCATGACCACACCACGCTCAAAGAGGAAAATGCCCCTCAATTTTTAAGAGCTTTGGCTCAAAACGTCGAAGGCGTTTACATTCCCAGTGCTTACACCCATGTGTACAGTGGCGATACCCTCCTACGTATTGAACCCGAACCCAGCGTACCCGTCCGAGTTCACAAACGCCAAACCGACCTGCAAGCAAGCAGCCAAGCCATTGTCACTAGCCCCGTACTGCACTCTGACACAGTTTTTAGTAACACCTTTCTCATTGAAGTCATGCGTGGCTGTGCCCACCGATGCCGTTTCTGCCTTGCCAGTTACAGTGTCCTCCCCGCACGAGGGCCCTCTATTGAGAGCCTCCTCACCGCCGTACAAACAGGACTTCAACACACCCGAAAGCTCGGCTTACTAGGGGCGTTAATTGCCGACCATCCTGAGTTTGACACCCTGTGTGACTATCTCCTCAAGCAGGACGATGTGATTATTTCCAGTGCCTCCCTCCGAGCCGACACCCTCAAACCCAAAACCGTACAAACTTTCGCCCACGGACAACAAAAACAGCTCACCATTGCCGTGGAAAGTGGTAGCCCGTGGTTACGTCGTCGTATTAACAAGCACCTCTCCCAAGAGGCTATTTTGCAAGCCGCTGAAACCACGTACGCCAACGGTGTAAAAGGACTCAAGCTTTACGGGATGGTTGGGCTACCCGATGAAACCCCTGACCATGTCGATGCCCTTGCCGACCTCATGCACACCCTCCACAAGCAAACCCCTCAGCTCCGTCTCACCCTTGGGTGTAGCTCGTTTGTCCCCAAGGCTGCCACACCTTTTCAGTGGCAAGCACGGCTTGAAACCTCTGAACTGAAACGACGTATGGACCAACTTCACAAACGCCTTAAAGGACGTGTTGAGTTCCATCCTTCAAGCCCACGGTGGGATTATCTGCAAGCCCTGCTCTCACGGGGCGACCGTCGCATCACCCCTTTACTGGAGTGCATGGTGCGTCTTGGCGGACAACCTGGGCATATCCGCCAAGCTTGGAAAGCCCTCCAAAGTGCGCAATGGCAGGACACTGACGGCATCCCTATCCCTGACCCTGACTGGTACGTGACCCGTCCCTTTACGGAGGAGGAGGTCCTCCCTTGGGAGAGTATCTTCCTCGGCGTTGAAAAGGGGATTCTGTATCAAGAGGGACGCATCCCCCAAGCGTTGTTGGGTTAATTTAACATTAAGCGTCTAGGAGCTAAAGATAACCACCTAAGGCATATGCTGGAAATAGCCTAAGCATTTGATAGACGTTTAAGAGCATTTACTGTATGTTTAAATGAACGCACCTTAAGTTATCCATGTTTCACGGTACGAAAAGAGAATTAGGTGAAAACAATGTCTACCAAAAAGACATCTTTAGAGTTTAAATGCTTTGCAATCAATAAATTGTTTGGCTTCTACAACTATTCACTCACTTTTATTGATAATAAACTCGTCATTGTAGGTGAAAATGGTACTAACAAAACAACCATTTTAAATTTGTTTTTTTATGTCATTACTCAACAGTGGCATAAATTACTTGAATATGAATTTGAATCCTTAGAACTGACACTCAATAAGCCTTCAGAATCTTGGGTTATTGAGTATTCAGAACTCAAAACGATTGATACAAAAAAAGTAAAACAGAAAATCAGAATATACACAGGCTGGCCAAGTAGTAAAGTAAATTCTTTTCTTAGAGACTATTATACTTATCATAGAGAGTATTATACTTATGGAGAAAAAAACATAAAGCACTTATGTAAACTCTACGGACCTTCTTCCGAAGAACTTATCGAGATCTTAGATAGAGAAACTTTAATTTGGGATATGGATAAACCGTATCCTGTTGTTAAATCTATTACCAAAGTGTTCAGTGGGTGGTCTACTCCCGTATTGCACATGCCTACTTACAGACGTTTAGAAAAAAGCCTTTTGTCAATAGATGACGAAGAAAACTACTTACGCAGAAGAGATTATGGAGAAAGATACCTGCGTAGAAAAGGGCTTAATCGCCAAATGACATTGTTTGAAGAAGATGATAAAGAATCTTTTATATCATTTCAAAGTGTATGTGAATCGGGTATGCAAGATGTCGAACAAAAACTGAATAATCTAATCAGAAGCATCGATTTACAAAGAAAACGTGATATTGAGGAGGCGTTTAAACTTAGTTTATCATCATTAGTAACATCAAAAGCGGAAGAAGAAAACCAACGAATCAAACTTTTAGAAAAAAAACAATATATAGCAAGCTTTAAAACAGCACAACCTAAATTATCTGACAAAGTAGATACAATTGTCAGAAAATTAGAAAAATCAGAAAAGCTAGATGACATAGATAATATTATCATTTCTAACCTTTCAAATTATATCAAAGTTGAAGAAAAATATTCAAAAAACAAGCATGTATTAACTACATTTGTAGATACCTGTAATAAATATTTTTCTGGTAAAAAGTTTGAACTTACGGCAACAGAAACTAAAGAAATCGAATTAAAACTCATATCAGGGATGATAGATAATAAAATTCTAGAATTGGAACATCTTTCTTCAGGTGAAAAGCAGATGGTATCGCTTTTTACTTATCTCATACTAGACAGCAAAAAAGTTTTTCTAATTATTGATGAGCCTGAATTATCACTGTCAGTGCCTTGGCAAGAACAATTTTTACAGGATATCTCAGGCTACTGCGATGGCATGTTAGTAGCAACACACTCGCCGTTTATTTTTGATAATGCTGTCATAGAACCTTACACTTTCCCTCTAGCATCTTTTAGCAATATTAACAGAAAGCTAGAAAATGCCTGATTATAAAAAAACATTACAAGATAAAGGTCAAGAAGCCTACGGACAACTACACTTATATCTAGCTGATGATTACAATCATGACAAAATTGTCTGTTTTGTAGAAGATATAGATGATGAAAAATACTACAAACGCTTTCTTGAAAAATATATAGCAGATAGTAACTATCGACTTGGATTCAAATTGAAACAGAATGGCACTAATCAAGGATTGGCAAAAACTGGTGTACTAAAGCTTGCACAAGAAGCTTATAGTAATTCACAAAGTAAATTTCCTGTTAAAAGACTATGGTTCTTTGTTGATAGAGATTTTAGCGAGTTCTCTTCTGAAAAAAAGGGTGAACCTGATTACAATACTCTTTACATTACAGATTACTATGCCATAGAAAATGAACTTTGGAGAGATTATCGTAACTTCTTTTTAATTTTAAGTGAACGCTGTAACGCATTCAGACATTGGAATCTTGTAGATCAGGGTAAACTAAGTACTTGGTTTGAAACAATAAAAACAGAGATATTTAACTCTAAGAAACTCAGAGAAGCAATTTGCTTTTTACCATACTTATACAATTGCAATGAAGGACAAAAATTAGACAGTTTCAAATTTAATCTGAGGTTTAACAAAGAGAGTCAATCAATCACAAAAACAGTAAAAGAAAACAATAAAAATTGGCAGTCGCATCACTCAGATACCTCCAATTTAAATGAGTTTCTTAAACAATATGGGCTTACTGAAGAGCTGTTAACTACAGAAAGGCTTCTCAAAGTATTACGCTCAAAGCAAGCATTGGCTATCTTTCGAGATTTGATAGATATCGTAGGCAATCATCTTAGTTTCTTTGCTGAGAATCACTGGGGTACCAATCGTGAAACAATTTGCCATGATAGATATAGAAACGTTCAGGACACTCCCCATTTAAATGACTTGCTTCAACACTGCATAGAACCTCCTTCTTTAGGAAAGTTTATACAAAATAGTATGGCAAATATAGAGAGTTAACTTTATAACTCACATTGTGTAAAGTAAATACCAACCTAAGTCGGAATCCAGAAGGCTATCAGACAACACAAGAAATATGGATACCGATTTGCATCGGTATGACGAAAAAAATGACATGCCCCCTCAGGATTGAAGGAAGAGGGTCAACGCCATACATAATGGGTGCTGCGGCCTCCACCTTCCCCCTTACACAACACTCCCCACGCCACCAACGCCGCTATGTCACGAGTGGCAGTATCTTGCGAGCATTTGCACAGTTTCGCCCATTTACTCGTGGTCAACTTACCTTCAAACGCTTCCAATAGCAAACTCAACACCTTACGTTGACGTGGGTTCAGCGGATAGTGCGATACTTTATGCCATAACGCCGACTTCCTTACCACATGGTGTAGTAAAGTCTCCGACCCCTGCAAAGCACGTAACAAACAATCAAGATACCAACGCAACCAATCCGTAATATCCAATGTCCCTTTTTGCGAACGTTCTAATACCTCGTAGTACGCCGTGCGTTCCTGTTGAATCTGACTTGAGAGACTATAAAAACGCCGCCCTGTTTGCTCGGAGCGTGCCAAAAAATAATCCGTAATCGCTCGTGCTATCCGACCATTACCGTCATCAAACGGATGCAAGGTGATAAACCAGAAATGTGCGATACCTGCTTTTAGCACCCCATCCAAGTCATCGGCACCGTTCGCCCATGCAAAAAATGCTGCCATTTCAGAAGGCAAAACACGAGCATCAGGTGCAATAAAATGGACTTTTTCACGCCCATAGGGGCCAGAAACCACTTGCATCTCGCCATGGGTATCGTCACGCCAACCCCCCGCCTTAATCGTACGTAAGCCGCTATGCCCTGTTGGAAATAAGGTCGCATGCCAATCAAACAAGCGTTCTTGTGTCAAAGGTTTTTGCCAATTTTGAGTAGCATCCATCACAAGGGTAACCATGCCATCCACATGACGATGAGAGGGTGTCAGTCCTCCCAAATCAATCCCCAAACGCTGGGCTACCGACGAGCGAACTTGCTCACGGGAGAGTGCTTCTCCTTCAATTTCACTGGTCTTCACCACATCCTGCGTCAATATTTCCAATAAAACACGTGCTTGTAGTTCTGTATGTTGCTCAGGATATTGCTCAGGGAAAAGGGCTTCCAAAAGTGCTTCCATACTTTCCAACACCCGACCTTGCACCTGATGAAACGCTACAAGTTTAGGTATAAGCTTCTTTATAATCTTAATAAAACGGGCCAATAAAACTGGGGCCAATCTGATTGTTCGTAAATAAACATCCATGAATCTCCATCGGTTATTATCAGCATCATACGCTATAATCTCCGCAAAGTCATCGTATTCTCCGCAAATTATGCGGAGAATAGAGGAGGGAATCTCCGCAATAGCCCTCAAAAGCCATTTTGCCCATTCTTTTTTCAACCCTCTCTCCAGTTCTCGCTTATACTTCAGGCTCTCTGGATGCCGACCTTCGTGGGAATGACGAGTTAATGACAAGTTAGGGTATGACAGCAAATATCACATGCCCCCTTACACTCCAAGGGAAAGGGTCAAAACCACCTACCACGATACGGTATAAAAATCGGTTTTTCCCACATAAGCTATCTTTAAAAAGGGCATCTTGATAAAATGATATTGCAATAAATGACCTTATTGTTGCCGTATTGCATCAAGCTACACTGTGCTAGGGAGCTTCCTCTCATCACACAAAACTCTTACCCGCCATGGACGAATAAATAGCTATACAAGCCACGATTTCATATAATATCTAACATTTTAAAAGCTCATGTGCTTTTGAATAAAAAAGAGGGTTGTAAGATTATCTGGCTAGAGTCGTTTTAAGTTCTGACGTTTTTGAAGATTATCTGGATAACTTAGGTAAGCAACCAACCTCATGATGATGTCTTTCCCACGAGATGCCCACAGCGATTTTCCATTTTCCTCTTCATCTTCCTCAGCAGGTATGCCGCCTCAAGAAAGCATACCTTCACCGATACCCTACCGTGTATCTGGTACAGCTGGGCGTATTAAAAGACCTTTTGTCTCTCTGGGTCATACGTCTTCCAACGATGACCCTTCTTTTTCTTACGCTCAACATACAGATACATCAAACGCAACAAGTCCTAGCACCCCTCATGGTGCCTCAATCGCAGTGAAACCCTCAAATTCGCAAGCCATGGCACACATCACCCAAGTGTCATCGGGTACCAACCCGCATCCGCCTATAAAACAGTCGCAAACCCCACAGCCTGTTACCCAGTCGTACTACCATATTCCTTGGCATCAAGCGGGGCTTTGGTCACCTGAGGCGTGGCCTCTCACACTCCAATGGCGTATGGCTTGGGCTCATCAACGAGACCACCTAGAACACCCTCACCGTGACCCTTGGAAGTACGATGAAAACACACTCTATGAGGCTCTCGTACGTGGCACAAGTGCTTGGCAATCAGACCAAGCTCATTTTCCATACGCACCCTCGTTGTTATGCAAAGTCGCCAAACCCTTAAGCCACGATGCACAAGAAAGCTCTCATCGTCAATCAAGGGCAGCTCATACTGCCTCGCAAGAACCTTGCCACATCGAGGTCATGTTCCAATATTTACCTAACCACGATGCCGACAGATTCACCAAAGGGAAAACAAATATTTTGCATAGCAGACTCAAATACCTAACACCTTCAGGACCTCCAGAAGTTGTACTTGAAAAAGTTCAAATTCATATTCTCATGCACGGTATTAGGAGTCAGAAGCAGCTTGATTTGGTTCTCATGCACGAGCTGGGTCATGCCTTTGGATTGTGGGGGCATGCCGATACCCCAACCCAACTCATGTGGCGGGAATTAGCCACTTGCCAAGCAGACAGCGTAACCGACATCGACCGACACAAGCTCGCCCTCATGAATCAATGGCACCAAGCCCAAGGTCAGGCACTGGCAACGTCTCATGGAGAAGTATCTCAAGCACCCGCTGATACGCCCATGGCAAAGCTCCGTGCGAAAATGGCACAGGGTCGTAGTGATATAGAAACGAAGAATCAGACTTCTGGGAAATTGTCCAAATCATGGTAGGTATCAAGCAAGACATTTTTTAAGGTGTGACATAGCGTGTGACCTTGGTTATGTGTTACACGAAAGCAAGATAATAGCATCATGACCTACAGTAATGCGTTAAATGATGCGTTAAATGGCTATGTGGTTCAAGATGGGAAAGAGGGCTAGGAGAAGCGTAAGTAAGTTAAAGGGTATTCTTTGAGACGCATACCTTTGGGCTTACTTACGCCGCCTTCGGGCGGACACAACCAACCCGCATACGAGCATCTCACACGAATAGATGAAAAAACCAAGTCTTCCCTCAAGGCATACGCACCTCTATGCCATAGTGGACTATCGGCAGGCTCGCATAGGGCTTCCGTCTTTAGGGTGCGTTGCCCTGTGTTTTGTGGTTTATTTTTCAGCATACTCACTAAAAGCGTGGATGCGTGACATGCAAGCCTCTTCAGGTTTATCCTATCGACCCTTTAACCAGTCTGTGAAACAGCGTTTTCAACAGGCTACACCGTCGGCATATCATCCAAGTAGTTACTCGCATCAAGGATTTTCGGCTGTAGAGAACCCCTTTAAGCAAGTGGTTTTACCGCATCAGCATTCAGGACAAAGCGATACCCATCCATCCAACACGGCTTCAACACGCCCCGAGCTTCCAAACGCATCTCAGAGCGATTCACAGCCTGCACAGGGCTTTGTGCCTTCCGCCTATGTCCGAGAAACACAACAACGGCTTGGCTTACCCGATGCACTCACAAACCCCTATTTACTAGCGAATACCTCAACGCAAGAACATCTGCCCATGGCTGCCTTGAGTAATTCAGAACGTTCAAAGAACACACCCACAACAGTACCCACTCCTTGGGATAGCTTGAACCTTCAGCTTGCCAAACTCATGACCAAAGTTTCTCAGGGGCTTTCACTTAACCAGCCTCATCCAACATCCCCACAACCTCCAGGCACTCAAAGTAATACCCTTAACGTACAAACTCGTGCAACAGGCACTTCCGATACAGGGTTTGTAAACGTACCTTTGGCAAAGCCTGTCTTTCTCGGCTACCGAGAAGGCAAATCGCTTTACGGTGCCAGTAAGCTTTTTGTGCTTTGTTAGCCTACTAGAGCCAAACCAAGCCTCTCAAACACACCCTAGCTGGCAAGCACGGTATGAGGCAATGCTGAAAGTCATTGACGAATTTCAAACCACACCTACCCACTAATTCAAAGCCCACTTGAAGGCTTGGGTCGTTCCTTTTGCAAGTCCAAAACCTGTACCCGCTACCCCCAAAGTACCCAACCCAAGGAGTCCTAGCCCCCCTTGCAGGAGCGTAGTGGGTACCCAAAGTACGGTAGAAACTGCCATATTACCAAGGGCTTGAATCATGGGAAGACGTGCCGCCTGAGCCCCAAGCACAGTACCCGCTGTCCCACCCAACACACCGCCAAGTGTTTGCCCAACATGAACGGCTTGTTCATTCCAAGCATGGCTCTTGCCCCAGCCAATGTAGCGTGCCAGATTTGCACCTGTGTAACTGCCAAGCATCCCACCCCCTGTACCGAGGGTTCCCATGGTAAGACTTTGCGTAACCCCTTGCCCCAATACACGATGGACACTGGTACTATAAACCCCTGTACCATGATGCCGTGCAACGTCCAAAGCACCCCGTGCTACACCTGTCACGGCACCCAGTTCAAAGGTCATACGAGATAAATCCCAGCCCCATTGCCCTTGTCCTGTACCGACACGTTCTAGCGGACGCACAAAGGCTTCATGCCCCCAACGATAAGTCCCCCCCAAGGTCTTCTGAATGGGGTCGCGCAGTTGATTTTGCCAGAAATGCTGAACCCTTTGCTGCGGGTGTCCGAGAAGCCCAGAGAGCATCGGGAACCAAGGGCCTTCAGTTTCGGCTAATTGGATGTCAACAGGGAGGGGCTTGCCCTGTAAGGCGAGTCCTTCCTTAGGCAGTTGCCCCATTGGAAGGACTTGCCACGTGCTTAACTTCCCTTGTTGAGCTAGAGACTGGAGTTGAAGCGTACTTGAAGGGAGGAGCAAGCCATCGCCCGAATTCACTCGAACACCCAGTGCCTGTAACTGTCGACGTGTTAGCATCGCAGCACGTTCGGGAATTGCTAATTTGAGTAATAAACCACTCTTCTGTCCCACAGCCCCGAGTGCAGAAGCCTCATGTTCATAGAGCGTCAAGGGGATAACATCATGGTATTGACTGCCAGTCTGAAGCTTGGTGGGGTCAACCCCTGCAGGAATTCCAGCAAAGTAGGTTTTTGTCCCCGAGGCATGCCCCCCTAGCTTATGGGCATGGGTTGTAAGGTCATGGTATAAACTCCCTCGTGCGTGACGCTGAAGCTGTTGCCACACTTGAGGTTGCTCAGTAGCAAGATGCCTGTAATGGTTCCGATACAGTGCTTGATTGTCAACGTAGTGTTGCAAACTGTGTTTGAGACGTTGTTCTTGAGGAACAGCCTTAAGGGTCAGGTGGACAAGCTTTTTACCTTCGTCAATATGGGTTGCAACCACTTTACTATGCTCAGGAATCCAAAGCTTTTTGGTATGAGGGACTTGCGTTTGGAGAGTGCTAGGAAGCACGTAGGCACCCTGCTCAACTTGTAACTTCACGGCGTAATCCCCGTGGCTTGTAGAAAGCTTGGGTTTTACGTCGTCTGCTTGGGTAAATACTTGCCAGAAACCTCGGGTGCTGTCTTCTCTATGGAGTCGGAGGGCTTTCACTTCCTTAGCCCCCATTCTTCCCCAAGCAATACTTTCCTGAGGCGTGCCACCTACGATATGGCTTAGCGTATGGAGTTGTTCCTGAAGATACCTAGGCGGTGCGGGATGCCCCCAAGGGTTTCCTTGGGTACTACGTGTCGTAATACCTCGGGTAACATGCCAGTCCTCCCGTGTCATGAAGGTACGGAGTGCATCCAGTTTGCCTTGCCATTTAGGGAGGTGATGCTCTAGGGGAATAGCGTGTTGACGTACGCCCATGGCTTCCCATACGTCGGCAGGATTCCGTGTGCTAGCGGGAGCAAGTGTGATGTCCTCCAAACGACTCACTTGAGACGCTGTAGAGGATGCACTGTGTGCCATCCCATGGGTAACTTCCCCTTGGGTATTGGGGGTTAACTTATTTTGCAACTGAGTAACACGTTGTTTCACGGCTTGCCCTACTTGTGCGAACCATCCTGAAGCTTTTTGTTGCAACGGTTGTAGCGTCTCTTGCGTGGCGTGAGGAATATCACTTAAACGTATCGCAAGAGGAGGTTCTTTGAAGTTGGCGGACACAGGCTGAGTGTGGGTTTGCCATGGGAGCTTCAAATCCATCAAAGGAAGCTTACGAGGAAGCTTGTCTCGTAAGGTACTAGCACCTTGCCGTAAAGCGGTCAAAGCCCCATGAAGCTTGCTTTGATGACCTTGGGTATGCGTAACGACCTGCCCCCAAGCGAGCTTTAAGGTATCAGGCTTAAGCATATTGGACAAATCTTCAACGCTAGAGCGTAAAAATCGAGAGGGTTCTTTCCATAAGCTCACCTGCTGTGTATGCGGTAGTTTAGCAGCTAATGCGGTCGCTTTAATACCCATTAAAGCACCAAAGCCATCACTAAGACTCGCCCCAAGGGTTTTAAGGGCTTCAGCTCTTTGTTTAGCGGTTTCAGCTTTACCATATTGCTTAAAGCCTTTAAAAAACTCATAGCCACTGGCACCTAAGCCAGCTAATGCAAAGAAAGGTAGTATCCCAGGGCCTGTGAGTGCCGTCACCCCAATACCCACACCCGCCATCAGAAGCCCCGTGGGTGAAAGCAACTGCCGAATGGGTGCCATAAGAACCCCATCCACAAAAAAAGCTTTGTAGCCATTATATTTTTTACGATTATTGTCATCAGGACCATATTTGGAAGGTGGCCATTGGGAAGCAGGCGGTGCAGCACCTACACTACCTGAGGCCCCCAAGCTAGAGGAGGAGGCTCCCAAAGCCCGCCGTGTATACTCATCTGCCGTGGCTTTGGGTATCCCCGTTTTAGCAACAGGTTGCATCTGGGGAGTGTATTTTCCGCCAAAAGGTGCGTAAAACTCACCTTGCATCCGAGCAGGAGTTGGCACGTTTTGTGCAGTAGGCTTATTGAGGGCTTTTTTTTGGTTGGGAGTATTATCAGGTAAAAACCCAAAGAAAGACAGCATCATCATAGGGTGTGCAACATGCCTCCCTTGAGCGTCATATCTCGGTATCTTGAAAGTCCTGCGGTGTAATGTATCATCCTGATGCTTCCTGCGTGGTATCTGCTTAAGGGCGATGGCGCCATAAACAGCCTAAAAGTGCTATCAGCATAAAAACAATAAGCTCGTTTACACGTGCTAATACTTTAAAGAAGTTAATACGAAGTACCTCACGTTACCAAAAGCACAGCGTATCCTTAGCGTAGGGTTGATGTGATACGTAACGGGAGGGTTATAAACCGTTCCCTACCATGGGATACAATGGCGGGATACAATGGCGATGATGTAAGATGCGTGAAAACAGTTGTCTGATACAGGGGACATGGTAGCTTGTGGGGTATGGATGTGGTATATCTTTTTCTAGTGTGATGTCATAGGTCATGTCGTTACCCATGCGTGCATAGAAGTTACCTCGTGGCACGCCCTATTTGTGTTTATGTCCCTTCTTCGACTTGGATTTTACCTTCCCTGTGATGCTCTCCTTTCTTCAACATTCAGGTCTTCAACATTCAGGTTCTGACCCCCATAGCCGCCAAGCTCATGGAGGCATCAAGTTTAATGGTACTAAAACCCAAGACGATTTACACAAATACAGTCCTGAAAATCGTTTAGCACATCATCCTACCCCATGGCTCCATGAAGCACAAAACCTTCACGTAAAGCATCAAACAGGGTTTTACCCTATCACGTCAGGTAGAGGACTGTTAAAGCATTTAGGACACTGGATACCAAGTTTATTTGCACCACCGTTTCAAGCACATGGAAGTGCGTTACCCCGTAAATTACTGATTGTCACCCAAGCTTCTGTGTGGACGCATTATGAGAACCTTGTACGTGAGGCGTTGCAAGCCAATCATCGGGCGAGTCATTGGCATTTGGAAGCTTTTGACGTGTGTTTGATTCCTGAGGGGGAGGCTGGAAAAACCCTTGCTGTGACAGAACAGGTCTTTGAAAAAGCATTCCAGTTAGGTTTAACCCGTCGAGATGCCATGCTGGCTTTTGGCGGTGGGGTGGTGGGTGACCTCACGGGGTATTGTGCGGGGCTTTATTATCGAGGGATTCCTTTTATTCAGATGCCTACCACATTACTGGCTCAAATTGATTCCTCTGTGGGTGGAAAAGTAGCCGTCAATTTTGGTCATAAAAAGAACGTTCTTGGACAGTTTTATCAACCTCATGGCGTTTTGGCAGATACCGACTTTCTAAAAACCCTGCCTCCTGAACAAAATCAGGCGGGGTTGGGTGAGCTGGTCAAGTATGCCCTGATTGAACGAACCATTCTACAACCTAACACCTTTGAACCCCCTGAACCCCCTGAACCCAATACGCTGACGGATGCCCCCCCTGCAAGTAAAGCCCCACTGCCACTCATGCAATGGCTTGAGCATCATGCCGAGGTGTGGGATGCCCCTGAGTATTTACCCACGTTAGTCCATTATAGTTGTGAGCTAAAAGCCACTATTGTGAAACGAGATGAGTTTGAACGTGTTAAAGATGCGACAGGACGGGTATGTTTGAACTTGGGTCATACTTTTGCCCATGCCATTGAGGCGTGCTATGGCTCCCTAGAAGCTGACCCTACGAAGGCGGCACCGTGGCTTCATGGTACCAGTGTGGCGTTGGGATGTGTTTTGGCTGCACGTTTGGCACATCGTTTAGGGATATTTCATGAAACCCATGTGCATCGTATTGAAGCCCTTTGGCAAGCCCTTGGGTTACCTATACACCCTCAAGAGGATAGTGTACAGACCAACCCCGCAGACTCTTGGGATGCTCAAGCACTACGGACTGCCATGCAGGCTGATAAAAAGAATCTTCAGACAGGGGAAGTGCGTTTGATTTTGCCCTATGCTCCCCAAGCAGAAGACCCTCTCGGACATGTCATACTCCGTGCGATGGCACTCGATGACCCTGCCCTGTGTGCGGTATGGGCAACCGTGGCGGACTAAGAACCATACGATGAGATGAGCTGTAGAGTATGGGTTGTAAGTAGGTTGGTTGATTTTCCGTAGTGCTTGAGGGGTGGTTTGATTCAACTTCAAGGTTTTTGTGATTGTCTTCTGTGTTTTATCTTGCGCCGAGACAGTGTTTACCATGCCCTTTTTGTCTTTTTTCAAGTTCAGACATCATATGAATGCCTCTACTGAAACCCCCACTTTAACTGATTTAACTGAAAGTTTGCCTTCGATGAGAGGTTTTTTTCAGGCAGTATACCAAGTGGTAACGAGCATGCGTTTTGCGGTAGCTGTGTTAGTATGGCTGTTAATCGCTGTATTATTAGGGGTGTTTTTGCCCCAGGAAACCTTGCTACCTACTGCTCAAATCAAACAGATGATGGGTACTTGGTACTATCCTGTAAGAGCTTTAGGAGGGTACCAAGTATTTGCCAGTGCATGGTTTTTATGGATTCAAGTATTATTACTATTGAGTGTGACGCTAGGAAGCTGGCAGTGGCTACTGGGTGCTTGGAAGCAAGCCACCGTAACGCAATGGTCTCGTGAACGCTGTTTACAGGTTTCCAAAACACAGCATTTACGATTACAGGTGCCAAGTATAGCGACCGATACGCCAACCCTCTTAGAGCAAGCAACGCAAACCTTACGAGCCTCTGGTTATGAAGTCTTTCCACAAAATTCAGTGGCGACACAACCCCATGTAAAAGTTCTCTATGCAACAAAGGCTCGTTGGACGCGCCTCGGACCTCATATCACACACTTGGGCATTATACTCACTTTACTCGCAGGGCTTTATGGCTATTTTACTGGGTTTAAGGCACAAGCCTTGGTACTACCAGGAGAGTCGTTTACCCTCACGGGGGCTGAACGGGTGTTTTATAATGCCCCACGTGTGGTATGGTTAGGGGAAATCCCTCGCTGGGTGTGTCATGTTGAAGCGTTTCGAGTGCAGTATTACCCTGAGGCTCCCAAGGTTGCTCAGAACTATTTTACCACTTTGAAGGTTCGTGCCGTTTTGGGAGAAACAGAAACCAAGTACCCACTCCCCAAAGAGGGGGTACCTATGACGATTTCAGTGAATAAGCCCCTGAAGCTTCCTAACGATGTGACGATTTATCAAGCCAGTTATGAAGCGACAGGCAATGTTTGGTTGTCTGTACAAGAAAACCCAAAGCAACCCACCAAGCCTATTAAGCTTATGCCAGCCCCCTCTTTGGCAGGTATTGACCAAGCCGTCATGCTTCATCCTTTATCCAAGGGGCGGGTTTTAATGGTATTCCCGTTTATTGCCACGAAAGATAACAGCATCCCACGGCATCGGGTGGAGATGTTTATTTATGACCCCCAACAGGGCGTTTTGGGCTTTAAGGACTTTCAACAAGGGTTGAAGCATTCCAAACATCGATTAACGCTACTGGAGGGAGAATCAGGTATCTTGGAGGGTTTGACGTTGACGTTTCACGCCCCTGAGATGCGGACAGGTTTACAGGTTAAACGAGCCCCCGAAGTTGCTTGGATGTATCTGGCTTTTTTGGTGTTAAGCTTGGGTGTGTGCATCAGTTTTATCCCGCAACGACAAATTTGGCTGCACGTGTATCAACCCAAAACATCTGATGCTTCTTATGAAGTGGTATTGAATCCGAAAACCCGTAAAGGATGGCAAGCTTTTTACCAAGAGTTGGCAGGCTTACAAGCCCAGCTCACCGAGCGTTGGGGTATTCGCTAAAGGGGTTGCGTCAGCGTCATTTTTTAAACTTGGTGTGTGGTATGTTTGCAGTGTGGAGTATCTATCAATAACGAGGATAAGGAAAATCTGCCATCATGATGATAACCATTGAATCCACCCCTAAAGAGTCATGTTCTTCCCCATTTTCTTCCCCTTTGCCACCGCCTGTCGTGGTTGCTATCACAGGAGCGAGCGGGGGGATTTTAGCCTTTAAACTGGTGTATGAATTACTTACTACGGGCTATCCTGTGGAGCTTATCTTAACGGAAAAGGGTTTCCAAGTGACCCTTGAAGAAACAGGGGTAAAACTCGGTGGTGGCTCTTCAGAGGACAAAGCCACACGCTTATTACGTCACCTTGCACTCCCGCTTGAAACCTACTTGCCGATGTTAGAGGTATTTGGGAATCATCAACTGGATGCCTCTCCTGCGAGTGGTACCCACCTCACCACGGGGATGGTGATTATTCCTTGCTCAATGGGTACACTGGGGCGGATTGCAGCAGGGATAGGCGATAATTTAACCTCTCGTGCGGCGGATGTGACGCTGAAAGAAGGTCGGAAGCTGATTCTTGCTGTTCGTGAAGCACCCTTAAGTGCGATTCATCTGGAGAATATGCTTAAATTAGCCCGTATTGGTGTATGTGTACTCCCGCCGATGCTAACCTTTTATTTGCCTGAGTACGCTAGCAGTATGGAAGGGCAACTGGCTTACACGGTAGGTAAGGTTCTAGACCAACTTAAGGTACCCCATACCCTCTTTACACGATGGCGTACGGCACGAGATTCTAACCCTTTGGTCTCGTCAAAGTTAGCTCCTCCTACAGTCTAAATCCCGTTCGAGCGTTAATAGCGATATGACCTATGGTTTTGAATGATAGACAAGGTACGGTGTGATGTCCTCTTTTTTACGGGTGCTTCCTTGCCTCGTCCCACCTTGTTCAGAAACAGTGCTTGCCACACACCTTACTGAAGCCGAAAAAAGCCTTGCAAGCTTACGCTACAGTACCTTACCTCATGCGGAGTCTATCCCGTCTGGCACCCTTCACCCCGCCTTGCAAGAGCGTACATGGATGGCACAATTTCCGTTGTCGCAAGCCCCAGTTGCTGACAGACTCTGTACCCTCATCCCCCCTTGGCAACGTCTGTTAGGTATCTTTAACACACAACATAGTACGCATGATTTCCCCTTGGATATTCATACCCATTATGTTGTTGCGGGGACGAATGAGGCAAGTCAAACGCTAGGATTATCGCCGACTCAAGCTTCTATGGCACGTTGGGCGGCGTGGCTTCATGATATTGCAAAAACGGGTGGCATGCCTGAGGCAAAAGCACAAACCCCTGTGGATAAACATCATCCTTGGAAGTCTGCGGTGATGGCACAGTGGATGCTCATACGTTTGGGTTTTCCGCCTGTGTGGGTAGAGCGTGTGACCCGTTTAATTCAATTTCATCAACTTTTTGGAGCCATGGTGATTCGGAACGCTCCTTGGGGTGCTGTACCAACGCCATTGGAAATACGTCATGCCCAATGGGCTGTGCATCATCCTAATGATTTACCCATGCTCACCGCCCTGACCGAAGGGGATATACGGGGGGTTAAAGCCCAGGGGCAGCTGTTTGATGATAGAGTACGTTACAAATTGTACTCGTTTACGAGCTTTGTAGCCGATAGCTTTGCACGAGAAGCCAAGCCCTATCATGGTTGGCATATGCCCCATGCGACCCTATGCCCTGATGCCATGACTACCCTCGGACGTAACGCCCTGAATGACCCCACCCATCGTACCCCTTATCTTCTTGAAACCCTCACACCAACGAGTGACCATGGCGGGTGGTGGATGTCTCCTGAGGTACTCGTGCAAGAAGCTTCCTTGGATGATTGCGGATGCGGTGCCACCAATTTGCAACATGGTGGGAGCGTCACTGGGTTTGGGTATCAGCAGCGAGCAAATACTTTAACAGAAACGTTGTTACATACACCTATCCCTCAACGCCCTCATGTGACGGTGCATCTTGCCCGTAAGCATCAGTTGCCTCAAGAAACGACCCCCTATCCTTTTTGGCTTTGGGTCACGAGTGGGGCAGAAAGTATGACGTGGCACCCTCATGACGTCTCACATAAAGCCCCCACAGCCTTGGCACGTATGGCGGAGGTATCCCAGCTTCAAAAGGATACTTGGTACGACCATGACCTCCAAATACTCACGCCTCAAGCACTTCAACGGGTTGCATCAGGCACGCCTTTAGGGGCGACTCCTACCTCTCTTGTTGATGCTGATTCAGACCCGCCATGGTTGGGCATGGATACCACTTGGTGGTTAGCCCATACACAAATCCGAACCATTCAAGTGCAACAACCTTGGGTGATTGGTTTGGGGACAACCAAAGAAAAGCTTCCTGAGGCACGTCGTGTTTGGGAAAAGCTACTTGCCCAGCGTGGTATGCAAGGGCTTCGTAATGACCGTTTACGACACCTGCCTTGGGTGTTGGTGACAGCCTAACTAGTCTGAAAGTGTTGTCCCTAGGGGCTATTTACACATTAAAAAATGTTGACTATTTTTCCATTAAGTCACACTAAAATAATAAGCCTTTGCACCTCCCTTCTTCTCTTGCATCTCAACGTCTCCACCAACGGGACGGTTGAAAACCGCCCCCTATATGTCTC
>JBIIZQ010000033.1:0-12088 GCA_044346175.1 Vampirovibrionales bacterium
GCTGTTGAAGAACAAACGGCAACGGTCAATGAGATATGTCATAATATCAATGGGGCTTCTGATGCGACGCACGAGGTGGCACGTAGTATTCAATCTACAAGCGATACGGCGAATCATGTTTCTTCCCAGGCAAAAGAAGCCGCTGAGAAGCTTGCCCACATGACAACCTCTCTAAAGCTTCTGGTACACCCTAATCCTCGTTTGCGGATGCAGCTCGGGCTTGACCAAGAAGAGGAAGACCCCATCACGTTAGAGGACGTACAAAAGTCCTCACGAACTACGGTACAGTCTGCTCAAACGGTTCAAGTGGCTGCGACTAGCCTTTCGGAGCTTTCGACTCAGTTGCACGAGATTGCCTACTCGTTTAAATGTGAGTAAGTTAAGGCAATGAAGAGGGCGTTGTTTCTTCTTCTATAAGCGATAGAGGTATTTTAAAATACCTCTATCGCTTTTTGTGATACTATCTTTTTTCTGTCATACCGATGAAAATCGGTATCCCCCTAAGCACTGGATTCCGACATGCGTCGGAATGACGGCGTAAGGCATGCTTTTTTTGTCTGTTGTCGTACTGGTCGTAAGTAGGCATCGCCTTTCACTTAGCCTCTATTACTTGAACGAAAAGCCCGCTTCTGGTTGACATGGGTAGTTCTCTCTGTGGTATAACGGTGAAGTAATCACCTGTGTCGCATCTCTTTATGAAATGCGTATATTTTTTTGACTCTCTGTTGCAATCCCCTATAGTGTAAAGGCATGAACGCTCATGGCTTCTCTCGTTGTTGATGAACATCAATCGGTTGTGATTATTGGTTCTGGCCCTGCGGGTTACACGGCTGCTATTTATGCGGCACGTGCCAATCTTTCACCTGTATTATTTGAAGGCTTACAGCCTGGCGGACAACTCACCACCACCACTGATGTTGAAAACTTCCCAGGATACCCTGAAGGTATTATGGGCCCCGAGATGATGGAGCAGTTCAAAGCCCAAGCCCAACGCTTTGGTACGACGATTCTTCCTGAGTTTGTTGAATCTGTTGATTTACAATCGCGTCCTTTTAAAGTCGTTACGTCCGAGCGTACGATTCATGCGGAAACGGTGATTGTTTCCACGGGTGCTTCTGCAAAATTATTAGGGCTTCCTGCTGAAAAAACCTTGATGGGTCATGGCGTTTCTGCTTGTGCCACCTGTGACGGCTTCTTTTTCCGTGGTAAAGAGGTCGTGGTCGTGGGTGGTGGCGATTCAGCTATGGAAGAAGCCAACTTCTTAACCCGCTTTTGTGCCAAAGTGACGGTGGTTCACCGTCGTAAAGAGTTCCGTGCCAGTAAAATTATGGTTGACCGTGCCAAAGCCAACCCTAAAATTGATTTTATTTATGATAGTGGTGTGGAAGATATTATTGGCACGAAAGAAGGCGGCGTGACAGCCATCCGCTTGAAGAACCTTCTTACAGGTGAGGTATCAGACTATGCGACGCAAGGTGTTTTTGTTGCGATTGGTCATGAGCCTAACACGAAACTCTTTAAAGATAGTCCTCTCAAGTTGGATGATAAGGGGTATATTCAAACGGTACCAGGTACTTCTTTGACTCATATTGAAGGATTGTTCGCCTGTGGTGACGTACAGGATACCCGTTACCGTCAAGCCATTACGGCTGCAGGGAGTGGCTGTATGGCGGCGATGGATGCTGAGAAGTTCTTAGAAGCTCAGCATGCTTAAGTAAGTTTTTAGCAGCTCGTAGGCTAGTTGCATTTTAAAAATAAAAAAGCCCCTTGTACATGTACAAAGGGCTTTTTAGATGTGTAAGGTATCACTTAGCGGTGATTCATACCACGGATGAGTTCAGGGACATCGCCTGTGGCATCATTGGCGGCACTGTCACGATTTTCAGCCATATAGACATTCCAGTAGGGGTCTTTGCTGTTGGCACGTTGGTCAAACTGTGAATAGTATTCAGAATCGCCACCACGAACCGCAAACACTTCTCGACCGTTTACGTCACGGCTCACAATTTGACGACCCTCACCAATATCATAGCTCATATAGCCATCATCTTTGAGACTTCCAAGGCGTTTTTCTCCTTGGTAAACGGCACCGTCCCGTGCGTTAAATCGGTAGGTTTTACCACCGTATTCGTAGTCAGCAAACGTTGCACCTTGCGACTTACCACCTGTCACGGAAAGTTTGGAGTGGTCGGAGGGGTCGTTGATGAGTGTTTTGGTTTGTCCTGTTTTAAGAGGCACGTGGTATTTACCGTACTTAGTGGTTACGATGGGGTCACCTTCAAACTTTGCCCAATCAGGGTTGCCGCTTGGGGTGGTTGTATGAGGTGTGGTGGGTTTGTGTGGATGATGAGTACCACTTGTACTGTTACTACTACTTGCACTGTTGCTTGTACTGCTACTACTACTTGAACTATTGCTGGTGCTTCTGCCACCTGCCACGTTGGCGTTAAAGCTATTGCCGCTATCTTCAATACTGGTACGATTCCCACTATTCAAAATATAGTTGTAGTAGTTATTCGTGACGCTGTTATCAACATAGGTGTTGGTATTGAAGCTATCGTCATAGGTATTGTAGCTGTTGGTGTTATAGCTATCATCAATGGCAGTATCGTTGTCATAGTTGGTGTAGTTATCGCCATAGTCTGTGTAGTCATAGTCGCTATAGCCACTGCCATAATCATAGCCTTTGCTGTAGCCTTTGTTACCATAGTCATAGCATCCTTTAGAGCCATACCCACCGTAACTACCATAATAGTCTGAGTTTGCATAACTGCTTGCATGACTACTGGCACGACTACTGCTACGACTTCCGTAATCACTACCCCAAGCATCCATCCAGCCACTACCTGAAAAGGCGTTACTCCAAGCACGTGCCATGGAATCAGCAATGCCACTGTATCTTTTGCTGCCAGAGGTATTCCCAAAGCACCCTTTGTAATAGCTTGTATCGCACCCATCATATCCTGAACAGTATTTTTTGGATGATTTAGGATGGCTACTGTATCCATAGACTCCTCCAAATGCAGAGGAAGAAGCGGACGCTGACGCTGAAGCGGAGGCAAAGCTATACATCATAAAGAAAGACTCTTTCTTGTTCTTTGAATAAGAGGTTATGGAGCGATGAAATAATAGGGGAGATGAATCATAGTAAAAGGTGATGATAGTAAAAAATGATGTTATTAAAAAATGATGAGTGTATTCGTCTGTAAGACTTACGACAATAAAAACAGAGTGTTCCTATAAATTGCGTTTTGAGGTGGCTTCTAGGTGTTGGTATCTTGGTATATTTTTGTAAACAAGGCTTGTATTTGTGAATGGAGGATATATCATGAGCTTCATAGGGTCTTTTTAAAATAATAGTCATCTCACCTGAAACGATTTTTTCATGGCGTACTGGTTAGCGTTTTATGGTGCTTTAGTAGGGTCTCTTTTTTGGTTTTGCTTGCCTCTCCTCTTTCTCAGGATACATTAGTGTACTATGCGTCTCAATGCTCATGTTGCACCCTCGTTTAATACCTCGAATAGGTTATTGCTCCGTTCAGGTAATCGTAATCGTCTTCAGTATACATAGTCTCAGCCTAATGCCAACCCAGTATCGTCTGAGTCAAAGGCTAGTTTTTTGGGTGGTGTTTTGGCATCTGAGCAACAGCCTGCTTTGGAAGTGAGTCTTCCTAACGCTCCCGAGCGACGACATACCGAACCTCGCTCCTTAAGGCTCCAATACAATACCATTCAATACAAGTTACAAAACCATGCCAAAACCTCTCAAGCTGTCCTTGGTATTTTGAATCATCTTAAGGGGCAGCGTATGATTGATGCCCATACATACCAAGCACTGGCACAACCTTATACTTTTACCCAAGAGCTACTCCCTTTGCATAAAGACCTAGGTAAAGTGGTTTTTAATGACAAGCTGACAGGTTTAGGCATACGGGCCGAGTTTGACCATGATATTCAACAGCTTTTTACCAGGAGTAAAGAACATAAAGTACCTTTCTCTGTCATGTTCCTTGACCTTGACCACTTTAAGCAAATCAATGATGCGTTTGGTCATGACATGGGTGATGTCGTGTTACGTCATGTTGGCAGAACATTGAGAGGTGTTTTACCACAGGGTGCGAAGGCTTACCGTTATGGGGGTGAAGAACTCATTGTCGTGGCTCCTTATATGCATAAAAAGGATTGTGAAGCGTTAGCCCATAAGTTGCTTCATGTGGTGAATATCACAAGTCGTAAATCCCCTCAAGATATGCTTATCAATCAAGTCATCAAAAATCCGAACAGTAAGCAGGCCAGAGATATTTCTTTAAGTATTGGGGCTTTAACTTATGATGGTACCACGTCTTTACCTTCATGGGCAGTGCAAGCAACGGATTTAACTCAAAGTGCCAATGCCTTAGAGCATCTGGCAAAGTTTAAAGGGCGTAACCAATGTGCTTTGGCTAAGATAGAAGACCTCACTCAAAAACCAAAAGTAGGACACTACACTTGTTTGATGCAAGAGTCTACCACGCTTCATGGTCCTAAAGTGAAGCTTCCTGTTTGAGGAAAGGTGGATAGATAGATGACGCTTTTAGCAACGTACCGTCAACCCACTACTATTCATACAACCTATCCTCTAGCAACCTATCCTCTAGCTTCTCGGCGGCAAGACACGCCCCCCTGACCCCGTGGTAGAGACCAAGCAGATTAAAGGCAAGTATCTTTCCGACCATGTGCTTTACCCCTCAGGAGGTAAAATCTATGGCAATAATCTTTACCTTTATCTTGGTGCTGGCGATTCAGAAATCCGCCGTACAAAGCTTAATCTTGATGCCATTATGCAGTGGGCAACCCAATATGATGCAGAAGGAAAGCTTAAGGGGGTATAACTTATCTTCTCTGTTATACCGATGGGGGTAAGGGAGGGTTTTTAACCCTCCCGCAAAAAGCCAACACCTCAACCAGCGGGAGGGTTAAAAACCCTCCCCTACAAAACGTTAAAGGGTCTTCTTCAAACCCACTGAATCACTTTATGGTTTAACACGTCCCTGCCGACGGAAGTCGGAATCCAGAGGGCTTGTAGTATAAGCTAGGGATGGATACCGATGAAAATCGGTATGACGTGAAGAACTTCTAGTATTCTTTCATATAACCTACCAGAAGCCTTGCACAGTCTTCAGGGTCAGCCGTAATGATGTCTCGGAGGGTCTGCTTCATGTATTCCATATCAGGGTCGTTAGGTGGTAAAAGCTTTAAAAGCTCATCGGAAGGTCGAATCGCTTTGTTAGGCTCTTCATAAGCTTCCATAGGCTCTTCGTCTGAAAGGTCGACGCTAGGTAATGCGTTGTAGCCGAGGCTATTGGGTGCGACAGGAATAAGCTCCCCGTCAGCCGTTTGATAAATGAGTTTCCCGCTTGCACTGGGAGGTAAAAGCTTTCCTCCAGGGGGTAAAAGTGAGGCGGGTGTTGGTGGCGCTTCCAATTTATGCCATAGTGCGTCAATATTGGTGTTTTGGTTAATGATACGGTACACGACGAATAAGGCACCTCCCCCTAGGGCAAGGAGCAGTAAGCTGTAGAGCATATTGAGGATGAGTTGTTGCTGTTGGCTTTCTTTAAAGAGTTTCATGTACTCTTTTTGGGTTGACTCAGGGGAGTCGCTAAACGCAAAACCTTTGACATCTACGGAATCGCCTCGGTTGAAGTCCAGCCCCGTCGCACTTGCGATAAGCTCTTTGAGTTCCTCTTTATCACGGTTGGTGAGTACCTTGTTAATGGCAATCCCAATCGTAAGCCGTTCTAATACGCCTGAGGCGTGGACTGTGGCACGCTCTTCTCGACTCTCGGCGTAGTTAACAGTGCGTTTCTGAAATTTGTAGTCTTTGCCTTCTTTGGTTTGGGTGTCTTCACCTTGATAACTTGGCATCACGTTGCTTGCAACACCAGGCTCCCCTTTGGCAGAGGGGTCAGGTTTTTGTCCTTTGTACTCTTCCGTTTGCTCCTGTTCACTAAGAACCACGCCTGTGGGGGAGGGGAGAGGGAGGGTGGTACCATTGGTATTTTGAAGGGCAACCGTGTCTTTACTGTTGGTGTCGTTTGCTGGAAGGACACGTTCTACATGAGATTCACTCTCGTCAAAGTTCATCTGGGCGGCCACGGAAACCACGGCATTTTCTTTGCCTACAATGGGGTCAAGAATCCCCTGAACTTTCTTTTTAATGTACTCTTCATGGGTTCGACGACGTTGCTCTTGGAGCGTCATTCCCCCAGAGAGTCCGAGTCCTCCACCCGTGCTGGCATCAAGAGAATTCCCCATGTTATCGGCAATTGAAACGTTCTCAGCTTTCATACCCGCCACTGCATGGACAACAAGGTTTTTGATGGTTTTTACCATCCCCTCGTTGAGTCTGAACCCTGGCGTTACAATGAGCATCACGCTTGCAGAACTATCCTGTTTTTCTTCTGTGAAAACTGTTTCTTTGGGTTCAGAAAGAATGACATGGGCATGCTTAATGCCTTGAATACTTTGAATGGCTTGGGCAATGGCATCCGTGTTGAGTTTTTTAATCCACTCCTCTTGTACGTCGCCCTGTAGGACAGGGGGAATTTTTGCCAAAGAAACCACTTGGTCGCTCTGGAGGTCGGAAGCTGTTTCAAGCACCATCTGATTTTTTTGGTCACGAGGGACTAAAATCGTTGTGCCACCGTCGGCGAGTTCATAAGGAACCTTATTTGCTTTTAGCTTTGCCACCGCTGCTGCCGCATCAGGAAGAGTTAAATTGCTGTATAGCACATCGTAATCATGGCTTGCCTGTTGCCAAATGTAAGTTCCTGCAAGGATGGTTGCAATCAACAGCGTGCCAACCACTACTTTTTGGTTGAACGACATGGCTGTGAAGCGTATCAGGACTTGCTTTAGGAAAAATAGAACAGGATTCATGGTGAGAGGAGGTGCTTATCAATCGGCTTAAAAGGTAAACGCTATCTGCTTTTTTATCAAAAATGCTAAAACAGATAGATACAGCATGAGGCGTGTAAGACTATCAACCAGTCTTCATCCAAGATACCTTGTAGTATGAGGGACTCACATAAAGCACTGTACATCATGTGGCTGAATTTCCTTTGGATAGAGGATATTTTACCTCGTACCCCTCAAGTTATCTGAGGGATACGCTACGCTGATGTTTATCGATAAAGAAGGTTGTCTGAAGAGAAAGTCGTTGTTTTAGGATACTATCAAACGCTTTGGTATGGGATTTGTGGCGTGTTGTATGCTGGTGTGTGGTTAAGGGAGGTTTAAGAAGACACGATGTCTAACGGATATAATATCATTGCTTCTGCACTTTCTGCCCAACGATTGCGGATGGATGTTATTGCAAGTAACCTTGCCAACATCAATACGACACGTCAAGCCGATGGTACCAAAGCCCCCTACTTACGTAAGAATGTGGTATTCCAAACCATGGTGGAAGAGGCTCAAACTTCTCAAGGTCATGCACATCGTGGCGATGACCCCATTGTGGCACCAGATGGGCATATGGTATTTCAAGCACGTGTGGAAGCCACGGGGGCACAGAATTCTTTAGGGAAACATGCCCAAGGGGTACACGTCGTAGAAATCGCCACGGATGATAAAAATCCTCCGAAACAGGTGTATGACCCCTCCCATCCTGATGCGGACGAAAAAGGGTATGTTGCCATGCCAAACGTGAATATGGTCACTGAGATGATTGACATGATTTCAGCCTCTCGTGCCTATGAAGCGAACCTTGCGGCGTATCAAAACCTTAAAATGATGGAACAAGCTGAGGTAGAAGGGTAATTTGAGCGATGATGATGAATCCTTCCTCCCCTCTCCCTATGCCTGATGCTCGTGTCTCTTTATTTGATGAAGAGGGCAGTGGTTCTCGGCAATACTCTTCGACGGGGCATAAAGGACTCCTGACACAGGAAAAACTGAGTCAAGTCATGCACGAAGAAGGGCTAACGACCCATGAGCGTGGTACGGCAAGTGCCGTAGAGGGTTTTTCAGGCTTATTAACAGAAAGCCTGAATAAACTGAATGACGTACAAGAGCATGCAAACACACAAGCAGAAGCCTATGCTGTGGGCGACCCTCATGTGACACTGCATGATGTCATGTCCGCTAGTACCCAAGCAGAACTTTCACTTCAAGCGGCACTTCAAGTTCGGAATAAACTTGTCTCTGCCTATCAAGACGTGATGCGTATGCCTTTGTAATGTCTCGTTATGCGTGGTTACTCTGGCGGACAAGATGTTTTTTAGCACGGTGCATCCATGGTTTTTCAATAAACTGGTGAATGACCCAAGCAAACCCAATGGAGATAACACAAGAGGCAAAAATACCCAGCCCTGAGGACGTACCAATTAGCCCCCCAATGGTGAGATGACTCAAGTATAAGGGGTAGCTAATGTCCGCTAAAAAGCGTAGTAAATGATGCTCTACGGTAAAAAACTTCAACCCACATAGAAAAAACACAAAGGAAACCACCCGTACAAGCATGCCACCGTAGGTTTTAGTACTCCAGCCTGTCAGTGTGGAATAATCTTTGACATCTACCAAAAAATAAATACTACGCAAGTCAATCGTCGTTAAAAACCCTTTTTGCGTGCAGCACAGTACACTAAAGGCGTATAGCAGGGCAAGTACGCCACTATGGAGCCATCGCTTATTTTTCTCAAGCAGGGCTGTCCCCATGAATATCAATAAAATGCAGGACAAATTACGGCTTGTGAGAGAGATAAATAACTCATGTCCCGTGAGACAGGCCAAGGCGTAGGCGAGCAACAGAAGCGAGCTGGCACCGTATACAATCCGCATCATGGGTTGTTTAGGGTTCAAGGCGTACAGGAGTGCCACTAAGACGTACATGTGTACTTCTACGGCTAAGGTCCAGTACACCACCGTTTGCGGTGTAAGAGACAGCATATCAAAGGAAAGGGAAGAGGTGGCTAAAAATGTTTTAAAATCGTGGATGCTAAAACCGTTTAAACCATCTAAACACAGGTGAATCAACGACCATGTAACCAATACAGGGAATAGTCTAAAAAAGCGATGGGTGATAAATGCCTTGACGCCGTATTTCTCAAGAGAAAGGGGAATCAGCAAGCCACTAATAAAGAAGAAAATAGCCACGGGGTCCAACGGAATATATTTCATGACCCAAGGCACATACCGACTAAATACTTCCAAATGAGCAAGCATCACAATAAGGGCTGCCATGCCTCTCATATTGGTTAAGGCCCGAGAGGTTTGTTGCGATAAATGAGCTAACTGGTTGACCAAAATTTACATTCCCTACACTAAAAAAACACACAGAAGTAATATCAATACATTTCGGACGATAAAGGCTTGAAGAGAGACACACACAGGTGATTTGAGGAAAGAGCCTCTAAGTTTTACGGATGAAAACACTGCCCGCATGGGCGGTGAGTCCTTCGTAGGCAGCGAGGGTTTCGCACTGTCGATGCAGGGTGTAGGCATGCGTGTCTACCTCTAAAAACGTGGGTGTTCGTAAGAAGGTTTGCACATGAAGCCCACTGGAAAATCTTGCACTACGAGACGTGGGCAAAGTGTGGTTAGGGCCTGCTGCATAGTCGCCGTGAGCCACTGTGCTTTGATACCCCACAAATAAAGCACCATAATGATGTAATTGGTGCCGTAAACTCTCGGTGTCTCTTGTTTGTAACATAAGATGTTCAGGTGCCAAGAGGTTTGCAACTTCGGCAGCTTTATCGAGGTCAGGCACGAGGAGGATATGACTCTGTGTCAGTGAGGTTTTTAAAAACTCAGGGAGTTCAAGTTCTTCATGCCTCTGTGTAATACAGGCATTCACACGATGGGCGAGGGTTTCATCGGGCGTAATCAGATATACTTTAGAGTCAGCACCGTGTTCCGCTTGTGCAAGAAGGTCAAGGGCAATGACTTCAGGGTCAGCCTCTGTATCAGCAATAATGGTCACATCGCTTGGCCCTGCAATGAGGTCAATACCTATGATGCCTTGCAGTTGACGTTTGGCCTCTGTGACATAGGCGTTTCCTGGCCCCACGATAAGGTCAACAGGAGCCACAGACTCCGTGCCAAACGTAAGGGCAGCAATGGCTTGAGCGCCACCTATACGATAGACTGTCTTGATACCTAGTACTTGGCAAATGAATAAAATAGCAGGGTCAGGGTTAGGGCTACAAGCTACAATGTTTTGCACGCCTGCTACTTTGGCGGGTACAAGTGTCATAATGGCTGTGGAGGGTAACGGGTGTGTTCCTCCTGGAATATAGCAGGCAACACGCTCGATAGGCTTTGTGGTAACACCTGTCGTGAAGCCATCCCGTTCGTACGAAAAACTTTCGGCGATACTTTTCTTTTGAGCCTCTGCGAAGCGTCTTACGTTGTCAACGGCGTATTGAATGGCATCTCGTACCTCTTGAGGGACTGCTTGAATAGCCTCTTGAATATACTCTTGGGGGATGATAATCCAGTCAGGGTGAGGTTCTTGGAATTGATATGCCAAGCTTATAAGGGCTTGGTCGCCTTCCTGTTGCACCCGTTCGATAATGTCTGAGACAACTTTTGCTTTACTTTGAAAATTTTGCCATGTATCCCGACGGATACGTTTAAGGGTGTTGGACTCAAGCCATGCGGGCAATTCTGAAAGCGGGAGGATAGGAATCATGAGAGAATAAGATGCGTTAAGCTTAAGGCTGAAGTGTAAGGGGGGATTCGTGTTGAAAACCACCAACGTCTATTAAAACACATTTACAGTATAAACCTTACATGCACTTTTGTCAGCTATTGAGCATCATGAGCCGAAGGGTTCTGCCCTCGTAACTCCTAATTGACCAAAGAGGTGTTCAAGTCATGAAACTTTCAGTACGATTTTGAACTTCCTGTGATGGGAAGAAACGACGGATGATTTTATTGGTCGGTTTGTAAAAGCAGTCCTCAGCGACTTTTTCGCAGAAAGGGTCAAGGTATTTTGCCACAAGTGGCATACTGGCGATGCTTGCCAAGGTAGCACCCACTGAAATGCTCATATCGACGGTTGTTGCGTGTTTTGAAATGGCTGGAGGGAGTAGCTTTGCACCCAAACGAGCCATAAACTTGACGTTTTTATAGATAATATCTCGAATCACAAGTGCGGGCAGTGTATAGCTAGCTAGGTAGTGGAAAAAATATTGCCCTAAGGTTAACTGAACCCCTTTCGCTAAAGCGTAACGGTTGACCCTTTTGTCGCCTTGTTCACCAGAAATAAGGGGTTGAAAGCCCCCTGTGTTTGCTTTGTTTTCTTGGGCTTGAGATTTGATGCTTTTGTAGCCCCTGTAGCCTGTTAGTAGGCTATCTCCGATACAATACAGATTACACAGTCCATAAATAGCCGTGTTCAGATAACTGAGGGTTTTAACTTGCCCTAGTTTGAGTTGTGAGAGGTAATGGGCATAGCTACTCTGCATGTCAATGCCTTTGAGGTCTTGACTTAAAAGGGCTTCTTGAGTGCTAAGATGTTTAGGTGCAAGATGTTTCGCTAATGTGGCTTGATGTCGGTTTTGATGAGCCATAGCACTGGCAAGTGTGCCAATGCTTGACTCGTACAAGTCATCACTGTAACCAATATAGCGCCATATACCGTGTAGTAAGGGGTCTGTGGCGGTGAGTCGATGTTTGAAGCGTTCTTCAAGAAAGAGTCTTTCAGAGGTATTTGAGAGGTTTTCTGTGGGGATACTGACTTTTGATAGGGTGGATACATGAGGCATGAGTGCTTCTGTTGACGCATTATGCACTTTGCCGTCATGAAACCTTTTTGAGATAGCAGGGCTTGTACTGGGGGTACGGGGCAATGCAAAATTTGGATAAGAAGTATCGGGTGTCGTTATACGCATACATCATGCCTCCATGCCACTATGCTACATAGCAGGTAAAATAATGTTGATTTTATAGAGATTTAACTTTGACTTACTTAAAATATTGAGACATCTAACTAATTAGCTGTTATAATGGTCATTATTGTTTGTCTATAAGGATGATACAACCATGACCTGTTCACACTGTCCAAAATGTGGTTCCGCTAACCGTGCGAAAGCTGGCTTTA
>JBIIZQ010000034.1:0-11758 GCA_044346175.1 Vampirovibrionales bacterium
CTACTTTGTGTAAAGCCTTCTAGTGTGTAATGGGCTATGCGGGGGATACTTTGAGGAGCGTTTTATCTGTTTTTGAAGGTCTTGCGTTTATGTGAGTTTTGATGATTTTCGTGATGAGCGAGATGAGAATATTAGGGAGGAGGGCTTTAAAGTTTTTGCGTTTATAAGACGATACCCTATATTGGTAGGACACAATGTGTTTAAGGCGTTAGACTGACCCCTTACAATGATTTGTATCTTATCGCTTCCCCCCTTTTTTTTGAACGACTGATTGCGTATCGTTGATGCTATCCTTGCCTTGAAGACAGCCCTAGTGTCTTCAGTAAGGTTTTGAATGAAGAAGAGAGTGCGTACTTATTATGATGCATGCGATTAACCGGCTTGTACCTCAAACCGTCACCAAGCCTACCACAACGCCTACTTCTGAGGCTTCCAAAAAACCTACTACCACTTACCAACTCAATACCACAGAGACTTTTAAGCCCTATACAGAGATAGGGAAAGGTACGCCAAGTTTTTCTAATGAAGCATTTTTTAATTCAGACCTAGGCATGACACCTAGTGTTTCGGCTTTAAGCCAAAGTAGTGAAAGTAGCAAACCACTTACCCCTAAAGCCGTGAATACCGACACACTGTTTAATACCTATGGCTTTAGTGCGATTAAGTCTGGCAAAACGCCTGAAGCACAGGGGGTTCCTTCAAAAGATAAACAGCCTACCATTAGCGCTGATTTGTTAAACGAGCTAAAACACATTGGTTTGGCTAATAAAGATATGAAATTGGGTACTGATGGAGAAAAACAGCCGTATATTACAACCAGTGCGCACAATGGCGATGTGACCATTACAGTGCCTCGTACCGAGAATGGTAAAGGGGGGTATGTTGTCACTGTGGACAAAGACGGTAAAATGCTACTCCGTGCCAGTCAGTTAGGCAAGGATGGTAAAGACGGTTTTGTGACCAATCTTCCCCAAGCCGATGCTGAAAGTATCTTGGCTGATACGGTAGCCAAACTTTCAAAACGACCTGATTTTATTGCCCCTTAAAGAAATGAATAAATGCTTTTTTAGGGGTTGGAATGAAACGGTTTTTGAGTACCCTCTTTTGAGGTGTAGGGGTGTTGTGCGTCATCTACGTGGGTAGCCACGCCACACAACAACCCTCTCGCTCCTCTTAAAAATGGATATCTTGATAGTACCTCTTGCACCTTACCATGGGCATGTACTACGTTTTTAAGTACTATGATGATGACCCAGCCCCTCTTCACCAGCTTTACCAAACAGCTTCTCAAACAAGCCTTAAAGGGACACGAAGCCCGTCAACAAGCCTTGATAGGCAACTTGGCGAATGTGGATACGCCCCATTATAAACCCTTGGATGTTGCCTTTGAGGGGCATTTAAAAGCCATGTTGAGCAACCGTCAAGTGCAACAAACCCCTGAACAAACGCCTGAACGTATCAACAAGCGTCCTCATCCAGCAAGCATGCAACGCACCAATAGTCGGCACTTCCCTTTAATGTCGGAGGCCGAAGACAGCCATGGTCATGAGATGTCTCCTGAGGCCTTCCAAGCTACTTGGCGTAATGATGGTAATGGGGTCGACATTGAAAGTGAAACCATGTTGCAAACACAAAATGCTCAAAAGTATCTTGCACTCTCTAAAATTGATAAACAGCTCACGGCTCGATTCCGTGCCGTACTCAATAGTAATCAATAGTGTTGTATTTGGGTTATATATGCTGAAAAAAGGGGCTGAAAAAGGAGCCTAAAAAAGGAGTTTCTATGCTTTGCTCAAACCCTGTAGCCTCATGAAAAGAAACTAGCTTTGACCCTTAAAAATTGTTATCATAAAGATTCAGTGTTTTGTGCTTTTTGAGTGTTTGGTCTTCAAAAATATTCAATCAGGTAATTAAGCAATCAGGACAGCCGCCATGATGACCATCGTACAGGGTAAAACATCGTTGATGGGGTTACGTGTACAACCAGGGAAACCTTATCCCTTGGGGGCTTCGTGGGATGGTGCGGGCGTTAATTTTGCAGTGTATGCCCCCTATGCTACGGCCGTTAAAATATGTTTATTTGAGAGTGCAAAAAGTCGGGCGGAAATGTGTCCATCGGTTTTGTTACCCTCAGAGTCTGATGGTATATGGCATGGCTATTTCCCTTCGTTAAAACCTGGGCAAATTTACGGCTTACGGGTAGAGGGTCCTTATGACCCTCATTTAGGGCATCGATTCAATGGTAACAAAGTGCTGCTTGACCCTTACGCTAAAGCTGTGGTGCGTACCAATCCTCTTAAGTGGCATGATACCTTGTATGGGTACAAGGTAGGGCGTGGTCATTTTGTACCCGACTCACGAGACAATAGCCCACTGGCTCCTTTAGGGGTTGTTGTAGATGATGCGTTTACTTGGGGGGAGGACGTTCGACCTAATATCCCATGGAATCAAACACTCATTTATGAAGCCCATGTCAAGGGGATGACCATGCAACACCCCGATGTGCCTCCTGAATTACGTGGTACCTATGCGGGGTTAGCTTCCGAGCCGATGATTAAACATCTGAAGTACCTTGGGGTCACCGCCATTGAGTTACTCCCTGTTTATGCTTTTATCAATGAGAAGCACCTCTACGATAAAGCCCTTACAAACTACTGGGGCTATAACCCGTTAAGCTTTTTTGCACTGCACCCAAGTTATGCCTACGCACAGGACCCTCTTGAACAACTCCGTGAGTTTAAAACCATGGTACGGCAGTTCCATAAAGCAGGGATTGAAGTCCTTTTGGATGTTGTCTATAACCACACCGCAGAAGGCAATCAAGATGGTCCGACTTTTTCACTAAAAGGTATTGATAACCGTGCTTATTACGCACTTAACCCTGCTCATCATGAATGGTACATGGACTTTACGGGCTGTGGGAACTCATTAAACGGTGTCCATCCCGCTACCATACAACTCGTCATGGACAGCTTACGTTACTGGGTTGAGGAAATGCACGTGGATGGCTTCCGTTTTGACCTTGCCCCTATTTTAGGTCGTAAGCTCACCCATTATGACCCAAGAGGCCCGTTGCTATCAGCCATTCAACAAGACCCCATTTTGTCTAAAGTGAAGCTCATTGCGGAACCATGGGATGTCGGTCAAAATGGCTATCAGGTTGGTAACTTCCCCAAGCGTTGGCGCGAATGGAATGACCGTTACCGAGACGAGATACGTCAGTTTTGGAACTTTGAAGGGGTTGCCCCTAACCAGTTTGCAACGGTGTTAGCAGGTAGTAGTGACCGTTTCCAGTTTCCAGGGAAAGGACCTACAAATAGCATTAACTTTATTACGTGTCATGACGGCTTTACCCTGCGGGATGTTGTGAGCTATAACTACAAGCATAACGAGGCAAACCAAGAAAATAATGCAGATGGTTGCAATAATAACCGTAGTTTTAACTATGGTGTGGAAGGTGAGACCACGGATGAGGCTATCCAAGCCGTGCGTTTACGCCAGTGCCGTAACATGATGGCGACCCTCTTTTTATCTTTTGGTGTCCCGATGATATTGGGTGGCGATGAGCTTGGTAAAACACAGCACGGCAATAATAATACGTATTGCCAAGATAATGCGTTAAACTGGCTAGATTGGGACTTGTCTGATAGTGAAAAGCAAAAATTTTTGGCTTTCGTCGCCAACCTGTCTAAGCTAAGAAGAACCTACACGGCTTTTCGTCGAGACGAGTTTTTTAAAGGACATGCGAACCCCTTGGGAGGGTTGGCAGATATTGTCTGGATGACCCCCGAAGGGTATCAAGTCACCATGGATGACTGGCACAGCCCTAATCGTCGTTGTATGGGGGTACTGATTGAAGGTGCCACCGTAAAAACACGTGCCGATGATACAGACCTTGATGTTGCAGACACCCTCTTTTACGTGATTAACGCCTTCCCTTCCGCAACACTTTTTGAAATGCCTTATCATCGTAAGCAAGGGGCTTGGGAGATGATTCTTACGACAAGTCAGCCTGATGGTATCCCAGCGACACTTGAAGAACGTGAAGTACTAGCGGGTGGTAAGCCTTTTCTTGCCCCTGCCCGCTCCTTTAGTATTTTTCGATTAAATATCTGAGACCGTATAACCGTATAAACGCTTAGATGTGGTGTTGATTTATGGCGTGTAGCATGAGACATACCCATAAAACTGTAGATGTGGATAGCTCTCATGTGTTCGCTGCGACGTAGTCTAGCACTATGGGTTGGGTTTAGGGTATCGTATTGATAGGGGTTCTGTGTCATGTCCCTATTTCTACACCGAGGCTATTGATATGCTTTTCTTACAACCGTTGATAGATACGGCACTCCATCAAACAGCCCCTTGGGTGCTGTGGGGTGTGGCTTTACTGGCAGGTATTTTAAGCAGTGTACTACCTTGTTCGTTATCCATGACACCTATTGTCTTGGCCTATTTAACCCAAAACATGGCACGAGAGGTTATACCTGAGAGAGAGGCACTTGGCGGAACACCGCAACGCTGGCAGACTTGGATACGTGTGGTGTGTTTTATGGCTGGTAGTGCAACGACCTTGAGTATACTAGGTGTGGTGAGTAGTCGTTACGGTTTGGTATTTGGAAGCTGGCTAAACCCTTATACATACACCGTTTTAGCACTTGTCACTTTGCTTATGGCGGCAAGTGTGATGGGTTATTGGACGCTGCATATACCTCGATGTATGGCATTTGCAGTACCTGAGACATTAAGGCATCAAGCCAGTAGGCATCCTGTGGCTGCTTTTCTTTTGGGTGTTTTGTTTGGTGTGGTAGGCTCACCCTGTGCGACCCCCTTTCTTGTAGCCATGTTAGGCTTCATGAGTACCACCAAGCAGTGGGCTGTTGCGGGTATTGCCCTTTGGTTGTATGCCTTTGGAAGAGGCATCCCTTTACTTGTACTGGCAAGTGGGTTTCAAGCTCAAAAACTATCCTCTTGGCTTTTAAGTCACCATGAGCAAGTAAAGCGCATTTCAGGATTATGCTTGATGGGCGTAGGCTTATGGCTACTGTATGAGGGATGGCACTAGGCAGAGGTAGCAGAGGCAATCGCTTGGGCGACTTCATACCCTGAGCGGAGTGCAGCCTCAACCCGTCCGCCAATGAGACCATCCCCCGCAACCCAAAGACCAGGAAGAGGCTGTAGGTAGCCCTTGCCTTGGGTAAGGGTGTGAAGTGTGTCAGAGAGTGTATGCGGATTCACGGCACTGTAACGCCAACGATGGAGGGCTTTATGGGCTAAAACACTTGATGCGGGTGCGGGTGTTTCAAGAAGCTTGGCGATAAACCAATCGTGTAAAACCACGTGTGCTAACGATTTGAGTAGTGCTGTTTCAACCGTATCGAGAGAGGTTTCAAGGTTTTGCCAGCTCCACTCAGGCGCACTTTGAATGGTGAGCGAGACCCATGCTTGCCCTTGTGTGTCCACCAAGGTTTTACCTAGTTGCTTGGCTTGAGAAACAGCCACCCACCCTAGAGGGGTTTCTAATCCGCCATGGGCTTGTAGTTGTTCGTAGGGCATCACACCAGGCCAAGGAAGGAGGGCTTTTAGGGGGTCTGCAAGGGCTTGAAGGGGTACCGTGAGCATCAGGGCATAACAGGGATGGTAGCTAACGCCTCGCATGGCAAAGGTGTGCGCTTCAAGCTGCTGTTGAAAGCGTTCAGAAAAAGCGTTTTTATGGATAGTTTCAAGCAGTGTCAAGGTTTGAGGGAGGGGTGCTGTCAGCACAACATCGTGTGCATAACCACGAATGGTTGACCCATCTTGCGTGTGTTCTGCCGTGACTAACCAAGGGGTTTCAGGGATTTCAGGATGGTACTGAAGATGCTTAACCAAGAGGTTGGCTTGCACATTGAGGGTACTTGCTAAATATTTTGGGAGGGTCGCCATGCCTTGGGTGCCTCCCCAGGCAAGGGTGGCATCAGGGTAAGGGTGACATGGTTGAGTTTCAGCTGTGAGCAAAGTGGGCTGAGGATAGGCGGGGTCGCCTGAAAACCAAGGTGTAAGCACCGCTGGATTTTGGCACCATGTTTGAACGTGATGGTACCAATCTTGCTGGTTTGGCTGGTTGTGTGAGGCAAAACGGATAAACTGGGCACCGTGGTCATAGTACACTGTGGGGTCTGTTTCTGGGGATACTTCCCAGTGTGAGGCAGGCAGCGTCACACGTCTTGTGGACATACGACCCCCTACCCCTCGTGCTTTTTCCCATACTTGTACATCGTAGCCTAGGCTGTGTAATTGACTCCCTGCCATGGTGCCTGAGGCACCAGCACCTATAATGAGTGTATCACAGGAAGGTGCCTGTACTGCGGGACAAGATAGTGTGGCATCGTTGGGGGATATTTCGGGCATGGGTGTGAAAGGTATCTCGTGTTTTGTAAGGGTAAGGAGGCGTTTAGTGTTTGATGTTATCAGTTTAGCATACGGCGTAAAAGCGTGCAAAACGGTTTTGTAAGGGATAGTTTTGTAAGGGTAAGTAGTACATCTGACCCTACTAGGTTGTGTCAAATAGGTTGTGTCAAAGTGGATACCGACTTGCGTCGGTATGACGTAAAGAAGAAAAAGTGGAACGAACGCTTAAAATACTATCCCTTTGGTGGATACCGATTTTCTCACGTCATACCGACGCAAATCGGTATCCATCTCTCGTTCATGCTTCATGTTCCTCTGGATACCAAATTTTGCGTTGTATCGCCATCCCTCATGCAATTGCTTTAGGCTTTTGTTGGGTTTTGCCTCCGATGCAAGTATGTCTGTAGTATAATAAGAGGTCGTTAACAATCTGAAATCCTGTGTTATAAGTGCTTTAATTCATGACAACTGAAGGTTTTTTCTAGGATGATGTCTCAAGCAACTTCTTCTGAGTCTCAACAAGTCATTTCTCTTCCTGTACCTGAGTGGTTTCAAACCCTTACTTGGACTCCCGTAGACAAAGAAGCGTTTAATCAGCTTACCCCCGAAGAAAAACTTGCACGTATTCGGCACTCCTCAGCACACGTATTGGCGAGTGCGATTCAACAACTGTACCCCAGTACGCAATTTGCAACAGGTCCTGCTACCCCTCACGGTTTTTTCTACGACCTCAAAGCCCCCGTTTCCCTGACGGAGGAAGACCTTGGTAAAATACAAACCCTTGCAGATAAAGTAACGGGTAAATCTCTGGCATTTGAAACCGCCACCGTTACAAGAGAACAAGCCATTGAATTGTTTACCCTCTGGCAACAACCTCACAAACTTGAAATTATTGACAATATTCCCTCTGAAAGCACCCTCACGCTCTACAGGCATGGTGGCTTTACCGACCTCTGTGCTGGGCCTCATGTGCCACATACGGGGCTATGCCGTCACTTGAAAGTCATGACCCTTGCCGCCACTCACTGGCGGGGTGAGTGCTTACCCAGCTTGACACGTGTATCAGGCACCGCTTGGAGTACCCCTAAAGACCTACAACGGTATCTTGAGTTCTTGGAAGCAGGTAAAGCACGTGACCACCGTATTTTAGGCCCCCAGCTTGATTTGTTCTCATTTCATCCTTGGGCAGCGTCTGCTTTATGGCACCCCAAAGGGGTCACTTTGCGTCAGCAGTTGATTGACTTTTGGCGTGAACTCATCACCGCCGAAGACTATATTGAAATCATGAACCCCCTCATGTACCGCAAAGAACTCTTTGAGACCTCAGGGCATTGGGACCATTTCCAAGAGAATATGTTTATTCTCCGAGATGAAAAAGGCGAGCCTGAATTTGCCATTAAACCCATGAACTGTCCTGATACCATGTTGTACTATAAAACGGCGGTGCGTTCCTACCGTGACCTCCCCATGCGGATTGCAGAAGCTCAGATTTTGCATCGTAACGAAGCCACAGGGGCCCAGCATGGCATTATGCGTACTCGTAGCTTTACGCAGGACGATGCGCATTTGTTTATCACAGCAGACCAAATCCAAGAAGAAATCCAGAAGATTCTTACCATGGTGGATACGGTTTATAGTTTGTTTGGCATCGAGTACCGATTCCGCCTGTCTACCCGTCCTGAAAGCTTCATGGGCGACCCTGCCATGTGGGACCTTGCCGAAGACGGTCTTAAACAAGCGCTGAATGCCACAGGTAAGCCCTATGAAATTGACCCTGGCGAAGGGGCGTTTTACGGACCTAAAATTGATGTGACGATTCTGGATAGTCTTGGTAGAGAATGGCAGTGTGGTACCACACAGCTTGACTTCCAGCTTCCTGAACGTTTTGAATTAGAGTATGTTACCAAGGCAGGAACCTTTGAACGTCCTATCGTGATTCACCGTGCCATTTACGGCAGTTTTGAACGTTTCATGGGCATTCTGATTGAACACTTAGGCGGTGCTTTCCCCACGTGGCTTGCACCTGTCCAAGCGGTGGTGATTCCTATCTCTGAAAAGCATAACGAGTATGCTCACGAGGTACGCCAAGCCCTCAAAAAGGCTAAAATTCGTGCCATCGTGAATGAGGATAACGAAACCCTCAACTATCGTATTCGTAAGAGTGAAACAGAAAAAATCCCTTACATGCTTGTCGTGGGCGACCGTGAAGCACAGGAAGGCACCGTGGCGGTACGTCGTTACCGTAGCAAAGGGAAGTCAGACACCATGCCGCTTGCTGAGCTTCAAGCCCAAATGCTTGAAGCCATTGCACAACGTACCTTGGATGTTGAAATTGAGCATTTTGCAGATTTATTCCGCAAACCCTCTGAAGCCATTTCAACCGAAGGTATGGCTTATTAGCCTGTAGAGGCTAACCCCTCTATTCATCCATCACGTTAATCAGGTTTACCCCTTATGACTTAAGAAGCCGTGAGGGGTAAGCCGTCTCTTAGGGCAACCACCCAAGTACGTACTTGATTCATGGGCAAATGGTTTTTTTCAATGAACGTGACAAGGGTATCAAGTTGCTGGTGTAAATGTTTTTGTGTCCCTTGTTGTAGACGAAGCCCTTTGGTTGCTTGAAGCAAATGATGCTCCAATGTGGCTACTTTGGTTTGATATTGACGCTTTAAGGCATAGGAAGTATACAAATAAGTGACATAAGCCGTCACACCTAAACTGACTAAAAAGAGGGGTAATGTGAAGACGCTCGAAGCTTCACTAAAGGGGAAGGGCATAATCATTGCTCCGTTTCGTGTTTGCTTTTGTTTTCTCTATCAACTGGGGGGAAGGAAAAGATAGGACTTCTCTTTATAACTAAACCTTAACATTTTGTGAAATTGCTTATCAATTTTCTTCAAGCCTTAGGTGTCTTTGGTCGAAACCTAGAAAAGCAATCGTCCTTGCAAAAGCCATTAAAAACCATTCCCTACACTTCCCCTGACAATACCAAATACAGAAGAGAAAAGAGACGAGGGTCTTTTAAAATGATGATGATGAATACTGTAAGCAATACACAACCCCCTGTAAAACCCCCTGTGAAACCAGGTACCAAACCCGTGGTGAAACCAACCAATGGGAATACAACGGCACCTAAAACAGAAAAATTACCTCCGCCTCCTTCTACGCCTCCTAAAATCAACCCTCAAGATGTGCTAAAAGCTACTGAGGGATTAAAAGGCAAAGAAAAGCGTCAAGTTTTGGATAAGCTCGAAAAAGCTGTTACGCTGAAAAAACCTGCACAAATCGCTCAAGAGACCCAACGCCGAGACGCAACGAGTCGTGACAATCCAGAACTTAATCAAGATATTGACAAGTACCGGCAAGTAAAGCAGGAAGTTCTTAAGCCGATTGAAAAAGTCACTACCGAACAGGCACAAGCGGAAGTAAAGGCAAAACAACCCAAGCCTGACCCCAAAACCAATCAACCCCCAAAACCAAAAACTCCCCAAGAGCTTCAAGCCGAAGCACAAAAAGTTGCCAAACAAAAACTCGAAGAGAAAGATAAAGCGATTGAGAACTTTGTCACAGCGGGTAGCAGCACCCCTGAAGAACAAACCAAGGCAAAGGAAATCTTACGCCAAGAAAAAGTGATTCTAAGTCGGCAAGAGCTGCTTGAACAAGCACAAAAAAGACTCAAAAATGCTCCTAATAGTCCAGTGCTTCAAGGTAATGTTAGAAGACTGCAACAAGATATTATCAATACCCGCCAACGGCAAGCGTTAGGGGATATTGAGGCACAAAATATTAGTCCTGAAGCGAAAGTTCAAGCCAAAGCCCGTTTTAAGGCTCAACAGGCTACGCAACTTGCTAAAGATACGGGGTTAGATGCCAACACGATTAAAACGGAAGCGGAAAAAGAACTTAAAAAATCAGGCATTCAATATGACCAAATCAGTACCAATGTTGGTGAGGTGAATAAAAACATTCCTAAAGTAGTCACCCATGAAGATAGAATCGCTAAAGAAAAAGCAACGAAAGCCCTTTATGAGACTGCCCAAAAACCAGGCGATAAACCCACCGAGAACTACTATAGCCTGAGACTCAACAAAGACAACAAAACGGCGACAGCAGATGACAAAGAGGCTGTTGATATTAAGCTGTCAGGTATTCGTAGTAAAGTGAAAGAAAACGGTGAGAAAGAATACAGCCGAACTATCATCGGGAAGGATGGAAAGCAAATCGTTGTTACTTCAAATAATATTGAAGAAGTTTCACTTTACGCTAAAAACAAAGACGGCAAAACCGTTCGAGGTGGTTTGGTGGTTGGGCGTGAAGGGGCTGGTAAAAACGAAATTATTGCACGTCAAAATGCCGTAACTCGTGCTGAAGATGGCTCTCTACAAGTAGGAGAAGCCAAAGTGGTGAGCCGTACCCAAGGGAATTGGGGGATTGGTCAAGGCTATCGTATCGAAAAAGACGTAGTAGGGGCTGATGTTGACAATGGCGACCAAACAGTAAATATACGTCCTGATGGTAAGGTTGAAGTGGTATCAGGCACAGGCAATTGGTTTGCACGAGGGAATAACTTAAAAGATGTAGAGAAAGACCTCGTTTTTAATGACGCACGGCTAACCACTTCAAACCCAAGTGAGAGTAGCCAACCGAAAAAGGTGGCAGACTTATCAAAAGAACAGAAACAGAAGCTCAATATTGCAGAAGACGCAGACGCTAACATAGTTCTCAATAAAGACCAACGAGAACAAGTTGCAACAGAAGCATCTCGGCAAGATTTACTCGCAAAAACACGTACCACCTATGCCAATGCGACCCTTAAAAACTACACTTTCAAGGACGCTTCAGGCAATGAGGCTCCTTTGGTGAATATTGGTGATAACTACAAAGTACAACTTTCTAACGTCCTTGAAACTAAAAACGCCGAAGGTGAAGTCACTAGTTACTCTCGGGTCGTTAGATCTGAAAATGGACAAAAAATCGTGGTGACAGGTAAAACCAAGCAAGACGTAGAGCTTGCAACTGAAGACCCTGATAGTGCAGGTATAAGAATTGGTAAAGAAGGCTGGTTAGGACAAAATTTCCAAGTAACTCAAAAAACGCAAGATAATCAAGAAATAACACAGCGTACCCGTAACTTTAGTAAATGGGATCCATCTGCTAACTACTCAGTAGAAATAGACGACCACAATGCGGATGTCTATGGGGGGGATGCTACGATTGAATTAGGTGATGATGGTAGTATAAAAGATATTGAGACATCTAACTAATTAGCTGTTATAATGGTCATTATTGTTTGTCTATAAGGATGATACAACCATGACCTGTTCACACTGTCCAAAATGTGGTTCCGCTAACCGTGCGAAAGCTGGCTTTA
>JBIIZQ010000002.1:0-268967 GCA_044346175.1 Vampirovibrionales bacterium
AATAAAGCCAGCTTTCGCACGGTTAGCGGAACCACATTTTGGACAGTGTGAACAGGTCATGGTTGTATCATCCTTATAGACAAACAATAATGACCATTATAACAGCTAATTAGTTAGATGTCTCAATTAAACTTATCGAACTACGTACAGAAACTGAAAATAGCTTGAAAAGCTTGACACCTGGCTCAAACAAATACAAAGAAGCTCAAGAGAAATTAAAAAACATTGGCGTTCGTATAGGAACCATTGAGGAGAGCCATTATACACTCAACCCTACTAATATTCAGTACGCTGGGAGACAAAATAAAAGTACACCCTATGCAACCTTTATTGGTTTACCAGAGCAAGCTTTCAATGAAAAAAGACGAGTAAACCTAGGGCATAGTAGTGAAACAAGCCAAGGGCATTTAGAGAATCGTATTCATCACCAACTGACCGTATTTGGACAAAATACGCCTGAGATTCTTACAGGTAATGCACGTACCAACAAAGCCTTGTTAAAAGCCCAACAAGAGCTTGAAACCCCAACCCCTGCCGTTATAAATCCACAAAATGCTCAGATTTTCACGACACCCTCATCTAATCAACCTACCCCTAAAGGTAAAAATAATCACTTAACCACGGCACTCGGCATTACTGCAGGTACGGTTGGTGTAGGCTTTGGTGCTGGCATCATTCAACAAAACTTGCAAGCTCCCAAAACCAACACACAAGAAGCTACAACAGAGGTAACACCTGAAGCAAACACTAATGTAGCTACAGAGGTACCCTCAAACACCACACCTAACACACCCGTACAACCCATTATAGTACCCACACCTCAGGCAAAAGATACGGCTACGTCACAGTTAGAAGCTTTAAAAACGGCACTCCCTGAAGCAAAAGGAGCCACCATTGAACGTACCGAGGGTAAGCATACCATTGCCAAGGATACCCAAGGGTATCGTTACATCATCAGTAACTTAGGGAACGGCAGCACCCAAGTGGTTAAAATAGACGACCAATTCCCACCGCAACAAGCCCCTGAAGTGATTGTACAACCAGGTGAAAAAGGTGCCGTCATTCGACAAATCGGCAAAGCGAACATCGCAAGCAAGCAAGGCTATGACATTCAAGGCATTGATGCCCAAGCCGTGTCTGACAAAGTCAAAGCAAGCTTACCTGAAGCCTTGTTAAGTAGCACGCAATTTGGACGTAGTGCCTACCTTGATGGTCAGGGCAACACACAAACCTATGATATTGGTACTGTGAAGCTACAAGGTCAGTCTGGACGTATGCTCACGTTAGTGGCAAACCAAGATGGTACCATCAAGGGCTATGAGCAAACTCCTGAGGATATCAAAGCGAACCGTGCCACTGAAACAACACTCAACAAGGACTCTGTTCAAGCGTTACTGACGGCTGGTGATTATAGCGTGATGGCACAGTAAGCTTTTCTTTAGCTTGGTATAATCAAACAACAATCGCCGTAACTGAAGAACCGATAGTTCATGGTTACGGCGGTTTTGTAGAGTGACAAAAGCCTTTCACGTCCTATCAAAGCACTCACAAGCATCAGTAAGGAGGACTCTGGCAAATGGAAGTTGGTCATGAGTCCTTCCACAAGTTTAAACTCAAAGCCAGGATAAATATACAAAGCACTTTCGCCTGAACTCGCTTTAAGGTAAGGATGGGTATCATCGGCAAGACGTGCCACGGTTTCAAGCGTACGCACACTGGTAGTACCTACCGCAATAATACGCCCCCCTGCTTGTTTTACGGCACGGATTTTTTCAGCCGTCGCTTCTGTCACCGTATAACGCTCTGCATGGAGTTGATGATGACGAATATCAGCAACACTCACAGGACGAAACGTACCTATGCCCACATCCAAGGTAATAAAAGTATGGTCAATCCCCTTAGCTTTTAAGGCTTCCAATAGTGTAGGGGTAAAGTGAAGCCCTGCAGTAGGTGCGGCTTGAGAGCCAGGTGTTTCGGCATACACGGTTTGATAGCGTGTTTTATCGGCTTCAGTCGCTTCCCGCTTAAAATACGGCGGAATAGGGATAGTACCATAAAGTGCCATAAGGTCATACACGGTAGGGGGAGCGGTGAGCTGCATCGCAGCAAAGTCAGTAGCGTTCAGGTGAACCTGTAAAAGCTTAGCCCCCTCGGGAATTTCACACGTCATGCCTGTTAAAGCATACAACACAGGGGGAGCTTCCAATACTTCTACATAGCTTTTTAAGCCCGGAAAAGTGACACAATCCCCTGCACGCAAACGTTTGGCTGGTTTTGCCAACGCCAACCAATACACTGTATTTAAGGAAGTTTCAGCACCTTCAGCCACTGGCACAAGGCTCACAGGATGTAGAAACAACCATTCAATGGTTGCTCCAAGTGTAGCCACAGCGTTTTGACGAGAACGCCGAGAAACCGAGTTTGAGTCCTGCACAGACTGCTTATGACCAAAGAACCGACTTTGAAGCACCCGAGTGTTATTCATGACCAGCAAATCCCCTTCACGAAGCCATGTCGGCAAGGTACTCACCTGCTCGTGCATAGGTGGGGCATCAGGGGTATCCAACGGAATCACCATCATGCGTGCGGCATCTCGTGGCTCTACAGGCTCTGAGGCAATACAGGACTCAGGTAAATCATAGTGATAGGACTTAAGATGATAATCAGCTTCAGTAGGATGAATAAAAACGGGCATCGGTAATTTAGGATACCCCCCCTAGAACGACTGATGAACACGGTACACAGCATTCACGGCTTGAATCACGTCATGCCCAAGTGACTGAAGCTGAGCCAAGGCATGGCGTAACTGTGCATCTTTGACGCTATGGGTAATCAGTACCAATGTGGCACCCTCTTCACTACTTTCGGGCTGCATGAGCATTTTAATGCTCACCCCATGTTCACCAAAAATGTTCCCCACCAAGCCCACTACGCCTGAACGGTCCACCGTGGTAAGGCGTACATAGAACTCATTGACAGTCTCCGCCACGGGTACATACGTAATAGGCACAGGCGTTTGATGTGCTTGCCCCATCACGGCACAGGCATTGCCTAATGAGAAAAGTACACGGGGCGAATTACCCTCTTGAATGGCTTGTACAACGGATAAAATATCAGAACATACCCCACTCGCTGTAGGCATTTCCCCAGCACCACGCCCTGAAAACATCACCTCACCCACGGCATCGCCTCGTACCCACACAGCATTATACTCGTTGTGAATACTGGCAAGGGGGTGGTCTGCACGAATGAGCATAGGATGCACACGGAGGTCAGCTTGTTTTTCAGCATGGTTTAACCGTGCCAAGCCAATGAGTTTAATGACGTAGCCTAGTTGTCGTGCCAGTTTAATATCCTGCTGGCTCATACCACGGATACCCTCTTTATGCACTTTTTCAGGGTCAAGGGCTTCTGAAAAAGCAATAGAAGCCAGAATCGACATCTTATAAGCCGTATCAAACCCATCCACATCACTGGTGGGGTCGGCTTCCGCAAAGCCTTTTTCTTGGGCTACTCTGAGGGCTTCATCGTAGTGCCATTGCTCTTCGCTCATACGGGTGAGCATGTAGTTGGTGGTACCATTGACAATACCCGCAATTTCCTCAATATGATTCGCACGGAGTGAGTTACGCAAAGGTGCAATAAGAGGCACACCGGCACATACAGCAGCCTCAAGAAGCAAACTTACGCCTTGTTCTTGAGCAATTTGAAAAAGTTCCGCCCCACGGGTTGCAATCAAGGCTTTATTTGCCGTCACAACGTGCTTCCCATGACGCAGTGCCGTCGCAACGAGTTCATACGCAGGGTCAATCCCTCCCATGACCTCTACAACCATCTGAATATCAGGATGGGTCACGACATCCATGGGGGAGGTCGTAAAAAAGGCTTCGCCTTCTTGAGACACCATGTCAAAGCTTTCAAGGCCAAAGCTTTCAAGCTTTTTTTGAGCTTTCGCAACATCACGTACAGCGATTTGGACAAGCTTCACGTTATCATGACGCTCAAGAAGTTTCATGACACCACCGCCCACAGTACCAAACCCAATCATACCAATGGTCACAGGCGTTACTTGTTGACAAGCATTTGCAGATGTGTCCGTATGGGAAGCTGTTTGAATGGGTTGAATAGTCACCATGGCAGGAAGGGGTACTTTCAAAAAGTAAAGCAAAATGGAATATCAAAGCACTGAAATACTAAACAGAAGGAGCTTTTGTGTCAGTCAACCCTCAAAAACTCAGGCTGACTCAGATTGAAAATATCATACAAAGAAAGTACCCATAATAAAAGACGATAACCCGCCATGGTCATGTTGCCTAAGTCTGTTAACTTTTGTTACATGCTTTCTTTGTGAAATCAATACAGGTATAGCACCTTTCTGCATTGAGAGGTATTATAATGAGTGTATCGTTGAAGATGCTTAACAGAACACGATACGCTATAGTGAGGTGTCTCAAAGCTACTTCCATCTTGGGGTTCTGCATTTTTACTAAGGTTTTCTTATCGAAGGTATGATGTCATCATGCAGTTAGGGTCTCTTTCTCACAGCACACAAAACCTTCCTAAGTCTTTCACGTCTGAAACCTCTAAGGGACGTTTCGCTCAAACACTACCCGCCTCTGAAGCACTCGCTTCTCTTGCACCAAACGCTGACACCACCACATTACAGCCCAATGTTCATAAACGCATGGGTGCAAAACCTGTTGGACCTTCTTGGCTTGAAAAACATCAACAAGGTGTGCAAGCCCTAGGACAGCATTTTTTAGACAACTGGACGCTCATCAAGCATCGCTCGGCACCCCTACCTCTCAAAGCCCTGGCTTCTGCAAAGCTTGCGTTGAATCTATTTGGTATCCTAACGGCTATCCACGGTGGATTTCTTGTGATGCCAGCGTTTTGGTCTTACGTAGGCGGCGTGTTCCAAGGAAGCCAGCTCCCTTTATTATCTCGCTTGCCTGAACTCCCTCACCAGTTACCCAAATTAGATGTGACCCGTGTAAAAGTATGGGCTCATCGATTCACACGACTCAAATAGTATCGATACCCTTCAAACTTTAAGTTTTTTAATTAAGCAGTGTTTTTTTTGTGCGTCATACGTCCCTACACGTTTTGAAATGATTTTAAGGTGTTTACAGTGATGATGTTGGCAGTTTCTAACTTATCCCCCACGCTATTACCCCCTTCCATGAGTCCCTTATCCCGAGCTTCTGTCTCCACACGTGCCTCTGAAGTGCTACGTTTTGGACAGCATACACACACTGAACAGGAAGTAACAGAAGCAGTACCCACTCGGGATGTTGCAGACATTCACCGTCATGAGTCGGTCAGTAAAAAACATCCAAAACAAAAACAAGACACCTCACAACAACCACTTCTGCCCAGCTTTACAAAGGGGCTGGTAAAAAGACACACCAACGGTATGCATGCTATTTTGAGTTATCTAGGCAATGCCACAGCCATCTTGGAAAACAAGCAAATTGATGTCCCCAACAAAATTATGACGGGCATTGGTTTACTTCTTGACCTCATAGGGGTTCTGTCTTTACCTGTACCCTTTTTACATGGTGCGGTCATTTTATCGCCTGCATTTTGGAGCTACCTATCGGGTTTTGCAAAAAATCCTAATAAAGAGCATCTTGCGGCACGCCGTCACTAAATGTGTGCGTTTTGAGCTTCCTCCACACGTAAAGTATTTTCAAAGCTTAAAAAGTTCTAAAGCATGTGGGCTTACATTGACAAGCCCGCATGCGTTATCCACTATATAAAAAGTGGACAACAATGTTGGTATGTTGTCCTGTGTTGTGTCTATCCCTGTATTTACCTCGTTGTGTGGAAATGGGTCCTTCTTCTACCATGTTAGATACTTTAACTGCGATTCATGAGCGTCGTTCTGTAAAACATTACGATGCCTCTTTTGCCATGCCTGATGGCGATAAACGGGCTATTTTAGAGCATACTTTGTTGTCCCCGACCTCTTTTAATATTCAAAACTGGCGCTTCGTTTTGGTGGAAGATACCGCACAGCGTGCTGCGATTCAGGCAGCGGCTTGGGGTCAAACACAAGTCACAGAAGCAAGTATGCTCGTCCTTGTATGTGCTGATTTACAAGCCCATGCACAATCCCCCGAACGTTATTGGCGTAATGCACCACAAGCGGTTCAAGAGCGTCTTGTGCCAATGATTGGTCATTTTTACGAAGGCAATGCAGCCTTACAAAGAGACGAGGCCATGCGTTCCATCGGAATTGCGTCACAAACCATGATGCTTGCCGCTAAAGCCTTAGGGTATGACAGTTGCCCCATGATTGGCTTTGACCCTCAGAAAGTGGCTGAAATCATTCATTTGCCAAGCTCTCATGTCATTGGCATGATGATTACCATTGGTAAAGCGGTTAAACCCGCCCAGCCACGTGGTGGTCAACTCACTTATGAAGAGGTCGTTTGTTTAAATCATTTCTAAAGCGACTTGTTTTATCACCCTTTCTTGAGGTCTTCCCTACAAGAAAGGGTGATTTTTGGTGTGAATCACTGTTGGGTGATGTATGCTCCATGTATCGTTTGTATTTCGTGTATTCTCAAAACTAAAGGAAGCTCGTGATGAACACCATAGCCTCTGCCGTGGCAACGCAAGTACCACAATGGAAACCTCTCCACCCTACCATTCAACCCAATGGTGAGCATGTGTATCCGAAGTCGGATTTTCATTATGTGAATGATGTCCCCTTAAAAAATGCTGATGGTACTTATAATGCCGTCGTTGAGATTGGTGCTGGGCATACCGCAAAAATTGAAACAGGTAAAGATGGTCATTTCAAGCATGACCATAAAAAAGGAGCACCTCGATTTATCAATTTTCTGCCTTACCCTGCCGATTATGGCTATTTACCTCAAACTTGGAGCGACCCTAAACGTCAAGACCATGCAGGTCATTTGGGTGATGGCGACCCTATCGACACAGTCGTACTGAATGCCCATCCTCATCCCACAGGGGCTATTCAAAAGGTGCGTGTCATTGGCGGGCTGGAATTTGTAGATAACAATGAGCGGGACACAAAAATTATTGCCGTGCCTGTAGAAGAACCTTCTCCATTTAAGGGCATTGAGACCATTCAAGAGCTTTATCAGAACTTTGCAGGCACTGTTGAAATGCTCTCCATGTGGTTCTCAAACTATAAAAATACCCGTGAGGGTGTCTATGTCAAAGGGATGTTGACTCGTGAAGAAGCTGAAAAAGCCCTCGATGAAGCCCATGCCGATTGGCATCACTCCCCCTATAAGCACTTTAATAAAAACGCTTAAGACACTTAATCGCTGATACACCCTAAACCCTTACTTGCTTTAGGGTGTGTTGTTTCTCTTTGTTTGATATTGTAACTCTTTTGCAATATTTCAACATGCTACAAGACAAAATATTTGAATCTTCTCTGTTTTTGTAGCTACAATAACAATTACCGTTTTAAGCTAAAGATAAAGTCTAGTGATGTTGTCTAGTAATGTTTAAGCAGGGCTTTGTTGCCCTTGTACCTGTCGACGCACTTTACTTGCTATGTTTCTCTTTAAGGTTGTCTGTTGGTTTAGGTTCGCTCCTGTTGAGAACCTCAATAAGATGACGTTTTGGAGTCTTTCACGCCTGAGATTCAGTGTATTAAAGGATGTTTACCTTGGGAGTATCCTCTATAGGTACTGAATTTAATGTAAAACGCACGGTTTCGTTTTGGGTGAAGGGTGTCCTTGTGTTATGTTTGTGTGATATGTATTTCTGTGTGTGCCATAGTATACTCAATTTTCCGAATTCTCAATAAACGATCGAACAAAAGAACCATTCTATGCTTGCCATTGAACTTTCTCCCGTACAATCTGCGGCTCAGGATGCAGTACTTGCGTCTTACAAGCCTGGTTTAGAAGGCGTTATTGCTGGAAAAACAACCGTAGGTAGTGTTGACCCTAAAGGTATCACCCTGTTGTATCGTGGCTATGACGTACAAACACTTGTGAATCAGCAAGCTTCCTATGAGGAAGTTGCCTACCTACTTATTTACGGCAAACTGCCTACAGTATCGGAATTACAGGTATTTGAAGAAGAGCTTCGTTACCACCGCGCCCTTTCCAATGCGATGATGGACACCTTGGAGCATTTACCTTCACACGCCCATCTCATGGATCAATTAAAAGCTTGCGTTGCCATGCTTTCGGTTTTAGATACGGCCTCAAGAGTCTATAACGCCCGCTTGGAAGAAAACCAAGTAGAGGCGACACGTCTTGTCGCTAAAGTACCTACCATTGTAGCTGCCATTACACGGCGTAAAATGGGATTACCTCTTATTAAACCCGCTAAAAACTTGGGTCACGCTGCAAACTTTCTGTATATGCTCACTGGAGAAGAGCCCTCTCAAGCTGCAGTACGTGCCATGAATGCTGTGTTAATCGTCTATGCAGAACACGGTTTCAATGCTTCCACCTTTACCGCTCGAGTTGCTGCGTCTACACTTTCAGACCTCAATTCAAGCATTACTGCCGCCATTGGTGCTTTAAAAGGACCTCTTCATGGAGGAGCCAACGAAGCGGCCATGAAGATGTTACTTGAAATTGGTGACGTAGAACAAGCTGACAGCTGGATGCGTCGTGCCATTGCTGAAAAGCGCCTTATTATGGGGTTTGGACACCGTCAGTACAAACACGGCGACCCTCGGGCTCGTATTTTACAAGAGCTTGCCATTGATGTGGCACAACATGTCAAAAATATGAAGTGGATTGAGATGTCCGAAATCTGTGCAAAGGTCATGAAGGAAGAGAAAAACCTTCATCCTAACGTTGATTTCCCGATTGCCTATATCTTCTACATGTTAGGCTTACCCATCGAATGCTATACCCCTATTTTTGCAGTGGGTCGCATGTCTGGCTGGTGTGCACACGTCATTGAGCAGCACCAAAATAACCGACTGATTCGTCCTGATGCCATCTATGAAGGTGCAGTGGATGTTCCCTTCACCCCTGTGGCTACACGCAGTTAATCTCTTTTTAAGGACTCGTTCAGACGGGTTCTTTTATAAAACAACGGGTCATGGTTTGAAAAAATCATGACCCGTTGTTTTGGATAAAATCCCTCATCACACGTGCACCCATTATTTCAAGTTCTGTGAGTACACTCGAAGCAAAACCGTACCATGGCAGGTTTTTACGCCATATGCCTTGTTGTACTTGTTGTAAAAGCCATTCGCACGGTACGCTTGAGGGGCAAATAAGATATTGCCACTGCGGACATGACTGATGCAGGCGAGCAAGCCCTTTTTCTAAGGCACTTGGTGTATGGTATGGGTGTGGCTTCAATAAAGCAAGCTTTAGCGTTTGTTCAGTATCGGCATAACGACGACAAACACGTATCACGCTATCCCACTCATCCCCATACTGCTGGCAATGGACAGGGTCACGCAGACTAAATGGCTCCATCACAAAGCCACATTGAATGTTTTGCCATGGGGTTTTCAACACCCATTGTTTTGCATCATCTGCCATGAAGCCTTGCCACGACCCCAAATACTGCTGTAAAAAATGATACCAAGGGTTGTGCATGGATACGACTGGCGACATGTTACAGGTATCCTGCCAAGCATAGTAAAACCCTGATACAGGTATGGCATCTTTTGCCATACGAACGGCACTATTCAATAAGGCAAGTGCCTCATGGCTCCCATAAATACGCTGAAACTTCCCCAAAGGATAAACGAAAGGTTGATTGGGGTCAGTATAAAATCTTTCCTCTACATGGCGTGGTTGGTCAATGACAACATAGCATGGAAACTTATGCGTGTAAGCCCAATCCCACCAAGTACTTTCCCATGAGGCATCCATACTCGTTGCACTCCACACAATAGGTGTACATGCAGAGTGTGTATCGTCAGATAGCGGAGTCGTTTTGAAGCAAGCTTCAGTCACACCCCATGTCCTAAAACGTGCCTTTGCTTTTTCCTGCACAATACACGAAACGTGTTCAGGGTGCCATTGCCATGGGGGAACGCCGAGAGCCTGGCTTACAAGTCCTAATAAACTATTTGCCCCACCAGGGTCACGTGCTACCAAAATAACGTGGGGCTGATGAGGCAAATGAAGCAATGTGTTTGGTGTCATCCACTAGCCGATAAGTTCGTTACCTGAGCCGATTTCACTGGATTTCATAATAAGGGCTTGGTAAATCACTTTTTCAGGCTGATTACTGCCCGTATGGGTCTGAAAGGGGTCGTGACGATAGTAATCACGTTGTTCTTCTAAGAGACGCTTTGCAACTTTTGAGATTTGCAACACGAGTTGAAAACGGTTTTCAACCGCCTCACACAGGTCAGCAGCAATTTGAGGAATGACGGTGTTGGAGGCATTTGAACCTGACATCATAAGGGTATAAAACTCCTAAATAAGGTTAGCGGCTGAAGATAAGATTTCATAGTAGTGTTAGTATAATGATAGCATTAAAACGTCTGAAATACAAAGCTTGCACTTGCTCCACCCTTTTGATGGGGGAACAGGGGGGAACGCTGGGATTTAAGTTCAGGATGCCTTGTGACGAAATACGTAAGAGTGGTCTATCGAAGCGGACATCATGAGGGAATAAAACGTCATCATGCTCAGTGAGGTTCCCCTCTCATGAAATTATCCTCATTAAAAAGCCCTGTAGCCCCTCCCCATTTCCCCTACACAGAACAAGAAGAGAAGAATCTTTAACCCATGATGATGATGACAACCGTTGGGACTCCCCCTTCAGGTATTGACCCCAACACCCTTGCCCTCTTACTCCAAGCAGGGCAAGCTGTGCCTCAACCCCCTACCCTTGACCCCAACACGCAGGCACTCTTCCAAACCTATTTTCCTAGTGTTCCCGCTGGATTCGATGCCAACCAAACATCCTTCAATCCACAAAACTTTTTAGGACAACCCAACCTGAATCCGCAAGCCAACAAACAGTTTGGCTCAGTCACCTTTAACACCAATCATCCTACACTTGGTATTAACCAAGACTTAGCAAACAATAAAGCATTTACCAATAATATCAATACCACTCAGGGCTTACAAACAGGTAACACCCCTACCAGCACAGGCTCGGATGCCACAGCCGTAGCAGGCACCCGTGCCACAGTGCTGGGGCGTTTTCAGCCCAATGGCACAGGGGCTGCACTGGCGGCTAATTACGGCGTAGGGAATGCAAATGCTAACGGGGTTATTAGTGCATTGATTCCAGGTGCTGATGGTCGTTACGGTAACGATAATGCCCTTTTAAAGAGTTCCATGAGTAGTTTATTAGCCCCTCTCCAGAGTGTCCTACAAGCCACACAGGCCAATACGACAACGGGTAAACAACTCATTCAGCAAGGTCAAACAGCACTACAGCAACAACAGTATAACCAGCAATTACAAGCCATGTACAAAAAGCAGCAACAAGCACTTGAGGCTTCCAAAGAAGAGCAAGCCCCACCGCCTGAAGCATCTACACGCTCCTCAGATACACGCTCCTCAGATACACGCTCCTCAGAAGTTCAATAGAAACGACAAACACCCCCAAAATATCTTAGGGGGTGTCTTGCAAGGTGCCAAAGGAATGCAGGGCGACTCAAGGCGGGGTTACACCCCTTGAAATAACCATCAATCCATGCTGAGGCATCTATTTTTTGATGCGTTTTACTTTAGGTCCACGAAACCGTTTACGGTGTTTACGGGCATACTCAGCGTTACGCTTGGCTTTCTCAAGTTTAGTTCTGTTTTTTGGCATGGGCTTTCTCCTTTCAAGAGCCATTCAATCATAGGGGTTAGGGGGTCGAATTGAAACTTTTAGGAGACGTTTAACAGCTTAGGTAGAACATACCAAAAATCACATAAAAATCACCTAGACCCCTAGTATATGTCAAACATAGTCCAGATACTAATGCCTAGTGAATGAAGTCATGAAGTACGGGGGTGGGCATCAATGACACAGGGAAGCCAATACCCGCAAAGCCGTCATGTTCATCGTATGACCTCTGCCTCAGGTGATGAAGAAGTGCTTGAGATATTGCCCGTGTATCCATGCTATGCTAAAGAAGTATGCTAAAAATCTATAAAAGCATCCTGTTTTTTAACCGCTCTTTTCGCACGCTTCTATTTGAACCCTCACTCATGGCAACCCACGTACTCACACAGCCTCCCTCCCATCATGTTTTCTCTTCAGACCCCATGGCACCTCCTCTTGAAGTAGAAGTACATGCTCATTCATCGGATGCTTCTCAAGGGGCTGGCACAGTTGTTGGGGTACTTGGGAGTGTTTGGGAAGCGTCTGAACAGAGGGATAAAGCACTTGAGCCTTGGCATGGGTTATTAGAAACGACCCAACAAGATGCTCTCCTCGCAAAACTCCTGTACAGCAGGGGAATTCATACCCCGCTTGAAGCAAACCATTGGCTTCACCCTGAGGCGTTTGACGCATACCATACCCAGCAAGATGCAAAACGTTTGTCAGGGTGGGCGTTACCCGATGCAGACCTCGCCATTGAACGAATCAATCAAGCCATTCAAGCCCAAGAAACCATTGTTGTGTATGGTGACTTTGATGTAGACGGCGTAACGGGTACCACCATTTTTGTAGAAACACTCCAAGCACTCAAAGCCGATGTCCACTGGTATATCCCTGACCGACTCAGTGAAAGCCACGGACTCAATGCCAAAGCCTTGGTGACACTCGTCGCCCTACAAAAACCCAAGCTCATCATCACCACCGATACGGGGATTATGAATCATAAGGAGATTCAGCTCCTCAAAAACCTCAAAGTGGACACGGTGGTAACCGACCACCACGGACTCCCCGACGTGATGCCTCCAGCATTCGCTTGTGTAAACCCACGTCGCCTTGAAGAAGAAAATCATCCTCTCAAACATCTTTGCGGGGCTGGCACCGCCTACAAACTTTGCGTTGCTTTAATCGAGCATCATAAACCCAAGGGCTATAAAAAACTGATTGAAAAACTCGCCGACCTTGTCGCTATCGGAACCGTGGCAGACTTAGTCCCACTGGTAGGAGAAAATCGCCGTTTAGTGCAACGAGGGCTACCTTCCATTGCCAACCGAAGACGCTTTGGCTTGAAGTGTTTGCTAGACAAAGCAGGGTTAAAAGGGGATACACCCATTACGAGTGAAACCATCGGGTTTGTCATTGGTCCTCGTATCAATGCCATGGGGCGTTTAGACCATGCTCAAGGTGCTGTGAAACTGATGTTGACCGAGGATGCTGCCGAGGCCGAAGCCATTACGGAAACCATGGAAGCCTTGAATCGTGAACGACAGCTGCTATGCGACACCACAACCTTGGAAGCTGAAGAAGCATTAAAAGCCTACTGGGGAGAGCAACCTCTCGAAAGTCGTCCACGAGTGATTATTTTATCTCAAGCCGACTGGCACCCTGGTGTCATTGGGATTGTGGCGAGTCGACTCATTGACCGTTACCATGTCCCTGTCTTCCTGATGGCACAAGATAGCGAAACACAGCACTGGCGAGGGTCAGCTCGTAGTATTGCTGGATTTTCAGTCAGTGAGGCACTTGAACACTGTCACGATTATTTGATGCACTATGGGGGACACGCTGGGGCTGGAGGTTGGAAGTGTAGCTCTGAACATTTAGAGAGTTTTATCACAACTTTACAATCCTATGCCTTGAAGGTACTCCCGCTCGAAGCATGCGTTAAACGTCTGAAAGCAGACTGCCTTCTCAATGCGGAAGATATTTCCCCCGAACTCCTCTCTCGTTTAAATCAATTGGCACCCTTTGGGATGAAAAACCCCGAACCACGTTTCTTAACGAAGTCTTGCAAGGTATTGAAATCAGGACGCTTTGGAAAAGACAAAAAGCACTTAAAGCTTACCTTGGAAACCCAAGGATACCCCCTGGAAGCCATTATGTGGAAGTACCCAGAGTCGGCTCCTTTACCCGAAGTGGCAAGTAGTATTGAGGCGATTGGGTCTCTTGAAGCAAATCATTATCCTGATGCTCCTCCCTTTCGACTCCAACTCAAAGACTGGCGTGACCCTCTCAATCCATCTTTGCATAAGGTGGGTTTGCCTGATGCACCCGTTAGGTTCTCTAAAAAAGAAGAGCGGGTATCTCCCTTACAAGGCATGACCTCCCAATTGCCTCCCCTCCTACTACCACCCGTTTTACCGCCTTTACCTAGCGTTTCCTCCGCATCTACCAAAGCCATGGCACCCGTTGTGATGCCCTCAGTGTCATCGGTGGTACCTTCCTCATCGTCAACAAGTATCATGACGACCTTGCCTCCCGCTCACGCGATTGGTTTTTCTGAAGATACCCTGCCCTCATTACACGAGGAGCCATCACCCACCACAGAAAAGGTCTCGCAAGAAGCATCTCAAACAGCCTCCCCTATACACGTCACTCAGTACAGTACAGAGGTTGAAAGTGTTATGCCTCCAACCCAAGCTCATGAGCCTGTAGTGACTACTGTATCCACCATGGCACCCTCCCCCTCAGAGGCAATAGTCACTGCTGAATCACCTATTTTTCAAGCCACTGGCACCACACGCAAAATGGGGTATCAACTCATTGACCATCGAGGACGCATGCCAAACAGCTTGCAGGACTTCCCTGCTTGGCATCAGTATTGGCACCGTGTGTTGGATTGGCAAACAACCCAAACCCAACAAGACGTTTATGCACGCCCTCTTCACGCAACCCTCCCTCAGGTCCCCATGTATTACCTCTATCATGAGGGGATGTTGCCTCAAGCAGCACTATTCCCTGACACCATGCAACAGGATTGGCTCCAGTGTATGGTAGGTCGGGTGCTACCTGACACCCCCATACCGCCACACCGCTTACAAACGGGCATGCCTAGCCCTGTCCTTATTCTTTGGGATATCCCCCCTTCCCAAAAGAGTTTACAGGCACTGCTTCAACACTATCAACCACAATGGATTCATCTCATGCCTGGTAAGCCTCAACGTGCTTACACAGCATTGCCTTTTCTACAAACACTCTTAGGGGTTCTACACAAGGCACCTTTTGCACCCTTGCTTGCCAAAGCATCCCCACTCCCCCTAGAAGATGGGCAGACGCTTCCTTCCTATACCCAGTGCGAAGAGGCTATTCAACCCTTTGCATCTAAAATAGCAACCTCGCCTCAAGTAGCTTGGCAACTCTGTCATCTTTTACAAGCCATGGGGATTCTGAGGCAGGACACCGCTGAAGCCACAGCGTCATCTTCATGGCAACTACATGAAGAAAGTCTTCACAGATGGCAGACCATGTCAGCTTCAGAACAACAGGCAACACTTTTATCAGAAAACCCTTGGGGGCTTACTGTACTGGCTAGTGCCTTACAAGAGGTCACACACTGGCGCCATTGGGCTATTCAAGAAGCAACCTATACCCAGTGGCAAGCTTTACTGAAAACCTTCTAGTGTAAGGACACAGGGAGTCGTCAATCAAACGCCCGCCCTCTAGCGTTGCCCTTTGAGTCAGTCTCTCAACGGGGGTATCTCCGCTGTTTGGAGGATTCCTTTTAGCGTCATACATCAAGACACGGGGGTCTATCGCATACTGAGCTTAGTCTCAAGACAATGACAAACTGTCTCATGGTCATTGTCTTGTATTAAGTCCTACACAAGCCTTCATAAAGTGACGATGTCACTCACAAACCCCTATGAGATTTCAACCTTCAGAGATTGAGTACCCTGCGAATACCTCGCACCTACCAGAACAGGATTCCCGTGCGAACCTTCATTCAGGGACGACCTCTCATCGTCATACAAACCCTACGCACATCAACCCCTTCCAGCTTGGCCATGTCGCATTAAGGAAACCACTCTCCTCAGCCCCTCCCATTTCGGCCAGCACACCTGAGCCTGTTCAAGAACACCTTCAGGAGGCGTTACACCAAGCGACCCCAACCATGGCAAAAGAAGAAAGGGTCATGCAGCCTATTGCCAAGGGGATGTTAGCACGGGGATTACAACTTTCACAGCCGCAAGCCCTTTTGCTAGCAGCTTGGAGTCAAACCCATTTACTGCCCACTGGGAATCGGTTAGATACCCTTCTTGGGAAGGCACGTGCTGAGGCACTATTACCCGAACTTCAGAAACGTCTTGAAGCTTTAAAGCATTTTCAAAATTTTTTACAGCACTACCAACATCAAAGTGTCCAAGGGGCTTCAGATGGCACATCGGTAGGCTTCACGCAACCCTTACAGGCAAAAACGCTTGAGGGGTTTCTCTGGCTCACCGAAACGCTCCTCCAACAGTACAGTGCACTAGCCCATCATTGGCAATGTTATGCCACACAACCCACAACGCTACTACAGCCTATTTCTGGCGTGCAAAAAGCCTATACCCACGCAGGACACTTCCCCTCACAGGTCTTTAAAGCCATGACCCAAGGGGTTGAAAACCTTGCGCGTTATATTCAACGTCATTACACCCATAAACAAGCCTACCAACATCAGCCAAGACTCCTTGCTCTAAAGGCTTTAGAGCTTCTCACTCAGTTTATCGATACGCACCCTAACTGGTGTACGCCCTTGTCACGGCAACGTAAACTTGAGACAAGCCGTACCCAAGCCCCCTTACCCTTCACCCTTGAAGATGCCTGGAGTGCCGTATGGCAATTACGGCGTATCCTTAGCGATGAACGTACCATCTTTTAAGGTACATGGACATTTTAGATTTAAACAACCCACAATCAACACACTCACAAACATAGCCCCTACCCCAAGCCCTACCCCAGCCTCTGTTGCAAGGCTAGACACATCATAAGCCTATGTTAGCACCGCTTACTCATCATAGGCTTAAAACTTTCGATAGAGCTTTTGTCCTTGCTGGTCAAAAGGACTCGCTGTATGGATGGCAGCTTCTAAGTCATTGACTTGTTTTTCGTACATTTTGTAACGAAATTTCATGATTTTCTTATGACTTTTTAGATTCATCATATAATCAATAGACTGTTTCGCCTGTGCCAAGGCACTACCAATAGGGTTCTGCCTTTCCCAAAAGTCTTTGGTGAGGTTGATAAATACGCCAATATCCATCATAATAGCCGTGATTCCTCAACTATACCTTGCATTATTATGTTGCTTATCACACCATGCCATTGAGAACGCTTACAAGATTCTCCTTTCACAAAAGTATCGACGCTATCCACTTTTTACTGCAGTTTTTTCTATTGGGTTCCTCTACCCGCTTGGCTTCCTCTGAAATAATACATGATAGGGTTTAAGGGTTTATGATGTTCTCTCGTGTTCACGTCCACACCGCACCACACACGGCTTCAAGAGGGGTAGCGTCCTCTTTACCACCCATAGACACATGGCACCACTACCCCATGACGCTCATTGAACACGGAAAGGTCGTGAATGCCCACGGTATCAGTGAGGATACAGATGTCCTCGTCGTAGGGGAAACCATTGCTTGGCTCGGTCAACATTTAAGAGAAGCCCTAAAGCAGCAGGGTATCACGCCTACCACCTACCATGATGCGACAGGGCTGTGGGTCATCCCTGGAGGCATTGACCCTCATACCCATTTAGATATGCCGTTTATGGGTACCACTTCAAGCGATGATTTTGAAACAGGAACCCGAGCCGCTTTATATGGTGGTACCACCAGCATTATTGACTTTATCATGCAGAGCCATGAACAATCCTTTGCTGATGCGGTTGCCCTGTGGGAACACAAAGCTCAGAAAGCCATTGCAGACTATACATTCCACTTAGCCATTACTGATTTTTCACCCGCCATGCAAGCCGAATTACCTTGGGTGATTGAAGCCAAAGGGATTCGGTCGTTTAAGGTCTTTATGGCGTATAAGGAATCTCTTCAAATTGACGATGCCCAGCTCCTAAAGCTTTTTGAAATGTTGGCACAGTACAGCCCTCGACCCATCGTGTTAGCCCACGCTGAAAACGGGGACATGGTCGATTGGTTAAGTCAAAGTTTGCTTAAACAGGGTAAAACCCAAGCACGGTATCATGCTGAGGCACATCCCGTACTGGCTGAAGCCGAAGCCACACACCGTATTTTAGCTTTGTCTCAGTTATCAGAGCAACCGATTTATGTGGTTCATATGACCTGTGAGGATGCGTTAGACGCACTACGCAAGGCACATACCCGCCAACAAACTGCTTACGGAGAAACCTGTATCCAATACCTTGTACTGGATGATAGCCTCTATGATACGGATGACTTTGAGGCTGCAAAGTGGGTCTTTTCGCCACCGCTCCGCAGTAAAGCCGACCAGCAAAGCCTGTGGCATGCCTTAAAACATCGCACACTTTCCACGGTTGCCACGGACCATTGCCCATTTTGCATGGATCAAAAAGCCATGGGCAAAGAGCGTTTTACGAAGATACCTAACGGTATGCCCGGTATCGAGCATCGTATGGAATTACTCTTTAGTGAAGGGGTTGTTAAAGGACGGCTCACCCCGCAAGATTTTGTGCGTTTAACGTCTACCGCAGCAGCGGATATTTTCGGGCTAGCACCTCGTAAAGGGAGTATTGCGGTAGGCACTGATGCGGATATTGTCCTATGGCATCCTACCCATAGTCATACGCTGAGTGCTGAAACCCACCATATGCGTTGTGACTATTCGGCATTTGAGGGTTGGCAAGTAACAGGCAAAGCACACACCGTCCTACGCCGAGGCGAAACCCTGATTAAAGGGTTTAAGGCAACCGAAGCATGTCAGTCAGGAACGGGACGTTTTATCGCACGCTAACCTCTTCTCATTCATCTTTACGTCCAAACATCGTTACCTTAGAAACGTGTTAGGTTGTGGGCGTGTCACCATGTTTTACCGTTCTTAGTATGGATTTTATCGTAAATGCCATCCTCTTTTTCAGCCTCTCAACTTGAAAGCATTGCCCACGTCCTTACCCAAGCCTCTCCACTTGAACGTGAGGTATGGCAAGCCTTACTGGATATTCCTTTCGGTGAAACCCGTACCTACCAAGCGATTGCTCAAGCCGTAGGAAGACCCTCCGCCGTCCGTGCGGTGGCAAGTGCCATTGGACGTAATCCTCTAGCACCTCTTATTCCCTGCCATAGAGTGTTACGCAAGGATGGTACCTTAGGAGGCTACAGTGCCTCAGGAGGTATCGCCACTAAAAAAGCCCTTTTACGGGCTGAAGGTATAGATGTATAAATGCTTTCTCGTAAAGACCAAGCCACTTGTAACAACTTTGAGATAAACGCAACGATGAGATACATCCAAGTGCTTCTAAAAACAAAGGCTCCGTGATATACTTAGTGCATCGTATACAACAAGTACTCAAACAGCTCAAACTGGAACGCTTACACTGGTGACAGCTTAGAGCATTTTCTTGTGCTTGATACGTTCTATAGGGTGGATAACTTTAAAACCATTGACCTAAACGATACGCTGAAAATTACTTGTACTTCAATGATAAAGGTCTTTAGATGAACTACCATTCAGAAAAAGCAAGATAAAAAAGACCGCTACTTAAAACGCTTGGGTTAATTATCATAACTCATTCAGCGGGATTGTCAAGCTTTTTTTCTAAAATCCTTCTTTGAACTATATTTTTCTCGGTAAAGCGTTTGGTGTTTCTTGTTTTTAAGGATGTCGGCTCGTTCATTTTTCCTTCTAGTTACTGTTATTTAAAAACGAATGGATTAGGCTTAACCATGATGATGCTTTCCATGTGCCAAGTGGCTGATGTGAACAAAGCAACCAATCGTTCGGTTGCTGATATTTTAGCGATTGCAAAAGAACAAGACGTAAAACACTTACGCTTACAGTTTGTTGACATCCACGGTATTGCCAAGCATATGTCGGTTCATGTGAACCAACTTGAAAAAGCACTTAACCACGAAATTCTTTTAGACGGCTCTTCTATCGCTGGGTTTCGTTCCATCGAAACCTCTGACATGGCTTTCTACACGGACCACAGCACCTTTCGTGTCATGCCTTGGACGGAAGGTGGTCGTAAAGTCGCCAGTATTTTTTGCGACATCCGCAACCCAGACCTCACCCCTTTTGAAGGCTGTCCTCGTGGCAACCTAGGACGTGTCGTTGCTGAGGCTGAAAAAGAAGGCTTCATCCTGAATGTGGGTCCTGAAGTTGAGTTTTTCTTGTTTAAGCGGGATGCAAACAACAACATCACACTTGAAACGCAAGACCAAGGTGGCTACTACGACCTTGCTCCTGATGACGAGGGTGAATTAGTACGTGGTGAAATCGTTGAAATGCTTGACCAACTCGGGTTAAGTATGGAAGCTGACCACCATGAAGTAGCACGTGGTCAACATGAAATCGACTTCCGTTTTGGTCGTGCGGTGACTGCTGCGGATAACGTGATACTTTTAAAAACCGTCATCCGTCGTGTAGCGGCTAGCCATGGGTTACATGCCACCTTTATGCCTAAGCCTGTCTTTGGTATCAACGGTTCTGGTATGCACTGCAACATGTCTATTGCAACCCCTGAGGGCAACAACCGTTTCTTTGACCCCTCTGATGAAATCCAACTCTCCAACGAAGCCCGTTGGTTCATCGGTGGCTTGCTCAAGAATGTGCGTGGTTTTACGGCAGTGACCAACCCTCTGGTTAACAGTTACAAGCGCTTGGTACCTGGTTACGAGGCTCCTGTTTACTTGGCTTGGTCGCCCAGCAACCGTTCTGCTTTGATTCGTGTGCCTGCAACCCGTGGTAAAGGGACTCGTGTTGAGCTACGTTCTCCTGACCCTTCTTGCAACCCTTACATGACCTTTGCGGCACTCTTTACGGCAGGTTTAGATGGGATTCGTTCTCAAATCGAACCACCAGAAAGCACAGAGTCCAACATCTACCGCTTGAACGAAGAGGAGCGTCGTTCTTTAGGCATTCAAGCATTACCTGGTAGCCTTCATGAAGCCCTTGAAGCGTATCAGCAAAGTGAAGTTTCTCAACGTGCTTTAGGTTCTCACATTTATAACGAATTTTTAAAAGCAAAACTTCGTGAGTGGGATGACTACCGCACCTATGTTTCTGGCTGGGAAATGGATCGTTACCTCGCAAGATACTAGGTTCATCAGGCGAAGCATTGAAGGCTTAAAGGCTTAAAGGCTTAAAGGCTTGAAACCTATCGAAGTGTTCAATACTTCGCACAAATACATCAACCACAAACGGTCTTTGGGGTGTTTTACCTCCAAAGACCGTTTGTGGTTATGATTATTGACCATCTCCAACCAATAATTTACCTGATGAAGGATAAAACTGATAGGTTTTAATGGCCTTATTTTTTTGTCCCAAGTCAATGGTTAATTGATTATCTTTGGTGCTTCGTGTATCACCCAAACGGACAGTACCATTGGTTGCAATATCGTAACGTGGATTCGCACTGTGGGTTTTACTGTAGCCTGAGCCTGTTCGGGTTATGGTTGAAAGGTCAACCCCGTCTGCACCTTGGCTTACAACAATATTTGCAGAAGCCCCTGACGTTGGATTTTTAAAGGAAGCCTTACCTAGGTTACTTTGAGTGAGTTCGCCTCCAGGTATCGATAGCACAGTACTACCATAAGTATGTTCCAGCGTAGGCGATTGAAACAGTTTTTTATTGACCCTAAAATTATCACCCAGCTTGGTATCAGAGCCAAACAAAGCTTCTTTGGCACCCCAAAGGGCTGCACCCGTCAGTGCCACTGCTGCATAGCCCATGACGGGCGTATGTCGGATATTGATCATAGTACAAGACTCCTATCACTCATGGCATCGTTAAAGCAGTTAAAGTAAGAATAAACATGATTACGGTTAATAATTAAAAGCTGTACAAAAATAAAAACACTCAAATAGAAAAGATGCTTCCTACCACATTGAGAAAAAAGGAGGCAACGAGACAAGAGTTATTTCATGTAAAGAAATGTAACTTCCTATTCGCACTTTATGTCATGCTATTTTTATCATGGCTTGCATCAAAAGCCCCCTTTGAGGCATACTATGGTTCAAGGCAATGATGCAATTGATTTGTCTAAAAGATTTGTGTTTGACAGTGCCTCCAGCTATTGCGTTTCTAGTCATAAGGAAAACCCTGCTTTGTTACTCAATTCAATGTGTATGATGATGATTTTCTTGATGTGCATGTCGATGATGATGTGCCTCGGGAGTTGTCTGACTGATACCCTTGAAGATGCGTTCCAACAGTTCCACCTTACACGACACACTGTTTAAAACCACCGCTTCAGCTTAACTACTTCAACTCCCGAAAATCTCCCAACGTTACCCAGCACAAAGTAACGTAAGATTTCGGGAGTTTTGTCATCTTCACATTTTTTTTGCTTCACACTGCTTGGTACGTTTAACCCTTCCTAACTATAGCCGTTTGTCTTGCTTGTTTACCACCTTAAATAAGGTCCATACTTAAGGATACCTGCATTACTATGTGTTCCTCTGTTTCCTACTTACCGCATGCTATTACGGCACCAAAGTTTGGCGTCTCTCGTACCACTGTTCGTTTTGGACAGTCTACAATGATGCCTCAAGCCGTGCCTCAAAGTGCGGCTCAAGTAGCAACGAGCCAAGCCGCACACGCCTTTGAAAAAGGCAGCTTGGTTGCCAAGGGGAATATAGGACAAAAGTTTCTCGCAGGTATGACCCACCTTACTGAGGAAGCAGGGCAAGGGCTTTCTCATCGGAAGTTTCTCCAAGATACCCTTTCAGTCTGGGCTCCTAAGACCCTATTTACCCGTAGTCTTGCTGAGTTTACGGAAATGAGCTTTTTGGAGTTTGTGGAATCGGCTTTCTTTTACTACAGCCCAAGTGCATTATCCAGAAACTTATTTCAACACGCTTTTACGAAAGCTTCAGGTAAAAGTTTTTCGCCCGCTTTAATTGCAAAGACCCACAAAGAACTTGTGGCACATCATGCCGATAAACTTACCCATGTACTGCCTGTAAAAGCTGCCGTGATTCTTGGCTCTGTCGGTACAGCAGGTATTTTTGGGGAATACTCTTTAAACTTTGTAAAAAACCTCCTCACAGAAACCGTTTTTAAAAAGAATAAGTTTAGCGACGTGGTGGGATTAAGTAATGGGGAGAAAAAAGGCGGTCGTTTTGACCTCAGTCCTCAAGGAAAAAAGGCGGTTAGACGTATCGGACAAAGTTTGACCGTATTGGGTGGTGTACTGGCGGGTTCAGCAGCGTTGGCACGCTGGGGTGGCAATTCTAAACTTGCTTTAAAAGCCTCGGAACAACTCGTCAAGCATTTTGACTTCAACTTCTCGGAAGTCCTGACTAAAAAAGGCTTGCAATACACCAATTTTGGTCTTTCCACCAATCAGCTCCGATGTATCATTGCACTTGGTGTTGTGAGCTATTTGGATGCGGCAAGAGATGCCCTTGAAAAAGTAGAAATCGCCTGTCGCCTTGCCGTCGTAGCTCCTTGGCTTGCGTTTGGAGATGATACCGCAAAGAAACTCTTTGCCCAACGTTCCCAACGCCTTGCCCCTGGTATTTATAAAGCGTTTGTCAATCCTGACACAGGTAAAACGGAAACCGTCTTAAAGACTTTAACGGAGTTAGAAAAAGAAGCCTTTACGCATGCTCAAAAAGCACTAGGCCATACAGCCACTCCTGAAGCCATTCTTGCCAAAGCAAACGAGACCTTTAAACCTCTCTATGCCCAGCGTTTAAGTGCCTCGTGGACACCTTTTGCGATTGGAAGTCTGGGCGTAAGTGGCACTGTGGCGTTAATGAATCGTGTGTTTACTCGTGTTCGTTACGAAAATAGTCTTAAAAAACAAGAAACGCATCCCGTCACGCCATCGCCAACACAGCCACATCCTACCCCTACAACCAATCATCATCCATCGCCTTTAGTGACAACGCCCATTACGTCAGCACCTCGTGCTTCAGGGAGTACACTAACCCCTCCTAGCATTTCTACACCGATACAACCCACCTCCTCAGGGCAACCCCTTGGTGCCTTTACACGGCAAGCGATTCCACAAGTCCAACTTTTGGCACACGCTTAACTACGAAAATAGGACTTATGAGGGACGTTACCGTCACTGGTAAAAAGCCACGAGAGAAACACGACTCAAGAGGCATCGTTGATACTTTTTGCTTGCCATGGGCGTATGCTGAGCGTCATAATTAACAGAGGAAAACACATGTGTATAGAGGCGAGTCATGTGACGTAACCCTTTGCATGTTTTTTGATACTTCTTCGTCCGTTCTGAAATACCTGAAAGTATACCCTTTTCTCATGATGATGCTTGCCACCGCCACCGTGCAACCTAACATTAAAGCTCTTACTTCTGAACTTTGGAAAAACGCCGAAGAGTACATTATGTTCCGTATTGCCAAGCGTGTACAGGAACTCACACCAAGTCTTACAGAACGGGGTCTCAAACCCCTCATGCTCAGCATGGGTGCCCCCACAGGACAACCTCCCCGTGCTTTAAAAGATGCCTTAATTGAAGCCCTTGACCAAACTGGCATGCACACCTACTCAACCCCCCGTGGTGAGCTTTACTTCCGTGAAGCAGTTGCCCAACGTATGCAGCAACGCTTTGGTGTGACGGTTGACCCCAACAAAGAAGTATTCTCTTTAGTTGGTTCCAAAGAAGGACTTGCAAACATGTTTCGGGGCTTAATTACCCCTAATCTTGACCCTCAAGCACAAGACATCATCCTTGCACCCGACCCTGGTTACGCAAGCTATGTCGACAGCATTCAGGGTGCAGGCGGACGTGCTTTTCCCATCGCACTCACGCCTGAAAATAACTACACCCCTGATATGAATACCGTGCTTGAGCAGGTAAAAGCAGCGGGTCTTGACCCCAAGCGTATCAAAGCCGTCATTGTAAACTATCCCAGCAACCCTCTTGGCGCCATGTGCGACCTTGCTTACTACGAGCATGTTGTTGCTTTTTGTAGAACCCATAACTATTTACTCATTAGCGATAATGCTTACGCCGATTTGTATTTTGAAGGTTCACCAGTCCCTAACAGTGTCCTTGAGGTAGAGGGTGCCAAGGATATTGCGATTGAATTTCATAGCCTTTCTAAACCTTACTGCACCACAGGGTGGCGTATTGGGTTTGCGGTAGGGAATCCCGATGCCATTCAGCTCCTTGGTACCGTAAAAAGCACCGTGGATAGTGGCTTATTTAAAGTCATGCAAAAAGCGGGTGCCTTTGCACTGTTAAGCCATGAGTGCGAAGCATTCGTGAAAGAGGCAAATGCACAATATGCCAAAGCTCACGAGTTGACGTTTAACGGTTTTGTGCAAACCTTGGGCTGGCCTGCCGAGTTACTCCGTAAGCCTCAAGCGACTTTTTACTTCTGGCTGCCCATCCCACCTCGTTATACCAACTGTCAGCAATTTACAACCGAGTTGCTTGAGCAAGCAGGGATTGTCGCAGTACCAGGCACCGCTTTCGGGCAGTATGGCGAAGGGTTTGTACGCTTGTCGATTGTTCTTCCACTTGAACAACTTCAAGAAATGATTGACCGCATGCTTGCCAAAGGCTTTACATACCAAGGTACAGCCTCCTAGTCCTAGACCATAGGGGGTGCCTGTCTGTTTCATTCACAGGTACCCCTTGTCCTCACCCTCACCCTTTCGGTGAGGGTTTCTTCATTCCTTGAAACGGTACTTACGTTGCCATGCTACCCCCTGTGTCTCTTGACACTTCTTCTACGCCGAGTCGCTCATCAACGATGAGCATACCTCGTTTAAAACCGCTTGACCCACTGTTGTGGGAGGTCATGGCGATGGATGCCACTTCTCAATGTTTGAAGGGTGGTGCATCAAAGCGGGTCCAAAAAATCCAACAACTCACAGATACCTCTTGGCTATGGCAATTTGCTTCAGAAAAAACGGCTGACGCACCCGCTCAAACCCTCTACTGGTACTTGAGTGTGGATAGACAGTCTCCTTTGTGGACTTTCTGGTATGTACCTACTGCTGAGCTTAACACTCGAGAAGCCTCTGATTCCCATACGCCTGAGGTATGGTTTACCCATTGGCATGCACTACAAGTACAAGATAAAACCCATGCGGGCAAGGCTTCTCATAGTGCCACCCCTCTGGAGCAGTACTTTAAACGACATTTAGAGGGTGCGAAATGGATTGCCGTTAAAGCCATCCAAGGAGAACGGATACTCCAATTTACCTTTACCCGATTAAGTTTAACAGGTGAGGTTGAAACCTTCTTTTTGATGCTTGAATTAACCCCCAAGTATGCAAACTTCTTTTTATTGGACGCTCATGAAAAAATCATCACAGCGAGCCGATTTATCACCATGGCGGACAACCGAACCCGTCAACAGCTCATGTACCAGCCTTACCAACCTCCCCCACAACCAGAAGGCCGTTGGGCGTTGGATGCCTTGGGTACAGTGGTGCAAGCATTACGCCAAGTCATGTCCTCTCCCTGTGAAGTATCAGACATAGGGGTATCAGACACAGCCGTATCATCGTCCATCGCCATCATGCCAACGGATGTTGACCTTAGTACGCTACCCGACCCTTCTATCCGTGCATGGATTCAAGCATGCCTAGAACCTCTCGATACCGCACACCCTCACGTGTTACGACGACGTTGGCTTACGCACTTACGTCAAACCCTATGGGGTGCAACCGTTGACGTACTACGTCAGGCAATACGCTATGCCACTGCCCATTTAACTGAGGATGCAACGTGTAGTACTTGGGTGCAGTGTGAGGCATTCATGAAGCTATGCGAGGGGTTACAACAGTACCGAGCTTGGATGCTCGAAAGATCTGAGGATACAACCTCTTTAAGTGCTTTGCAAGGGTCTGGCTTGGAGCATACCCCCCTGTGGTGCCTTGTTCAAGAGGCGGTATCTTCAAACGACATCGAACCCGCCATGGCAACAGATACCTCACACCCCATGGCACTTGTCCCCATGGGACTCGGACTCTGGTTTCAATCGTCTCAACGTCCCACCAACGAAAAACCCGCCTGTCTGCAAAGCTTTACGGGCTATGTGGCCCCACATGAAGCCCTTATGGTGTACCTTACAAACTATTGGCAAGCCAAGGCCTATCATGCCCTGTATACCCCACTGTACCTCAAGCAAGAAAAGCTCTATACCCAACTCCAAAAGGAGTATACTTTACTGGTTGAATCTCTTGAACACCAAGACCTTACCATTCAAACCCTGAAGGACCACGCCACACGTCTTCTGTGGGCTTATAATACACAACGGATTCCCCATGTGTTAGAGCCACATACCACCATCGTATTACCTGACTGGGATGATACTGTGCCTACGGTCACAGTGACCATCGAGCATCGGAGCCGTCCTACCCATTTAGCAGAACATTGGTTTGAAAAAGCCAAGAAGCTGCAAAAGCAACAGGAGGGGCGTTTAGAACGGTGTATGATTTTAGAGAAGCACCTTCAAAGCTTGATAAAATTACAGCACGACCTTTACCAAGCACCGCACACTTCTTGGACACAAGCCCTTGAAGAGGTACGTCATGCTTGGCAAACACTCTATCATCTTAAAAAGCAACTGATGCCTCAATGGCATGAAACCCCAAAAACACAGAAACTTCTACAACGAACGCTTGGCATGCCACCTTGGGTGTGGATAACGGATAAGAAAACCCAAAAGCATCCTCATACACCTCGTCACACTTTGCCTAAAATACTATCACCTTCTGACACAGGCTCTTTGAGTGCCGATACCGCCTCTCAAAGAGGGGTCACCACTGCACTGGTTGGCTTACGGCTTCAAGTGTCTACAATCCTTCAAAAATATCAAGCCCTTTACGACGACCACTTGGAGGGCGTGCCTGAAGCATTGCGTGTTCAACTTGAAGAAGCCTCTAGTGCCGCCAGTTTACAGGTGTGGATAGGTAAAAATCAAAGAAGTAACCATCATTTACTCACCAAAATCGCACACCCTGAAGACCACTGGCTCCATCATGCCCATAAGCCCAGCGGACATGCCTTGGTACGTTTGGAAGCACTGCATCTCTATGACAAAACGACCCATACCACACTCAACACCTGGGACTTATTAGCTCGCCATGCCCCGAAACTCATGGATATTTTACTGACTGAGGTCGCTTGGCACTGGGCAACCTTACAACCTGAGTTTGTCGCTTCTCTACATACACCACTGACATTTTTAGACACTATCCCTGTGATACATTGTCCGATGAAGTATGTACGACTCATTCCAAACCATATCGGACTTGTACAGTATAGCCACGAAAAACGCCTCTAGGCGATAGACCTAAAGGCGTAAAACGCTTGAATATCAAAATGGACTCGCTATTTAATCAGCTGGCTCACATCGTTATAGAGTACATAGGCACTTAATAGAAGAAATGCCCAAAAACCTAACGAACCCAAGACTTGCTGTACTTGTTTATTCAGTTTTTTGCCTGTAATACTTTCAATAATAATATAGACGAGGTAACTTCCATCGAGAGGAGGAATAGGTAACAAGTTCATCACGGCAAGAATCATACTAATAACGGCGGCAAGCAAAATACCACTATGTAAACCGTCTCTTTCAATAATTTTAGCACCGGCACTGACAATACGTACTGGCCCCGCTAATTCTTCTTTTTGGATACGTCCTTGTACCAGACGGGTGAGTCCTTCAGTATTTTGTGCAACCACACCCCCTAAAAAGTCCCACGCACTCAAAGCGGCATCACCCAAATGGCTTGGTGCAATAGCCACACCACGTTGCCCTAGCTGCACGCCAATACGCCCTTCAGCGTCGGGCATGACATCAATAATACGCTCAGGCATTTGTAAAACAGACAACGCATCAGAAGCCTTTTTCTTGGTATCCGATAGTTTCTCTGGTTTACCTGCCTCTTGCGGCTGGATTTGTTCAAGTATGGAAGGGTCATGTTGCACCACAATGCTCACAGGCTGTGCCTTATGGCTTTTAAGGGTCGCCATGAGGGTTTGAACCCCTGTGGCGGGGTAGCGTTCTAAAGGGGTATCGCCCACTTGAAGAATACGGTCGCCCGGTAACAATCCTGCCCTACTTGCAATGCTTGGTTGCAGGGTACTTGCAATGGTTTCGAGAGGTTGTGCGTTTGTAACGAGTGGCTCAAACGTCAAGACACGTTCATGACTTGGCAGTGCTTCAAACGTGTGGAGGGTCTCTAAAATAGGTACTGTCGCTATGGTTAGCGGGGTTTTATTCAACAGTAAGCGTGCATTTCGATAAAAAGGCGAAGGGTCTTGAGTCGTGTCAATCAGAAGCTCCGCAGCGATATAGCTACTTGGTTGGTGTGCTAATTCAGTCAGTGTTTTTACCACAAAGGTATCGGCACCTGGTTTACCCCATCCTATAAAAATCCAAAGCGTTAACACCCAAGCTAGGAGGGCATTAACGGCAACGCCTGCCAAAACAATGGCGGTTTTATTAAGAGGCGGTTGGTTCTCAAAACGTTTTCTAGAACCTAAGGGAATACGACTTGCACTATCATCGTCAGGGAAAGCCACATAGCCCCCTAAAGGGATTGCGTGAAGACAAAGTTCCAGGCTATCACTGCCTGAACCAACACGCCTTTTCCATATGGGCTGTCCAAACGGTAATCCTAGCCCAAAACGTTCAACCTTTACCCCACACCATCGAGCAACAAAAAGATGCCCCAGTTCATGAGCCACAATAAGTAAACTGAACAGTAAAAGCATCCACAAGAGTGACATGGGCGATACACTCGGTTCCTAAAGCTAAGCAGGCTACGTCAATACATGTACCATATAAACCCTTGAAGTATAGCCCAGCCTTGGGGTAAAACTCAAGTAGTGTCGCAAAAAGCCCCTGAAAAGTCATTCATTTGATAGGGTATTGTGTCATGAACAAAAACACGGGCAAAAAGAAGGAGCGTACCTGTATTTTAACAAGTACGCTACCTCAAAGGAATGTCAAAACATATCAAGATAAAAAGGTTAGCCCATCAGATGCAAACGATGTTTGCCGTGATGAGAACCGTGATGATGTTGTGTATTTTGAGTGTCTTGTTCACGAAACTGTTTAATCAAAGCTTGACGTGCTTTTTCAATGTCATCATCTCCTCCACTGGTGCCACTGGCACCTACAACACCCTTACCACCGTTACCATTACCATCGGTAGAAGGCACAAACCCAGCACGAACAGACGACATAAAAGGAAGCATTGGTATACGCATGACAAAAACCCCATCCAGCACATCTTTCGTATCAAGACATGCACTACTTTATAGAAATGAGAGACAACATGTAAAACACCCAACAAGCATGCTTTGCTGAAAAACAAACAGAAAGCCATGCAAGACCTATAACATTTAATGTACGCCATCAAGATGATTTGTCCAGCAACAAAGCCCCAGAGACGTGACACGTGTCATTGCCGATTCAGCCTGTGAAGAATTTTGCACCCCTCAAAATGACACGCATGACACAAACACTTTAAGGGTTTTAAACTTAAAGACAGGGGTAGTCACCCTAAAGCGGTCACTACTGTCAATAAAGACTAAGATACCAAGAGACCCATCCTTCTGATATAATCATGTACTATAACAGCTTTATCAGAAAAGCTCTCAATGGGTTAGGGAAAGTTTTTAGCGATATGTTTTAGCATGTCTACCCCAGTGGCGTATGTGTTTCGTGGTTGCCTTATTTATGTATTCAGGGTGATTTTCATGATGTTTTCAACAGTAAGCCCCTCCTCTTCGTCTTCATCTTCACAGTCCTCACAGCCTTCTTGGCAAGGGGATACGCCACAAAAAAATACGTCACCCAACGCACAAAACCCTCAAGAGGGGACGCTCTCAAGAGAAGAAGCCACGGCTCTTCTGAGCGTCGCACAACAAACCACCCAAGCCCTTGAAGCACAGACCACAAGAGTAAAAAACCTCCTAAGCACAGACCCCTCCATGCCCACACACACCACAGGAGAGACCCCTCCTCTCACGCCCTTGGCTCAAAAGCCTTGGTCTTCATTACGACTCTTTTTATTAGTGGTGGGTATGGTGGGTATTCAGTTTGCTTGGAGTATTCAAATCTCGCATACCGCCACAATCACTGAACCCTTAGGGGCTGACCCCCTCATGCAAAGTCTTATTTGGTGGGCGGGTCCTATCACTGGACTCATTGTACAACCTACGGTGGGTGCCATCTCCGATAAACTATGGTTAAAGGGCTTGGGACGACGTACCCCTTTCATGCTCATTGGCACGCTTGTACTCGCTTGGGCTTTATTCCAACTGCCTTTCAGCCAAACCTTACTGCAAGCCACACTGATGATTTGCCTGATGGATACGTTTGTAAATACCTCTCAAGGGCCTTACCGTGCCTTAATTCCAGACATTGTCCCTGAAAGCCAAAGTGCTTTAGGGAATAGCTGGTACAATTTAGCCGTGGGGCTTGGGTCAGTCCTAGCATTTGGCTTTCCAGCTTTAGCACGCATTTTGGGGTTTGAGTTATCCGTCACGCAACAATGTCATATTGCCTCTGGCGTGTTGCTTGTCATGATGGCACTCTCCATGTTTGCCACTCAAGAGTATCGTACATGGTATGAAAAAAATCCAAGTGCCAGCTCACCCCTCGCCTTAGCCCAAAGTACCCAAACTTCTCAAACCAGCAACCCACTTAAGGCCTTCCTAGAAGCCCCTAAGCCGATTCATCACATTGCTTGGATGACTGTCTTCATGTGGATGGGACTCTTTAGTTTATTTATTTACCTAACCCCCTACGTACAGCATCATATTTTTGAAGTCCCCGACCTTGCCAATCCTCATTTAAAATCATTACTCGCACAAGCAGAAACTTACAAACAGGCTTCCGCCAGTGTACTGAGTACCTTACCTACAACCCTCCAAATGGCGATAGGGTGGCTGAAAAATCAAGCACGTGGTGCGGAAGTCGCTCAACTGGGGATGATGTGCTTTAACCTCGTCAGCATGGTGCTTGCCCTCCCTCTGGGTAAAATGGCAGAACGTTTTGGGGCGAAACCTGTTTTAACCGCCGCCCTTGGATGTATGGCAGTTGCCTTTATGGCCACCCCATTTATCCATACCTCTGAAGCCCTTTGGGGAGTCACAGCCCTATGCGGTGTAGCTTGGGGTGCGATTCTCTCGTTACCTTTTTCCATGATGGCACCCTATCTTCCTAAGGGGCAAGAAGGCAAAATCCTTGGGGTCTACAATATTTTTATTTGCGTCCCTCAGCTCATTATTTCCTTCATTGTCGGCAATGTTGTAAAGTTTATGCCTTACACTTTGCCTAATGGCTACAGCACCTATAACTACTCCATGGTTTTCGTGATTGGTATCATCCCTCTTGTGATTGCCATGTTCCTCACTCAGAAGGTTGCGGAAAAAAAGGGTACTGAAAAAGATACGTCATTAGCGTTTCATGCAGGGCATTAACCAGATAAAGCCTTTTTAGGCTTTTTAAACCCTATGATACAACTGAAGCATTTTTTCTCAAACCTCGTACAAGTGTATCTCAGATACGTGACCCTCCCCCTAAGAGGACTCTCTCGTTGGGGGCAAGACACCCTTGAACTGGCAAAACTTGAAACGCTCACTCGTATGTATCAGTGGGAAGCCTCTAGGCAACCTCAACAAAGTGCCTTCATGCCTCGTCTACAGGAAGGGGTACCTCCTGAAGACCACGATGCTTTCCTTGAAGGTAAAACCTACCATCGCCATGGCGGGTGTAATGGATGTGGCAGGTGTTGCGAAGGTATTTTTCTTGGGCATGAGGGTGGATTGATTCAAACCGTTGCACAGTGGGAAGCCATTAAAGAAGACCATCCTCATTATGGCTGGTTTATCCCCCTAGAGATTCAAGACCAAGGGATTATGTTCCGATGCAAGAAACTAGGTGCTGATAAACGCTGTAGTGACTACGAAAACCGCCCCCAATTTTGTCGTGATTATCCGAGTGAAGACGGCATTATGATGGGAGGATGCCAGCCCCTTGAGTGTAGCTACTGGTTTAGTAAAGCCCATCGTTTTCAAGATATTCTTGCCGCACGTTTACCCGAGCAGCCATCTTCTATCACAAGCCCTGAGAGCCATGAGGAGCGTATAAGCACCCCATGCACCACCCTACAGGAAAGATAATGGCATACACTTGAAGACCCTCTTCAGCCATGAAGACATTACCTCATTTAAAAAGTTTTTCGTATAATAGGGCATAGTCTCTTGTGGGTGTTATCCACCCATCATTTACCCCTGTGTCACCCACGCTCCTGTGTAACACCCTTTAATTCACGCACGGTTTGTTTTAAACCGCACGCTTTATCTCTTTACTGTTGTCAACTAGAAAGTAACCCCACCACGATGATGATGCGAACCAACATGGGCGTACCCATTAGCAAAAAATCAAGACAAGACCTCAAGCTCATGCGTGTTGCTGGGCGTATTGTGGCAGAGGTCCATGCTCTTATGCGTGAAATTTGCGTACCTGGGATAACCACGCTTGAACTCGACCAAAAAGCCGAAGCCCATATTCGTGAACAAGGTGCTTTACCGACATTTAAGGGCTACTATGGATTTCCAGCCACGTTGTGTATTTCAGTCAATGATGAAGTCGTCCATGGCATTCCAGGACCACGTGTCATTCAAGCAGGTGACATTGTAAGTGTAGACTGTGGTGCAACATACAAAGGTATGGTTGCCGACAGTGCCTACACCATCCAAGTGGGTACCGTACCTGAAGACTGGCAAACGCTATGCCGTGTAACAGAAGAAAGCCTTTACAATGCCATTGCCCAAATGGTGCCAGGTAACTTTTTAGATAATGTCTCGGGGGCTGTAGAAGATACTGGCAAGCCCTACGGCTATGGCTTAGTGAAACACTATGGTGGGCATGGCGTAGGGTTTAAACTTCATGAAGACCCTTTTGTCCCTAACTATCGTACAGGAACGCCTGGCCCTGTACTGCGTGCTGGCAACTGTTTAGCGATTGAACCCATGTTCACCATGGGCGTTGCTGAAGTATACACTGCTGAGGACGAGTGGACGGTCTTGACGAAAGACGGTAAGCCCGCAGCACACTTTGAACATACCATTGCGGTCACTGACGACGGACCTGAAATTCTGACCAAATTACCCGCCTAGGCTTCAAAAATCTGACCGCCATCGCTGGGAGGGTTTGTAACCCTCCCGCTGGTTGGGGTTTTTGGGACGGTTACAAACCGTAAGCGTTTTTTTCGTCATACCGATGCAAATCGGTATCCACTTCTCGTTCACACGGCAGGTTCTCTGGATACCTTCATACGGTCGGCATGACGATAGTTCGTGGAAGTGTTGACATATACTCCCTCCCCCTTCAAGTGGGAGGGAGTATATGCTTCAAAGCGTGCCTTAACACAGCTCCCTCTCCTTGGAGAGAGGGGTTCACACGCACTACTTACTTATCATGCCCATAACCTTGACCTTCACCGCAGGGTTAACCTCATTATAACTCATCACCGCTAAACTCGGGAAAACACGCTCCAAAAGACGTTTTAGAGGAGCTCTTACTTTATGATGCGTTAACAACACAGGTTGGGTACTAAACTTCTGCAATGCTTGCTCAAGATGGGTGTTCAAGGCCTTGATAAACTCCTGCGTGTATTGTGTGGAAAGCGACAACACACTACTACCACCACCGCCATCCCCTCCCATAGCGGCACTGCTCAGACTTTTTAAAAGTGTATCTTCAATATCTTGGGCAAGCGTTAATACAGGCAGTTCGCCTTGTTCACTCCCTATTTGATACTGCTTACACAAAGACCGAGAGAGTGACAACCGACACTGCTCGGCAAGAATTTCAGGGTCTTTAGTCAGTTTGGCAGCAACCGTAAGCGTTTCTAAAATAGTGGATAAGTCACGAATACTCACACGCTCTCTTAGGAGATTTTGGAGAACCCCGTGAAGCTCAGGAATATTCAAAGTATCAGGGATAAGGTCTTTCACGACTGCTTCATGGGTTTTAGACAAGTGGTCCAGAAGAATCTGAATCTCTTGGCGAGAGAGAATTTCATGGGCATGCTTACGAATGGTCTCTGTGATATGGGTCGCAATGACGGCAGCAGGACTCACAAGCGTATAGCCCATAAGTTCAGCTTCCTCTTTTTGATACCCTTCCACCCAATGGGCTGGCAATCCAAAGGCTGGCTCCTTCGTGGGGATGCCGTCCTCAATGGGTTCAAGCATACTCGGGTCGGCACTCATGGCAAGAAACATCTCAGGCATCACTTCGCCAGTGGCGATAGTCACCCCTCGCATTTTAAATTGATAGTGCGTCGCAGGGAGTTTAAGGTTGTCTCGTACACGAATAGAAGGGAGAACAAACCCGAGTTCCATGGCAATTTGTTTACGAATGGTCGCAATACGCTCAAGAAGGTCGCCCCCTGTTTTGGGTTCCAAGATAGGCACCAGACGATACCCAATTTCAAGCTCCAAAGGCTCAACATGAATCAGCTCAAGGACTTGCTCACTACTGGTTTTCTTTTTTTCTTGGGCTTTACTCCGTACCTCTGCCTGTTCAGCTTCTGCTTTTACCTTACCCTGTTGCAGTTTCAGCCAATAACTCCCTAAACCCGCAAGTGCCGCAATGGTGAGGAAGGGAATATTAGGCAAGCCTGGAATAAGCCCCAGCATCCCTAACAAACACGCAAGAATGCCAAGCACTTTGGGATTATTAAACATCTGGGAGCCAATTTCCTGCCCCAGTGTGAGTTCTTTTTCTGTGACACGTGTCACAAGAATACCAGTTGCCACTGAAATTACCAATGCAGGAATCTGAGAAACCAGCCCCTCACCCACACTTAAAATGGTGTAAGTCGCAGCGGCTTCCGCCAATGGCATCCCTTTTTGAGCCACACCAATAATCAATCCACCAATGAGGTTAATCGCCGTAATGAGCAGTGCGGCAATAGCATCCCCTTTTACAAACTTGCTCGCACCGTCCATGGTTCCGTAAAAGTCTGCTTCTTTTTGAATGGCCACTCGGCGACGTTTGGCTTCTTTGTCGTCAATCAGACCCGCATTAAGGTCGGCATCAATACTTAATTGCTTCCCTGGCATAGCATCTAAGATAAACCGTGCCGAAACCTCTGAAACACGCCCCGCACCGTTTGTAACCACAATAAAGTTAATCACAATAAGAATCAGGAAAATCAGAAACCCAACCACAAAATTCCCACCAATAACAAACTCTCCAAAAGCCTCAATCACACTTCCTGCCTGTGCATTGAGCAAGATGAGTCGGGTTGAACTAACGTTCAAACCTAACCTGAATAGGGTTGCAACAAGCAAAATCGTTGGAAAGGTTGAGTACTGGAGGGGTTCATCGGTGTAGAGCGTCACCAAGAGAATGGTCATGGAAAGTGCAATGTTGATAACCAGCAATAAATCCAGCATGAGACTGGGCATGGGAATCATGAGCATCGCAACGGTCAACATGACCACCAATGCCAACATAATATCTTGCTGACGCATTAAACTTTCAAACGAAAGTTTGGGGAGACGTTGTGAAACGAGCGTATCCTCTGCCATCATCATGCTTAACGTTCCATCCATCACACTAGGAGTACACACCTTCATTGTTAGCACACAGTGTCAATACAAAGAGACCACGCCCTTTATAAACTGACATGCTCCCTAGTCTATAGCCTCATTGAAACCTCTCAGGAGTATATCGCCTAAAAACCAACCACTTATAGGAGATTTTATCCCCTAGGCTTGGCAGTCGTGACGCTATTGCTGTAGGGTTTTGTAGATAAGCACTTCAAAGTTTAAGGAAACACCAAGTGACCGTCGTTAGCGTGTGCTACTGTAAGGCGTGTCCGAACTCCTAACACTGAGTAGCCCTCACGCCCCTTGCTGTTTGTTTTCCCTTGCGTTAGCCCTCTACACGATAAGGATACTTATATCCCATGGCTTCTATGCCCGTATGTCCCATTCTCAGTATCGGTAAAGAGTCCACAGAACCCATGCAATTATGTTTGGCAGAAGAGTGTGCTTTTTATTTACCTCAAGTGAAAAAATGCTCCGTGGTTTACATGGGATTTAACGCCTTGTTACAATCGCAGGCATTGCAAAAAGCTCAACAACAACAGACACCTACAACTCAGAGCTAATATAGGGGTGTCACATAAACCGTCATAGGGGTAAGCAGATGCGTGTGCTTACCCCTGCCTGTTTAATAGCCTGAGGCATACGTGTTTATTTTAATCGGTATGACGGGAGGGGGCGGCATGGCAGAGGTAGCACTACCTCACTTTTAACAATGCACCATAAACATTCTCATCAAGAAGGATACTTTGTACCTAGGGCATGTTCTTGGTAGTCTTAGAACATCACGTTTTTAAGTCTTCCCTTCCTCATTCCTGTGTTTATAGGGCCTTGGTTGCACATGTCTCAGATACCTACATCTTCTTCTTTGTTATTAGCGGGTAAAAATATCTTCATCAGTGGTGGGTCTCGAGGGATAGGTAAAGCACTTTGTGAAGTGTTTGCACGTGAAGGTGCCAACATCGCCTTCAACTATGCCAGTAATGATGAAGCGGCAGAGGAAACCCTCCGTGTCATTACCTCTTATGGGGTTAAAGGACTCAAATTCAAAGCGTCGGTCACCGACCGTGAGGCCATTAAAAGTATGGCAAAAGAAGTACTCGGGGCTTTTGATACAAAACTTGATGCCCTCGTCAATTCAGCAGCCATTAACCGTGCTGATATGTTCCTTACCACCACTGAAAGTGCTTGGGATAATATCATGGACGTAAACGTCAATGGACTGTTTAATGTCACAAAGGCCTTTTACAAAACCATGCTCAAACAACGGCAGGGGCATATCCTTAATATTACCTCTATTGGTGGTATTCGAGCTTTGCCGACTTCCGTACATTACGCCACGTCTAAAGCCGCTGTTGTAGGTTTTACCAAGTGTTTATCCCGTGAAGCTTCTGCATTTGGGGTATCGGTCAATGCGATTGCCGCAGGTATTTTTGATACCGATCTTGGTCATTCACTCCCCGACCAATTCCAAGAAATCTATAACGGTTGGTGTTCCAAGAAACGGTTTGGTCGTCCTGAGGAACTCGCCGAGTTTGCCGCTTTTATGGTCAGCGACCGCAACACCTACATGAATGGTGAAGTTATCACGATTGATGGTGGTACTGTACTTTAGTCTTTCACGACTTACCCTCAAAGGAATTTCCTCCATGGATGTGAATGCACCCGAATGGGATGATTACATGACTCGTTTCGAGGCACTTCAAGCCCTTGCAAAACCCTATGAGGCTAAAGCAAAGCCCGCTTTGGGTGATTGTCAATATTACTTGTGTCTTTTTGGAGACAATGGGTTTACGACTCCCGAAGAAGAGTTTGCTTATTTAGAAACGTTGGAAGTGTACTGCCAGAACGACCCCAATAGCCATATGCTCCAAGCCCTCACGATAAGTGTAGGGTATTGGGAGGATACAGTTTTATTTGTGATATAGAAAAACCAACCTTGTACGTCAAAAGTAGAAACCTACCTGTTGTAGGAGGTGTTAGTTTTCGGTAGGGTTGGAAACCCCACCCTACATTACGTTTCAGAATGACGATATAGGGTATCGGTATCAAATTGACACAACCTGAGGAAATTTCCACAGAGCCTAGTCATCCAAAGAGAATAAACCACGGAGTTGTGCTTCAATAAGATGGTTGCCAACCTCTGGTAGGGTTTGATTGAGTTCCTTAGCCTTCATTAAGCACGTTGCGGCTTGTTGTGCTTGTGAAAGCTTACGGTAGCAACGTCCCAGATTAAACCAAGCCATCGTATAATTGGGTTTTAGCTTGGTAGCCTGTTGCAATAACTCATGGGCCTCTAGGGGGTCTTGGTGGTACTCAAGGTACAACACGCCCAAGTTATTATAGGCAACGGCATCTTCAGGACGATGGGCAATCGCCTCCCGATAAGTATGCGTAGCCTGCTCAAACTGCCCTGCTTGACAGTGCAGATGCCCCAAGTAGGAGAGTCCATCCTCTTTATTAGGAAGGTACTGCATCAAACGCTTATAATAGTTGGCACCTGCGGCAAACTGCCGTGTTTGAAGGCAAGTATCGACCAGTTCAATCAGCTCTTCAAGCTCGTTGAGCGGAGAAGCAAGTTGTACCTGTTGTAAACGCTGTAAACACAGTAACATATCATGTTGTAAAATCACGCTGCCGTGTTCAATGAGGTGTTTGAGAATCGCGTCCATACCTTTGTAGTCTTCCAAAGACCACAAACAAGCACATACCAAGGTTTGTATGACGGGGTGGTATTGGTCTTCTAGGGGTAAGGACTTCAATGTATGCAAAGCTTGAAAGACTTGTTGGGATTCAATCGCCGTGATGACCTCTTGATGTTGGCGCATAAGTTGCTTGTGCAGGTGCGGATGGAGTTCAGTATCCAAAGCAAGTTGAATACAACGCTTGAGCTGTTGTACGAAACGCTCACGAGCAATCGCCACAGGCGTTGTATCATGGGGAGCATCTACTTCCAAGGGGGGCATCTCTTGCGTAGTGGCTATTTCAGCTTGAGCAAAACTATGCCCCATACTGTTATCCAGCGTGGTTTCTAACGTCCCTAATAAAAGTGTGGCAAGGTTATCTTTAAGCTTAAGCAGTGAAGCTGCCGAACGACCCAGTAAAGACGGTTTCTTATCAAACTCTCTTAAAATATGATAGGTAAGGAAAAGCTGTTCAGCGTAATGGGCGTATGCCTTCGGGTACACTCTCGCATGGGTAAGCAATGCCTGACTCATCGTAAGATACAATGTAAGCAATTGCGGGTGTTGAAGCACCTTGGAGCCAACCAATGCCTGACTCTGTGCTAGAACATAACCACCCACTTCACCAAGATGAATAGGCGTACGTAACCTATGCCATGCTTTTTGAAGGGTTTGACAAACATGCAACATCTGCTGACTTTGTAAGTTCAGGGCATCTAAAAATCTGGGGAATGCCTTCGTATTGGAAGTACAGTAAGCTTGGGTACTTTGTTGACTCATAAATTCGGCACTACCTACGGCTTTGGTATGAAGCACCCCTGCCCCCATCGTAAGAGGTGAAACAGGATGACCTAAAGCACTGGAGCGTGAAGCTTCGTCGGTAGAAAAAGAAGGATGAGAAGCTGAAGAAGAGGATGAAGAAGAGGATGAAAACACAGAAGAGGGCTTCCTTTCTGAGTGCTTCTTATAAAGAGCGTGCATCGACCACGATACACTACAAGCTTGCACAGACAACACGATAGAGTATGTTTCGTCTCAAGCAAAGGAAGCCCTCAGGGGTGTCTCGTAAAACTCACACAGGCAAAGGAGAATAGGGGTGGTTTACAAAAAATCTGGTTGCGGGAGGGTTACAAACCCTCTCCTATGCTCGGGATGGGTTGGCTTTTACCCTCTCCCCCAGCCCCTCCCCCCCTCAAGGGGGAGGGGAGCAAAGCATTACCTTCTCCCCCCGTGGGGAGAGATAAGAGAGAGGAGTGCATTTCATCTTGTAAGGGACGGTTTGTAACCGTCCCGTTGGTAGGTTCTCAGGTTATGAGCCTTCACACCTTTTTGTAACACTTTGCAACGAGTTTTAAAAACATCTCAAACCCATGCTTGCAAAGCAAGATGAGCCATTCTATCATTACTTTCTAAGGTACATTATCTTAATCTCTTTTGTACCTACTTATTGTTAATATGTTTATTTAAAACCATTTTAAAGGTCTTTATATCATGCGTCTCACAGGTATGTCGAGTAATATGTATCCAACTGCTCTTAATCGTTTTGGTACTCGTGGCGGTACCCCTAAGACAGGCGGTAGTGGCAGTGATGAAGGCGAAACAGCTTTAGATAAATACACAAAAGATTTGCACGCCAAAGCCTCGGAAGGAAAAGAAAATCAAGCCATAAGCGATGCCGCAAATGCAAATGAAGAAAAGCTAGCAAAAGAACTTGGGGACGCAGCGGATGCTGATATTGAAGCACATGCCAAAAGATTTGGTTGGTTCTAACTTCTAAAAGCATCTTGCGTTAAAAAAAGCCGTTGGAAAAGTTATATTTTCCAACGGCTTTTTGACATGATGGCTTGCTTTAAAAAACTGTGGAAGCAATGACAAAGATTTTAAGTTAGAGTCATACTGCATAGACCACTGACGCACATACCAGAATACAATTATCACTTTGCTGCCCAGCCGCCATCAGGGGTACGATGATAAACTGTGCTTTTTCTAGCTCTTAAGGAATCATTAGGGAAAAAGGCTGCTGTAGGGTCATCACTTGGCGCATGTCCCGTACTACACTCTCAAGCTTCTTGAAGATAGCAAAGTGTCCTACAAAGCTTTTTCTAACTCTTTAAAACCCACACCGCCTCAATACTCGTTATCAGAAGTTGACTGTTTTACAGAACCTTGAGGAAAAAATTCAGCCACAGGGTCATTGCTTGGAAGCGTTCTTAAACCACCCAAACGACCAGAACCCAAACCTCTCATTTCCAGAGAACCATCACTACTCAAGGTAATGCCACGCACGACACCATCCGCACTTTTATAGGGTGGTTGAGGCACGTTACGGTCAAGGAAATTACGTGCAGGATGGTTAAACCCTGAATGGTATTTTTCAATCTGTTCGCCATTTTTGTCTTGAAGCGTCAAAGTACCATCATCACTTAAAGTATAGAGATTACCTGACGAGGTTGTCAGAGTCCTTTTATCTTCAGAAATCTCTGCACCTTGGGGTAACTGCACCTCAAAAGGCTTTCCATCCGCACCTTTACCATACAAGCTAGGTGGTTGTTCACTTACAGGATGTTTTTCTTTGAGTGGTGCTTTATTGGAAGCCTTTTGACTGGTCAGAATAGATGGCGTACCTTGCGAGGGTTGTAACACACGAGAAACCTGAGGTGTCGTAGGTGATAAGATTGGAGACTCCAAAAAACCTGAAGGGGGCTGCGGTGTAACCCCTTTATTTTTAACACGGTCTTTAGCTTCCTGTAATAACTTTTGGGCATTAAACCCTGTAGAAGTAGGTTGACTGGAGGGAGGGGGTGTATTGACCGATATCATGGGCGTATTGATTCTAAATATTGTTACTAAACAATTTTAAGTAGCCTACCAAAAGAATAACTCGTTTTCACAATCATGTTTTCGACACACAACCTCATCATATTGAGCCTAAACTGATAAAAACCTGTATCCCACACGCATGCAGTCCATACCAAGCAAACTACTTACAGTCAGCATTGGGCATGTCCTGATACTACACCTTTTAAAGGAGAGCCTCTCAAGCTTTTCTTTCAAGCCTCTTGGAGATAAAAAAGTACCCCACAAAAAATAGTACGCCACATGTAAAATGAGGTTAAAAGGCTTTAAAATAACTTTACAAGAAAATAAAAAGTAAAGGCATTTATCCCTTGAGTGTCCCTTCAATGCCCCTTCAATACATAGTATAGAGAGTGCTAAAAGGGACAGAGACTCCTTTTAAAACACCAATTCTAAAGAAAATACAATAAAAGATAGCCCATTTGCCTAAAAATACGCTATAATAAATCTCTATTGCTGTCTGTGCATTGCGTCCCAGTGGTTGAATGAGGATAAAGCCCTCCTATGATGTTTGAACGTTTTACTGAAAAGGCCATTAAGGTCATTATGCTTGCCCAAGAGGAAGCCCGGCGTTTAGGGCATAACTTTGTGGGAACAGAGCAAATTTTATTAGGGTTAATAGGGGAAGGCACTGGCATTGCAGCTAAAACCCTCAAGGGTATGGGACTCAACTTGAAAGACGCACGCGCGGAAGTTGAAAAAATCATTGGGCGTGGGTCAGGGTTTGTGGCAGTTGAAATTCCTTTTACCCCTCGTGCCAAGCGTGTGCTTGAACTCTCATGGGATGAAGCACGCCAACTAGGACATAACTACATCGGCACCGAGCATCTGTTACTCGGACTGATTCGTGAAGGCGAAGGCGTTGCCGCACGTGTGCTTGAGAACCTAGGTATTGACCTCACCAAAGTACGCAGCAATGTGATTCGCATGCTGGGTGAAACCCGAGGGGCTGCGTCTGGGGGTAGTAGTTCAGGCGGTGGTAGTGGTAGCAGTGGTGGCAGTAGTAGCCAAGGCAGAAGCAAAACACCGACCCTTGATGAATTTGCAACCAACCTAAGCCTTGCAGCCCAAGAGGCTCGTCTTGACCCTGTCGTAGGGCGTGAAAAAGAAATTGAACGTGTGATTCAGATTCTTGGACGACGTACCAAAAATAACCCCGTGCTTATCGGTGAACCTGGGGTGGGTAAAACGGCCATTGCGGAAGGTTTGGCACTGAAAATTTATAATAATGATGTCCCCGACATTCTGCGTGATAAAAAAATCATGCAGCTCGATATCGGCTTATTGGTTGCGGGTACCAAGTACCGTGGGGAATTTGAAGAACGTCTCAAAAAGGTGATGGATGAAATTCGTCAAAATGGCAACATCATCCTCGTCATTGACGAGCTTCACACCCTCATTGGGGCGGGGGCGGCCGAAGGTGCCATTGATGCTGCCAACATCCTCAAGCCCTCCTTAGCAAGAGGGGAACTGCAGTGCATTGGTGCAACCACCATTGCTGAGTACCGTAAGCATATTGAGCGTGACTCGGCTTTAGAACGTCGTTTTCAACCTGTCATGGTAGAAGAGCCTCCTGTGGATGATGCCATTGAAATTCTTCGTGGACTCCGTGAAAAATATGAAGAACACCATAAGCTTACCATTACCGATGAAGCCATTATCGCAGCCGCTACTTTGGCCTATCGCTACATTGGGGAACGGTTCCTGCCAGACAAAGCCATCGACCTTGTGGACGAAGCAAGTTCGAGAGTTCGTTTGAGCCATGCCAAGTTACCACCAGAAGGGCGTGACATTGAAGACCAAATCAAGAAGACGGTGCGTGAAAAGGAACTGGCGATTCGTGGTCAGGACTTTGAAAAAGCCACGGAACTTCGTGACAAAGAAGCCGAGCTAAAAGAAGCCCTTCGTGAGATTTCCGAAAATTGGAAAAAGGAAATTGAACAGAAGAAAATCTACGTCACGGAAGATGATATCGCCGAGATTGTGGCAAGCTGGACAGGTATTCCTGTCTCCAAACTCACAGAAAGTGAGTCGGAGAAGCTCATCAAAATGGAAGATATTCTCCACGGTCGTGTGATTGGGCAGAATGATGCCGTCAAAGCCATCTCCAAAGCCATTCGTCGCGCAAGAGTAGGCTTGAAAAATCCTAACCGTCCTATTGGGTCGTTTATTTTCTCAGGACCTACAGGGGTCGGAAAAACCGAGCTTGCCAAAACCTTGGCAGGGTACTTCTTTGGTTCGGAAGACAGCCTTTTGCGGATTGATATGTCGGAGTACATGGAGCGTCATACGGTTTCCAAACTCATCGGAGCCCCTCCTGGGTATGTCGGTTTCAACGAGGGCGGACAACTCACCGAGATGGTACGACGGAAGCCCTACAGTGTGTTGCTGTTTGACGAAATTGAAAAAGCACACCCTGATGTCTTCAACATCATGCTTCAAATCCTTGATGATGGGCGTTTAACGGATAGCCGTGGACGCAGTGTTGACTTTAAAAACACCATTATCATCATGACCTCCAACGTCGGGGCAAGAGGCATTGAAAACCCCAATCCTCTTGGCTTTGCCTCCAGTGATAAAAGCGACGAGGCCCGCTACAAACGGATGAAAGAAATGGTTTCTGAGGAGTTGAAACGGATGTTCCGTCCTGAGTTTTTGAATCGTTTGGACGACACCATTATCTTCCATCAGCTTACCAAAGATGAAGTACGTAAGATTGTCGATATCATGGCAGCCGAGCTCACTGACCGTGTCCGTGAACACCACATGGATTTGGTCATTGAAGACACCGCCAAAGACCTCCTTGCGAAAGATGGTTATACACCCGCCTACGGTGCCAGACCGTTACGTCGGAGTATTCAACGCATGCTTGAAGATGAAATCTCTGAGCGTATGCTTCTGGGTGAGTTTAAAGCTGGGCATAAAATTACCGCCAAGCTTAATGAAGCCGAAGATGCCATTGCATTCGTCACCGAGGAAGTGCCTATTGAGTCGATTCCAGCACCTCGCACCAAAACCAAAGGTGCAGGGTCTACCACACTCCCTACGGGCGGTGGACACTCTATCGGGCAACCGTTGCCTTCTCGTCGTCATGGCGGTAGTGGTGGGGGTTCTTCAGGTGGGGGTGCTGCCTTAGAAGCCTAAGCGTTAACCAACGATGTCAACAAAAACTGCTTTGAGTCCCCCTCAAGGCAGTTTTTTTATTGGAGGATACCTCACAAGCCCATCAGGTCATCAAACATTGAGTAAGAATGTCCTAATCACTTACACCGTCATGCCGAGGGAGGTCGGAATCCAGAGAACATGTCGTATGGGTGAAGGATAGATACCGATTTTCATTGGTATGACGTGCCACGCCCTAGCGTAGTATCAATACTGTTCATATGGGCGTACGTGCATAGTACTTCCGCCAGTGAGGGTGGCGGACTCGTTTGCCCCAAAAACATGGTTTGAAAGCCCTTCAATTTAGCCTGAATACTGGGAGTATCCCGCATCAGGGTTTGAAGTGCCTGAAGCCATCCCTCAGGCGTAAAGGCTTCCTGTAAGCATTCAGGAAAGAGAGGCGGCGTTAAGCGATGACTTGATACAGTAGCCTGCGGAAAACAGGCTTCTTGCAGGGCATACCACCAATGTTTCTTGGGGGGGGTTAAGGTTGGGGGTGTCGTTTGCCAATAGGTCAATAAGTTAGGCAAGCCTAAAAAAGGGACTCTTATAAAGAAACGTGCAAGGGTAGCCAGTAACCAATAACTTTTATACACAATGACACTGGGACACCCTAATAAAGCAGCCTCTAGGGTTGCAGTCCCTGACTTAATGACACCCACATCAGCCAGAGCAAGGAGGGTTCGAGTCTCATGATGACCCTCTACATAGTCAATATCAAGAGCGGGTGGGAAAGCCGTAAGGTCTATCACATGGCGGAGGGTTGTATTCGCAACCGACACACGAATACAAGGCCAAGACGCTTGCGGGTTTTCCTGACAGTATTTCAGAATACCAGCCTTAAACAAAGGCCAAAACGTTACAACCTCCCCTCGGCGTGACCCTGGTAAAAAAGCCCATAAAGGACGCTCATTAGGAGAAGCTTCTGAGGGGGGTATCAATTTTAAGTGCCTACACGCTTCAAGGTAGGCAGGTGTATCGAGGGAGCCAGTTCGTAATGATACATAAGGTGCCAGCACGGTTTGCAGGGGATGCCCCACATACTGGCAAGCAACCCCTTGAGCCTCATACATCGCTGGCTCAAAAGGAAAAATACTATAGAGTTTATCAATGCTACGTTGTATCATGCGGAGCCGTCCAGCACGTGAAGCCCAGAGTTGAGGGGGAATGTAGTAGTGAATGGGTATCTCAGGGTGTTGCTGTTTCAGTTTGGCAGCCAAACGCAAATGAAATCCCCCATAATCCACTAACAAGATAAGCGTTGGTGGCTGATTTTTAGCATGTGCCAACATATGCTTGGCAAGTTTTAAGTGATGGTACACGGTACTCATCCCTTTACCCAGCCCCAAAGCACCTAGGTGTTGATGGGTTGCGAGGCACGTATGAGGCATATCATAGCGAGCTAAAACGTTTTGAAGATGCTCACCCGCTACAACGGACAAGTAGGGAAACGGCTTTACATGATGGGGCCACATCCGCCAGAGACTTTCGAGAGTATGAGCCATATGAGCATCTGCGGAGGGGTCTCCCGTGCTGATAAGCCAGTGCATTGGGTACTGCTCGGAGAAGCTTGAAGATTGAGAAACAACAGTAGCCTTCATGGGAGACACTCAAGGACTTTCTCTTACCCATGCACTTCTTCACGATATTGATTCGCCGTATGCGTCACATGCACAGGCACATCGTCAAGATGGGCTTTATCAATGGAAAGAATCACCATACCATGTTTATCGGCAAAACCCGCCATGGCATGGGCATCAAGGTAAAGGGTTTGATGGGCTTCCGTCGCTAAGACTTTAAATCCTTGTGCATGAAGCGTTTGCAAGGTGCGTAAACCCACGGTAGGAATGTCAAAGCGTTGGTCTTGCCCTGGTTTAGCCACCTTCACGAGCGTGCCTCCTTTTTTACGGAGGAGCTTCCCTGCACGCTGGATACAGGCATCTGTACCCTCAATCGCTTCTACGGCAATCACCATACCCTCATGCGTCACAACGGCCTGCCCAATATCTAACCCCCCCATGGTTTTTGCCATTTGAAATCCAAGGGCAATATCACGAAACTGTTCAGGGGTAGGCTTATGTAGAGACAAACATCCTACAGGCTGAAAGTGCTTTGATAAAAAGGTACTTTGAGGTAAGACCTCAATCCCACACTCAGAAATAACATCCACATAGGTTTGCATCAGTGCGTCATCGTTGCGTGTGAGCAGCTTTGCCAACAAGGATAAGGCAAGGCTATCTAGTTGCGGCTGTGTAAAGAGCATCCATTTATTTACTTTCCCCGCAAAGACTAAATGGGTCACATGATAAGCTTTAAAAAGCGACAGATTTTGTGCGACCAACCCCGGGACAATCGGCACTAAGCATCCCTGAACAAGCTTATAGAGTGTTTGACGATTATCCTTCGATAAAGAAAACACAACCACTTGCCACCCCTTTGCTTGTGCTTCCTGTACCACATCCACAGGGAGTTGCCCCCAACCAGCAACCACACCCAACACAGGACACGTGGTATCTAACTCAGAGACACAGGAGGGTTTCGCAGGTTGTAATAAAGACATCAAAGGAAAGAGCATCGGTACAAAGCGTCTCAATGAAGAAAGGGACTTGAGGGGTATCATGGAAAGGCTGACTCGTGCGATTGAAGCCACCATACGATGCAATGCAATGGGGATAACACACTTGGCACTTCCTACGAAGTACACACTCATAGTAGCCCAGTGTAACATAAGAGAAGGCTCTGCACATGTTTGAATGACTATGTTTTCATGTTATTGTGAGGTCATGTTGGTACACTTATGAGAATAGTTCTCAAATAATCGCTTTCTTTTTAAAACGCACCTCAGTACATGCCGTACAAACGCTTACCGTCCTTTGGACATCTCTTAGTAGGTTACGATTACCCTCATAGACATTTTTCTTGTTATAAAACACTACCTGATGAGCCTTTCATTTTATGGCAACCTTTGCACAAAAGCCCCGCATTTCTAAAGTACGTCAAATGATTCTTTCTTGTTCCGTCTGCCATCGTAGAAACTACTATCCTAACACGGTACGCAAACCCCAAGTACAAGGACGATTCCAAGTAAAGAAGTTTTGTCCTTACTGCAATGCCCACACGATGCACGTAGATACCCCCTAATACTCGTCATATACCTTTTGTCGTGCTATTCCTAAATACAAAGGTTTTTCCGCTGATGCTCTCATTGCCACAAGCACCCATTGCCAAGCCACTTACTTTGCAAGATATCACGCATGAGGAAACAGCACTACTGTTACTTCGTCTTGGGATTTATGTCGGTGATGTGATTAACATTTCTGCCAAACTGCCAGGCAAAGGGCCTATTGTCTTAAGCCGTAACGGTCAGGAAATTGCGCTTGGTTATGAGTATGCACAAGACGTGTGGGTACAATCCTAAACCCAACAAACATGACGCACTGAAAGGTCATGTTTAGCCTCGATAGTGTTATCGTAGTGGTCGCTTTTTTTCGTTCTCCTTCTGCTCTCATGCACGTTCTGTGCCACACGCTCCCATGCTCGCCCTCACTTTAGAGACCACCCCGTTACCCAACACTCCCTATCCTCAACGTGATATGCAGGAACAACCCAAGAGCTTTTCAAACCGTCAGCTTTCAGAACAGTGTGTTACTTACTGGCCTAAGGGTCATACGCCCCCTACGGCAAAGGTCTTTCCACTTGAAACGGTGGCAATGATTGGGAACCCGAATGTCGGGAAAAGTGTAGTATTTACCGCTTTGACGGGTGCGTATGCTCAGGTGTCCAATTTACCAGGCACCACCTTGGTACTCACACAATCCACCCTAGTACTCCCAGGGATGGCAACGCCTGTACACATCATTGATACGCCTGGGTTGTATGGCCTCTCTTTGCTGAATGAAGAAGAACGTGTGGCACAAGCAGGATTAACCCAAGCCGATGTTGTGTTAAACATCGTGAGCTTACCCACTTTGGAGCGGGATTTATTTCTCACACAACAACTCATTGACTACGGCTACCCGTTAGTCGTAGGTGTCAACCAATTAGATGAACACGCAGAAACTGCCAAAGGCTTATCTGATGTTTTACAGACCCTTGCCGAGCGGCTTGGTGTACCTGTTGTAGGGATGGTTGCCACCCAAGGACTAGGACTAGAAACACTCAAAGCCACCATTGCTTTAGCACAATGGGGTATCCCTACACCTGAACTTCGTGCCAACGATGGCATTTGGCAAAAAGCCCACCAAGCAGGGCAAGCACTCATGCACTATGAACAACAAGAGGCCAACCCCAAAGAAAGACTCAGTTGCTATGGGACACGTCGGCAGTACCTCAAAGGACTCTTAAGCTTACTCGAAACAAAGTGTCCAGCCCTCTTAGGGAATATCGACCCCTCAGGAAATCTTGCCTCCCCGAGCTTTACAACACAGCTCAGCCGTCTCCTCATGCACCCCGTGTGGGGAACGGTTGCCTTACTTATCGCACTCTTGACCCTTTATCAAGTCGTTGGGGTATGGGTTGCAGGCGATTTGGTTGACCTCATGGAAGGCTTTTTTATCGAGGTCATCAACCCATGGCTGGTGAGTCTCTTAACCCCCTTGATGCCTAAGGGGTCTTGGCTACACACCTTATTTCTGGGTGAATTCGGTATCATTACGGGTACACTCCGCTATGTATTTGGGGTGATGACCCCTTTGGTCGTTGGGTTTTACGTCTATATGGCCGTGCTTGAAGACACAGGCTACCTCCCACGCATTGCAACGCTCAGTGATGGATGGATGCGTAAGTTAGGACTCAACGGGCGGGCCATTATCCCCATGATTCTAGGCTTAGGGTGCGTCACGATGGCTTCGGTGAGTACACGCATGTTAGGCAGTCAAAAAGAGCGTACCATTGCAAGTGTCCTCATGGCGGTAACTATTCCTTGTTCCGCCCAGTTGGGTGTCATTACGGCTTTAATGGCGATTCAAGGTGGTCTACTTGGTTGGGTGGCATTTATGGTCACACTGGCGATTGTATTTGGTATCATGGGACGTATCCTTCAAGGGATTGTCCCAGGGCAAACCAGTGCCTTAATGATGGATATTCCTCCACTCCGCTTCCCTCAGTGGCAAAATGTGCTTCAGAAAGTCTGGCTACGCTCAAAAGGATTTTTAGTCGATACCGCACCTGTGTTTATGGTGGGTTCAGCACTTGTGACGATTGCAACCCTGACTGGACTCATGCAGATTTTGGAACAGTGCATGATGCCTTTGGTCACCTTACTCTTGAAGCTACCCCCTGAAAGTGCCAAAGTCTTCATCATGGGGATGATTCGTCGTGACTTTGGGGTTGCTGGTCTGTATGATATGGCAAAAACCCTGCCACCTTTAGCCACGTTTGTTAGCTTGATTGTGATTACCTTGTTTGTACCCTGCTTTGCTTCTGCCAGTGTGATATGGAAAGAACGAGGGGCCAAAGAAGGACTCATTATTGTCCTTCTTTCTTGGAGTATTGCTTTTTTCGTTGGGGGGATTATCGCCCACGGTGCCTCCCTGTTTTAGAGCGTGTGTAAGGGTTCCGATACAGGCTCTTAATATAGGCTTTAGTTTTCATCACTTTGGACGATATGATTAAAAGTAAAACGTCTACTCCGTTTTCAACCCATGAGATAGATGATGAGGGGAGCCGTTTCCAGCGTCCCCTTCAGAGAGAACCGCTTCCGTAAAAAATGATGCTATGAACACCTCTCGTATCATAGGGCAAAAACCTATGCCCTAGCGTGTCGTGTTTCGTGGTGAACATTACATATCGAGACACAAAGTACATGTGACTAAAGAGAGAGTGTATACAGCCATGAACTCAACCCTACCCTCTTCTTCTTCTCTTTATCCTGAGAACGCTTCAGAACAACCTGTGGCTCCTCAAGAGGAAAGCCTCCAAGTCACCAGTGAAACACAAAGCCATCTCCCTGTAAAAGGCTCCCTAAGCACAGCACCTCAAATACACACCACTCAAAAAGCTTTGGCTTATTTCCCTGAAGTTTCAAAAAGAGATACCCCTGATATGAACTCAAAAAACACATCACCCCAAACAAGCAACGTATCACTTATGGTACCCAAAGAAGAGCTTCAGAAACTCATAGAAGAATATGAGGCAGTACCTGTAGAAGGTACCTTCCACAAAAATTTACCCTCATGGGAAACATTTGCAGGGTTTGTGAAAGAATCATTATGGTTTCGAGCCAGTTTGGTATCTTGTTTAGGAATCGTTTTATACTACAGCGATATTTTTAATCCCACAGCCTCTTTTGTGTTGGATTCACACGCAGTGATGCTACCAAGTGTGCCTACCCAAATAATAGGGTCTTCCTATGAGGGGGTTACCTTCCCTAAACAAACTTTCATCCCTTTAAAAGAACAAAGCAGTGTTTTTGTCGAGGAAGGACATTTCAAAATTGAAGCTATCAAGCAAGCACGTTATACCCTGACGGGTAAAGTGATGAGTACCCAACACTTCGACAAACTACCAGGGGGAGCTTGGGAAAATAAGCTCCTACCGACAGACGTAACCATTGCTTGGGGACAACTCGCCTATGCCACGCCACAAAAAGAGGTACGCTATTGGCAAGAGAATCGTTCGTTTTTCTTTACATCAAACCACCGTGCTTTATCCAAAGATTACATTTTGACACACGCCTCAAACACGCATATCATGCCCGCATCGGACAATTTACGTAAAGCATTCAAAGACCTACACATTGGCGATGTTGTCGCAATGGAAGGCTTTCTCGTGAATGTAAAACCCCTGCACAAACAAGACATTATAGAGGGCGTGAATGATTGGTGGCCCACCAGTATGTTTCGTGATGACACAGGAGCCTGGGCCAGTGAAACCATGTATGTTACACAACTCAAAATTGGACAGAAGCTCTACAAATAGGGTTGAACGTACCCTTTTTTAAAACACGGCTCCTAAGCTATCCATAACCCTTGCATGTAAGCGTAACCATCTTCACAGGAAAAGAGGCATTGTACTATCATCATGCCCAACCACGCCACAAACAATCCTTTTGAAACCCTTTTGCTTGACCCATCAGGACATACCACCCCTGACTTTCCAACCCCCTCAAGACAAGAGAAACAAACACAAGATATTGTTTTGTTGTGGAACGTAAACCCCTCAGACACCACACAAGCACTACCCCCTAGTACGCATCCCTCTCTTGAGACCGATGATACCGAAACACAGCCAGACATAACCCTTCACACCCCCTCCTTGGGAGGGTACCTTCGCACAGTACTACATACCATACCTAAGTCTGTATGGATAGTACTGGGTTTGAGCCTACTGATTCTAATACATCTCTCGCACGTACCCAATCCCACCTATGAACTTACCAGCCCCCTAAAACCATTCCCTATACCCCTACAAAACCTCAGAGAAACACCGTACTTTCATAAGATGCTTCATCCTGATGTGAGTATTACAGCCAAAGCAAAATATCGTGTTGATGCAACCGTGATGAGTGCAAAAACATACGATACGCCCTTAGAAAACTTGCTCGACCGAGAAAACCCTCTCCGTAAAGTGATTCCCGTAGACCTTGCCCTTCTATGGGGGATACCGTGGACGGATGAGGCAAAGCAACACATGCAAGTCTGGCAAAGCAACCGATGGTACTACTATCAAAGCGATGAAAATAGTCCTTATGGTCAAGCCATGTTTAGCACACATTCTTCCAATAATCACCTCATACCTGCCACAGAGAATTTACGGCGGCTATTACACAAAATCACACCCGACACGCAACTTTCAATCGAAGGCTACCTCGTCGATGTCCATGTTCGGCTCAAAGACAGCAACCCGCAAACCCTCGCCTCAAGTATTAGTCGAGAAGACACAGGAGGAAGTGCTTGCGAAATCATCTATGTAACCCGCATCACCATAGGCGAAAAGCGTTACGAGTAATGCTGAAAGCAGTTACCTTAAACTTAACCTACAGGGCTACTAAGTAAGGATTTAGACGGTCTCCAAATATTCTTATGTCAAACATTCGGGAGCTGATGCCGTGAAAGTCACTTCGGGGTGAAGACGCTGTAAATATTGTTCTCCAAAGCGACACGCACCCCCTACGAAGGTCATACGTACCTGTCCTTTAAGCATTTGCCCCTTAAAAGGGGTGTTTTTACCTTTGCTATAAAAGGCTTGAGGGTCAACACTCCAAGCATGTTCAGGGTCAATAATTGTAATATCAGCGGGCATCCCTTCTTTGAGTTGTCCCACAGGTAAATTGGGTAAAAGCGTTGCTGGAAAGCTACTCATCAAACGAACAATATCAAGGGCTTTCATACGCTGGTTATGGAAAAAGTGCGTTAGCATCACCCCTAGTGAAGTTTCTAATCCTACAACGCCAAAAGGTGCTTCCGCAAACGGAAGTGCTTTTTCATCCTTACCATGGGGGGCATGGTCTGTGGCAATACAATCAATGGTGCCATCGAGTAGCCCTTCTATCAGTGCAAGACGGTCAGACTCTCGTCGGAGAGGTGGGTTCATCTTGAAGTCGGTATCGTAGGGATAATCAGCAATACTGGTATCTGTCCATACCAAATGATGCGGTGTAACATCAGCAGAAATACGGATACCTTCTGCTTTGGCTTTACGAATCATTGCGACCGTCTCCGCACTGGAAATATGCGTTACATGGAGCCATCCGCCTGTCGCTCTCGCAAGCTCAATGTCACGAGCCACCATCAATGACTCACTTAAAGTCGGAATCCCTTTAAGCCCAAGACGAGAAGCCGTAGGGCCTTCATTCATACACCCCCCACAGCTCAAACAACTGTCTTCAGCATGGGCAATCACAGGCACGTTATGGTGTTTACTGTAGCGGAGCATGGCTAGCATAAGGTCAGCCTGTGGGACACCCTTACCATCATCACTAAAAGCCACCACACCAGCAGCATGGAGGGCTTGGAAGTCGGTATTTTTCTGACCCGCTAACCCCTCCGTAATGGCACCTGTCATGAAAGACCGTACATGACTCACCGTAGCCGTACGTTTTTGCAGAGCTTCCAAAACGGAAGGATGGTCAAGCGTAGGGTGTGTATTTGCCATCATCACCACAGAGGTAAACCCACCAGCGGCAGCAGCCATAGAACCCGTCACAACATCTTCTTTATGGGTTTGTCCAGGCTCTCTAAAATGCACATGAATATCAATCAGCCCTGGTGTTACCCACTGATGAGGCTTTAAAACCACCAAACGATCCGTTTCAGGGTCAGTCAAGCAAGCAATATCAATCGTGGGTGCGATTTGAGCGACCATACCATCCACAATCAGTACATCCATTAAAGCATCCAGTTGCGTCGTAGGATTTAAAACTCTTCCCCCTTTAATGAGACACTTACCTTGATGCCCTGTCGGGTAGGTACTACGTGTGAAGGTCGTGGATAGTGTGGAAGCTGAAGCATAGGTTGTCATGGTTTGTAAACTCTTTTCTGAAAAATAACACGGCATCTAGCAAGCATTATGTTTGTATCATGTCTTTTACACAGCAGTATGAGGAAGCTTTACCTATTTTATAAAGTTCGTAAAGTCTTCATGAAGGAAGCAGCCTAAACGTAGTGCTGTTTGAACAATTTACTTAACACTGCCATACGGATTAAAACGCCATTATGCACCTGTTGTTGCAACAAACTGTATTGAGGGTTATCCATCAGGGTACTTGCAAGCTCCACATCCCGATTAACAGGCCCAGGATGCAACACCTTAACACCCTCTTTGCAGAAGGCTTGTAAACGTGACTCATCAATACGATACGTCTTGACATAGTTCCCCAATGAGCCAGAAACCGAAGCCTCCATCCGCTCTTTTTGAAGACGTAAACACATGACCGCATCAGCCCCTTCAAGACCTTCTTCAAGGTTTGTCGTGACTTTGTCCAGCTTAAAGGTTTCTTGAGCATAGAGCGGGAGCAAAGTCTCGGGCCCTACAAGGCGAACTTTGGCACCAAAAAGTGGTAAAAGTGCCATATTGGCTCGTGCCACACGACTATGCCGACTATCCCCTACAATCGTAATCGTTTTATCAAATAAACTCCCCAAAGCCTGTAACAGCGTAAAAAGATCCAACAAGCCTTGCGTGGGATGGTCATGTTGTCCATCGCCTGCATTAACCAATGCCATACTTTTACCAAGATACTGTGCAAGCTGCTGATGAATCCCACTGGCACTATGACGTAACACGACAATTTCAACCCCCATGGCTTTGAGGGTGTCCAAGGTATCGTGAAGCGTTTCCCCTTTATTGACTGAGGAGCTTTGTACAGGCAGGTCAATCGTTGTGGCCCCTAAGTACTTACCCGCTAACTCAAAACTCGCACGGGTACGTGTGGAACTTTCATAGAATAACGTTGCCATGACACGCCCTGTATAAGTATCAAGCTTTTTAAGACGGTGGGGTAAGAATAGACGCTCATACTCAGCGGCTTGGGCAAGAATTTGTAGCACTTCCCCATGAGCCAACGCATCGGAAGCAATAAGATGGTTTTGAGTCCATGTACCAAAAGCCTCTTGAGAAATAAGCTCCACAAAAGGCAAGGGACGGCTGGGGTCAGGCAGAGTAAGACGCATGATAGGGTGTCCTGAACGTTGTCTTGAAAATAATGACATTAGTAGTGAATGAAAGACTTCCTCACAGTGTATCATGCTCCACTGTTTAAATGAAAACCCAATTGCTAGTTGCGAATTATTCTCAAGTAGTATATACTAAAGGACATACACTAAAAGATGCTCGCATCGCTCAATAAACTGTTTCAGTCTATTAAGGAACGTGCAAAGCATCTGTCGAGCAATTCCTAAGCACCCCGTCAATCAGGCACAAGTTCCTAACGCCCTTTTGACGGGTTTTATTTTGCAGGGTATTAAGGAAGCCACTCATACCATAATGGACTTGTAAAAAGCATGACAAAACCTGCTAAAATAATCGCTGGCCCCAAAGGCATGATAGTCATCGCATAGCGTTCGGCATCTCGAAAGGCTTTATAAAACATGACGACACTCACCATACATACCACGGTTAAACCCATGGTCCAGAGTTGCATCATGGCTTTTGATAACCCCAAAGGTGCAAAGGTTAAGGCAATAGAGGCTAACGCTAAGGCGAGCCATCCTGCAATAGACCATTGTTTTTGCTTTATCCAACTGGCAAACATAAAGGGAATCGTCGCAACCGATTGTATCACCATACTCATAAAAAAGGTGATAACCACTCTCTCCCAACCGAGATAACATCCCAAGGCTGCTAGAATCCAAGCATCCCCTTCCCCAAAAGCATCTTGCTGGAGCATCTTCTTAAAGCATAAGTTCAAGCCTGTAAATAGCCCAAACCCCATGAGACCTCCTAATAAAGCACTCAGTAAAGGAGGCACTTGATACCCGAATAAATCATAAATAGGCGTTGCCAAAGGTAACGTAATAGCACCTTCCAAACCACTATGGCTAAGCCAAACCGCCAAAAGCCCCGTCGGCATCACCCACCACATGTAATCAATAAATACAGCATGTTCTTTAAAATCTGTAATCACAGTCACCATCATTAAGCTTACAAGCCACAATACGCACAAGCCTGTAAGCGTAGGATGAAAAATCGCCATAGTCGCCATAAAAAGGCATGCCGTTAGCAACTCAACCAGCGGGTATTGCACACTGATGGGTGTTTTACACGTTCGACATTTACCAGCCAAACCAAGCCAGCTCAAAACTGGAATATTCTCAAACCACTGTAAGGGCGTGCCACACGACGGACAATGACTCCCAGGCCATACGCACGACTCTCCCTTCAGGCGACGCAGTGCCACAACGTTTAAAAAGCTCCCCACCACCAAGCCAAGCAACCCCGCCATCAATAAGACAAACCACTGCTGCACCCAAGCACCACCTATCACAGGATAGCTATGAGGATGGGCTTGTGCCATCATCTGGCTTGATTTGGTTTGCCACATCAAGGTATTGAGTAAGCTTTCCTGTAAAAGAGGTGCCATAAGTATGTGACTCCATTCATGTCGCTTAAAATAAAGGGGGTAGCCTCACACACATCCTTCATAGAGGAGCTGAGGGGACATCAAAACAAGGATGAATACCCTAATACCTCACGAGCATTCAGCTCTCCAAAGTATAAGCTATGCACCTCCCTAAGAGAGCCACACACCAGAATAAGTCCTTCTAAAAAGGGAGTCCTCGGAGGCAATGCAACCCAAGTGTTTGTTTTTATTTATGTATACCAAGTGTAAACATCCTTCTCTCCTCTCTCAATACTTCCTATCAACAAGGATACCAAGCCTCATGATGCGATTCTCTCAAGACGCTCCTCTTTTCCCTGAATTTTCAGAAGACGCTGGACAAACACTCTCTGCTTCTCAAGGGTTTGCCCAAAAACCGACCCCTCATCCTTCTCAATGGCACGTACCCACCCTAGGGAAAGGTCTCATGATGAACAATACCTTAACGACATTAGGCACAGTATCGAGTCATCAAGCTTTGTGCATGGATGATATTCATCACGCCAAACGCCTTGCCCTTCAAGAAGAATTAGCGGCACATGAACTTCTCGTCACGCAACTCAAACTCTTAGGTATGGAAGATATGGAAGACTACACGGAGCATCTCAATGCCGTCGCACGGTGTTACTTTCAGCTTAAAATGATGAACACCCACGGTTTACAACATCTCAGCACAGGCATAGCAACCCTATAAGGACACAAAGCCTTAGGATGAAGGTATCGCAGGGTCAGGTTGATGGTTTTGTACCACATCAGGCGCATGAGAAACAGAGGCAAGGGTCTCTTCGGCGACTTTTTCAGCCTGTGCAGCGGCAGCGGCTTTTTGGTCAGCTTCCTCCTGCATCAAAGCTTTAGCTTCAGCCCGAATTTCGGTGTCTTGCTCCTTATTTTTGACAATAAGTTCCTGAATCCAATCAGGGACATCCGTCCGTTCTTCATTAAACTGGGGTAAATTACGTGATTTACGAATAAGTTTAATAGCAACGTGTACACGCCATTCATCCATTTTTAGCTGTTTAGCTAAAATCTTATGAACACCAATCGGAACATCTGGCAAAAACCCATCATACAGGGCTTGGACTGCTGAAAGCTGGTCAGGTGACACGGCAAGCTTACGCTTAGGATACTCCAGCTTGGGAAGTTTCATTTTTTGACGAATCAAGTTAATGCCAAAAAAGACCTTGCTCGGCTGCATATCCAAAGACTCAGCCATGACCTCGTGTAAATCAGGGTTGGGCAAGGGGAGTGCCAATTTGTATAAACGTTCAATTTCTAAAAGCTGTTCCTTGGTAACAAGTACCTTCTTAGGGCCACCTCGACCTCTACTAGGACCTCCTGGACGACGGAAGCCACCACCACCGCTAGGACGACCCTGACCATACGGGGGTCTTCCACCCGCACCCTGAGGGGCATAGCCTCTAGGACGTTGGGGAGGCGGTGCATAAGGTGTACCATCGCCAGAGGGGGGCATGTAATGAGGGTTAGGACGCTGTGGATAGCCTCCTTCAGGCCCACGACCCTGTGTATAAGGAGGTCGACTACCCCCTTGATACCCACCAGAAGGGTAGTCACGGCGGGGAGGACGTTGATTCGGAGGATAGCCCCCGCCTTGATAGGCAGGGCGTTCTTGCGGAGGGTACCCATGCCCACCTTGATACGGTCCTCGTTGCTCAGCATGAGGGGAAGGTGGAGGATAAGCAGCACCGCCTCCTAAGAAAGGCTGGTGCATAGGACGCGTATTTTCAGGATAGCCATTGTGAGGCGTATAGGAGGGACGTTGCCCACCTCCTGCATAACCACCTGAATGACCTTGAAGCGACTGTGCCTCATAGCCACCACTCGCACCACCAGAAGCAGAGCGGTCAGGATATAAACACTCTGGACAAATAATACGTTTAGGGTTTTTTGTATCGAAGCTTTTACCGCACTTGGAGCAAGTATTTACATACATCATTGTATCAACTCTATTACACGCATTATTATGACGGCACCACCCTGAGACATTGAACGAGACCATTCGTCATGATTGAACGTTCAGCCAATGAAGCTGTGTCACTCCTCAAATGTGTTACAGCTCTCCTGTAGACACGTTTAGCCATGAAAAGCAACGATTGAAAGGCTAGGATTGAAATGACCAACCCTATAAATCCAATAAACCCGTAACCCATGACAGACCATGAGCGTGATATTCCCATATACAGGGAAAGAAGTTGTTTCTGGATTATCCCATACACGCCATTTACTATTGTGGACTATGAAGCCCTTTACGTCAAGGGGTTTAGAAAAAATAGCCCTCAAACTCCTTCAAATAACTGAGAGCTTCATCACGTACATGCCATAAAGAGAACTTTTTAATTTAAGATTAGGGTACATAAACACACCTCTTAATAAAGAGACCTAACACCCCAATCCATTCTCTCTTCTCTTTTATGACGTACGCCCTCTTTTTCTAAAGCATTGACTCCCCCTCATGCCTCTAGCTACGACGACACAACACTCTTTAAAAAATAACCACCTCCAGATGGTTATGAACCATGCCATAAACACGCCTGTGAGTAGGTATCAAGCCCGCTTAAACGTACTGGTGGCATGCCTCAGTGTATGTTTCCTTGGTGGCACAAAAGCATGGGCAAAATTACCACCCCAGCTAGCGCCCATCGTGACCACACCACAACCTACTGAACAACTTGCTCCTCCTGAAGTTTCACCTGTAAAGCAGCCACTGGAGCTCCTAACCCCTCTTGAAACCCTCTTGGAAGCATCGCCACCCTCTCCTACAAACACGCCCCACACCCCTGTATCTCCTGACGTACTAAGCACACCCACGCAGCTAGGAGAAACCGTCGGGCAGACCATTACACCAAGTAGCCTCCACTATCCAGACCCACATGCCGACCAACCACCCCCTGCACATCATGTACATCAGCCCCACTATGCCCATGAAGCCATTAAAACACCTGAAGCATTTGAAACCGCCCTTATTACCATTAAAAGCATCGAGTTGCTTCGTACAGGACACTATAAACCCGCTTTTATTTTATGGCGTTTAGGGAACCTTGCAGAAGGAGACACCCTTACCCTTGCACAGCTTCAACATCGTATTGCGAGGTTAAATAACCTAGAACCAAGCCTCAAAGTGGCTATTCAGGTCAAACAAATCGTGCCAGGCTCTCCTGAGGTTACACTACACATTAAAGTGTATGAAAAAACCCCTTACCAACTTGCCCTTACGGCCGACAACCAAGGTAGACCCCTCATTGGGATGTACCGTGGAGGTGCGATAATATCTCATGATAACGTATTAGGCTATGGCGATAAAGCACAACTTAACTGGGTAGGTGGCGGCAATACCTCCCAAGGACGTATCACGTATGACATCCCTATCAACCTATCGGGGGGACGCTTTCTAACGTGGGGGGAGCTTGGTCGAGTCACGACAAATGAACTTCCTGGCAACCATTTTGGACGTGAAAATCAAGGCTCTCAGATGAGCTTTGGTTTTAATCTCACCCAACCCCTCAATGCGAAACGTACTTGGCAATTTGAGGGAGGCTACACTAACCGACACGCTTTTACCACAGTGGACGGCTTCAAAGACCCCACCATCAATACACGTATTCTGCTCGCAGGTATCCGCTACCTCAACAAAGACCCCTATGGGCAAATCAATTGGAGCCTTGGGAGTATGTATCAACCTAAACTCTTCGGCACCAATTTTACGTTTTGGGGGATACGCTCCCAGCTCCTCCGAACCCTCGACTTACCTCATCAACAGCGGCTCACCTTGAGAGCAGGTGCCCAACTTACAAACACCCCCTTACCTGCAGCGTCTCAAGTCATTTACGGGGGTGCCTACAGTGCCAGAGGGTATACGGAAGGGATGGTCACGGCTGACCGAGGGCTACAAGCTTCATTGGAATATCAAACCCCCATATGGGGTATGAAGCGTATCTCTCCTTGGCTTAGTGAACGGACAGCCCTTGTAAGTTTTATTGATTTTGCCCATGGCTGGTATGACACCTCAAATGCACGCTTTGCTTTGGCAGGGTCTTCACGACAGGCAGGACAACTTCTCAGCGTTGGTGTAGGCATACGCTACAGGCTCAGCCCCTATATGCAAGGCTTTGTCGATGCAGGGTTTCCACTTGTCAATACCCCAGAGCGGCTCGCACTTAACAGCCAGCCGACCGTGCGTATTCATTTCGGGATTCGGAGCAATCTCATCACAAGAAAATGGCATGAAACAGAGTAAACATTGCTCAAGCAATCCTATGATTTAAGAAGCTTTGCTTGCACTCTTTGCAGAAGACGTGTCTGATTTTTCAGGGGTGTTGCTCACACGCTCAGTGGTTGTACGTGTCGTTGTCACACGGGCTGAAGCCTTGGTTTCACGCCCTAAAGGAAGCTTACCTTTGGAAGCGACCACAACAGGTTTACCTTGTACACTGAGGGAGCCTTGGGGGTTAAGCACACTTTTACCAGTAAGCGTTAAGGCATTCGTATCGCCCTGTGCTTGAAGCACTTGCTGTTTTAAAGTGTTAGACATACCCACCGTACTACGTTGAACTTCAGGCTTATGGAAGACATCTCTTTCTTGAACCGTGGCGGCACTATTCATCGCTGATAATTTGCCTGCCTGATTTGCCATTAAGGGCTGTCCGCCAAAACGAATACTGGCTTGACCGTCTTTACCAAGACTATAAGAGATTTCATCAGGAGACACCCTACGCCCCGTCATTTCGGAAAGTTGAGCTGCCACTTGAGATTTTTTAGCAGCTAGCTCGGAAGGGGTCAACGTCATAGGTGCCGAGGTACCATCAGGATTCAAAATATTGCCCTCTGCATCAAACAACACATCGCCTTGGGGTTGTTTCATTTTTTCGCTAGGCAAGCTACTTCTCAAAACTGCCGAACCCGTGTAAGCACTAGGCGTAGAGGCTGCATGATGCGTAGGGGTATCTGCCACCGATGTTGACGAAAGACCTGAATATTCTTTAGAATCCCGTGAGGTGCCACGCCCTAGCCCTGTCTTGTCTCGGGCAACACTACCACTAGTAGCACCTGAAGTAAAGCTTGTTGCAGGGCTAGATACAGGCGTGTATTCGGGTTGCGGTTTTAAAGCACGAGGGGCGTAAAGTCCATTTTGTGTTTTACCCGAAAAGGGTGAAACACTATCAGCTATTGTGTTAGACAAAGGCGTGACGGTTTGTGCAGATTGGGAAGCACGAGGTTGCACGGCAGACACAGGTACTGAAGCAAGCTCAGCGGAGGAAGCCAACGGCGTTGTCTGAGGTATAGAAACTTTTGACGAGGGCTTAGACGCGAAGGTCTCAGAAGGCAAGCGTGTGGAAGCAACACCCGAGCGAGGCACCGTGGTAAAAGATGCTTCAGTGACAGGCGTAGAAGAACCCACAGCCTGAGGCGTACTCGTACGCACAGGGGATGGGGTCAATGCAGAAGAGGGTGTTTCGGAAGAGGACAGACCCTTTGAAACGATAGACGTTTGAGCTGTATTGAAAGCAGGTTTCAATGTGTCAATCTCATGGGTGCTACTCACATTGGGAGAGGCAAAAGCACTGGAAGATGCAGGAAGGTTGTCAGTCATTGTCAAGTTCGTACGATAGGCTACTGGCACAGAAGCTGGCGCAGACCATTGACTACCCGTACTAAGCCCTGCTACTGGTAAAAAATTAGCCTGTTTAGAAGTTAAAGAAGAACGCCCTGAAACAGCAAAAGGCTCAGACAACGGCACCTCTGATACATGTGAAGCTGGACGATACGTGTGCATCATCTGCTCAAGAGAGGGTACAAAAGAGGAACCAAGACGTGAAGAACGACCCGAAGGAACCTCTGTTGTAAGGTTTGCATGAGATAGTTTGTGAGAGAAGCCCGTCACGTTAGGTGCTTGGCTTACCCATGAACGAGGACGACCTGTCACCGTCACGGGAGGGTACTGGATAGCCTCATCCACATGAACGACACGAGCACGCTGTGAAGGCTGTAACGAAGGCATCGCTGCTTCACGGGCTTGAGAGGTGCCTCGCACCCAAACACGAGCAGGTACACGCTCGGGATGCAAAGTTGTTTTGACTTCATCAAGCTCGGCCACCACACGACGAACTGTCTTGGCATCAGTCTTTACTTCAGGAAGTTCCCCAACAAAACGCTTCGCTGTATTCACATCAGCTTTTACTTCAGGAAGTTCCCCAACAAAACGCTTCGCTGTATTCACATCAGCTTTTACTTCAGGAAGCTCCCCAACAAAACGCTTCGCTGTATTCACATCAGCTTTTACTTCAGGAAGCTCCCCAACAAAACGCTTCGCTGTATTCACATCAGCTTTTACTTCAGGAAGCTCCCCAACAAAACGCTTCACTGTATTCACATCAGCCTTTACTTCAGGAAGTTCTCCAGCTAAACGCTTCACTGTATTCACATCAGCTTTTACTTCAGGAAGTTCTCCAGCTAAACGCTTCGCTGTATTCACATCAGCCTTTACTTCAGGAAGCTCTCCGGCAAAGAGGGCAGTTCTTTTAGAAGCAGTGGCTTTTACAGCATCTAAACGCTCCCGTAAAGCACTTAAAGTGGTTTGGAGTTTTTTATCTTCACGACGTTTTGTACTCGTTAATGCCGTCCAAGTGGTTTGCTCCCCTTTGGATTTTCTAATTTGGGCACCGCTCCCTAAGCTATAGCTATGGGCATAAAAACGAGAAGCTTCTTGTGTTTTATCCGCCGTAGCACTCGCATCACCTATCACTGCACTTGTGACCGTTTTAATGACTTGACGCTCTTGTGAGGCACGTGCCAATTTGGCTTCCCCAAAGAGTCGTGATACAGAATCAGTGGCGGTCTGAGGACGTGTTCCGAACACTTTTTTAGAAAGTACACTCGCATCCTGTGGTATGCCCTTAGGCTTCAGTGCTGGAGGTAATTTGACCTGAGCAGCTTCAGAAAGTCCTTGGGATGCCTTGGCTGACACTTTAGAAGTGCTTTGGAGGGCTGTTTTTACAACCTTAGGTAAGGCAGTACTTTCTTGAACTTTTGACGTAAGTGCGGGAAGTCCTACAAGTGCCTCTTTAGCCTGCGTAAACTTGGGGGTTAGTTTTTGAGCTTGTGTTGCAAGTTTCGTGCCTGTTTGTTTAACTTCAGGCATAATCATACCCATAGCTTTACTAGCTTTTTGTAAGCCAGTCTTCATTTTGCCAATGGATACGTTAATCATCATTTTTAGTAAAGCTCTCTCATGGAAGGTGGATGTTTTATGGCTGTCCTGATGCTTTTAAAAAGCAAGGAAAGGTGTCACACATCACAACACAACAGGCACTCTCAACGCTCAAAACTGAGACACTTTAATAAAAACAGGCTCCCCACTAAAATTGCCCTTCCTTACAAAAAAGCCTCATAAAAAGAAACGGTTCAGTCAAGTTTTTTGCGTCATAGCGACCGTAAGGAGGTATCCACACTACACACCCTTAAGCTAGGAGTAAAACCCACAAGCACCCTGAGGGAAACCCTCAGGGTGCTTGTTCAATAGAAATAACAGACTCTCCCAAAACGTAAAATCAACAGCAACACCCTGCTCAAGAAATGTACTTCGTAATACTATCAAAAGTTTCTATCTTACGTGCTACAAGTTGCTGTTCCAAATTGGTTTTATTCTCTCCAAAATACTTATCCAACATTGCCTTTTGTTCCAATGTTTTATTATTAGCCACTTGCTTTTTACCACCACCTCCCAAAAATTTGGAGGCAATACCTAAGCCAGCTTGTACTGCAAGTCCTTGTAAGAAGACACGTCACCTCCCAAATATGCTCTGTGTTCAAAGATGCCATCACCCTCATCACTGGGGATAACACTTAATAAAGGCTACTTTTTAGTCGCTGGAAAATACATTTTGTTAATAGTGTCTTCTTTCGAGAGAAGTTCTCGAGGGTCAACACCACTACTCCCTGTAGGACTTGTAGCACGATTGCCGCCCAAGGAAGATAACCCAGCACTTAAAGCACCTGCTTTACCACCTGTAAGATAGCCAACACCAACATTGGCTGCTGTTTTGAGAATACCACCTAAGAAGACACGTCACCTCCTATATTTGTATAGAGTCATTCATCCTATGACATTTATGAACAGTAGGTCTTAAAAATATTTTGAAAGCATATCGACATTTTGAGACTGAAGTAGTTGACCCTTTTTTGCAGCATTCAAAGCATTTAAAGCCGTAATACCCTGCCCCACAGGCGTGCCTTTCGTAAGTGCTTGTAAACCGACCTTAGCACCTAGATTAAGCCCTTTTTTCAACAAACCACCAAAACCTTTTTTGCCACCAATGCCAATACCTATCATGATGCGGGTACTTTCTCATCTTCTACAGTATGAAATCGTTACGTTATTTCTCTCTGTTTATGGGTCTATTTTTCTCTCTCTTAAACCTTGCCTTACTAAAGGAGTGGCTTTACGCTTCAGATATTAGTACCTTCGGCAGTACTAAGAGAAAGTTTAGGATACTCTGGTATCTTTTCAAAAAGAACTTTACACACGATGTTTCAAAGCGTACATCAGCTCACATAAGCCTCAGGAAGACACTAGGGCTGTCGTGATACTATGGACATCAAGGCATGTTACAAGTAGTATAAAGAGGCACTTTTGAGTATTGTTCTTGCCTGTTTCTTTCAGCCAATGTATGGAGCCAAACCTAAGCCCATGATGACCACCAGTAACGACTTCCGCACAGGAATGACCCTTGAAATTGATAGCAACCTCTGGCAAGTGGTTGAATTCCTGCACGTAAAACCTGGTAAAGGGGCTGCTTTCGTACGTTCCAAATTAAAGAACGTTCAAACAGGACAAGTCCTCGAAAAAACATTTCGTGCAGGTGAAAAAGTCACCGATGCACGCATTGAAAAGTCTGAAATGCAGTACCTTTACAATGACGGTGAAACGTATACGTTCATGGATAACGAAAGTTTTGAACAGCTTACGATGCAAAAACACCAAGTGGGCGAAGGCGTAAAATACCTTAAAGAGTCCATGAATGTCCATGTCATGAAGCATAACGATAACGTCATTGGGGTCGACATCCCAGCGCATGTGGTGCTTGAAGTGGTCGATACACCACCCAACGAAAAAGGAAACACTTCTTCAGGCGGCACCAAACCTGCAACCCTTGAAACAGGGGCTGTCGTAAACGTACCGTTCTTCGTCGTGAATGGCGACATGATTCGTGTGGATACTCGTAACAACTCTTATATTGACCGTGCCTAGTCTTCAATGACGCTTGTATGGCTTTTTATCATGATAAAAAGCCATACCTATGGATAAAAAAGTTTGTATGGAAAGGCTGGTTTGTCCTTATGATGTTTGATATTGATAAAATCCGTATTTTAGCTGAGTTAGCCTCAGAAAAAAACCTTGCTGAAATCACCCTAACCGAGGGTGAAAATACGCTGACTTTAAAGCTCCCAGCTGCATTTCCTTCCACGGTAACGCAAGTAGCACCCGCTATGGCTGCTGCACCCATGGCACCCATTGCAGCCCCTCTAACGAGTATGCCTGATAGTGTTGCAAGTGCAAGTGTCCCTGTTACAGCCGCTACGGCGGTAGCGGAAGGTGTGGTCATTACAGCACCCATGGTAGGAACGTTCTACGCAGCACCATCCCCTGACAAACCAGCCTATGTACAAGTAGGTGACACCATTACAGTGGGTAAACCTCTGTGTATTATTGAAGCCATGAAGCAGATGAATGAGCTTGAAGCTGAAATATCAGGCACGGTTTTGGAAGTGATTGCTCAAAATGGTCAACCCGTTGAGTTTGGTCAACCTCTTTTTAGAGTCAAGCCCTCATAAGGGTGATGTGAGTCTACTCATACCATCATCAACCCATTGTTATTGCATCTTGCCTGAGTGCCTCACTTTATGGAAAGCTCCTTATAGCCCATGATGTTTTCTAGCGTAACGCTTACCCCTCAAACGACTGAGACCCTTGAAAAAAAGCCCGTAGTGATTCGACCCTTTAAAAAGGTTTTAATTGCAAATCGGGGTGAAATTGCACTACGCATTATTCGAGCTTGTAAAGAGCTGGGTATCGGTACAGTGATGGTGTATTCTCAGGCAGACAGTGATAGCCTTGCCGTACAAATGGCAGATGAAGCTTACTGTATTGGGCCAGCCGCTGCAGGACAAAGTTACCTCCATGTGGCGAATATTATTTCTGTGGCACTCATGGCAGAATGTCAAGCCATTCACCCTGGGTATGGGTTTTTATCTGAAAATGCCGATTTTGCAGAACTCTGTGCGGCTCATGAGATTCAATTTATTGGCTCCCCCGCACAGGCTATTCGGAATATGGGCGATAAAGCAGTCGCTAAAAAAACCATGAAAGCAGCGGGCATGCCTGTTGTGCCAGGAACAGACGGTCCTGTTGAGAGCATGGAAGCCCTTAAAGCGTGGGCAAAAGAGGCGGGGTACCCTGTGCTTCTGAAAGCCTCTGCGGGTGGGGGTGGGAAAGGCATGCGTCTTGTCCATGAAGAAAGTGAGATAGAATCGCAGTGTCAAATGGCACAGAATGAAGCCCAAGCAGCTTTTGGTAATCCTGAGGTGTATGCAGAAAAGTATCTTTTAAAGCCTCGCCATATTGAGTTTCAAATTCTCGCTGACCGTTACGGGCATGTCATTCACCTTGGCGAGCGGGAATGTTCTATCCAACGTCGTCATCAAAAACTGTTTGAAGAAGCCCCTTCCTGCTTACTCACCGCCGAACAACGTCACACGATTGGTGAACGCATTGTAGCTGCCGTCAAGCAAGTAGGCTATGAGGGTGCTGGAACCGTCGAATGCTTGTTTGATGCCCAAGGCAATTACTACTTCATGGAAATGAACACACGGATTCAAGTGGAACACCCTGTCACGGAAGCCATCACAGGGATTGACCTCCTTCAGTGGCAAATCCGCATTGCCCAAGGTGAGCCTTTAACCCTCACACAAGAGGACATTGTATTGAGAGGTCATGCCCTTGAGTGCCGTATCAACGCAGAAGATATGCACAAAAACTTTATGCCTATGCCTGGCACCATTGATGGTTACATTGCCCCTGGTGGGCCTGGGGTACGGGTGGATAGCCATGTGTACCAAGGGTATAAAATCCCTCCTTACTACGACTCATTAGTAGGTAAGCTCATTGTGTGGGGTGAAAATCGTCATACCGCTATTGCACGCATGAAACGAGCCTTGGGCGAGTATGCAATTACAGGTATCCCCACTACGATTGCCTTTCATGAAAAGTTGATGCGTCATGAACCTTTTATCGAAGGGACTTCCATTGCGACTGACTTCCTCGAACTCCATAAGCATTATTTTTTTGATGCTTAATCGCATACCCGTGCCATGGAAAGCGGTACTATCGGTATGAAGGTACTTCTCGTACGGCTCTCTGCCCATGGCGATATTTTACAAACGCTCCCTGTGCTTGCCCATATGAAGGCAGCCTATCCTACCCTCCATGTTGGATGGCTTGTCGAGTTGGAAGGGTCATCGCTTTTAAGTGACCATCCTCTCATTGACACCTTGCATGTTATCCCACGTAAAACGTGGTTACGGGACCTCAAACGAGGACGACTTTTAAGCGTTGGCAAGGCAATTTGGCATACCCTACACAGCTTACGTCAAGAGGGCTACACCCTTGCCATTGACGTACAAGGGCTTTTCAAAAGTGCCATTTGGCCTTGGCTCATGGGCATACCTTACCGTTTAGGCTTTCAAGCGTCTCGAGAATATGCAAGCCTCCTTTATACCCACACGGTAGCCCCTCACAACCTCACCGATACCCAAACGCCCATTTATCAAACTTTTTTACGGGTCTGGGAAGGGGTTCAGCGTATTCCCAAACTGAAAAAGGCTCTCATGCCCTTTGCCTCTTCAGATTCAGAAATATTCGCACCTAAAACCACACCTACAACGCTTTACCCTTACCCTGAAGCAAGTATGGATGAAATAGCTGCCTTAAGACTGACCCTTCAACAACAGCACTGGAAAGCTGACCATGTTAGCCTTGCCATGGCACCCGCTACCAAGTGGGAAAGTAAATGTTGGCCTGATGCGTACTGGGCGACACTCGTTCAAACACTTGCCAGTCAAGCCCCAAGCGTTCAGTGTGTGTTTGTGGGTACTGTTGAAGATGCAAAAAACTTTCCGCTATGCCATGCGGCGATATTAGCACACCCTCAAGGCATTACGATGGCAGGAAAGACCTCTCTAAGAACTATTTTTCCATTACTTCAACTGATGAGCGTGTTTATCGGGGGCGATAGCTTTGCGATGCACGTGGCCCATGTGACACAACATCAGCAGTATCTGAAAGCACAGCACCTTATCCCCATCATAGGGCTATGGGGAGCTACCGCTCCTCTCCGAACGGGGTCGCTTTTCCACCAAGCACACCTTGCACTGCATCACCAGCCATGGCTGGCATGTCAACCCTGCTTCAAAAAACGTTGTCTCTTCGATGAAACCCTTCATCCTGAAAAACACCTTGCCTGTCTGCGTGCTTTAACGCCCGAAAAGGTGTATGCCTCTTTGTTACCTTACCTCGTCGCACCAAGCACATACCCTACCTCAGAAACCACGATGGTTTAACGCTTTGTATGCGTTCTTTTTACTTAAAAGCGATACCCCATGAAACTTCTAATGCCCTTCTCCAAAATCCCTCAAAAAATAGCTGACTATGCTGAACTGCTTCGCTTTGAACATAGCATTTTCGCACTCCCTTTTGCACTCAGTGCCTTACTATTAGCCGTAAAAGCGCCTCACTGGCCGACTTGGTCTATGTGGGGCTGGGTGATACTCGCCATGGTAGGCGGCAGAACCTATGCCATGGCACTCAACCGTATTGCAGATGCTCGTATTGATGCTAAAAACCCTCGTACCGCTCAAAGAGGCTTACCCTCAGGACGTGTGACGCATTTGGAAGCTTACTTGCTCGCCTTGGCGGGGCTAGGTGCTTTTGCCTTTGCCACTTGGCAGTTACCCTTGGTATGTCAATTATTATGGCCAGTAGCCGTATTACTTTTAAGCGTATATAGTTGGATGAAACGTTTTTCATCCTTATGCCACTTAGTACTAGGGCTATGTTTAGGAGCGGGTGCGGTAGGCGGATGGCTCGTAGCGGGTGGACATTGGCATGGCGGGATTCCTTTAGCACTAGGGCTTGGCATCGCCTGTTGGGTGATGGGCTTTGATGTCATTTACGCTTGCCAAGACACGCGCTTTGACCAGCAAGAAGGCTTGTGGAGTATCCCTGCCAAGCTTGGTGTCCCACAAGCACTACGATTTAGCCAGTATGCCCATATCAGTTGTATGCTTTTGCTCCTAGGGTTTGGATGGTGGTACCATACGCATTATCAACCCATGCTGTGGGGGTATTGGGTCGCATTGGGGGTGATGGGTATCCTGTTATGGAAGGAGCATCAGCTTGTACGCCCTGATGACCTTTCACGAGTCAATGAAGCGTTTTTTACCCTCAACGGCTGGATTAGCTTAGGCATGTTTTGCCTAATCCTTTTAAGCAAGTACTTGAGCTTACCTCTGTAGGGTTTATATACACTTGCATGGGTAACCCCTCCTGACAGTCGGTATGACGGGAGGTAGAGACGATGTGAAGATGCACAGGTAGGGGTTGGCTATGAGCAACCCCTACCTGTGTTGGCATCAAAAGCCAAGACCTGCTTAGGGACTTTTAAGTTTGCGGGGCTTTTAATTTTGCAAGCACTTCCTGTGCACGAGCATACATTTCTTCCATCGTCATACCACTAGACTGAGCAGCTTGTTCAGCATGCTTTTGTTGGTTTTCTTGACCAATCCGTTGTTCATTAGCGGCAAGAGGGCGGAAGATGGTTTGGATGGCTTGGGTTATACCATGGGTAGTACCCTTCTCCTTACCTATCGGCTGTGTTTGTGTATCAGTGCCAGTACCAGTGCGTCCCATGGCTTGATGTTGACGTGCCTGTGCCTTGGTTCTGTCAGCATCTGTAGCAGGTCTACGTGCTTCTATCTGTGCAACGGCTTGTCTTGCCTCTTTAGGGGGCATACTCGATACAAAAACAGCCTTGACGGCTTTACCCTCTGGGCTAGCCAAGACAAATATATCCTTTTGGCTTGGGGTAGCATGCACTTTTACAGAAACTTTTGAGTGCGTATGGGGCTGACCAGAAGTTGAAGGCGACTTTTTAGGGGCGGTAGAGGCGATTGAAAAAGGCAAAAAGGGGATGCGTAGCATAAGAGCAACTTTCGTAATCCAAGCATTCAAAAAGAGAACTAAATTGTAAAGACGGTAAAGGTTTGAAAAGACCTTGCTTCATGGTCTATAAAACTGAATGTTAGGTCAAGTGTGTGATACCCACAAGACAGGTTCAAAGTAGATTCCTCATGTAGAAAAACAAACGATGACTCCTCAAGGGGTTAAAACAAGGGTACGTCCTTGCACCATAAGCCCATTCTCCTTCACCCATATACCACACACATCCATTTACTTGACGCTTAATGCGTAGGGTGTTTGTATAAGTCTTTGATTATGACGTATGGATTGGATACACTGAAAGAAAGTATAGCGATTTTTAAAAGCGTTTGATGTATCAAGACAGAAAGTTAATGAATCCCCCATGTTTGCACGGCAGTTTAATAATACCTCAGGAAACTCTCAACGACGCTCACGCTCCCAACGGAGTGCCGTTCGTACCTATGCACGTACACAGGCACACTCAGACTTGAAACGCTCCCAAAAACAACAAGCTTTGGTTTTACATGGGAGCCATGTGGTGAGCCAGTCTAGCTTACCCTCTGTGGTGATTATGGGTCGCCCGAATGTAGGGAAGTCCAGCCTTTTAAACCGAATTATTGGTGCAAGGATTGCCATTGTCCATGACCAAGCAGGCATTACCCGTGACACCACGGAACATGTGGTACAGTGGGCAGGTGAAACGTTCCGCCTTTTAGACACAGGCGGGATGATGTTCCGTCCTGAGGTCGCTGAATTGTCGGAGGCGTTTGACCGTCGTGTAGCCCCCCTTGTCAATGACCAAGTACGTGCGGCATGTGAAGCAGCGGATGTGGTGGTTTTTTTAGTGGATGGGCAAACAGGACTTCAGGAAGAAGATGTTCTCATCCGAAATTGGCTCCATCAATTAGGAGTCTATGTGATTCTTGCTGTGAATAAGTTGGATAACCCTCAGCAGTTATTACAAGTCCATGATTTTTATGCAGGGATTGTTCCACCACCTGAAGCCTATCTTCAAGCGGGTGTAAAAGCCCAAGAGACCCCCATGCCTGTTTCTGCCTTACATGGCACTGCAGGTGTAGGTAACTTGCTAGAAACCATTGTACAAACCATTAAGGAATGTAAAGCGGCCGGTGTCATAGAAACGCCAGAACAAGCGTTGACTGAAGTGCTACCCTTAGAAACCCAAGAAGCCGTGTCTCAAGAGGATACTGAGGAGGATGCCGTAACCGTTCATAGTGCAAGCACCTCTCATGTCCCTGAAACCCCCTTACGGATGACCTTTATTGGTCGCCCTAACGTTGGTAAATCGTCCATGGTCAACGCCCTCCTTGGTGCGGAACGTGTGATTGTGAGTGAAATTTCAGGGACTACTCGGGATGCCATTGATATTCCCTTCGTGTATGAAGACGAAACCTTTGTATTAGTGGACACCGCCGGTGTACGCCGTAAAGGGAAAGTAGACTTTGGGGTTGAAATGTTCTCCGTAGACCGTACCATTGAAGCCGCACGTAAAAGCGATGTAGCGGTTGTTATGTTTGATGTCTCTGAGGGGCTAACCCAACAAGATGTACGTATTTTGAACAAAATCTATGATGATATCGCCCGTCCTCTTGTAGTCATTGCCAATAAGTGGGACACTGTCACACAGAAAACCTCTCAAACACCTGTGGCGATGAAAAAGCGCTTTATTGAAATGCTTCCTTGGTTGCGGGATGTTGAAATCCTCTTTTTAAGTGCGAAAAAACCTGATAAACTCCACCGTATTTTAACCGCAGTGAAGCAGGCACGTGAAAATGCCCATCGCCGTTTGAAGACCAATCTTGTGAACCAGATTCTTCAAGAAGCACTGGCACTGAATCCTCCTCCAGCCCAACGTTCTAAGTTGCCTCGTATTTACTATGCTACCCAAGTAGAAACGAATCCGCCACGGTTTATTCTTTTTGTGAATAATCCGCAGTATATTCGTGCCGATTACTTACGCTATTTGGAGCGTACCTTCCGTGAACGTTTCGTGTTAACAGGAACACCCGTTGTCTTCTCCATGAAAGCAAAAAGTGAAAAAGCAGATGCAACAGGACGTATGCCTGCTGGACGTAGAGTATCTCGTCGTCACGACTCGGAATAACCTGATGATACCCTTTTTTATCCCACCCAAGAGCATAATGTTTAAGCATGTTTAAACTGGTTTTAATGCTATAGAAGGTTTTATGTGATGGTCACTCCCTCCTTGACTCTTATTCTCATCCTTTTAGGACTCGTCAGCATAACCTATTTGATAGGTGCTTTACCCAACGCACTCTGGATTGCCCGTCGTTATGGCATTGAGGATATTCGCCTACATGGCTCTAAAAATGCGGGTGCTACCAATGTGGCAAGAGTATGTGGTAAACAAGCAGGGCTTATCGTACTGGCGTTGGATGTCCTCAAAGGGGTCATACCTGTGGTTGTGGCACAGTATGTGCTTCCTGGTATCATGCCCGCTTGGGTGGCAGCTTCTGGAGGCATCACCCCTCAGATAGTACAAGAGTATTTACCGCCTCTCCTTGCAGTGGTTGTGGTTCTTGGACATGCCAAGTCAGTCTTTATGGGTTTTCAAGGTGGAAAGTCTTCTGCAACAGGCATGGGGACTATTTTAGCATTAACCCCTTTGTGGGGGGCGTGTATTGCGTTGGTGGTTTACTTAGTATTTAGACTCACACGCATGGTGTCTGTTGCAAGTTTAGTGGGATGTTTGATAGCCCCCGCTCTATTTTATATCACGGGGCAGCCTCTACCGTATCTGATTTATATTAGTTTAATTACCATTTACGTTGTATTAAGGCACCGAGCCAACATTCAACGTCTTGTGCAGGGAACCGAAAACCGCTTGTAAGTTCAGGACTTACTGGCAAGGCTTTTCGTAGAACATATCATGGTCTTAAAGCAATCTTCTAGCCTCCCGCATCGTTTTATTCAACAGCCGCTATCGAGCATGACCTCGTGTTTAACCCCCTCTCTTAACCGCCCTTGTGTCGTCGCATTGGGTGTGTTTGACGGTGTGCATCGAGGCCATCAAAAGGTATTACAGGGTGCCTTACAAGAAGCCCGCACAAAAGGCTGGGATAGTTTGGTATTTTCTTTTTGGAATCATCCACAAACCCTTTTAAAACAAGCCCCCAAGCCCCTTTTAACCTTACCTGAAGAGCGGCTTGAGATGTTTCATCACTTGGGTTTTACCCATGTATGTATGCCTATATTTGACGCTTCTTTGCAAGCTTTGTCCGCCGAAACCTTTTTAGAAACCTATCTTTTACAAGCATGCCGTATGCAAAGCTTATGGGTGGGTCAGAATTTCTGTTTTGGTGCGGCACGACAAGGCACCGTCGCATTCCTTGAAGCCACCGCACTCACCCATGCACGCACACCCACAAAAGGGTATCCACCATGGCAGGTTCATGCCCCTGCTCTTTTATGCGATGTGTCTGAAGAAACCACACCCACACCCGCCATCACCGAAGCAGTAGGGGTACCTCCTGAGGTCATTTGTTCTACACGTATCCGAGAAGCCCTTCAGCAAGAAGGCGATTTGACCACCGTAACCCGATTTTTAGGCAGACCCTATGTCGTTTCAGGAAGGGTCATTCATGGTGCAAAACGAGGACGACGCTTAGGGTTTCCAACAGCAAACCTTGCCGTTTCTCCTGAAAAGTGTTTACCCGCAACGGGCGTTTATGCTGTAAGCGTATACCGAGAAGCCACGCAACAATGGTACCTAGGGGCTTGTAATGTAGGGTATTTGCCTACCATCGTTCAACAAAAAGAGAGGTCAAGCACCGTTAAGCCATGTACAATGAACCTCAGCATCGAAGTACATTTACTGGACTTCCCTCCCGAAGAGCTTTTGTATGAGGAAACATTGACACTGCACTGGCATCAGAAGTTACGGGATGAACAAAAGTTTGAGTCCTTAGAGGCACTTGTCCATCAAATCCAACACGATGTTGAAGCGGTGCGTTGTTTAAACCACACCTTACCCCATACGTGTTCTAGCGAAGTGTTCTAGCCACACATGCTAGGATGTTCCCTATAGAACGTTAGGGTACTAGGGTGCATATTCCCACGCTTGCAAACTATGGCAATCCCCGCATCGTGCAAATTGTTGCATGAAAGCAAGGTCTGCTTGAAAAGTCCGCCTGGGGGTTTCAATGACAATATCTCGTTCAGGGGTCAGGGTGACCTGTACCTGTCCAGCACCAGACTGAGAGAGTCCTAATTCAAAGTGACGGCTACCACAGTGGCGACACTGAAAAAAACTGGTCGTTTCTTCTGGAGGTAACACAGCAGCGGATTCATGAACCTCAAGCGGATGGGCTTCAATCATAGGACGTTTTCTTTGAGAGGCTGTTCTCACTTTCGTGCCAGAAGTGACTTCTTGTGTCGATTCAGTCGTACTTGTCGTACTTGGGGACGTTTTTTGTGTGGCACACATCATGGCATAAACACCTCTTACTCATGTTGACAAGACGCTTTTATTCGGTGGGTCAATCGGCATGATGGCTCTTGGTCGCACTGATAGCCCTCATATCGTAGGGGTGTAAGTGGAAGGGAACCCAAACGATTCAACCACCAGATACCAAACTATCATACATAAGGCAAGGCTTCAGGAGAAGTATCCTATGGAAGGGTGTCCTCTAGGCAGAGGAGACAAAGCCCTTTTTAGAGGAGGTGGCGAAGGTCATCAGGGCGTTTTTTATGCACCGTTTCATTGCCGCCTTTTAAGCCTAGGTGTCCTTTAGGCGTTGTATGAGATGTAGAGGCTTTTGGAATACCTCCTGAAGCACGTAGTGCCGTGGCAGGTTTGGATGTAGACGCACCTGAAGGTACGGTCGCTTTTTGAGTGTTTGTTGTTTTCTCGGATGCGGGCTTACCATTCGTTGGCGTTGCACTTGAAGGTGCACTGGTGTTTGCGGTGTTTGCACGGTTAGGTGCCTCAGTTTTGGGTTTTACGGGTTTTTGTGGGTCTGGCATGCCGTTGGCGTTAGGGACATATCGATTTAAGACATCTTCCAACTTAGGGGGCTTTGCACCCACGGCATCATCCACAGCTTTGGTATCCGTGATGAGGGTTTTAAAGGCTCCCCAACGCTGCTCCGCATCAAGGTTATCTGCATTGGGCTTGAATCCGTCCAGGGTTGCTTGGAACTTTTGACGGGTTTTTGGACTAGGAAGATGTCTACTTGTAGGAAGACTTTGGGCAAGCTCAAGATACTGCTTCGTTTTTACCACGGTTTGGAGTCCTGTATAAATGTCACTGATGTACAAAGGAGAAGCCCCGCCTCGATAAGTACGCTCCTTGTTAATACGCAGGAAGTCTCTTTCCATACTGGGTGTAATATGGGTGTTTTTCTGTCCCTTGTCCAGTGCCTTTCCTGTTTCAAGATACTCCTTGACTCTTGCAGAGTCACTGGCAAGGTCTAGGGGGCCTATTTTAACCCTTGCCCATTGCATCACGGGATAGGCCCACAAACCGAGGTGTTCTTGCGGTTGAATGAAGCGACTCATCAGCTTCCCGCTTTCATTACGGATGGTTTGGCGATACTGCTTGCGTGCCACGGGGTCGGCTTGCGTACTAAGGGCATCGTCAAGGTCCTTAATACTGGTCGGTTTTAAGCTCACGGCTACCTGCTCGTTACCCTCTTGCTTGAGGGTAAAAAATAAGGGTTCTTTGGTTTTAGGATGTTCTGCTGTAAAAAGGGCTTCTTTTTCATCAGGCGCCTTACGTGCGGTAATCTCCCCAGAGCCATCAGGGAGCGTCAAGGTAATCGCTTCTGTCGATGGCGGGGGTGTCGTTGCCTTTGAAGACGCTTCGGTTTGATTATCTATTGTGGGTTGAGAGGTTGCTTGATTCGGCTTGTTCGTAGAGGAAGCGGGTGCCACATGACTGGCTCGCTGAGCAGTCTGTGTTGTAGCTTGTGCTGGGATACGACGCTCAGGGTTGATACCATAAGGCGTAGGCTCGGCAGGAAAAATTACCTGATACCCTGCTGGAATAGTGGCTGGTGGCAGACTTGAGGAGGATTCCGTACGAGTACTGGTAGGCGGCATGGCCGTTTTATTGTTACTTGCAGACACATCAGGAGGTATCGACACGGGTGCTGAGGGTACACTTTGTTGCACAGTTTGTGAGGTATTTGCTGGTGCCATAGAGGTAGGATTCCCCTCACGAGTTGGAGGCTGATTCAGGGCTGGCACGGGTTGGGTTGATGAGGGTACACTGGTTGCAGCTTGGCTTGTATTGGGTACGGGTACAGAAGAAGAAGAAGGCATTACATTTGAGGCACTATTCGTCGAGACCTGACCAGATTCAGTAGGTTGCGGTGAGGAGGTCTCAGGGGTAGAAGGCATCTCATTGGGTTGCCCAGTAAAGCGATTGGTTTCACCTTGATGGGGTAAGGTTTGAGCTGGTGTACTTAAAGTACTGAGCAAGGGGAGTAACCATGTCTGAAAACCCTCTGGACTTGAAGGCATCGTTGCTTGTCCTTGGGCATCGATGAGGAGGGGTAAAGCACTCCCTTGAGTGGTATGACCCAAGGGCAACACGATTTGCTGAATGGTTTGTCCTTCAGGCGTTTGCAAGGGTGGTTGCAACGTAATGGTTGCTAAAGGCGTTTGGGGGGATAAGCCTTGACTTTGCAACCACGGCAAAGTGCTTTGTGTTGCGGGTGTAAGGGTGATTTGAAATTGATGGGTTTGTCCTTGTTCTCCGATAAATTCCCCTCCCATGCCTCCACCGCCTTGCTGTTGTGCCATTTGGAGTCCTTGGGTTAATAACGTGGTAAGCTGTCCTAGAAATTGTGGGATTTTTTGGGCAAGGCTGGAGGATGCCATGCCAACTTGTGGGGCTGGACTAACACCCTGAGGGGTTAATGTCACAGGGGGCTGCATCACCGGTTGAGGCATCGAGGTTTGGCTATTTTGTTGTGAAGGAGGTGCAGATAAAGGGCTTTGCATACCACTCTGCACCGTACCCTGTTGTGCATTAAGAGGACCTGTACTCGGTTGAACACTCTGCTGTGCCATGAGTCCATAAGGCGATAAAAATTGTTGCGGCGTAGGTTGAAGCCCCTGAGCAGTGGCTTGCGTTGATGCCATGGGTATACTACTGGTGAGGGATGTCGTAGAGGAAGGCTGTAATTGAAGGCGCTGTGCCATGGGTTGCCCCAACATACTGCTATGACCTGAAGGGGTCATCAGCTGAGAGGGATAGGGTTGTGAGGCAATGGGCATAGACATAGCAGCGTGTCATCCGTGACGTGTTAGAGTGCTGGTGGTGAGTCGTAGAGGTAAACTTATTTGTTTTTATCAGGATAAAACCATCCTTGGTGTTTTCCTGTGCGGGTAAGGGGTGAAGAACCCCTACCCTGCCATTTGTTGTGCTTTTTGGGCAGCAGCTTGGTTGATAAGCGTCATGAGTTCCTCTTTTTGCTTAGGTGGTAAGGTTTGAAGCGTCTTTGTGAGTTCCTTACTCACCGTAATACCCTTAGCATTGCTAGGCATTTGAGCTTGCGTGGCGGATAAGCTCGTTTTTTTGGAGATTGCGGATGGCTTGTTTGCTAGGGCAACACTGGGCGTGGATGACTTACTACCTTGAGAAGGAAGAGCTTCAGAAGCGAAAGACTTTCCCTTCGTTGCCATGGCGGGTTTTTCTGTCATCGCTTGCTTGGTGAGGTTTTCAAGCGATGCAGGCAATGCGGCAAGTACCCCTTGAGCCACCTCTGGGGGTGCTTCTTCAAATAAGCCCTCTATGACTTTGGTAGGGTGGTCGTTCATGGCGGCAATCGTGGCTTCAGGATTTTTAGCAGCCGTCTCAGCAACTTTAGGGTCCTGTTTCATGGTTTTGACTTTAGGTAATCCTGTTTCATCTAAGGTAATGAGCATCGGCCCCGATGGCGTTTTGAGTAATAATGAAGGCATCGCACCCGCTTCAGCGTTTGGCGATGTCTCTGGAATAACAACGGCAAACAATTCAGGGGCATCGGGCCCGTCTCCCAATTTTACAGGTTTATCTGGAGAAAGTTGATGCACACCAGGTTTTTCTGCAAGAGGTCCCAATGAGGAAAGTAGGCTTGCCATCATCGTTTTGAGTTTGCCTACATCTTGCGTTTGAGCCTCCTTTGGAGAGGTACGTGTTCCTAAAATACTCGTTTGTTTCCCTTGTGTGGATGAGGGCGTGAATGGAGACGATGCAAGGTGCATCTTTGAGGCACCTACACGCTCAGTATCAGGCAACGTACTAACTTTCCCTTGGGTTGCATGCAAAGCCAAGGCTAAACTTTTATCATTTTCAGGTGTGACCACTTTGCCACTTAATGCCATCCGTGCGTTGCTCGGCACTTTGGTCGTACTGAGAGATTGTGGTTGAGGAAGGGAACTTGATACGCCAATCATCATGGAAGGCACTCCTATATCGAAAGCAAAAATCGCATCACACGATGTTGAGAGAAGAAAAGATGTTGAGAAAAGAAAAATAGAAAAGAAGATAAAAAGCTTATCCTAATAAACACAACCTGTGGGTATCAATTGCGTATCGATAAGCACCCTTGGGGTGTGTTACACTAAGGTACCGTCTTTGACATACCCAAACCATGTTGGGAGTCTCCGCTTTTTATAACTCTTTGGAGGGCGATGCCTGCCTATGCGTATACGACTTTTTTCATTACTTGGCTTTGCTTCTACAAGTCCCATACGTGCTACCTTAGCCATGTGGGTAGGGTGTGTCATGATGATAGGGATGCTATTGATTGCCCATCCTCTCTCTGTAACGGCTGACCAGCAACTCCAGTTCCATCTAACGAATATCCCCATTGGGAAAGAAGGCTCCGCCGAGCAGCTCTTTGTGCGTATCACGGGGTTAGGACTGGAAGATTTATTTAAATCCAAAGGGGCGATTCAATCGCTAGAGTTACGTCTTGACCATCTCCTATTGCCACCCCTTGCCGTGTATCGTGCCACTGTACGCAATACCCCCAGTGCCGGCCCGATGGCTATTGTACCGCAAGCCCTCCAAAAACAAGTCCTAGAATGCCTTACCCCCTGTCAGCTTGATACGGAGTTTTTATGGACAGCCGAGACGTTTGAATCTATTTTAAATAGTCCGTCTGTAAAAACATTGATTCAAAAATCGTTAAGCCAAAGTACTTGGGGTCGTGCTTTTTTAAAGCCCACACACATCGAGGTACGTTTTCAGGCTCAAAGTATTGAACTCATACAGCATACTGAAACAGGATGGTTTCATCTTACTGGTCCTCAGCTTAAAGCCACACTATTCCCTGAAATGACCCACCAAGGATTACAACTCAAGGGGAGTACTTGGCACATACACCCCGGAGGGGCTTTACCAGCTGAGGTACAAACAAAACTCTCACAGACCGTTGCCTCTGAGATAAACCATCATCTCGCTGAATTAACGACTTTATTAGAAGCACAGGGACTCAGTCCTCAAGCCACTTGGCAACTCACATGGTCTGCTAGCCCAGAGCGTATGCTAAAGCTTTTTCAACATTGGGAGGTCAAGCATCAGTTTGAATTTGTACCACGCACCTCACCATTATCATCCGTAAAACCTTAGTTCATGAGAGTACCCCTTAGGCTTTAGTATGAATGTTGCCCCAAACCCTCCTACACCCCTTTTAACTTGCCAAATCGTCACGCTTTTCCCTGAAATGATACGCCCCTATTGTGAAGGGAGTATACTCGGTAAAGCACAAGCAAAGGGGCTTTTAGAGATTGACCTTATCGACATACGTGCCTTCACACAAGATAAACATCTTAAAGTAGATGATACCCCCTATGGGGGCGGAGCAGGGATGGTTCTCATGTGCCAGCCTGTTGATGATACCCTTGCAAGTTTAGCCTTAGATGACCCCACCCTTGGACCTACCAAGGTATTACTCACCTCACCCGCAGGTAAAACGCTTACACAGCCCACGATTAAAACGTGGGCAGCAAACTATAAAAGGTTTGTCATCCTTTGTGGACACTATGAAGGCTTTGACGAGCGGATTCATACCCTCTATCCCTGCATTGAAGAAGTCTCCATAGGAGATTTTGTATTAACAGGAGGGGAGTTACCCGCACTGTGTATTATCGATGCCCTTGCACGGATGGTGCCAGGGGTCGTGAAAGAGTCCGACTCTGTCGTGCATGATTCCTTTTACACCAATATGCTTGACCATCCGCATTATACACGCCCAGCAGTGTATAAAGGGATTCCTGTGCCTGAAGTTTTACTTTCGGGGAATCATGCAGCGATTGCTACTTGGCGGCATACACAGGCTTTGGAGCGTACCCAGAATCGCCGTCCTGATTTGCTAGAGACATAAAAAGGTCTCGTATTCAAACATAAAAGCGCCTTCAATGATAGAAGACGCTTTATGTCATCGTAAACTTAGAATACTTGCAAGTACACTAAACGATTTCAACACCCATGGCGAAGCAAGAACCCTCTACCATCGCAACGGCAGATTCTTCTTCCCAAGCATTCATGTCAACCATTTTAGTTTTTGCAATATCAAGTGCTTGCGCACGTGTGATTTTACCTACAATGCCTTCTTTTTTGTGGCTACGACCCTTAGGAATCCCAGCAGCTTTACAAATTAGGAAAGACACAGGAGGTGTTTTAAGTACAAACGTGAAAGAACGGTCTTCATAGACGGTAATTTCTACGGGGATGATTTCACCCGCTTTATCGGAAGTTTCAGCATTATACTTTTTGCAGAACTCCATAATATTCACACCATGTTGACCCAACGCTGGACCCACTGGAGGGGAAGGGTTTGCTTTTCCTGCGGGGAGTTGAAGTTTAATTTTAGCAGTTACTTTCTTAGCCATGGTGGCAAGCTCCTAAATTGAGTAGAGTTTTTATCATACATAAACGGACATAAATATCTGAACGAACCTCTGGGTAAAGGTTCTAGCTGTATTTCTGAATCTGGCTAAAGTGAAGTTCCACAGGGGTTTCACGACCAAAGATAGATACAGTGGCTTTAAGACGCTCTTTTTCAGGCATGACATCAGTGACCACACCCTCGAAATCAGAGAAAGGTCCTGAAATGATTTGAATCACATCATTGACCTTAACATCAATTTCAATCTTAGGTGCCGCCCCTTGAGCAACATCACTACCCATCAAGATACGCTTAATTTCTTCAGGACGTGCAGGGATAGGGTCTTTTTCATTCCCAATGAAGCGTGTCACACCAGGAGTGTAACGCACCACATACCATGAATCATCGTCCATAATCATTTCAACAAGAACGTAACCAGGAAAGAGCTTTTCTTCTTTTTCAGAACGCTTACCTTGGGTTCCTTTTGCCTTAATAACGGTTTGAGAAGGCACTTCAATACGGAAGATTTTCTGTTGCATACCCATCGAAGCAACACGACGCTCAAGGTTGGTTTTTACCTTGTTCTCATGACCTGAGTAGGTATGAACAATAAACCACTCTCTTTTTTTGTTCGCTTTTCCGTAAGTTTTACCTTTAACAGTCACCACAGGACCATCGTCCGTAACCGTTGTAGTGGGTGAGGATAGACTCACAGGAACGCTAGCTGCTTCTTTTTTAAGAGTCGCTTTTTTCTTGGCACTCGACGTAGTGTCAACCCGAGACGCAACAGCAACCTCAAAACCAGGTTGCTCATGATTGACTTCATACAGTTCGGAAGAGCCTTGATAGGGTGTGTTGTCCGTCATCATAAGGTATTGGCACTTCTTTCTAAACACATCACACATAATACACTATTGCGCATGAAAATTACCCTTAACGTTAGCATTAACACGTCGCTAAAGCAAGGCAAATTGCGTGTCTGAGATGTTACCCTCTTGAGGCAACACTTTTTAAATTCGTACGGAGGCATGCCATCTCTAAGGCAGCTTGAGCGACTTCAGCCCCTTTGTTACCACCCTTACCGCCTACACGGTGGAGTGCTTGTTCCAAGGTATCAACCGTTAAAACCCCCATCACGACCGCCACACCCGTTTGTAAACTGACGGTGCTTAAGCCCTGCGTGACAGACTGACATACGTAATCGTAGTGGTCGGTATCACCTTGAATGACACACCCCAATGCAATCACAGCATCAAGGGCTTGCGTTTCAATCATCCATTGAGCAGCAAGAGGAAGTTCAACGGCACCAGGCACCTCGCAGGCATAGATTTGGGAAGCTTCCAACCCCGACTTGAGGAGCTGATGAACGGCACCTTCTTGTAACTTCGAGGTAATTAAAGTATTAAATGATGCTGTGACAATACCTATTTTAAAGGTGCTTAGCACCTGAGGTGGTAATAAAGCAGTACTGGTACTGAAGACGTGGTAATCGGGCTTTATCATGAGTGGGTCAAGGCTGACGTGTTGAAGACACGTTTTTCTTTTGAAGTATAAAATAAAGACAAAAAAGGGAGACGTAACAAGAGGTAAAATAGGATAGCATGCGCTTGAAGCAAAAGGCTACATCAAATGACCAAGCTTGAGGCGTTTGGTCGTGAGGTATTTTTGATTTTCCTCATTGGGGGTAATATGGAGTGGCTGTCTTCCTGCCACAGTCAATCCATAACCATCAAGACCTTTGATTTTACGAGGATTATTGGTAAGTAGGGTAAAGACTCTCACGCCCAAGTGAAGAAGAATTTGAGCCCCCACGCCATAATGGCGTAAATCTGGCGGGAAACCCATTTCCAAGTTGGCTTCAACGGTATCTAGCCCTTTTTCCTGTAAGCTGTAAGCTTTTATTTTGTTCACAAGACCAATACCACGCCCCTCATGGTTGCGCATGTAAACGAGTACACCTTTACCGTGCGCTTCAATGGCACTGAGGGCGGCTTCAAGCTGTGGCCCACAATCGCAACGTAAGCTACCAAGAACATCCCCTGTTAAGCACTCGCTATGAACCCTTACAAGAGGGAGCGTTTCGGGTCGGCTAGGGTCTTGAGCTTCCTCGCCGATAGCACCTTTCACAAGGGCAATATGCTCTGTATTATCAAGCAGGTTTTTATAGACCATGAGGTCAAAGGTACCGTAAGCTGTGGGGAGATGTGCTTTGGCAACTTGTTCAACCATGGTTTCATGTTTAAGTCGATAAGCAATCAATTGGGCAACGGTAATCATAGGTAAACGATGTTTTTGAGCAAAAGCCTTAAGACTCTCACGGCGTGCCATGGTACCATCTGGATTGAGGATTTCACAAATAACCCCCGCAGGCTTTAAACCCGCCAGTCTTGCTAAATCAACACTTCCTTCGGTTTGTCCAACCCGCTCCAACACACCCCCAGGCTTAGCAGCAAGAGGGAAAATATGACCAGGACGACGTAAATCATCAGGGACTGTGGTTTCAGCGGCACAGAGTTGAATGGTTGTAGCACGGTCAGACGCAGAAATACCCGTGGTGACACCGTATTTAGGATGGGCATCGACACTGACCGTAAAAGCTGTCCCAAAGGGGTCATTGTTATGTACCACCATGGGGGCTAAGTTTAAAGCTTGGCATCGTGCCTGAGTCAACGTGACACAAATAAGACCTCGTCCCTCTTGTGCCATGAAGTTAATAAGCTCAGGGGTTGCTTTTTCAGCAGCACACACTAAATCGCCTTCATTTTCACGGTCTTCGTCATCGGCAAGAATAATCATTTCACCTCGTGCAATGGCGGCAAGAGCATCCTCCACACTACTATAGTCTTTGAAGGTCTCTTCTTCCAATGAGGCATCGGGTTCACTCATAAATTTGTGAATATCAAAAGCATTTTGTTGGATTTGCCACGTCTGTAGGGCTTGCTCTTCTGTAGGTAATTGAGGACACATGGGTTGGGGAGGATACTCCTGAGAAGCTTGTGAAGAAAGTAAAGAATTCATCTCGTTGCGTTAAACCCACTTTCTACCTAACTGAACCTACACTTGAAATGGGTCATACACCCCACAAAAAGATTGGCGACTAAAACGTTTGCAAGTCGTTGGTCATACGTCTCTGACTCAAATGCTTAGAACCTATTCTCTTTAAACCACAAACACACAAACTCTTGAACCTTCTACTAACAAATAGCCTCTTCGCAAAGTCCTTAAAACCTTTGTTTTTTAAATGATACTTTACATTTTAAAAGGCATCTCATCTCCTGAGTAAGATAGCCCATAAAGAGAGGCTTTCAGACACGCCATACGGGGTAAAAACACGTCCCGCTTGAAAATTCATACTTGCTTTTCTTGCACAACTCGTTATAATCAGAAACGTGTGTGTTATTTCTGTGATGCTAAAAGGAGCTTAAACCCTCATGAACAAAGAAGAATTAGTCCAAGAAGTTGCTAAAAAAACAAAAGCTTCTCAAAAAGAAGTTGCTGATATCTTGAGTGCTTTGCTTGAGACCGTCGAAAAAACGGTTGCTAAAGGTAAAAAAGTGACCCTTGTTGGTTTTGGTACCTTTGAGCCTCGTAAGCGTTCCGCCCGTACAGGTCGTAACCCTCAAACAGGTGAAGAGCTGAAGATTCCTGCGAAAGTTGTGCCTGCTTTCACCGCTGGCAAACGCTTCCGTGACCAAGTCGCCACTGCAAAAGTGAAGTAAGACCCGCGCTTACCTAAACGAGCATTGGTTTCAAACAACCATGTCCTAAGCCCTATCTTCTCGTGTTAAAGAAGATAGGGCTTAGCCTTGGCATCCAGAAGTACGTGTATCCACTGCCTCCATGTCACCCTATCAGCCTTGTCACCCTACACGACGTTGCAGGGTCTTCCTTCAGGACTGTGGTCTGTGTACTTACTCGGATAATACTGGCCCATAAATAGGCACAGACTGTGGCAGCCAAGGAGTGAGTTGTGCCTTCACAGTACTCACCGCCTCTTGATATGCCTGCATTTGTGCTTGGTAGCCTCCTAAAGCCCCATGATTCAAAAGAATCGCATGGAGAGGAAGGGTTTCACTTAAACAGCGTTCTGCAGCCAGCAGAGTATGATTGAGTGTCCCCAAAGCCGTACGGGCAACCAGTACGATACTACTCTCTTGGGCAAAATGTGACATAGTACTGCTCGCATAATGCTTAAGCAATTCAAGATTACTCCATTGGCTACAAAGTGGTACACGTAAACCGCCTGCCAACTCGCAAAAGACAATGCTTTGAGGATTTTTAAATGCGGCTTCAACCCAAAGGTCAATCCCCTGGATAATCTTTTCGGGGCTGAGGCTCTGTTGTGTATCTGCAACGGCGGGCGTAGCAGGAATGGGGAATTGTGCATTCACTTGCCACGCAATGGGTTTACCTGTGGCCTGTGCCACTGTATGTGCAACCCACGCTGCATCGGTTTCTTCTAAAGTCTTTACACCTGTTTGTATGGGTTTTAGCACGTAGGGGTCTTTACCCAAGGTTAATGCGGCTTTGGCAAGTTGTGCGGTGATATAGGTTTTACCAACATCAGTATCCGTACCAGCAACAAAAATCAAGCGTTTTTTTGTCGTATAGAGTAGGTGTTCAAGACACGCTTGTACATGTGGAGAGGGGGAAGACATCATTGAGGAAAGGGGCTTTCTTGGCACATGGCACGTCCAAAAACCAAACACTGACAAACCACACGCCTTCTGTTTCAATGAAACAGAAGGCGTGTGCATCACTATGCAACAAAAAAACTGAAGGCTCAAGTATAAGCCTAGCTTATTTGAAACGCAATTTTATGCCATGGTGAACCCTTTGGATTCACCCTCAAGCGAATACTCAGGGGCCCAAGGCATGGCACGATAACGGGGTAATACTTCTGCGGAAGTTAATAATCCGAAGATACCACGACGCATCAACTCCACCCCACGATTCATAAACCCAAGGGCTGGACCACAAACATTATCAACCATCGTGGTAGCATCCCCAACATGAAACTCATGGCTGGTAACCTCTCCAGCAAGTGTACGTCCTGTCACTTTCACGGTGGTGGTACAGGGTTTTTTGGCTTGGCGGGTATCCACTAACCCACCTACCGTCACACGCTCACGAGGACAAATACCCGTGAGTTCAAGAATGATATCATCCGCATGTTCCATGTTACGGAGTTCCAGCACGCCATTACGTTCTTCAAGGGCTTGAAGAATATCCGCATCAGTCATTGCTTCCACCTGTGCATGCGTAAAGCCAGGGACGTGTAAAAAGTCTTCTTTAATCGTACCTCGGTAGGCTTCCCAGTTACTCACCCCTACGCCAAACCAAATATCGACCCCTAATACCTCAACAAAAGATTGGGCTGCCACGGCGGCAACCGTACTCAGAAACCCAGGGGTCGCACCCGCACCAGTAATGTGCAAAATTGAATTACTACGCAACAGACGCTCAAGCGGCAAAAGGGTTTCCACAGCAGAGGTACGCTTGAGTGCATCCACCACTACACCTTGGAAAGGCGTACGGTTGGCAATGGTTTCAAGGGTCGTTGCATAAAAATTAACAGGAATATTAGGCACAGCAAGAAAAACGGCATCGAGTTCATGACCATGCTCTTGGAGAAGTTCAATCATGGCATTGTGCATCGCATTAACACGTTCCACAGACCCCTGATAAGGCGTGGTGTCAAGTGCCTTGAGACAGGGTACCTGATGAAACATCTCGGGCGTGAATCCATCAGAGGTATAAGCCCATGCTGAACTATCAGCAATTGCCGTCACTTTAAACCCTTTCCGAGCATTTGCCATGGCGAGCATGCCACGACCTAAGCCACCAAAGCCAAGAACAGCCATCCGAATGGGTGGTACGCTAGACATATCAGCAACATCGGAACCTTGAGACATAGAGGATAGAGGATTATGTGCAGGAGACATAGGTGCGTCAGGGGTTTCAAATGATTGGGTAAAAAGAGCAACACAACACGGGAACAGAACATGACATGACGAAAAACCAAATGCTATCTATGAGGGATAAAGTAAAAAACTTAATTTTGACGATGCTATCGTTACGACCAAAAAAAGGCTTTTGTTTACAAGCTGTAACAAAATAGTTAACATTTCCAGTTTACGTCAAGTTTAAGACCCTCAAAACTACGGCAGAGTTTTTACTTTACAGGAGCATCTTTTGTGATAAACAGTGCATTTTAAAGAAAAATGGCTTTTAAAAACTGCTATCCTTCTATGGTAAAAAAAACAGATGGATTTGCAAAGCTTTTTATCTTTACGGCACACCTCCAAGATACCTCATTCAAATACGGAAAAAAGAGGGCAATGGTTTCAGCACTTTTATTGAGACGCTTGTTTTTATTCTCATGTCCCCTTACAAAGTCTCTCTACACCATGAAGTGTTCAATGCGTTAAGATACGATGCTCACCTCAATAGGGTTATTATAGCAACAGGAATCCTTTCAGGTTTCATAGGGATGAAGCCCACTGCGGTTGGCTTTAAGGGATATGTTTCTTCGTTGTACTTCATTGATGTTTACCATGTTTCTAATGTTTATTTCTAATGTTTACCATTGGGGTGAAAAGCCATGATGACTCCTATCGGCGCCCAACGTTTTGGCAGTACAGGGTATCCTAACGGATTGCCTGGTGGTTACGGACGACAAGCAGGGCGTGCCTTCATTAAAATGCAGGATACAGACCCCTTACGTGCGGCTCAAACCAATATTACTTACTCGCCTACAGGGTACCAAACACAGGCTCAAACCTTGCAATCCACGATGAATAATTTAGGGTTCAATGATGTTGTAATTCAGCGTTTTGATACCAACAAAGACGGTGCTTGGGATTTTGGTGAAGTACGTGCGGCTTTTGGTATTAACCCTAAAGGTCCCAATCCCGCAGTACCTATGGATACCTTAGGTGAAGCCACAGCCCGCCGTTGGATGCAAGTTTCAGATGCTTCAGGGGATGGTAAAATTGACCTTGGCGAGCAAGCAGCAACCACCCTTGTACAGGACAGTCCTGGCTTTTGGGTGGGTCATGCGATTTTGCGTAAATTGCCTGACTTAGCCAAATCTCCTGACCTTTTTCCGCCACAAGCCTTACAACGTCTACAAGGGATGGCAACCAGCTTATTGCAACAAGCCCAATTTCCCGACGGTAAGCTTTCCCCTGAAGACCGTCGCTTGATGGATACAGTGGTTGACTATATCCCTAATTTTGGTGCCGAGGCTGTCAAGCTTGCTTATCAGCAATTAAATTTAGGGGCTTGGGGAAAAGCCTATCGGGATATGCAGGGTCAAAAACCTGCACAAGAGGGCTAGGCACTCTTGTGCAATCGAGGTTGGGGGAGAGTGTACTCTGGGCTTACATCAGTGCTATACTATCCCCATTAAGCCCCATCACGCCCCATCATGGGTCTCATCATTAGCCCTCAGCTCAATTTTCAACGTATGATAAGCATGCCTTATGTTCTCCCTAGTCAAGTATAACCATCCTACTTATGCCCTCAGTATCGGAGACCCCTTCGGGATTGGTCCTGAAATTACGGCTAAGCTTTTGCTTGACCCTTCTCTTCAGCAAGCTTTATGCTCTGATACATTTAGGTTGGTTATTTTAGGAGACATACAGCAGTTATGGCACTGGCTGTATCGTGTCAAAGACACCATGACCGCACAACAGTTACCAGCGTGGCAGGTATTTGAGTCAGAAGTGTTTCAGCAACGCTTACAATGGTACGACGCAGAAGGCATACACCCTGGAGAAAAAGTTTGGGATGCCCTCCGACATGCCATGACCTTGATTGCTGGCGGTATGTGTCAAGGACTTGTGACAGGTCCTATCTCAAAACATCATTTACAAGAAGCGGGCATCACGCATCAGGGGCATACGGAGATATTAGATTACTGGAGTCGTCAGTTAGGGCTACTCTCGAATCAATCGCAAGCAGAAATGCTCTTTGTATATGAGCATTTAAAGGTACTAACCCTCACGAGACATTTGCCACTTGCAGAAGTTGAACGCCGTATCACGCCCGCAACACTGGAAAAAACAGTGGCGATTTTAAATCGCTTTTTGCACGCTCTACAACCTTCTTCTCGTCCCTCTCCCCTGCGTATTGCGTTACTTGGGGTCAATCCCCATGCTGGTGAAGTAGGAGGCACGGTCGAGAACGCTGTGATGCGTCCTTTTGTGGCACAGTACCAGAAAAAACGTTTGCCTCATGACCCTATTTTAGAAGGGCCTCTCCCTGCCGACGCTGTGTTTCGTGGTTTACAAGCACACACCCCACCCTATGATGCCTATATTGCGAGCTATCATGACCAAGGCTTAATTCCTGTCAAATTACTGGGAGGGTTTGACTGTGTCAATGTCACGATTGGTCTTCCCTTTATTCGTACTTCCGTGTCTCATGGCACAGCGGAAGATATTGCGGGCCTTGGCATCGCTTCACATCGGAGTCTTTACACCGCCTTGAGGCAACTTCATAACCTTTACCAACCTCTCCATCATACCGTGAACCACAGCGTGACGTGTTCTAAATAACTTGATATACCCCCTTCCTTATCGATATTAAAAACCCTGAATCCCTTAAAATTTGGAGTTGTTGCCTGATTTTTTCGGGTATATGGTTGTTTTGAGGATGCCATTGCCTTAAGAGCGTTTCATATTGGTAAAGATCCCTCAGGGTGAACTCTTTTTTATTCGTCCATTCAATACATCGGATGACATCGAGAAGCCAACCTTTGGTATCGTTGTTCGTGATCTTTTCTAAAAACAGACTCTTTTTAAAAGTCTGAATGACCTGTGCTTTTGGCTTCAATATTTGGTCAGAGATCATAGGAATACGCCCCATTTCAGGGATGGTTTCGAGTAAAATGTTGCACCCGACCCAACCTGAACGTCTTGCATGCTGACTTAAAGGAGGACGTTTTTCAATGAGTGTAGGCATGAAAAATGGCTTAGGAATAACCATTAAAGAGGCTACTGTATAATCCTCCAAATATTGAAGAAAGAAAAGATGAGGCATACTGTTTGATGCCATACGTTGCATCATCGTACTATAGGCACCGTCCACTATTTTAGGTGGCAAAGCTGTGATCTTATGCAAAGAGGTCTTTTTAGCTTTGAGTTCATACTGTGCATTACAGACAATACAATATGCATCTCTCACAGAGGTGTTACGAGGATGTTTAACAAGTTGTCCACCACAAGCAGGGCAGTATATTTCCTCGATAAGCCACTGTTCAGACATACAACGGATCCGTTGGCTTTCGCTCCTATAACCCCTAGCATGGGATAAATTAAAATGAAGCATGATTTGTAAGCACCTTGTTGCATAGCAACTCAAGCATCAAAATACCGTATAGGAAGGATAAAAGAAGTATGTTTAACAAGCAAGCTTGGCAGTGCGATAGAGTGCTTCACACACCGCATCGGTCAATGCTTGAGTACCCATCGGCACTTGCGTGCTTCCTACGGGGAGTAAATCGGCAGTCAGTTTGCCTGATGCAAGTACTTCACCAATAGCTTGGGTTAAATGTAGGGCAACCTCAGGGGCTTCTAAAGAGTATTCAAGCATCATCGCAACAGATAGCAACGTAGCCACAGGGTTGGCAATGTCTTGACCCGCTAATGTGGGGGCCGAACCATGAATAGGCTCGTATAAAGAGGGCATATCCGCATGCATCGATAAACTGGCACTAGGGAGCATCCCGAGTGACCCTGCTAAAACGGCAGCTTCATCACTAAGGATGTCCCCGAACATGTTTTCTGTGACAATCACATCAAATTGCTTAGGGTTCAAAATCAGTTGCATCGCCGTATTATCAACGTAGAGATGTTGCACAGTCACATCAGGATAGGCAGGTGCAAGGCTTTCCACAACCTCGCGCCATAACTGGGAACTGTATAAAACGTTGGCTTTATCAACACTGGTAAGATGTTTTCGAGGACGACGTTGGGCGGTTTCAAAGCCAAGACGAACAATGCGTTCAATTTCTTCTCGGGTGTAACGTAAGGAGTCCAATGCTTCATGGGCAGACTTCTCTTGAGGTTTACCAAAATATACGCCACCTGTTAACTCACGAATCATGACAAAGTCCACCCCTTCAAGACGTTCTTGTTTCAGTGGGGATAAGTAACCAAGTTGTGGGTAGAGCTTTAAGGGACGAATATTTGCATACAGCCCAAGCGCTTTACGAATCGCAAGTAAACCACGTTCAGGGCGGAGGGTAGGGGGTACATCGGCACCATCAAACTTTGGGTCTCCCACAGCGCCCAGTAAAATAGCTTGGCACTGCTTGGCTGTTTCTAGGGTGGCTTCAGGGCAAGGATTACCAGTAGCCTCATAAGCAACACCACCAAGAAGAGCCTCATGCCATGTCACCGTAAAGTGGTGTAGTTTAGCGAGGGTTGCCATCACTTGTTGTGCCGCACGTACAATCTCAGGACCAATACCGTCTCCAGGTAAGGCACATAAAGTAAAATGTCTTTGTGGGCGAGCTGTAGGTGAGTTCATCATGGGTGAGAGGCATTCTTTTCAGTAAAGTGGAGACTTGTGAAGATGGAGGCTTATTGTGTTTTCAAAAATAATAGCGATTTTAGCTTTTTTGAGGAAACGCCACGCTTAAGTAACCTATCTACTTAGTTTAACATTTCTACCTCATTCTACAAGAAACATACCTTTTTTTGGGGTCTCGTTTCTCAGAGAGCGTGTTGATTATGAGTGGTAATAGTTGTAGTAGTTGTAGTAGTTGTAGTAGTTGTAGTAGTTGTAGTAAAGGATGAATACCATAGCACAAAATCGTTTTATAAAAGGTTTCATTCGTAAGGAGAACTATACCCAATGGCTGATGGATGCTAGGGGTGAGTTTTATAAGTGACCAACAGGGGAAATATGATGATTTTAAGCATCGCAGTATAACCATAATCGTGAATAATGATGACGTATTAGGGTATGAAACAAGCCATGAACCCCATGTCGAGTTTTAACATAGGTTTATCTGAGACCTCAGCAACCACCACTTTGAAAGGGCTTCGCATGGGGGCTTTACCTGCTATGAGTCCTCAAGTACAACCGCAAGGTCTTCAGTTTTTCAGACAAACAGCACCCTCGTCAAATGCCCCATGGTACGAAGGCTTTTCGGTGCATGCACAACGCTTTTTACAATCAGGGGTTAAGGCTTGGCACTTCCCCAGTGCGTCACGTATCTCTGCCAGTGCGTCAGGCATCTCTGAAGGTAACGCAGGTTTATCCCCGTCTCTACAACGCATGGGGCAGTTGAACATGCCCAACAGTGTAAGTACATCCAATGTTTCACCACAGCCCTTCATGGGAGGTATAGGGAGCGTTTCAAGTGGCGGCTTAGGAGGCTGGATGTCTCGTATGTGGCAAGGGTTACAACAGTTCCCACAAAAAGTAGGGCAAGTGCTAGGGGATATCGGGCAGCAGATAAGCACCAAGGCACGCAGTGCTTTACAATGGGCAAAACAGGAGCTTGCCAAGGGGATTACCGAGAAAAACAATCAGTCCTATATTTCGCAGGCTTACTCCCGTGGTAAAAACCAGCCATGGTGTGCCGATTTTGTGTCGACCGCCTACCAACAGGCAGGCGGCTCACCCTTTGGGCATCAGTCCGCCGTACGGGATATTTGGGCGTGGGGGCAAAAAAATCAGCGTGCCTTTTTAAAGGGGACCTACACCCCTCAACCTGGCGATTTAATCATTTTTGACGTGGGTGGGTCTCCAAACCATATTGGTATTGTTGAAAGCGTCGAGGGGGGCAAAGTCAAGACCATTGAAGGCAATAGTAGTGATGCACTCAAGCGTCGTGAATACCCCTTGAGTGCAAAAAACATTCGAGGTTATGTACGCCCAGAGGCTTAGACCAATACTCACGATAGCACGTTACATAGTGGTTTGAGGCGCTTGTACCTTTGCTTTGAGGGTACGTTTGTCTATTTTACCTGTAGCCGTTTTAGGCAGTTCGGACAAAATATGGTAACTATCGGGTGTGTAAAGAGGGGGTAACTGTGTTTTTGCGTGGGCTTTTAAACTTTTAATGAGGGCATCGGTGGCATCGGTGGCATCGGTGGGCATTTTAGGTACACAGTAAGCCACAATGGTTTCTCCAAGTTTTGAGTCGGGATGTCCAATAACGGCTATTTCAAGCACCTCAGGATGTGCCATCAGGGCTTGTTCGATTTTCAAAGGGGCAATGTTTTCACCAGCCTTGATAATTAAATCCTTAATGCGCCCCCCTGAAATGTAAAGATTACCTTGGGCATCAAAATGCCCAATATCGCCTGTTTTAAACCAGCCATCTTGCGTAAAAGCACCCTGTGACGCTTCAGGTTGCTGATGATAGCCTGACATGACATTGGGTCCTTGCACAACAATTTCCCCCTCAAAAGGTGAGGCTTCCGTATGTGTTTCTGGGGTAAAATACCAAGGTGCTTCGTTAGAGGATAAAGGTTCCAATCGTATGGCAACGTTGGGAACCACCTGGCCCACTGAACGTGCCACTCGTCCATGCTTGGGAGTATTCACAGCAAGCACTGGAGACGTTTCAGTAAGTCCATACCCTTCCAAGACCGTGACCCCTAGTGTGTGTTCCACGGCATCCAATAAGCTGACGGGTAGGGCAGCTCCCCCTGAAATACAATACTGTAGGTGAGGGAAGGGTTTGGGTGTATTGCGAGATTCTAAGGGTGAAGCCAAGGAAGCTGCTTGAGCCATATGTTGTTTACCAGCATCCAGTAGCAAGCTAAAAAAGGTTGGGACGAGCGGAAGAATACTAATAGGGTAGGTTTGTAAAGCTTGTAAAATGGCTTTCGGGCTAAACTTTGGCACTAACACAACCCGTGCCTTCATATGCAAGGCGTACAATCCACACATAAAGCCAAAACTATGAAACAAAGGCAATGCGAGCAACATCCACGGCGTTGTGATACCTTGGGGGGTGTTGTTAGAGACAGGGGCTTGCAAGTAGTTTTCTAATGAAAGCAACGTGGCAAAACCTGCCATATTGTGCAGGAGGTTATATTCAGTGAGTGGCACACCTTTTGGCACACCCGTACTCCCACTCGTATAGAGAATAACCGCTACTTCCTCTTGAGAAGGGGCTGTACGTGTGCATATTGCCTGCCAACGTGAGGCGTAGTTATCAGGATGGATAGGCGTAACACGTGTCTGTTGAGAAACATCGTACACGCTACTGTGCGTTCCTAGGTATTGAAGGATTTGCCCTGCCTCAGCATCCTCCTCTGATGCAAAAAGCAGTATCGGCCAAGGCATGCCTCCTGAAGCTTTAATGACATCCCCAAAAGCCTTACCGCCATGATGCAGAGAGGGTTGCTTTAAGAGCATACTCAACAGGGTACTTTCAGCCAATATGCCCTTTACTTGTGCATTTTTAAGTACTTCAAAAATACCTTGCACTCCGATTTGTAAGTTGAGGGGTACGGCAGTGACATTGAGAAGCCTTAAGGCATAAAAACTCATCCACCAAGCTTGTTGGTTTGTGAAACACAGGGCAATGGTATCCCCTTCTAAGAGTTGCCATTCTGCTTTGAGCTTCCAAGCAAGGGCTTCAGCCTCTTCACGGAGTTGTTTTAGCGTCCAGCTCTGGGTACCTTCGTACAACCAAGGGTGTTCTCCAAGGATGGCTTCACCTTCCGTAAAACAAGTCAAAATGCTCGTTGGTATGGCACCTGCGGGCGTGCAAGGCGTGATGGACTCTGAAAGGACTTGAGAGATAGCATCTGGTGAAAGAGCATGGGTGGAGGTAAGCATGATTCCAAAAAACATCCAGCATAAATAAGGGATTAGGAGACGAAAAAGCGTTATTGGCACCATGGGCAAGCGTACCATAAGACGGCATGAAACTTCATGCCAAGTGTCGTACTTTATATAATACCTAATTTTGCACTCATTTTGGCTTGTTTTGCAAGCGTGGGGTTTCATTTAACTGCTTTTTTTGAGTCAATGAAGGCACATGAAGCCATTACTGTAAAATCTCATGACCTTTTATTAGATAAAAAGCTTTTCACGCTTTTATGCCCGTGCTTTAATGAAGGACTGTGCAAAGTGTTTTCTGGAATGCTATCACACTCTGAAATAAAGCCTGTATCACTGAACCCTTGTTGGCTTGTGAATGTTGTGTCTTTGCATTGTGTTTTGCCCAAAAGGCTTCAAGTTTTAAGCGTTGATTTGTTTTTTGTGTCATTTGTTTTGTTATGCCTGTTATTCTGGGAACCATCTGGTTATGACCACCGCCAACGGAAAAAATGATCTTTGTTGGATGATTGGTGGCCCTCAAGGGACAGGGGTTGACTCGTCTGCGACGTTGTTTGCCCGTGCCTGTAGTGAGGCCGCTTATTGGGTATTCGGGAAGCGTGAGTACCATTCCAACATTAAAGGCGCTCATAGTTACTTCCAAGTTCGTGTGAAGACAGAGAGCATTCTTTCTTTCACTGACCCTGTTCATATTCTAGCCACTTTTGACAACGACACTGCTGTGATTCATGGCGATGAAATTGTTTCGGGTGGTGCTTTGATTTACGACCCTCGTATTACAAAGCCTGAAACCTTAGCACTCAAAGAAGGCGTATTGCTTTTCCCTATGCCCTTTGATGCCATTATTCAAGAGCTTGCAGACGAGCTTCAAGTCCCCATTACCAAGCTTGCGATTGTTAAAAACACCATTGCGGTGGCAGGGTCGCTTGCTTTGATGGGTTTAGGTCTTGAGCCTCTTGAGCGTGCTTTAAATGGTTTGTTCACGGGTAAAAAAGCAAAGCTTGCAGCACTGAACTTTAAAGCAGGTGAAAAAGCTTGGCACTTTATTAAAAACCATGAGCTTTGTGCTGGATTTGAGTTTATCATGGCACCTAACCCCAACCCTCCTGCACCAGGAACCCGTATGATTCTCAACGGTTCCGTTGCTACGGGGCTTGGTAAAATTAAAGCGGGTTGCCGTTTTCAGACTTACTACTCCATCACGCCTGCCGTGGATGAGTGTATTTTCTTGGAAGAGCATCCTGAGTTTGGTACGGTCGTGATTCAATGTGAAGATGAACTTGCGGCTATCAATATGGCAAACAGTGGGGCTGCAAGCGGGATTCGTTCTTCAACCTCCACCTCAGGGCCTGGATTTTCCTTGATGGCTGAGGGGATTGGTTGGGCTGGTATCAACGAAGTGCCTACTGTTGTGTTTGACTACCAACGTGGTGGTCCTTCCACAGGGCTTCCTACTCGCCATGAGCAAGGCGACTTGCTTTACGCCCTTAATCCTGGGCATGGCGACTTTGCTAAAATCGTCATTGCACCTGGCGACCTTCATGAGTGTTTTGAAGACGGCTTCCAGTCTTTCAACTACGCTGAAGCTTACCAAATGCCTGTGATGGTTTTGGTGGATAAGGCTTTAGCAAACAGCACACAGTCTTGTGAGGTCATTGACCAAACAGGTTGGCATATCAATCGTGGTTTGATTGCAGGTGCTGACCCTGATGTGATTGGCGACCCTCAAAAAAGTATCCAGATGCACAAGCGTTTTGAAATCACCGAGAGTGGTATTTCTGCCCGTGCACTTCCTGGAACCCCTGGTCGTATCCACTGGCTTACGGGTGACGAGCATGATGAGTATGGTCAGGTCACTGAAAAGCCTGAAATCCGTCTTCCTATGCAGGAAAAACGTCAACGTAAGTTAGAACTTGTGTTGAAGGAAGTCCCTCAAGACAATCAATATAAACTCTATGGGTCTCCTGATGCAGGAATGACCGTAGTATGTTGGGGTTCTACCAAAGGGCCTATTTTGGATGCCATGAAAGTGCTTGCACTAGAAGGTATTCAGTTGAACGTCCTTCAAATCCGTATGATGTCCCCATTTCCTACCGAAGCCATTAGTGCGATTCTTTCTAAGGGTCAGCGCCTTGTGTTGGTAGAAGCCAATTACAGTGGTCAGTTAGGGACTGTGATTCGTATGAATACGGGTATTGATATCCCTCATAAAATTCTTAAATGGACCGGTCGTCCTATCTCCGAAACTGAGATGGTTGACTCTCTTCGTGATGTTGCCCTTAACGGAACCAGAAAGGTAGCCTTAACCAGTGGCCGCTAATTCTACCCCCGTCGCTCCTCCTCCTCTGCCTACTCAAATGGCGGAGTTCGGACAACGCTTGCCTCAAAATACCATTAAGCCCGCTCAAATGAAAACCTATGTACACCCTGAGTGGTGTCCTGGGTGTGGCGACTTTGGTATTTTAAACGCTGTGCATCAAGCCATTACTGGGCTTGGGATTCCTCCTTGGGAAGTGCAGCTATTTGCAGGGATTGGTTGTTCAGGTCGTTCCTCTTTCTACGTACAAAGTTATGGGGTACACACCCTCCACGGGCGTGTGCTTCCTTATGCTTTGGGTGGCAAAATTATCAATCCTAAGTTGACGGTTATCGCCGCTGGTGGTGATGGCGACGGCTATGGGATTGGTGCTGGACACTTCTTACACGCTGGTCGTCGTAACGTCGATGTGACTTACATCGTCTTTAACAATGAAGTGTATGGCTTAACCAAGGGGCAGGCTTCTCCTACCCTTGCACAAGGTGCACAGCCTAAGTCATTGCCCGCTCCCAACATTAACCAAGCCATTAACCCTTTGGCTATGGCTGTGAATGCGGGTTACACTTTCGTTGCAAGAAGTTATGCCTTTGATGCCAAGCACTTAAAGAAAACTTTGATGGCTGCCATTGAACACCGTGGTATGGCGATTGTTGATATTCTTCAACCTTGCCCCACTTACAATGACATCCACACGAAAGATTTCTTTAGTGGTACCGTTGAAGCACCTTCAGGTGAAGACATGCCTCGTACTTACTACCTTGAAGATATTGGTTACAATGGCGTGGTACAAGACCCCACCGATGAAGCTGAAATTCAAACCAAGAAATTGGCAGCGATTCAAAAAGCTTACGAAGTGGAAGACCGTATCCCTCTTGGCGTTTACTATCAAGTGGCTCTTCCAACCTTTGAAGACCGCTTGAAGGAAAACATTCCTGCCCTTCGTGAGCATACACCCATTGAGTTGCCTTTCTATGACTCTGAAACCATGGAAGCAAACACTGATTTAACAGACCTTATCAATAGCTTTACCATCTAAAGTAAACTTTGATATCTTAAATCGCAGAATCCCAGCTTTTAACAAAAGCTGGGATTCTTGTTCATGGTATCACACCCACTTTAGGACGCTACCACAGCCTGCATAATGTGCTGCCACCAAGATTGGCGATGGGTTTCTAAAGCTTCATAGTAAGTTTTAAGGCTTTGTTGTACGCATTGTTGTAGGTAAGGACGATACTGGCTTTCTTGTTGTGCCGTTGGGGTATGTAACCATGCCATAAGAGCCTGACGCATGGTTTCAGGTGACTCACAGTGGGTAGGTATAATACTTTGGTGTCCGAGAGCTTGATGCCAGTGAGGTGTCCGTGTGTAGCCTTCTACTGTAAAGACAGGCGTACCCACCCTGAAAGCTTCATAGGTAATACGTCCACCACCCGACACAGGGGGTTCAATGAGAGCATCCATCGCTCGGAGTACGTTCATAAAACGTGCTTGCCCCATAGGAGGAAGCCATAAAAAGTTTTGCATCGTTTTAGGACTAAGACGTGCTTCGAGTGCGTCGACCATTTTTTGTTTTAAAGAAACGAAAGCGGGTTCCCGCCATAGCCACCGTACTTGGAGGTTCTGGCTTTCAGCTTCTTCTAAAATATCACAGCACCATTGTAATAACTCTGGTGAGAGTTTCTCAGGATGATAAGGGCAACCAATGAGCTTAATATCCAACATTTCAGGTAGCCCTAATATATGGCGGGTTGCTTGTTGGTCTTGTAAGATAGATGGCGGCGATTGATGTTCTACGGGGGGCAACCAAGGAAACTGAGAGACAGGAGGCAATAAACTCAGCGTATTTAACCCCGTGAGTACGGGCTTACTCCAGCCCGTGAGTTGGCATCTTGCAATATCAGTGTAAGGTAACCAAGTGCTTTGTGGTTCCCCACCATAGTCATCCCATATCAATAAATCAAAAGCATACTGTTTTAAGCGTGTCGCAGTATCTTGAAGTTCGGTGTGAGGGTGCAACCATTCTTGATGTACATACCATGGCGTTTGTGTTTCGCCGTGATACAGTGCTTCCATTTGCAGTTTACTGAAGCGACTACCAATAATGGTACACACATGGGGCAGATGGTTGCCCCCTAAAACATGGGTGCATAATCCGTGATAGTAATCAATAAAGGCTTGTTCTCTGCCCTCTGTAATCCACAAACCAATACGCAAGGGGCGTTCGTTGTCGGGATGCCACTCTGAGAGGGCTACATCTGAATTGGGTAAGGGTTTAAACCATTGTTGGTAATGGCGGGTGAGGGCTTCTTGGTCTTCTGAAGCGACGTTATGTCCGTAACGTGTCCCTTCATAACGGTACATGTGTTGGGCAAGTAGACTCTGCCAAGTGGCCTGAGGTTGCCCTAAAGCCTGCCATCGTTCGTATAAAAGTCGGTCAGATTCTTGACGCACTTCGGTAATGTCAATGAGTTCTTGAGGTTCCACAGCCATGCAGGGCGTGAGGGTTCTTAACGACCATAAGCCTTGATTCGCCAAAATGGCTTGTTTATCGCCCTGTGAATCCCAAATAGCGGGTGACTCACAGGCGAGTCTATCAAGCAAACTCTGTTGTTGTAAATAGGCTTGTTTGGCTTGGGTACTGTCTCCCAACGCTTCGCAAAACAGTCCATAAATCCCCACAATATTGGACCAAGCCAAAAGGGTATCCTGTAAAGAGGCACTGAGAGGCGTTTCCTTCTCTTCTGAGGATATCGCAGGGTTTAGCACGGCTTCATATTGAGTCGCCCATGGTTCCCAGACATCTTGCAGAAGACGCTCACAAGCATCCCTTCCTTGCTCCATACGGCCAGACTGTTTTTGCTGTTCAAGGTACTGTACGTAAATCCAAAGCCCTTGACTCATTTTTGGTAATGAAGTGAGTGATGTTGTGGGCATCGTATCGCATTCTGGATGTGTGGGTGTAGTATCCCACATGGTATCCAACTGTAGATGAGCATATGCCAGTTTCAAGAGGGCTTCTTCACATTGCTGAGCCTCTTCGCCTTGTCCAATACCCCAGCACCATTGAGCTAATTGTTGCCATAGTTCAGGTTGCTGATGACCCGAAGGCATACGTACGGCTTCACTTAAATAACGTACGGCTTGTTCTGTTTGCCCTTGAGCATAGGCACTACTGGCCAGTCCTTTCAGGACATCGAGCCTTTGACTTTCTTGGAGACTCTCTTGCGTCAGTAACCACTGATAATGCGTATCAGCCTCCGAGTAATCTTGCAGATGTTCATGAAGGAGCATGGCAAGATTCAAACGTGCTTCAATCATACGTGGTGCATGGGCAAGGACACGTTCATATTGTTGACGTGCTAAGGACAGATTACGCTTCGTGGTATGGAGCATCAGGGCATAATGATAGCGTGCAGAAGTATTTTGCGGATGCTTTTGGAGTAACTTTTGGAACCGTGTTTCAGATGCGTCTAAACGTCCCTGTTGGTTATAAATCTGGGCAAGGGTTTCTTGAGCAAGGACATGATGGCGCTGATGCTTAAGGACATGCTCAATCACTTCAAGCGCTTCATCAAGATTCTTTGCTTGCATACAGACCATCGCACGATGCACTTGCCAGTCCCAAGCAGTAGGATTTTTTAGCGTCCCATACGCAATGTAGTACTGTCCCTCTTCAGGTTTTCCAAGCTGGGTTAATGTCAGCCCTGCAATATAAAGGAGCGTCGCAATATGGGTTTGACTTAAATCCCCCTCAGGTTCCCATGAAGCCAAAGCATCGCGCATTTCAGGGGTGTTGACAGGAGGGAGTAAGCCTTCCAAATTTTGCCAAACCCAGCCGTAGCGTCCCGCTTGATACCCATTGACCAAACTTTCAACCCATTGGGGACTGGTGTATAACCAGTCTACATGGGCATTTTGTGCAGGCGTTTTGGCTGTTAAAGCAGTGTATAGCTTTTGCTGAGAAGTATGCTGAGTGATTTGTGCCTGTGCTTGGGTGCGATGGTCATGATGTTCTGAAGAGGAGTCATTATGGGGCATCATCAAGAATTCCGTTTCTAAAAGGCACGTGCTGGCACAAAGAAAGGTAAAGATAGCGGGAGATACCCCAAGTGTAGCCTCGTTCATGATTCTTTAGTCACCCTAAAAGAGAAAGCTCCCTCAAAAGAAGGAGCTTTCATGGCTGAGGACACTCAGTCATTTTTATCAGCAGGTTTTTTATGCTGGTTTATGAGCCAGCATGTATACAATGTAGCCTATGTAAAAAAGCCCCCCTGTAAGTAACCACAGTGCAGCACCTTTACGACCTGGATTTGAAAACACCATGAGGTACATCCATAAACTACACACCATACATAAAGCCACATTGACCATGGCTTCTTGCGTGAGTTGCCATGGCGTGAGAAGTAATCCAACCGAGACAGGCCAACAACTCTGAAACACCATAGCCCCAGTCATGTTGCCTACGGCAAGGGTATCTTTGTCTTGTTGACACCACACAAAACTATTAAATTTTTCAGGAAGCTCCGTCGCAATAGGGACAATGATTAAGCTCAAAAGGAAAGCAGGAACATTCAGCTCCGTTGCCACTTGGCTAATGGTACCTACAAACTGATGGGCAAGAAGAACCAACAAAATAAGTGCTATCACAATTTGAGCCAGAACAAACCCCATACTGGGTGACGCTTGTTTAGGTGCAAAATAGAGTGGGCTTAAATGACTTTCTTGCTGTGTAGCATTTTCCTCAGTGTGTGCGTGTTCCGCTTTGGCTTCTTGCTTTGAGGCATGCAACATGACGTACAAATAATAAAAGTACCACCCAAAAAGGAAGAACGCTAAAATATGGCGTACGACATGCAAAGATTCGGGTAAAAGTCCAGCACCAAAAGCAGCCAAGTAGGCGATACCAAAAAAGAATAAATCTCGTTTGGGAGCCATAGGGTTAATTTTAAGGTCCGTATCTCGCTTACCCCAAACCTTAGCCAAGGTTATCGAGGTACCTATCACGACCATGCCCAGCGTAATGAGCATGAAGGGGGCACCTAAAATCGCACCAACACCAATTTCCTCCCCATGACCGTGGGTCACACCTGCGTGATGCCCTTGGGTCATCGTCGCTGCGGCGCCACCACCCAACAAGGCAACAAGGGGAACAATGGTTTCAGGTAATGCCGTACCAACGGCGGCCAACACACTCCCAACAACCCCTTCTGAAAGTTGTAATTTTTCTCCTAGCCACTCTACTGCATTACTAAAGAGCTGACAAATACCTACAATCAAAACCAGCATGAGGAGAATCATACCAAGTTCAAGGGCGAGATGACCAGTCATGGCAATCATAGTGGCGGGGTCTCTTCTTCTATAGAGGACATAAAACAAATCGAGTCAATCACGTCATTAGGTGGTTTCGCAGGTTAGCACTTACCCTAAAAAGGGTATCGCATGGAAAAGCGTTTTCTGTGACACTTCACTCAGAATGACATGATTATACCGTATTTACAGTATAATAAGAACATCCTTTCAATGTGTAAGTTATTTTAAAGTGCTTTTAATAGGCTTTTTAGGGTGTCAAAGTACCATGCAAGCTCGTAATAACACGTCTCAAGCCTCATCACCGCCACCTTCAGGGGGTGCCATTCAACCCATTAGTTTACGTGAGGAAATGCGCCGTTCTTACATTGATTATGCGATGAGCGTCATTGTAGGGCGAGCGTTACCTGATGTACGGGATGGCTTGAAACCCGTCCATCGACGCATCCTATACGCCATGCACGAACTCGGCTTAACGCCAGATAAACCTTACAAAAAAGCGGCTAAAGTGGTCGGGGAAGTGTTGGGGAAATACCACCCACACGGCGACTCCGCCGTTTATGATGCCTTGGTACGTCTTGCCCAAGATTTTTCCAGCCGATACCCTCTTATTGATGGTCATGGGAACTTTGGGAGTATTGAGGGCGATAATGCGGCTGCCATGCGTTATACAGAGGTTCGTTTGTCTAAAGCGGCATTGCCATTGCTGGAAGATATTGAACAAGATACCGTTGATTTCTCTCCCAACTATGATGGTTCTGAGGAAGAACCCTCCGTGCTGCCCGCACGCCTACCGATGCTTCTGCTCAATGGTGCCAGTGGCATTGCGGTGGGTATGGCAACAAATATTCCGCCCTTTAATGCCAAAGAAGTGATTGATGCACTCCTTGCAACCATTCAAAACCCTGCCATTACAACCCAAGAACTCCTCAGGCTCATGCCAGCCCCAGACTTCCCAACAGGTGCTTCTATCATCGGTCAACGAGGGGTGAGAGATGCCTATGAAACGGGACGTGGTAGCGTTGTGATGCGTGCCACAACAACCATTGATGTCATCCCCGGGGGGCAAGGTCGTCATGAGCGTAATGCCATTATCGTGACCGAAATTCCGTATCAGGTGAACCTCACAAGCCTGATTGAAAAAATTGCCGAGTTGGTACGAGACAAAAAGCTTGAGGGTATTTCTGACTTACGCAACGAGAGTGACCGAGATGGCTTACGTCTCGTGATTGAATTAAAACGAGATGCGGATGCCAACGTTGTATTGCGTAACCTTTACAAGCAAACACAATTGCAAAGCTCGTTTGGGGTTATGTTTCTGGCATTGGTTGATAATCAACCTCGACTGTTGAGTGTTCGTGAGATTTTGCATCATTTTATTGAGCATCGTGTCACAGTCGTCACTCGGCGTACACACTTCCAACTGGCAAAAGCTGAAGCACGGGCCCATATCCTACTTGGCTTACTCACGGCGATGACCCATTTGGATGAGGTCATTAAAACCATCCGTGCGGCTTCCTCTACAGAAGAGGCACGCCAAAACCTCATGGCAAACTTTAGCCTGAGTGAAGCCCAGGCTAATGCCATTCTTGAGATGCAACTCCGTCGTTTAACCGCTTTAGAACGAGATAAAGTGCAACGTGAGTATGATGAGCTTCAAAAAACCATTGCACACTTAAATTGGATTTTAAGTGCCAGAACCCATATCCTTGGTGTGATTCAGGAAGAGCTTGAAGCCCTCAAAGTGCCTTATGGTGATGAAAGACGCACGATGCTTTTACCTGATGAGGATGGGTCTGGTGGCTTCTCTATGGAAGATTTAGTACCCGATACGCCCATGTCCGTCTTTATTACAAAGAAGGGCTATATTAAACGGGTGTCTTTAAGCCAGTTTAAACGTCAAAACCGTGCAACCCGTGGGGCAGGGGGTATGAAGACTCGTGAAGAAGATGAAATGGCACATCTCCTCACCACCTCCATGCACGGGACAATACTCCTCTTTAGTAACCGAGGTGTCGTCTATAGTTTACGTGTATTTGACTTACCTGAAGGTGGGAAAAATGCCAAGGGTCTCGCACTCATTAACTTACTCCCCTTACACCCCGAAGAGAAAATTACGGCGGTTCTACCGCTCCAACACCATGAAGAAGCCGATGCACCCTCACTGGTGATGCTCACACAGCATGGGGTGATTAAGCGTACGTTGTTTTCAGAATTTGAGAACATTCGCCGCAACGGCTTAATTGCGATTGGCTTAAATGATGGGGATGAATTAAAGTGGGTGCTTGAAGCAACCAACCTTGACAGTGCCTTGATTACCACAGCCAATGGTATGGCCATCCGTTTCGCTGTAAAAGACGAGTTGCGTCCTATGGGACGACCCGCACGAGGGGTAAAGGCGATTGAATTGCGTCGGGGGGATGAAATTGTTGATTTCTGTATTGCCCCTGCCAATCCTACCAGCCCTGTGGATATTCTTGTCATTACCAATGATGGCTATGGTAAACGCTGTGACTTCTCAGAGTTCCGTTTACAGTCTCGGGGGGGGATTGGTCTGATTGCGACGAAGTTTAAGAGCCGTACTAGCCAATTATCCAGTGCGTGCATCGTAAGCCCTGACGATGAGATTATGATTGTTTCAGCACAAGGTATTGTCAACCGCTTGAAAGCCCAAGATATTTCTCAGCAAGGTCGTATGGCAACTGGTGTTAAACTTCAAAGTATGGACGAAGCCGATTACGTCGTGACGGTCTCTAAAATATCCAGTATCTATCAGCAGGATGATGACACGGAAGGCGACTTCTTAGACGCTACAGAGGATACTGCTTCCTCTTAATCGTTTTCATCCTTATCTGATGCGTTCTACTACCTTTTAAAGTCCATCACAGCACCTTGCAAACGATAAACTGCAAGGTGCTGTTACATAGTTACGTTACATCCGAGACCTTAAGAACGTTTGTTCTTGCATTTCAGCATTCTACAGGTACCATGCAAGTAGGCGTACCATTCTTTTTGCTTCCTCAAACAGTACTTTCTTTGCAGAGGCGTTTGCTTCTTTAACCAAGTTACGCCATGTTTCCTTCAAATCCCCGCCTGTCTTGACCTGTGCATTATGCTATACTTTTTTAGAAGCTAGGATGTGCCAAATGCTTCTATTTTCTTTGTCCCCCTTTGTACGATGCCACTGTTTGACCCATGTTTACCTTTAAGTCTCTGCCTCAGGCGTTTAGTACCATGTTTGGTCTTACGAATACTGCTTCCAAGCAGGGAACCCAAGCCACTGCTCAAGAAAATACCTCCTCACTCACCTTTGTAGGCTGGTTAACACGTCATGGTCATTGGGGACAGTTACTATGGGTCAGTTGTTTTGCTCACGGTATCCTTTTTATATGGATGCAGGTACATCAGCCTTTACTGTGGGCTTGGTGTATCAGTCTTATGCTTCATGTTGCAACTGTGGCTTGGTGTTATTGGGCAACAGGAGAACGCTTACGCATTTTACGCAAGCAAGCGTATGAATTAAAGCAACATGTGGCACCAGATGCGTGCCAGCTAGTGCATCACCCGCTTCTCAGCAATGGCATGGAGCAACAGTTACATCATTTACATACCAAGTGGTATAAAGACTATCTCCAAGAGCGTCAAACTTTTTTGAATCAGATTGAAGCGTCTGAAGCACGCCTGTTTGCCGTGCTTGACCATATTAAAGAAGGTGTACTTGTAGCAAATGCTCGGCATCAGTTAATTCTTATCAATGAGCAGGCCGTGGCGATGATGGCACTTGGTGAAGCAACCCAAATGCTTGGGATACCCCTCTACAGCTTTGTTGATGAAGAAGGAATTCCTACTTTTGAAGATGCCCTCACGGTTTTAGAACACCTTGATTTCTCTGAGACGACCAGTTGGGACACGACTCTTGTATTACATCAACGTACGTACAAGGCAAGCTTTACCCCCATAGATGTTTCCAGTATTGAGACTTCTCTCAGCTACGCCAGCACCACACAAACCTTATCACCCACCACCATGGCCTCTCCTGATTTTATGGATGACTCCTTCCAGCCTTTAACCACTGGGTATTTAGTGACACTCCAAGATGTGACCCAACAAAGTGAGTTAGAAGCAATGAAGTCCAGCTTCATTAGCAATATTTCTCATGAGTTGCGTACGCCAGTCACAACGATCAAAACCTACGCAGATACGCTCGTGAATTATGGTAAAGCCTTGGATGCCACCACGTATCAAGAATTTCTACATACGATTCATACGGAGAGTGAACATTTAAAAGAGTTGGTGAATGATATGCTAGACCTCTCTAAACTCACCAATCCCGAAGTAAAACTCGATAAAATATACCTTGATTTGTCCACCATGATGCTTGAGGTGGCTCAAGGATTTCGTTTACGTGCCGAAGAGAAAAAGCTCTTCCTTAAGTTACGCTATCCTGACAAAGTACCTCAAGTATTAGTACACCCTTTAAGTATCCAGCGGACATTAAGAAACCTCATTGATAATGCCATTAAATACACCCCTGAAGGGGGTAGTGTTCTTCTGCAGTTAAGCGTGGATGAGACACAAGGGCTGTTAGATTGTGCGATTCAAGACACAGGCATGGGTATTTCACAGGAACACCTTCCTTACCTGTTTAACCGATTTTATCGTGTGGAAACCAAAGTCCATGGTATTAAGGGGACAGGTTTAGGGCTACATTTGGTCAAAACAGCCATTGAAGACCATCACCAAGGTCACGTGTACGTTCAGAGTGAGGAAGGCAAGGGGTCAACTTTTGGCTTTACCTTGCCTTTTTATCAACCCCCTTCTGCGGAGGATGACTCCGAGAACCTCATGTCTCACCCGATGATATTAGAGGATGAAGAAGATGAAAACGACCAGCCTTTTGCCCTTTCACCTGAAGTCCTCGATGTTTAAATAGCCCTTAGGAAACCTCGTGTTTAAGCGTTTGCGTTTTAAGCAGAGGGTACTAGGATAGCTTGGAACTCGCAGCTTTCAAGGCATTTACCACACAAAGTACACTTTGCAGCATTGACAAGTGCCACGCTAGGGAATGGGATACCTGAAGCATGTGCCATGTTTTGAGGGGCAGGGAGGGTGTCACGAGGCACCATCTGAATGGCTTCCTCGGGGCAGTCGTGATAGCAGAAAGAACACCCAATGCAATGCTCAGACGCAATCCCAACGGCTTGTTTCTTTTGCTTCAGTTTATTGTAACCATAGGCTCCTAATAAACCTCCCCCAATGAGAAGACCACTCCACCCGAGTAGGGGTTGCCATTCAAAGGTCATGCTAAAAATTCCTTGTCGTCTAGGGGGTATCAGTCAAATCAAACGCATCAGGATGGTAACTCTGATATAAGGCACGTACATAGTGGAACAGTTCATCAGCAAAGGGTTCAGTCTCAGAGGCGTGCGTGGCTTCTGCCGCCGTGGGTGCCGTGGGCAGAGTGCCTCCGAGCGTCACCATTTCAGTCAGTGCTTTAAGTTTATCCTCAAGTAAGGCAGTGTGGCGTAGAAGGCTATAAGGTGTTTTACGCCTAAGTGCTGAAGCATCCGTTTTTTCAGTAGAAGGATGATGTTTCTCCACCCAGTAAATTTCATGCGCAATGGCAGCTACGCCTAACTGATGGGTCACAAGCCATATATGATGCCAACGTCCTAAACGCATAATATAGTTTGCAATGGCAGCAGCACTTTCCCCACTGGTACCCGTGTCCACTTCATCTAACAGTAGTACTGGTGCGGTGGCAAAGGCCTGTTTACTCGGGCTACTGGTCCAGCTTCCCAATAAGAGTAATACAACACGAGTCAGCTCCCCACCACTGGCGCCTTCTTGAAGAGGTTGCAACGGTAAGCCTTCACCAGAGGCAAACCGCATTGTGAGCTTGTGGGGTTTAAACCGAGGTAACTTATCAGGAGGGGAAGCTTCCGCTAGAAGTACTTCAGGTGCATACCTTTCAAAAGATAAATCAAACCGTGCATGAGCCAAAGCGAGTTCAGACAAATGCTTTGCCATAAAAGCTTCTAGGTGTTCTCCTGCTTGGGTACGTAGCGTCCATAATTTCGCTTCATGAGCTTGTACCAAAGTCCATTGGTCATGAAAATAGTTTTTTTGAGCTAGTTTAGCTTGCTCCAAACTTTCTAAAGAAGACAGTTTTTTTTGAAGCGTTTCAGCATAATAAGAGACCTCTTCAAGACTTGCACCGTACTTACGTTTCAAACTCTTTAGGGTACTGAGTCGCAGTCGGAGCGTTTCTTCCTCATGACTACTCAAACACTCATGGTACTGTCGTTGGGCTTCCTCACCCCATTGTGTAAGCCAGTTTAGTCCCTCTTGCGTCGTATCCCATTGTGCAAGGACGGTTTGACGGACTTCATCAGGGAGTTTTAGCGTTTTTACAATACGCTCAAAATCACGTACCCAAGTGTGCATCAGGCTGAGTATACCTTCCTGATGCCCTAAGCCACTACTGCCTAGCATGAGCTGATTCAGTGTTTCTAAAAGATTTTGAGCTTCTTGAGAGGATTGATGCTTTTGTAGCGTATGTTCAAGGGTGGTGTCTTCTTGAGCGTCTTGTAAACTAGCCGTCTGAATTTCTTCGAGCTGTTGTGTCCAAAAAGGTTGTTCTCGATAGGCTTCTCGAAGCTGAGCTTCCAATTTTTTATAGTCACGATGCGCTTGAACGAGGGTTTTGTGTGCTACTTCGTAAGCACATTTTTCTTGATTCAGTGCATCACCCCCTAGACGGTCAAGCCACCCTAATTGTACCTCGGGGTCTAAGAGAGCCACTTGAGCATGTTGCCCTAGAGAAAGTACCAAAAGTGGTCTTACTCTTTCAACGAGTGTTTGAGCCACTTGGACACCCTGGATACGCCATTGACTGACCCATTTTTGTTTTTGTTTCCCGAGTAAACGACTCACCACAAAGGGGATATTTGCATCAGTATCTTCTTCTGAGTCTTGCAGGGGAAGAGGCTCGTCAAGGAAATGTCCATCTTCAGTACCGTAGAGAATGTCCCATACGGGATGTGTTTTCGACAGATAAAATGTCAGTTCAACGCTACAATCGTTTGCATGGGGTCTCACCCAGCTATTTGAGGCTTTGCCTGGTGCTTCTAAGTTCAAACACCATTCCAAGGCACGCATCAGCAAACTTTTTCCTGCTCCTGCATCGCCCAAAAAGGCACAAATATGAGGCGCAGGCTTCAGGACAACCGATTGTTTTTCAAACAAAAGAAAATTTTCAACACACACGCTCCCTAAGGCACAAGACGGACTGAGAGAAGTCGTATGAGAAGCGGTCTGCATGGCGTTATCCTTACCCGTAAGAGAGATGGGTGGTGCTATGCGTCAGGGGCAGCCATAATTAAGCTGGCATTATGACCACCAAACCCAAAAGAGTTAGACATCGCATAACGTAACCCTGAAACAGCACGTGCGACATTAGGGACATAATCAAGGTCGCAGGCTTCATCAGGTTCGTGTAAATTGAGTGTGGGGGGTACCACTTGGTGCTGTAACGCTTTTAAACAAATGATAGCCTCCAAGGCACCTGCACCACCTAAAAGATGACCGTGCATACTTTTTGTCGAACTCACAAGGGTTTTACCTGTTTGAGCAGAAGTACCAAAGACGGTTTTAATCGCTTTAGTTTCAGAAATATCACCTACGGGGGTACTCGTAGCATGAGCGTTAATATAACCCACTGCTTCGGGGGTTAAGCCCGCATCTTTGAGTGCAATGGTCATCGCTCTGGCACCGCCTTCACCTTCATCATGGGTCGCCACAATATCATAGGCATCATCGGTGCTACCATAACCCGCAATGTAGCCATAAATCGTCGCACCACGTGCTTTGGCATGGGCTTCATCTTCAAGCATCAGTACAGCGGCACCCTCTGCAATGACAAAGCCATTGCGGTTTTTATCAAAAGGACGAGAAGCGGTCTCAGGAGACTCTTTCGCAAGGGATAAAGCACGTGCGTTGGCAAAACCAGCCAAAGCCATAGAAGCAAGCGGTGCTTCAGCCCCCCCAGCAAATGCTACATCGATTTCACCACTTTGAATCATCTTCATGGCTCTACCGATACAATCTGTCCCAGTTGCACAGGCTGTTGTAATACATAAACTAGGACCTTTGGCACCAAATTCAATCGAAACTCTTCCTGCCGCCATATTAGAAATCATCATCGGTACTAAAAATGGGCTACAACGTTGGAAGCCACGGTCAAAACAGTGTTTCATTTGCACGTGGATGGTTTCCATACCACCCGAGCCTGTCCCTAACACCACACCTACACGTGTCATATCAAGGGTACCAGCGTCTTTTAAAGCCTGTAGTCCAGACATTTCCCACGCCCCACGCGCAGCAGCTACGCCGAACTGTGCAAAACGGTCCATACGTTTTGCTTCTTTTTTATCCATGTAGTTGCCCGGGTCAAAATCCGTAATTTGTCCAGCAACCCAGCATGTTTGTTGCTCTTCAGGAATCCCTGTCAGTAAACGAATACCACTACGTCCTTGTGAGACATTATCCCAAACGTCCTTTGCGGTGTGTCCTACAGGAGAAATAACACCCAAACCCGTGACGGCAACACGGCGACGAGGAAAAGCTTGACCATAAGAGGCTTGAGAGATGTCGGAGGGTGTCATTGTCATCATGAAAAAATCCTGCGATAGCGTTGGACACAAAGTACCAAATAAAGATGAAACAGTTATGAGAAAAATGGTTACGAAAGACTTTAGGTATCATAAACTACAAAAACTTGAGGGTTGCGGAGGGTGTAAAACCGCTCTGGCAATACCCTCAAGTGCTTGTTCAAAAAGGATTAACCTTGACGAGCTGTGATGTAGTCAACCGCTTGTTGTACGGTTTGAATTTTTTCAGCATCTTCATCAGGGATTTCAGTGCCGAATTCGGTTTCAAGTGCCATTACGAGTTCAACGGTGTCAAGAGAATCAGCACCAAGGTCTTGTGTAAAGCTTGCTTGGGGAGTCACTTCGGAAACATCAACACTCAATTGCTCAACAACAACTTTAGTGACACGCTCGAGAATGTCGGACATCATCATGGAAGGAATACCTCGTGAGTTATAGAAGAAAATACAAAAACACTTAAAAGCAGTGGCAAGGTTCATGAAAGTGGTAGCCTTGTGCCTATGCTTTTCATTGAAACAAAAACACGTCTTAACGGCTAGCCTTTCTTATCGTTTTATAAGGCAAGCCCGCCATCAACGAGAAAGACCTGTCCCGTAATGTAGTTTCCTTTTGTGGCAAGAAACCCTACCATTTCAGCAATATCTTCAGGTTGTCCCATCCGTTTAATGGATAGTCGTTCCTTGAAAGCATCGGTATCTAAGCCGTGCGTCATGTCTGTTTGGATAAATCCAGGTGCAATCGCATTGACATTGATATTACGGCTCCCCAATTCTTTTGCAAGGGATTTACTCATACCAATTAAGCCCGCTTTAGAGGCCGCATAGTTGACCTGCCCTGCATTCCCATGAACCCCAACCACACTGGAAATGTTAATGATTTTACCACTACGTTGTTTCATCATGGGCTTAATCACTTCACGGATAAGAAAGAAAACACTGGATAGATTCGTGTCTATCACGGCTCCCCAGTCTTCATCCTTCATACGCATCGTCAACGTGTCTCTTGTAATGCCTGCATTGTTTACAAGGACATCAATACGCCCATGTGCTTGCATGACTTGGGCTACCCAAGCCTGCATCGCTGATTGGTCATTCATATCCACTTGAAAGCCTTGGACAATCCCTGTTTGCCCTTGAGGGTGTACTGCCAGTGCTAAGGCTTGTGTCTCTTCTGCTTGTTGTGCTTGCGAGCGATACGTAAATAAAACGTTAAAGCCTTCTTTGGCAAGCTCTATAACACAGGCACGACCAAGCCCTCGGGAGCCACCTGTCACTAAAGCCACTTTCATGGTTGAAGATTCTGGAGAAGCGGGTGTTATCATCATAAGATTACGGACACTTTCATAAAGACATAAAACAGAAGGGATACAAGATAATGTAAAATAATAAATGACAAAAGCGTCTCATCACGCTGTTTCGAGAGGTCTATTGAGGACGTATTAACGTAACCAACCCAGAGGGTCAACAGCAGCACCGTTCACCCGCACTTCAAAATGTAAATGGGGTCCAGTGGACCACCCCGTGGAGCCGACACGACCTATAACCTGTCCTTTCCCAACATTTTGCCCAACGCCCACACCAATACTGCTTAAGTGTGCATACAGGGTCGAAATGTTTCGCCCCTTTTTTTGCCCATGACTTACAATAATGACCTTGCCATAGCCACTACGCCAGCCCGCCGAAATAACTTCACCACCATCGGCAGAACGAATAGGTGTGCCAGAGGGTGCAGAAATATCAAGACCTGTATGATAACGTCTGCGTCTGAAAATAGGGTGAACACGATATCCAAAGTATGACATAAGCCGCCCCCTAAGAGGCCAAGAAATAATCCCTGTGGAACCTCTTACAGGCGTGGTACGCTTTGACTGAGAAACCAACCAAGAGCGGATTTGAGACTGAATACTGTTAGATTCACTAAGAAGCTCATTTTCTGCTTGTTCAAACGCATGATAATCTTTCAGGTATCGCTCTTTAAGCTCACGGTCTTGGAGAATACTCCCTTGGATTTCTCGCTGACGGAGAGCAATTTGCTTGATTTGCGATTCCAATGACTGGTGTTGGTCATGGAGGTCGTACTGCCTTGAGGCAATCTGTTGCGTTTTCCGCTTTAGCCTGTCAAGTACAAGCTTGTCTTGTCGTGTGATTTTCTCCCAGTAGAACAATCTGTCAATGAGAGAAGCCAATCGGTCAACAGAGAAAAGCATTTCGATGAGACTAAGACGCTCCCCCATGTACAAACTCTTGACACGCTTGGCAGCCTCACGCTCTAAGCTGGAACGCTCACGATGGAGGGCTTGTAAGTCGCCACGCAATACTGTAATACGTCCTTCAATACGTTCAATTTCCTGCTTACTGTAAACCACAGAAGCTTGTGCATGCTCAAGATGCTTTTGATTACGGACAATTTTATCGTTAATGTATCGAGCTTGCCGTAACGCCCGAAACTTTTTACGCCTAAGTGCCTCTCGTTGTTGTTGCAAAATACGTTGCTTTTGCTTAAGACTTTGAACGTCTTGAAGGGTTTCTGTTGCCCAAGCACGGTTGATAAGGCTATGGGTGTTTGGAGTGATAGTGAGTTCAGAAACACTCACACACCCTAAAAGCAACAGGCTGACGAGTAGACCAGCAACGGTAGTGTTTGACAACACGGAGCGGGACGCACGGACAGAACACCCTAAACGGTGATAACCCTCCCAAGGGAGGCTCTTCAATGAAAAAAATGCTTTTAGTTTCGCTAGATACAGAGGCGGTGAGTGCCTCCAAGAGAACTTTGAGCAAGAAAACCATGAGGAAAATTGAAGCATTACAAAAGAAGGTATCCTTGGGTATTGTTAGGATAGAGGCTTAACGGCTGTGCATAAACAAGGGTAAGGCTGTCATCAAGATACCCATTAAAAATGCAAACGCAATAATTCCTGCAATGATACGAACAAACTTGGGTGACATGGTTTGGGATGCCCCTTGCGAAAGGCTTGCACTTTAATTATCGTAAAAACATACATAAAAGCCCCCTCATTTTACCTAAAGCCCCTTTTGCATACAAGTATTGCGTGAAAGGCTTTTAGAAAATGAAGGGGGTTTGTGAAAAAAAGGGGGGGGGTGTTTTGTTGGCTGATAGAAACCAAGCTCAATGATTAGTCACGTGTACGGCGCATGCGTCCACTGTCAATACGAGTCACGGCATGATCCTCTTTAGGAGCAACATCACCCTTGGCTTCATGAGCTAACTCAAAGATGGAAAGTCCTTTGCGTTGCACCTCTCTGTGTACCAAGGTGTTCACACTGGTGCTACTCGCAACAGGTTTACCTACTTTTGTTGGGTCAAAGAGGGGTTCCTCCTCAAGTTTCTGTAATGTTTTGTGAAGTGCTTCGGCTTCACGCTGCAACCTGAGAGCTTCCGCCTCAGCGTGTCTACGAGCTTCTTCTTCTAGGCGCTGCTGCTCAAGATACTGGTCATACCAAGCAATCACGTGAGATTTATCACCATTAAACGCTTTACTGACAAGCTCACTAATTTTTAGAGGATGAGGACGCTGGTTGGTCTCTAAGAGGAGAGCTTTGAGATGAAAACCAAGATAGAAGAAACGAATTGCACACTCTCTACGTCCAATTTTATCCACTCGGGAAAGTTTAATAAGAGGTGCTTTCAGCTCAGGACACCCCACAAAAAGCTCATTGATAACATCTCGTTGCTCGTACTCACTTAGGATACGTTCAAAGTTAGTAGTAGGTTCACTAGGACTCGCATTGCCTACAAGTTCTTTTAAGCCATTATTTAATTCACGACCCAATACACCAAGTTGAACCTTATCAAGACATTGGATTTCAAGGAGTGCTTCTTGAATAAGCGTATCTTTCCGATACCAGAGTTCTCGTTCCATGGACATTGTATTGATTGCACTCCCCAAAAATAGCACGATTAAATTTAAGACATCATACCTACAAACTGGATTGAGAACTGACGGATGTTTCTATGGTCTATGCCTATCTATTGCATGATGACCTAACGACGTGCCAGCTCTTCAACCTGCCCCTTTTTACAGGCACTCAAATAAAGCAAGGCTACGTATAAATCTTAGAGAAATCTAACCCCTTTATTAAAGGCATATTCCTTGAATACTTATCGGACAAGCGGGTTTGTCTCTGTAGAAGACCAAGAGGGTTTCTCCTCTTTTTGAAGGGAGTAAACCCCTCAAGTATCGACCCAACAAAATATGCCTTGACCTCTTTACAATAGGGGTTTCTGTTTTATGCCTCCTTGTAGAGGGGTATACCCCTAAAAAAAGGACTCATCCTTTTAAAGGAGGTGCTACTTTACAAAAGCCATTGTTTTTGTAAATACTATATAATAGGGCTATAATGAGGCTTGAAATGCCCTCCTTGAAATCATGTTGTCACGCAACATGCTATTCCAAGACTTGCTTTTTGGTTTGCTTTCTTGGACTTGCTTTCTTGCTTCTTACGTCAATCTCTGCTGCTCGTATGTTTTTTTCAATTTGTTACCCCCTCAAGGAAAGCCCTATTGGCTTGTGTTTTGCCTGCTATGATGGATACTTCTATTTCTTCACCCACTGCTGTACCCTCCTCCTCTTCTAGTGCCATGCCCGATGAGACATTATCGCCTCATTTGCAAGCACTTGTCCAGCACTATGGCTTGGTAGAACGCTTTGATGATGTGTTTGGAAATCCACACTGTTTACAGGCTTCTTCAGCCATTAAGGTCTTACAAGCCCTAGGGGTGTTGCCCGAAGTATTAGATGAGCAGGCACTTCAAAAAGCAGTCACCCAAGCTCAAGATACACCTTTTCAACGTTTGTTACAGCCTGTGATGGTTTTTAAAGCAAGCGAACAGCCTTTATGGATTCCTTTTAACTTGCCCACGGCCATTGATTTAACCAAGATTAAAATTACCTTGACCCTTGAAAATGGGGATGTGATACCCTTTGGACACCCTGAAAATGCGGTAGATAAGGGGACTCATGAACTTTCTCATGGCACATCATTCACGCAGTGGAATTGGGAACTGCCCTATCGTTTACCTCAGGGGTACCACACACTAACCCTTTCCCTTTTTGGTGCTGAAACCTCGCAGAAGCTCATTGCCACACCTGATACATGCTGGGAACCAAACGCTGTTCTGGAAGGTAAAAAGCTTTTCGGTCCCGCACTTCAGCTTTATTCTCTCAAGAGTGAGCAAAACTGGGGCATGGGGGATTACGGCGACCTCCAGCGTATGATTCGCCTACTTGCCAACCAGGGCGTAGACATTGTTGGGGTCAATCCTCTCCATGAGTTGTTCCCTCATCAGCCTCAAGAACGCTCCCCCTACGCTCCTTCTAGCCGACTCTTTTTTAATAGCTTGTATCTCGATATGCAGGCAATCCAAGAATTTCAAGAATGTTCTCAAGTGCAAACTTGGTGGCATTTACCCGAAACCCAAGCCCGTTTGCAGGAATTACGTGCTTCTGAATTGGTAGATTATATCGGGGTATCAGGCATGAAGCATTATGCTTTACGTTTGATGTTCCATACCTTTCAAACCCATCATATTGCCCAAGAAACCGAGCGTGCTAAAGCATTCAAACATTTTGTCTTAGTGGGCGGTAAAACCCTGAAACGCTTTGCCACCTATCAGGCATTGCAATGGCAGAAGTGTCATGAGGACTTTATGCAGTGGGGATGGCCTGTGTGGCCAGAAGGGCTACAGATGCCTGATACCCCTGAGTTAAAACACTTTGAAATGACACAACAAGAGGCCATTCAGTACTTTTTATGGCTTCAGTTCCTCAATGCCGAGCAACTTCACGCCACTGCAAATACCGCTAAGCAAGCTGGCATGAAGGTGGGTTTATACCTTGACTTGGCTGTAGGTAGTGGTATTTCAGGTGCCGATGTATGGAGTGACCAAGCCCTCTATGCGACCAGCGTAAGTGTTGGGTGTCCCCCCGATGCGTTTAACCTGTTAGGGCAGCAGTGGGGCTTACCTGCTGTGAACCCCATCACCCTTCGAGAAAGAGCCTATCAGCCTTTTGTTCAGATGGTGCGTCAAAACATGAAGTATGCGGGAGCCTTACGGATTGACCACTTTGTTGCCGCCCATCGTATCTTCTGGATTCCTGAAGGGATGTCTCCTAAAGAGGGTGCTTTTGTGTTGCATGATATGGAAGCTTTAATGGGGATTCTTGCCCTTGAGAGTCACCGAAATCAATGTATTGTGATTGGGGAAGACTTAGGAACCGTACCAGAGACCGTACAAACGCACATGGCAAAATGGGGGATTTACTCCTATAAAGTCTTCTTTTTTGAAAAGCAAGGCGAACATGACCTTACCCCACCCCAAGCTTATCCTGAGCAAGCCTTGGTGACTATCTCAACCCACGACCTCCCCACCTTATTTGGTTTTTGGTCAGGAGCGGATATTGCCGTACGTGATGAGATTGCTCTTTTCCCCAATGCCTCTGTCCGTGAGGACTTTATTAAAGGGCGTGAGCAAGACCGTTACACCATGATACATTCTTTGAAACGAGAAGGTTTGCTTCCTCCTGAATTTTCAGATAACCAATATGACCACTTCCCTACAGCACCCGACAGCCTTGCGATTGCTGCCCATAAATATCTTTCACTAACACCCAGTAAATTACAGCTCTTCCAAATGGAGGACCTCCTTAAGCAAGAAGCTCAAATGAACATGCCTGGTACCGTGAATGAACATCCTAACTGGCAACGTAAGTTGAGTGCTTCTCTTGAAATGCTAGAAAACAGCCAACATGACGGCTCGCAACCTCTACTCTGGGAAACGCTTTCCGCCATGCGTGCCTCAAGAGCCTGACCCATCCTGAAAGATTACCCCTAGAAGCCCTTGGGTACGCTGGCTATTTTCACCCCTTTCTTTATGCTAACATGCTTTAGTGTGAAAGAGAGGGGGGTTTTAGTTTTATAGGGTTCGGTTTTATACCATAAGACATGAGATATTAGGTTGTATCATCATACGGCGTTGTCATTAAAATTAGGGTTGGTTGTGTCACAAGTGTTTTTAGGATGTTACTAGGCTCAGGACGTGCCTTCGTTATGTTGTCTTCTGTTTTGTCGAGTTTGGCCGCACGAGGCGTTCCTCTTCGTGGTTTAGCGTGGTTAAGGCTTCTAGTATATAAGTGGCGTGCTGGGTTTAAGATACCCTTGCTGGCACAAACCCATTTATGGCTAGCACATGGTGCCATGCTCGTATGTGCAGTGACTTTTGCAAGTATCCCCACTGTGAATAAATTCGCCATGCAGGAGGGGGTGCCTTTCTTAGAGGTAGCTCAATGGCGGATTGTACTTTCAAGCGTCGTATGTATCCTTTATGAATGTATGTTCGGGCATTTAAAATACAATGGTTTTTCTCTTGCTCACGTCAAAGTGTCATGGCTTGAAGCGTGTATCCATAGCATTAAAACAGCCATTCCTTGGCAAGACCGCTTGAGGATGATGCTCTTAGGTGCCATGGGGGTTGCACTGCTTCAATATTTTTTGTCATGGGGTTTGAGCATGACCACAGGAATTCACGGACTCCTGATTATGACCACAGTACCGCTTATCACCATGTTTCTTGGATGGTGCAGGGGTTCTGAAGCACTCTCTTATAAGCGGGTACTTGGTATGATGCTTGGGTTTGCAGGGGTTGCTTATTTGCTACTGAGTAAAGTATCCCCCGCCCCATCTCATGGGGTTAGCCCTACTGGGATGCAGTGGATATGGGGAGATGCTTTGATTATTTGTAACGCACTGATGTATGCCAATTATCTCACACACAGTAAGCGTTACACGGCAACCTACCCCGCCATGACGGTGACAATGTACAATTATCTTGGCGTGTTTCTTGTGCTACTCTTGAAATCATTGTGTCAAGATGTCGGTCATTTGCTTTTGCCTCTGCCTTCTTTGGGCAACATGTGGCATAGTGTGAGCCATACCTATTCGCCTTTTGCCATAGGATGCGTGGTATGGATGGCGGTGATGGGTAGTGTGGTAGCCTATGTGTGCCAAAATAAAGCATTACAAGTATTATCAGCTTCCAGCGTGGCGAGTTATGCTTTTATTCAACCTCTGTTAGGTGCTACGATTGCTTGGTTTTGGCTTGGAGAGTCCTTGACCCCCTCTCTTGGTATATCCTGTTTACTGATTTTGATAGGACTTTATTTTGCACAACAAAAAGCGGCTTAAGGTCGTAGGGTGTGTCTTTAGGTAAGTAACATGCAAAGATAATAGATATGATGATAGCTCCTTTTTTTCAGAAAACATCTGAGTGGTTTAAAACGGCATGGGTGAGTATGCGTGAAGCCACGATGGATCATGACCTTTCACAGGGTCATGGATTATCCGAGTATCAATGGGATGCGATTGAAATGTCGCTCTTACAGAGTGACATGGGGTTAGAAACCACCGAGGCCTTACTCACACGTCTCAAAAAACTATCCTCAGCACAATTGCTCACCCCTGAAGGGTTACGCCAAGCACTCATAACAGTCACCTTGGCAGAAGCCCAAGAGCAGGGTATCGCCGTGCCTACATCACCCAGCGTATCGCAAGAGCATGCTTACCCTGAAATACAGCAAGATAGCCCACTGGTATTGTGTATTTTAGGTGTGAATGGTTCAGGTAAAACCACCTCCTTGGCAAAGATAGCCCACTGGTACCTTCAGCACTTTCCAGACACCCTCACGCCTCAAACGTGTTTGATTGGCGCAGGGGACACCTACCGTGCCGCAGCAGTGAGTCAGTTAGCCACTTGGGGAGAGCGTATCGGGATTACCACCATTAAGCCAGAAAAATTACAAGGCGGCGACCCCGCAGCGGTGGCCTATCAAACCCTACAATACGCCCGTACCCATGGGCATAGATTGGTACTGCTTGATACCGCAGGTCGTCTCCAGAGTCATCAGGGACTGATGGCGGAACTTAAAAAGACCCTACATATTTGCAAACAACAATGCCCACCCCAAGCACGCCTCCGTTTTGTCTTGGTATTGGATGCTCACACAGGGCAAAATGCTCATAGCCAAATGAAAGCGTTTCAAGAAACCACAGGTGAAACCCTCCATGGTTTGATACTGACCAAAACAGAAGGTTCCGCCAAAGGTGGCATGGTACTCCCGCTGTTATGTCAGTACAAAGTGCCTATTTGGTTTTTAGGAACGGGGGAAACCTTGGAGACACTGGTACCTTTTGATTTTACCACTTGGATGACGCAGCTATACCAAGGGGTTGTATCTTAGCCACTGTTAGGGCAAACTTTGTGCATGTGATATTTGTAGAGTGACTGCTAGCATAATCGGAGTATTGGGATATGAGTTCTTCAACAGATGGGATGTCGATGTCTTCTGTCGATGCAATGACAAGACAAGCTGAAGATGTTTTAATTGTCGCTCTTGATGTCAACGGACAAACCGAAGCCTTGGCTTTAACCCACCGTTTAAAAGACATTGGCGTGAAGTGGGTCAAAGTAGGCATGTCTTTATACTATCAAACAGGACCTGCATTGATTACCACCCTAAGAGACCAAGGATTCTCTGTGTTTGTTGATTTAAAACTTCATGATATTCCTGAAACAGTCGCCCGTACGACTGGGGTCTTAGTGGAAGCGGGGGCAAGTTTCCTCAATGTTCATGCCAGTGGCGGGCTTCCTATGATGCAAGCTGCCGTTGAAGCCGCCCAAACCATGGCAGATAAAACCCATCAGCCGATGCCCACGCTTTTAGGGGTCACTGTTTTAACCAGCACAAGCCAAAAGCTCTTAGCTGAAACCCTTGGCATCATACGCCCCCTACCTGAACTTGTCAGCCATCTTGCCCAACAATCCCAACAAGCGGGATGTCATGGCGTAGTGTGTTCTGCACAAGAAGCCCCTATATTACGTGCAATCCCTGAACTCTCAGAACCCTTTTTACTGGTGACGCCTGGCATTCGTCCTGCCTCCCATACCCTTGGTTCCGACGACCAACATCGTGTGCTTACGCCTCAAAAAGCCATCGAAGCGGGGAGTAGTATGCTGGTAGTGGGCAGACCCATCTATAAAGCCCCTGAACCTGAAGCAGTGGCACGTCAGATGCTTGATGAGATTCAAAGTGCTTTGGAGAAGACTTCTTCCAAAGGTGCCAGTGTGTAAGTTATATCAGTGATGAGGGCGTGCTGGGCATGATATCTAACGCTAAGCGTCATCGTGACAAGGAGTCACGCCAAACCTCCGCAAACGCTTGTGGTACCTTTCAAGAAAGACTCACCTTTGATACGGCCGTTGCGGCATATGCTTGGACACAAACCCCTCATGGCACCCTCCTGAAGTTAAAAGCGCATAGCCTCCTTGAAATAAACGCTCACACACTAGAAAATGAACAGTCACAATTATCACTGCGGATACCTCGTGCGTGTGTATCGTCCAGTGCCGCTTCTTCTCATCAGGTGATTGGCCTGGATGAAGTAGGACGAGGTGCCTTGATGGGACCTGTCGTGACTGCTGCCGTCTGTTTTCCTGAGTATCCCTTACCCCATGAAGTCCAAGAAGTCTTAATCCTTGCGAACGATTCTAAACGTTTGACGGCGGGTCAGCGTCATGCGTTATACCACAGCATTTTAACACATGCCCATGTAGGTATTGGGTGGGCAAGTGCTGAAGAAATTGATGTGTGGAACATCCATCGTGCAACACTCTTAGGATTTTACCGTGCCCTCCAACATGTGTGGCAGACCCATAACGTACCAGACAGGTGTAGCCTCTTGGTAGATGGGGTACATGGTGTCCCCTTTGAATGGTTTGAAGCATCAGGCAATATCACCCCCCTTGTACCGAAGCTCATAAGACAATGGACGGTGGTACAAGGAGACCAACGCTCTTTAAGTATTGCATGTGCCTCTATTGTTGCGAAACATGTGAGAGATACTTGGGTCATGGCACTCAGTGGGACAAGCCCTTTATACACACCCTTTGCTTGGGATAAAAATAAAGGCTATGGTAGTGTGACCCATCGGGAGGCATTGGCTGTGCATGGTTCAAGCATGTTCCACCGCAAAAGCTTTTTGAAAAAACTAACCGTTGCACAACAACAAGTAGACATGCAAAGCCCGCCATCTATGCTACAAGCCCCTCTTGAAGGACTTGGGATGGGAAGCCTCATGCCATTTCAAAAGGAAACATCCTATGAATAAAGGCGATGCTATCGCCCTATAGCATTTTTAACAAACCCTCATAAAACCTTATGGGCAAACCTATAGGGATGCTGAGATATGTTCGGACTGGATGCCGATTTGCATCGGTATGACGTGAAAAAGCCCATATCATGCCTGCCGATGAAGTTGCAGGGGTTTTCTTAAGATGTCTACTGTAGATGTCTACTGTCACTCTGAACACAGTTGTAGGGTCTCCTTTCAATCATGACGCAGATTCGCACGACTGTACTTTTAACACCCCAAAATAAACGTACGCACAAAGATAGAAGGGATGTTCATGTTTATGAGATAATGAAATGCGGTATAATGGCTTTTAAACCCTTTGCCTCGTTAAAAAACATCACTTTACCAGCCTCTCGTCTTTTTAATCGTCACCTGTTTTTAATGATTTATGTAGCACTGTGTCCTCAAGCCCATGGGGCTTTTTACGTCACAATTCTCGCCTTAGGATACCCCTTTACATTATGATGTTCGCTTCTTCACTCATGACGGATGCCGCTTCCTCAATTCCTACCCCCCCCTCTGAATGTGCCAATCCTAAAGCCCACGGGCAGGATACCGTGCTATTTGGGTGGCAATTACAGCGTAGCATCTTTTGTGGTGAACTTACCGCTGAGCATACGGGTAAAGAAGTCACCTTGAATGGTTGGGTATCTGTCAATCGTGACCTTGGCGGGATTACCTTTGTGGAATTGCGTGACCGTACAGGACGCTTTCAAGTGGTAGGCGACCCTAACCATAACCCTGAAGTGCATCGTACCCTCCACACCCTACGCTCAGAAGATGTTGTGGCGGTTCGTGGTGTGGTTTCTTTACGCCCTGAAGATACCATTAACACAAACCTCAACACAGGGACCATCGAGATGTACCCCACTGCCATTGAGGTCTTAAACCGCTCAAAAACGCCTCCCTTCCCTATTGAAGAGGGGAGTTTACACAGTGTGGATGAATCGCTTCGATTGAAATATCGCTATCTTGATATTCGTCGTCCACAAATGTTTGCCAACCTCCAGTTTCGTCATCAAATGATGCAAGCAGTACGCCAGCAACTGAATCAAGATGGTTTCCTTGAAATTGAAACCCCCATCTTGATTAAAACGACTCCAGAAGGTGCAAGAGATTACCTTGTACCGAGCCGTGTCCATGCGGGGCAAGCGTTCGCCTTACCTCAATCTCCTCAACTCTTTAAACAACTCTTAGTCATGGGTGGTGTTGAGCGTTACTACCAGATTGCAAGATGTTTCCGTGACGAGGACCTTCGTGCCGACCGTCAACCCGAGTTTACCCAGGTCGACCTTGAAATGAGCTTTGTGAATCAAGAAAGCGTCATGGCACAAGTGGAACGGCTTGCCATGGCTATGTTTCAAGTGGCAGGGTTGTCCTTCAGCCCTTCTTTTCCACGTATTACGTGGTTTGATGCCATGCGTCTTTACGGCTCCGACAAGCCCGACATGCGCTATGCCCATGCGTTCACTGAGTTAACCGAGGTGTTTAAAGGTTCTGCATTTACGGTGTTTCGTCAAGTCGCCGAAAGTCAGGACGGTATCATTTTAAGTTTGAAAGTCCCAGGGGTGGCAGAAAGCTATAGCCGTAAGGAACTCGACGACCTTCAAGTGATGGCACGCCAGTTTGGTGCAAAGGGCTTGGCGTATATTCTCATGACAGAAGAGGGGCCTAAGTCCCCCATCTTGAAATTCTTCTCTGATGAAGAGTTTCAAGCAGTGGTTGCCAAAACAGAAGCCAAAACAGGGGATATTCTGTTCTTTATGGCTGACCGTTTCGTCCCTGCTTGTAATACACTAGGACGATTCCGCACCCACTTTGCAGATAAGCACGGTTGGCATGAAGGAAAAGCACCTGCCCTATTATGGGTTGTCGATTTCCCCTTATTTGAGCAAGACCATGAGACAGGTGCCTTGTTTGCATGTCACCATCCCTTCACTTCACCGAACCCTGAAGATATGCACATGCTTGAGACGAGTCCTGAAAAGGTTCGTGCCATGGCCTATGACCTCGTATTCAATGGCGTTGAAATTGGTGGGGGTTCCATTCGTATTCATCACCCCGAACTGCAACGTAAAATGTTCCAAGTCATTGGGATGCCTGAAGAAAAAGCCAAAGGACAATTTGGCTTCTTGCTTGAAGCCCTTGAAATGGGGGCGCCTCCTCATGGGGGTGTTGCCTTAGGCTTAGATAGAATCTGTGCCATGTTAACGGAATCTGTCAGTATCCGTGACGTTATCGCTTTCCCAAAAACCAATCAAGCCATTTGTCAAATGACACAGGCACCAGCGGCACCTAGCGATGAGCAACTCAAAGAACTCCACTTCCGTTGGGCATTACCCAGCCAAGAGCCTAAAGCTAACAAGCCTGTATCCTAAGCTCCCTTTGATGAATCAAGAGGGTCTCTCTTTCACACATGCGATGTAAAGAGACCCTCCTGCTACCATGACGATCCATCCCGCTTTTTCTTTGCCTTCTCGGTTTCAAGACCTTAGCTCCCTTTTGCATCATATTGAGGAGAGAGGCGTTATGCAGGAAAATCCTCAGTCGGTATGTCATGTGGTGCATGTGGTACCATGGGTGAGTCCTGTGACAACGTCTGACAGTTTAAGTACGATACTCTATCAACATTACACACAACAAGGGATACCCTCTACACTTTATCCCCATGATGTAGAACGTCTTACCCCTGCTTTAAGCCGACGTTTTGAGGCACGTGCCTTACTCTCGCCTCGTTCATCCCACAAAGCTGACACCTCCCCCATACGTGTATGGATAGCACCTTGGCTGACTTACCACGCACCACAAGCCCAACTTCAAGGCGATGAAGATACCCTGACAGTCCCTGTACTCAAAGCAACTTGGGAACAAATGACTGCCCACACTTCAAACACACCTCACAAGGCACATCCCCCTGAGGAGCCTTCTGCCCATCATACGCTTATATGGGTGTTTCATCACCCTGAATGCCTGTTAGCCCAACAAAGTGACATCGAGCTAACCCATGAATCCTATCGTCGACGCAATCTTTTGACACAAGCCATGACCTCGCCCTCCCAAGGGTCAGAGGCATACTCTATACCACACTTTACGTATGAACAGGCGACCTTTACGTATCAAGCCCTACGTTGTGAGACACACGATGCCGCTTACCATCAAGCCCATCAACAGCTCGCCATTAACTTACAACCTTTCACAACAAGAGCCAAAGCACACCATGCCCTCAAGAGTATTCCTTCCACAGATGCTAACGCCCAAACAACGTTATGCTTAGTGTGCGACACCCCACAGGAAAAACAATGGCTCCTTGAAACACTACCTCCACATATCCCTATTATGACCTTTGCCCAATGGTGGCTATGGCAAACCTCAAAAGAGTCTCGTAAAACCAATGCAGATGAAACAAACCACACACTAGCCCCCGTTTATAAACACATTTTTTGGTTTTCAAAACACCTCAATGCGGGTTACATGGTGCTGTTACTTCAACAGTTTATGCACACTTCTCAAAATCATCCTCACGAAAACCAGTTTCTCTCTCATCGCATACTTTGGGCTTTTTTTGAGCCTGAAGACTGGCTCCCTTGGTTTCAAAGCTTGTATACAAGCCTCAAACCCTACCAGCATAGCAGCATCTCTCATGGCTCATATCAACAGCCTAAACCCTATACACCACAAGCGTTAAAGCAGGCTTTCATCCATTTTTGCCAAACACTACATCTTGCCTTGAGTACTTCTAGGGTCGTAACATGGTGGTTATTTCTTCACTATCTTTATACACCACAATGCGAGCGTCAAAGACTGAAACATGCGTTTTTTGGAGCGGATACTTCAAGTTATTTCTCAAAGACAACGCAACCATGTGGTATCTGTGGTCCTTGTACAGGGGATGCACAACGAGGGTGGCATCCTTTGAGGTTATTCCTCTTTTTACTGAAATAAAAACAGCCTCCACCAACACATGCGATGTTGGTAGAGGCTCTAGGTACCCTGTGTATCAGATACCCTAATATCTATTTATCCTAGAAAGGACCACCCTGCTGTGCTAACTCTGCAAGCTCAGGATAGGTTTCTTGGAAATGACGCTTAAAGCGACCTGCCAAGTCCTTTGCCGTAGCATCGTAAGCATCGGGGTCCTTCCATTGCTTTTTAGGGTCAAGAATATGAGCATCCAAGCCCATACAACTTGTAGGTACAAGCAAGTTAAAGACAGGGTCTACACGGAAGGAAGTTTCTTCCAAGGCACCTGTTAAAGCCGCTTGTACTAGCAAACGGGTATCAGGAATGCTCAAGCGTTCTCCTACACCATAGCCACCACCTTGCCAGCCCGTGTTAATCAAGTAGACCCGTGTCCCCTGAGCAACCACCTTATTGGCTAACAATTCAGCGTATACTTTAGGATGTTTAGGCATGAACGGACCGCCAAAACACGCTGAGAATGTTGCTTGAGGCTCTTTAATCCCCCGCTCTGTGCCTGCAAGTTTGCTGGTATACCCACTCAAGAAATGATACTGGGTTTGAGGCAAGAGCAATTTAGAGATGGGAGGCAACACACCAAAAGCATCAGCAGTGAGGAAAATAACCGTGTTAGGATGTCCTGCTTTGCCTTCAATCACGGCGTTGGGAATAAAGTGTACAGGATACGCCACACGACCATTTTCTGTAATGGTTGCATCATCGTAATCTGGTACGCCTTCAGCATTGAGCTTCACGTTTTCCATGATAGCCCCAGGACGAATGGCGTGGTAAATATCAGGCTCAAACACTTCAGAAAGTTTATGCGTTTTAGCATAACAACCTCCTTCCATATTGAAAATCCCTGAAGCCCCCCAACCATGTTCATCATCCCCAATGAGCAAACGTCCAGGGTGAGCAGATAAGGTGGTTTTTCCTGTACCAGATAACCCAAAAAACAAGGCACTATTGCCACGGTCATCCACATTGGCGGAGCAGTGCATCGGTAAAATATCTTGTTCAGGGAGCTGATAGTTCATCACAGAGAACATAGACTTTTTAATTTCACCCGCATAGTGGGTACCAGCAACAATCACGCAGCGTGTTTCAAAGTCAACAATGACCCCTACTTCTGAACGAACCCCATCCGTTGCGGGGTCAAGCTCTAAGCCTGGTACCGCAAGGACATGCCAATCCACTTGAAAACGCTCAAGCTCATAAGCATTCGGACGGACAAACATATCGTGCGTAAATACAGCCTGACACGCTTTGGTATGCAAAAATCTCACACGAAGACGATTCTGTGCATCGGCACCACAGAAAGCATCTTGAAGGTAAATATCGTGATTTTTAAGGTAATCCAAGGCTTTATTTAAAATGCGCTCAAAAGACTCAGGCGTAATCGGGCGATTCACTTTACCCCAGTTCACATCTTTATCTGCAGTGCCACGCTGGACAATAAAACGGTCCTGTGGAGAACGCCCCGTGTATTCACCCGTTAAGGTTGCTAAAGCACCGTTACTGGCAATGACCCCTTCTTGACGCTTTACAGCATGCTCAGTCAATACTTCAGGTGCAAGTTGAACATAACGCACAGCATTTGCAGCAGCTTCTTCCCATAACACGGCATGAAGCACTTGCCCAAGCGGATGGTTATTTTGACGTTGCATCGCAGGTTCACATACAGGAGAAAACATCATCATCATCATGAGTGATATATCCTTTCAATGAGTTTTTAGAAACAGCAAGCACAGGGATTCATGGATGCACCGACCTTAAAGCACACCCCAAAACGCATCAGAACAAAGGTCTTTCAGTTGTAAGAAAAAAATGAGTCAATACGCTATCAGACAAACATTCGCCACTACAAGGAAATAAGAGTCAAAACTAAAAAAACATTCGCCAATTATCCGTTTTTACATCGCCTCATTGAACTTACACCCCTCAAAACCGTACTTCTCTCCAAACCATATTCAGAGAAACGCAAGAGGAAAACCCAAAGAAAAGCACAAGCACATAAAAACTCGCACAACGGAGAAAGATTTTTCTCTTGGGAGGAAGATTCGATTTTTAAATTGAGAATGGTAAGAGCCAAAAAACATTCGCTTGTTTGTTTACGATTTCTTTTACACTTAATACTATACGGCTAGGTTCCCCTCTATCCTAGTAGCGTTTAACAAGTCTTTACATCCACCACGAACAGATGTAAGCATGTTAACAAGAAAGCTACCCCCTTTTTTAGCACGCATCCCTTAAAGCCCTTGGTATCACTCAAAAAAGTCTCCCACACCTGCACGTATCGTACTCGGTTACGTAAATGGATACCTTTGCACCACCACGCCTCGCCCTCATAAAGCACTCCCCCAGAAGGTGTAAACCTTCTAGGGGAGTTTATTTTTTAGAATATACGGAAACCCACTATCTACAGTATAAGGCTATGAATCCTAGTACCCTGTCAAGTGAGGTGACCCTGGCTCAAGCTGAAGGAGGTCAGCAAGACCCAATAAAGCACCCGTAGCATTCTGAACCTTGAAAGGACTGTAAGCATTCATCGCAGCATGAGCGTGGTTAGGTAGCTCAGCAACTTTGATGTCGTAGTAAGCACCCGCCCCTGAGGGATGACGCAAACTTCCCGTCACCATATAGCCTGCCCCTTCGGCATAAAAGCCATGACTACCCACTTGAACCCCTGGTAATGCCATACTTAATCCCTGTGTCAAGGAACCAATGGGCTGTCCGTTGAGACATACCACACCTGTATTGACAAAAGTAACGACCCCAACACCTGAGAGGTTCAGGCTCACAGAACCCAATCCCCAACGTCCTGCACTCACGTGGGTACTTTTCGCTGAAAGCGTCAAGCCATCAGGGTCAACCAACAGCGGTTGGGAGTCTAAGTAAGCACGACTTGCATTCGTGATATTGATGGTACGTAAATGAGGAGGTAAAGCGGCAATACCTAGCAGATGAGCGGGTGTGTAAAGCCCCATATCAGGGTCACCAGCAATCCCAGCAGCACCACTAATCGCAGGCAAGTCAGCCCCTGTCACGACAGGAAATCCAACACTCGCCCCACTATAAGACGAACCTACAACAGGTGCTACATAGGCACTAGCTGAGGACTTTCCCAGGCCATACGTGCCTCCAGCTTGGCTACCCTCTAAAACAGGGAAGCTTGACCCCTGAGGCACAACATAAACCTTAGGTGCAGAAGGTACCACAATCACGTTAGGGGCAGGAGCATACCCATTACCCTTTACTTTCACGTTGAGTTGTTGTTTGTACTTGATATGCGTACTATAACGATTGGTAGGCACACGATAGCTAGGTACACTATAGGTTGGTGCAACGTAACGAGGCGCTATATACGTAGGACGATAGACAGGAGCGGGTGCCGTATAGCAAGATTGATAGCAAGGTTGAGACACCACAGGGGTATACGTAGGAGCCACCGTGGTGTAATAATTGACACGTGCTTGAGGGAGCGGTGCTGGCACATACTGCGGTGCACAATAACTACTGTACCCTGAAGGCACACAGGCTTGAGCCACTTGAGGCAATACCAAAGCAAGCATGGCTACAAGTGAAAAAAGAGCCTGTTTGGAAAAACGTGCGTGGTTCATCATAAGAACATCATTTCCTTGTATTCTGTAAGAAGTAAGTGTGAGAGAGAAAACACTGTAAACAAGACCCAAAGCCATTTTATGTCGTACACACAACCGTAATGTGATGGGTTACACCACGCACCTTACAGGTATCGTGTGGATGAGGACGAGAAGCAACTCACTCATGCTCAAGGAAACGCTACACATGTTCAAGTACGGATTATCAAAACACAGAAAGACTCGCCCCCTTTAGTTATAATTCTTAACAAACTAAAGGGATAAACACGCTATCGTGTGATTTCAAAACCTACCTATCACCATCCTGTGTAAGCCTCTATACAAGCAAGTGCCACGATACCTCTCGTCGCACGGGAAGCACACAACACACCCTCCAAGCAACAATGTACCGTCAGGTATCTACAACAACATCCCCTCAAACGTTGGCATTATCTATCCCATCGTCGTTGACGTATTGCAGACTTACAGGGATGAAACATCGTCACGATTGATTTTGTGTTAGGACAATATGACTCTTTAGATTGTTTTTATTTTTTCATAAAACACCTTAATCCCCATGACACCAAACCCATGTTTGCAATACATTATTAGGCTACCACGATGATTTCCCCTACTACTCCTCTCCCTGTTTCTCCCATTGGCGTGACCACCACCCTCATCAACCCACCACGGCAAACCTATCACCTTGCGAAACCTGGTGAAGTCAAAACCGTCACCTTGGGCAATACCGATTGGATGGCAAACTATCCTACACAACCCACCATTGGCACAGGGTCTAATGCACTGCCTGCGGGTACCGTCAAAACCGTCACCTTGGGCAATACCGATTGGATGGCAAACTATCCTACACAAGCATTTTTAGGGCAGCCCATGGGTGCTACGAGCCTTGGCAATACCGCTACCGTGCCTCAGAGTATCTTACAAAATCAAGGGGTTACATCGCCACAAGCCCTCACACCTCAACTTGAAGCACGAGGACTCGCAAGGGTTCTCTATGACCCAGCACTGACGACAGGAGCAACCCCGGCGGATAGTCCTACCCCTCGAGGCTACGCCCCTTGGCCTCCTAATGGCACCACAGCCAACCAAGTGAGTGGCTGGCCCGTGATTTATCCAAACAACGACCTAACCCCCCAGAACATGTGGCAATACAATTTAGGCACTGTGCGTCCTATTCAAAGTAATACCGACCCCTCTGGCAATACCACGATTGTTTGGGGAATACCCGCCAGCGTTCAAGCCTTTCCAGCCGAAACACTGATCAATTTGGCACGCTTGGGGTTCGTTTAACTATGAGGGGGTTACTTTACACTGTGGGTGAGCCTGCCACAACGTTTTTTGAGCCTGCTTGAGCATGGTTTCTAAGCCTTGAGGGTCTCGACCCACAACCACCCCAATAGGCCTAGCCTCTTCAAGGGTACCCTTGGGTGTTACCCCCGCAGGATAAAGATAATACGTAGGCGTACCCTCTACACCTAAAAAGTCTGCCCAGCGGGAGGCGGTTTCTACCGCTACATTTTGCATATTTAAACGGAAGGTTTGCCCGTACTGAGTCATCAGCTTCGTCACCACAGGCTCCATCAGTTGACAATGACGACACACTGGATTATAAAAAGCCACTAATGCCATTTCACAGGGTGTCAGCGGTGTCTGTTGGGTGTTGATTTCCGCATTCAAAAACGCCTTACTACTCATAACCACGGCAAGGGTAAGCCCACAGAGTAGTCCCAACGACTGCACCCACATGTTCCCTAAAAAAGCTTTTAAACCTAAACCCAAATCTCGCATTCAGTCAAACCTCCATCACGATAACATGCCATAAATCTCAACAGGCACCCATCAAACGCTCACGCATGGCTTGATGGGCTTGAGCTGCCAATACGTCTTCTAAAAACACAAAATCAGGAAACTCAAAACCATGCGCATGAGCAGCCTGCCAACGTTTTTGGGCTGATTGGTACGCATGTTCTAAGAGATAATCGCACAGCCACGGGTTTTTAGGCAGTAACGCCCCATGCAAATAGCTCCCTATGACGTGGTGCCACCACACCCCTTCTGTACCATCTTTCCCGTTATTACCATGCCCAACCCGTACATTTCCAAGAGGTTTTAAAGTCGTATCCAAATAGGTACGCCCCCCATGATTTTCAAACCCCACGAGGGTTTTTACACCGAAGGGACTTTCAGGTAAGGTTTCAAGCAGCACATTGCCAATCAAGCGCGGACTTTCAGAAAGGGTATGCAAAGGTAAAAGCCCGATACCCTCTATCGTCGTCCCTTCAGCAGTACGGTAATGGGTTCCAAGTAACTGATACCCGCCACAAATGGCAAGCATCGGCACGGCACGTTGTGCTAAGGTCGCATGCAGCACAGGACTCACATTCTGAGTAAAGTCTTTCATCATGAGCGTTTGCTGGCTGTCTTGTCCACCACCTATGAAGTACAGATCCGCCTCCTCTTGCAAGGACAATGACCATGGCTGATGAGGGTGAATCGTATGATACTGAATCGGTAAACCTCTACGGGTTGCACGCTCCCACAATGCTTGCACATTGCCACGGTCTCCATACATATTCAGTTGATGAGGATACAAATGTACCAAGTGTATACAAAAATCTGAGGGGTATTGTGAATGCAACCAAGCCATGTAAAAAGACCATTTCAATCACCAAACAGCTACCACAATAAACACATTTTTTAGTCGCATTTTTTAGCAGCTCTAAACACTATACGTTAAAGAGCAGGAGGAGGTTCAGGGCGATACAACCAACGCCCCATCCGAATACACGTGGCCCCCTGTGCCAGTGCAAGTTCCCAATCTTGACTCATACCCATCGATAAAGTCGTTAGCGGGTAAGGGGTCATGGTCTGTAAGGTTTCTTGTAGGGTTCGGAGTGCTTCAAAGCCTTTCGCTTGTTCCTTAGGAGAACTTTCCACAGGAAGCATGGTCATAAGACCCTCTATTTGAAGTGTGTCATAATGGCATAGGGTCTCCCAATCACGCAAAATCTCAGAGGATGTAAACCCGTGTTTTGTCACCTCTTGCGTAATATTCACTTGGCATAAAATAGGAAGCGGTACTGTGCGAGTATCCAGTACACGCAGACGCTCATGCAAGGCCTGTGCCAACACAAGACTATCCACCGATTGAATACGACTCACCTGCCATGGGGCGTGTAAAAGTTTGTTAATTTTGTTTTTCTGAAGCGTCCCAATCAACTCCCAACGACCTTGAAAAGGATACTCGGCACCTATCTTGGAGTGTGTAACTTGGGAGGAAGCTTTTTCTGAAAGCTCGCTGGCTAGGACTTCCCACTTATGGCAAGCATCCTGCACTCGGTTTTCACCCCATAGTAACATGCCTGCTTCCCAAAGCATGGGCAATGCCTCAGGGGCAAGATATTTCGTCACTGCCATACACTGAACCTTGTCAGGATAAGGACTTAATGTCTCAATGCGTGCCTTCAAATAAGCATAGCGTGCCGCAAGGTGGGGGGTCAGCGATGTTATCAAAGGGTAAGTCATCATGGGTTACATATCGTCAAAAACACTGTAACAAGGTATCAAAAAGATAGGCATCGCCATTACTTTCAAGTATACTTTAGCACATATTACCTTATGTTACCTCATAAAAACGTCTCAGAAAAACACAAGCCCCAGCGGCATAACATTGCGGAAGCTAGACGTTTGCACCTCCCCCAGAAGCAAGCTTTATCACGCCTCAAGGTTTTAGCCTTATAACTGCCTTGATAGCACTGATACACGAGGCATCATCCCCCGCCTGCTACCACACTTTAAGCCTACTTCAAGTACACCCTTCATACCCTGAGTATCCTATTTTACTATGACAACCTTTACTGCACCTGCTTCTTTTGACGAAGTAACACTCCAGCCTAATCAAACCCATACCCCCACCCTTATCGGGTTATCCTTAGCGTCCCTTGAAGCACTGGCAGAAAGCATGGGAGAACCGAAATTCCGTGCGAAGCAGTTACATCACTGGTTGTATGTGAAGTGCGTACGTCGGTTTGAAGACATGACAGACCTCTCTAAAAGCTTCCGTGCTAAATTAGCAGCACACTTTACAGACATTGGCCCCCTGACATTACACACCAAACAGGTGAGTCAAGACGGTACCACCAAATATCTTTTTCAACTCCATGACGGACTTGTCGTAGAATCCGTCATGATGCCCTATCAGGAACGGGGTACATTTAGTGTCTGCATTAGTTCTCAAGTAGGGTGTGCCGTAGGGTGTGAGTTTTGTGCCACAGGGAAACTTGGATTTAAACGCAACCTCACAGCAGCAGAGATTCTCGACCAATATCTTTATGTGCAGCACGACTGTGGGGAAGAGGTTCGTAACATCGTGTTTATGGGTCAGGGAGAACCGCTGCTCAATCTCACCAATCTTCTACCTGCCATCCAAATTTTAAACACCGCCGCAGAAGTAGGCATGCGTCGCATGACGATTTCAACGTCTGGGATTGTCCCTGGGATTTACGAACTGGCAAACTCAGGTATCCCTGTTACACTTGCGATTTCATTACATGGTCCTACAAATGCTGTACGTGAAGCCATTATGCCCATTAACAAGCGCTGGCCCCTAGAACAGCTCATGCCTGCCCTTAAAACTTACTACGAAAGCAATAAAAGGCGCTTAACGATTGAGTATATCCTTCTGGAAGGTATCAACGATGAGCCTGAACACGCACTCGCACTCGCGAACCTTTTAAAACCCTTGATGTGCCATGTGAATGTGATTCCTTATAATCCCATTTCCAGTAGCCTGCCCAATGTGAAAGACTTTAAACGTCCCTCCAAAGAGCGTATTTACCGATTCACTGAAAGTGTCTTCCAGCTTAGTCAGAAAAAAGTCACGGTACGCCTAGAGCGTGGGGTTGACATTGATGCGGCCTGCGGACAGCTCGCCAACCGTATTCAAGAAGCAGAGGCACAACACGCTACACTCGCCTAAACTCACTCACAATGTCTCGAACACCTCGAAATGAGGCTAGCATGGATGACCTAAACGCCCCTTCTCTTTTTTACGCCCCTGTGATGGATATTGGTAACACTTGCATCAAGCTGGCTTGGATGCTGACACCATTGACGCATGTGCAATCCTATACGCCTACAGAAGAGACACTCACACGATTTAACAGGGTGCCGATTTGGTATGAGAAGCACCTCACCATGCCCACATGCTCTCAAGCTCCCGAGGTCTTAGCCGATTGGTTAGCCCATCGTTTTGAATGCGGAAAACAGATGCTATGTGCCAACCCAGAAAACATCCAAGCTCCGTTTAAGCATACAATACAAGTTTCTTCGGTCAGTGCTTCATGGCACGCCTCATTGAAAACCATGCAACAGGCAACACTGGCACACGGCTATACTTTGAAATCTCACCGTGTAGGAGACCTCCTACAGCACTTTCCCTGTGATTTACAGGGATACCCCATCCACAAACTAGGTTTAGACCGTTTTATCGGGGGTATTCCCTTTGTTAAAAACCTTGGCGTACACCCTCAAGCACATGACCGCATCGCCGCACCTTGGATTGTTTTAGGGGTGGGTACTGGTGTAACGATTGACGTATGGTATCCTGCCTTGGACACGGCACAAGGACGATTTCTGGGGGGCATGATTCTTCCAGGCCCTGCCACACTTGCAACCTGTTTGGGAGCTGTCACACAGACCTTGCCTCATTTTACACCTGAAGGCTTCTTGACCCCCGCTACAGAAACGCCCATGCCTCCCAAGTCACTGGGGATGTACACAGAAAGCTGTATACAGCAAGGACTACATAGCATGTTCTTTGGGGGGGTGCATCACGCCTTAAGCCAAACCTTACACACGCTCACACACCAAGGCTATCCTTGCCCACAGGGTATTCTCATCACTGGGGGCTACGGTCAGCCCGTTTATGACATGCTACTTCACAGCAGCCTTCCTCAAAAGCCGCCCTTACACTTTGTGGCATACTGGCTCCTCTCGGTACTCAGCGATTTATAGACCTGTATGTGCTTTAGGCTGCCTCATAAAAATCAAATGATGCCTTAAGTCTCTTCTCTTAAGCCTCTTGTCTTAAGTCTCTTGATATGTAAAAGAATCAAAGATAGCCACGCACATCAGTATCCACACCCATACTACCCTAGGGAATGACAGCACAAGTCATACAACCCTCTCTCTTTCTTTCTCTTTTTCTCGTCATAAACCCCTTCTCCCATATGGGAGAAGGGGTTTATAGGAGACACTCAAAGTAGTGCTAAAAGTCAAAGCAACAAAGCATCCTAACGCACTGAGACGGTTGTCGGTACTTCTATCGCTTCAGTATGGGCTGATACTGCTGGATGCACACTATCGCCAACTACTTGAGATGGAAGCCCGCTCATACTGGGTACAGTAAGATGGCTCTGGCGTAACTTACTATGTTTAATCCCATAGCCAAAGTAAATAGCAAGCCCAATCACAAACCAAATGCCTGCTGTGGTCCACGTTAAAGCTGGTAGCCCAGTCATCACATAGGCACACCCTGCAATCCCGACCAAGGGTAGTAGAATCCCACCAGGCGTTTTAAAAGGACGTGGACGCTCAGGGTCGGTAAAGCGTAAAATGGCAATCCCCGCACACACAATCATGAAAGCACCCAAGGTACCAATGTTACACATTTCAGCCAACATGTTAATGGGTAAAAACCCCGCCCCAATGGCAGCAAAAATCCCCACCAACACTGTACAAATATGGGGTGTTTTATAACGAGGATGTAACTCCGCCAAGGGCTTAGGCAGTAAGCCATCTCTGGCAATGGCATAAAAGACTCTTACGCCCGCCATTTGCAATACCAACAATACAGACGTTAAACCTGCAATGGCACCCACACTCACAAGCACTGAAGCCCACGTGTAGCCCATTTGAGTCATGACCCCTACCACAGCCGCCTCTTTATTGATTTTATCCAAGGGTACAGCCCCTGTAATGACGGCTGTCACCACAATATAGAGGAGGGTACAAATAATCAAAGAGCCAATAATCCCAATAGGAATATCTTTTTGCGGATTTTTAGTTTCTTCTGCTGCACACGACACAGCATCAAAGCCAATGTATGCGTAAAAGATAGTTGAAGCACCCGCCAATACGCCATTAAAACCGTTAGGTGCAAAGGTCTTCCAACCTTCTGCAAACCAATGGGTGTGTACCATATGAGGGTTCACCCCTAAAAAGTATAGCCCCGTGGCAATAAAAAGCAAAATCACAAAGGTTTTTACAAACACCATGAGTGTAGTAGTGAGCTTACTTTCCTGTACCCCACGGTATAGTAAAGCCGTTGTTGCAAGCAAAATGAGACAAGCGGGTAAATTAAACCCTTTTTGCACCAACAAATACGTCGTACTGTCGTGTCCTAAAAAGTTGAGTGCAATAGGGTCGGCAAGTAAGCTGGCTTTATCGACATGTGCCAAATGGGCATGGGTCACGGTATCAAACGTATTTTTCAGCATCCAAGTAGGGATGTTGTGAATACCAAAAATACCCAAAAACTCTTTGACGGAACCCGTCCAACCCACAGCAACTGCCATATTGCCTACAACATATTCCAGTACCAAAGCCCATCCGATGACCCAAGCCACAAGCTCACCCAATGCCGCAAAGGCATAACTATAGGCTGAACCTGAAATAGGTATCATGGCGGCAAATTCGGCGTAACACAATGCACATACACCACAGACGGCAGCAGTCAACAAAAAGGAAAGCATCAAGGCAGGGCCAGCAGCCAAGTGACTTCCTGAGCCTGCTGCTGCGGCACCTGTTAACACAAAAATACCCGCACCCACCATGGCACCCACGCCAAATACGACAAGGTCAAAAGCTGAAAGGGTTTTTTCTAGTTTATGTTCTTGATTCTCTGTGTCACTTAAAATTTGGTCGAGACTTTTACGCTGAAAGAGTTTTTCGAGCAGGGACATCATCATGAAGGAAGGAACCATTCTACGGACTAAACAATACAAAATGGAGTGCGTGAACTATCATGAGACCATGACAAAGCAGGAGAGTCAGTACAACAACATTTTGCGAAGGAAGAGACACTTGCAACTTGAAACATTGACCTAACACCCTAAGAAACGCCTTAAAAGATTAAACGCTTCAGAAATTAAGTTTATGAACAAGTCATAAAAAACATTTTGCCTAAGTATCGGCTTTTACTCGCAAGGAGCAACCCTCATTTTTGGTTAAGGTACCGTGTACTTAAAGCCGTCAGAACCAAAAAAGTTGCGTAGCGTTACATCCAAAAAAGTAACGGTCAATACGCCTCGTTTACAGCGAGTAAACCATGAGCAGACTATCTTTTTACGCTTTATTATCCTTTAAATGTAGGATATGAGCAAGGGTTTTTCTTAAGATACGCATCAAGGCATCGTTTGAAGGGGTGCTTTTACTTTACTTTAAGAAATGTAACAGTGTCCCTTCGCACGATAGCCCTTAAACACTCAAGACTTCACACAAACAGTCGAACTTTATTGAATAGCAATTACAAGCATTAGCACCCTGCGGTATCATCCGTACAATACGAGGTTATGCAGTCACGTTGTGCAGTCGCTAAGTTTTAACCCTAAGGATTTCAGTAGACGTTTCTTTCCTCTAGGATGGGGGTATCCGACCATGATGATGGTGAGTGGCTTAGGCAATTTTGATTATCAAAGCTATGTGTCTCAAGTCATTGAGAATCAACGCTCAACCCGCTCCAGCTTGTACAACACAAGTAATACCCGTATTGGTCGACAAACCACCCAAATTAACAACCTTTCCACACGTGCAAATACCCTTTTAACCACCGTGAAACGGTTCTTCCCTTCTGTTTTAGATACCAACAATGTCTATAACAGTTACAGTGCTTCTCAAACGCTCACGGGTGGGGCTTCCAACGCTGTAGCATCCGACTTTTTAACAGTCACGACAGACAGCAATGCCACAAGCCAAAATCTTGCCATTAAAGTGAACCGTCTCGCAACCAATACCCGTGCCGTGAGTACCACAGACGTAGGCAACACCGTGCAAGGCACCACACTGGTAAGCGATTTAGGCATTACCACAGGGAACTTTACGGTCTTTAAAAATGGCGTTGCTAACAGTATTGCAGTGAATACAGGCGACACCATTCAGGATGTTCTCACTCGTATTCAAGGGGTTACAGGAGCGAGTACTCAGGTTTCAGGCGGTAAAATAGGGATTGATTTTGTAAATACCGACACCCTCCAGCTTGGGAGTACAGGCGATGGTAGCAACTTTCTATCCAAAACCCAACTCCTCACCCCTGTAAGTACTTCTGGTACCCCCAATCATACCCTCACAAGCGGTAGCACGGTAAGTTTACTAAACCTCAATGGCGACTTAACCAATGCAAGCGGTGCCAAACTTCAAACCACCGTCACGGCAGGTAGCACGTTCAAAATTGGCAATGCAAGCTTTACGGTCAATGCGGGGGATTCTCTTAATAGTATTATCAGTCAAATCAATGGCTCAAGCACCGATGGGGTCACGGCTTCATTCAATACAAGTACCAACCGTCTGGAACTTACAAGCACCTCTACAGGACAAAACGCTATTTTCCTTGAAGATACTTCAGGCAATTTCCTACAAGCCATGGGACTCATCTCAGGCGGTAACAGCCTGGTATCTCAAACCCTAGGGCAAAACGCCAGTGTTGATATTAACGGGCAAACCTACCTAAGCACTTCCAATACCATAGGGGCTTCCACCACGGGGCTTACTGGGATTACCTTCAATCTCAAGCAGGCTACCACCCTAGGGGCAACCATCAATAGCACGATTGCCCCCGACAGTACAAACCTTAAAAATGCGTTTAAAGACCTCGTGACTCGCTTTAATGAGTACGTCAGTGCAAGCGACCAACAAACAGGTAAAGACGGCGTTTTGAACGATATTTCTGGTTTTCGTAGACTACGAAATAGCCTCAGAAGCCAAATTGCTGACCGAAACGGTGCAGCGACCGTATATAATAGCTTAACGCAAATAGGGCTAGGGACAGGTTCTGCAACAGGGGCAGCCGTCACGGGGGGAACGGTACTACCACTCCAGTTTAATGAAAGCACGTTCGATGCGGCCTATAATGCCAACCCCACTGAGGTGACAAGTACCATTAGAGCCATTATGGGAACCCTTCGTGATACCCTTCAAAATGCAGTGGCACCCACCACAGGTTCACAAAAGGGGCTTTTTGATGGTACCAATGAAAGCCTTAGTACCCGTAAGCGTAACAATGACGACAAACTAAAACGCATTAACGACCAGCTAGATAAAGAACGTACAAATATGTTACGTCGGTTTGAAGCCATGCAGCAGGCCATTCAGCAGGCTCAATCGCAATCAGGGCAACTTTCCTCTATCCGATAGCGAGGGGCTTTCTTTTTAGGGTTCATGTAATGCGTACGGGGCATGGTGCGTAGGGACGTTTGTAACCGTCCCGTTAGGTTTGTATATACCGTTTGTCGTTTTTACGGCGGATTTTTGCGGGAGGGTTGAAAACCCTCCCCTACATTGCGTTTCGAGGTACCGTGTGTAGGGGACGGTTTGTAACCGTCCCGTTACGGAGAGGTTATTTTAATGCCTTGAGCCATACATGTCATACCGACCGTATGGAGGTATCCAGAGAACCTACCGTGCGAAAGAGAGTGGATACCGATTTGCATCGGTATGACGGTGTAAGATAATTGCAAGCCTCCCGTTAGGTTTTTATACTACATACCGTTTGTCGTTTTTACGACGGATTTTTGCGGGAGGGTTGAAAACCCTCCCCTACATTGCGTTTCGAGGCACCGTGTGTAGGGGACGGTTTGTAACCGTCCCGTTACGGAGGGGTTATTTTAATACCTTGAGCCATACATGTCATACCGATGAAAATCGGTATCCATCTTCTGTTCATAATGTTGAGCTTTTTGGCTTTATGGACACAAAAAACAGTCAACATGCTTTAATGAGCGAACATATCACTAACAAGGTTCTTCATTCGAATCGCCTCTTGATATGATTCCATATCCCCTTGCGCTACAAATAATTGTTTGGCTTTTTCTAAGTCAGCAAAAGCCCCTGCTTTATCACGCAGTAAAGCTTTTGCCCTCCCTCTGTTATAGTATGCCAGAGCATCTTGCGGGTTGAGTGCAATCGCTTGGGTATAATCTGAAATCGCTCCTGTATTATCCCCCAAGGCAGACTTTGCATTTCCTCTGTTATTGTATGCGTCAGCACATTTAGGGTCGAGAGCAATCGCTTGGGTATAATCTAAAATAGCACCTGTATTATCCCCCAAGGCAGACTTTGCATTCCCTCTGTTATAGTATGCCTTAGCTAATTGAGGGTTGAGTGCAATCGCTTGGGTATAATCTGAAATCGCTCCTGTATTATCCCCCAAGTCAAACTTTACATTTCCTCTGTCTCCGTATACCATAGCATCCTGCGGGTTGAGTGCAATCGCTTGGGTATAATCTGAAATAGCACCTGTATAATCTCCCGATAGAGCCTTTGCCTTTCCTCTAGCTCCGTATGCCATAGCATATTTAGGGTCGAGTTCAATCGCTTGGGTGAAGTCTGAAATCGCTCCTGTATTATCTCCCGATAGAACCTTTGCTGCCCCTCTAGCTCCGTATGCCATAGCATATTTAGGGTCGAGTTCAATCGCTTGGGTGAAGTCTAAAATAGCACCTGTATAATCTCCCGATAGAGCCTTTGCCTTTCCTCTAGCTCGGTATGCTTCGGCATCTTTGGGGTTTTTTGCAATCGCTTGGGTATAGGTTGAAATAGCCTCTGTGTTGCTGGTTTCTCCTAAGGTTTGAGCTTGCAGGCGACTTGCCTGAAAAGAAAAAGTACCCAACATCAGTACAATCGATACAACCAATAGATGTTTAGCTTTTAACATATTAGCCCTTATACTTTCTAATGACCACCAAAGCATACCAATGGATAGATTTACAAAAACAGTATATCTTATTGTAAAACGAAAAAAGTATTTTTATAATGTTTTTGCTCCCTAAAGTTACAAAGTTACATGGTAAAATAAAGGCTCCTGCTTCACCGATGCAAATCGGTTGAAAAATCCATATTTAGCCCTCGGTTATACTGTAAGTTTTTGCGGGAGGGTTGAAAACCCTCCCCTACATTGCGTTTCGAGGCATCGTCATACCAACGTAAGAGATACACCCAGCATTGTAATCTTATAGCCCTTACGGCATACTGAGAAGGTCATTTTTACTAAAAGGTCTTTTTTGAATCAAGAACGCTTACCCAAGAAAGCTTACCACAATGCGTTTAGATAAGTTTTTAAAGTGCGTACGGGTCATTAAACGCCGCACGGTTGCCAATGAGTTATGCGACCTCGGACTTGTCACCGTGAATGGCAAAGTCGCAAGAGCCTCTGCCGAAGTACGTGCAGGGGACCTCATTGAAGGACGGATTGTAAACCGTCACTTCAAGCTTTCAGTCCTTGAAGTGCCTCGACACGAACTCCCACCCGCCAAAATACCCGCCTACATCACGCTTGAGACCTCCTATAGCACCAGTAAGCCTAGCGCCATCATCCATGAGACGACCCCAGACACCACTGAGTAACCGCTTACATCACTGAGAAGTTATGCACACCAAGCCTACTTTTGACCCCTCACGTCACAACCACTCAAAGAAATAAAACAAAAAGGGATTGCATTTTTTTATTTAGCGTCTAGTATTATAAGATATAGTCTGTATGTGATGCTTTTATAGCATCAACATATGGCGGGTATCGCCAAGTGGTTAAGGCCTCGGGTTGTGGTTCCGATATACGCGGGTTCGACTCCCGTTACCCGCCCCATTTTAAACCTCTCTCCTACTTTTTAGTAAAAGGCGAGAGGTTTTTTACATGTCATTGTTCCCCTCATGCTTTGCACTCAAGTTTTTACCATTACGCTACCGTTGTCACGGATAAGGTCTCCTCGTTATGCACACCACTGCTTCCCACCAAGCCACACATCCCCGTATTCCTGTGATGATTCTAGGGGCATGTGGACGCATGGGGAAGGAAGCCGTAAAAACGATGCTTCAACATGACACAGCGTTTGAACTCATCGGTCTTTTCGACCGTAACCACGAAGGCATACGGGCGGGATATCTGGTAGGTATGCCCGAACATCCTTGTACCACAAAGGTTTCCTATAGTCTTACAAGTATGATTGAACAGGCACAAGCAAGCACCCTACTGCCTCAACAACGTTTCATTGTGATTGACCTCACCGTTGCAAAAAGTACCATGCAGCACCTGCCTCAACTGATTGAAGCGGGGGGACTTCCTGTCATAGGTGCCACTGGGTTTAGCGAACAGGACATCCATACGCTTGATACGCTTTTAAAAGCACATCGTCAGGAAGGTGCCTTGATTCCCAATTTCTCGATAGGTGCCGTGCTACTGATGCAATTTGCCCAAAAAGCCAGTGCCTACTTTGACCACAGTGAACTCATCGAATATCATCATAATCAAAAACTCGATGCCCCCAGTGGTACCGCTGTGCGTACCGCCCATATGATGCACGAGACACGCCCTCAGTTTGGAACCAGCAATGTGGCAGACCACGAAACCATGGCAGGTGCCAGAGGCTGCAAAACACAAGGCGGTTTGCATATCCATAGTGTTCGTCTCCCTGGATTGGTTGCCCATCAGGAAGTATTATTTGGCGCAGCGGGAGAATTACTCACCCTACGTCATGACAGTTTTGACCGCGCCTGTTTCATGCCCGGCGTTCGGCAAGTAGCGAAAGCACTGGCGACGCATACGGATATGGATGCCGACACCTACGCAAGCAGCTGTGCGGGCCTACATATCGGCTTAGAGCATTATCTGTAAAAAGACCTAAAAAAAAACCTACACGTGAGAGACACTTGTAGGTTGGGGTTATTCAACAGTAAATCTTGTTTTTTAAATGAGCGTATAAGACTAGGTGATTAAAATCGTAAATCTGGCGTGTATCGTAACGACGATGGACACTGAGTGTGCTTTGCAAAAAGCGAGTGAAGAGAAAATAGAAGTGCCTAGAAGGCTAGAGATACAACGTTATTTTAAAGCTTAGGGTAATAATAACACATAGGGTTATGGAACGCAATAGGTTAATAAACAAAATTAAAAGAAACTTTAGTTATGAATCATTTTAGAAAACATACGAGAAAACAAACCTTGCTCTGTACTATCGTTACGATAGCCCTTGGAAGCTGCTTCAGCACTACCAAAACGAATGGATAGGGTATCGCCATGAGCGTTACGGGCTGAAACCTTAGGAGCTTGGGCTTGGAGTTGATTGATAGGGGAAGCAATCACGATATCACGTGAGCGGAAAGAAGGTTGAGGTTTTGAGAGTCGTAAGGGAGAGCTGAGAGACTGGATATTCATCGTAGTGAGACCTTGATTGTTGTAGTAAAAGTAATGGGCGTTTACGTGTGTTTTGAAGAGAAATCAGAGAGAAAGAAAGTGGTATTTATTTGTGTTTGTTTAACACTTTCTATAATGTATAATATACACTATACCTAAGTGTGTCAACCTACACAAAGGTTATTTACTAAGGTTTTAATATTTTCTTTATATTTGGTTTCAGGCACATATCGCATAAACCCGCAAGCACCCGTGGGCTTAAAGCATGACGACAAAAGGCTTACAGGCTTAAGACAAGATGCTATTTCATCTGCATACTGTAAGTTACCAAGACCTAGAGAACGCCCGAGAGATAATCTGCCGAAACCCTTTTACATCATGAATGTGAAAGCTACGAAAACCACAACGCATTTCGACGAAACCTCTCCAAGCACGGAGGCATACACAGGAAAACCATCGTTATGATAAGACGTGACCCTCAACGACAGAAAAACAGTGCCTCCTATTGGCAGGTACCTAAACTGATACCATTTCCAAGACTCTTCATACCCTACGGCTTCCAAATCGGATACATTCGTCAGCGTTGCGGACAACTGCTAGGCTGGTTCGGACTCGGACTCCTGACCCTGGGTCTCCTCGGCATAGGACACACCATTGTCACGAGCTTTTCTTACACACTGATACATCAACACGCTATCTCATCAGACCCGCACGCTCAGTATCCTTCAGAAGGGCTTGTAGCACCCACGCCACAACCCACCCTTTTGCAAAGTTTATTACCCAAAGCTTGGGCAGCCAAGGCTAAGAAAAAATCAAAAGAGGTCATTGAAAAGCAGTTAGACGATTGCAATAAAACCCTCAGCATTCTTGAAACCAAAGTAGCCGAGCGGTCGTTTTTCACAGGAGAAGACCAAAAGCACTTGATAGAACTCATAGGTTTACTCAAAACTTTGCCCGATGAGCTAGGTACAGACGAGCCTCGTGTACCCATCTTAATGTACCGTTTGGTCAAAATCCTTAAAGTACGGGAAGAACCCCTTGAGGCTTGGGAGTATTTACAGGTACTTATTACCAAATACCCCAAGGCACCCGAGCGTAAACGCTACGAGTACGAGCAGAAAAAACTTGAAGAGGTCATGAAAGACCCTCTCATCCCCAGTAGCCTAAAATAGCCACGAGAGGGACGAAACAAGCAATAAAAAATGCCACCAGCCGGATTCGAACCAGCGACACGGGGATTTTCAGTCCCCTGCTCTACCGACTGAGCTATGGTGGCATATACTTTGTTTACAAAAAGCCTAAACCTAGAAAAACTTAAACCTAGAAACGAAACCCCAGAATCAAATGAGCAAGCATTTTAAAGTCTAAAGGAGGTAAAGCATCTTGTATCCTCATATTAACGCAAGAACATACAATCGTGTCAATCTTTCCTTGAAGGTTCTTTATATGTTTCATGATGCAAACCGATGAAAGGTATCACACGACCCTTCTCACAGACTAAAGCTTTATTAACCCTCTTGCCAAGTTAGCGGTAATCGGTCAAACTGCTAAGTGTATAGTATCAATAGTATTTCTGCGTATTGAATGGGCATGCGATGGCGATAAGTGCATGCGTTTTATGTGTAAAACTCCTCCCCTCAACCTGAACGTATGGCAGAGATGCCTGAGTGTGATGACCTGAGTGTGATGATAGGTATAGCCCAAAGTGCCATTTGTGGATACGTGTTTGTGTATTCGTTTGTTTCTTTGTGTGTTTTTTTCGTTTGATATGCACCCCCTAATATATTGAGTAAAAATCCCTTGATACCCACAGGTTCATAGGTTTCACTGAATGATGTCCTACCCCCACGCTTAAAACAAGTGTCAATAACACCACCCCTGAAAGGATACCCTCAAACGATGATTTACGCAGCGTATAATACATACAATCCCTATGTCGTAGACCCCGCCCATGATGTCTTTCGATATGAGCCACGGAGCTTAGATGCTATTTTTGCCCCTAAATCCGTTGCCGTCATTGGTGCCACTGAGAAACACGGCAGCGTAGGACGAACCATTTTATGGAACCTTATCACCAGTAACTTTAACGGCGTTGTTTTTCCTGTGAACCCCACTCGAAAAAGTGTGCTAGGGATTGCAACCTATCCAAGCATTAAAGATGTCCCTGAAAAAGTAGACCTTGCCGTGATTGTCACGCCAGCCCCTAAAGTTCCCGCAGTCATTCAAGAATGTGCCGAGCTAGGGGTACCTGGTGCCATTATTATTTCTGCTGGTTTTAAGGAAGTAGGCCCTGAGGGTGTCAAGCTAGAACAGGATATTTTAGAAATTGCCCAACGTTCAGGGATGCGTATTGTAGGGCCTAACTGCTTAGGGGTCATGAATGCTCGTAAAGGACTCAATGCCACCTTTGCAAAAGGCATGGCACGTCCGGGGGATGTTGCCTTTATCAGTCAGAGTGGTGCTTTGTGTACTGCGGTACTGGACTGGAGCTATCAAGCCAATGTGGGCTTTAGTATGTTTGTCAGCGTGGGGTCAATGTTAGATGTCGACTGGGGCGATTTGATTTACTACCTTGGCGATGACCCCAATACCAAAAGTATCGTCCTGTACATGGAAACCATTGGCGATGCAAGGTCGTTCCTTTCGGCGGCAAGAGAAGTGGCCCGTGTTAAACCGATTGTGGTCATTAAACCTGGACGTACTGAAGGGGCTGCCAAAGCCGCTGCAAGCCATACGGGTTCCCTCACAGGAAGTGATGATGTCCTCGATGCTGCTTTTAAACGTTGTGGCGTATTACGTGTGGACAGTATTGAAGAGGTCTTTGCCATGGCGGATGTCCTTGACAAGCAACCTCTCCCTAAAGGCCCTCGCCTCACCATTGTCACAAATGCTGGTGGGCCTGCCGTATTAGCCACAGATGCGTTACTCACCTCTGGAGGACAACTCACGGAGGTTTCTGAGGAAGCCATTGCGTCACTCAATGAAACACTCCCAAGTGCTTGGAGCCATAGCAACCCCATTGATGTTTTAGGGGATGCCGATGCTTCACGGTATGCACGCTCACTTGAAATCGCCGCCCAAGATGAAAATAGCGATGGGATGCTCGTCATTCTTACCCCACAAGCCATGACAGAATCCACAGAAACGGCTCAACTTCTTGCACAATATGCTAAAAAGTATGATAAGCCCATTCTTGCAAGCTGGATGGGGGGTCAGGATGTTGCTTTGGGGGCTCAAGTGCTTAACCAAGCAGGGATTCCCGTATTTGCGTATCCTGATGCAGCGGCAAAAGCCTTTTCACGGATGTGGCAGTATGCCGAGCATTTAAACAGCCTCTATGAAACACCTCAGCTTTCTTCGGTATCAGATGACGCAGCACGACTCAAGCAAGACGCTTGTACCACGCTGATTAACACTGTGCTAGGAGAGGGTCGGACGTTATTGACTGAATGGGAATCTAAAAAGTTACTCGCAAACTATGGTATCCCAACCGTCTTAACCGAACTTGCCCACACACGTGAAGAAGCCCTTGAAGCAGCGAATACCATGGGGTATCCTGTCGTACTCAAACTTCATTCCGAGACCATTACCCATAAAACGGATGTAGGGGGTGTGAAGCTCAATTTACAAACCCCCGAACATGTTTTGGAAGCTTATGACAGCATTCTGAAAAATGTCACTGAAAAAGCCGGTGCTGAACACTTCCAAGGGGTAAGCGTACAACAAATGATAAAGCTCTCTGAGGGGTATGAACTCATTCTTGGTGCAAGCCAAGACCCTCAATTTGGGCCTGTCATTCTTTGCGGAACAGGGGGCCAACTGGTAGAGGTGTATCACGACAGTGTCTTGGAACTCCCTCCTTTGAATAACAAACTCGCCAGACGGATGATGTCAAAAACCCGTATCTTCAAAGCACTGCAAGGGGTTCGGGGGCGTGACCCCGTTGACCTCAAGGCACTGGATGAACTCCTCGTACGCTTTAGCCAATTAGTGGTTGAACAACCGCGCATTAAAGAGATTGACATTAACCCTTTAATGGCATCTCCATCGGGTCTCATTGCCCTAGATGCAAGGGTCGTACTCTTTGAGGAGGAAGAACTTACCAGCCTGCCTCATGTCCAAGCGATTCGTCCTTATCCCAGTCAATACACGACGGAGGGTAGCACGAAGCGTGGCGAATTACTCACCATTCGGCCCATTAAGCCTGAAGATGAACCCTTGGCAAAGCACTTCCACATGAACCTTTCAGAGCGTAGTGTTTACTTGCGTTATATGCAGTCAATGCCTTTACAAGAGCGTTTGCAACACGAACGTTTAAGTCGCTTATGCTTCATTGACTATGACCGAGAAATCGCCTTAATTGCCCTCACCCCTGATGATGCACTGCCTCAAGGTGAGAAAATGATTGGCGTAGGACGACTCAGCAAAGAACACGGTAGCGATGCGACAGGAACCTTCCGCATTTTGGTCTCCGACCCCTATCAAGGTCAAGGCGTGGGTCAGCGTCTCGTCAAAGAGGTCATTGAGGTCGCTCGTGCAGAAGGACTCTCTTTACTGTGTGGTCAAATTCTCAATGAGAACCGTGAGATGCAAGCCATTTGCGAACGCCTCGGGTTTACCCTCAAACCCATGGCAAAACATGCGGACAGACTCCTTGCCACGCTTATTCTATAGTCTCCTTTAACCTGCCAAAACAGCCTTTGCAAATCACCTTGCCTAGGCTGTTTTGACGGGAGGGTGTGTGTCCCGTCTCGGTTTCTTCAAAAACCTCAAGGGGTTAAGAAGTCTTCAGAAGTATAGGGAGAAGACTTATCATAAGGTGTTTTATAAAACCTTGTTTCCATGTTACGGCTTACGGTATCCGCACTGACTCCCCAGTGCAAATGATGGGATGCCGTGCCTACGTCTTGCATCAAGATTGTTATGGGTGCCTTAGGTAGGCTTTGGATGGTGTCAACATAGTCCATAGGGCGTGGTCTATCATATTCATCATAAAGGACGGTTTGGCGGGTTGGCTGTCGCCATGGTGCTGGAAACCCAACCCCCAACTTAATTTGGTCATGGGCTTTGCTCGGATAATAGGTAATGGTTTGAAAGTCGGTTTTATCAGAATGCGGTAGATGAGAACGATACCCTTTTTCCCAAGTTTTTCCCTGCAATACTTCGTGGTTCGTTTGTTGCAAATCAGGAGAAATCGTCTTTGCCAATTTATGGTGCATGGCGCTATAAGCCGCTTGTGTATTCCATTGATTTACTTTGATAGGTACACGCTGCTTTGTTAAAGGACTATAAATATGATGGATACCAAATTCTAAGCCGTTTACAATCGTGACGGGGTACGGTCTCAAACGCCCCTCACCATCCTGACGCATCATGGCTTTTGAGACTTTTTGCAATGCTTTGGGTGTCACCTCCCAATGAGGTATGATACCTAATTTTTTGATGGCATGTAACTGTAGTTTCGGAGAAAACCTTGGATGGAAACCTATCTCCGCAAGCGCATGAGCCACTGGACTAAGCACCACATCCTTTGATGAAAAATGAACCTGTGGCACCATATCACGGGGGATTCGCTGATTAGGACTGGAAAAAACCATAGGTTTTAGCCTACAAAGCATCTTCTTTGTTACTGTAGCCTTTAGCTTTGGCATGTAGAGTTTCATAGAAGCACTTTAAAGCCTTATAGGGTGGAGGGGATTTACTCAAGCTGTGCAAAGTGAATACCGAATGTCCTGTAGCGAAAAAAGGGCGGCATCAAGGGTGTATCCCTTGCAGGTATAGACTGATAGCACCAATCAACAAAGCCAAAACACAACCTAATAAAAACAAATTATTGTTGCACTTTGCCTTAAAAATCAGTGGCAACCTCATAGACACTCCTGTATTCGTAGGAACCTCACTCCTGCACGATAAAACGCACTTGCATGCCGTGCTACAGTGAAGCTTGATACAATCCTTTCAATAACTATCATGCCCTCTATAAAAGACCTCCGTCCTATCTGCCTATGTTTGAACGTTCCTATACTCACCCCACAAAGGCACAAGGTTTATCTCACGATACACTTGAAAAGGCTTACGGCACAGATTTACTGCCTCTAAAAAAGTCTTCTCGTAGTGTTTTGGAGTCAATGACGCACTGGCTCACAGACGCATTTTTAGCACTGCATCAGCAAGTCACCATTCCAAAACATTACGACGGGAAAGCAGAGTACCAAGCCTATGAACAACCACTCCCAGCACATTGGCATTTATTAGTGCCTGAAACGGTTTGTTTATCCTCCTTGCACCCTATCAGTCATCCTGATATAGCCGTAGGTCTCGTATGGGAGGAATTAGCAACGCTGCTTAAAAAGAGTACCCCCCCTCACCCCTCCGATGCCTTCCAACAAATTTTCAATAGCAAAGCACATTATACCCATGAAAGACAGGAGTCACAAAAGCTTGCCTATTATTGGCTAGAACATTTGGAGGTCTTGGAAAGTGTCTCTTTTCATGGGATAGGCTGGCATCAGCAGCAGGATATATTTGCGTGGCCGTTTTGCTTTGATTGGATGCACGCCATTCATCGACGTTTTCCTGAGGCAACCCAACATGTAACGGTTCATGCAGCACACCTCCTCTCACGCTTACCTGAACTCCTCAAAGCACCCCCGTTACAACTAGACATTTACCTAGAGGGGGTAACCCCGAGTCATTACAAAATACAAACAGGAAAGACCTATCGAGAGGTTCAAAAAGTCTTTCAGCCTCTTTGGCTTAAAGTCACGCACTTCATGCAGCTATGGCATAAAGCCCAACAGCACTTTCAGCTTGCTTCTCACGCAACGCATATTCGGATTGTGACACCTGTCACTCAAGTATCCCTACAGCAATACAAAAGCATGATAGAACAAGTGGCGGCTTTAGGGGTTCAAGGGCTGGTGTTTGAAAACACGTACCACAAACACCCTGAATTACGACAATCCCACACACTCTTACACCATGACCCTCAGGTGCAGGAAGCTTTGGAAGCGATGCAACGCTATCCAAGCCCAATTGAAATCACGCTCCCTAAGCTAACCTCACAAAAACCCCGAGCACTCAGACATTGCCAAGCGATGGGAGATACCTCAGCATCCTTTCCTGAACGTACGTCCAACACCGCTTATCCTGAAAACCCTACACAACACATTGCCATGAATGTTGCACAAGGGGGTCTTTCTCCTTGCGCAATGGGACGACTCTTCTCAGAACATCAAGAGGTCAAGTTTTGGCATCCTGATTGGCAAGCCCATTATTCTTTCCAGTGGTTACAATCCATTCATCATCGTAAAGTGGAAGCCCAGTCTCAAGATACACCCTCCGCCTGCCAAGACTGTCCTTACAATGCGTTACCCTAAAACCTCTTTAAAACACTTCGTCACAATAAAAAAAGCTTGATTTTAAAACTTGAAAAGCTATGATTAAATTTAGTTTTAATGGCTTTAATACTAAGCGGATGTAGCTCAGTTGGTAGAGCTTTTGCCTTCCAAGCAAAATGTCGCGGGTTCGAGTCCCGTCGTCCGCTTAGTATTTAAAAGCTTTATCGAGAACATACCGAGCTTTTTGGGGTTATCCATTGGATAGGATTAACGGGTTCACCGTGAACAAACACCCCCCAATGCAGATGAGGGCCCGTTGCAAACCCAGAATCACCGACCTTACCCAGAGGGGTTCCCGCCGTGATACGGGTTCCTTCTTGTACCAAAATGGCAGACTGATGGATATAGATACTTGTAATCCCATGCCCATGGTCGAGCAAGACCGTACCACCGTGATAGGGAAGCTTTCTCGCTAACTTCACGACACCATCTGAGGGTGCGATAATAGGGACACCCATACCAGAGAGATGATCCATCCCTCGATGAAAGCTACCAGAAAATTTGCCATTATGATACCGTAAGTCGCCAAACACACCCGAAATACACTCTCTCACAGGTGCCTTCCAAGGAGGTAGGCTCCCAAAATAACGTTCCTCAGAAGCCGAACGACGATGGGACTGAATCAAGTTTGTTTCCGTGTCGGACAACGAAAGTTTGCTCATCCCCTTGGTCAGCCCTATATTCTGAATCGCATAGCCTCCTGAAGTCACCTGAATCATGGCACTCGCCAAACGGTTGCCTTGAGAAGGCTTCGCATGCGTATCCAATACAAGAGGGGTACGGCCAACGGTCGCAACAATATGCACAGGCACAGCTCCTTGCCACAAGGTTTTACTCCGTTGATACAAAGGATAAGACGCTTGTGTACCTAAGCGTACATACACTTTATCCTGAGTCGGCTTGCAACGCTCATAGCCACCAGAGGCTTCAGAAGGTACAAGGGTCGCATTCACCCACAAAGTATAGCCCTGTTTTACTTCCTTCGGGGCATCCAAAAGCCAAACACACTGAGACTGACTGGACACAGCAGTAGGGGTGGCTTGTGGCGTTCCTTTCTGAGACACACCCTGACGATACCCGCCTTGTGATGGAAGATGCGATGGCGTGTGCGATGGAGGGATTGAGGGAAGGTTCACAGGTTTAGCAGGTGGGGTTTGCGACCAACCTACAGGACGTAATCTGAGTTCACGCCACTGTTGCGCATGAACAGCTACCTCCATACAGCAACCCAAATATAGCACACCCACCAAGGCACAAACCCAAGAAACAAAAAAAAGAGTAACAGCGGACATGGTCAATCGCATTCATTCCAAACCTTATCAATACAGTGAATCAGGAGAAGACTCCCATGCAAGCACAGACGACACGGCTCCCATGCCCTGCAGGGTAAATCCCTATTTATTGTTTATTTAATATAGCACAATCTTTTCTCTTACTAACCCACACCCTCTAAGTAAAAACCCGCCGTGGTCTTGTTCGTGGCGGCGTGATACTGGGTGGCGTGGCATAAAAAGGAGTTAACCCCTGATACCCCTTCTGCCAAAGTATCCCCAAAGCGGATTGCAACTCGGAAGATTGGCACACCCTCGCTACCACTTGCCATAGATGTTCTGTGGTATAAGGAGGCATAAGAGCACTTTTTGAAGAAGCCTCCTCACCAAAGTACTGTGCCTGAAAGGCTTCCCAAAGTTCCTCTGAGGTTACGAACCACTGCGGCAAGGGGTCGTGGCGAGCTTCTGCATGAGAACGATGCCGTGGTGTATGCAAAGACGTAGCAATATCCCCGTCATGCAAGCCTTGTAAGGGAAATACCTGTGAAATCCATCCGCCTTGCTTCATCATAGGTAAATTGACACTCACTGTCGGTAAGGTGTTACCAGCAGTATCGTGGTGAGATAAAGTATGGACGTAGCCGAGCTGTAACCCTGAAATGACCGCCACAGAAAGAGAAGGACACCACTGAGCGACCGCACGTGCTATCAACATCCCCTGACGAATGCCTGTAAAGCCTCCTGGTCCTTGATGAATCAAGACATGAGTAAGCGTTTGCCATAATGAAGGATGGGTCGTTTGTAGGCTTTGTATTGCAAGGAGCAAAGCCGTCGTACCTTCTCGCACTAGGGGCTTTGCAAGTGGTGCTTTTTCTAACGTATCTTCAGGGGGCAGTGTATGCGTCCATTGCCAAAGCCATGTGCCTTGCTTGAGTGTCACTTCACGACCCGCAGGAGACCCCTCTAGGGTAGCAGTCTCATAAATACCCGCATGAACGGTCGTTGTATCAAAAAAGCAAGTGGTATCAAGCCAAAGCGTACGTTGAACGGTCATAGCACATAAGACCTATTAGACATAAAGACACATCACCATTGACATAAAAAACTGCCACTAAAAAGCCAACAACAAATAAGGACAGTTTAGCATGAAGACAAGCACGCTGAAGCACTTGGGTTTGATGCCCTAACCCAAAAAACACCCTCAATACAACAAGCTTTACCAAGACCCCACGCCTTACTGTCCATGTAAAAGCTTTGCGTAAATGTTTTGATAAAATGCTTTTCATTTCACACAAGCTATGCTAGAGTAAGGACTTATCAACAAGGATACGCTTCTTTCAATAACATCCCTGTCAATAAGCTTTCTTTTTTCGCACTGTGAAGTGCTGTTCCTCTAGCGGTCATTACGTCACGGATTGATGCCCCCACGCTCAGTGAGTAGGGTATGTCCTAGCACACGATACGCATATACAGGTTTCATACCAACATAAACCCCGTCTCACCGATGCGGTTATGAAGGTCGAATTCTGTTTTATGGGTACTGTGGCATGATTATGACAGCAAAAAGTGGGCATGAAAAACGGATAGGCTTGCTCGGCATCCTCCTTTCCTCCTCATGTTCCTTGACATACGCTACCTTCTCTTATTGAGCTTTACTGAGTCTATACCCACATGGCACCCTCTTTGTGTCCCTGCACTGTAGATATTCTATTTAAACTCATAAGTCTTGCCTATTATTAAGCCTCTTTTGTATTCATCATTCACTTTGTTATTTAGGTACTCTTACTGATGTCGCTTCAAGCTCGCCAAGTTGCTAGAGAACTCGCTTTTCTCGCTCTATGTCAAACCCCTCATGAAGAAGGACTTGCTAAATTACTCCGTCCTGCGATTCCAGAAACAGTGAGTCCAGCGATTTTAGCATCCCAAGCAAAAGCAAATGCCGTCGCACTGCCCCATCTTCATAAGTTGATTCGCTTGGCAATGAGTACCTTGCATCAGTTTGCCCAAGACACCTTAGAAGAAGGTGAAAAACCATTATTGGAAAGCCTTAAACTGATTGAGCGTCTTGAATATGACCACCAACGTACAACCCGTACCGCCAAAGAGAGCATCATAGCAGAAGAAGGTGTCCCTCTTCCCGTAGCGTATGAAAACCCCAGAACCAAATATGTAAAAAAAGCCCTTGTAAGCTCCTTGCAAGGCTTAGGGGCTATTTCTGACGCTTTGCGTTTACCTGAATTAGTCTACATGAGTGGGCATAAGCAAGTACAAAATTACTGTGGGTTGTTACTTCAAACCCTGAGCGACCACTACCAAGACATCAATACCTGTATTGGGCGTTACGCTCATGGATGGCGTTTAGACCGCCTCAATCCTATGGACCGTTGTATTTTACAACTCGCCATTGCCGAGTTACTCTACATCAATGAGGTAGACGCACCCGTGACGATGAACGAAATGATTATGTTAGCAAAACGCTATAGCACTGAAGAAAGCTACCGCTTTGTCAATGGCATTTTGCGTTCCGCCATGGAGGATGCGGAAGCTAAAACACTTCCAACACCTGTACCCGCCTTCAAAGAATCGTTATAGGGCATCCCTCTAACCTAAAAATCTTCCTCGAAAAAAGAGAGCATCCTTACATCAGCTAAGATAAGGAAGCTCTCTTTTTTCGTGTCTCAATGAGGGTGGGGCTGCCTCGACAGATTTATGACTTCAATTTGGCTCTTAAACGCTTCGCACGAGCCTGTGCCGAGGTCTCTTCTGGCACAGAAGGGGTATTGGAAGCACTCGTCGTAAGACGAGGTAGACTCCTTTGAGCGGGTTGTAACTGTTGCTGTGCATGACTATGGGCTTGCGACGTTGCTTCAAGATGTGCTTGCACATGGTCAATGGCACGCTGTTGGCGTGCATGACTTTCAGCTTGCGAAACAACAGCAGTGGTTTGTAAAGGCTCAGGACGACTGGTTTTTCTTGTGCGTTGACGAATCAATGTTTCACCCGCCTGCAGTGCATGGGGGTTCACCTTCGTGGGGGAAAAAGCGTATTCTTGAGAAGCCATACCCGTCGTGGACACCTCGGCTTGATAGAGGGAACGTGTCGCCATGGGAGCGGATGGAGGTACTTTTGAGGGTCTCTTCAGGTGCGTAGCCTCTGAAGGGAGATTTTCCTCTAATTTTGAAAACAACTCAGACACATAAGCTTCTTCGGCTTTATACGTCTGCTTGCGTGCCTCGGCACGTTGCTTGGCAACTTGGGTTAGTCCACCAAGTTTTCTTGGTTCTTTCTTCTGATGTGCCGCACTGTACTGAACCCCTTGCACACCCTTTGAGGTTTTTTTCACATCAGGAGAGGATACAGCTGGGGTCACTTCTTGACGGTACGCCTCATGGGCATAGTGGGCTTGCAGCGAAGGCACCGTGTCATAAGGGGCTTCATCATGGCGTTGATGCAAGAGCGTCTCAGGCTCCCAACCCTGCTCAGCCATTGCTTGGGCAAAAGGATGCTCTTGTGTACTGGGGTCATAAGATTGATTCATCTGTTGCAAAACGGCTAAAGCGTCTTTTTGAGACGAACCGCCCCCTATCCCTTGGCGCTTCATCCACCATAAGCCTGCCCAACCTAATAAGCCAATCCCTAAAAGGGCTAACATCGGTGGTAGCAACCCCATCCATTCAGGTTGATTCAACATCGTCAAAAAACCCGCCATGGGTTCTGAAGGGGTTTCTCGTGTAGCTGGGGAGGTATTGGTTGGCACTTTTTGCAAAGCAGAAGTACCTAGAGGGGTTTCAGCAACTGAAGTAAGCTTTGTCGGTGCTTCTGACACACCGACAAGGGCTTGAGCCGTCTCATGGTTTGGCATGGTTGCACTTTGGGCTTGAGACGGCATGGCTTGGGAAGGCGAAAGAGGTGCCTCTTGAGGACTGTTTACATCGGCATGTGATTCTCCTACCTGCTGGGATAAAACCTGAGAGACAGGAGGGACAAATCCTACAAGCGTACGTGACGGTAAATGAGTTCCCTCTAAATGAAGTTTTAAAGCACCGTTGGGTAATTTTTTAGCCTGTATCTTCGCAATACGTTGCGTAAGTGCGACATCTACTTGAAGGGTTTTGCTGGGGTGCAATTGCTCAATAAGAATGTCGGTCTGTGTACTGGTTTGCTTCAAAATAGTGTAGGGACGAACCTGAGGGGTATCAATCAGAATCTGTGTGGCATCAGGGGTATCAATAAGCCTTAAAGTTTGAATCGTATCTGCAGTAGCGACCCCCATCAGAGACGCTTGAAGCACGAAGTAAGCGACTCCTAAAAGTACATGGAAAGGCACGGAACATAAAAGAGAACGTGCCTTAAAAAAAAGCATCATGGGCATAAAATCAATCACCTTCATAAGAGGGGGGCGCTATCTGGGCATCAACCATACGAAAGTAACAGAAACACTTGAAGTCAGTCTTAGCCAGTACTCCTATTTTAAGAGGAGTTTTCATACACTGAGGTTGAGACCCACAAGGAAATACACTAAAAAGAGGAAGACTCCCCTATACAAGTGAGTACGCCCCCCCTACCTACCGAAAGTATGCTATGTGAAGCGTGTCCTCATACCCAATACCAACGAAAGCAAAACCCTTCAAACAGTACACAGTACCTCGCTTTTTATGATGAAGGACATCGCATCACGCCTATGCAGTAGCCCGTATTTTGCCCGTATTCCTATTGCTTTTACACAAGCGTTTACGTTTTTAATCCGTGTTTAGAAAGTACCCTTCCTACCATGATGATGTTTGCCCAACCCTCGCAAACCACCACTGAAAAGACCTCAACAGCTGACACGTACCCTATCCCCAAAATGATAGAGTTTACAGTGCATGACCCTGACCAAAAAAGTCGGAGCCTTAGCGTATCGGGTACTAAAAGGGTCTTACCCCCTTTACCCACGTCGCCCGAGGGATTACTTCAGTGGTCAGTGGTTGAAATTCTACAACAATGGCCTCATCTTGAAGCAGAACTCAAAAAACTGGGTATTCCCACCCAGGGCTACCGTGCAACGAGCTTAGAAAGCCTACGTGCCACCCTGATTGTGCATCAACTTGAGGTACAAAGCATTGCTAAGAAACTCTTTAAACACTTACCTTAAGGCTCGTTAGCATCCCTTAAGAACTTGTAAAACCTCTCTTTTACAAACACCCTCAAAGACATGTACCCTCTTCATAGCAAGAAGCATTTGGAGAGGGTTTTTAAGTTGTGAGCCTCGCCTCTAACTCGCTATATTCTCAAAAAAAGCGTTTGACCACATACTTTATTGATATATTATAACAATAATAAAAACCGCCGTTCACACTCGTCTTTACAATGCTATGATAACAAAAAGCTTCATGGCAAAGTATCTCTACTTTGCATCATACCGTTCTAGTAGCGTCACAGCATCCCTTAACCAGAAAGTCCAGCAATAGATGACGACACACCACAACTCTACACCGCCCAGTATCCCTGTCACACTCATTACGGGTTTTTTGGGTTCAGGAAAAACAACCCTACTCAACCATATTTTAAAGGCACAACACGGCTTACGTATCGCCATTATTGAAAATGAACTAGGAGAAATTGGCATCGATGATGCCTTGCTCGAAACGGCAAGCAAAGAAAGCTTAAACTCTGAAACCGATGGTGCTGAGACCATTATAGAAATGAACAATGGGTGCCTATGCTGCCGAGTACGAGGGGATTTATTACGTATACTTACCACACTCATGCAGCGTCCAGGGAAACCTTTTGACCACATTTTAATTGAAACCACAGGACTCGCGGACCCCTCCCCCGTGATTCAAACATTCTATTCAGGCGACCCCGAACTCCAAGCCCGATTGCACCTCAATGCTCTGGTGACAATGGTGGATGTCAAACACTTACATTATCATCTTGATACAAGCCCCGAGTGTGAAGCACAAATTGCCTTTGCGGATGTCCTCATCTTGAATAAAACCGACCTTGTTGACCCCACAACCCTTGCAAAAACGGAAGCAGCACTTGCAACACGTAACCCCCTAGCTCAAAGACTCTATGCACGACATGGGGTTGTGGATACGGCAGACCTTTTGAGCTATGGCGGATTTAACTTGGAAAGAACACTGGCTCGAGACCCCGAGTTTTTACGTTGGGCTACCATTGAAAAATATACCCGCCATGGCACCGATGCAGCCAACCTTGCCCATACCCCAGAAGCCCATCATCACGCACATGCAGGCATACCGCATGACTCTCATCATCACACGCACGAAGGCTGTACGCATAACCATGACCACGACCATAACCACCCTCATGATAGTCACAGTCATGAGACTGCTTCCCACCATGCTCACGCTAACGCCCACGAACACCATGATACCCATCTACACGGCACCCACGAAGCGGATGTAGCCCCTGTGTGTATCGCACTTCCCGGAGAAGTACACCCTACGCTATTCCAAGCTTGGCTGGAACTACTCGTACGCACCCATGCCAACGTACTGTATCGTACGAAAGGGATTCTCAATATCCAAGGCTTACCCGATGTACAGTATGTCATTCAGGGGGTTCATGACATGATTGACGGTCAACCAGGGAAACCTTGGGAAAACCCTGAAGCAAAAATAAATCGACTGGTTTTTATTGGCAAAAAATTGGACGCTACGATGCTCCATGAAGGCTTTGCAGCCACATTGGTTCAACCACCCATACCAACCGCCTCAGTCTAAGTTTTACTTTTTTAACCGACGATTTTACCTGTTTACCTGAGAAGCAACGCCAGCGTTTTAGCTTGCGTCATCAATACAAGCACCTACGATAGACCTCACCACTTCACCAGTGCTTGTGTGGACGTAGTGGCCTTGTATGATAGACTTCTGTTTTTAGGGAAATCACGCTATAATGGCAAAGTACGGTCTTATAAAGCACCACCCCTTCAACCATCGTAAACGCCCCTTCCTCCAACGACCTTATCCCATGCTACAATGATGTGTGCTTCTCCAGTAACGACCTCACCGCAAACAAAACCTCTGATACCCGCCGAGCAAGGTCTTCCTGTAGCCACTCACCTAAACCCTCCATCCAAGTACACGTTTTTTCATGGCGTAAGTCCATTGGGTAAACACATAGGACGTTTAGGGCTTTATGGACTGCTCTTGCTAGGTGCTGTACACACCCTATTGGGGGTTGGTACATGGGGTGTAGCACAGTGGCTTAAGCCTATGGCTACAGATAGCAAGCACCCGCTTTATACAAAGTATCACACCAGCCTACGGGGGTTGCAGCATACCCTTGGCGTTAAAAGACTTTCATGGCAACAGATACCCAAGCTGTCTTGGGATATCGCCACAGGGGGTTGGTATGTTCGTCTCGATGCCCTTCACCTTGAAACGCCCTATGGCTCTAAAATATATATTCATCATGCCAAAGTAGGCATGACACTTACCGAACTCCTACACAAACTAGGCATACTCAGTGTACAGCTTTTAAAACACCCCTCCTCAGTCTCTCTCGTACTCCCACGCATTCACTTGGTTTCGATAGACGGGTTAAAATTTCACTGGCTCCAAGAAGACCCTTGGCGTTTCCCTAAACCCAAGCATACACCTACGCACCCTGGGGTGATTCATGACACCACATGGGTATGCCATCATGTCCACGGCACCATCGCTCGGCATCGTGCAATCCCACCGCAACAAACAACAACCCTCACCCTGAATACGCTCAGGGTCGAGCATGTTTTGTCAGAATCCAACCCACTCACCGTGGCACTACAGGCTCTTTCAGTTAAAGGGCTTTCTACTTTGGTACCCCTTCACACCTCTAGTTGGCTTAATGCGTGGGCAACCCAACCTTTTTCCCTCAACCAACTCAAACTCACCACCCGATATGGCATGGGGTGGCGATGGCAACCACACGTCTTTCATACACTTAGCCAACTGGCTTCTTTGGAAGCCCAGCAGCTTGAATGGGGAGCAGGCACACAGAAACAGACACCTATCACTCAGTTTACATGGCAAACAGAACCTCAAACACCTTCTCACCGCCCGTTCAAGACCACCCATCTTAACCTTGCCCTACGGGGCAATCTTCCAGATGCCACGGTGGGTTCAAGAAGATTTGAGCTTTCAGGCACATGGCATCAGCTCCCCGATACATGGCAGCATCTGATGCCACTAGGGCGTAAAGACCCTTCAGTACTGTCACCTCATCACGCAACGTTATTGGTTCATCAGGTATCGTCTTCTCTTGGAAAAGACCCTCTCCTCGCTTCAGTCAACCTCCCTTTAGCTGAGAAACAAACCACAGCACATCATCATGCACCTCTCTTGTCACTGACCTGGCAACAGGCTCAAAAACAAGCCCCTGCAAAGCTGGCGTTTATGATGCAACCCATCCAACTGGATAAAGTTATCACGCCTTTGCCACTGCGGACCTCGGGCGTGTTGGGGTTGCATCTGCCAAACCTCATGCCCTTGGTATCCTATCTCGGTGCCAAACCAAGCACTCACAGTCTCTCACATCTGGAAAAAACCCTTTCAGCCAGCACCCTCTTAGCTCAGAACGTTCACGTAGGGCTTCGTGCGATGCCACAGGCCTCCTCTCAGGAAATTTTCTCTTTATCAGGAACTTTCCAGCCCCATACACTCTCCAAAGGACTCACTCAAACCCTGCAAGGTACCGTACTCGGTGTACTCCCTTGGCATATGGCGTACACCCCTCGCACGATGTTACCTCGCAAACTTTCTCGGCAAGAAAATAAGCCTCTTTTAACCCTCACGACAGTGCATGAAGGACATGCTATACCCCTCCAAGTTTTACTCACAGCAGCCTCTCAACGTTTACTGACGCTTCAACACATTTCACAGTACATCCTACCCAAAGGACACAGCCTTTTGGGTCTGTTAGGGCGTACAAACCATACCCTCCAAACACTCAACACTCAGTATGCCCCACAAGGACAACTCGAAGCACTATGGATGCAGATAGACCCCTTACGTCATTTGCCTCTGTACCACTTGGCATTATCTGAAGTCCGTATCCATCTAAAACCAACCTCAAAAAAGGCTTGGCTTCAACCTTTCGTTCAACCCAACTACCTCTCACCTGCCATAGGGCTACAAGCCTACTGGGACACCCGTACCTTAACACTCAAGCAAGGTACACTCTCAGGGAACTCCTCAATGCCTTGGGCTTCTTTTTCAGCGACACTACCACTGACGCTATCACACCACACCACTCAAACCGTGGCACCTCCTTTCCAACTCCAAGCGACCCTTCATCCTCAACTGCTACAGGCTTTCTTAAAGGCATACACTCACACCCAAGGCTACCAAAAACCCACCTTTCGTTCCACACCAACACCACCTATTGACAGCATCAAGGTTACAACCCCCACCCTGATTCAACTCAATGGCACCTGCCCAAAAACCGCTACCGTAAACACACTGCAACGTTTTCAAGCATGTCGCATGGTAGGTTCAGGGTATCTTTCAGCCCTTGAAGCTGACAGTATCCATCTTGCCCCTACCTCTTGGCAATTGAAAGATAACACCCTTCGTTGGCAAGCACCACTTGTTTTCAAACAACGAGGGCGTGTACTCAGCACAGGGGTTTATCATCTTGTAGGTCATACGTGGCAAAGCGATACCCAATTTCATCGTGTCAATTTAGGAGCCATTCACCCATGGCTCCCTCCTAAACCCAGCTTTCAATTCAGTACCCTCCAAGGAGAAGCCTCAGGAGGCATGAGCATTCAGGGGAAAGGGCGACAATGGGACTGGCAAGGATATTTCGACCTTACACGCCTTACGCTCGGACTCCATCTGCCCCTATTACAAGGCAACACGCCACCTGAAAATCTCTTTCGAGTGCCAAAAGCTCGAGTAAGTCTATTGCCTAGGCACCATTACCAGCTTGTCACAAAACCAAGCCTGTCAGCCCCTAACCTACCTACAGGTGACCCCGTCGTACCTTCGGCAAAATTTCAGGCCCTATATGGCGATTTTCCACTTGCCCACGCAAGTCTAAAGGGACACCTACCCGCCTCCTCTGGTGAGACTCCTCAATTAACCATTGCCTTAGAAAGCTTACCCGCAAGCCCTTCTGTCACACTCCCTGCACTCCAAGATTGGTTGCCACACACACAAGGCGGCGAAGCACCTTGGCTAAAACAGATATGGCACAGTGAGGGACAAGTCAGCCTGAAGGGTCTCATAACATTAGGACAGCAAGTACACCATGTGTACACACTCACCTTGCATGACGTTGGACTCTCAGCCCCACAACTCCTTGGTACCCCTTTACCTTTGAGCCATTTAAATGGGCAATGTCGTATCGCTCTAAGTAACCAAACAAAGGAAACGCTCACACAGGATACACGCCTTAACCATATTGCCATTGCAACCCCTCTCCCCATCCAAGGCTACTGGGGCGATAGCCCTGGACAACTCTCTATTGAAAAAAGTCAGTTTTTTAGCCAACAGCAAACCCTAAGCCTCAATAGCGTATGGCAACAGGCATGGGAGCCTGGCACCCTCAATACCCTGTTACAACAGGGACTACAAGACATCACAGCTCGGGCATTGCCGCTACGTTTTCAAACCCATGCCCATTTGCACGCTCAAGTGGCTTTAAACGACTTCAAACCCTCTTTGCAACCCGCAAGCCCCTCTCCTAACACGAGTCATACAAAACCCTCTTTGAAAAGCTGGCTGAACATCACGGGGGATATTTTACCTTCTGGCACGGCTTTCAGCACGCCCTACTCACAACCTTCCGCCTCTACGGTCGCTGTTCCCATGGCAGCAGAAACAACGCCTACAACCCCAGAACCTATCCCCGCCTTCAGCGCCAATCCCTCTGAAAGCTTGGCACATTTCACCTTACGCATGACCCCCGACAAACTGGTTTTAAACCATCTTACCGTACGACACCCCAATCATAAACCCGAAGCGCAGGTTGTACCACCCACAGTAACCCTCTCAGCAAAAGAGACGCTTCCTCCCAAGCCCTCAAACGACTCGTCCACACCACCCTATCTCCTAGAAGCCCAAGGCTGGTGGCAACTCCCCACAGACCCCACTTGGCAAAAAGCTTATCAAAGCTACCTCAAAGCCCGTGAAGCATTTGATGCACAAGCACTTACGGTACTTCTACAAAAACCTCTTTCAGAACAAACCTCCTCGCAAACAGAAAACTACCCCACACCACCCTCACCCCCTCCGCTCCAAAACCAGTGGTCTTTTTTACTTGACCCACAAGCCCATCTTGAAAGCATGCTCCCTGCCTCAATGGGTATCAAAGGCAACGTCCGCCTCCGCATAGGTCAACCCGTTATGCCAAGTACCTCACAGCACAACGAAGTACCTTCTCGCTCGCTATCTATGGCAAAAGTCCCCTTTATTGAGCTTACAACACAAAACTTAGGGATTGCCTCCCTTAATATCCAAAAACTGGATGCCACCCTGCAATCTCAAATACCTACCAACACCCAGCATAAAAGCTACCTCGCACCGCTTAATATTGACGTTCAAAGCTTTCAATCTCCAGGGATAGACCTTGCCCTTGAAGCCACTGTCCCTATCGTTGAATGGCTGAGCCGTCCCACCAGTTTACTGCCCATTCCTTTGCAAGATGTTCGCATCAAGCCCTCCAAACAGCTGGATATTGCCAGTCTTCAAGATTTTCTAGGGAATTTACAAACAAATTTGCTACGCCCATTTATTGCCCCTCAAACCCAGTCCTTAATTACAACCGCATGGCAACAACCAGCGGGGTTAGGTTTCACCTTTGAGCAAGCCCCCTTTGCATTTAATGAAGTACTTCTCAACACCATGATTTTAAAGGATGTACAAGGACAAATTGCTCTTCATCCCTCAGGACTCATTGAACTAAAACCCCTACAGTTCAAACTCGCAGGCGGCACTGTAGAAAGCCGTCTATGGATGAACCCTCTGGAGCAAAATCTGACCTCACTTGAAATGGTCGCTAACCAAGTAAAAGCCAACCCTCTCATGATGGTACTTGTAGGAACGCCCAATAAAGTTTTTGGTACCATGGATGCAAAACTACAAGTCGTCACGCAAGGAACTACCGTGCAAAGTATGCTTCAAAATGCGAATGGTCAAGCCATTTTTAATTTACAAGAAGGACGTATTCCAGATATTGACGGCATTGAAAAACTCCTCACAACCGCCAATATTCTCCGAGGTGGGATTCTTGGCTGGAATCTCAACAGCTTCGCAAAAGTTTTTTTTAATGACAAACGCTTTAAACCCACCCATGGGTCAACCGTATCGGGTTCTTTTCAAATTGCACGTGGGGTAGCCTATACGCATGACCTCATGACCACCAGTGAAAACCTCGGACTCCTGTTTGACGGCGGCATGCGGCTTGACAATGGCCTAAGTAGTTTCAGACTCACAGGACAGTCTATGATAGATACTTATGGCATGTTTGGCGGTGTGGGACGCTGGAGTCTAAGCAAAGCCATTCGTAATATTCCCGTGTTGGGATACCTTCCTGGGGGGCGACCTGGCGTTTTGGGGTTACTACCTGGTTTAACCTATATTCCTGGCTTTGGAGGGCCTGTCTCTGACCGTGCAAGGTTCTCAGCCGAAATTGAAGGAACCCTTGACCATGTTGTCCGTTTCAGATGGATACGATTATCTGACAAACCCAAAACACCCACCACTAAAGTATCACCTCATAACCCATAAGCTGTATTTCATACGTAAGCTTCTCGGAGGTCATGCATACCCAAGTCTCGAAAGAAAAAAGCTCGCACCAAAAAAGCCCGTACTAGGGTATGTTTCACAAGATATGTTTATGATAGAGTGAATGCTCTACGCTCATCTCTTTTTATGTACGTTGTGTTTTTGATTGATAAAGGATTTTTTACTATGCCAGTTCCTAAGAAACGCTTAGGCTCTTCACGCCAAAACTCTCGTCGTGCTAACTGGAAAGGCTTCTTGCCCTCCATGACCAATTGCAGTAATTGCGGGGCTCCTAAGCTTTCTCATCACGTGTGTGGTGCCTGTGGTTACTACAAAGGTAAGCTTGTGAGCTATCGTTTTAGCAAAGCCTTGGCACTCCCTGAAGGTTTGGAAGACAACACCCCCGAAGAAGAAGCTGGCTAACGCATAGGGTTCTCTAAGCGTAACGCAATAACATCCTAGTATACGTAAACGCCTCTGAATGAAACCTCATTCATGGTTCGTCCTTCGTTGTTAAAAGATGCTTAAATATGCCTTTGTTTGAGTCGCCTCCTGCTTCCCATTCTACCATGACAGACCTTACACCCACCTCTCAAGAAACTCATGTCGCTCCGACTGAGTTGGTTGTTTCTGGAAACGCCTCTCGTGTTGTATTAGCATTGGACGTGATGGGTGGCGACCTTGCGCCTCGTGCTGGGATTGAAGGGGCTTTCAAGGCTCTGGAAACCTACGCCAAGCTTCATTTGCTCATGGTGAGTACTGCCCAAGCTTGGCAGGACATCACGCAACACTCACGCTATGAAGCCTTTAAGCATCGGATTGAATGGGTTGAAGCCTCTGAAGTCATCGGCATGGATGAGCATCCCGTTGAAGCCTTCAAACGTAAAAAAGGGGCTTCTATGCGTTTGGCGGCTCAAGTTGTCAGGCAAAAGCAGGCCTCAGGGTTTATCTCTGCGGGCAATACAGGAGCAGTGCTTGCTTCCGCCCTGTTCGACATTGGCAGACTTTCCGGTGTTAAAAAGCCCGCACTGAGTGTCTTAATGCCTTATAACCAAAAGCAAACCCTTCTCCTAGATGCAGGTGCGAATGCCGAGTGTAAACTTGAACACCTAATTCAATTTGCCCATATTGGGACGGTTTTTATGCAACACATCAAAGGTATTGCTAAACCTACGGTCGGGTTGCTTAATATTGGTACCGAAGAGATGAAGGGGAATGCCTTGGCACAGGAGGCTTTTAAAGCATTTCAAACACTTGAGGGTATCCACTTTATCGGTAATGTTGAGGGTAAAGATATTTTTTCTGGTAAAGTTGATGTCGTCGTAACCGACGGTTTTTCTGGCAATATTGCCTTAAAATCAGCAGAGGGTATGGGCAAACTCATTGAAACCCTCCTCAAGCAGGAGGCTCGAAAAACCCTATGGCGACAAATAGGCGCCTTATTATTGAAACCCGCCATTCGTACCATGATGAAACGGGTACGCCCCGACGAGTTTGGGGGGGCGTTGATGTTGGGAATCGATGGTGTTTGCATTAAAGCCCACGGTAATAGTAACCCTCATGCCATTTTTAATGCCATTCGTGTGGCTCTTGAAGCGTCAGAGCAAGGCATTACGGAAAAAATCCGAGAAGTCCTAGCCACTGTACCCACTTCTGTCTAAACACTTTTTCCTGTGTATACTCTTCTCTACTCAATACGTCTTGTTTCGTCTCAAGACTTAGTCTCTTTTAAAAAACCATAGTTTAAGGTAACAATCGGTGATGGCAACGTTTGGCTCCTCTCGTCTTAAAATGGGACAACCCATGTACGGTGTAAAAATAACAGGCGTAGGGGCAGGCATTGCACCCTATACCATTACCAATGACGATTTAGCCGCCTCATTGGATACCTCAGACGAATGGATTTATACCCGAACAGGCATCAAGGAACGGCGCATTGTGGGTGGTGATACCACCATGGGGGAACTTGCCATTCGTGCCTCACAAGAGGCTATTGCCTCTGCGGGTTACACGGTTCAAGACATTGATTTTATTATCGCAGCGACCTCCACACCTGATATTTTATTCCCTGCGTTAAGTGGGCAAATTCAAGCGGGTCTTCAAGCCCCGCATTTATCAGGGTTTGACCTTGCCCTAGCTTGTACAGGATTTGTTGCGGCTATGACCACAGCGGAACAGTTCATCCGTACAGGGATGCACCGACGTATTTTAGTGGTGGGTGCGGATGTGCTTTCACGGTTTATGAACTGGGAAGACCGCACAACCTGTATCCTGTTTGGAGATGGTGCAGGTGCCGTGATTATGGAAGCCGTGATGCCTGAGGACACCTCTGAGGAAGACACCTTTTATGCACGGCGACTCCATCTTGATGGTATCCATGGCGAGCAACTATGTCTTAAGTTTAATCATGCCAATGCCCCTTTTGTGCCTCCTAAAACGCCTGTGAATCCTCATTTGACTATGAACGGCAAAGAGGTCTATAAATTTGCGACAAGAGTAGCACCTCAGGCGGTTCAGGCGGTGCTTGAAGAAAGTGGCTTAACCGCTGACGCACTCGATTGGCTTATTCTCCATCAAGCCAATATCCGTATTATGCAAGTCATGAGTGAGCAACTCGGGATACCTCAAGAAAAAATGGTCATCAATCTTGACCGTTACGGCAATACCTCTGCAGCCTCTATCCCCCTTGCACTCCATGAAGCCGTGACGGATGGACGTATTCAACCTGGACACCTCATTGCAACCTGTGGCTTTGGAGGCGGTCTCTCATGGGGGGCCTCTCTCTTCCGCTGGCAAGGGAAAGTATCCTCCTAACGCCGATGACATCCATTGGGCTATCAACAAACCCCATCGCTTGGGATACCTCTCTTGCCATGGCATTACAAACGAGCAAAGCATCCCCTCCGCCATGGCTCGATGCAAGCATGCGCACCTTGGCGTGCAACACGGAAGCCCCTCTTCCACCTTCAAAAGACCTGATAAGTACATGGCATACAGCCGCCACGCAATGGATAAGTGTCTTGGAACCCCTGCTTCAGGCTTGGCAAACGTACCCCTCTTATGAAGAAGCCCCCCCATCCCCCCAGCCAGAAATGCGGGTATTACGTCCGAGTGTTCTTACAGGGTTTCCCACAGGTATCAAGGACACCTTTGCGACACGTCAATTCCCAACCCTCATGGGTACGCCCTTGTGGCAAACCCCTCACATGGGTCATGATGCCCGTGTCGTGGCCTACATGCAGGAAGCGCAATGTAACCTCCTTGGCAAAACAACCACGGCAGAATATGGGGTACACACCCAAGTCCTTAAAACCACTTTAAACCCTTGGGATAGCACTCGTCACCCTGGTACCTCCTCAACAGGTGCCGCTGTAGCGGTTGCTTCAGGGATGATACCCTGGGCCATAGGGACACAAACAGGGGCTTCTATCACACGTCCTGCCAGTTATACAGGCATTTATGCCATGAAACCTACGTTTGGGTTAATCCCTCGTACAGGTATTTTAAAAACCAGTGACACCCTAGACACTGTAGGCTTTTTTGCACAATGGGCTGAGGACCTTCACCCTATTTTAGAAACCCTAAGAGTGACAGGGAAAAACCACCCTTATGTCCATCGTAGCCTTGACGCACGACAAGCCTTGCCCTTAGAGGCACTCAAGCCTTGTCATCGACCATGGCGGGTAGGGGTTCTCATGCACCCGCCATGGGAGCAAGCAGCACGTGAGGCTTCTTTAGAAGTGTCTGAGGCTTTAGATGCCTTTTATCAGTGGTGTGAGGCTCTTGAGCAAGCGGCTTCTCACTATGAGGTCAAACCCGTGATGCTACCCAGTCCCGTCGAAACGCTCCATGGGTTGCATGCCACGCTCTATGAAACGTCTCTTGCCTATTATACTCACGTAGAGTACGAGGCAGGGTCTCTACAAGGAACGCGTTTTTCATCAAGACTTGAAGCCATGCTTGAACGAGGGAAACAAATATCCCCCCAACGTTACCAGTCGGCACTCCACGAACAAGACACTTGGATACAAATTTTGGATACTTACTGGGAGAATACCAAAATAGATGTTCTCCTCACGCCAAGTACCATGGGGATTGCCCCCCTCAGTACCACAGCAGAATACCCAGATGCTGGCTGCATATGGAGTTTAAGCCATACCCCTGTTATCACACTCCCGCTCACACTTCATAGCACAGCACAAACGACACTGCCCATGGGGGTCAGTGTCGTCGCACCAAGATATCATGATGATTACCTACTTGCCTTTTTGGCACAGCTCGTTCAGGATAGCGTTGCACCTCAACGAAGTGTAACCCCTCGGTAACTTCATCAAACACTAATTTAAGCTACTCCAAGGAATAAACTCCTGCCACATCTGAGGCTGAGGCACGCTACAAGGCACAGCACCATTTGCCATGGCTTGGTGTGTCGCAAGGCGTTCTTGACTAATACGCTGCAAGGCACCAACGAGTTCACGTAACTCATCAGCCAGCTCCTCTGTCAAAGGAATCGCATTGGCTTCAGGTTCTAAAATAATGCCTAGTTTTTTAAACACGGGTTCTAAATGGTGCATCATTACTTCAGCTCACTTCTAAACACGAAAGGTTTTGTCTTCAGACAGCTCCTCAAACTTGTCACACTTTATAAAAAGTGTCCCAACAAAGCTCGGAGATAAAAAATACACAGGACCAACACTCAAGCAGAAGCGTCTGCTTAAGCTAAAAAAACGCCATGACAAGAGAGAAACACAACGGGAACCACACAAGAAGAACCACTTACACCTAAGCCAACAAGAGGCTTAAGGGCTTTTTATCAGGGGGGAAGGTACTTTATCGCTCGATACATCCTTCTTGCATACTCTAATGAACACACATTCAAGGAGGAAATTGCCCTCAAGAGGCTCTGATATTTCAAGAGCGTCACGCCTGATATTGAAGCATACTCTAAGCTAGCGTATACTATGACTTATACCTCGGGCTTTATGCCATCGAATTTTCCTTAAATCTTCCACCTTGCATTGCATTAAGACCCTTTACATCGAGATTTGGTACCCCTCCATGACAGACACTGACATTCGACACGCCCCCCTTATTACCGCACTCATTACCCCTTTTGATGAATACGGCAAGGTGGACACCTGTGCATTGGAGCGTCTTGTAAAGCATCTGTGTCAGCCTCAAGGAACTGACGCTGTACTCGTTAACGGTACCACAGCCGAGGCACCTACTTTGTCTCACGAGGAAAAACGTCTTACACTCAAAACCGTCCAGAAAAGTGTCCCTGCCCATATACCTGTGATGGCCTGTGTAGGGTCTAATAACACCGCTCAGAGTATTGAGGAAGCAAAAAAACTTGTTGAGGAAACAGGGGTAAGGCATTTACTGATTAGCTCTCCGTATTATAACCGTCCCCCTCAAGAAGGGCTTATCGTTCATTTTCAACGCATTGCAGAGGCGCTACCAGACATACAAATGGTGCTATATAACATCCCTAGTCGGACTGGTGTTGAGATTGAGCCTGATACCATGGGAGCCTTGTACGGTTTATGTCCTAATATTGTGGGTGTAAAACAAAGCATGGGGTGTATGGAAAGTGCCAGTCGGATTATACAGCATCAAAAACAGTATGGTCAGCGTGTCAGGTTGTGGAGTGGTGATGACAGTCTTACATTACCCATGATGGCGTGTGGTGCCTATGGCGTTGTGAGTGTTTCAGCCCACGTGGTTGCCCCACAACTCAAGCGTATGATAGACGCTTTTCACCAAGGGGATATCCGAATTGCACAGGCGATTCATTTGCAACTACTTGATTTACACAAAGACCTCTTTCGTCGCCCCAACCCCACCATGATTAAAGCTCTCCTCAGCGAACTTGGCTTGATTTTTGACTCGGTGCGTTTACCTCTTTTATCGCTCCATGATACCACCTTGGTTCGGCTTTTACAGTGTCATATTGAGTCATTGGGATTAGAGGAAGTGTTTTCAGAAATCCCAAGTAGTACTGAACTTGCCACCCAATAAACCGCAAGCAAAGAGGGTCGCTCTAGGGATTGCAATCATCCATAAGGATTCATAGCTTCTCACGAGCAAGACCTCACTAGGCTGTGTGGCGTTTGGTGTTGTGCTTAGGCTACCTATAACGGCAAGTACTCTGGATACCGAAACTTCGTACGGAATAACGACTTAGGGTATTCGGTATCCACGTTACACAGCCTGAGCAAATCGCCACACAAGCTAGCTAGAAGGGTATCCACTACGGAAACCTGCCACAGGTAAAGCCATCCAAGGTTGATGGCAACGTTTTAAATGTTGCAAATGCTTGTTGATACGGTGCAGATATGCCACACCTTGAGGACTAATCCCTTGACGACTCACCTTCGTAGGACCCTCAAAATAAGAAGCCAAAGCGGGGTCAAGTGCCGTATGAAAACGAGTCAGAAGGTACTGTAGATAGCGGGTGGTGCCTTGCAAATTATCCTGTACTTGAAAGGGTTCCTTGACCCCAAGCCAAGAAGCTGTTTGAGGCTTGAGCTGCCCTAAGCCCATGGCACCCGTATAGGATAAGGCATCACTTCTAAACGAAGATTCCGTTGCAACAACACTTGCAATGAGACGATAATCTACCCGAAACTGCGAAGAATAATACAGAATATGCTGTGCTAACTGATGACACGCTAGTGCCGTAAGTTTGGGATTCACTTGATGAATAAAATGCTCTAAAGCGAGATGGGGCTTTTTTTCAAAGTGTTTTGTGTAAAACCCCTCTTGACTCTTTTTTTCAGAAGCGTGCGGCTTCAGCGTGTGGGACTGCGTCACTGGCAAGGGTACGGCATGATGGGAGACTTGGGGGTGCCATTCAATGCTTAAAGCCAACGTCGGCAAAGGGTGTAAACCACTCAAAATGCTCGATAGCACAAGCATCATAACAACCATGACAAACTTTTTCTTGAGGCAGTGCATCGCCAAACTCCTGATACCTAACTTCGCATAAAACCCATCCATGGGGTACTCTGCTCATCGTATCGACAGAATACAAGAAAAAACAAAGTTTATGTCCATAAATCAACTGCCTTAAGGAGTAGCAAAGGAGTAGCAAAGGAGTAGCTCGTATTTAAGAAAGCATCCCTAGGGTTTGCCTTTCACTGTCCACACACCTATTTTAGATTGTCTCAAGACCTATCAGCTTTTGACCAAGCCTTACGACGACTGAGGAAAAATAGACCTGACCACATGCTCAGCAAGTTTTTGTCGATTATCTCGCAAACTCCAAGCCAAGGCTTCAGGTAATTTCGCTTCCAAATCATGAAGCACAGGCTCTGTAAAACGACGATTCACAAACCCTCGAACCCCTTTAGCATGGGCAGGTTTAACTTGTTGAAGTGTCTGTTGCACAAACTGAGGAAAAGCGGGATATTCTTTCACTAAATCACCACTTAGACCTTCTTCCACGAGGAGCTTAACAATGGTTTGAGGGGTCATTTTATCGCCAGAAATAAGCTTAGTCTGTAAAGCACTTTGCATCCGTCTGGCGACTGGGGACTCTAAGCGACCCAGTAAGGTGAGAATTTCTTGAGGGTTTTTGCGTGCCAGCTGGTTAAGCTCGCCAAACTGTCCTAAGTCTAAATGTGCAAGGAGTCTTTGGGTGCCTTGCTGGATAGCATATTCACCTGCATGATTTACCAAATCAGACACATGATGCCCTCCTGCATGGAGAACCTTTGCCCCTTGTTGTGCCACTTTTTGCGTCGTTTGCTGCACAATAGGCTCAGGTGTAAGCTGCAATAACGTGGTCAGTGTTCTTGTGGGGGGTGGTATCTCGGGGTGTTTCAAGTACCTTAAAGTACCCTCTAGGACATTTTGAATCAATGGGGCTGTGTGCTTGGGGTCTGTCGCACGTGTCACAATAGGTAACACTTGAGGCGTGACATGCTGTTTAAAAGCCTGCTTACCTACCTGAGTCGCTGGTGTTGCCAGTGCCTTATGTACCTCTGAGGTCATTTGCTGAAACCCGTCCTGAATTTGAGTATGCAATCCCTCCAACCAATCTTGTGGCTTACGAAGTGACGAGGCTTGTGGCTTAGGTGTTTTTTTCGGAGAGGGCAATGTTTTATCAAGCAAATCACCTACAAATTGAGTGGTGTGTTGTTTACCCTTTGCGACCCAAGTAGCAGACTGTGCTTGTTTTGCAAGGGCATCGCCAGAGGTCTCAATCCAAGGAGAGAGCCTGTTATGAACCGTGCGTGTAAGGGCTTTTTTTACAGGTTCAAATGCCAGTAGTTTTCGAGTGAGATTTTGCATGTGTACCGAGAACATCATGTCAGCCTTTCTGATTTCCATAAAACCTTATGAATATAAGTATTTACGAAAATAAAAACACGCATTTGAAAAGATTGCCCTGCCCTTTTTGTCATGTGGCTTGTATGTTGGCATACGGTATCGTAAAATAAAGGCCTTTGTTATGCACATTGGCACGTTGCACCTTATTGCCTCTTATCTTGCCGCATTTTTTCTATTTGCTTTGTCTCTCTGTTTATCACACACCCTACAACCCTATAGCCTGCAAGCATCAGTAAGGTCATCCACAGCAACTTACTTTTTCATAAAAAGAGGATTGATAGACTCATGACCATCCCCAGTAATGGCACCTCTTCTCCGAATACACAAACCACCCAAGGACTCACCGTACTATGGTGCCGTCAGTCTTGGCGTATGGCGGACAACGCACTATGGGCGGCTACAAATCAATATACTGAGACCGCCCTACTGTGTGTTACTTCTGTAGCTTTTGAAACCCATGCAAAGTATCGGCGTTGGTCAGACTCTCCTCGTTCAATACGATGGCACCGTTGGGGAGAAGCCACAGCGTGGTACGCCCACGGGAGTCTTACCCATTTTGCCCAACAGTTACAAAGCTATCAACAACATCTCTATTTTCTAAAACCCTTCTCTTCAAACGAATATGCACCACCAAACACCATCACACATACCCATGATACGTGCGAGTTGATTGCCCTTTTGGAAGCACTTACGGCAGAAGGCACATACGTTCCTCGCACGGTCATTGTCGATGAATGTAACAAACCCCATGCCCGTCAATCCTTGCGTGTCCTTGCCGAGTGGTGTCAAAGGCATGACGTGCAACTCAGACGTTTTGTCACCCAAACGATGGTCTCTAGCCATGAGGTACTGAATCAGCAAGCACAGCCTTTTAAAGTGTTTAGCCCCTTCTGGAAAAATCTTTTTCAGGGCTTAAACTCGGGGCAGTATCGCCGACGTACCCTATTACCTATCCCCGAACGCTTACCGCCACCACCTTGTAAGGAAGTACTCACAAGGGTTCAAGCTACCTTAGCAACGCAAGCTTCTCAGCACAATAGCGTATGGCAGCTACATACAGAGATTGCCTCATGCGCCTTACGTCCGAGTTTTCATACACCTCAAGCTGCATGGGATAGTGCCTTTACTTGGCAAACAGGCGAAACCGCTGCCTTACATACGTTGCAACATTTCTTAAACCAAGGTGCCACAGTGTATCACCAGCAACGTGATTATCCAAGCACATCTGGAACCTCCAAACTCTCTGCCGCCCTCCATTTTGGCGAAATCAGCCCTTTACAGCTGTGGCATGCCATAGAAACGCAATTACAATGCCCACTCTCAGAAACGCAAGCCCTCAAGAATGGTCACGGTATGGGAACCCTCTTGCGTGAAGTAGGCTGGCGTGAATTTGCATATTATCTGTTATATCATTTCCCTGATACGACCGATGCCCCACTGAACCCCGCTTTTGATACTTTTCCATGGGAGGTCAATGCTGAAGCTCTAACCCGTTGGCAACATGGGCAAACAGGTTACCCCATGATTGACGCAGGCATGCGGGAACTATGGGCAACAGGTTGGATGCACAATCGTTTACGTATGATGGTTGCCTCATTCCTTGTGAAAGATTTACGCATCCATTGGCTTGAGGGTGCACGGTGGTTCTGGGATACCCTTGTGGATGCAGACCTTGCCAGTAATACCCTAGGGTGGCAATGGAGTGCTGGATGCGGTGCCGATGCCGCACCTTATTTTAGGGTCTTTAACCCTATCTTACAGGGGAAAAAGTTCGATGCCTCGGGGGAATATGTCCGTCGGTGGGTACCCGAACTCAAACATGTACCTCTTGAACATTTACATACCCCTTGGACCTATGGAGGGGTAAAAGGATACCCTGCACCCATCGTAGACCACCATGAAGCACGTCAGTTTGCCTTAGAAGCTTTTGAGACCATCAAACGAAAGTCCTAAAAAATTCTAACTTGTCGTAAAACGAAACAACATCCTATGGCCATTAGCTTGCAAGAAGTCGGTCAAGAAACTGCCAGTTCACAAGTCCTTGGTCAGGCTCCTGAAGGGCTTGCGTCAGGATGGATTGACCCTTTTGGGGCTGCTCTTCCCCCTGAGACTGTTGTTGAGAGTGTTTCTGTGAATGACCACCTTGACCATGTTGTTGCGTGTAGTCTTGGGCTTGTTCGTTTGATTTTTGACCTGTCGTATCTTTATGACTGGTTTGGGAGGCAAAACTAGAAACGGCACCATCGACCCATTGGTCGAGTTGGAGGTCAAGACCCATATTCATCCCTGAAAGCCCTTGGTCTTGTGCTTTCCCTGAGGCTTGTTTTAGGGCTTGAACATCACCACTCAGTAACGAAGCACGTGCTTTCTCTTGAGTCACTGGGAGGGTTGTCGCTAGCTTTGCCCAAAAGGCGGCTTTCATTTTAGCATCCTCATGGGGCGTACTGTCAGCTTGAATGGCTTCCACTCTATCTTGGTTTTCATCTTGAATGCTTTCCAATGAATAAAAAGAGGGCGTGGCATTCGCAAGGAGGGTTGTCTCTGCTTGACGTACCTCACTATCTTTATTGAAGAGTCCCGAAGTGCTACGAGGACTATTCAAAAGGTTAGAAGTAATATTGTCCGACAAAGTACTATAGGCACCTGTACGTAAGCTTGTATTAGGATTACTCGTACCTGGTGTAGGTACCCCACCACTCACCAGTGGGAACTGCGTAAGGGTATTAGGGAGTGCTGAACGGCCCGTATTGCTTAATACACTTAAAGGATTGACTGTGGCACTTGTATTGGTTTGGGAGGTAGAAGCTACCGTGGTGGTTGCCCCTTGAAGCGTGCTAGTATCCGTCACACGGCTACCGTTTAGGGTATTCAAAACACTGGAGGCAGTGCTAACATTAAAGCCAGCACTTGTTGCATCATTCAGGTCATAAAGTCCTTGTGTGTTTTCCGAGCTGAAACTTAAAGGGTTAAGCTGCCCATTCAAAGAAGCTTGGGCGTTAGGCAGTGTTTGCCCTGCCGAGAGCGTAGGGACACCAATAAAGCTTGCTACTGAAGCGTTACCATTCGTACCATTACCTGTGCTTGGGTTGGTATTGATTGGATTTCCGCCTAAGTTTAAGCCTGTTAACACAGGACCCTGTACCACGGCTTGAGGCGTAAAGGTCGTTTTTTCTAAGTTACCTGATAGTGCCGCATTACTCTGGACTGTGGCACTTGTGTTTGGAGTCGCCGTATTTGCACCCTGAGGAGTCGGGTTGAATGTGACAACTTTTGGCGTTGGCGTTGCAGTGGTTACTTTATCCATCATCATAGAAACAATAGCTCTCTTTATCTGAGGTGATAGGCACACACTGCACTAACACACACGAGGGTATACTTCTACATGATTCGGTTGAGAAGCGTTTTTTCTGAAGGGTACTTCAAGCGTTTTTTTGAAACATGTTTAGGGAAATATTAGTATTTGTCGCTCACGCCTAATCCAGAAGGTTTCCAGAAGCTTTGAAGAAACACACGCTCAGTTAGGTTGGTTGTGTCGGGTATATATCTATTAAAAGAATTCCACTATCTGTGAAATGCTTCCTAGTGGTATACTGACATGTGTGAGGTGCCTTCTTAAAAAATGGATAATAGGCGTTCCTGATTTTAGGGTCTACGTACGTCTTTGGCTATCATGAAGAGGGGTGCTTCAAGGTGACTTGTTTTGATGCCTTCCTGTCAAGGTATTTTAGTGCATTCGTTGATGAAAGGTTCATGCAACCATGATGATGAGTCAAATGTGTTTATCTCCTGATGATGTTGCAGTGCGTGTTGAAAAAGATTCTTTAGGAACCCTTGACGTTCCTGCTGAGGCGTATTACGGTATTCAAGCGTTACGTGGTTCACGTAATTTCCCTATTTCAGGCATCACCCCTGGACAAGCTTATCCTGAGGCGATTCGTGCGTTTGGCTGGATTAAAAAAGCGGCAGCTCGTACCAACATCGAACTTGGACTACTCGACCCCCTCAACCCTGAACGTAACCGCCAGTTGGGTGAAGCCCTCATGCAAGCGTGTGATGAACTGATTGCAGGTAAGTTTAACCACGAGTACATTGTCGATGTGTATCAAGGTGGTACAGGTACCTCCAACCACATGAATACCAATGAGATTTTGTCCAATCGTGCCACTGAACTTTTGGGGGGTAAAAAAGGCGAATATCTTGTAAATCCCAATGACCATGCCAACTACGGACAATCCACGAATGATGTCACCCCCACAGTCCTTCGTTTAACCTTCCTCCAACGACACCCTGGAGTAGTGGCTTCAGTACGTCAATTAGCACAGTCCTTCCGTGCAAAGCAAGAAGCTTGGAAAGACATCGCCATTCCTGGACGTACCCACATGCAGGATGCTGTCCCCATGGCGCTTGGGCAACAGATGGGTGCCTATGCTGCGGCTTTAGAAGATTGTATCGACAACTTGGAGTTTGCCGCCAAAAAGCTTTGCAAAATTGGTTTAGGAGCCAGTGCTTTAGGGACAGGGCTTAACACCCATGCCGAGTATCGTCCTCTTGTGACGAAATACCTTGCCGAGTACAGTGGCTTACCGCTTGAAATGGCACGGGACTACTTCCAAGCTACCAGTAGTTTTGGATTATTCTCTGACTACTCCGCTGCCTTGCGTTCTGTGGCGATTGAACTTGAAAAAATCACCCACGACGTTAAATTGTACTCCAGCGGGCCTAAAACAGGTATTGCGGAAATCAAAATCCCCGACCTTCAACCAGGTTCCTCCATTATGCCTGGTAAGGTCAATCCTGTCCTTCCTGAACTCATGGACCAAATCAGTTATATTGTCCAAGGGAACGACCTCACCGTGAACCTTTGTTCTCAAAACGGTCAATGGCAGCTGAACGTCATGATGCCTACTATTTTGCTCAAAGTGACGGAATCTCAAATGATTCTCACCAACGGCTTGCGTGAGTTCGCCTCTCGGTGTATTGACCCCAGCGAACCCAACATGGCCTATATTGATGAGCGTCTCAACCGTAGCACCGTACTATTAACAGCGCTCAATCCTCATATTGGGTATGCCAAAGCGGCTGAAATTGCCAAAAAAGTGGTTGCTGAAGGTAAAACGGTACGTGAGGTTGCCTTAGAGCTTCAGTTGACTGACCGTGCAGGGAACCCCCTTACCGATGAACGATTGGATGAAATCTTGTCTATCAAGGCAATGACCACCCCTGGTGGGATTTAATTTTTGAGGCTTATTGGTCTTAAGAAACCTGCCTTAAAGAGGTCTATGCCCTGTCTTATGTGTTTTAAGACAGGGCATAGCCTTTCTCCATGTATTTTAATTTTCTCTAGGTTCTGTGGCGTTTTACTCGTACCATGCAAAGTGGCTACTGAATACTCAGTGTCGTCATTCCGACGAAGGTCGGAATCCAGAAAGCTTGCCCAGAAAACTTATAGTGTAAGCAAGCAATGGATACCGATTTTCATCGGTATGACGTGAAAAAAACCTCCATTTTCCTTGCTACTATAAGAAGGCTACGGGGATTAGGTATCCACTTTGCACGGTATGTGCCAATCGCCACACAACCTATCACACCATTGTTTTTTCAACAGTTTTTACATAATCAGCCTAACAAAGAAAGTCTATATCCTCATGATGTCTGATATATTACCTACAACCTATATGCCTACCACAAAACACCCTCTCTTTGAGCGTTTGGGGGTTGTAGGGTTGGGCGTGATGGGTACCGCCATGATACGAGGACTTATCCGTGCTGAGGTACTTCAACCCGATGCGATTTGGGGGACTGACCGACTCGAAAAAACGTGTCAACGAGTGGCAGACGAGCTAGCCATTACTGCTTCTACCCAGTACCAGCCATGGCTAGCAGACACCCAAGTACTCCTCCTTGCTGTGAAGCCTCAACAAGTTACAACCGTTCTCAAGAAATTACAACAACAGGGACTACCCAAAGAGGTACTGATTTTATCAATTGCTGCGGGCGTAAAGTTAAACCAAATTGAAGCTCTCTTCCCTGAAGACGCACTCCCCCCCGTCATTCGGGTCATGCCAAACACCCCCTGTTTAGTAGGTGAGGGCATGACCGTACTTGCCAAGGGAACCCATGCCACAGAGGAACACATCACCCTCGCACAAGCCATGTTTAGCACGGTGGGGGATTGTATGACCCTCGATGAAAGCTACTTTGATGCAGTGACAAGCCTCGGAGGGAGTGGCCCAGCGTTTCTTTACACAGTGATTGAAGCCTTAGCCGATGGTGGCGTAAAAGTGGGCTTGCCTCGTAAAGAAGCCCTACGAATTGTAACGCAAACCGTACTGGGAGCCGCAACCATGGTTCAAAAAACAGGTCGTCACCCTGCGGCGTTACGAGACGATGTCACGACCCCTGCAGGATGTACGATTGCGGGGTTATTTGCTTTGGAGGAAGGTCGTATTCGTTCCACCCTTGCACGTGCTGTTGAGCAAGCTACCCAAGTTGCGAGTGGATTAGGGCAGTCGTAGAAGACAATCGCATGAAAGCGTTATTCCCTTATATGAGAAGGAATAAAAAAGCACTCTCCAACGCTCCCCAAACTTAGCATTCCTATACTTACCCTAGGTAAGTGTAGGCTTCTCTATACGAAAGGGCATCTCTATGCCATACTGTAAGGTAGAGGTACACTTCTTCTCGGCGTGTGATATGTTTTTGAGGTATCCTTTTTATAATAGGTTCCTTTGTGCGTACCTAAATCGAAAACAAGTTTAAAATCACAAGCTTAAAATCATATGTTAAGCTAATACTATACTTAAAAGGATAATCGCCTTCCGCCACTTGGCTACTTGCTTTTTTACCCCATGCCCCCTTACTGTTTAGCTCTGGTTTTTAAGCACGGGCTTCCTAAGTTTAATAGATACGCTCGGGCATCTAAGACAGGTATTTCTGAATTATAAAGAAGCGTTAACCTTACGCTTCCCTACCGTAACCTCATTTTAAACCTTTTATGAAAGATGAATGACCATTGATGATGAATGCTGCTACTTCCTCTAAAGTGCGTGTGTACGAGATTGCGAAACGCCTAAATATTGCCAACAAAGACCTCCTTAGCTTTGTTGAAGCTCATTTCGATTTGGGTATTAAAAGCCATTCCAGCAGTATTGACGCTTCTGTAGGGGACATGATAGCTGCAAAGTATCAAGAAGTTCATGCGGCTGCATCCCAAGCCTCTACGCAACCCATCGTTTCGCAAGAGAAGCCACAAGAAAAAACACCTGCGACTCCCTCAGCCCTCGTCGCAGAGCCAACCGCTCAAAAGGTAGCCCCCCCTGTGCCTCAGGCAGTGCCAAATACACCACCAGTCAAACACTCGGAAGGGAAACAAGCCCCCAGCCAAGGCAAACCTCAGGGACAACCCTTTGTATCCAATCAAGCACCCGCAGGTCAGAATTCTCATAAAGGTAAAAACACCTCAAATCAAGCACCTAAATGGCAGGGCTCAGGCAAGCCCCAAGGCAAGGGACATCGTCAAGCTCAACAAGTGGTTGAGGCACCACCAGAGGTATTCGTTTTGAATGCACCGATGACAGTCACTGAACTGGCAGAGTACCTTGGTGTGCGTAGTGCTGAAATCATTAAACAGCTTTTCCTCAAAGGGACTCCCGTCACGGTCAACTCTCTTTTGGATGTACCTCTCACACAGCAAGTAGCCACCCTACTTGACATCGCCTTCACCAAGGGTGAAACCGTTGAAACGGAAGAAACCGAAGCAACACACGATGTATTGTCTCAAAGTACTAAAACAAAAGTAGACCTCTCAGGGTGCCAAAACCTACAAAGTCGCCCACCTGTTATCTCTATTATGGGTCACGTTGACCACGGTAAAACCTCCTTGCTGGATGCCATTCGTGAAGTACGTCATAAAATTGTAGATACTGAAGCGGGGGGCATTACGCAACGTATTGGAGCCTACACCGTTGAAAAAGACGACCAAACGATTGTGTTCCTTGACACCCCTGGTCACGAAGCGTTTACAGCCATGCGGATGCGGGGTGCCAAGGCAACCGATATTGCCATTTTGGTTGTTGCCGCAGATGATGGCGTGAAACCTCAAACCATTGAGGCACTCCAACATGCCAAGGCCGCTGAAATTCCTATTATTGTGGCGGTGAATAAAATTGATAAGCCTGGTGCTGACCCTGAACGTGTGCTGGTACAGCTTTCCGAGCATGGGCTTGTGTCCGAAAAATGGGGAGGGGATGTCGTCACGGTTGAGGTCTCAGCCCTACAAAAGCTTGGGATTGATGACCTCCTTGAAATGATTCTCTTGGTGTCGGAATTGCTTGATTTACAAGCAGATGCCACGGTAGAGGCAGAGGGTGTCATTGTCGAAGCTCGTTTAGATAAAGGGAAAGGTCCTGTCGCAACGCTTTTAGTTCAAAATGGGACATTGCGTCAAGGTGACTTTATTTTATGTGGTCAGGTATCTGGACGAGTCCGTGCCTTACACAACGATGCTGGGGTACGCTGTAAAGAGGCTGCTCCCTCACAGCCTGTAGAGCTATTAGGACTCTCAGATGTGCCACAAGCGGGTGAGGTATTCCGTTGTTTCCCGACAGAAAAAGCCTTACGCCAGTACCAAACCCAGCAACAGCACGCCCAACAAGAAGCTCAAGAGACCCAAGCCAACCAAGCGGTACTCAATGCACGGCGTAGTTCACTTGCAGTTAAAAGTGGCGATACAGGCGCTCCTGATACCTTTAACATTGTCATTAAAGCAGACTCTCAAGGTGCCGTCGAAGCGGTCACGAATGCCTTAAGCGGCTTAACTGCGGAACACCTTTCAGCCCAAGTGATTTATCAAGGCACGGGGGATATGACTGCCACCGACCTCATGCTTGCCTCCGCCAGTCAAGCCATTGTGGTAGGCTTTAATGTACGTGAGGATATTAGCTTAAAAAACAGTGCCTTAATGGGAACCGTACCTATTTACAAGTATGATGTGATTTATCATCTTGTGGAGAGTGTCCATAAGCTCATGTGGAGTCGTATTAAGCCTGAAATGCGTGAAGTTAAATCAGGGGTGGCGGAAATTCGTGCCATCTTTACCATTAACAATCAGCTTGTGGCTGGCTGTATGGTGCTTGAAGGCAAGGTACAACGGAATGCACGTATTAGTATTAAGCGTGGCAAAGAAGAAATCTATAATGGCTCATTCAATAGCTTGCGGCACTTTAAAGATAACGTGAAGGAAGTCCGTGCAGGGCTTGAGTGTGGTTGTACGTTTGTGAAATTTGACGAAGTCCAAGCAGGTGACATTATTGAAACCTATGTCATGGAAACCGTCGATATGAAAATGGGTGTATAACCATGCCAGGACAGAAACGTAGCGGTGTTTCCCGTGTCGATAAAGTGCGGAAGGCACTATTCAAGGCTTTGGGTGAAGTGTTAAGGTACGACTTATCCGACCCTGCCTTGGAGCATCAGGTTATTTCTGTGACTGACCTTGAAGTGAGTGCAGACATGCGCCACGTCAAGGCTTATATCAGTATTCTCGCAGAAGAAGGCGAAAAGCTTAAACTCATGACATTGTTGCTTGATTTGCTCCCTAAAATCCGTTTTCATTTGGGGCAACGGGTCAAGTTACGTTTTGTACCTGAAGTCGCACTTGCCTTGGATGACTCTTTAGAACGTGGTACACGGGTCTATCATTTAATTGAGCAACTTGCAAAAGAGACTCGTGACTAGGTTTTGCGTGGTGTCATTCTTTTACTTGAATCCTAAGTTAAAGTTTAATGGTTTGAAGTTTTCTGAAAGGCTTACTTGTTTATCATGATGCTGTCAGCACTTACCCCTTTCACTACCCTTGAAGCAACGGCAATCCCTCTGCGGCGGAGCCACGTGGATACCGACCAAGTCATTCCTGCACGGTTTCTCAAAGGTACCGAAAAAACAGGGTTAGGGCAGGTCGTCTTTCACGACTTGCGTTTCCTTGACCAAGCAGGCACCCAACCCAACCCTCATTTCAGCTTGAATCAACCTCAATACCAAGGGGGCAAAATTCTGATTGCATTAGAGAACTTTGGGTGTGGTAGCTCTCGTGAACATGCACCTTGGGCTTTGAAAGACTATGGCATTCATGCCGTCATAGCGCCTAGCTTTGCCGACATCTTCCAGAATAATGCTCTTAAAAACCGTGTATTACCCGTCATTTTACCCGAAGTGCATGTGTTGCAGTGCCTCGATTGGGTGGAAGCTGACCCTTCCCTTATCATCCATATTGACGTGGCAACCGCAACACTTGAAATTCCTTCCAAAACATACAAGACCACTTTCCCCATCAATCAGTTTTGGCAACAGTGCCTCGTACAGGGGGTCGATGAAATTGGTTATACGCTCACGCATTTAGAAGCCATTGAACGCTTTGAGCGTACCCACCGTCATTACCCTGTGGAAGTGTAAATGATTCTTAGTCAACGAGGGCATTGGTCACGCCAGTGCTTTCAGTTTGAAGGGGACGCTTCTCAATACCCGCTTCTTCGTGCCGAGACGCTCTTTACCGAACAGCTCGGTACGCTTGTCTTGCCTGATTTTGGCACCTATGCACTCTCTGAAGCTTACGGGGTGTATCTTCCAAGCTGGTGTCCTCTTGTCCATACTTGGGGAATGTCATGTGGTTTAGACATTCTCTGGTTAGATAGGGGGATGCACATCGTTGCACTTCAAAGGAGTTTGACACCATGGCGGGTGAGTCGTTGGGTGCCTCACGCAATAGGAGGTGCCATAGAATTTCCAGCAGGGTGGCTTGAGACCTACGAAGCAACAAGGACATCAGGTCGTATTCAAGAGGGACAAAAAATTGTCTTACACCCTTGATAGTCACTTGGGATAGCTTCAAGCATGAAGCTATCCTAGGTACGAGGGCCCCATACTTGGGTTTCCCAAAAAAGCTGTAAGTGACGATACACAAGACTCTTTCCCGTTTGTAACGTCACCGTAGACGGTGCGGCAAGCCCTTGGAGTTGTCCGACAGGCTGAAGCCCCCTTAGTGCATTCACAAGAACCATATGGCATGGGAAGGCAGGCTGGCACTGAGTGAGGTCCTCAGACATAAAAGGCGGACGATGAACCGCTTGGACGTTCCAACCTTGGGCTTGGCTGGCTTCATTGGCCCAATACCTGAGGATAGCAAGTGAAGTACTTTGCAGGCGTTGGTTGTCATCATCAGGGTGAGGCAAATAAAGTGTAATATGGGGAGCAGCTTTGGAGGACGGTTGTTCACACCAAGCACACCAAGTCGCAATGGGCGTTTCAAGCCATGTTGTGAGATGCTCATTGCGTACCCACATCAAGGTCGCTTGAGGAGATTGTGCCTGTTCCCAAAGCCCTTCTAAAAGCGTACCGCCAAGTTTGTAGGGCGTTAAAAATCCCTGTCTGTGCCAAAGGGTCTCTTGCACTGTGATAGGACTTGGGCTTTGAACGGGTAAAAAACGCTCTTGCAATACCCATGCCATTGCCATAGGCGTGTGTGACGCATAACACTGCCAAGAAGAAAAAGAGGAAGTACCTTTGGGGTAAGGGATACCAAGGAGGCGCATGCCCTTGGGGGGGCTGGCAGTACTATCTGGCGAACCTAAAGGCATCTTTGGAGCGGCACTCTGAGGAGTCGTCAGCCAAGGCGGGGCTTGAGTCATATCATAGGTTGGAAAGCATGCCTGGAGGGTATTTTGTAGGCGGTGTTGATGGAATCCCCAAGCCCAAGCTGTTAGAGGCGTATGGTAACTGGTCGTTATACTTCCTCCCATACTCAAGGCGTTCAGCCAAGATGGAGGAAGCTGTATGAGAGGTTCCCATGCTTGGGTTTCTTCTTGCCATAGCCAATAATGAGTCATAAGGATAAAAAAGCTTGCGGGATACGTGTGTAAGGAGAAGACTATAGGGCAAGATAATGGGTATACACTGTATGCCCTATCGCTTGAATCAGTGGACGTGCTTGGGGGGCATTAAAAGGACGTTCAACCTGAACCGCAATATAAACCTCTTGCCCATTAGGAAGTACAAGCAGCCCCGCATCTCCCAAAGCCGTACCAATATCGCCTGTTTTATGATAAAACACGGTCTCGGAAGGCAACTTACCCGTAATTAAGGAACGATTGAGCGTACCCTTTAAAATATTCAAAAGGGTCTTTTTCACGGCAGGACTAACCGTATCCGTCGTATAGAGATGATGCAAGAGACTAACCATATCATGAGGACTCAGCGTATTATGCCCCGCAAGGTCAGGGAGCCAATCTCGAAGTTGCGTTGCTTGGAACCCCATCGTTTCAAAAAGCCCATAAACAATCGGTAAGCCTCCAAGTGCCTGAATCGCCATGTTAGTGCATGAATTATCACTGGACTGTATCATGTACTTTGCCACATGGTAGAGGTCATAACTATCGCCAGCAGGCATAAAGTTAAGTCTTCCTGAGCCACCAGCTCGAAGGGTATCCGTAAACAACTGAGGATATTTGGCTTGAAATTCCGTCTGGGCAGAGAGGGTAGAAGACGTTTGAGGATACGTCGTTTCGGCAGGCGTGAAGGCTTCTGGAAACCTTAAAGCAAGCATATAAAGTATCGGTAGTTTAATGACACTGGCAGAGGAAACAGGAACCTCCCCCCCAATACTCACATGCTGGTTACGCCCTGGGTGATAAAGATACACATGGGGTTTCAAGCTAGCATCTGCACGACTTAAAAGACGCTCAAGCTTTTTGGCAAGAACCTCATCCATATAAGGTGTAAAAACGGGTGCGATAAAAGGAAGCCGATACTGACTTTGTAGCGTGTGACGCATTTTCGCCGAAACCTGATAACGATGTAAGCCATAGGGAGAAAGGGCTTGAGCGTATATCGGAAAGTCCATGGCTGGAACAACGGGAGTCTTCTCTGCAAAACGCCACCCTGAGGGTACCGCTAACCATTGGGGCATCGCTTGGTGAAGCCAAGAGGGTAGCATGGTGAACATCGTTGTAGGGCGTTGTGAGGTACTTTGAAAGACACCCGCTTCCCAGCCCAAACGGGTTAAACTACGTTGGGTGTACCCTAACAGGGTTTCATCTGAGTGTCCCAACCTAGATACCAGTGCATGTTCAATAGAAAAAGTGGTAGTGGCCTCTAACAAGAGGGGAGATGCTTGGTGGGGCAGTACGTCACGACTTGGGAAAGTATCTGATGGGAGGGTTGTATCTCCCACTGTCGTAATAATAGTTGGCTGTATGGTTGACTGTACTGCCGCATGGGGCTGCATGGGGTCTGGCGAGGGTTGCGATACCCATGCGTTTTGCCAAAGTTGATACGCCCCTAAACCCAAGGCGACCATCCCCACAAGAGAAGCACCCACAACAAGCATTAACCGCCGTTGCCTTTGTTTGGCACGTCGTTGGCGGGCATAGTCAAGATGTACAATAGGCTTTAGATGTGTTTTTTGAGGGTACCCTGTTGCATGATAGGAAGCAGAACGAGAACGCACACTGAGGGGTACAGTAGGTACAGTCGATGAGACAGAAGAACCTTGAAACATGAGGGTAGGGGGTATCCAAAAGCTAAAGCAATGACTTGTAGACACACGAGAGGAAAAAGCCTCTACTTCTTGTTTTTTATTTTAAAGCATTTTTTTGTTTTTATATAGCCCCTTGACACGATGGATGTCATGAGAGGGGCTTTTTAAAGCGTGCTTGTAAGCTTAAAAGTGCCGTATACGTGGGTACAATCACAAGACACTCCTCAGAGGTCGTTGCTTCAAGTGCCGTATGCAGGGCTTGAGAGATTGAGGGCAGACAAACAAGCTGGTCAGGATGATACCCAGCATACTGCAGTCGAAGTGCCATATCTTCTCCTCGGCTCCCTGATACAAAGATATGCGAAGCACCACGGAGTGTACTGTCAGGATGCGTAAGCCATTCAAAGGGAGTATCCCATATCCAACTGACATCTTTGCCATCAGCAGCTTGGTCATTCAGGAGTACGAGTAGCTTCACGTGGGGTTGTTGTGCAATCCATCGTAACACTTCGCCAGCACCAACGGGGTTTTTTATCAAAAAAACCTTTACGTTTTTCCCTTGTTGTATGAGGGTCTCCGCACGACCAAATACTTGCACGTCTGGTTGAAGTGCAGTGGGTGAGAAATGACGCATGGCAATCACAGGGTCTTGGTGCTGCTGCATGAGATGGTCAAGACATACACAACACGCAGCCGCCCAGTTGTAAACGTTAAAACATCCAGGCATTGGGAGGGTATAAGGGGTTGGATAAGGTATGCCTTGCCATGTAAAGGTAAGTATCGTTCCTGTTTCAGGGTTCGTTTCAGTGAGCGTGACCATTAAATCATGGGCTTGGGTATTACTAAACCCACAACCATGACACGTGTAAGTACCAAGCTGGGCATACACATGGGTATGAAACGTAAGTTCAGTGCCACAAAGGGGACATTCAGTGCCTTCTCTTGGAAAAGGAATCGGATGGCATGGCATGCTATCCTTTAGTTTGCCATGAGGGGTTTCATCACGGACAGAAAAAGTAACGATACGCTGATGGGCTAATGCTTTGCGTTGTAGTGCAAAGACCAATGGGTCATCTGCATTAAGATAAAGGGCTTCACGCACATAAGGAAAACCTTTGGCAATGTACTGAGCCGTCGTGTCCAATTCGCCATATCGGTCCAGCTGGTCACGATAGAGGTTCGTGACCACTAATCCTGACAAAGGAAAATCTTTCACAACCCCGTACACACTCGCTTCATCCAACTCAAGTACACATCCCTTCCCAGAAAGCGTTCCCGAAAAGGAAGCTTTTTCAAGTAAGAGACTCGTGATACCTGTTTTCATGTTCGCACCAAGGGCATTGTGCGATATCTCACCCTGCCGAAGGCATTTCAAACCCTGTGCTAAAAACCCACTGGTTGTTGTTTTACCGTTTGTACCTGTCACACCCACACGAGGGTAGGTTTCAGGCGTTGCCTGCCCCATATGGCACAATACATCAGGCATCCATTTTAAAGCCACCATACCAGGCAAACTGGTACCTCCAGAGCCTGAAACCGCTTTACGAAAAGGGCGTAGGGTAATGAGTATGCGTCGGAGTAGCCATGCTAAAAGCCATACGCCTGTAAAAAGAAAAGGGTTCGTCATGGTTGCACGAGCATCCGTATGCACCTAACCTAAAAATGACACCGTTTATTTAAAAACACCATGTTCTTGGAAAAAGGAAGCACCCAGCAGATACTGCACGCTTGAAGGGTGATACAACTGGCGTAAAGTATCCAGCTCGGTGCTTGTTTGAGAGGCTTTTCAGACTACGTCACAAGGTAGGTATCGCACATCCCATGAAGGATACCCACCTTATACCTTAACCGACAGGAGCAGCCACTTCACGGGATAGAACATCATAACGGAAGTTATGAGCCTTCATACGGTCAATAGCAGCCTGTAGTTTTTCTTCAGGCACAGTGAGTGCCACACGGAAGAAACCCTCACCATCGGCACCATAGCCATTCCCAGGAGGTACCACAATGCCACAGGTTTCGAGTAAATGGTTTACAAAGGCAACACTCTGCCAGCCTGTAGGAACAGGTACCCAAAGATAAAATGTTGCCACAGGTTTTTCATAAGGCCACCCAAGTTCTTGAAGCCCTGCCACAAAGAGGTCACGACGTTTCCCATAAATGGCGTTAAGATCCTTTGTGAGTGCCTCCGCATGGTCAAGTGCCACAATAGAAGCATCTTGAATCGCCTTAAACACGCCACTATCAGTATTGTTTTTAAGAGTGCCTAGGGTTTTAATGGCTTGTGCGTTACCCACAGCAAACCCCACCCGCCAACCTGTCATGTTAAACATTTTTGAAAGACTAAAAAACTCAATCACCACCTCTTTAGCACCCTTGGCACTCAAGAAGCTAGGGGCTTTGTACCCATCAAACGTCATTTCTGAATAAGCGTGGTCATGACAAAGAAGAATGTCATACTTTTTGCAAAAATCAACGGCTTCTTGAATAAAAGCTTCCGTCGCAATCGCTCCTAAAGGGTTGTTTGGATAATTCAAGAACATGATTTTAGCACGTTGTGCTACCGCCTCGGGAATCTCTGAAAGTACAGGCAGATAGCCATTTTCAGGTTTTAGGGGCATCATGTAAGCTTCCCCATCGCACATACGAGTGTAGTTTGCATATACAGGATAGCCAATACTCGGGCAAAGCACCACGTCGCCTGCATCCACATAGGCAAGAATCAGATGGGCCAAACCTTCCTTGGAACCAATCAGTGCCAAGGTTTCTTGGTGTACATCAACCTCTACTTGAAAACGGGTGTGCATCCAACGTGCGGCAGCTTCACGGAAGGCGAGTGTCCCTTGATACGGTGGATAGTTATGATTGGCAGGATTACGAGTCGCTTCGCACATGGCCTCTACCACCATGGCGGGTGTAGGGAGGTCGGGGTCACCAATGCCAAGGCTAATAATATCCACCCCTTTCGCTTTGGCTTCATCAATTTTACGGTCAATTTCTGCAAACAAGTAGGGAGGTAGTGTGTTGAGACGTTTGGAAGGAGCTGGCATAGCAGGCAGACTTTATCGCTTAAAACGGGAACAGAAAAGAAACGAGTACAATAAGCACAAGTAAAGCAAAAATCAGCGTAACAGGCTATTGTAAAATTGGAAATACGTTGAAAGATGAGATGTCATTGAAGTGGCGCCAAGAGCGTGTACATTCGTGAAAACGCACGCACACCTAGCACGTTACTATAACTTAGCACTCTTGGGAATACGAGGCAATCAAAGGGTATCCCCTTTGTGAAACAAAGCAAAAAGGTATGGATTTTCACCCCACCTACCGCCACTTATCAAAACGCCTTCACATCGACCAACCAACCCCGTACCCTGCCAACAAAGCAAGTACCCCAAGTAAAAATCCAACTTGTTGAGCAATCACGCGCCATGATAAAGACACCTGCCATGGTAAGGCTTCCCGTGTCATATGAAGTAAAAGAATACCTATGAGGCTAAGCCAAACACCCGCATACGCCATAGTATGTTTCCTGTGCCATAATGATTGTCTGAGTCGCACATCATGCAACGACAAAGCCCGTGCGACCCATCCATTTTAGGAAGTAGCTTCGCCGTGTTTTATCATAAAACGTCTATTTGCATCGGCCCTGATTAGGGTAAGAGTTTTTGAGCCAATTGGTAAGCTTCCAAAAGTCGGGGGAAGCTTACTAAAGCCGAGGGATAATTACGCTGCGACTCTAAGGAACACCCTTGGCACTGGGGTGCACGGTTCGTTAAACGCCGCAACTCTTGGGCATGAGGACTGTGCCATAAAGCTTGAAAATCGCCTTGATACGCTCGGATATTACCGTATTGATACGCTTGACTAGGGTGCATGGCGAATTCTTCACACCCTGCCACTTCACCCTGGCTTCCAAGATACGCCCCTTGCGTCCCTGCTTTGCAACAGAACAAAGAGGGTAAGGCTTGTAATTGATGACGGTTTTCCTGTTGGCTTAATAAATCCAAGGCCGCTTTCATCGCACCCTCCATAGGGGTACGGGTATGATACACAAACCCTAATTTCCCAGAAAGTGCATCGGTTTTCATTTGTTCTGTAAGACGCACATAGGTCGCCTCAAAGGGTTCTAAGGCGTGTTTTTGACGACGTGCTTCAAAACTCGGTAACTGACTCTCACTCATTTGGACGCTCCTCCGCATGAGATTCAAGTTCCACTTGTCTGGTCGTAGCACATCCTTCACCATGGTATACCACGCATCCAGCATCGTATGATTGTCAGGGGTACACACGGTACATAACTGCACGTCCAGCTGAGTATACCCAAAGGTTTCCCGCATCTGTTTTAGGGCAAAAAGGGTATTGACTGTATTTTGCCACGCATCAATATGATGGGCTTTTGTAAAACGGACCTGGTTGTTATAAGCTTTAAAGCCTTCAATACTTAAAGACCATGTGAGGTGTAACTCTGGGCATCGTTGCATAATACGATGCGTGATTTCCAATAAGCGTTCAGGATGCCATGCGTTGGAAATAATATACACGGACTGCACAGGCGTAAGTTCATAAGCCGCTTCAATCATCGCTTCCAGATTTTTATTCAGGGTGGTTTCTCCGCCAGAGTAAACAATGACGTTGAGATTATCCCCCATGGTTGCATAGGTTTGACGGACTTCATCCATCGATAGTTCATCATGCTTGGCATTTAAACTATCAGCAAACGAACAAAAATGACAACTGTAATTACAACGAGTCGTCACAATATGCGTCAACATCATGGGAGAAGCTACCTGTCCCGTAAGATTGGCAAAGATACTTTGTGCCAAAGGACGTACCATGCTTCGATGACGTTTCATCGTGATCGGGTCATAGGATTGTCTTTGCGTCACAGAAGGATACTGTGTGAGCGACACCCCTAAAGCCGATTGAAGCGTCTTTGGTGTGTGTACCAAACCACGCCAAGTTTGTACTTCTTTTTCCCAATGCCGACACCAAAGTTCGTGAGACTCAGGCGTATAGACCTCAGAGGCCAAATGTGCCTCGCCCATTACGCAGGTTTGAGATTCTCCAGCATCAAGTGCCATAGGCACCCCTTGCGTGCGTGTCTGAAAGGCTTCATCCAACACTAAGCCACACACTGAAGTGGGTTTGGGCATCACAGAGGCGGTTTGAGACATGGGTGTGTCATAGTGAAGAGGTTCAAGCGTCATACGGGGAAAGCTCTGGGTGTGATGTGACAAGGGGGGCATCAAAGTCTCAAGGGTAAACCCTTTAATCGTCTCTTTTCTCTCTTGATTGGATAGCACGGGCTTCATCGCAGAAGGCACCAACATTGCTGATGAAGGATTCATACGGACATCTCCTTCATGACGTGTGTCGATTATATCAGAAAGATGACGGATTGAAGTAGCACTATTAGGAACCGTAGACACTGTAAAGCCCTACACGCTTGTGAATAAACCCTTGACACATACAGAAAACACTGGCAGAAAACACTGGATAACACAACGATATAAATGGAATAAAACCCTCAAAGCGTCCTCCTGTGCCTCCCTCATAGAAAAGCAACGAGACAAGAGGATACACACCCTATCTCAAACCCTCACGAGCCATAGAAACGCCCTCAAAACGACACCCATAAAACCTATCAGGTTTTTTGAGTGTCCGTGAAGATTTGATACGCAAACCGCAACAACGCAGGCATCGCACGCTGCACCCGCCATGGCTGACTTGCCAAACGCCATACCCACTCGGCATGACAACGTTGTACCCATTGAGGTGCTCGTTGGACAGCCCCAGCCCATACGTCAAAACTACCGCCGACACCCATCATCAGGGTTCTGCCGTCAAAAAGAGGACGATAACGTGTAATCCATTCATCTTGTTTAGGGCATCCTAATGCCACCAGCACCAGCCATGGAACAGTTTTTGCACACGTTTCAACAAGGTGCATGCACTCAGGGCTTTCAGGCGATAAAAACCCATGGTGGTGCATCACAATACGCAAGCGTGGATAGATGCGTTTCAAATGGTTTAACAGCTCAGGTTGTACCTCAGGACTCCCACCAAAGAGTGCCACAGGCTTATCGTAAGCTTCTGCTAAAGCCAACAAAGCCGATGCTAACTCAATACCAGGAAGCCTTACCGCTTGTTGATGCCCTTGATGTTTAAGGGCAAAGGCAACCCCCATCCCATCAGGGAAAATGGCATCGGCTCGCTGAAGGCACACCCCATAGGTTTCAGGATGTGCCTGAGCATGCATCAATACTTCAGGGTTGGCCGTGACCACATGCCACGCATGAGGGTGATATGCAACGGCACCCGCTTGTAAAACCTCAGGATGCGTCGTCACACGAAAGAGACGCTCCGCTAAGCTATGACAATCTGGTGCCATCGTCACAGGAAAACCCAAGACAGGTGCGACATCCCCTAGAGGACTCTGAGCTTGAAGAGGAGGGTTAAGAAGAGACATAGCGTGCATCAATTCACCTTATAAACTCAAAGCTTCTTCATTCAAAAGCCTAAGCACGACGCTCAACGCCAATGGCACATACCTGCCCAATAACATTCTCTGCGACACTCTGAAGTGCTTGTGCAATAGGGTTAGACGTATCGGCAATGACCATAGGGATACCCGCATCCGCATGCTTGCGAAGGGCAGCCATCATGGGAACCTTACCAAGGAAAGGCACGTTAAGAGAAGCAGCCATACGTTCCCCACCCCCTTCACCAAAAATATCCTCACGTTCCCCATGCGAGTTCAGAAAATAACTCATGTTCTCCACGATACCAAACACAGGGATATTCGAGTTTTGAAACATCGCCAACCCTTTACGGCTGTCGGCTAGGGCCACATCTTGAGGGGTCGTAACAATAATCGCCCCCACCACAGGCGTAGCCTGTACAATGGTTAACTGCGCATCCCCTGTACCAGGAGGCAAGTCAATAATAAGGTAATCCAACTCTCCCCACGCCGTATCCGTTAAAAACTGACGAATGACACGGTCAAGAAGAGGGCCACGCCAAACAACAGGCTGGTCGGGCTTCACCAAAAAGCCCATACTCATCACCTTGACCCCGTGGTTTTCGGGCGGAATAAGTTTACCTTCAGCGGTTTGTTCTTTGACAGTCACGCCCGTTAAACCCATCATAATAGGTACATTAGGACCGTAAATATCAGCATCAACAATACCGACCTTAGCTCCTAACTTCTGCATGGCACAGGCAATATTCACAGCAACCGTGGACTTGCCTACACCACCCTTACCACTTGAAACCGCAATGACGTTTTTAATCCCAGGGAGAGGTTCTCTTTCAGGGATTTTTGCACCCAAGGTTTTGCCAGAAATCTCAATCGTCACTTGCTCTACACCCACAACCGTTGCTAATGCGTCTTTGCAATCCTGTTGGATTTTGTCTTTTAAGGGACAAGCAACCGTCGTAAGCACTAATTCAAAAGCCACATTCCCACCACAAATTCGAAGGTTTTGCACCATCCCTAAACTCGTCAAGCTTTGGTGAAGCTCAGGGTCGTTCACTTTGGAAAGGGCTTCCATCACTTGTGCTTCAGTCACTTCAAGGGCAGCTATTGAGAACATCATCATGGTTGATATGATTCCTAAAAATTAAGTAGGGTGATTAAAATACGGGCGTTTATGTGTCGTTATTTAAAAAGCATTCCAGAGTGTAGAGGTAAATCATTGCATGAAAAATGACACACTCAAAACGACATGACATGTCGTTTTGAGTCGATGTCTTCAGTGTGCAATAAACACACCCCAATGCCAAGTAGGGTTGGTCTTTATCAACCTACTCCCCCATGGCACTACTGTGGGCATAGGCTTCAAAATCAATCCCGTCTTCAGCATCAATAGGATTACCCTCTTCATCCACCATGACTGTATAACTCGGGAAAGGGTCAGATAAAGCAGCCCACGCCTGAGGGCCTTCAGCAAATAAAGCCTCATCCACAAGACAAGCATCAAGTCTAGCCGTTAAAACCTCTTGATTCATATCGATACCAATCATGACGATTTCTTGGCGGCGGTCACCATAAGGTTTATCCGCATAACAGCCTAACAACTCTGTTTTAGACTCTTCATAAGGCCAGTCTTCATCCTGATCATCCATCGCATCAACCCAAAGCCCCCCTAGCTCCACACGACAGGCACCGCCTGCTTGTGACCACAACATGGCTTGTTCCATACGAGTTGCCAGCCAGAAAAACCCCTTGGAACGAATCACACCATCCCAAGAGCTTTCAAGACATTCCCGAAAACGCTCAGGATGAAAAGGACGTTCGGCACGATACACAAAGCTGGTAATATGGTAGGTCTCAGTTTCAGGGGTATGCTCCCCACGAAGCTCTTTCAACCACCCAGGGGCTTGCTGTGCTTTTTCTAAGTTAAACATGCCCGTATTAAGGATACTGGTAAGAGGAACCTTACCAAAAGAAGAGGGCATAATCGTTGCCTCAGGATTAAGACGCGCCAAGACTAAACGGAGTTTTTCAATTTGCTCGGATGTCATGAGGTCTGTTTTATTCAGCACAATCACATTCGCAAATTCAACTTGGTCAATCAGTAAATCCGACACCGTGCGGTCGTCATTTTCATCCAATGCCATATCACGCTCAGCAAGGTCAGCCCCTTCTTCAAAATCCCGCATGAAGTTATAGGCATCCACGACCGTTACCATCGTATCCAGCTTAGCGGTCTTGGAGAGACTCTCACCATTTTCATCTTCAAAGGTAAAGGTTTCTGCCACAGGGAGAGGCTCTGAAATCCCACTCGACTCAATCAAGAGGTAGTCAAAACGACCTTCTTTTGCTAAACGAGACACTTCTATCAGAAGGTCTTCCCGCAACGTGCAGCAAATACAGCCGTTGGTCATTTCAACCAGTTTTTCTTCAACACGATTAAGCAAGGAGCCACTTTGTACCATCTGGGCATCAATATTAACCTCGCTCATGTCATTAACAATCACCGCCACTTTTAGCCCCTCACGGTTATGTAACACGTGGTGTAAGAGTGTGGTTTTACCCGCCCCTAAAAAGCCAGACAAGACCGTAACAGGCAACAGACGGGCACCATTTTGACTGGAAGATACATCAGTAGTCATCATAAATTAAGAGAACCTTTATAGCGTAACTTGAGTGATTTTGAAGCAACTCTTGAGAAACAACAGCCTATTTTGAAGAAACAAACGACTTAATACAAAAGCATGTGGTTTAAAATATTACGCCGCACAGGCGTATAGCCAAAAAATCTTAAAAACTTTAAAAAGACATCTCACACCACTACGAAGCATGAACACCCCAAGAAACGCAAAAAGTGTGTCCTCTCAGGGGGACGATTCACAGTCCTCACTTAACAGTCCTCACTTACACGTGTGCCAAGGGGACATTTTGAACACTACCGATACGACGATATTTTTCATAGCGTTGCGTCACAAGGGCATCAGCCGACATCGTGGCATAACGCTCAAGGAAGAGGGTAATACTCGTTTTCATCGCACTCGCCGTAGCTTCAGGGTGGCGGTGTGCCCCACCTAGGGCTTCAGGAATCATGGCATCCACAATCCCGAGTTGCATTAAATCTGTCGCCGTAATTTTAAGGGCATCCGCAGCAGTGGCGGCATATTTAGCATCACGCCACAAAATAGAAGCACATCCCTCAGGAGAAATCACCGTATAGAGGGCATGTTCAAGAAGCTGAATACTATTTGCCACACCAATACCCAAGGCACCACCAGAACTCGCTTCCCCTGTTACAATGGAAAGAATCGGGGTTTTTAAACGTGCCATTTCTCGGATGTTTAACGCAATAGCTTGACCAATATTGCGTTCCTCTGCCAATAAGCCAGGGTAAGCGCCAGGGGTATCAATGAGCGTAATCACAGGAAGCTTGAACTTCTCAGCATGTTGAAACAGACGCAATGCCTTACGATACCCCTCAGGAGAGGCCATGCCAAAGTTATAGACTAAATTTTCTTTAATACCACGACCCTTTTGGGTACCGAGGAGCATGACCGTTTTTCCATCAATCTCTGCAAGCCCACCGATCATGGCACGGTCATCTGCACCTGCACGGTCGCCGTGCATTTCAAACCAAGTTTCACCCGAAAGCATCGACACCCACTCTAAAAAATTAGGGCGTTGAGGGTGTCGGACAATTTGGAGCTTCTGAGCCGCAGAAAGCTGACTGTAAAGCTTCCCCTGCAAACTCAATGCCTGTCCTTTCAAAGCTTCAACCTCTTCTTGTAAATGAGGGTTTCCTTCTCGCATGAGGGTTTCCAAGCCATCAATTTTTTGTTGTAGCTCCACCAAAGGCTTTTCAAAGCTGAGGGGAATGACCTCTTTTGATGCAAAAAGCTCGGGAGACACCAAGGATGTCGTAGGGGAGGTGGCACTTGAGGGGGCTGGGATGGCGAACATCATCATGGCTTATAGGGTAGCGTCATAGCTTTTACTGAAGGGGAATAGCATACGGAACACGTCATAGGGATTACAAAACCCAGATTACAAGTCAATCACGTGATACCCTATAGTGTAAATCAAGAGCGACCCAATAATAAAGCCCCTTCACAATACACCTTCACATACCCCATAGGTCAAAAACCTTCTTATAGAGGATTTGATAGGGTGATTTGCGGTTCTTCAATGCCGTGTAGTATACTGGAGTTTAATGCCTAATCAAAGGGTGTCTTTTTGGAGGCGTGACTACCACGCATGCGTTTGTCTTAATACATGTATTTGTTAAACTTAACAACCCACCCATTTCATATGCCATGATGATGTCTTCTGCCCCCATGCCTCACGCATACACCCTCGATACCCCTCCCGTACTCATTGATAAAACAGAATACCCAGGCGTTTTGGCAAGCGGGCATCCTTTACATTTTATTGGGATTGCAGGCGATGGCATGAGTCCACTTGCCATGGTTCTTAGCAAACTCGGATGGCAGGTTTCAGGCTCCGATTTACAAGACACCACCCACCCAAAAGTTATTGCACTACAACACCATGGTATTAAGGTGCATGCTGGCGGACACAGTGCCTCCGCACTCCCCGAGGGGCCTGTTGAGATTATTATTTCAAGTGCCTTACAGGCTGAAAATCCTGAAATTGAAGAAGCACAGCGTCGTGGGTGCCATATATGGCATCGTGCCGAGGTACTCTCCGCCATGTTGGCAGGGGAGCTGAAAGAACGGTTGCCACTTGCATGCAGATGGGGGGTCGCAGGTACCCACGGAAAAACCACCACCACAGGGATGCTGGATGGCATTTTATCAGCCTGGCAGAAGGAAGCACCTCAAACTGCTTGGGGGGTTTGCACTGTGGTAGGAGGTAAGCTTCCTCAGGTGGAGAGCAACTATCGTTTTGCACCACCTTCAAGAGAAGCTTTACCTTGGGCGTTAGTGGCAGAATTGGACGAAAGCGATGGCACCCTCGTGGCGCATCGTCCTTCCAGCGTAGCCCTAACAAACCTTGAACCCGACCATCTTGATTTCTATGGCGATGACCCTGAAGAAGCCCTTGAAACCCTCTTTCAAATTGTCTATCGCTTTGCCCAATGTATGCTGGATGACCCCAAAGACGTATTCCCTGACGAAGACCCCTGCATGGTCGTCAACCTTGGTTGCCCTAATACACGTACGTGGTTAGCCTATTTTGGGGAAACACTCCATGAGGCTGGTATGAGCTTCGTAGCGTGCTATCGACGTGAGGATGAACACCTTCAAGCTGACCTCATTCCATGGCTCAACAGTACGCTGGCACAAAACATTATCCATGTTTACTATGTCGCAAAGGAAGTACGCCTACCAGCTAACACTGAAAAGCCTTTTGCACAAGCTCTCCAGTTAGATTGTTTTCATCGTACAAAATCTCAGACCTCTGACAAACCAGAGATTCGTCATACAGCACTGGGGACGCTCCCCCTTCAAGTGTTAGGGGTACATAACCAAGCCAATGCCCTCATGGCAGCAGCTTTGGCTCACCATGCATGTTTACCTTTTACCGCCATTAGCAAAGGGTTATACGCATTTACAGGGATGGGCAGACGCTTTGAAACCGTAGGACATTATCAAGGGGCTTGGCTCATCGACGATTATGCGCATCATCCTACTGAATGCAAATTAACCCTTGCCGCTGCAAGAAAGCGCCTCCAAGAAAATGGGAAAGGTCGTTTAATTGGTGTATTTCAGCCTCATCGATACACACGTTTTGAGAGCCTGTACAAAGACTTTCTCTCGGCTTTTGACGAGGTAGACATGCTTTACGTATGCGATGTTTTCGCTGCCTATGAACTACCTCGCCCTCACGTGCATAGTTCCCATTTCGTGAAGGATTTAACCCAACGCTGGGAAAAACATACTTCCAAACAGGCTTTTTATGTGGAAACACCGCCTTTCGATATTTTGCAAAATCATCTTCGTGTGAGCATGAGCGAAGACGATATTGTCATAAGTTTAGGTGCTGGGAATGTAACCCAAGTGTTACGTCAAATGGGTAAGCCTTAAGGACTTAAATACGTGGGTAGCATGAACCCTATGACAGCTCATCCTACACAAAAGCACCAAGGGGTGGCTTTGGATACCGCACTTTTTCCTAACATCCCGCAGGATACAACGGCAATAACACCCCCTTGCCTTCCTACGCTTATGAAGGCTTCTGAAATCACCACTTATCGTTGTGGCGGAAGCATCACGAACTATTATCGTCCGAGTTCTTTCCAAGCATTTTATGAGGCACTACAAACCTTAAGCGTTTCCGAAAGACTCAACGCCCATGTCATCGGCTGGGGTAGCAATACCCTGATTGCTGACTCAGGTCTTTCACGACCATGTTTTGACCTTCGTAAACTTACCCTTGAAGCACAGCTTTCCCCCACGGTGTTACGATTTGCCACAGGGGTTCATCTGGCAAGGGTTTCACACGTCGCCGCAAACACCCCCTATACCCATGAAGGACTCCCACCCGAAACCCCCTGGGCGTTGTCTGGGCTTGAAGGATTGGTAGGGATTCCTGGCACAGTAGGCGGTGCAGTCAGAATGAATGCAGGGGCCCACGGCATGGAGGTCATGCAGCCTTTAATAGGGGTGTGGGTTTTAGACAAACGAAGCCTGAACTACGCATACGTTTCAGCGGATACACTAGGTATGACCTATAGACACACAACCTACCTAGAAACCCATGACGTTTGGGTGCTGTCGGCCGATTTCTCCCTTAAACCCAAACCCAAAGACCTCATTCAAACCCTCACCAAGCACCACCAAACATGGCGTAAAACCCATCATCCCATAGAACCCAACGGTGGCAGTGTGTTTAGAAACCCTAAGACACAAACTACCCAAAGCGTCGGCGCAATGGTCGATGCCCTTGGTTTAAAAGGTGCGCAGTGGGGCGGTGCCATGATAAGCCCTAAACACGGCAACTTTATTGTGAATGTAAACCAAGCTTCCACATTGGATGTCCTACAACTCATGCACCTCATGAAAACCCGTGTAGAAGCTAGCTATGGGGTGAGCCTTCATCCTGAAAATAAACTATTCATCGAACATCCCACCCCTGAGGAAGCCGTACTTTATCAAGCACTCTACCTCAATACCTAAAGAATACTTCACATAGAAACCTAACACCTCAAGGACTTGATGAATGATGTGAGGTTTTGTGCGTTTGGAAGCCCAAGAGATAAAGCTTTGATAAAAATCAGGGTTTGGGACAAAAAACTGATTGAGTTTTGGGCATGTATTAGACACAATAAAAAGCAGAATGTGAAAAATGCGCTAAAAATGTGACGTAAGCTTTTAACCTCGCTTTGTTGCTGTGATAACGCCCCTTGTTGTTAAAAGACCCTCCCGAAAGGCAGTCCCCAATGATGACAGAAACCTCTCCACTGCTCCAAGTCCTTGTTTTCATCAAACAGGTGCCTGACACCACCTCCTCCAAGGCAGGGGTCAATGCCGATGGTACCATCAACCGTGCGCAAGCCAAACGTATGCTCAACCCCTTTGACCGTTTTGCACTCCAAGCCGCACTTCGTATTAAAGCAAACTATGGTGCAAAGGTCACTGCTATTACGATGGGGCCTCCTCCCGCTGAAGAAATTTTACTTGAAGCGATTGGTCATGGTGCAGATAAAGGCATTCTTCTCTCCGACCGCCGTCTTGCAGCATCAGACACCCTTGCAACTTCCTACGCCCTATGGAAAGTAGCCCAATATCTTGGACATTTCGATTTAATTTTCTGTGGTCTTCAAACCACTGATGGCGACACAGCCCAAGTCGGTCCAGAAATTGCAGAACGCTTTGAAATACCTCATATTTCATACTGCGAAAAATTTGCAGTAGAAGGCAATGACCTCCTCGCACAACGTATTATAGAAGGTGGCTTCCAGCGGATTCGTACCCAAATGCCCGCTCTTATTACTGTTGCCAACTCCGCAGAAGCCCTCAAGTACCAGTCGATTCACGGTGCGAGACACGTACAAGCCCTTGGCAGAGACGCAGACCTCAAAAAAGAGTCCATTGAAGTCATCACGCTTGACACCATCAACGCTGACCCCATGTTGTGTGGCTTGAAAGGTTCGCCCACCATTGTTGGAAAAACTTGGAAAGTCGGCGATATTGGCGGTAGCTGTACCGTGTACGAGGGGATTCCTGTAGAACAGATGGTGCAACAAAGTTTTGCATCTGGCAATGTCCTCCAATTTGCCAATGTATAAGTGGTCTCAAGCCCCACTGTTACCTAAGCTTTTTTCAGTGAAGCGTGTATGATTGAACGCACGCCCCCTTTTTAAGCCCTTATCATATTGAAGGATATGCCTTATCATGATGATGACCGATGAACAAGTCCACCCTCCTACTGCACCTGAAATAGACCTTACAGAAGTTGCAGTGGCCCCCGAGGAAAAACCACTTCAAGGGGAAGTTTTTATTTTAGGTGAACAGCTCTTGGGCGAATTACAGCCCGTCACCCTTGAACTCCTAGGTGCTGGACGTGACCTCGCTACGAAACTAGGTGCCGAACTCACCTGTATGATTATGGGACACGAGCTTGGCGATATCCCTCAAAAACTTGTAGCCTATGGGGCAGACCGTGTGTACGTTGCGGACCATCCTAGCCTCAAGTATTACAACACGCTGGCTTACAAAAAAGTGGCCTGTGACTTAATGGAAAGCCGTCCTGTACCACCGCATATTGTACTTGTTGGCTCAACCACCACAGGACGTGATATTTCTCCTCGTATTGCTGCACATTTCCTCACGGGTCTCACCGCTGACTGTATTGAATTAGACATCGGACCTTACGAACACACCAATGCCGCTGACCCTGAAAAAGTAGGGCTTTTCCCCACTTGCTTGTACGCCGTACGTCCTAGCTTTGGGGAAAGCTTAAAGGCACGAATTTTAGGACCTTGGAAAAACCCTCAAATGGCTACCATACGCCCAGGGGTCATGGTACCGCTTGAGTCTGACCCTCAAAGACAAGCAGAAATTGTCCAAGTCCCTGTGGTACTTGGTGAAGCCGATTTACGGATGCAGATTGAAGAAATGTTCCGTGAAGTACAACAAGGTGCCGACCTTTCAGAAGCCGAAGTAGTCGTGGCGGGTGGCTTTGGTTTAGGGAGTGCAGAACCCTTCGCACTCCTTGAAGAACTCGCTGGGTGTTTTAAAAATGGTATTGTCGGTGCGTCTCGTAAAGCCGTTGACCTAGGCTGGTTCCCCTACAAACGTCAGATTGGACAAACAGGTAAAACCGTCCGTCCTAAACTCTACATTGCCTGTGGGATTTCAGGTGCCATTCAACACCGAGTGGGGATGAGTCAATCCAGTACGATTATCGCCATTAACAAAGACCCTGATGCCCCTATTTTTAAATTTGCCCACCATGGTATTGTGGCTGACGTGCATCACGTGGTGCCTGAAATGATTCGCCAACTTAAAGCAGCGGGGGCGAAAGTGTCGCTTTCATAACCTACCTCTTGTAAACAAGGTAGGTACCTCGTCAACGTGTTGTGTTCCAACACCTGTCAGTTTTATATGTCAAAAACCTTTTAACATCCAACCTCTTTATTGGGAGTACCTTGCGTTATGATGTCCCCTGAACGTATTCATTATAATCTCGTGTTAGTGGGGGGAAGTCCTTCCAACTTCGCCCTTGCCCATCGTTTAGTTGACCTACTTGCCAACAGTGAATTGTCTTTGTCGATTGCTATTTTGGAGAAGTCCAAAGAGTTTGGAGGACATATTTGCTCTGGGGCTGTGGTGAAAGCTGGCGTATTTCATAAGCTTTTCCCTACTGAAATGGCAGAAGGCAAAGTGCCTGTAGAAGGTGTCTGTTCTGAAAGTACGTTCTCTGTGTTGGGGTCTGAACGCAAGTGGGAAGTCCCTAATGCCGTACTCCCAAGTGGTCTCAATAAAGAAGGCTCCTTGATTTTAACCTTATCGCATACTGTCAGCTGGATGGCATCGCACTTAAAACAAAAAGCAGCAGCGTTAGCCCCTCGTGTGATTGTAGACTTCTTCCCTGGCTATTCAGCCCATGAAGTATTATATGATGGGGATAAGGTCATTGGGGTACAAACGGTAGAAGCGGGGCATGAGCAAGCTGAGCGTGAACGCATTTATGGCGACTTGGTTTGTTTTGGGGATAAAGGCTTTTTATCGGGTGATTTAGTCAAGAAGTTCAACTTACGCAAAAACCCTCAAGTGTGGTCTGTGGGTGTGAAAGAAGTATGGCAGCTTCCCAAAGAGGTTGACCTTACTGGAAAAGTATGGCACACCATGGGCTATCCGCTTGTAGATGGTACCTTTGGCGGTGGATTTATTTATGGGTTAAAAGGGCATAAAGTGGCAATTGGTTTGATTATGTCACTGGATACGCCCAACCCTAACTTGCACCCTCAAGCTCGTTTACAAGATTACAAAAAACATCCTTGGCTTCAAGAGATTCTCAAAGATGCCAAACTCTTAAAGTACGGTGCGGCACTCTTACCTGAAGGTGGCTATTATAGCTTACCTGAGGCGTTTGCAGTAGATGGTGCGTTACTTCTCGGGGATGCCTTGGGCGTACTGGAAGTAAGCGAACTCAACGGGGTGGCGAATGCCATGGAAACTGGGATTATTGCCGCCGAGACTGTTTTTGCCTTATTACGTAATAACCTACCCTACGACAAAAACAACTTGGCTGCTTACCAGCAGCGTGTCATGCAAAGTAGTGTAGGTAAAGGTCTCTATAAAGGTCGTTATTTCCGTCAAGCTTGGGCAGAAAACCCTCGCCTACTCCAAGACTATCTCCCTCGTGTATTGGAAGGTGTGGATGCTGGCAACCCCGTTGGAGGACTTATCACCGTGGGTATCACCAACAACCCATGGCAGTGTATTAAAGATGCTCTCACCTTAAAAACCAAAATCGATGGTAACAAGGAACTTGGAAAAGTCACCTACCGTCCCGACCACTTGCATATTGAGCCTACCTTTAAAGCTAAGGAATCACTCAAGCCCGTAAGTGGGTTTGATAAAAACAGCGTCTACTCTCGTGAGGATGCCGTCTTCTACGCTGGGGTGAAATACCATCATGGCAGCATGCATATTGATGAGTTTGAGGCGGACAAGTGCCTCAGTTGTATCAAGAAGTATGATGCCCTTGGTAAAGATGTCCCCTGTGTGTCTGACTGTACCGCAGAAGTCCACCGAGTCGATGCTATCGCAGGTGCCAGAAAGCATGGCATGTCGCTTGAGAACTGTGTACAGTGTCGTACCTGTGAGATTGTCTGTCCTGAACAGAATCTCAAAGTTCGTCCTACAGAGCAAGGTGCTGGTCCTGACTTTATGGGCTTATAGTTCTCCTAAGCGTTTACAATACCCTCTCTCTATCCAGATAAAAAGCGGTGTAGGCACTCTACACCGCTTTTTATCGTTTAAGAAGGTAAGAAGAGGAGGACGTTTTCATCCATCCCTTCTTCACTCATACCACAACAGGCATCCTATAGTGCAGGCTGGGGGAGGTTTTTTGCAGGCAGATAATACTGCGACGCAATGAGGAGGGCTAAACCAATCCCTGACACAATGGCACCACGCCATAAATCTGGCACCTGTAGAACCCCTAAGAGTACCGCAAGCCCAATCATCAATGTAATCATCACCCAACTTTTAACAGGATACATGGCTCTTAACAGGTAAATCGCTTTGCCTTCAGAAGCTTGTTGCATGGCTTGCAGACGTTCTACATTTTGAAGAGCAGACTTTTTCAAAACCGTATGACCCTTTAATAGCCCTAAACAAAGTGCCGCCAATAAGGCAGGTACTAGGACTTCCCAAGACAGGTTCGGCACGTGCATAAAGCGCGTATACGCAGAAGCTATCATGGCAATACCCCCTGAAATCCACACACTACGTGCCGCTTTTTGGAGTGTATAGGCAGAAAACTTCACAGGTAAAAACAGAATCAAAGGCAACAATACCAACAATACAAAAATTCTTACGGGGGGAAAAGCTTGAGCAGCATGAGCCGCAACAGCAGGAAGAGGCATGACGCATCGCTACTTTCTATGAATTAAAAAACTGACAAAAACCTGAGACACGGACGCTTAACGGATAATCATATACCCTAACAAAAAGGCACACAGGAAGAAAATTCCCATAACAATGGCAGTGGTACGGTTCAAGAGTGCTTCAGCTCCTTTTTGGTTTTGGAAGAGCTGGGATACCCCCTGGGTCAGTCCGCCTCCCAAACCATCACTCTTGGGGGAGTGAAGGAGAATAAGGAGAAGCCCCAACAATCCTGAAAGCATTTGAATCACAACCACAACATAAAAAAATAAAGAGGGGTTTTTAGGCATAGAGAAACACTCGCTTTAAGCAGACCAACATCATCAAGAAGGGCATGTTACAACATCTATAGGATAGCTTGCAGAGCTACTGGTACTAACACCAGTTGTCCTGTAGTATACTTTGTATAAGTAGTATACTTCAAATGTTATCAATAACGGAGATGCCCCTCAATGACACCTTTGCGTTCTTCTCAAATCCTCCACCTCGTTCTGTCAGGTGTACTGTGTCTTGGTGTGGTACATATGGTATGGAATCCTTCAAACGCACATGCAGAAAGCGTTGTATCTCGATTGAATACGCAGCTTCGTCAGGCACAGGAAGTGTTTATGCCTGATAAACTCTACGTAGGACAAAATGCCTCCTTCGTGTTTCGTGGCACACCTGGGGCAAAAGTAACGCTTTTCCTTTCCCCCAGTAATGAAGGATTTACCACGCCACAAGGTGTTGCATTACCAATTGGTGCGGAATACATGATGGTAGAAGGCACCATTGCCGAGAATGGTACGTTGAATCTCCCGACCGAAATTCCCAACGAAGAAGCCCTGATTGGTCAAACCCTCTTTATTGCAGGTATCAGCTGTAGCCAACCCACAAGCTGCCAAGCTGTCAGCTTGAGAGATGCCTCAGGACGATTAACCGCACAGAACGGTCGTCAGCTTTCAAAACTTCTCCCCAAAGGTAAAGAAGGACCTTCAACGATGCTCATGCCTATGATGCCTGGCATGGATAGCAACACGTTGCGTGCCATTCAAAACCTGAACCGAGCCATGGATGCCGATACCACTGAAAAACGTGATGCGTTAGACCGTGGTGAACTCGACCGTAACAAACTCCGTGACCGTAACACCTTCGTGAACCGAGGCACAGGTTTAGTCCAAGCACCTTAAAAAACCCAATACGGGGTTTCGGCTATGCAACCCATCTACACCCAACACCTTGCCATGGATGCTTGGATACGAGAAACCCTCTGTATCAGTGGCAGCACCCTCATGCTTGAGGCGGGGCATCAGTGCTTTCGGGCATTACAGGCTTGTAAAACCTTAAGGAAAGTATGGGCGTGTCCACGTCCCATCATTTGGGTACTCTGTGGTGGTGGGCATAATGGAGGTGACGGCTGGGTATTAGCACGACTCATCAAACAGGCGTATCCGATGAGTCAATGCCATATCTTAACCACCCATCCTCTAGAAGCACTCCCACCTGACGCAGCTCACCACGCCAAATGGTGCCTACAATCACAGGCTACCAAGGAGCTTGCTCATCATCGTATTCAAATACATCCTCTTTTTGAAGTCACACAAGCAGAGGCATGGCTTCAAGCAGTGAGTCATACAGGTGCGTATCCTCATCTTGTCATAGATGCGTTTTTAGGAATGGGCAATAACCGTCCTCTTTCAGGATGTATGGCACAAGTGGCTACTTGGCTTTATGACAGTCAACAAAGTCCATTCACCCAACCCAAAATAGTCTCGATTGATGTACCCTCAGGGCTTTCACCGGCCATGGACACCTTACCTGAAAACCCCAAACATTTTATCCATCCTGACATCACACTTTCAATAGGGGGACAAGCTTTGGTGCATGTGGGCAGTCACACACGCCATGTGTGTGGTGAAGTCATGCCTATCTCCTTAGGTATCACCCCTCCTATAGAACAGTTCCCCCCTATTGCCTACCGTATCACAGAGGAAGCTATCCTAGAGGCACAAAAAAGACAAACGCCCGAACCCACATCTCACAAGTATCAGCGGGGTAAAATCTGTGTGATTGGCGGGTCTCTTGAGTACCCTAACGCACCATGGTTAAGTGCAAAAGCCAGTGTATTAGCGGGTGCAGGGATGGTATGGATGGCTCATGGGCATAGTCACTACCACCCCGATGCTCAAGAAAACACGCTCAAGGCAATCCCTTACCAGATGCCCTCACCTGAAAACGCCTGTGGAAGTATTCTCGCACTCGGAGAGACATTGCCCCTCCCAACGATCACAACGCAGCCAAAAGCGGACATGCAAACACGGGGTAGCACCACAGAAAACGCTCGAACACATTTTGACAGTCACGCTTTTCAAGCAATTCATGAAGCCTGTATCGCTCGCCGCCCAGAGGTTTGCGTGATAGGTCCAGGCTTGGGTAGACACCCTCACACCTTAGAAGCTTTTTTGCCGTGGCTAGTCAAATTACTCGAGTCATTGCCAGACCTTTACGCTATTTTAGATGCTGATGCACTCTACGCCCTAGGGTACGGGCTTTATCATACCTCACCCGCTCTTCCTTTACTGAACCAACACAGCCTATGGCAACGGTGTATCTTAACCCCTCATATGGGCGAAGCACGTCAACTAGAACAATGGCTTCACCCTAGTGGCACACCTCATCCAGAAACCTTAGGACTGCTCAAAAGTCTCGCTCAAGCTGCACCATGGACTGTATTACTTAAAGGCAGTACAACCTGGGTGCATACCCTCCAAGAAACCCAGGAAAGCATCCCCATCGCCGTACCCTACGGAACAGCCTCGCTTGCCCAAGGAGGAAGTGGGGACAAATTGGCAGGCTACATTGCGGGGTATCTTAAACGAAGTGCTTCACCCTCTGAAGCCTGCTGGTTAGCAACCACAACATTAGCACACCATTTGTTTTAGGATACAAACCCTCTTTTTATGATAGGATGGGTATCCTTCATCTTCAGAGTGTACCTGTCTTAAGCGTATTCATACAAGCGTACTAAAATACCTTGATTGCCTTATCACACACGCTTGTATACCCTAGTGTATCCAGAGAAAGTTCCACGTTATGGCAAATTCTTATACGACGCATACAAATGTTTCAGGACACGCCGTGTATCACAAAAAGCCATGGCATCAGCAGACAATACCGACTCAAAACCATAAACTTAAAAAGATTCATCCAAAACGAAGTCATACACAGGTACAGACCCACACAGTACAGCCCGATTACAAGTGGCTCAAACGTGCCACCATGCTTACTGGCGGCGTACTGGGACTCCATATCATTGATTTTTGCTTGACCCATGGCAAACTTCTCTCAGGTTTAACAGGTGGTCACTATCGTGTCGTTACGCAAATGTCTAAGGACGTAGATGAGGTTTTAAAACAGGATAGTCATGCAACCAAAACAAGACTTGAAGCCCTTCTAGCGCCCCCTGGTTTGCACGCCCTATGGTTGCATCGTGTGGCTCACCAATGCTATCAATGGCAAATACCTGTACTCCCCAAAGTGATTGCAAATTGTTCTAGAATTCTGACAGGGATAGAGATTCACCCCGGTGCCAGTTTAGGACAACACGTATTTTTTGACCACTCGGGTGCCATTGTGGGTCAAACCGCCCAAGTAGGCAACCATGTTAAAATCATTGGTAGGGTTTGTTTAGGTTCCAACGGCAAGCATGGCTTTTTACGCCATACTATTGTAAAGGATGGCGCAACCCTTGGTATGAATGCCACCATGCTGGGAAGAATCACCATAGGCGAAAAAGCAACCATCGGAGCAGGGGCTGTTATCACTCGGGATGTCCCAGACCACGCTACCGTTGTGGGAATGGGCAGCGAAGCTCGTATTACCAGCATCGCAGGCAAAAAGTTCTTCTCACCCATGCTGTTAAAAGACTTCAAACCCCACATGATAAAAAAGGGCTAACCTTTTGTTAGGTTAACCCTTCAAACCTACTCAGTACGAAATGACTTAGCCCTGTGCAACCGTAGCAAGTGCAGGCTGTTTGGCTTCAAACGCACGTTGTAACACACTGACCTTATCAAGGCGTTCCCAAGGAACATCCAAGTCTTCACGCCCCATATGACCATAGGCCGCAAGGTTCTGATAGAAACGACCACCGTTGAGACGTGGAAGCTCTGTCAACTTAAATTGGTCAATAATAGCAGCGGGGCGGAGGTCAAACGTCTCAGCAATCAGTACCGCCAATTCACGGTCATGGCATTTGCCTGTGCCAAATGTATCTACAAAGATAGAGACAGGCTTAGCCACTCCAATGGCGTAACTGACTTGAATCTCGCAACGGTCTGCTAATCCTGCGGCCACCACATTCTTAGCAACCCAACGGGTCGCATACGCAGCGGAGCGGTCAACCTTTGTAGGGTCTTTTCCACTGAAAGCGCCACCACCATGACGGGCATACCCACCATAGGTATCCACAATAATTTTACGCCCCGTAAGACCACTATCTCCCTGAGGACCTCCCACCACGAAGCGTCCTGTGGGGTTAATAAAATACCGTGTTTCTTGGCTAGGCTGAATCGTCATTTCTTGAAACACAAAACCAATCACGTGGGTTAAAAGGTCTTCTCGGATACGTGCTTGCAGGGCATCATTATCGGTATTGCCCTCAATATCAGGGTCATGCTGGGTAGAAATCACGATGGTATCAATCCCGATAGGCTGCCCGTCTTGGTACTTCACCGTGACTTGGACTTTGCCATCAGGACGTAAGTACGGACACACCCCTTGTTGACGCACCTCTGCTAAACGACGTGCAAGCCTATGAGACAACGCAATGGGTAAGGGCATTAAGTTGTCCGTTTCACGGCAAGCATACCCAAACATCATGCCTTGGTCCCCAGCACCTGTTTGATTATACAAATCTTCCTTGGTTTGCAAACGACTCTCTTGGGCTTCATCAACCCCCTGTGCAATATCTTGAGACTGCTCATCGATACTCACAATCACGCCACAGGTTTTACCGTCAAAGCCACCTGCTTTCTCACCAATATAGCCGATGTTTTGGATGGTCTCTCTGACCACTGAGCTAATATCCACATAGCATTTTGCAGTCACTTCCCCCGTCACAAGTACGAGTCCTGTGGTGGCCATGACCTCTGCAGCAACACGTGCTTTGGGGTCGTTGGCAAGAAAGGCATCAAGAATCGCATCCGAAATTTGGTCACAAATTTTATCAGGATGTCCTTCAGTCACTGACTCTGAAGTGAAAAGATAGGTGTAAGGGGTCGTTGTACTGAGCATGAAAATAGCTTTCTTTAAGTTATCGGTTCATTAAAAGTAGTTAGGGATAACACGTCCATAAGAGAAAAGCAGGCATACAAAAAGGCATCTAAATTAAAGAGGCATTATTACCGAAGGTCAATCCATTAAAACACGCACACCATGCAACACACCCTGTAACGCAGTCCGATAAACCATCCCAACAATGACTTGGGGTTTTTTAGTGTTTGGTTATAGGCGAGATGCTTTTTCGTTTCATTATAAAGGACATTATCATACTACAAGGAAAGCACAGCATCCATAAAAGGATTTACACGAGAGTGTTTATTTTAAGTGGTCACAAAGGCAAACCTATAAAGCTTCTTTATTGGGGCTTCTTTGATTGGGACTTCCTTTTTGCCTTCTCCCCACCGACACAGGCCGCATCCAGAAGTGTGCGTATCTACTTCACACCCTATCACTGTGTCACTCTGTACGAAGTTGCAGGGTCTCCCTCAGTACTGTGGATACCACAACCTACATCAGTATGACGAGGGACTTACCACGACGGTCCTGTTAACCCCTCACAATAAACACACTGCTTCAACACTAAATGTAACTTTTTATGACATCCATTCAAAGTTTCTTTCAAGATTTACCCCTACTTGCCGAAGCCGATAGCGTAAAGCTTCTTCAGCTTTTATGTTAGCCTATTGCACGTGTGTTAAGTTTATTTTTAAAAAGGGTGCATCACAACCCAACGAAGAGGCGAGATGGGATGCCCCTTCATGGAACAAAGGAGTGTGAGGGTAACGTCATGATGATGGTAAATACCTCAGCCAGTATTGGGTCTAATTCAGCCAACCTAAACCGTGGGGGTGCCATGAGTCATCCACTTCCCCCCATTGTTCAAGAAATTTCTTTAAGAAATCAGCAGCTATGGGAGGCTTCTCAACGTAGCAAAAATCCAAGCCAGAACGTTGCCAAAGGGCGTACAGATGCCTCAGTCGTCACAGACCCCTCCGAAGTACTACCTGCACCTGCCCAGCGTACAGCATATGACACCATGTTTGCCGAAACGGTTACGTTTCCTCAACCTGACAATACGGACTTAATGAGAGTCCGTCTGAAACAAATGGGGATGGAAAGTGCCATTCTCCCTAAAGAAGCAGAAGCCTTTCCCGAAAGTAACGTCGATACGGAAGCTTAGCATCTGGAAGGACACTTAGCCTCCAGAAAGCACTTGGAAGGCGTGGTCGGTTTTACTAAAAATCAACTGCCAGAAAGAGGCGTTATCCCACACACTCGTGTCTGAAGCGAGCCAAGTTTGGACTAAATGTCGAGAGCGTTCCACTAAGTTCCTATCCGTCATCAAATCGGCGAGTGCAAAAAGGCTATCCCCACTTTGAAGGGTACCAAGCATTTCCCCAGGTCCCCTCAGTTCAAGGTCTTTCTCGGCGATATAAAACCCGTCTTCAGAGTCCACAAGCACCTGAAGACGTTCCTGCGACTTAGGCCCCTTACCTTGATTCACCAAGTAACAATAGCTTTGGTGGGTTCCCCGTCCTACACGTCCTCTCAATTGGTGGAGCTGGGCAAGCCCGAATCGTTCCGCATGGTCAATAAGCATCATGGTTGCATTCGGTACATCAACGCCTACTTCCACCACAGTGGTACTCACCAAAATATCATATTCGTGGGCTTTAAAGGCGGCCATGACACGTGACTTTTCCTCCGCTGCCATTTGCCCATGAAGAAGCCCCACACGGTAATGGTTAAATACGGTTTCTTGGAGTTTTTTTGCCTCAGTCGTCGCATCTTTCAAACTCATTTCCTGCGGAGGGGCTTTTACCATCGTAGAGGATTTATCCTCGGAGGACTGACGACTGCCCGATTTTTTCTTGGTTGTACTTGGTTTTTCCTCTGCTTTATCTACAAGCGGATAAATGATATAAGCCTGTCTCCCCATAAAGAGCTGCTCTTTGATATGTTGGTAAGCTTTTGCCAAGGCACGGTCAGACCCTGTGATCATGAAGGTTTGAATAGGTTGCCGACCGGGGGGACGCTCCGTCATCAAGGCAATATCCAAATCGCCGTGTAAGGTCATGGAAAGCGTTCTCGGAATGGGTGTTGCCGTCATACTCAATAAATCAGCATGATGTCCTTTGGCGAGTATCTGGCTCCGTTGTTTCACACCAAAACGGTGCTGTTCGTCAATCACAACAATCCCCAAACGTGCAAATTCAACGGTTTCCTGAATGAGTGCATGTGTTCCTACCACCACATGACTTTGTCCAGACAAGGCAAGCTGCTTTTGTTCTCGCTTTTGCTTGGGTGTAAGCTTACCCGCTAAAAAACCAACCTTTAACCCTAAGGGGGTAAGCCACTCGGTAAGTTTAAGATAATGCTGTTCTGCTAAGATTTCAGTGGGTGCCATTAAAACCCCCTGCTCCCCTTGCTCAATGGCAAGTAAAAGTGCCAAAATCGCAACCACTGTTTTACCGCTACCAACATCCCCCTGTACCAAGCGATACATGGGCGAACCTGAGGCCATATCTTGCGCAATAGCCTCAAACGTACGCTGCTGACTCCCCGTCAAAGTAAAGGGCAGGGCTTGTAAAAACTGGTGAACCAACCCTTGTGGTTTAGGAATCCCTCGATTTGAGGATTTTGAGGATGCCGTAAGCGACGCTTTAAGCGTCTCGTTGAGTGCCTTATTCCCTTGTTGATACTGATGCTTAATCCATGCCAAACGACACTGAAACGCAAAAAGTTCATCATACGCCAAACGACTTCTGGCACCCTCTGCATCCGCTAAGGTGGTAGGACGATGAATATGCTCATACGCCTGAACCAACGACCATTGTGCCAAGAGGGGGTCTTGTCCATGAAGCGTTTGTGGGATACAGTCCACCAGATAGGACTTTGCTTTTTCAAGCGTCGTATGAATCAGTGTCCTGAGATAATTGAGAGGCAACCCCTGCGTAAGAGGATAAATAGGAAGAATTTTCCCTGTGGGTACAGGTGCCACCGCCGTGGGCTGAGAAGCTACCACAGGTAACGCTGGGGCATGAGTCAGTAACTCAAGCTGAGGTTGCTCAATGCTAGGCAGCCCGGAAAAACGGTCAAACTTCACAAGTCCTGAGAGCATCAGCTCGCTCCCCACGGGGTACTGCTTCTGATAGAGTGCCTCCATGGCACGTAAACGACTCGTCGGTAAAAACCACGTCACAAGAGCCTTGCCAGAACTATCCTTAACGAGCAATTTAAGAATACCAATTTTTTTCCCAAGTGGCTGTACCACCTGCCACTGGTGAACATAAGCCACCAAGGTAACAGTTTCACCTTCTGAAAGTTCATCAATACGTTTGCGTTGCGTATAGTCCAAGTAACTTCTTGGGAAGTGTCGCAGTAAATCCATCACGACATAGACTTGCAGCTGCCCCAAGCGTTGTGCCATGACAGGTCCCACTTTAGGAAGATACATCACAGGACGTTCTAAAAACCCCTCCTCTCGGCTCGGTGGGGTAACAGGAGGCGGTGGCACCTTTGGCTTAAGAGCCTGTGGCACCTCTTGAGGATAGCCATGGAGCGTTCCACTCTCTTGAGCATCACCCTGTAGAGCGTCTTGGGTAGCAGGATACTCTTGCGCTTGTGGAGGCGCATCCCCCAGCAACGGTTCTATCAGTTGTTGTAGCTGATGAATCAATCGTCGACGCTCTCCCATATCCTGTAAGCTATAGCTGGACCATTGAATCAAGAGTATTTGAAGCTGTTTTTGCACCCCTTTATCAACATCACGCCATGCCCCCATCGCCACGAGAGCTTGTAGTACATCCCTACTAAAGCTTGAAAAACGTTGCTTTTTGCCTCGCACATCGGTGTACTGATGGCGTATTTCAGCTTCACATGCACGATTGAGAAGTGTGGCTTGGGTATAAATGTCTTGTTGCATGGCTCCAGTGTATCATAAAGAGTACAAGGCATAGGCAAGGCACAACCCAAGACATTGCTTTTTGAAAGATAAAATCCACTAGTGACGAAACCATACGTAACTGTTAATATAAACATGAGACCCCTTATAGAGTTTGACACTCTCACGGACTATGATTTACTGCTTAATTCCGAACCATGATAAAGGAATCATGCCTCATGATGACGCTTTCTTTTATACCATGCCTTTTGCCACGCCGTTTGGGATGTGCCTTGGCAGGATTAGCACTTGCGATGAGCCTCCTTCACGTATGTGCAACACCCGTACAAGCAGGCCCCCAAGAAGCCAAGCTCGCTTATCAGAGTGGGTATACCGCTTACAGACAAGGACGACCCGATGTCGCACGTCAGTACTTTTTACAAGCCATTCAACACGACCCCCAATTTGCCGATGCACACTATAATTTAGGCATGTTGGCTTACAGACAACAACAGTGGCAAGAGTCCTACCAGTCATTCGACCGTGCCAGAATGTTAAACCCTGGCGACCAAAATGCGATTTACTTCACAGGGCTGAGTCTTGAAAAACTCAAAGCCTTCCCCCAAGCCATTGAGATGCTCTCTCAAATGACACCCTCTCATAACATGTACCCTGAGGCACGGGGTAAAATTAACCGTATGCGCGATGTACTTGCCATGCATCCTGAGTGGGTCAAACAGCCTGCACTCGCAAGCCAACCCACCTCCCCCTATGGCGCATCCACCAGTATCAATAGTTTAAAACCTGTCGCCAATAACACGGCAGCCATTGCCCGTACAACCAGTACCCCGCAACAAACGGCGATGCTGGCAACCAATATCGCCACTAGCAAAGCAAGCCCCCCTGGTACTATCAGTACTTTTGTAAAGAACATTCCTGGTCCCTCTGGTGTGGTCATTGGCACAGATGGCAACATGTATGTAGCCAGTTTCTCTAAAAACACCATTTCTCGTGTAGAAGCCTCAGGGCGCGTGGTTCCTGTCGTCACGGGGATGGGCGTGAACGGGCCAGTGGGGATGGTGTGTGACCCTCGTAACGGTCATTTGTATGTTGCGAACTATAACGCCAACAATATTCTGAAAATCTCACCCCAAGGTAAAGTTTCAGTACTCGCCACAGGACTAAAACACCCTTATATGCTTTCACTTGATAGTGTCAATGGGTATTTATTTGTATCAGAATCCGATGCCAATACCGTCTCACGGATTCAAGTTTCTCCCTAGATAGAGGGGGCAAAGTAGTCTCGGTTTTCATCACCACTTACCCCGCTCATTGGTTCAATCATACAAAAGCATATCCCCCTTGATACAACGGATATGCTTTTGTATGTCGTGGTGAAAAAGTGTCTTCATGCTATGATAAAAGCACCTTTTTAGACCATACTCACTGGATACCCTCGGGGGCGTGGTCTTTTGTTTGTTGTGCTTTCAGTCACCGCAATGTGCCACTAGAACGGTGTATCCTCTATGATGCTCGCTACACACACCATGACCCAACCTCAAACACGTACCCTTACTTTGGCACACAGTCCCGATGCGGATGATGCCTTCATGTTTTACGCCCTCACAAACCACAAAATTGATGCCGAAGGCTTACACTTTGAGCATGTTTTGGTTGACATCGAAACCCTAAATCATGCGGCGGACGAGGGTACCTATGACATGACCGCTATTTCACTCCATGCCTATGCCAAGCTCCATGAAACTTACGCCCTGATGGCTGTAGGCGGCAGCATCGGCAACAAATACGGCCCAAAGGTTATTGCTCGTGAAGCCCTCACCCTCTCTCAAATACGAGATAAAGGCATGGTGGTTGCCGTCCCTGGAGAACGTACCACAGCGTACTTGTTGCTTAAACTTTGGGCCCCCGACCTACCCGTACGTATCATGCCTTTTGATGCCATTCAACCCGCTGTTGCCCAAGGGCAAGTCGATGTAGGACTCATCATCCATGAAGGACAACTCACCTACCAACAAGATGGTCTGTGCTTGGTTGAAGACCTCGGTGCTTGGTGGTTTAAGGAAACAGGACTCCTTGCCCCTTTAGGCTTTAATGCGATTAAGCGTTCCTTAGGGTATGACACGATGCAACAAGCCACTCGTGTGTTACAGCGCAGTGTTGCCTATGCAATGACGCACCAAGAAGAAGCCCTGAAGGGTGCATTGCACTTTGCAAGAGCCTTAGAAAACGAATGGGACAAGGCACTCGACTTTGTGGGGATGTATGTCAATGAGCATACCCTCCTCGCAGATGCCGACGTACAGGAAGGTGCCAAAATGCTGCTCCAAAAAGGGTATGAAGCGGGTATTATTCCTGAGCTTGTCGTGCCTGAGTTTATCATGCCTTGAAGTTAGGAACAAACTTCTGTGTTAAGGTGTCTTCCTCGGTGGTTTGCTATTGTGTGTGTGTGCGTGACGTGTTGCACCCTGCCATGGTTCCTCAAAGAGCTGGGGTTGGCTCGGCGTGATGTGGCTTCAGTAGTTTATGCGGAACCACACCTACCCACATGTGATTTAGGCATTCTCCCACAACTCCCAGAAGCCTTTGGTATCACAACACTTGGTCCACTGTTACTTGCCATGCCTCGAAAACCACGCCAAGGATGTCAAGGGTTTTCAAGAACAGCCGCCGAGGTTCACCGACGCATCCAAACTCTTATCAAGCAAGTAGCCTCAAACCCTTGGGGGGATGTTACAACGGCACGCCTTTATAACCTTGCCACGATGGCCTATGCCTATGGAGATGGTCTTGCCGCTGTAGTCATCATGCACCATGTTCTGTTACGGAGTGCTACCCCTGTCCCCCCTTTGGTTTATATGGATTTTTTCATTCAAAGCTACCAAGCAAACCAAAGTGTTGATTTGTTAGTCCAGCAATTGGACACACTCCTCACGCAATATCCAGACCATCCTTGGCTCCCTCTGTTACACCAACGAGCCATTTCTCCCAAAGCAAGAGCCGTATTCCCTCCCAAACCCCTTTGTGACCGCAATAGCCATGGCAGCGAATGCCGTGGGGGTGACACTGAACTCATACGATATTAACTTTCACAAACCCACTTTAAACACCCTCTGAAAAAGGGCTTGCACAATCTTTATGTGTGTGGGATATATAATAAATAACAAATCAATCTTTTACACCTTTTGGGGCAATAGCGTAGTTGGTAGCGCGTCTCCATGGCATGGAGAAGGTCGGGGGTTCGAGTCCCCCTTGCTCCATTTTTTAATACGTCATTAAATTGTTTTTATAATTTTATTTTAAATAATTTCACTAGGCATCTGCTTATGTCTAGGGTAAAGTGAAAGTATACGCCTTACTCCAGTAACTTTAAACACTACGCCTACGTCTTCGGACACCATGCGATAAACCAAAAACGGAACGTTAAAAAAGTTACACCCCATGTCGTCTTTCTCGGGGTCAATCAGCAAAATGATACCAAGGAAGAAAGAGTACCGTAAAAGACGTTATGGTTTTGGAGAGGACGTTGCGTGTACTTTTGTATGTTCCTCAATGACACATCTTTCTTCCTGTTAAGCTTGGAGTATTGGTTATGATGTTGGCTCAACGCCTTGCAGATTTAATGGCACGTAGTGGTGTTTCTATGGACACCCTTCAAGAAAATGCCTCGTTACAGGACAGTTTTGTCTCTTTATTGGAGTCCAGCTTTGAAAAAGAAGCACGTGTAGGGTCTCTAGTGGCTGGAGAGGTTCTCCGTCGTGAGAAAGACACCCTCATTGTGGATATTGGTGGCAAGTACGAAGGCCTTGTCCATATCAAAGAACTTTTAAGCCAAGGACTTGACGAAGAGGCTATTGCAGTAGAGTACGCTGAGGGTGCCGTACGGGAGTTCTTCTTAGTACGAGACATTGAGCGTGATTTACGTTATGTTCTCTCAACACGTCGGGTACAGACAGTTAAAAATTGGCAGCATCTTCAAACCCTCAAAGAGGCACAAGAAACGCTTGAAGCCACCATTACAGGGAGTACCAAAGGTGGCTTACTGGCCAGTGTATGCCAAGTCAAAGGGTTTATTCCTTCTAGCCAGCTAAGAATGACCCGTCCCATTGAAGAAATGATGGGTGAAACGCTCCCTGTTAAAATTTTAGAAGTTGACAGACAGCGTAATAAACTTATTTTGAGTCATCGTCAGGCCATTTTTGAAGAAAAAGCCGCCTCCCGAGCAGAAACCCTCAAACAACTTGAGGAAGGTACGTTAGTGAAGGGGCAAGTCGTCAAGGTAACTGATTTTGGGGTATTCATTGACATCAATGGGATTGATGGTCTTTTGCCGCTTTCTGAAATCACTTGGCGCCGCATTAAGCACCCGTCGGATGCCTTGGCACTCGGCGATGCGCTTGAAGTACGTGTATTGAGTATTGATGTTGAGCGTCAACGTATCAGCTTGAGCTTGAAGCGTCTTCAGCCTGACCCTTGGTCGTTGGTGGAAACCTTCATCACAGAAAATCCTCAGTTGAAAGGTCAAGTCACCAAAGCACTTGCCTCTGGGGTATTGGTTGAAGTGATGCCTGGTGTAGAAGCTTTCTGCCCTTATGCACCCTACGGACGAATTTTCATGGTAGGGGAAACGTACCCATTCTCAGTCGTTTCAACGGATATTCCCAACCGTCGTATTACCCTTCAGTTTCAACCTGAAGGCGTGGCTTCAGAAGAAGGCTAAGACGTTTCCTCGAAGCCAACATCTTCTCCCTAGAGTGATGGGGTTCATACCACCCTCTAGGGAGAGGCTTTTTTCAGCATGAGGGTTTGCACATTCCGTATGTTTCTTGTAACATCATGAATGGTTTCTTTATTTTGTGATGCTGTTGTACAAGTGTCTTGTAACCATCACGTTAACTGCTTTCCCTTAGCAGTGTGTTTTAACACCCAGTTTTTATGGTGCTTTCTTCTTTATTTTATCTATTTCTTTTTTAAAATGACACACGTGACGTGTTTAGGATATATACAACCATGATGACCGAAAAAGCGAGCAAAAAAGCGGTACTTCAGCTGAACAACAAGCAATATGAAGTAGAAGAAAACCGTTACCTTCTTGTTGACTTATTGGATGCTGAAGTAGGGTCTGAGTTCACCGTAGATACGGTTAATCTTTTAATGGATGGTGAGACCGTAAAAGTAGGACAGCCTTTCGTGGCAGGTGCCTCTGCAACTTTAAAAGTTTTAGGGCATGTCAAAAGCAGAAAAGTGATTGTATTCAAGTACCGTCCCAAAAAAGGGTACCGTCGTAAAAACGGACATCGTCAGCAATATACACGAGTCTCTGTGGAAGCAATTTTAGGGTAGTGCTTCTTTTAAGCCTGTCTACCTTGGGTTGCAGTATGTATTATGTTTAACTTCATGTTGTTTTTCATCTATTCCGGAGTATAACTTCATCATGATGGCTTCAAAAAAAGGTGTAGGTTCTACACGAAACGGTCGTGACTCACGTGCAAAACGCCGTGGTGTTAAAGTGTACGGTGGACAAATCATCCGTGCAGGTTCTATCATCGTTCGTCAGTTAGGTACGAAAGTTCATGCTGGCGTGAATGTGGGTCGTGGTGGTGATGACACCCTTTTTGCTTTGGTCGATGGGTTAGTTGTTTTCCAACGTGACCGTCGTGGTGGCAAAAAAGTGAGTGTTCAACCCGCACCCGAAACCCAAGACGCTACGGAAGCTGTTGCCAGCTAGTGTTTTACTAGAAATATGAAAAGACCTCTTCTCGCTTAAGATACACGCTTGGAAGAGGTCTTTTTCATGTCTCCTTTTTTCTAGGTACCACCATCATGTCAAACACACCCGACTCTCCTCAAGTCTTAGCAGTGATTCCAGCCCGATATGCTTCCACTCGCTTCCCTGCAAAACCTCTGGCACTGTTACAAGGGAAACCCATGATTCACCATACATGGGAACGTGTCGTGAATCATCCCTGTGTAAGCCGCTGTATTGTGGCAACCGACCATCCTCTGATTGCTGAAACAGTGAAAGCATTCGGGGGCGAAGTGTGCATGACATCCTCCCACCACCCTTCTGGTAGCGACCGTATTTGGGAAGTTGCACAGCATTATCCTGACTATCCTTGGATTTTGAACGTTCAAGGCGATGAACCCACATTTCCTCCTGAAAACCTTGATAAGCTTCTCTTGCCCCTCAAGGAACCTAACGTGCAAGAGACTCTACAGGGCTATGATGTACTCACCCTTGTAACCCCATTTCCTGAACAAACGCCTGAATCCAGCCTTATTCAAGATGTAAATAAAGTCAAAGCTTTACTTGCGATTGAACATCTTGAGAGCTACCATACACAGGCTTATCATCAAGCATTATATTTTTCACGTGCCGTCATACCACACGCACGCCAGTTCGATGCGTCATCTACACTCCCTCATTGGTTTTGGCATATGGGCGTGTATTTATATCGTAGAGAAGCCCTCCAAGCTTTTACAACCCTTGCACCTCACCCACTGGAATGCCTTGAAGGGCTAGAACAGTTAAGGTTATTGGGGCATGGCTACCGTATAGGCGTAGGCATTACACCTCATCAGGCCTATGGCATAGATACCCCAGAAGACCTTGCTAGCCTTGAGCGTTTATTGGCTGGAGAAACACCCGTCCTATAAAAGCTTATACCCCAGCACACTAAGGCGTGTTCGAGTTACGCCAATCTTCGCCTCGTCCAAAAGGCACAAACCGTCCAAGCCCTCTACCTGCCCTTTGGTAACTGTCGTTACGATACTGAAGGGGTATTTCCAAATCGCTTCCATTTCTGAAAACGTTTGTCACCGTGCTTTTCGTACGTCCCCATAAGCCAAACCCTTCGCCTTGAATACGGCGGTTCGCTTGCGGCTTGAGGGTGTTTAAGGTTGTATCAATTTGGTCTCGTAATTGTCTTAGCGTTGCATCCTCAAGATTGGTATCTTTAGCGGCTGCCGTCAACTGTTCATTCAAGATATAACGAATGTTCTGCAAGTACTTTTCTTGATTGACAAGCCCTCCCGTCACATTACGATTTCGTCTTAAAGCCTCCACAGTATAGTACTCCATCAAGCTAATCTGATCTAAAGGCTTTCCTAGAAGCTTAGCAACCCCCTGAACATCCTTAGGCACCTTGTTCATGTCAATCAAAGGAATGTTCTTTAGTACCGAACTCCGTCCAGAAAATTCTGTAGGTTGTACGAGGTCCTGCAAGGTTGTTTTACTCAGCTGTGTCATCACGCCAGGGGTCATGTCTCGATTACCCATCATAAAGTTGAGCATTTTATAGACATAGGTACCTCCCCCTTCCTGCATCGCACGATTAAAATCAGGTGCAACACTTGTTAAACGACCCGTAGTAACATCTCGTTCAAAAGCAAGGGGCATGTTATGACGCATAGAAAGCATATGCCATTTGCTCATCATCTCTTTTTCTTGCATCAAAGCATCCATAGACTGCACAATAGGGAGTGCCTCTTGGTAGATATCCGCTTCAGACTTCCCTGACAAACTAAGCCCTTGGAGTTCTCTTTGTTTCAGCAGTAAATCGGTATCAAGCTCATCATGGTAACGTGCCAAAGCAAGTTGATGCTTTTGAGGCGTATCCAAGCTCCCCAAATGCCCCCCTGAGTGGGTACGACGTGCTAAACCAGCAAACTCTTCAGTCCCCATTTTTTGTCTTAAAAAGTCACCCAAATTGGCATTTGGGTTGGTTTTAAGCGTTTCAATAAACGCATCAGCATAGGAAACAAGCTTTTCTCGTTGCCGTCCATTCCCCATGGCATGGGTCGCTGCAAAAAATTCAAGACTTTCTTTGACGGCGTTGAAATCTCTCCCTGTATCCTGAAACGCTTTTTCTAATTTAAGACGGGCTTTTCCGCCAGCCCCTCGTAACATGCCCATTTTTCCTGCCTGAATCCCCTGAGAGGTTCCACCCTCAAGTGCATTGCGTCCCATACTATAGACCCCTGCTGTATGTCTAAAAATAGCGGAAAAACTACCTACAGGAATAATGGGGAACACCTTGCTCAATGGGTTACCCGCTTCAAAAAGCCCTACCCCTGCAAAAGGTACACCATCTGTCGTCATTTTTTGCCAAAATGTTTTCATTTCAGGGCCTAAAAACTGACCGCCAACACCTCGAACACCAATAGGCACAAGCGGCATGGTGCCATCAAGTTGATACGCATGATGCACCATTGAGAAGGCCTCTTCAGGTTTAAGTTTCCCCTGCCTACCCGCCAGCAATTGTGCTTGTGCACTGTGGGTAAAAGCCCCCTTTTCAGTGACCCCTAAGCCTTTATACATCTCGGCAAGGGCATACTCTTGCTGAGGCGAAAGGTTATTCCCATAAGTATCACGAATACGCTTAGGTAGGATTTTTTGTGCATGGGTTCTCATTTCAGCTTCTGTTTTTTGAGGTAATCCTTGCACGTATTGGTCAAGATGTTGCCTAAAAGCCTGCTCTTTACCAGCTTGTACGCCTACTCCTCCAGGCACAAATATATCACCTTCTAAGAGAGGTGCTGCATTGCGTGTATTGGTGTGTTGTTGTTGTTTCAATGCCAGCTGAGCTTCTTGTTTTTCGTTCGCCCAATTTTTGAAACGAGTGATAGGGTTATTGGTGGTTTGAGCCACTGGACGTGCACGGGGAATGACATCAGACACTTTAAAATTTTGATTTTGCGTTGCATAGTGTTGGAAGAATGAGAGTCTTTCAGTTTCATTCATATGGCGCCAAGCCTGTGTAAAACTCAGTGCCTCTCCATTTTGTAGCCCCATGCGTGTTCTGAGTGCATCAAACGTCCCATTTTGAGGAACGGTCGCACGCTTTAATAAATCTTCCCGTACTTCTTTCCCTAAACCTCGATTAAACGCTTTTGCAAAAGCGGGGCTTGCGTTGAAGTCCTCCCCAGCAAGCTTTTGCATCCCTTTAGATACAATGGTATTTTTACCAGCAGAAAGAGCTTTCCCTGCCCCTTTCATCCCTACAGCACTCACAAAAGAGGAAGTCCATTCGCCAGGATCCATCACAATTAGGGCAATCGTATCTGCTTTAAATCGCCCATTATTATCAAAGAACGTGGTACTGTCAGCACGGTCTTTAGAAGCCACCTTATTGGCCATATTTTGTGTGGTACCCAAGGCCACATCATAAAAAACAAAACGTCCTGCCGCTTCAGCGGTTTCTCGAGTAACGGCACGTGCGGCTAAATCTCGTAAACCACGTCCTGCCACATTGGTACTCAAACGATTCAAGACAAAACGAGACCCCTGCCCTGTTAAAAGCGATTGTCCCGTTTTAGCCAACGCCACACGACTTCCACTTGCAGCGACCCCAGTACCAGGTAGAGGAATCCCTGAAAGACTACCCGCAAAAAAATCGCCAACCCCTTCCAAACTTACAGGATTATAGCCTCTAGGGGTATCTTTACTCAAAAGCCAGTTTGTCCCAACATTTAAAGCCCCACTTAAAGCCAAGCCTGCCGCAAAACCAACAGGTCCACCCACCACCGTAAGTCCTGCCGTGATGAGTTTTCCACCAATACCCACAGCCTCAGTAAGCACCATTTTTCCGTTTTGTAGCGATTCCTCTTGGAATTTTTTAACGTCATCCGTCACCGTTGTAAGCTTAGCGCGTGCTGTATTCAAGGTGGTAAGGGCTTGGTTTAATTCTCTTTCAAGTGCCTGCTTCTCTTCGGGTGTTTTAGCGTTAGGAATTCGTTTTGCAAGTGTATCATAGGCGGCATTGGCATCCACCATGGCTCGTAAAGCAGGGTCTAGTTTTTTACGCTGCTCCTCGACATTAAACTCATCCGTAAATCCTTTACCCTGCACAGCATTGGTTAAACGTCTTAAACCGCCCCCAAGGTTTTCCCCTAACCACGAAACCGCACCACGATTGTCACTAATCGCTTCATTTCTGAGTTTCTGAGCATCTTCTAATTGTTTATCCGCCCCAATCAGCGGTGCATTTTCAGAAAGTCCTGCCTTGAAAGGCACATCTTTTCCTGTGGCAAATTGAGCAGCACCTTCCACCAATCCAAACGTCCCTATACGCCGAGAGCCTAATGCAAATTGCTGGGCATCTCCCAAAATAGGGATATTATTATCCGTAATATAGTTTTCAAGGTTCGCTTTATAATCCGCTTGGTCCACTTTACCTTTTTGAAGATAAGCTTGATGTTCCTCAAGAGTCATCTGAGAAGCAACCGCAACTTCTTTTCTCGATTGACCCACACTCTGCTGCCCCGTGGTTGCATACTGAAATAGAACTTCTTTTTCTTCTTCTGTAAGGCTGAGAGCCGCATTTTGAGGGTCTTTCTGTAACGCAGCCTGATACGCTTGGAGTTTCTTTTCAGCACTTGTCGCAGCTTCTTGAAGTTTTTGACTCCCCACACGCTCTTTAAACTTAGTAGCGGAAAAACCATCTAGGCTCAGACTCTTTTGCGTAAAACTCTGCGTACCATCCTCCTGATAGCCTACGGTATTGAGTGCGATGGTACCATCTTTTGCTGACACAGGCATATTTTCATTTAAACGGAATTCTCGCTTTTTATGTTCCCCAATATCGTCATCCGTCGTGACAACACGCCGCATACTCTGAGAAGCGTACTGGGTCATATTTTCATTCACAAAGCCCGACACTAAAGCTTTTTTTTCATCACCATCAGCCTTATTTTTCATACTCTCTTGGATAGCACTCTGAGTACGGTTATCATTGAGCCGTGTTTGAACGGTTCCTAAGTTTTGACCACTTTCCAAAAGACTGCTTTGCTCTCGTTGCACTTGAAGCACCACATCATCCGTCACACTTTGACGGGCTTGTGTCATAATCGCTTGAGCTTGCTTTTGAATATCCTCTTTCGTGGCACCTTTCTTAATTTTTTCCTGTGCAATCGCTTCGGCTTGGTTTTCTATCAATTGTGCTTGTAGTGCTTCTTTGGTTTGACGCTTTACCTGACTAATTTGAGTGGTGCCTTTTGCCTCAATCAGATTAACGCTTTGGCTTTTAATCACCTCTTGACCCGTCTTGTTATCTTTTTCAACCATCTCAGTACGAGAAAGTTGCTGGTTTGCAACTTTTCCTGATTCATCCTGAGACAAAGTCACCCGCTTGAAAGATTTACCATCAGGCATGGCTTGTGTAATCACAAGCTGACGCTCTTGTTCTTTGACTTCTTCTTTTTTAGTACCCCAAGGAATAATCCACAACACTTTATTTTCTTTTTCAACCACACGGGTGCGGGTTGTGGTTTTTTGTTCCACTTTCACTTTACTGGGGTCTTGCCCTTCAAGGGTAATAGCCACATTTCTTTCAGAACCAGGTTTATTGGCTAAAGCGTCCAACTTGGTTTGTAGGGTGAGTTTTTTACCATCCTGAGACTTACCAATCGTCGCTTGGAGTGCCTTGGTTTCAGTATTGGGAGTAGAGACTGAAGGGGTGTTAGAAGAGATATCTTTAGAAGAGGTATCTGTTGCAGACGTTTTAGGTTTAATGGCAAGGTTACTTGCCGCAGTAGGGGTTGCCACTTTAGGAGGGGTCTTAGCTTTGGGGTCTAAAAGGGGCGTAGGGGTTGCAGACGTTTTTGGGGTTTCTTTGGGAAGCGTCGGTGCCTGAGAGGTTCCATTATTTTTGACGATTGGGTTGGATGGCTGAGACACCACGGTGCTTTTGGCAGGTGTTTTCAGCGTTTTTGGGGTGGTAGAGGTTTGGGTGGCGGGGGATTGAATACCACTATTCATCACAACATTCAGACTCTCTATTTCATACGTATTCAGACAAAAGTCTTGAGGGGTCTTAACCAAATCAACCGATGGAGAGGAGGGGCTTCTTGAGGGCTTCGACCTAATCTTCCCTTTTCTTCAATGATATAAACATTTTTTGAGAAACCGTAACATTTACAAAAAAGACACTTTTACCGAGGCGGATGTGTTTATTGATATGCTAGGCATATATCGCTTTTGGTAAGCCACCTCCTCTTAAACTGCACACAGAAAAGACAACGATGTCTTGAATTAAGCAGTCACCAGGGATAAAAACGTGATTTTATAAAAACACACAACACAGATTTACAGAGCGTGAGTAAACGATGATGATTTCTTTTTCAGGAGCCAAAAAAGCTGCCCAAAACTTAGTAACAGGGGCTAAAAAAGCTCGCAATGGTGTCCAGGAGGCAACCTCCAACGCCACCGAGAACAAAGGGCTGCTTGGAAAAGCCAAACAACTGATAGGTCATGTCTTTGGCACAAAACCCTCTCAAAGCAATGACATAGGCAAAAGTACCGCAAATCTTGCCCGTGCAGGGGACGATGTCAATGAGGCAACCCAAACCACACGTCAGTGGTACCAGAAAAAACGTTATATTATCCCCGCAGGTGCAGCACTTGCAGTGGGTACCCTTGCCTTCACACAACAAGGCAAAGATAAAAAGGCATCTGCTAACCAAGAAACACAAACCGAGACCTCACAAACAGAAAAGCCTCTTGCCACTCAAGAGCAAACCAACGTGCCTCCTCAAAAAACCAATACAGAAACGCCCCCTACAAACGAAACCTCCTCCACACCTCCCAGTACTTCATCATCCAGTAGCACCACCTCAAAACCTTCAAGGCAAAGTATGCCTTCCAGTGATAGAAGTACCACAAGTACCACAAGCACCACCATGCCTTACGCTAGCCAAATAACAAGCAGCATGCCTTACTACAGTAGTATGCCTGTGAACACAAGCTATTATGCCGACCCACGCATGGATAGTAGCAACGGAGGATACACCTATGCTTATAGTGGGAATACGCCTTCGGTGAGTAGTGTACACACCAGTAGCGTGCCACGTATGGCGAGCATGGCGCCTGGTGGTAATATAGGGTCTCCTGCTGCTGAAGCCCCGCTTGCTTCCCAAGTAGGTCAAGGGAGTGGAGAAACGCCACCCACAGGACAAATCCCGCCTGAAATGATGGGAATCCTAAAAGTCCTCCTCCAAGACCCTAGCAAACTCACGCCCCCTAGCCCAGACATTGTAACGGAGCTTGTCAAAAAAGACCCCGAAAACAATGACTTTTCAGCTCTCGTTACCAAACTTCCTCAAGAAGTCCAAAGCTTACTGACCCAAGCGGGTGAAATGATTGCAGACCCTGAAAGTGGACGCTTATTCATGAAGCTGACCCTCAAAGGCGAAGGAAACACCCCAGGCACAACTATTTTACTGAATAACAAAGGCGACCTTACCGTTGTACCCCAAGGCAGTGACAAAGACCCGTCTCAAATTGTGCATCAGCCCTTAGCACAGGATGGTGGGAAAGCACTGGAAGGTCTTATAAGCAACCTCACCAAACAGCCTGAAAAGCTTGCCAAACCATCACCTGAAGGTCAACAAGCCCTCATGGCAGCATTAGGACAAAGCCCCTCAAACGCTGAAAATGCCGTTGCGACGACTCCCAAAGACGCTCAAAACTCACGTTTTTCAGGCACTTCCCCTAGCATGACTGGCGATGCAGAGAACCTCATGCCTCCTTCAGAAGGTATGCCAACGCAAGAAGAAACCCAACGTTTACTCCTTGCAGCACGCAACCCCTTCCGAAACCCTAGTATGACTTCTCAAGAAACGATGAGTCGTGCCATGCCCCCTCAGGAGGAAGTCGTGGAAGGTACACCTGAAACCATGAACAGTCTTCCAGAAGCAAACAATCTTCCAGAAGAAGCACAAGCCATTTCCTAAACAAAGTCATACACCCTTTCGTTTACAATCAAGGGCATTAAAGATACCATTGAGGTAAGTACATCTCTCACGAGAAAGACTTCATGTCTCCTAGCCCCTCTCATGCTAGACCAATGCTTGTATTCAAAATGTGATAAGCATTTTTTCATCACCTTTGCTTTTTCATCGCCTTCGATATTACCGCCATGACTCCTTAGATGTCGTTTTAACCTACACCTGTGACAGCTCCCCACGCACCCTCTCCCCACGCTTCAGAGCCGACAGCCTCAAGCACGCATGCTCATCACACACTGCCAGTCCTTGAGACTTCTTATGACCTAGAAGCATTTGCAAGTACCCTACAGCAACTTAAAACCCAAGGCATACGTCTTACGCCCCAGCGTGAACATGTGTTGCGATTGTTTTTCTGTTTAAAGGATGGTGACCATGTCACAGCAGAGCAACTACACCAAGTACTCATCGCTGAAAATGTCGACATTTCCCTAGCAACCACCTATCGTACCCTTAAACTTCTGGCTTCTGTAGGCGTGTTACGAGAACTCGACTTTGCAGAAGACCATAAACACTACGAATTGATTCACCATGATGAAGACCCACACCATCATCTTATTTGTGTGGCGTGTGGGCTTACCGTAGAGTTTGAAAGTGATGAAACAGACCAAGCATCTCACCGTATGGCAAAGACCATGGGGTTTAAAATACACGATATTCAACTGAAAGTATTTGGGGTTTGTATCACCTGCCAAGCTAAAAAAGCACCGACTCGTCAGCCTCTTGAAGCTTCAGAAACTGAAAAAGTCAGCTACACACAAAAGTTGGCACAAGAGGTTTTAAAACGCCGTTCTTCAAAACAGTCACACCCACAAATGCCTCAATGTCCAGCGGTATTCCCGAGTCTTAAAAAATAAACCTACCCTCACATCGCCATCTAGGTCGTATGGACACTGGTTGGCACCTCTTTTGTGAAGCGAAACCTCCTCTAAAAAGAGGAGGTATTCAAAATGCACATTCAAAAAAAGACAAACACGCTCGTTTTATGGTACACTCAAGCCATCTATTGTGTCTCTTGGTGTCGTGTTACGACAGTGATTCGAGCTGTCTTTGTTGCAATAAGATAAATTTAAAAAAGAATGGTGTGGCTCTTATGGCGAAGCACTTAATGGCTTTATACTCGCAATGTTTTAAAGGATTTACACTCCCCAGTGCCTCTCGCTTAGTCGGGATGGTGTTACTCACAGGTCTGCTAACGGTGGGGGTTTCAGGATGCCAAAAAGCAAGTGATATGGGTGCTTTGAGCGATAGCTCACCCGAAGCACAGTTGGTCGATGCTGTCCTTCCTGCTGGAAATGCTGATGAAGCGGTCATTACTGTCACATCTAAAAACACGAAAACCCCTTATACAGGGACACGTGAAGAACTTGCACTCATTATGCGTAGCTTCGCAAAGACCTTCCAACTTGCAAGTAACCCCAAAGCAAAAACGGATAAAAATATTCAGCAAACGCTTTTAACCATGGGGCTGAATAAACTCATTTTCCTTACGCTCATCAATGCAGAACTCAAACAACGTAACATCACCATTACGCCAGAAATACTTGAAACCTACCGAAAAGAGCAAATCGATACGATGGGTGGTCAAGATAAGTTCGACAAGCTCCTTGCCGAAAAAGCCTTTACCGAGGGTGAAATGACCTATGCCCTTACCGAAAAAGTGAAACTCGACAAACTCACGGATGCCCTGAGTGGTTCTGAAATTAAAGTGACCGATGCGGAGCTTCAGAAGCTTTACAACGAGAATAAAAAGCAATTCCAAGAACCTGAGAAGTTAGATGTACGTCATTTGCTTGTGAAGTTCAACCCCAACCAAGTGCGGAATGAACTCAAAGAAAAGCAATCGACCCTCTCGGATGCAGACTTAAAAGCGAAAGTGGAAGAAGCCAAAAAAGCGGCTGAAGCCAAAATTAAAACCCTCAATGACGAAGTGCAAAAGACCCCCGAACGTCTTGCTGCACTGGCTCAGGCACAGTCCGACGATACGGGTAGCCAAAAAGCGGGAGGCAAAATTGAAGGACTGGTTCAGCAAACCACTGACCCCTCTTTCTGGGATGCCGCTACAAAGTTATCTGAAAATGGTGTCACGAAAGCCCCTGTACAGTCCGTGTTTGGGTGGCATATTATTCAGCTTTTGAAGAAGCACCCTGCTGGCATTCGTCCTTTGGATAATGAACTAAAACTGCTCCTTAAAAACCAAGTACTCGGACAGAAGCGTACACCCATTATCCAAAAATGGACAAAAGACGTTCAAGCCGCTTATGACTTCACACCTAATAAAAAATACGCCCCCTCACAGGTCGGTGGTGAAGCCCCTCCAGCGGGTAAGGAAGCTGCTAAGCCTGAAGCCAAAAAGCCTTAGTAGTAATCTTGTATTAGGATAATTCACCCCCCAAGTGGCTTCTCAATAAAGTCCTTGGGGTTTAACTTTGATAGAACAACAGGCAAAGGAATCTCTCATGCCCTATATTAACGTCCAAGTGCTGGAAGGCGTTACCAAAGCTCAAAAACAAATGATTGTTTCTGAGATGACACAAACCCTTGTGACCATACTAGGTAAAAAGCCTGAGCATATTCATATCGTCATTCAAGAAATTGCAGCAGAGAACTGGGGCTTTTCAGGTGTACTGACCTCAGAGTATTTAGACGAGAAGCAAGCCAAGGCGTAAGCTGTGTGAATATACGCCGTCATTCCGACCGTATGGAGGAATCCAGAGCGCTTGCAGTACAAACGAAAGATGGCTATTTCCGTAAGTCGGTATGACATGAAAAAAACCCCATCGTTACTACGAGCTTACGAGAACCAAGTTAGCTATTTGAAATAGGTTGTGCCGTCATAGCACTGACTGACACATTCAAGCGGTACCCGATATTCGTAAGTGTTTCAATATAGAGTGGGCTTTTAGCGTCGGCTTCAATTTTTTGACGCAACCCACCAATATGCACACGCAACATCCGCTTATCTTCATCAGGACCATACCCCCAAACCTCATGAAGCAGGGTATTCAAAGAAACTGCTTGACCTGCATGCTGCATCAAGCAGTAAAGCACTTCAAACTCCGTAGGCGTGAGTTTAATACAAGGACCATTTTGAATACGAACTTCCAAAGAGTTTGGCAAGATTTCAATGTCCCCTTGCTGAAACACCTCGGGACGTTGTGAAGTTTGGGCAGGCTGTCCTGAAGCTTGTGCCACAGTAGGTGTCGCTACTTGAGGTGCCAAAAAGGGGTTTAAAATCCCTGTACGACGAAACAAGGCGCGCACACGCACCATCAGTTCCTGAAACTCAAAGGGCTTTACTAAATAATCATCTGCACCTGCATTGAAGCCCTTAACCTTATCCTCAAGCTGCCCTTTAGCCGTAAGCAGTAAAATAGGCACATCTTGACACATGCTTTGCTGACGAATACTCTTACATGCCTGAAACCCATCCATCTCGGGCATCATGACATCCAACAAGATGAGATGATACCGCTTCTGTGTAGCCGCCTTCACGGCATCAATCCCGTGCATGACGGTATCTACTGAAAACCCCATCACTTCAAGATCCATTTTCAGGATGGTCAATACATCTTGGTCGTCATCGGCAAGGAGAATTTCAATCGCTTGAGAAAACATCATCATCGTCAATCTGTGAAGCAATAGGCAACATACCACACACACCAACCTCTACCTTTAAAACAAATGAAGGGAGGCTTAAAGTTTCGTCTATTATACCGCAAGCCTAAGTATGGCTCACACTTTCTTAATACTGAGCCGAATCGCTACTTGGCGGTGACCTCTTAGGAAGGTGGGACTCAATATGACGATAATGCTGCATAAATTGTGGCGAGCGAGACAAGGACGGCTGTAACATCAAAGCCAAACGATAGTGCTTCCAAGCATCCCGCCAACGCTTTTGCTTTTCAAAGCTTTCTGCAAGGCGTATATTGGCTTTGAGTGATTGAGGAATCACCAAAAAGGCTTGTTCATACAAGGGATGTGCTGCTGTGATACGCTTGTTTGCCATGTGGGCATCGGCCGCCATCACTTTCTGGTCAAGCAAGTTCATTTTTTGTTGTAATAGGGTCAAACCTTGCTCGGAAGCACTCAGCAATACAGGTTGATTACTTTCACGTTGTACCCGCTCATATAACCCTCGTGCAATACGCCATTCTTGAAGCAGCGTGAGGAGGTCTGCCATTTTAAGCAAGGCTTCTGGGGTATCCGCATTTAAGGTGCCAAGGGTTTCCCAGCTGTCTTGATACCGCTTCAAAAGAAACTGTGCCATACCTCGCACAAGCGGAGAGGCTTGGGAAGGGTGCAATGCGTCTGGGGAGGGGGTCCACGGCTGAGGAGCGGTCATGGCATCAAGCCCCTTATGTGCCAAAGGGGGAATGGGCGCTGTACTTTGCAATACATCTGCCCGAGGGAAACCTGCCAAGGTTTCCAAAGTCGTTAGTTGTGCCTCTGAAAAGCTTGTATGGACACCTTGTTGAATACTTTCCCAAAGCCATTGTAACCACTGTGCCTCTGCGGGGGTTAGGACTGTATTTGAAGGTTTCATCACGGATGACAAGTGGGTCATCCAACGCCCATGCAGTGCCAATAAATCCCCCGAAAAAGGAACACCAAAGTAAGACTGAGCATACGCCGTATGGGTTGTGAGCCACAACCAATCTTTTTGCTGTTCAGGCGATAATGTCTCAAAAGGCAGTGCATAGAGGGTCGCAAGTGCTTCTTCAAGCTGTTGACCTCTAGCACTTTGCCATGCTTGCTGCCAGTGATTCGTTTGCGTAGGTTCTTGTTTCGGTGCTTGCCCTAAACGAGTACTCGGCCATGGCTTACCTGAAGCTTGGTAAAGGTCAAAGAGTTGTTGTTTCAAAGCCTCACTACAAGGATACGCCTTCAAGAGGGGTTCTGCCCTTTGAATCGCAAGGGGGTACTGACCTGAAAGTGCCAGTAAGCGAACCATTAAAATATCACGAGGTGGGAAGGGCATCGGCCAGGCTTTTTGACTTTGTACCAGATACGCCATGGCTTTGTTCGGGCTATCGGCTTGTGCGAGTAGTTTCCCAAGGTAATACAGGGTAAGAGGGTCATGGGGGTCAAGCTCATAGGTCAGTTGAAGGAGGGTTCGGGCGTGGGGTAAGTCTTCAAGGTGCATGGCAAGGAGAGCTTCAGCTTGCACAAGAGGCGGCCAAGCTTGCCCTTGCAGCCTTAAAGCAAGACGTTTTAGATGCTCTCTGGCTTCTGCGGTGTGTCCCTTGGCTAAAGCGAGGTGTGCCTCAACTAAAATAACGGTAGGATGCTGAGCCTGATAGGTTTTTGCCATACTCAAGAGGTCATCCACCATGGCGGGGGTTTCCTCTAAACTGGTGCTATCGTCTTCTTGAGACACGGTTGCACACACACTTCCAGCTGTGGGGAGCTGATGCTTCAAATAAAGCCACCACGCCAACATGGCAAGCAATACGGGATGCTCTGGATACTCGTACGCCTCCGCACTCCGTAAAACCCCAATGGCTTTACCGTAATGCCCCTGCCAAGCATACACAGAAGCAACCCCTAACTGTGCTTCCCAGCTTTCAGGTTGCCGTTGCCATGTAGACTGAAACGCCCCCAAAGCCTTCCACTCTTCCCCCTGTCGAAGAAGTTGGATAGCCCCCTCTAAAGCACTGTTTTCAAGTTTGGGGAGCCATTGAATGCCACCTGGACCAGCAGAAAGTTGATTCACAAGAGCATCCTGCGTACGTTCTAAGGGTGAAAGATTGGCTTTATCCTGTGCCCGATTCATGGGTATGACAGCGGGTTGAGCGTACGGCAACCACGGCACACTCATCATAACGATAAGCAATACGCCTCCCAAAGCTTGCCGTAATGTACGGGTAAACCAGACCATCCACGATGTCCTCATGTCGCTTGGTGTAGATGCCATGCCATGACGTATGGCATCCTCTTCGTATCATGCTAAAATCCCTTATACGTCTCGTGATTATAACGAAGGGTATAAGGGATAACAGCCACTTACGCAGAAAACTCACTCAAGTAAGGGAAGCTTTTCAGGCAGGCGTATTTAAACGGGTGCTGGCACAGAAACCTCAAGCGGGGTAATGGCACCATGAAGTGCCGCCTTTGCCGCCATCGCAGGACTCAGAAGCATGGTGCGTCCACCTGGTCCTTGACGACCCTTAAAATTACGGTTACTCGTACTGGCACAACGTTCTTGAGGTTGCAGCATATCCCCATTCATAGCAATACACATACTACACCCTGGCTCACGCCATTCAAAACCTGCTTGAAGAAACACCTCGTGCAGCCCCTCTTGCTCAGCCTGTGCTTTTACCAGCTCCGAACCAGGTACCACATAGCCTCGAACATGGTGTTGCACACGATAGCCTTGCTGGATACCTTGTTGCACAACCTGTGCTGCTGCACGTAAATCTTCAATCCGAGAGTTCGTACAGCTCCCAATAAATACCACATCAATAGGAATACCCGCCATGGGTTGCCCTGCCTCAAGCCCCATATACTCAAGTGCCTCTATGAGGGTTTGACGCTCTTTTACATCTGTAATATGTTCAGGATTCGGAAGCGTTTCATGAATCCCGACAGACATCCCAGGGTGGGTGCCATACGTCACCATGGGTTCAATGAGACGAGCATCCAAACGTACCACTTTATCATACGCTTGAGGACTATCCGTTTTTAAGGTCTTCCAGTAAGCCAGTGCTTCCTCCCAAGCTTCTCCTTTGGGGGCATAGGGCTTATCTTTCAAATATTCAAATGTGACGGCATCAGGTGCAACGAGACCAGCTCTCGCCCCCGCTTCAATCGACATATTACAAAGCGTCATACGCCCTTCCATGGAAAGGCTTTCAATGGCGGAACCAAAATACTCCAATACATAGCCTGTGCCGCCATCCATACCGATATGACGAATAATCGCTAAAATAATATCCTTTGCCGTCACACCAGGTTGCAAGGTTCCCGTCACTTCAATACCCATCACAGGGCTTGGCGACTGTAGCAAGCACTGCGTTGCAAAGACATGCTCAATTTCACTGCTACCAATACCAAACGCTAATGCCCCAAAAGCACCATGGGTTGCGGTATGGCTATCACCACACACAATGGTCATCCCTGGCAGGGTTAAGCCCAATTCTGGCCCCATCACATGCACAATACCTTGATAAGCACTTCCTAAACCAAAAAGGGGGACCTGATGCTTGCGGGCGTTGGTTTCAAGTGTATCTACCTGCTCCCGTGCTTGAGCGTCCTGCCACGCTTGGGTACGATGTTGCGTGGGGATGCTATGGTCAACCGTGGCAACGGTCAATGCAGGACGACGCAAAGGCAAGCCTCGTTGCTTAAGACCCGAAAATGCCTGAGGTGAGGTGACCTCATGAATGAGATGTCGGTCAATATAAAGTAAAGCAGGCACTGTGGGGTCAGACTGTGCTTGACCCGATTGCGTAGGTACAATATGGGCTTGCCATATTTTATGGTAGAGCGTTGTCATCATCATCGTATGTGTCTGTTCCTTCTGGATGGCGAAAAGCGATTTATAATATCTTGTCAGCTTGAACGCATGAGAGCCATGCACCACTGATAGCGTCTTTTCATTTTAAAGGAAATAGCCCTGTCTGAAAAGACTCACACGATTTAGAGCAAACAGGGTTACCGTGCAGCAGGATATACACCATTAAAGAACATCATGGTGCAGCACATAACACGGGTGCGATAAAAAGGTTTAAGTTTCAGGCACAATGAACCGATATGCTAAAAAGTGTGCCTTATCCTTTGGATGAATGATTGACCCTTTCAAAATTGTAAAACTTTATTGCAGTCGCTAAAAGTGCTAAGTTTATAGTGCTTAAAGTGCTGTTTTTGTGTGTGATGAAAGCGATAGAAAAAGAGGAATTGGAACCATGAAACGTTTTTTACAGACATTACTACTTGTAGTCTTTGTGATGACTTCAGGGCAGCTCACCGTGCTAAACGCCCACGCTGAAGGTGAAGCAAACGCTCAGTGGCATCAGCAGAGACAAGCACACCGAGAACAATGGCAACAAAATCATCAAGCCAAGCGAGAAGCCCACAAAGCTGAATGGCAACAAAAGCGTGAAGCTCATCGTGGCGAAATGAAAGCCCAACACCAAAGTCAACGAGAAGCCCACAAAGCTGAGTGGCAACAAAAGCGTGAAGCTCATCGTGGCGAAATGAAAGCCCAGTATCAGGAACGTCGACAACAGCACCAAGCCCAGCGTAAAGATGCCATGCAGACTCATAAAGCCCAATGGCAAGAGAAACGCCAAGGGATGCGCCAAGAGCATAAAGCAAATTGGCAAGCTCAGCGTGAGGCTCACCGTCAACAAAGACCCCACCACGCACCAGCCCAATAAGATGTTTTTAGATTAAAAACTGTTAAAAACGTCCTTAACCCGTCTTACCTAACTTCCCTCAGGTTTAAGACGGGTTTTTTAAATGCACCGCTAGGTTTTCACAACGCACATCCTAACGACTTAAGCGAGAAGCATGATGAACGGTTGCTTTTTTGTTTTGATTCTCCGATAATGATAGGACTCGTTGAGCTATTTTAATCATACGTCTTTCATGACATCCTGCCTCATCGTTGATAGCACCTTCTTTTTCAATGAAGTGCTTTGGCTTTGACTCAAAATAGTCTCAACAAAACAAGCTTTTATTTTTGATTCATGATGCTTTTTATATAATCCAAGGATACCCGTACGCCATGTCGCAAGCATTGATTGATTTTGTTGAGTCTCATTATAAAAAAAGCACCCTCCCTGATATGCGTCCTGGTGACACCGTCAAAGTCAAGGTCTCTATCGTAGAAGGTAACAAAGAGCGTCTTCAGGCTTATGAAGGTATTGTCATTAAGATTTCTGGTGCGGGCATCAATAAATCCATTACCGTACGTAAGGTATTCCAAGGTGTCAAAGTGGAGCGTATTTTCCCACTTCATGCCCCTCGTGTTAACAGCGTAGAAGTCCTTCGTCGTGGTCGTGTCCGTCGTGCCAAGCTTTACTACTTGCGTGAGCGTATTGGTAAAGCAGCTCGTATCCGTGAGCGTCAGTCTTTTAAGCCTGGTCAAGAACGATAGGTACCATTGGCTAGTTTCTATTGTGACTAGTCCAGTATATCCATTTTTATCCATACAGTGCTTCGGGTTGTTACAATCCTTAGCACTGTATTTTTTAGCACGAAGGGTATTTGCGAATCAGTAATGCTTTGTGTTAGGTTACACTGTATTAGGTAAATCAATAGGGTTATCCCTTTTTGACGAAGCTTTTTAGTTTTACCTCAAGCCTCTCAGGTCGGTGAACGCTCCCTCTGCAACCCATCTTTTCGTTACTTTACAGCAAATACACCTCTTTTTTTGGAATTGATTTTATGGTGACAACACTCACAACCACCCATGTCCCACTAACGTTTCAGCGGCTTGAAACCCCTCAAGCCTGTTACCCCACTTGGGAGCTTCTGAAAATGATGTTCCCTCACCTAAAAGAATCCCAGTACCATCACTATCTTGAGCATGCTTTTAGGCACCAAGAAGACTATTGGCAGTTAGCAGTGTATGTCACCTACCCTGAGCGTGATGGACACACACCTCCTTCTGAACTGCTTGGTGTATTAGGGATTAAGCAAGAATACCACTTGTATTCAGGGAAAACATGGTATGTGGAACATTTTATGATTCATCCTAATGCCCGCTCTATGGGGATTGGCGGGCAAATGATGCGCTGGGTGGAAGTAGAGGCTCAGAAGGCCTCTGTAGAAACGCTTTCGTTAGATACATTTGTTGAGAATACACCCAGCCAGAAGTTTTACTATAACCACGGGTATGATATTCGTGGGTTTCACTTCTTGAAACGCCTGATGGTTCAGGGGCAGTAACTATCCATGTTAAAGAAGCTTATGATACGGTATCGTTGCTTGAGAGGGGTATCCTAGTGCCTGACACCATAGAAGTAAAACCGTGGCTGATGCCCTCACCCGAACTTTCTCCTGAAGATGACCCTCGTACGTCTAAGGAGAAGGGGTTTGCTCAAGATACCATTCAATGGTACCCCGGTCATATTGCGAAATGGGATAGAGAGCTTGCCACATGGTTGCCACAGTGCGATATGCTCATTGAAGTGCGTGATGCTCGCTTACCAGGGGCTTCAGCCCACCCTCGTTTTCAAGAACAAATTCAAGGAAAAGCTCGGGTGATATTACTCACTAAAGCCGACCTTGCCGACCCTGTACAAACCAAACGTTGGGTTGCCCATTTAAAACACACGTTAGGGTGTCCCGTACTGCCTGTTTCTGCCCATCAAAGACATTGGCTTAAAGGCGTACTAGAAGCCTTGGTACAAGAAGGTCGTAAAAAACGTAAAGCCAAGTTGCAAGAAGGGCTGCGTCAGCCGCCTGTACGTGCCATGGTGGTAGGCATGCCTAACGTAGGGAAGTCGAGTTTAATCAATGCCCTTTGCGGGAAGACAAAAGTAAAAACAGGGCATAAAGCTGGGGTGACACGTCATCCGCAGTGGGTCAAACTCTCAGGGGAGCTTTTATTGTTGGATTCCCCAGGGTTAATCCCACCCAAACTTGTATCTCAAGAGGATGCTTGGATGCTTGCCACAGTGGATGCCATTGGTGAGGCTGCCTACCGTGTAGAGCCTGTGGCACGCTATATGCTGGCACTCCTTGCCTCAAAATACCCTGCGGCGCTCTGCGAAAGTTTAAGACTCGATACCTCTCAGGTGGCAGTACTCTTGCATCAGCAGGATAACCTAGAGTGTTTATGCCAAAAATGGCACTACAAACTCGGCAAACAAGACGGATACGTACTAGAGGAAATCTTAGCCTCTGAAGCCTCCTTGGCGGACGAATCATCTGAGGCCGAGAGAGTAACGCCTATCACACCTGATGCGGCATCCTTATTAGACATTCAACGGGGTGCTACGCAAATTTTAAAATGGTTTTATACAGGAAAACTAGGGCGGTTTACCTTAGAGCATTTGTAACTTTTCTAAGGGCGATTTACAAAAAGTAGAGACCTACCCGCTGGTGGGGGTGTTGGTTTTCGGTAGGGTTGAAAACCCTACCCTACATTACGTTTTGGGGTGGTAAGTAGGGGACGGTTTATAACCGTCCCGTTGGTGGAGGCGTTGGGAAACAAGAGAAGAGGGGAGGTGCAAAGGCATATTATTTTAGTGTGACCTATGGAAAAATAGTCAATATTCTTTAATTTGCAAACAGCCTCTAAAAAAAGGGGGGCTTATACCAAGACTCCCCTAGCACAGGCATACGCTCAATACATTGAAGAGGTTTGATGGGTTTCCTAAATGTGCTATGGTATAGTCAAACGTGTTCTTTTATGAGAAAAAGTCTTTGTCTATCCCCACGTTACCTCATATCTTTTTGAACGCACGATACACCGCTTTCTCATGATGCCTGCCTCCCCTCAAGAGGGTTTGCCTACACCCGAATCAATCGTCATGCCCTCTGTTACGCTACGACAATTGACCAAAACCTATACCATGCCGAAACGTCCTCAAGAGAAAACTCAGGGGTCTTGGTTTTCTGGCATCTGGCACACTATACGACACCTAGGGCCTTGGCAGAAAGCCAGTCAAGTGTATCACACCCCTTTAAAAGAGGTTTCTTTGACCTTTCCAGCAGGGAAGCTTACCGTGGTAGTAGGTCCAAGCGGCTGTGGTAAATCAACCCTGTTACGTTTAGTAGCAGGGTTGGAAACGCCCTCTTCAGGCGAAGTACTATTAGGCGATACCCCTGTGAATACGATTCCTATTCAGAATCGTGGGGTTGCCATGGTCTTCCAGCAGTATGCCCTTTACCCACATATGACCGTGGCACAGCACCTGCGGTTTCCACTGTATCTTATGGGGCATAGCCCTAAAGCACAAGCACAAAAAGTTGCCGCTATGGCGGAGGTTTTAGGGTTATCTCCTCTACTCGATAAAAAACCGCATCAACTCTCAGGAGGACAACGACAGCGGGTCGCTCTAGGGCGTGCCATGGTGAGGGAACCACGGGTATTTCTCCTTGACGAACCGCTTTCCAACCTGGATACCGCCTTACGACAACACATGCGCCATGAACTCAAAGTGCTGCAAGCAAAATGGGGAGTCACAACCCTATATGTCACCCATGACCCTTTAGAGGCACTGAATATGGGGGATTTTCTTTTGGTTTTAAACCAAGGACGTGTGGAGCAGTTTGCACCCCCTTTAGAAGTTTACCTTGCACCTCAAACCCTTTTTTGTGCCTCATTTTTTGGAGATATGTCTTACCTACCTGCCATGGTGAACCCGCAAGATAGTGCTGAATGTTGGGTACTCCCTGATTCAGGGCATCGGATACGCATCCCTTTACCATCGAGCTGGCAAGCCCCCCCCTCAGAACCCCATCAACCTGTTCAGCCTTCTAAAGAGAATGACCGCTCTCCCCTCTTCCCTTGGGTGATAGGCTACCGCCCCGAATGGTTAACCCTCGCACCGTATGCTTTGAGCAACAAGGAGCAACTCCCCTTTGTCGTTGTACGCTGGGAGTATCTTACAGGCGGCCATTGGATGGTACATGGGGTTTTACCTCATGAAAAAGGTACATGCCTTGAGAGCCATGTACCCCTAAGCGTGCAAGTGCCTTGGCATACACTGACCCCTGAAGACCTGCAAGTAGGCAAAACACTCGGGGTGACATTATCGCAGAAATATGGGGTTTTATTTGACCGCCATACACAGCAACGACTTGGTACGTTGCACGCTCTCTTGTAACAAGTAACACCCCAAGTAACACCCCAAGTAACACCCCAAGTAACACCCTAGGTAGCTAGTAGCAAGGTGTTACTTGGGCATAGGACATGTTTTTGCCATAATAAGGACAGGCTTTAACTGCCCCCTATTTTGGTGTGCTATTGATACAAATACTTGTGAGTGACGATAGGCTATTTCAATATGATTCCTCGCTATTCCCGCCCTCAAATGTCGGCCCTTTGGACTGCTGAAAATCGGTTTGCCACTTGGTTAAAAGTAGAACTTGCAGTGTTGCAAACCCAAGAAATGATGGGCATCGTACCAGCGGGCGTACATGATGTGGTGGCTTCCAAAGCAAGCTTTGATGTAGAACGTATTGATGCCCTAGAAGCTGAAGTAAAGCACGATATTATTGCCTTTGTATCCTGTGTGGCAGAATCAGTAGGCGAAGAGGGGCGTTTCCTGCACTTGGGCATGACCAGTTCTGACCTCATTGATACAGCGCAATCCTTGATGATTCAAGAGGCAGGACAATTAGTACTCGCACAACTAAAAACTTTGCGTGATGTCCTCTGGACAAGAGCCTATGAGCATCGCTACACCCTGTGTATTGGTCGGAGTCATGGGATTCATGGGGAGCCTGTCACATTTGGATTTAAACTTGTGGGGTGGGTAGATGAGTTAAATCGTCATATTACCCGTTTACAAGTGGCTTTGGAAGAAAACCGTGTTGGCATGATTAGCGGTGCGATGGGTAACTTTGCCCACATGCCTCCTGAACTAGAAGAGCGTGTCTGTGCATCGCTGGGCTTAAAGCCTATGGCGGCGACAACTCAAGTGATTTCTCGTGACATTACCGCTTCTATTTATCTCGCTTTAGGGCATTTGGCAAGCAGTATTGAGAAATTTGTCGTGGAAGTGCGTCATTTACAACGCACAGAAGTACTCGAAGCCGAAGAACCCTTCACCAAGGGACAAAAAGGCTCCTCAGCCATGCCCCATAAACGGAACCCCATTTTAAGTGAGAACATGACTGGGCTTGCACGCTTAATTCGTAGTTATACACTACCCGCACTTGAGAACATTGCCTTATGGCACGAGCGTGACATTAGCCATAGTAGTGTGGAACGTGTCACATTGCCTGATATGTTTATCCTGACAGACTTTATGTTGTATCGTCTCACGGGTATGATGCAAAATTTGGTGGTGTACCCTGAAAACATGATGCAGAATCTGCAACGTTTTGGGGGGGTTGTCTTCTCGCAACGTGTACTCCTTAAACTTGTCGATGCTGGGGTACGCCGTGAGGATGCATACAAAATTGTTCAAACACTCGCCCACCAAGCTTGGAATAACCCTTCAGGAAACTTTAAAGCCCTGATTCTTGCCGACAGTACCTTGCGTACCCTGTTACTTCAGAACCTTCCTTCTGAAGAAGCCGTCACCGAATTGCTTGAAGGATGTTTTACCTATGATGCGTACACAAAACATATAGATACTATTTTTGAGCGTGTGGCTCAACAGTACCCAGCCTGTTGTACGTCGCCCTTGGCAAGCGCTTGTATCGTTTGCTAAAACGGTGTGATAGACCCAATGAAGGGGTGTTTTTAGTTAGGATTACAGCATATGCCTCAACACGATACACCATCCGCCAGTGTAGCCCTTTCTGAAGGTTCCCCACTCGTGGCAAATGCCTCACAGAAAGCACTTGCCCACGTCTCACCTCAGGTGCTTTTAACCGTACTTCTAAGTACGGGGCAAGGTATTGTTTTACCTCCTGGTAGCTCTTGGCAAGCTTGGATTAAGCAATGGGCAGCACTGCAAGTTCACCCATTGCTTGACCAGCTGATGGTGGTAGACCCCTGCGATACCGAATACCGCATGAAGACCTTCAAAAGTATGGGACTACTCCCGTGGTGTTCCCCACAGGTAGAAATGACCAGCCACACGCAACAGTGGGCTTGGGTGTTACGTCGGTTATTGAATCCGAGTGCAGATAGCCATCATTGGATACTTTTGTTAAAAGAGGGGGAAGTATTGAACGACACCATGCTCCCCTTCCTGAAACATTATTTGGCACAGTTGTCTTTGCATGTCTCTGTGGTGGACATTCCCATGGTCTATCAAGGAATGTGGTCCCTACACGCTGGGGGAAACCGTCAAGGAGATGCTGAGGGCATGTCTTGTTCTCCTGTACAATGGAAACCCGCACGGTGTATTCGACTGTCTCACTTGAAGTCAGCCCATGCTTGGCTCACGCACGGACTCATTTTGGATACTTTGGGAGAAGTTGCAACACGACAAAGTTACGAAATGTTTTGTGAATCGTTACGGGTGGTACCTCTTGCCAACCGTTTACCTATCACCAAAGAAGCCCTCTCCTTACAAGGCGCAGTCAATCCTTGGGGACATGTGGTGTGTCACACCCGTCAAGAAGCCCTTGATTACTTCTGCACCCATCCACAATCTGAAACTGCTTTTTGGGTAGCCGACTGTTTAAAAACATTACCTGTCAAAGCCTCAAAAGAAAAAATCAACCACCACTTAAAAGCGTATGAACGCTATTTAAAAGATTATACAGGCGTACCTTTGGACGCATTTTCGGAAAAACCCCTGCAGTTCATGAGTCGTTTCATCGATAAAGAACGCTACTTCTGGTTTCAACTCTTAGCACAACAACGTACCCATGTGACCTATCGCATACTCGATTATCTTCTCACAAGTAGCCCTTAACGTCGTAGAATGTTATGCTTAAGGAAGTCTGTGCTTTGACTATAGCATCTGTTTCAATAAAGAGGTGGCGATAAATACCCTTGAGCCATGATACACACCATTTCAATCGTCTGCGGTTATCTGTACATCACTGTCGCAAGTGGATGGGGGTTTGGATAGCAAGGTCATTGAGACAAACCTCTTGGCGCGCCTTTCGTCGTAAACGAAGCCTACAAAAACAGTGGCTGTATCGTTTAGGACGCATCCGTTTATGGCAACAAATAGGGCTTTTCTTTGTGTTTGGGATTGTAACCCCCCTATTGTTTATTCAAGCGTGGCTGTTTCATATCCATGACAAAGCCCTTCAAAAAGAGTTTCGAGACCTCTCTGCTCAAACAGCCGTTTCTATTTTTAGAGATTTTTCCAGTATTTTGCGTAACGAGCAACTCCTCTTGAGTGAAACCTACCGACGTGCAAACCGCTTGGTACCTACACAACGCCTACCCTACCGTCCTTTAAAGGGATACGGGATACTTGGTACTACCAGCTTAACACCCACGCATAAGGGAACACCTGAACCACCCACGGATGACTACGAAGCACTGGCTTTTATTAAAACGGCAGAACCTTTTACGGGGTTTGTGCAGTGGCGTACACTATCCCCTCAGGACACAAAAACGGTCAAAGATAAGCCCCTAGAGAGTCTGGCTCATCGCCTTGCTACAGACGCAACCCAAGTACGAGACACCCAAACGGCTCCCTTTGTAAGTTTGTTGCATCCCGCCTTTTTAGCTCAAAGTCTCCAAGCGTGTACAGTCCCTCAGTCACGCCATGTGACATGGCAATTGTTGCCCAGTCGCTTGCTTTACCCCTTAGAGACCCTTGAAGTCACGGTACCTTTGCCCGAGTTTCTGAATCACTTGCCAGATACCACTGATTTTAGCACCTTACACCCTACCCAAAAACGCCAGATAGTTGATACCTTCAAACGACTTGAAAAAGAGCCTATGTTTCAGTCATGGCAAGCCTTAAACCCACGCCTTACACAAACACCTTTTGAACAACTTAAAGCTTGGACACATACATTAAACCAACTCACGATGGCACAAGTACAAACGCCCTATTTACTGGTGCGCTATCAGCGTGGGATCCATAAGGAGTGTCGTATCACTTGGAAGCCATTCCGTTTCTTTCAACCTTCTGGCGTGTTAGGAACCGTGTTTCGATCCAATATTATGGTCTTTAATGAAACAGGCGTTTTTATGGCAGATGGTACGCAACGCCATTGGGAAGGGTATCAGCTTGCGAAACAAGACCTCTTACATTTTTTACAAGCCCTACCTGGCGTACCTGAAGTGATGTCTATGCAGGTACACGGGATGATTTCTCGTGGTCAAACTCGTGAGAATGTACCTAGTTTCTTTTCTGGATTCTCATTTGAGCCTGAAACATCCACCCCCACGGCAACCCTTAACGATGCGGTATTACTTAAGCTCGCTGGAGATGACCCCTGGGGCCTTTTAATTCTTTCACCCTTTGAAATCTCTGAGCAGTATTGGAAACGGGCACAACGTCAAAGCACCCTGATTTTTCTTGGACAAATTTTATTAGCGGGTGTTTTAGTTGGGGTTTATCTTTATAGCTTAATTCGTAACTTTCAGCAGTTAATACGAGGGATTAAGGGCGTTTCAAGAGGGCATTATAATCGCCGAGTCTTTTTAATGGTACACCCCTTAACACCTTTTGAAATACGGTATTTATCTCGAGAGTTTAACCGTATGGCGTATCGGTTGTCTTTGAGTTGGCAACAAACCCGAGTCACACTTGACCAGCTTCGACAAATGGATCGTTTTCGCTCTGACTTGATTGACATGGTGAGCCACGAACTCCGTACCCCTCTCATGGTACTGCGAGGCTGTATGGGTGCTTTACAACGTCAGGCAAAAATATCATCACCAACGTCTGGACACCCTATAGAGACCGCCCAGCAAGTAACGACCATGAAACGACAACTTGTAAGGCTGGAACGCTTGGTGGCGGACCTACTCACAGTTCCTGCCATTGAGCAGGGTAAACTTACCCTTATGCACGAGTGGGTCAATGTCGTGGAACTTTTGCAAATTTGCATCCAAGATGTTGCACTCAGACACGCACTTGTCGCTGAAGAGGCTTTTACAGTGACCTTTGATACCCCAGAACATCACCTGCCTTTGTTATGGTCTGACCCCGAACGTTTAGAACAAATTTTTGTCAATCTTTTAGATAACGCCTGTAAGTACAGAGACCCTTCTGAACCTATACGCCTGACCTTTCAATTACAAAGCACCGAAACCACAAGTGCATTAAGCTTGAGTATCAGTAACCTCACCCGAACCCTCAAACCTGAAATGGCACCTCTCTTAGGAGAGAAATTTCAACGTGCCGTTGTGGATAACCAGCGTAACCATTTAACAGGCAGTGGGTTAGGGCTGTATATTTGCCAGGGTCTGATGCACCTCTTGGAAGGCACCTTAGAGCGTCGTATTGAAGCGTGTCCTCCCTCAAGCAGCGTGTTCAGTCCTGAGCCTCAAGGGTCTCAAAATCCTGAAAAAACCTACCGTTTTGTGACACTCTTAACGTTTCCCCTCCCCGTCATGGAATCCTCAGAAGCAATGTCCTAGAAGGGGTTAGGCGAAGTACTGTGGTAAGAGAGACTTAAGAGGTATAAAGCCTTTTTTCTGTCACAACGCCTTCTAAGGGCATATCCCAAGGCATATGCTGCTGATGAAGACTTTTAAGAAGGAAATAAGCTTCTGAGGTCTCTAAACAGGGTGCCTGGGAAATAAAACATGCATCAGGGGTCACACCCAGGCATGTAAGCGTACCGTTTTGCGTGTGATGCCAAGTGGCTTTTAGCATCGCAAGGTATTGGTCATAATAGCCTTTACCTCGACCAAGCCTAAGATAAGTAGCCGCTTGAGGAGAGGCATGAGGAGAAACTTGGGAGAGCGTTTCTACAAAAGAAGCAAACAGGAGTCCTGGTACACACACTAAGAGGTTCCCTAACGACTGCTGCGAACTTGCCAGCATAGACTCAAATGGCACCTGCGTTGCATCAGGACAAGGTTCTTTTAAGCCCTGCCACAAAGGGTGAGACGCAACGGTATTTTGCACGAGAAAGGAAACATCTGAAGGAGGCTTCTCCCAAAAGTGCATGTTCCAACGTGCTTCGCTGTGGGGTTCTTCTGAAGGCTGCAAGCTTATAGGCACGGTTTGAGGAAAAAACCAGCGTTGCCCCCTAGGACGATGAACCCAAGCATGGGCAAGAGAAGGCTCATCCTGCATAGGGTAAAACCCAAGAACGCACTGAGCTTCCTGAAAAAGAGAGCTTTCAAGAAGATGCTGAGACAACATTGTATGTGGAAACTCATGAAAATATTGGGGCTGTCGCCGTGTTTTAGCCCATTGTCTGAGGTGGGCTTTCGTATAGGGTATGACGTGGGTCGGGTCAGTCATCATGGGATGAAGCGTATCTTTTGTTTATACTTAAAGAAACAAGTAGAGTGTGCTGGTCTATGGCAAACGTTTTATTATTTTAAACTGGAGTCTTTTTTATGTCTTCTTACATCGCCTCCCCCTATGACATCACGTTTTTATCGACACAGCAAGCCCCTGTTCAAGAAGTGTTTTCCTCCACCCAAGGAGAAGGGCCCTACATCGGGCTACGTCAAATTTTTGTACGTTTTGCACACTGCCATTTAAAATGTGCCTACTGTGACACCCCCATGCACACCCCTACTGGCGAGGCTCATTTGGCACCCTTACCTGACACCGTACAAAATACCACTTTAGAACATGACACACAACATCTTGCAAACCCTGTAGAGATGACCGTTTTATACAAGCATATTGCTAACATCCAAGCTCAAATACCTCATCACAGTGTCAGCTTTACGGGCGGCGAACCTCTCCTTTACCATAAAGCTTTAGCCGTTTTAATGCCTGCTGTGCAAGCCTTAGGGTTGAAAACATACCTAGAGACCAGTGCCAGCCAGCCTGATTTTTTAGCCTCAGTGATGCACGCTTGCGATATCTTAGCTGCAGATATTAAGTTACCTTCCGCCACGCACGAAGCCCCTTTGTTTGAAGCCCATCAAGCAACCCTCTCGCTAGCCTATGGCGTGATTCCATCTGTTTTTATTAAGCTCATTTTTAATGATACCACGACACAAGAAGAGATGAAGCAAGCCCAAGATGTCGTTTTATCCTCAGCCAAAACGCTTGAACAAGCAAAACAAACCCCCATCATTTTACAGCCTGAAACGGCTTTAGAAGGCACATTCCACCTCAAAGCATCCCAACAAACCATGTTTCAACATCAAAGCGACTGGCTTCGGGCGGGCTTTTCCAATGTTCGAGTGATTCCCCAAACCCATAAAGTGCTTGCCGTACGTTAGAAACGCTTATGTTTTTGGGGTGAGATGTCCCGTTTTAGTCGCCCCCATGACTTGCCCCATCATCACTTCCACTGAAACCAAATCACCCACTTGAGGATTAGGATAGAATGCCTCAGGATTCAAACGAATACTCATACGCTTAGTAGGTTCTTCAATATAGGCCAGTACCAAGTTGTAATAAGGGCTACCATGAATAGTAATCGCTTCACAGGTGACAATATACATGGTAAGGGTTTGAGGAAGGAGTGACATCATGAAGAAGTTTCTTAGGGCTGTTTCTTGGGACTTTACGTATGAGAGAGGATGTATGATGGCATGAAGAGGCTTATTGGACAGCAACCACTCCTCTATTTATAGCATAGATATGACACGGGACAGGGTCATTTTGTTACAAAATACCCTGAGACTAAAACACACCAAAAAAGCCTTAAAACACTCTTGTTACAAGCTTTTTAAGACTTTAAAAAGTAGTCACCATAATGTTACATATCCTTCATGTAACATTATGTATCAGATTGTAACGCATTGTTTTAGTGTTTTTATAAACTTTTGGCATATTCATTACGATACTCCTAATGTCAGCCAGCTCAGGAGGATGCCATAGGATGCTTCCTCACGGAAAAGGTAGCCTATGGTTGTTGTTAAACCGTTGGGCGGCGGACCTAGCCCTTTATTCTTCGCTTTAAGGTGTTAGGGACAGCAATACCACGTCATCGTTTAGTAGAAGCGTTTCAAGCTCACCCCTGATAACAAAGCTTTTTACTTGGACATAGCGTGCCGTCTTTGCACCTTAAAGTTTTTCTTCACAGCACTCTAAGCAACGAACGCTTGTGGGGTCTTTGACTCTCATAGGGCGACGCTTTGGGATGATGATTGAAGCATGACGGGTTAGTCACTTTTTTGTTTCGTGTGTCTTAACGTTTGATATGTTTTTAGACCGCTCAAGCAAGCATCAGGATGATACTTGCACCCGAGTGGGCTGTGCAATGCGATGTTTTAGGATGAAACACCGCAAAACCATGGTAACGATGTTTATTCACCCGGATAAGGAGATCCACCCCCATGATGATGGCATTATATGTCAATTTTAACCAGAGTGCTTTAGGTGCTCAGCGTAATGTTTCCAACATTGGCGAGATGTATGCCAAAGCCCAGCAACGACTTTCCTCAGGGTTTAGAATCAATAACGCTTCTGATGATGCGGCGGGTTTACAAATTTCGGAGCGTCTGCGTTCCACCATGCGCGGCAACTTGAAAGCCCAAGACAATACCCAAGATGGTATCAATGTATTGAGTATCGCAGATGGTGCTTTGGGGCAAATTACAGAGAACCTCCAACGTATGCGAGAGCTTTCTGTACAGGCGGCCAACGATACTTTAGCCACCAACCAGCGTACGGCGATTATGGATGAATTGTTACAGTTACAACAAGACATTACCCGTATCTCGGATAGTACGAGTTTTAACGGGGTGAGCTTGTTAAACGGTTCGCAAACCAACTTTTACATTCAGCTTGGGAGTGGTTCAACCGCTACCAATGATGTCATTAACCTTGCCTCAGCAGCAGGTACCAACCCTTTTGCTGATATTGATGCCGCAGCACTTTCCGTGGCTTCTGCCAACCTTACAGTTGGTACAAACGGTGCAGCACTTACAACGATTGGCTTGCTCGATACCGCCATTACCACCGTCAACCAACGTCGTTCATTCATTGGGGCTTTAACTAATCGCTTACAGGGTGCCTTGAATAACTTACAAATCAACTACGAGAACGTAGGTGCTTCTGAAGCAAGAATCCGCAATGTGGATGTTTCCAGAGAAAGCACCCAATTGACACAGTTCCAGATTTTACAACAAGCCGGTTTGAGTATGCTTTCTCAAGCCAATCAAACCCCTCAAGCAGCACTTTCACTACTCAGAAATGGTGGCTAAGGTCTTGGGAAAAACGACCCATTCCCTTTGGGATGACGCTCTTTTTAATACTTAGTTTTTTCGTCGCAAAACGTGCCTTCGGATACAAGCACTATTTTGAAGCACGATGATGTACTCTCTCTCTCCCTCTCATTCTCTTTTACTTTGAAGGAAGTGTATTACCATGATGATGGCTCTTTATGTAAACTTTAACCAAAGTGCTTTAGGGGCACAGCGTAATGTGAACAATATTGGCAATATGTATGCCAAAACCCAGCAAAAGCTCTCATCGGGTTTTAGAATCAATAATTCTTCCGATGATGCGGCAGGGTTACAAATTTCGGAACGTTTACGTTCTACACTACGTGGTAACTTGAAAGCTCAGGACAATACGCAAGATGGTATTAACGTCTTAAATATTACCGACGGGGCGTTGGGGCAAATTACTGAGAACCTTCAGCGGATGCGGGAGCTTTCGGTACAAGCTGCGAACGACACACTCGCCGCAAACCAGCGTACGGCGATTATGGATGAATTATTACAATTACAACAAGACATTACCCGTATCTCGGATAGTACGAGTTTTAACGGGGTGAGCTTGCTAAACGGTACGCAAACCAACTTTTACATTCAGCTTGGGAGTGGTTCAACCGCCACAAACGATGTCATTAACCTTGCCACAGCAGCAGGTACCAACCCTTTTGCCGATATTGATGCCGCAGCACTTTCCGTGGCTTCTGCCAACCTTACAGTCGGTACAAACGCTTCAGCACTCACGACGATTGGCTTACTCGATACCGCCATTACCACCGTCAACCAACGCCGTTCATTCATTGGGGCTTTAACCAACCGCTTACAGGGTGCCTTGAATAACTTGCAAATTAACTATGAAAACACGGGAGCCTCGGAAGCACGCATTCGTAACGTGGATGTATCGAGAGAAAGCACCCAATTGACGCAATTCCAGATTTTACAACAAGCGGGCTTGAGTATGTTGTCTCAGGCGAATCAATCCCCTCAGGCAGCCATCAGCTTATTAAGAAATGGGTAACAATTAAGAAACGAGTCAATCTCTTAAACGATACAACGATACTAGACAGCGACACTAGCTTGTCATCGTCACAATCGTAACAATGGTTCAATGCGTTTGGATAGGGGAACACAGCGAGACATAAAGCGTTCTTTGAGGCATCTCTCAAGGAACGCTTTATGATGCACATGCTTTAACGCAAGTTACAATGTAACAATTTTGACTCCCCACTATGGTATTTGAAGGCATTCGGTCGATAGTGAAGGATAAGAGCGTATGAAGTGCAAAGTCAAAATATCCCCTCATCTATCACGATGCCCAGACACACGCACATACATAGACCATGGTGGTTTCTGTGCGTCTCGTTGTACCTCATCCAAACCACAAGCTTAACAAGATTGACATTGTGCTTATTGGCATTGACAGAGGTATGCTATGCCCCTTTATTTTAACTATCATCAGGCGAGCCAGAGTACCCAAAGGGTTTTGGACGGGGTGTCTCGTCAGCTTAGCAGTTCGATGGAAAAACTATCCTCAGGGTATCGCATTAACCGAGCCAGTGATGATGCGGCAGGCTTACAAATCTCAGAGCGTTTGCGTGCTGTGCTACGAGGGAATGAATCGGCACAAGAGAATGTTCAAGATGGTGCCAATGTGCTTGCCATTATGGATGGTGCCATGGGACAAATTACAGACAATCTTCAGCGTATGCGCGAGCTTGCTGTCAATGCTGCAAACGATACTTTGAGTAGTTCGGATAGAACTGCAACCCTGAATGAAATGCTTCAGTTACAAAGCGATATTACACGGATGACAACGGCAACAACCTTTAATGGCATGACCCTACTCAATGGGTCTTTGACAGACTTTGATATTCAGGTTGGTGAGGGTGCTACAACGAGTGCAAACGTATTAAACTTAGCAACGGTGTCGGGGGTCAACCCTTTTGGCAATTTGAATGCCACCACACTAGGCGTTGCCTCAGCCAATATCACCGTAGGCAGTAACGCCTCAGCCACGGCAACCATTGCACTTTTGGACACAGCAATCACCACGGTTTCAAGTCGACGGTCCATTGTAGGGGCCTTAAGTAGTCGACTCTCAGGGGCTTTGAATCATTTACAAGTGGCTTATGAAAATGTTGGTGCTTCGGAAGCAAGAATCCGCAACGTCGATGTGTCAAGAGAAAGTACACGCCTCGCACAATGGCAGGTCATGCAATCGGCCGCCATAAGTATCTTGACACAAACCAACAGTAGTCAGAGCAACCTACTATCTTTGTTAAGCAGGTCATAACAAGGAGCGTATTTATTGTACGTTGACACGTGTTAAAGGTATACTGAAGAACGCATATCATATGTATGTCGTGCAGGCTATAAAAGACCCTCGTACCTCTTTCTATAGCGGCATAAAATAAGTTTTTTGCGTTTTGATTTCAACTTGATGGTTTTAAAATAGGATATCTTTGAGAATGGCTCAGACAGAACGTACCTTTGTTGCCGTAAAGCCTGATGGCGTGCAACGTGCCTTAGTGGGTGAGATTATCGCACGTTTTGAGAAAAAAGGGTTTAAGCTTGTCGGCTTAAAACTCATGCAAGTGTCTAAAAACTTGGCAGAAGCTCATTATGCCGAGCATAAAGAAAAGCCTTTCTTTGGAGGCTTGGTTGGGTTCATGACTTCAAGCCCCATTGTCGCCATGGTATGGGAAGGTCCCAAAGTCATTGAAACCATTCGTACCATGATGGGGAGTACAAACCCTTTGGTTGCTGCACAGGGTACCGTACGTGGCGATTACGGCTGTGATTTAGGACGTAACGTGATTCATGGCTCAGATAGCCCTGCCAGTGCCGAGCGTGAAATTGGGTTATTCTTTGAACCCACTGAATTGGTGGGAGACTGGACAAGAACCCTCCAACCTTGGTTACTTGAAGGCTAAGCGTCCTTCAATAATACGTTGCTAGAACGCCCTTGCGTGTTGACATCCATGCAACACGCAAGGGTTCGATGATGTTTAAATGTCTTGATTGAATTTTATGACACAACCCCGTTTTGTACCACTCCACCTACACAGCCATTACACCTTGTTGGAAGGCACTTCAAGAGTCGGTGAACTCTTGAAAATGACTCAACAAGCGGGGTGTACCGCCATGGCACTCACAGACCATGGGGTCATGTACGGTAGTGTCGAACTGGTTTCTGCGGCTGAAAAATATGGTATCAAGCCCATTATTGGCTGTGAACTGAGTATTGTAGATGGGGACTACACCGATAAACGCATGCGTCAAAATGCGTATCGTTTGGTGCTACTTGCCCAAGATGATACGGGATACAAAAATTTAGTAAAACTTAGCAGCATTGGGAATTTAGAAGGCTTTTACTATCGCCCTCGCATTAACTGGGATTTGCTCATGCAGCATAGCGAGGGACTCATTGCCCTGACAGGTGATTTAACAGGGCCCATTGCTCATCATGTGTTACGTGGTCAACACCAAGTGGCAGAAGAGCGTTTGCTTTGGCTTAAAACGCTTTTTCAAGATAGGCTTTATCTTGAAATTCAAGACCACGCCATGGAGAGTGAGCAACAAGTAAACCTCATGCTGGTTCGTATGTCTCAACAGCATGACGTACCCTTGGTGATTTGCCATGATGTACGTTTCAATTATGCGGAAGACCGTGTGGTACACGACATGCTCCAGTGTCTGAAAGACGGTAAAACCCTCAGTGACACAAACCGCAGCAGTTTTTATAACGACCACTACTATTTTAAGTCTCCTGAGCAATTATATCAGGAGGGGTTTCCGTATTTGCCTCGTGAGCTTGTTTTTCAGGCAATGGAAATGAGTCATCATATTAGTGAGCGTGTGACCTTTCAATTACCCTTAGGGCAAACCCTTCTGCCTGACTATCCCATGTCTGAAGAAGACCGTGCAGCAGGGAAGACCTCTGAAGACCTCCTCCGAGAAATTGCCACACGATGCGCTCACGAGAAGTATGGTTCTCCCTTTTCTGAGGAAGTACAAGCACGGCTCGATTACGAATTAACGGTTATCAATCAGATGGGTTTCCCGACCTACTTCTTAATTGTCTGGGATTTCATTAACTATGCACGTACGCAAGGTATCCCTGTGGGGCCTGGTCGAGGGTCGGCTGCAGGAAGCTTGGTAGCGTATGTCTTAGGGATAACCAACCTTGACCCCATTGAACATAGTTTACTGTTTGAACGATTTTTAAATCCCGAGCGGATTAGTATGCCCGATGTGGATATTGACTTCTGCATTGAACGTCGGAGTGATGTGATTGACTATGTCACACGTCGTTACGGCAGAGAGCGGGTCTGTCAGATTGCCACCTTTGGGACGTTAGCCGCACGTGCATCTCTCAAAGCAGTGGCACGAGTCAAAGAATTGCCCTTTGCGGAGAGTGACCGCTTAGCAAAAATGATTCCCAGCACCCCAGGCATTCATTTGGAAGATGCCCTCAAAGAAGGCATGCCTTTAGCTGTGGCATGTGCAGAGAGTCCAGAAGTCAAGGAACTTGTGACACTGGCACGTAAGCTAGAAGGGCTTGCTTTTAATATTGGGATTCATGCGGCGGGGGTTGTGATTTCAAAAGAACCCCTCATGGATATTTTACCGATTCAACTTGGCAAAGAGAAAGCCAATCAAGCCAGCGGCCCTCCCGTCATTACCCAATGTCCGATGGGAGATGTGGAAAAAATTGGTCTCCTGAAAATGGACTTCTTGGGGTTACGCAACTTAACCATCATTCACCAAGCACTCAATCATATCGAGCGGATGACAGGTCATCGCCCTGACCTTGACCGCATTCCGCTCGATGACAAGAAAGTGTATGACCTACTTACCCGTGCCGATACCGATGGGGTCTTTCAGCTTGAATCAGGCGGGATGAAGGCCTTGGTGAGTGATTTACGCCCCAGCGTGTTTGAGGATATTAACGCCCTTGTGGCATTGTACCGCCCTGGACCTTTGAACTCAGGGATGGCTAAAAAGTTTGTGGACCGTAAACACGGTAGAGAAGCCGTGGTGTATCCTCATGAAAAACTTGAGCCGATTCTTTCTTCTACCTACGGTACCATTGTGTATCAAGAGCAAATCATGCAGATTGCCCAATCCTTAGCGGGGTATTCCCTAGGGGGTGCCGATTTACTACGGCGTGCCATGGGTAAAAAGAAGCCCGAAATTATGGAAAAAGAACGGGGAAAGTTTGTCGCAGGTGGGGTCGCACAAGGGGTCGATGAAGCCCTACTCAATGAGTTATTTGACACCATGAGTGAGTTTGCAGCGTACTGCTTTAACCGTTCGCACTCGGCTGCCTACGGCTTTGTAGCGTATCAAACGGCTTATCTTAAGGCGCATTACCCTGTCGCTTATCTTTCTGCCTTACTTTCAAGTGTATCGAGCGATATTGAAAAAATCCAGTTTTACCTTTTAACGGCTCGTCGCATGGGCATTAAAGTGCTTTCTCCTGACGTATGTCAAAGTGCCGTAGACTTCCAACCTGAAGGAGAGGACAGCATTCGTTTTGGACTTGCCTCCATTAAAGGGGTGGGCGAAGGCGTGATTCTTGCCCTGATTGAAGAACGGGAACGAGGAGGAGCATTTACGAGTTTAAGTGATTTCTTTAAGCGGATTCCTTCCAAAATATTGAACCGTAAAACCCTTGAAGGGCTTATTTTAGGGGGAGCGTTTGATAGTCTGCATGCCAATCGTAAACAGCTTTTTGAGAGTATTGAGCAGTTGGTAAAGTTTAGTGAGAAATGCCATAAAGAAGCTGAAAGTGGTCAAGTGAGTCTTTTCGCTATGGCAACCACCACAGCAGACCCTCAAGAAGATACTTTTACAGGGTTGCAGTTACAAGGACGGTTTGAGGAAGAGTTCCCTCAAGAGGTGCTTCAGGGACATGAAAAGGCACTGATGGGGTTTTATGTCTCTTCACACCCTTTAGATGATGTACGGCACCAATTACCTTTCTATCTCACGCATTGGGTTTCACAGTTAAAAGAAGCTGAGGAAGGGGAAGAGGTTGTCGTCGCAGGCTTATTACAAAGTTTTACGGTACGCATGACAAAAAGTAACCGCAAAATGATTCTTGCCACCTTAGAAGACCTTACAGGCAGTGTGGAATGTGTGGTCTTTGGAGACCAACAAGTGGACACCTTAGCCGCCAAACTCCAAGAAGGGCAATGCGTGGTTTTAAAAGCAAGGGTTCAGTTTCGAGGTGGCACACCGCCTGTGGCTACCACCAGTGTCAGTGCGGAAGATACGGTCACAGAGGGTGAAGAAGAAGCCAGTACAACCATCCACCCCGAAGCAACCGCCACCCCCGCTCAGGATGCCCCCACGGTAAACCTCGTCCTCTTGGAAGGCAAACCTCTCCGTGATGCCTCCCCAATGTTGGTCAAATTTGAGCGTTTACCACAAGCAGAAGATATTGCACTACTCCAAAAAGTTTTTAGAGCCAATAAGCCAACCTTACCTGACGAGGGAGAGGGTAGCAAAAAACCTCGCCGTCCTTGGGGCGTACCTGAAAGCAAACGCCAAGTACGAGGACTACACCCTTTACTTTTTCTGATGCCCTTTGCCTCTGATACTCTACCTCAAGACGAAACACCCACACGTGCTTCTAGCCGTGTACTGCAAGCCGATACCCGCTTTTGGCTTTATGACATACCCACAGCACCTCAAGATATTGAAATGATACGGCAAGCCTGTGCCATGGCAGGTGCCACGTGGGTTTTTCCTTTAGGGTAAATCGGCATGACTTGCATAGCCCGTGTGTTTCTAAGACAATTAGAGCATGCTGTGGTGTGTGCATAGTGCTTTTGTGTCATTTGTTTTCAAAATACTCTACAGTAGGCACGCTTTAGAAACCGTTGTGTTTTTCATACCCGTTTCCTAAACCAAGACACCCGCACCATTTTAACCCTTGTCACCCGTGAAAGTAACCGGGATTTCCTTTTTACTGTAGAGCTGTATTTCCTTTAGAAAAGATACTTTTATGACGAATACCGTACCCACACAAGCCATTACCCTTGAAGAACTCATGTCAGCCAGTGTCCACTACGGACACCAAACCCGTCGTTGGAATCCTAAAATGAAGCCTTTCATTTGGGGCGAACGCAACGGCATTTACATTCTTGACTTAACCAAAACGGTGCCTCTTTTTAACCACGCCTATGAGTTCTTAAAGCAAGCTGCTGCCCAAGGGAAGCGTATTGTGTTTGTGTGTACGAAACGTCAAGGGGCTGACATCATTGAAGAAGAAGCCAAGCGTGCAGGGGTGTACTACATCACAAAACGCTGGATTGGCGGGATGCTCACCAACTACGAAACCATTCGTACCCGTATTAACCGTCTTCGTGAGCTTGAAGAAATGAGCCAAAATGGTCATTTCGCACGTCTTCCTAAAAAAGAAGTCTCCGTATTGAACCGTGAACTTGCCAAGCTTCAGCGTATGTTTGGTGGCGTAAAAGAAATCCGTGGTATTCCCGACGTGATTTTTGTAGTTGATATGCCCAAAGAGCATAATGCCATCCTTGAAGCCAATAAAGCGGGTGTGCCTGTGGTCGCTATTTGCGATACCAACTGTGACCCCACCTTGGTAGATTACATCATCCCTGGGAACGACGACGCTTTAAAAGCGGTGCGTTTAATCACCTCTCGTTTGGCTGATGCCATCATTGCAGGACGTGAATCCCGTAAAGATACTGCCACGGTACGCTTTGAAGACAAGGCTGACAAAGCTGACGAAGCCGCCAAAGTAGAAGGCTAGTAGAAGGCTAGTAGAAGGCTAATCGTGCGTTAGGATTAAACTCGCACTGGTTGCTTACCACAGGCTGAGGGAAGTTCTTTCACGGTTTAGTACGTATAGGCGTATAAACTTTGAGAGCTTCCCTTGTCTTTGTTGAAACGTTTGTATGATGTTGCTTTTTATTTCTTTTCCTCTTTACTTAGTGATAAGTTTTTCTTTAGGAGCTTTATATCATGATGTCAACGGCGACCATCAGTATGGAAACCATCAAAATCTTGCGTGAAGAGACTGGCGCAGGTGTCATGGATGTTAAAAAAGCCTTGGCTGACGCTGAGGGTGACCTTCAAAAGGCACGTGAAATTCTTCGCCAAAAAGGGGCTGCCACTGCCGAGAAAAAAGCTGCTCGTGTAGCTGCTGAAGGCTTGATTGTGGCTCGTCTTTCCGAAGACAAGCGTCGTGCTTCCATTGTAGAAGTGAACTGCGAAACCGACTTTGCTGCCAAAAATGAACGTTTCGTAGCGATGGTGCATGCCATGGGTGATGCTTCTTTACATACCACGGCAACCGATGTTGAAGGCTTAATGAACGATAATCAACAAGCCCTTCAGACCATGTTGACTGACACCGTGGGTGCCATTCGTGAAAACATGAAGATGCGTCGCTTTGAGCAAGTTGCCCTTCCTGAAGGTCAACAAGGCTTACTGCATACCTATATTCATGGTGGCGGTAAAATTGGTGTCGTGGTTGCGTTAAGTGCCACCAAAGCTGAAACCGTTCAAGCGGAAGCCTTCCAAGCCTTGACCAAAGACATCGCACTGCATGCCGCAGCTTACGCCCCTCAGTACATCTCTCGTCACGACATTCCTGGTAGTGTCATTGAAGAAGAAACCCGTATTGAAATGGGTAAAGAAGACCTTGCCAGCAAGCCTGAAGCCATGCGTGCCAAAATTGTAGAAGGTCGTGTTTCCAAAATTTTGGGTGCGGTTGTTCTGCTTGAGCAAGCTTTTGTCAAAGACCCCAGCAAAACGGTTGAAGCCATGCTGAAAGAGGTTGGTACCGCTTTAGGAGATACCCTTGAAGTACGTACTTTGGTACGTTACGTTCTTGGGGAAGGTGTCGATAAAACCCAACAAGAAGACTAATCTCTACGCAGCAGTAAGCTGATGAGATACCATCTCGTCTCCAAGCCCTCTCTTCATTACCTACTACCGTTTACACTTTGGTGTAGACGGTAGTATTTTCACATGGCTTTTTAGGCTTCTCTTTCATGAAGCGTGCTATACTATCAAGTACGATACGTGTGATGCACGTTTACAATAAACTGACAATAAACTGGTTATATACAATGTTCTGATGAAGTTGGATGACGTGATGATGATGATGGCACAAGGGCTAGGCTCACAGGATTCAGGAAAAGCACGTGCTTCTTTTCGTACGGTGACGACCTCTCGTGACAGAATGTCAATGACTGCGACAAAAGCCCAACGAGAACAACAAGGTATATGGGGAAAGTGGCACAATCTTGCCAGTGCATGGTTAGGACGCATTGTGGATGCAACCCCTCTAGGGGTTGATGATGCTTCCTTAGAGGTCATTCAACGCCTTTCAACCCAAATACAAGAAATGCTCAAAGAAAATCGGCGTTTAGGACTCAAGCACATGCTATCCCGTGCAAACTTTGCAGACTTAACCGATGTTTGCGAGCGGTATTTGAGTTTAGAGGACATGAAACGCTGTTTAGCCCTGATGCCTTTGAGCAAGGCGGCAGAGGTCATTGCCAGTCTTGAAACAGAACGACGGATTGCAGGTATTTTATCCATGCCGGCACCTCGTGCCAGTCGTATTTTGCGCTTAATGCCCGATGATGATGCCGTAGACATTTTGCAAGAACTCCCCCTTGAAGCACGACGGAAACTACTCGGGGAAATGCCCACCGACGATGACACCCACTCCATTCATCAACTGTTGCTGGAGGAGCCAGACACCGCTGCCGGGTTAATGAGTACGGATTACGTCTCCGTACAAGCGGATAAAACGGTAGGTGAAGCCACAGAAGAAATTCGACGTGCCAGCGAAAAAGACTTCATTTATTATGTCTACCTTGTCGCACAACAAGAAGAACTCGTGGGGGTTGTCAGTGTCAAGACGCTCTTATTAAAGCACCCTGAGACCCCTCTACACCAAGTCGCCATGTTTGACGTAAAACATATCGAGGCACAAGCAGACCAGTCAGAAGTTGTAACCCGCTTTAGAAAGTACCATAATCTTCTTGCCATGCCCGTGGTGGATGAGTCGCACAGGCTGCAAGGCATTGTCACTTTGGATGATGTCCTAGACGTTTTGGAAGAAGAAACCGTGGAAGACATTTACCAAGCCTCGGGGATTTTCCTCGATGACCAAGATGAACGCAACTTATTGAGTGGTCCTGTATGGAAGGCTGTGCGTGCCAGATTACCTTGGTTAAGCGTCACGATTGTAGGACAAATGATTGGCTCACTGATTATTACACAATTCCATGATACCGTTGCCAAAGCCGTGGTGGCGGTGTCCTTTATGCCACTTTTAAGTGGACTCTCAGGGAACATTGGGTCTCAAACCGATGTCGTCACGGTACGAGGCCTCGCACTTAACCAGATACGACCTGATAATTTTCTACAAAAACTTTGTCGTGAACTATTGGTCGCCCTCAGTATTGCAACCATTTGTGCTTGTGTCGTTGGGCTGATTAGTTACATCAGTTATCATAGTGCTTGGCTATCTTGGCTTCTGATGATAAGCATCATGGTGTCTCTTTGTACCAGTGCGGTGCTAGGCATGGTGATTCCGTTCTGGATTCGTCAGGTGTTTCGCTACGACCCCGCAGGCATCGGGGCACCGTTTTTAACAACTTTTATGGACATTTTGACATTCAGTGTCTATCTTTTTGTCTTAACACTTCTCTATCATCAAGTGTTTTAATCCTATTTTGGGTCGTCTTATTTAAAAATCGAAGCAACCCAAAGCCCGATTTAAAAGGCGGTATCATGGGGCTTTTGCCCACTTTTTGTAAAGCACAGATAGTATTCTTACTGTGCTTTGTGGTACATATGATAAAATAGTTTGTGATGTTTTAATGATGTAAACGCCTTAGCGTAATGAATAATGAATAGAGTGGTGTCATGATGATGTGCGGTATTGTAGGGTATTTAGGTACTCGTCCAGCGATTCCTCTTTTAATTGATAGTTTAAAGCGTCTTGAATATCGGGGGTATGATTCTTCTGGTTTGGCACTCATGCACGAGGCCTCCCATACCTACCACGTGTTGAAAGCAGTAGGCAAATTATCTAATCTTGATGTTGAAGTCCAAGCACAACACCAAACCTTGGAGCCTTTCTTGGAAAGCTCTCCTGAACGTGTCCTCCACCAAGTAGGGATTGGTCATATCCGCTGGGCGACTCACGGGGCACCCACTCAGGCGAATGCTCACCCACATGAGGGGACTTTTTCACGTATTGTCTTGGTGCATAATGGTATTATTGAAAACTATGCCCAACTTAAGACTTGGATTTTAGAGCAGCGTCCCAGCACCGTATTTACCTCTGATACCGATACTGAAGTCGTCGCACAATTACTTGAATTATGTTTGGAATACCATCCGCAAGGTCCTGATAAAGCACCTTTTGAAGAAGTATTCCGTGAAGCCTTAAGCAAATTACACGGGGCTTTTGCACTCACCGTGATTGACCCTCGGGAACCTGACAAACTCTACATTGCACGGCAACAAGCCCCTCTCCTTATTGGGGTTTTAGAACCTCCTGGTGAGTACCTTGTGGCGAGTGACACGGTTGCTGTGGCACAACATACCAACAAGGTCATTTTCATGGAAAATGGTCAGTATGGTATTGTCACGACCCACGGTATTCAGCTCAAAACCTTGGAAGGTACCCCCGTTAAACCTGAGATATCGACCATTCAAACAGGGCAACTCCTCATTGAGAAAAAAGGCTTTAAGCACTACATGCTTAAAGAAATTTATGACCAACCTGATGTCGTACGTCAAAGTCTGTCAGGGCGTTTGAATGGTTCTCAGGAACCCATTGTATTACTTGATAGCGATGGTACCCCTGATGCCAAAGCCCATGCCGATAGTTTTAACACCATGCTCCAGCAAGCAGAGCGTGTGGTCATTTTAGGCTGTGGTAGCTCTTACCATGCGGGATTGGTTGGGAAGTATTTTATAGAATCATTATGCCGTATTCCTGTTGAAGTTGAATCCGCTGGGGAATTCCGTTATCGTACGCCAGTCATTACCCCTAAGACACTGGTGTTTGCGATTTCACAGTCAGGGGAAACCGCAGATACGTTGGAAGCCATTCGGATTGTAAACCGTTTGGGCGGTCAAACCGTGGTAATTACGAATCGTGAAGAATCGTCCATGACCCGTGAATGTCGCTTTACACTCCCTGTACGTGCTGGCGTTGAAGTCAGTGTGTGTGCCACCAAAAGCTTTGTCGCCCAAGTGGTGGTGTTATTCCTCATTGGTATGGGGTTAGCTGAAGCACGTCTTACCTCGGGGGCATTAGAGGATTCAAGTTTACCCGAACGTTTGGTAGCACTCAAAACAGGCTTCTTACAGATTCCTGCAGTGATGGAGTCGATGCTCACACAACTCGACACCTACAAAGCAGTTGCCAAAAAATATGGGAACTTCAAGGACATGCTCTTTATCGGTCGAGGGATTAACTACCCAGTGGCCCTTGAAGGTGCTTTGAAACTTAAAGAAATAAGCTACCTTCACGCTGAAGCCTACTCAGGAAGTGAGTTAAAGCATGGCCCTATTGCCCTATTGGACAACACCATGCCTGTACTCAGTGTTTTGGCAGAAGGGGTTTTATTTGAAAAAATCCTTTCCAACTGTCAAGAGGCTCGTGCAAGGGATGCCCGTATGATTGCCATCACCAACGTGGCAGAACATCCTACCTATCCTCAGGTGTTTGATGACATGATTGTTGTGCCACAAACGCATGAAGACCTCTCCCCACTCGTCATGAGTATTCCGCTACAACTTATCAGTTACTACATTGCAGAGTATCTCGGCAAAGACGTTGACCAGCCACGTAACCTTGCAAAGAGTGTGACCGTAGAATAGCGTCTTCTATACGATATCACTTGATAGCATCGTTTTATAACTTTTGATAGACCCTTTCACAGGATACTTATTTCAGTGTGAGAGGGTCTATTTCTAATATCCAGCGGATACCATGGGTCATGAGGTAGGTTTGAAAGTGTCTTTGGAGGTCATGCGTACATTGTATAAGGGCTTGATGTGCAGGCGTAGGGGTTAAACATTCGGGCAACGTGGCGGGGGCAGGGGGTAACTTCCATACCCAATGACACCGCCATCGGTTTTGAAGCTTGGCAATAGGACACGCCACAGGTCCTAAAGGCATCGGGAGCCTCTCAAAAGCCCCCACCAGTGGTCGCAATTGTTGTTGTAAGGCTTCAAGTTTGTGTGCATCAGGACACGAGAACACCCAGCGGGCTAGTTGGCTAAAGGGGGGATACCCGAGAGGCTGCCGATGCTCTGTTTTTTCCCAAGCGTAAAACCCGAGGGTATCTTGATGCTTGGCAAACTGTAGTACAGGATGTTGAGGCTGAACCGTCTCAATGTAGACCTCACCTGCTTGTTTGCCTCGTCCTGCACGCCCTGCAACTTGGGTAATGAGCTGAAAAACGCGTTCATTGACTTGAAAATCAGGCATCCATAAAGTACTGTCAGCCTCAAGGACACCCACAAGGGTCACTTCGGGTAGGTCAAGTCCCTTGGCAATCATTTGCGTGCCAATGAGGGTATTGAGTGTCCCTGCTTGCATTTTTTGTAGTGCTTCGCTCACAGCAGCCTTACGCTGGGTGGTATCTCGGTCAAGGCGTGCAAGAAGAATTTCGGGTACAAAGGTTTGGAGGGTTTCCTCCAGTTTTTGACTGCCTCCCCCAAAAGGTTTTAGTTTAGGCGTATCGCATACTGGGCAAGGGGTGGGTTGAGGGAGTCGGTAGTCACACTGATGGCATACAGCGACGTAGCGTGTGGTATGTTGGTCTTTAAAAGCATGAAGGGTTAAAGAGACACTGCATTGTGGGCATTGGAGTGTAGTACGGCAATTTTCGCAAAACAATACCTTATGGTACCCACGACGGTTCAGTAATAAAATAGCCTGTTGCCCTTGTTGCAGGGTCTGTCGGAGTCGTTTCACAAGGGTACGACTCAAAGCATCCTGCCATATAGGCTTAGAGGGAGGAGCTTCTAAGCTTGGCTGCATCAGTGAGACGGGAGCCTCCGTAGTGCTTTCAGCATCGGAGGAAATAGAAGAGGGAGGGTCTAAAAAGGCTTCATTAGGGTTAGCGAGCTTATCAATAAAATGAACCTTTGGCAGGGCTTGTGCCGTAGGACGCTCTGAAAGCCGATGATACCCCCAGTTCTGAGTGTCCAATGCTTCATAAAGCTGTGCCATACTCGGCGTGGCACTGCCTAAAATCAGCTGGGCTTGGTGTGTATGAGCCAAATACATCGCCAGTGTACGAGCATCATAACGAGGACTAAACGTTTCTTGACGAAAGCTTGTTTCATGGCACTCATCTACCACAATCAATTTCAAAGACTGAAAAGGCAACCAAACAGAAGACCTTGCCCCTAATACGCAAGTCACTTTACCATGTAATACACCGTACCAAGTGGTTTGTCGTTGGGTGTCAGTCAGTTGGCTATGCCATGGTTTGACGCATCCTTTACCAATCCGTGCTTCAAAGCGGGCTAGCAATTGCGTTGTAAGCACAATTTCAGGCACTAAAATCAAGATTTGAGGTGCCACGACAGGCGTAGGGCTACTGGCTTGGGCTTCAAGATGGGTCGTGAGGATGTCTAAAATGCGTTGTAAATAGATTTCGGTTTTTCCTGAACCCGTCACGCCATGTAAGAGCTGAGGTATCACACGCCCCGTCTGTTTTTGATGTTGCTCTTGTAATCGTAATGCTTCAAGCACCTCCTCTTGTGCTTGGGTTAAGGAGGGTGGGTGGTTTGTGAGGTCAGACACGTTGGAGGCATGAGCCGCAGGACGTGAACGACTGGATTTAAACCCAAGAGCATTCGGAGGCGACGCTATAGATTCAGAGACTGCCTCAAGCACGAGTCCCTTTTGAGCCAGTGCTTGAAGGGCATGTTTAATTTGGAGTTTAGATAGACTAGGGGTCTTTACTTCCTGTGCTTGCGCTTGTTGCCTAAGAATGGCTTGGATTTGAAGGATACTTTTAGAAGCACCTTGTTCCAGAGGAGGAAGCACTTCATAGACTCTTTTTTGATGAGAGCCTTTCTTCAGTAACAGAGCTTTATCTATCAGTGCTGTTCTTTGGTACTTTACCACAGGAGGACTTACCAAGAGTGAGGAAGGCAGTGCCATAGCGAGGCACGTATCAAGACCCACACCGTAGTAACTGGCAACCCAAGATAAATAACGCTGATAGGCTTCATCATAGATGCGATAATGCGTCAGAACTTTTTGAATAGCACGAGGGACAAACGCCAGAGGCTCCGAGGTATCAGGATTTCTAATCCCTACGATTACGCCAAGCACTTGGTTTTTGGCACCTAACGGCACCCATACACATTGCCCCATACGAGGCGGTTCTAACGGGGGCATATCAGGATAATGATACGTTAAAATGGTTTTTGTAGGTCGGGGTAAAGACGTTGTGGTATCCTCCACTGCTTCGAGTGGCTTTGCGTCAGGATAGGCGGTAGGAAAGGTTTTACGTGCAATCCAAACATCCACCCACAAGGGCAAGATGTTTTTTAGGATTTCGGTGGCGCGTACTAGGGGAGAACGCTCAGGGGTATCGTTCGGAAGCATACAAGTGGTTTGTGTAACAAGGATGTAACAGAACCTATCATCGAACCTTTATCATACCTTAAGCCTTGTCGATATGTTTCATAGAGAGATGCAATGATACTGTTTTAAAAGTTTTACAAGTGTGTTTAAAAGGTGTATTTGAAGAGAACCCCAGTCCCTTGAGTCAAAGAGAGCGTTTTTGAGCAATGATGATGAATACAGTCAATTTTGGCATTCGTACCATTGGCGTGAATACATCACTCGCAAACCCCATGACGGGTGTTCCACAAACAACCCCTGTGCCTCAATTCCCTGGGTTTCCTCCAGTCGTAAGCCCCATGCCTGGTACACCACCTTTCAATCCAAGTGCCTCTCATGTGATTGCGACACCACCATTTAACCCCTATGGTAACGTCCCACAGGGCGTTCCTAATAATAATATTCTAGGACAGTTATTGGGCGGGGTAGCCAATGGCAATGTGCATCAAGGACAACCTGTGTATAATCTGAGTGTACCCACACCTCAGGCTCCAAAGCCCAGTTTACTGGAAAGCTTAGCACCCGCTTTGGTGGGTGGTGGTTTCGGCTTAATCAGTGCTTTGATTCAAAAAAGCAGTCAAGATAAAGCCATCGCTTCTCAAGAAAAATTTCGTGAGCAGGTCTTAGCAACACTCTCCAATGCAGGGGCAAGCAGTACAACCCATGTAACGGTTGGTACATCAGATACATCAAATACAAAACCCGAAGTAAAACCCTCTCGTAAAGAGCCTAAAGCAGTTGTCGTACCTACCACAGAAGAGGTCACGGAAAAGGAAACCGCTCCTAAAAAGCCTACGGCAATAGCCTCTTCAAGAGCCTCAAGTACCAGTAGTGCAACCTCCTTTAAAAAACTCATGAACTAATCTTTAATCGGCGTTGCACAATACCATAGATTGCATTAGAATAAGAGAATGAATTGCCCTAATTGCCACTGTACCGAGGCTGTAAAAAACGGTACCATGAACAAAAAACAACGCTATAAATGTAAAAACTGTGGGT
>JBIIZQ010000020.1:0-36591 GCA_044346175.1 Vampirovibrionales bacterium
AAAGCTAATTGGTTAAATGTCTCCTATTATCATATGGATATGGGTTCAGAGAGTGTTTCTTTATCTGGCGGGATGGTTGACAATCACTCGTCGGGACAATCGGCACTGTTTGTAACACAGCTCCACTCGGGTTACAGCATTGTAGGAGAGCATGCTTGGCAAAGTCCTCATCCCACAGAGTGGGTATGAGTTTTGAAAGATGTCATACAGTATGCATTGACTCCTCTTTTTAGAGGCTTTCAGACGACTCGTTGTCCAAGACAAGTCGCCTGCGATGCTATACTCCTAAATAAAACGCCTGAAACATACGGACTTTTTGAATGCTGTCTCTCAGGCGATGAAAGAGGCAACCTTCAGAGTGTCTTCTGAGACTATTGCCATGAAAGTAGCAAGACCTTGTAGGCTGAGTAGGTATTTATGATAAGGCTTAGAGTGTATGCTCGACCACCAAAACCCTTGGGAGCTTACCTGCTTGCTTCTGGGTCTCAAGGTATCTATCCCCCCTATCAATCTGCTGCGGATACATGGAGTGCTTACCCGTATTTGTCCTCTTCCTTGGAGGCACGTAAAAGAGAGGCGTTTTTGCAAAGACTTGCCAAGAGGACAAGCGATAAGCTTGTGGCTTGTGACATGACACATTTGTGTGAATCTTTACAGGCTGAATTAGAGGCGCCTCCTTCTCTAAAGCTGAAGCTCGTATTGCCACGCTATGAGGTTGATGAAAAGGTTTGCCAACTGCCAGACGAGACCCCTTCAACAGAAATAAAGCTTCCTCAAGCCCAAGTGATAAGGGAGGGTGTTAACGTTTTAACGTGCTATGCACAGCTTGCCCAGAAGTGGTTTTGGTATGCTTGGCAACAATGGTTAGATGAACGCTTGATTGCTTCAGACTGTTTACCGCTCACGCCTTATCGTGTTTCAAAACTTGTTGCTTCCCTCTATGACCATTGGTGTGCCTTGCCCCTCTTCAAACGAACTCAGGTACACATGGTATTATGGTGGCAAGCTTGGATTGCTCAAAGTGTGTTTTCTACCTCAGGAGAGCCTCATGAGTACCATCAACCCCTTGCAAAACAACTCTACCATGCCCTTCTTAAACCGCATGCCGTCCCAGTATGGTATGCCCGTGTGTCTGAGTATTATCTTGCACATAGGGGCGATACTTCTCCAATGCTTGTGAGTAAGGCACTCCTACCCCCTCAAGAGACGCTTACTCAGCAGGCTTTTGCAAACCTTGTGCATCCTACCCATTCACCTACCTCATGCCTTTAAAAGAGCATGGTCATGTGGTTATGTTGGGGTACTATGGTGAAACCCCTCTTTTTTCGTTATACTCTTAAGAAGGAGAAAGCCCATTGCGTTGTGACGCATAGGACGCAATGGCATAGCACCTCAAGGGTGTCGCTTTTCGCCAAGTGTGCTTGTCATGCCTTCTTAGACACTCTAGGGGTGTGGCTTTGTTGATTGATGTTGATACTATCGCTAGGGTATATGCTATGAATCAGCCTACCATTGAGTAGGGTATTTCATAGCCCGTGTCTGATAGCCCTTATATAGATATAGAGGGTTTTTCCTTTTTATGATGATGATGCTCTCTTCCGTGGACATACTCAATACTGAAAATAAGCAAGAAGAAACTTTGTCCAGTCAAGTGACCCACGATTATGGTGCAGACCAAATTCGAGTATTAGAGGGTCTTGAGGCGGTTCGTGTGCGTCCTGGGATGTACATTGGCTCGACAAGTCAACGAGGATTGCATCACTTGGTGTATGAGATTGTGGATAACTCAGTCGATGAGGCTCTTGCTGGCTATTGTACCGATATTTACATTATCATCCATGAAGATAACAGCGTCACCGTTCAGGATAATGGACGAGGGATTCCCGTCAGTGTCAAAGGGGATGTAGGAAAGTCTGCCCTTGAAATTGTGCATACGGTTCTGCACGCAGGTGGTAAATTTGGCGATGGTGGGTATAAAGTATCAGGAGGCTTACACGGCGTAGGTGCCAGCGTTGTCAATGCACTCTCTGAAAAAATGATAGTAGAAGTGCGTCGTGACGGTGCCGTATGGATGCAGAAGTACCATCGTGGGATTCCTGAAGCAGATGTGCATACCATTGGGAATACCTCTCAAACTGGCACAAAAACGACCTTCTGGCCTGATGCAACTATCTTTGACACGACAGAAATTGACTGTGATGTCATTGCTACACGTCTCCGTGAAATGGCGTTCCTGAACAAAGGTTTAAAACTACATTTTCATGATAAAAAAGCGGGGAAGCAGGAGCTTTTTCATTACGAGGGTGGGATTGCCAGTTACGTAGAGTGGCTTGCAGAGTCAAAAACCGCTCTCTTTAAACCGCCTTTCTACTGTGACCAAACTCGTGATGGGGTACGTGTGGAAGTCGCCTTCTGTTATGTGGATGCTTACAGTGAAACCCTTTTGAGTTTCGCCAATAACATCAATACCCACCACGGAGGGACACACTTAACGGGTTTCCGTAATGCTTTTACACGTGTAATGAATGATTACGCCCGTAAAAATAGTATCCTCAAAGAAAAAGATACCAATCTCCAAGGGGAAGATATTCGTGAAGGCTTAATTGCCATTGTGAGTGTGAAGGTTCCTAACCCCGAGTTTGAAGGTCAAACGAAAGAAAAACTGGGGAATGGTGAAGTACAGGGCATTACGCAAAATCTCTTAACAGAACAACTCAACGACTGGCTTGAGTTGAACCCGAAGGAAGCAAAGAATATTCTTTCTAAAGCTGTGATGGCGTATCAAGCTCGGGAGGCGGCTCGTAAGGCACGTGAACTGACACGCCGTAAAACCGTTCTTGAAACAGGCTCACTACCAGGTAAGCTAGCAGATTGTGCCAATCGTGACCCTGAACGTTGTGAACTCTATATTGTAGAGGGTGACTCGGCAGGGGGGAGTGCCAAGCAAGGTCGAAATCGTGAATTTCAAGCAATTTTACCTCTTCGTGGTAAAATCTTGAACGTAGAGCGGGCTAGACTCGATAAAATTTATAATAACCAAGAAATCCAAAACTTGATTCAAGCACTAGGGATTAGTATTTCAAGAAATGCGGATGATGTAGAACATGAAAAACTGCGTTACCACAAAATTATCATCATGACGGATGCTGATGTGGACGGTGCCCACATTCGTACACTCTTGCTGACGTTCTTCTTTCGGTATGCACGTCCCTTGGTGGAGAAGGGCTACATTTATGTGGCACAACCGCCCCTTTATAAAGTGACCATAGGTCGTGAGGAAAAATACCTTTATAACGACCGTGCTTTGGATAAACTTTTATTAGAGCGTGGCTTGAATAAAATGAGACTTCAACAGGGTGAGACCCTCCTTGAAAATGAGAGCCTCTTAGAACTTTTAGGGAAATGGGCTAGATACATTCGTGCTGAAAATGCACCTGTATTTTCAAGTATCCCTAAGCTGCTGTTGCGTTGGCTAATTGCCCAGAATTATCAAGCTCAGCAATTGGAAACCCGTGAAGGGTGGCATGCACTACAGCAAGCACTTACTGATGCCTTCCGTGAAAGTTATACCTTTAAGCTGCTCCTCCCTGAAGAAGCACCTATCGAACAGATGAGCTTGGAGGGTATTCCTTCGGATGAAGTCATGAGTGTGCAGGAAGAAGCACGTCTTTTGATTGAGCCTTGTGTGACAGAAGATACCGCAACGGGGATGAAACCCGCCGTGGTAAGTTTAACAAACGCTTTGTTGGATAACCTTGATTACGAGCGTATGTTGAGTTTGTATGAGGAGCTGAAGCCTTACTTTGCTGCAGAAGGATTGTTAGAGGTTCAGTTTGGTGAAGGGGATAAGCTTACACGTACCACCTGTACTGATTTACTGGAAGTAGAGCAGCTTGTGAATGAACGTGGCAAAAAGGGACTCTCAATCCAGCGTTTTAAAGGCTTGGGTGAGATGATGCCTCAGCAACTTTGGGACACCACCATGAACCCTGAAACACGTACGTTACTGTCTGTTGAGGTAGGTGAAGCCCAGATGGCTGACCAACTCTTTGACCTCCTCATGGGGGAGCGGGTTGAACCCCGCAGACGTTTCATTGAGACAAATGCACACCTTGTAAAAAATCTCGATATCTAAAAAAGCTTGTTGCATCCCCTTATCTCAATTGACTTTAGCTCCCCTTCGACCTTTATTAAGGTAGAGGGGAGTTCCACTTGGTGGCAGATGGGCGATTATCTTTATGAGAGTGAAGGTATAGGGGTGATGGTACCACGCACCACTTCATAACTATGGATAGGGAGCGTGGCGGTAGTAGGCGGGGTGTCATTTCTGCTCGCTTGTATAAGCGTGGCTAAAGTGCTGGGGTGTAAATGGGTGGTTGTAAGGAAAACCTGCTGTGTATGGCTTGAGGCATGGGTATCAAGTGCAAGTAAGAGTTTGGCTTGGCGTTCAGGGTCGAGTTCAGCCATGACATCGTCAAGCAAGAGAATAGGGTCTGCTTCCTGATTCGCTTTGCAGCGTTGGGCCAGCGTGGCTAACTCTGCAAGTTTAAGGGCAAGCACTACGGAGCGTTGTTGTCCTTGGCTTCCAAGTTGACTCACCAGCCATGGGGTTTCTGGTGTGCCTAACCACCATAGTATATCGTCCTTGTGGGTGCCTACAACGGTATACCCTCGTCGGAGTTCTTCTTTGCGACGTTGTCGGAGTTCTTCTCTAAAATGTTCTTCCTGAAGCGTGTTGAGGAAGGCCGCAGTGAGTGGGTGGGTGGTGCCTTCTCGTAAACCCAGCGTTTCAAGTCTTGGTAGATAACAGCATTGTAATTGACCATCTTGAGGGTTGGCGAGTCGTGCGTGGTAGTATTGCAACCAAGGGAATAGGGTTTCAAGATAGGTGAGGCGTAGTGTAAGAGACTCCCACCATACCTGAATATACTGTTCAGTCAGTACGTCCAGCAGGGCTATATCATGATGCCCATGGAGGCTTGCTTGGTGTAGTAATTCGTTTCGTTGTTTCAACACTTGATGATACCGCTGGAAGACATCCTGATACTGGGGTTGCCATTGGAGCATGGCACGTTCAAGCCATTCCCGTCGATGGCTTGGGGTACCTCGGAGCATGGCAAGGTCTTCGGTAAAAAAAGCCACGCAAGGAATTTTACCAATTAAGTCACCCCGCTTTTTAAATGCTTTTCCGTCCCATGAGGCTTTGAGGCGGGAGTGTTTTCCTTGAGCCTCTAAAGTGACACGTAGCATGCTGGGGTCGGTGTGTGTCGGTGTTTCTTTAGAAAGGGTGACTTCAAGCAGTGCGTGGGTAGGTGTTTGGCTAGGATGTTCCAAAAGCGAGGCGACAGAAGGCAGTTTAAAAGATGTGCTTGATGCGGTTTGAGTCGTCAGTGAAGCCTCGGGTAGAGGAGCGTTTGGTACGGGGGCTTCATCAACGATAGGGGGTAACCACTCAGGATGGTATATCAAGGGGTGGGTGTGTAAGCTTTTATTCAATGAACCCGAGGGGGTAAGCCCTTGACGTTGCGACTTGCCCCAAGCAAGAAGCACAAAGGCTTCCAAAAGATTGGTTTTTCCTTGCCCATTGGCTCCCAGAAAGATATGCCATCCTTGTTGTAAGGGCAAATCCAACGACGCAAAATTTCTAAAGTGCTTCAACACGAGGCGTTCTAACACAATGAGGGTCTTTCGGTAGCCTTTAAAGGGGTTGCTGAAGGTACCCTTGGATAACTTGCAAAAACACCTGTTGTGCTGCTGGGTTCTCTCCTAAAGCAGGGGCTTGATGGATGCGTAATCTTTCAGGGTAAGCCGCCATGAGTGCAGCACACATGGGAGGCACATCATGGGTAAGATGAGCCCCCATTGCCATAAATAAAGGTAATACCTGCACGGTTAAGGTATCCTGAGGAGGTAACGTAGCCATGGTTTGACGCACAACATCTTGTAAACTGGGTGAAGCCATTTCCATATAAGCAAGTGCAATATGACTACGGGCAGGTTTCTCGATATGAGAAGCTTGAGTTATCAATGCCTCAAAGGGCTGTCGCCACCGAGGGTCACGACTCCCATGAGCCAATAATACCAAGAGCTGGTGTACTTGTGACATCATCATAAGGTTTGTAAGGGTTTCTAAAGCCTAACGATTGAGTGCTGCAATAAACGACTCAGTTAATGTAATCAGGGTGGCTTCAAGTGCTTCTGCTTGACTTTGCGACCCCGCTTCGATACGAGTGGTCATCTTAGGCTCTGTACCACTGGGGCGTATCAGTACAAACCCGCCAGCGATGTTTAGACGCAAACCGTCCAAGGTGATGGTTTCAGTTACTTGCACATGATGCTCGTTTAAGAGTGCCTCAGGCAGTGCCGTTTCAAGTTTTTCCATCACAAGTGGTGCAAGGACTTTAGGACAGTTGAGACGTTTTTCCTCAGTCAGGTAAGTGGCAGGTAAGTGTGCCAAGATATTAGCAAGCTCAAACTGCTCATCTATCACACGACGTTGTTGTACAAGTAGCGCTAAACGACCTGAAGCATAGAAAGGGTCATCATATCCCCAGTGTTGAATCTCCCACTGGAAGGGGTCTCTGAAGAAGATATGACCACTCATTTCACCCCCAAAAACAGCATCATGTTTGTAAATGTTGGCTTTCATGACGGCATGCCCCGTGGGAGACATAATAGGCGTACCACCAAGGGCTGCCAGATGTTCGGTGAGTCGTTGGGTCGATTTCACTTCAAATACAACACGAGGAGCATCCCCTGTTAGCATGGCACGTTCGGGGTCGTGGCTGAGGCAATGATGCCAACCTTGAAGGATGTCTTCTGCAAAAAATAAGGTGACTTGGTCGCCAGGAATCACTTGTCCACGGTTATCCACAACACCTAAACGGTCGCTATCACCGTCATAAGCTACCCCAAAATCTGCTTGGACTTCCTTTACTTTGGCTTGAAGGTCAAGCAGGTTCACTTGGGCACAGGGGTCAGGGTGGTGATTAGGGAAACGTCCATCGGGTTCACAGAAAAGCTCAATGACTTCATGTCCCATGGCACGTAATAACTGAGGGGCAAGTAAACCGCCTGTGGCATTACCCGCATCAACCACAATTTTAAGGCTAGGGAGTGTATGTCTTGCTTCAGGTAAACCAAAGCGAGGTTGCAAGGCTTTCAAAAGCCAAGTACACGCATGGTCTAGGGTATTGAAAGGTAAGGGTGTGGTTTCTTTGCAAAGCGTTTGGTTTTTGTGACTGTTTGTGACGGCCTCATGACACTGCTGATACAATACTTTTAAAGTATTAAGGTGGTTTTCACCCAGTGGTTTACAACCAAAAGTGACCTTTAAACCATTGTATTCAGAGGGGTTATGACTTGCCGTAACCATTAAGCCTGCCATGGGACGGGTTGCAACGCTTACGCCTTCACTGGCGAGTTTTGCAAGCACGTCCAGATTTTCATTCAGCCAATTTTCGGCAAAATACATCGCAGGTGTGGGGATAATGCCTAAATCAATAGGCTGTATACCCGCCAAGCGTAGCCCCTCACAAAGGGAAGCAAACATGGCTTCACTGGTGAGGCGCACATCACGCCCTACCACAACAGACCAAGGCACCAAATGTGCCAGTGCGTTAGGATGGGTACTGAGGTTGGATAGCCAAGAGGGGAGAGCCTCTGCCACTGATTGCCCATGCTCTTGGACTTCACCCATTAAGGCTCGGAATAAGACGCCGCATGAAAATCCTAGCGTACGGTAAGACGCTTCATCAAACCCCTCACCAATGGGGTAACGAATATCTTGTTTGGCAAAAAAAGCGATATTAGGGATGATACCTTGTGCGGTGTCTAACAATGCTTGGGCTTCAGGTGTCCAACATGCGGCACTGGGATTTAAGTTTTCTTCGGTAGGGGGTGTGGTTAAGGAGTGAGTCAGTGTGGTCATCATCAGTCGTAGTCGTTTCTAAAAATGGCACGATTGGTAATTATGTATGGGAGGTGATACCGTTCAACAAAGTATTTTAAATAAAGGTTTTTAGGGGCAGTGAAGTATGTTTGGTTTTATATGGTGTTTTTTAAAGGGAGGTTTATGACTCACCTAAAGCCTTTTTACAGTTCAATTGAAGCCTGTTTCCAGTATACCATCAACATGCCATTTTACTCGGATAGTCCTACGTCAATCAGGACACTCGTACAAAAGAATCCATGAAAGAATCAATGTTCGTTTTGTCGCCTCTATGATTTCCCTTTGGATGCTGTCTTGTTGGCAAAAGCGTTAATAGGCTACAACAAAAAGGCGATCTTCCTCTTGCATGGGGGCTTGATACGAAAACGTATAGGTATACTTGAAAAATACATACCCCATGACCTTTACGCATCACATCCTTACCTCTTGCTTGATGGTGAGTGATATTCCTAGCTTCTGAAGGCTTTTTTATGTCAAAGCGCTCATCCTACAACGACTACAAAAGGTTCTCACGTTTGATAGGGATGCTCCTATTTGCTTGGAGCCTCACATGTTTGGGGACTCTCCTCAAGACAGAAACACAGGCTGCTCAAAGGGTAGGCTCACCTTACCTTGACCAAGCATGTGGGCTAGAAGCACGTCAGTTTAGCCATGGTGTGTGGGATGGGTTTTTGGTTCGAGTGATAGACCCTGAAACGCATCAAGTGGATTTGCCCTATGCAAAAATCCAGCTCCAACAGCTCACAGGGTATTTGGAGCAAGTGGCTAAAATATCGCCAAAAACGCAACCTCAATGTTTCCCATCCAAGCAAGACCAATGGGCATACTGGCTCAATGTATACAACGCACAAGCACTTCGACTTGCCCTGATGCGTTTCCCTGCTGTAAACGGCATGCTTGCCTTGTCAGAAGGGCAGCTTGAAGGGATGCAACATCAAGGATTTTGGGTAGGTGGGCAAGTGGATAGTTTGCATAATATCTGGGAGCGTGAACTTCAACCTGCTGTAGCCTATTTAGGTCCTGAGGTGTTTTGGTGTCTAAGTACCCATGGCGGGTTGGAAGGGCGTTTTATAGCCCCTCATGCCTTTGTGGCTTCTCAAGAAGGTGTCGGGTTACGTAAGCAAATCAAGCAGCACGCAAAAGAGGTTTGGCTTGCTGTGATTCAACCTCAGCAGGAGGCGTTAGTACTGCCTCAAAGTCCTTTAAAGGTGCCTGCTTTCTGGCTCGCACAGTCGGATTGGATAAATGCGTATTTAAAAGCACATCCTGAGCTTGGGTGGTCTGATTTTGCAGCCTATGCGTGGCATTACGTGCCAAGTAGTGTTTATAAAAACCGCCCTCGCACGGCAAAAACTACATGGCGTGTAGCACCTCTATAGGCTGTGTGGACATTGACTTGAGCCATCAATCAATGCTTCCCCCTCCTATTACGAGGCATTGGAAGCCTGTTGGGTATTTTACTGACTGATGTCATCATACGCCGATGCTTGCGTCTGTGGGGATGCGTCAGGCGTTTGAGTCTTCATTTTATTTGGCATATAATGGGTGTATTCATGGTTTTAGACTATTTCTAGCCCCTACCTTGTAATCGAATGACCTAATAAGACCCCCTACGCTAATCCAAGGAGCCTGAAGCCTCTCATGATGATGATGTCTTCCACAAAATATATTTTTATTACAGGTGGTGTTGTAAGCTCCTTAGGAAAAGGTATTGCTGCCGCTAGTTTAGGGCGTTTATTACGTGCAAGAGGCTATAAAGTTAGTATTCAAAAGCTTGACCCCTATATTAACGTTGACCCCGGTACGATGAGTCCGTTTCAACACGGTGAGGTTTTTGTGACAAATGACGGGGCGGAAACAGACCTTGATATCGGGCATTATGAGCGTTTCATTGATGTTTCCCTTGCACGAGTGAATAGCGTGACTTCTGGGAGTATTTATCAGCGTGTGATTCAAAAAGAGCGTGCTGGGGAGTATCTTGGTGGTACGGTACAGGTCATTCCACATATCACCGATGAAATCAAGCTCCGTATTGTGGGTGCCTCAAATACCTTGAACCCTGATTTTTTAATTTGTGAGGTCGGTGGCACGGTGGGTGATATTGAAGGGCTTCCTTTCTTAGAGGCGATTCGTCAGTTTCGTTATGATGTAGGTTTTAACAACTGTTGCTTTATTCATGTCACCTTGGTGCCTTATTTACAAACCAGTGGTGAAGCTAAAACGAAGCCTTCTCAGCACAGTGTAAATATGCTTAGAAGCATCGGGATTCAGCCAGATATTTTGGTGTGTCGTACCGAGGTGCCTCTTGGGAAGGGCGAACGTATTAAGCTTGCGCAATTTACCAACATTGCGCCTGAGTGTGTGATTGAAGCCCGTACCCTAAAAGTACTCTATGAAGTGCCTATTGCACTTGAGCAAGAGGGACTTACCCGCCAAGTGCTAAGTAAACTTGATGTGCCTTTTACGCAACCCCATCTGGAAGACTGGGAGGCGATGATTGAAAATATCAAAACGCCCAATCATACCCTAAACATTGCAGTCGCTGGTAAATATACCCAACTCTCAGATGCTTATTTATCTGTGATTGAGTCCATTCGTCATGCGGCGGGGCATTTGCGGATTAAGCCTGAAATTACTTGGATTAACACGGAAGAATGCACCGACCAAGAAGCTGCACGGGTACTCCTTGAGGGGATTGATGCCTTGATTGTGCCTGGTGGGTTTGGGTCTCGGGGGATTGAGGGTAAAATTGAAGCCATTCGTTATGCCCGTGAAAACCATTTACCTTATTTGGGGTTGTGTGTTGGGATGCAATGTGCCGTCATTGAGTATGCTCGGAACGTGATGGGACTGGCTGAAGCCGACAGTGAAGAGTTTAATGAACAAACCCCTCATCCTGTTGTGTCCTTAATGAGCCATCAAAGGCAACTGAAAGATAAGGGCGGGACGATGCGTCTTGGGCAGTACCCTTGTCATCTTACAAAAGGCACGAAAACGCACCAAGTTTACAAACAGAGTGCCGTCATGGAGCGTCATCGTCATCGTTTTGAGTTTAATAGTGATTACCTTAAAGCCTTTGAAAAGGCGGGCATGGTATTCTCGGGTATGTCTCCCAATCGAGAGCTTGTTGAGGTGGTGGAACTCCCAGACCATCCTTGGTTTGTGGCGTGCCAATATCATCCTGAGTTTTTATCTCGCCCTGACAATGCACACCCCTTGTTTATTGGTTTGTTAGATGTGGCACGCCACTTAAAACATCCTGAAGTATCGACGACTTATGTCACCAGTGCGGTAGCACCCCAACTCACAACTCCCTAGGCTGTTATGAGTGGCTAGTGCGTGGCGTGTTGGTGTGGATGAGGGTTGTCTTTCTTTGATGATTGAGGTGGTTTAATAATGATGAATTCGGTGTTTTCTTCTTCGTCAATAGGTGATGTGCAAGCCATGGGGCTTGAAGTCGCAGATACTTCTGTTGCCGTACTACCAGCACCCAAGCCACAATATCCGATTGAATTGGTTGCTTTTGACCTTGATGGTACCCTACTGCGCCATGACCTAAGCTTTCCTGAGGGGGTTGTAGATGCTGTAAAGCAACTGATTGCGACACCAGGTTTAACCGTTGCGATTGCGACAGGACGCATGCTTTATTCAGCGATGCCCTTTGCCCAAGCCTTAGGGCTTAAGGGGCCTCTCATGACGTATCAAGGCGGGATGGTCTTGTTCCCTGAAGATGCCCCTGAAAATTGGCAACGTCCTAACGTGGATACCGACCCCATCCTATTACCCAGTTATCATCAGCCTGTCCCTAGAGACACCGCTTTGACCTTGGTACGTGACCTCACAGCCATGGGCTATTCCATCAACTGCTATTTGCACCCTCAGTTATTGATTCAAGCGGTGGATGATGAAGATGCCCGATGGTATGAACGTACTTCGGGGGTTACACCGCATCGTACTCAAACACTTGTAGCTCAAATGGAAGCTTCTCCGCTTGCCCCTACTAAACTTGCCATTATGGCACGTGACCCTGAAAAGGCAAAAACCCTCAAGGCATATTTGGCTCACGCCGAGACACAACATCCCATTGTGGCTTGTCAGTCAAGAAGCTTCTTTTTTGAAGTCAATCATGTCCATGCGACAAAATGGCATGCGATTCAGGCGGTGTGTCAGTCTTTGGGTATTCCTGAAAAACATACCCTTTGTTTGGGCGACCATGGTAACGACATCCCCATGCTGCTTAATGCAGGTTATGGTATTGCCATGGGTAATGCCACGCCAGAAGCTAAAGAAGCCGCCACTTGGGTGACAAAAGCTCAAGAAGAAGGTGGTATTGTTCATGCACTCAAAGCGTTAGGGCTGTTGCCTGAAGCGTAACATGAAAGACGGTGAGGGTTATGGATAAGATGACGGCTTCTTTTGAAACGACTGTCCCTGAAAGCTTGCTTGCTTTGCGTATTGGCAATGGACAGGATATTCATCGCTTATCGCCCGCTTTAAAGGCTTGTAAACCCTTGGTGCTTGGTGGTGTCGTTCTACCTGATGCCCCTTGTGGTGTGGAAGGTCATTCGGATGGAGATGCTTTAATACACGCTCTGATTGATGCCATTCTTGGTGCAATGGGCTTGGGGGATATTGGCACTTGGTTTTCCGACCAAGACCCTCAATGGGCAGGAGCTGATAGCAGGGTATTACTAAACCATGTGCTAACGTATTGTTGTACGCACTATTCTGGATTTACCGTCCTTGGTGTAGATAGCACCATTGTGTTACAGCGTCCTTCTTTAAAACTCTATAAAACTCAGATTCAAGCCAATCTTGCAAACTGCCTGTCATTACCGCTTGAACGAGTTGGTGTCAAAGCAAAAACAGCAGAACATTTGGGTGAACTAGGTGCAGGACGTGCCGTATTAACGTTTGTAACGGTGATGCTTTATGTCCCTGTCACGAAGTGACATCACACTGCTGGATGCGTTGAGCCTTTTGGATAACAATAGCGTTTTGGGTATTGATGGGTCATATGTGTGGATTGTTTTTTAATGAGTGGTTTGATACACTGCGTTTTAACTAATTAACGAACTAGGTACTATATTAACGTGAGTACATCCCTACTTACGCCGCCTTATCAAGTACTTGTATCCCATCCGTTTCGGAAGCCTATGTTAGCGGGCAGGCCTCAACAAGTACCTCATACCTCAGCGGAGGCGTTTGCGACCCCACAGGATAGCTATCAAAATGAGCGACCATCCCAAACATTACGCTTTGGTTTGAATACAGCCCCGCCCCAGTTTGCGTTTACACCTAGCCAATTGCTCCCTGTGTGGTTAGGGAATACGCTTTTGCGTAAAGGTACCTTACCCATTTTACTCATGACCACCTTGCTGTTTGAAAAAGGGAGTCTTGACCAAAAAAAAGAAACGCCTAAGTGGCATCCCGACTGGCTAAAAGGTCTCATTGCATGGCATCTGTTACGTCAACCTGAGGGAGGCGTAACGATGTTCAGTCTTTATGTGTTAGGCACCAGCTTATATCAAGCTGGGAAGCAGCATAAAGAGGGAGGTGACCCTGCCCAGTTACCCAAAAATCTTCTTACGACGAGTATTCCGATGTTATGTGGTGGGCTGTTGGGGACGCTCCCTGTCCATTTTATGCAGGAAAGAGACGACCACGCCGACGTTTTAGCCTTACGACGGCTTGTTGCCCCCTCAAAACGTCCTGACATGTGGCAGCGTATGGAGGAAGCCTTTGATACGCTTGCGATGGTGCATCGTAAACGCAATAAATTATCGCCACTTTTATTGGGTCCTGTCCGAAGCTATTACACAGATTTACGTGAAAGTCTTCTCAGTTATGAACAATTTCGTCAAGAGGCTTGGATTAAAGATATTTCTCAGCTTAAAAAACGCTTAGCACGTCACCGATTAGATACAACCAAGCTCTCTTCAGAGGATAAACTGGCGTACCGTACCCACTTACAAAGCCTACAAGCCTTGCTTAATAGGGTACAAACCAGTTTAAGATTTCCAACATGGGCTTTTCCTTTGAAGAATATCTATGAGAATGAAAGAACGCAAAAGGCTCTCAAGGACAGTGTTACATCTGAGGGGCTACTCCATCGTAAGTATGGTTTGCCTACCGAGCTACAAGCTAAGCTCAAACACCTTGTAACTGAGCTAACGCATCCAACAGAAGGCTTATCCCGTTTCCCAGAATGGTACAGCCCAGAGGGTCCTATTAAGTTGACACGTGAGATTTTTAAAAAACGTGATAGGTTGTATGAAAGTCTTTTAAATGTTTCGCCTCAAGTGTACCAAGAGCTTTCAACCCAGCTATACCCACAGGTGTATGAACACTTTGCAAGACTCCGTCAAGAGCTTGGCTTACAAAATGCGGCTTGGTTGAAACTCAATCAGTATAATCCTTTCTTTGCGTATTTGATTATGAGTCAGCTTTTAGGAACCCCCATGACTACCCTCATAACGCAGACCTTTAAACCTCTCCTTGCACAATGGAAGGCGAACCATGCAGATTTCCATCTGCCAGCCTTGATTCATAATCCAACGTCTGCAAAGGTTGCTACGCCACCCCCTAAACCTTGGTATGAAATGAACTTCACAGATATGACGAATACCTTAGGTTCAGGTCCTTATATGTTTGGGAATGCAGGAAAATAATAGCATTTGTACAACAAATATTTGATTTGTTATGGGTTAAATTTCCGTTTTTAAAAAACCTAAAACCTTTTGCCAATAACATTACGTTACATAAGAGAGGGTTGATAGGGATGGTTTTAGGAGAGATACTTGAGTATTCTTTATGCCTTGGCTACCCTTTCATGAGAGGCTCTTTCATAAGACGTTGTGTAAGCCTATTTGACAGCTTTCAATGGTTAGTAGCCTTGACCTGATTTTTCTCATGACCCGACTCGCATTTTTACCTACAGTTTTACCTACAGCTTTATTGGCAGGGCGTTATCAACCCCCAAGCCTTGATAGACCTCCTACGCAACGGGTGGTAGCTCATCGTCCTACGCACTCAATCTCGACTCGTTTTGGGATTAGCTCCTTGAAGGAAATGGGGGTTGAGCTTCCTCCAAACCCAAAACTCGTTGCAGTGGCTCTGAGACGCAACGATTTGTTTGCTGAAAATTACTGGCAAGCTTCGGGGGCGATTGTAAAGCCAACAGGACAGGTTGTTCAGCAATTTGGTGGTAATCCACAAGATAACTTTGTGAAGGCACGTGCTACCCTACAACCTCTTGAGGTGGGGATGCTGTTTAAAACGATGAAGATATTAAAAAAGGAAGGGTTTGTTGTACCAAATTTAACAGGGGCTGACCTTGCCGTGCTTGCGTCCAATAATCAAGGGGAAGAGGCTCAAACTAAAAGATTACTCCATTTAATGAAACGATTTTATATTTTACCTAACCATTTGGTATGTGGGAGTTCAAAGCCTGCGACTCCCTTGACTAGGTTGCCGTGGGAAAATAGAAGTTTTTCGTCAAGTCTTATTTTTCATCCTTCCCTCCCTCACCATGTGGCCCTTGTGCTTCTTTCCAAATTGATTGATGCCGAGCCACAGCATTACTGGCAACCCACTGGGAAACTCCAACAAGCCTTGCTCCATAGCTTTCAGCGAAGTGCCGACCCCCTGCCCAAGGCTCGTACGCAGCCCAGCGATACTTTACCTGTACGAACTGATACCAAACCTCTTTATAAAATGGGAATGGTACGTTATGACCAAGGTTTTATCCCCACCTTTACCATGTCATTACAAACCCTCGGCACTTTGTTTGCACATTTAGTGTCGGACAAAGGCTTTGAGCCTCTGTTAAATGCCTTAAAGGATAACCCTCATTTGGTGGGTAATCGAGAGAATTTTGATGCACAACTCTTGGAAATCACCCAAGGCAACTTGATTCCAAAATCTTCCAAAGGGAACCTTATCTGTATCGCAAATCGAAAAACGCAAGAGGCTATGGTGCTAAAGCTATGGTCAGGACAAGGCGATACGGGTGACAATGTGCGCGACCGTGTGGCACTAAAAGCACTCCAACAGGCGGGGTGGCTTTCTGAGGCAGAAGCACGTAAAGTCTATATTCCTACCATTCCTATGCTAGAGAAAATTCACCCTAAGGATAGTCAACCTTTAGGCACTCTTGCGATTGAAAAACACTTATGGCAACCCCCTGCAACAGATGTTGCTTCAAATATGCTGGTGACCCCTGAAATAGAAGCACCTTTAGATATCACGCTTGATTTGGTGTCAAAGGTTTCTAATTTGTCAGGCTTTTTAGAGGAACCCGTCTTAGAAAACGCTTCTGCCCCCTCTGAAAACACTACAAACTTGGCAACACAGGTGTCATGTTCTGAGTCTCAGCAGGAGCGTACCTTGAAACGTCCAAACCCCTTTGCTTTGAGTTGATAGCTTCTTGCATGACGGGAGAGCTTTTTTATTCTTTCACATACAAGAAGGGAGGTATGGGAAGGAAGGTATCACAGGGGGGCAGGATGACATCACTTACGCCTTCTGGATTCCGTATGAAGTTGCGGAATCCAGAGCGTATGGAGGAAGAGGGTTATTCCTGGGCAGCGTAAGCCTCGATGCGTTCTTTCAAACTATTCCCATCTGAAACAGTATCCTCACTCTTAAACCGTCCTGAAACCGTCCTGAGTTGGGTGACAACGTCCGTAAGATTCGTTGCAAGAGGGAGTAACATTTTAATTTCTTCAGAGGTATAATCGACTTTATCGCTCATCTGGTCAGAGGTTTCCAGTACCTGATTTGCGGCTTGCACCAAGGCATTGGAATTGTCTTGCAGCACGAGAGACTCTTCTTGCAAATGCTCTAGACCATGATGAATACTTTCAGCATGACGGATAGAATCCATCACATGCCCTTTCAGACTTTGCATGGCATTGTTTTCACGTTGGAGGTCTCCTGAAAGCATTCTAACCACGTGGCTTTGTTGTTGCACGTTCTCAAAAATACTTTTACTGAAGGTGTCCATTTCCTCCATAATTTGAATCAAATGCCGAATGGTCGCTAAGGCACGATCCATATTGCTTTGAATGTTTGTAGCCTGATGAATAATTTCCACGGTGGTATTGGATGACTCAACACTGAGTGCTTTGACCTTGCTGGCAACCACGACAAATCCTCTACCCGACTCACCCGCATGGGCTGCTTCAATGGCTGCATTGATGGCAAGCGTATTGGTTTGAGCCGCAATGTCCTGAATAATATTCACAACTTTGTTAATTTCCAAAATAGACCCTCTCAATTCATCCAACATCGTGAGTGTCTCTTTAGCAGCGGTTTGTCCTCTTAGAGAAATATCATTACTTTGGATGGTTTGTGTTGAAATATCTTGAATCGTACTGGACATTTCTTCAACGGCAGCGGCAATATTTTCAAACCCAGAGGAGCTTTGCGCAACAAATGACTCTAGTTTATGATTGACTTGGTTTAAAGCCTCGGTGGCATTTCCTAGATGGGTTAATTCTACATGGGTCGTATTCACGGCTTGGCGAGTTTTACCGACGCTATTTTCAATGGCTAAAGAAGAAGCCTGTGTGGTGTGCATGGTTTCAAGCACATCATGGGTGGTCATTTCAACGTGCATCAAACTTTTGTTGAGGTTTATTGCATAGTGTTCTATTTCGGACGCTTGGCTCTTGATATGGGCAACGAGGGCTTTTTGTTCATCAATGAATTGATTGAACGCTTGAACAATTTCCGCCATTTCGTCTTTACTGGTGGGTTCAATCGTACTGCGTGCTAAGTCGCCCAAAGCAAAAGCGTGCATCGCCTCATTAAGACGGGAAACGGTGCGTTTTGTGGAACGATAAAACCCTAAAATAAGATACCCCGTTCCTAACATAATGAGACAGGTAATCCATAAAGCTTGGTATAAAGGCATGGGTAACCGATTCAGGCGTTGATTCAGCAACTCAGTTAACATGGTATTGATGGTTTCATTGAGTCCTAGTGCGTTATGGCGTAAGCCCACCACCCAATCTGCAGATTGAATCAATTTTTGAAAACGCCCTTTAAGTGCATCTTCGAGTAAGGCATCAATACTTACAAAAGCATTTTTAAAGTTATTGTAGTGCTGTAGGAGTTTGTCTCGTTGCTCTATGGGCATGCTACCATTTTTCTGTAACACACTCATCGCATTGGCCATATGTTGATGTACACGCCGTATAACCCCTATTTGCACAAGAATGTGACGATGTGCTTGCTCGTTAGTGACTAAATTGGGGGACTGATTTTGCTTTTTGTCTCTATGAAGAATATCTTCAAGTGTAAGCAATGCAACAACCATTTGAGGAATCAGTCTATCTTCAAGCTCCATGAGTTGATAGGTGGTAAGTTCAGGGTCATAGAGGAGGTTAGAATGACTAATCACTTCCTCATAGAAGTTAAGTACTTCCTGACTTTGTTGACTAAGGCTCCCAGAGCTAAACGATTGTTTCAACGTCTCGATACTCGTCCCTAATTTAAGGGGGTCTTTTTCTAAATCATTATTTTTTTCAAGTTTATCAAGCGTTAGTCTAGCCCCTGAGGTTTGTCCGTTTGCGAGCATCTCTAGCATGCTATCCACTTGCCCTAATATCTTGGTGCCATAAAGCTCGGTTTGAGTAAACTGAATCAGGTCTTGAGTGCTGTTATAAAAATTATTAAAAGGTATCACCATCACGGTTGAAAAAACTAATCCCAGAAGTAAAAACTTTTGTAGATATGGCAGTTGGCTCATGAGTTTTTCAGAAGGAGAAAGTAACGCCGCTAAAAATGTGGGTAAACGCATGATGAACGATTCCTCAATACAATGATGCTACAACATGTTATAAACTAAAGTGTTTTGAAGTATTGGGTGCTACCTATGCCATACAGCCTAGATGTGACCCATCATATAGGGGTATTTACTTACGAAGTGACTCATGTTTTGCGGCGAGCTTTTTGAGAAGGGCATTGACCTGCGTGTTTGTCGTTTCTTCTGTTGTGAGGTCTTGAAGCTTAAATTTGCCTGAGATGGTACGAAGATGCCCCGCAACATCGGCAAGGTGTCCGCTAATGGGCAACAGGAGTTGTACTTGCTGTGAGGTGCTATCGGCATGCTCACTCATGAGGTCAGAGGTTTGCACCACTCGTTCTGCCACTTGAATCAAGGCACTTGCCGTTTGTTCTAATGTATGGGTTTCATCATTTAAAGTGTCAATGACCTCTCCGATGGCATGGGTGTGTTCCACAGAAGAAGTGACATGCCCTTTTAAGGTCTGCATGGCATGATTTTCACGCTGTAAGTCACCTGATAAAACACGAACGACTTGGCTTTGTTGTTGCACTTTTTCAAAAATGCCTTTGCTGAAATGGTCCATTTCTTGCATAATCTCAATAAGATGCTGAATCGTTTGTACCGCCTTATCCATGTTTTCTTGAATCCCATGGGCTTGATGGATAATTTCAGTGGTCGTGTTGGACGATTCAACACTTAATGACTTGACCTTACTGGCAACCACCACAAACCCACGACCTGCCTCTCCTGCATGGGCAGCCTCAATTGCAGCGTTAATGGCAAGGGTATTGGTTTGTGCTGCAATGTCTTGAATAATATTGACAACCTTGTTGATTTCTAAAATGGAGTGACGGAGTTCATCCAACATATGTAAAGTATGTTGGGCAGCTTCTTGCCCACGCACACTGATGTCGTTACTTTGGATAGTTTGTGTTGAAATATCTTGAATGGTTGCCGACATTTCCTCAACAGCCACCGCAATACTTGCAAAACTATTGGTACTTTGTACCGTAAACGATGCCATTTGGCGGTTTAAATTCTCAAGCTCATGTGTTGATTGTGTTAAACGCCCTAGCTCTTGCCCTGAAGTATTAACGGCCTGTTTGGTATGAGCCACATTGCTTTCAATTTGACTGGAGGTTTCTTGACTCGCTTGAACCGTTACTAAAGCTGATTGGGCATTTTGATTGACTTGCTCTAAACTTTCTTGAAGTTTTTGGGCATACACATCCACCGCTTTGGCATCTTCAATGAGTGTACCAATGAGAACCTGTTGGTCTTTTACACTTTGGTTGAGGGCATGTACAATCTCAGAAAGTTCATCCTTACTTTCGGGGACTAGCTCAAGGGTGAGGTCGCCTTGTGCAAAAGCCTGCATGCCTTCACTAATTTGTGTCACATTCCGCTTCGTACCTACATAAAAGCCCATCAGTAAATAAGCACTTAAGGCGAGTAAAGCCCCCGCAAGAATAAACGCTTGCTGTAGAGGAATACCCGTTTGGGTGTAATGGTCTTTCAGGAGTGCTTCAAGACAAGTAATACTGACTTGATTAAGGGTGGAAGCACTTTGGCGAAGCGTGAGTAGCCAATCAAGAGATTTTTCAAGGGGTGTGCCGTTGTCGTGGAGCTTCTGAGTCAATAACCCCTCCACACTACTCCAATTATTTTTAAACGCCGTATAAGCTTGTAGCAATTTATCTTGCATATCAGGGTCAAGCTCTTTAAGCGTTTGGATTGTTTTAAAGCTACTTTCTAGGTGACTGACTTCATCTTGTAATATCCCTATTTGTGCAATAGCCATATGCTCCTGAAACTCACTCTCACCGTTCAAAACCTTCTTGGATTCTAAAATACCACGCTCAAGTACAAGTAGACGAAGCATGATATTAGGAATGTAAATCCCTGTGGTGTGGACTAAAAAATGGGCACTTTTAATGGGTTCAAGTAAAAGATTTGAATCTATCATCAGTTGTTGATACACGTTCAGGAGTTTATCTGTTTGTTGTAAAGGGGTTCCTGAGGCTAAACTTGTTTTGAGTTCTTGTATTCCTTTTGCAGCAAATGTAAGAGGGGCACGCTCGGTATCATTTGCTTTTTCAAGTGCTTCCAAAAGGGTACGAGCTGCTTCAGGTTGATTGTTTGCGACTTGCTCGGTGAGTTTATCTAAGCGATGTAATACTTTGACACCCTGTAACTCTTGAGAGGTAAAGTTCAAATTTTTAGAGGTTTGTTGGTAAAAATTCACGAAAGGAGGAACGAGTACGCATCCAAAAAGAAGCATAATCACCCCAAATTTTTGTAAATAATTAAGCTGGTTCATGAACTGCATAGCGGGGTAGGCAAATTTTTGAAATTTACGATACATCATCATACAAGTTAAATCCTTTAATATTCCTTAAGTACGAAAGAACGTACAGGCTCAAAGCGATACCCCTTAGTTCAAAAGACAGGTTTTCAAATGCAGGATATGATTGAAACATTCTTACATCATGTCCTACGATATAAGGTTTTTAAGGCGTACATAGCACGACGTAGTAAAAAGTCACTTTTTTAAAGGAGATGACTTGCACAGGTGTGTTAGCTTGCCTCTTGAAGTGCTTATAGGGCTGTGCCGTTTATTCAAACGCAAGGGTAATAGGACAAACCAACGATGTGGTTTAAGGAAGATGCGTCTGCTGAATAATACGTGTTTTAATTTGTGCTTTGTATTCAGGTTTATGTTGAGGTTTATTGACCGCTTGTAGTGTTTTTGAGACTTGAATCAATGGTTTGGTGGATGGTTGAGAGGGCAGCTCTTTTTGAGGCGTGGCATGCTTTGAAGCAGGTAAGCGAACATAACTAGGAATCTGCTTACCCGCCATGGTTTGACATTCAGGGGGCATACACCCCAAGAGACTCAAAGCAGAACAAGCAGAAACATCAATGGCACGTTTGGCACGTGTAAGGGCAACATACAGGATATTTAACTCATCAGGGGTGTCCACCTTAAAGTCATCTCCTAGCACCACATAATCCCACTCAAGCCCCTTGGCTTGATGCACGGTAGAAAGGAGTACAAACGGACGCTTGGATACCTTACGCACTGAGGCTGCTTTTGAAGCTGGATTGTTTTTTCGTGCCGCTTGTTTAAGATGTTTCAAAACTTCAGGAATACGTGTTTGGTTTTTCTCAACCCATACCATCAGATTATAAGATTGCGGCGAACTGTCTTTTGTCTCCTGTTTCAGGTATTTCCAGCCTGAAGCATCAAGACGCTTACATGCCTTAAAATGTCCTTCCAATTCGGAAGCCATGGCATAAGCCTCCCGCCCTACAATATCAATATGGCAGGTTTCATAGTACTGTAAATAATCGTTCAACAAAGCGGCATTGGTTCGGCATAAAACCGTTCTAGGAAACTCCTCGGTGTGGAGAGGACGAATCACAGTGGCTTGCTCAGCAATAGAGGGTTTGAGGGCCGAGGTCAAGGGGGGTGTTTCTGGGTCAATGCTATGGAGTACTTGGGTGGCAAGGTCAGCCAGTGTGTTACCAAAACGGAACGTTTGGGTCAGATAATATTCAGGGATTTGAAGGGTTTTTAAAGAGTTAATGGCACCTCGCCACGCATAGAGTTGTTGGAATCTATCACCCACAATCACTTTTTGACAATGCGTTTGTGTCATCACAACATTGAGCATACAGGGGTTTGCGTCTTGGGCTTCATCAAACAGAATCGCATCGTAATACGACAACTTAGGTTGTGTAAGTTGCCATGCTTTTAAGTAAGCGTCATGGTCAATAGGGAGGGTACTCTCGGGTGAAAATTGGGCATGCCAAAAGGTACTCAGTATTTTTTGAAACCCCAGTAGTGCGAGTGCCTCAAAAGTTTCTTTTTCCCACGTATGAGGGGAGGCAGAGAGAGCGAGTTTTTTAGCACACTGAGGATGTTTTCCTAGATGACGCAGATAGGCTTGTACGCCCCGTTGGGAGAGTTGCATATCCCAAGCTTCCTCAGGGTAGAGGGATTTTTGGGCAGGCATACTGAGGAGGTCAGACTGTTTAAACTGTTGAAGGGCGGGCATGAGTAGGGTTTCACATAGTGAAGTTACATCTGTAAGCTTCCCCAAGTGCGTGGATGTTTGTACCCATTGCGTCATGGCTTTTAAGAGGTCTTGGGTATCGGCGGTGACACGTTCTCGGACATAGTCGGGTGTACGGGCGTAGGCAAGTTGATGTGCAGTTTTACAACTCACATACCCTTGTGGAAATACTAATTGTGCCTCATCTACAATCCGACGATTAAACCCCACATATAAAAAACGTCGCTGTGGATTGGCTTCAGCCAAAGCTCTCAGTGTAAAGGTTTTTCCAGTACCCGCATAGGCATTGACTTTAAAGGTTTCCCCTGTGGTAAATGCTTTTAAGATGAGGGTTTGTTCTTGGGTGAGGGCGGTGTGCATGTTTTGGAGAGAGAAGGTTTGTTGATGGAATAGAGGGCATACAAACTTATGCACTGTTCTACTATACCCAAAACAGCTTCTCACCTAAATACTTGAAGAAAAACACCCCTCAGGAATCCGTAAACGCTTTTCAGGAGAAGTGTGTCCTGACACTATCACAATGTCCTGTTGTGTGACACCAAGATACTTCGCTAAAAAGGCAATCAATGCTTTGTTGGCTTTGCCCTCTTGGGGAGGTGCTTTGAGACGGATAAACCAAACGTTAAACGTTTCTGTAGCGGTTGTCCTAGGTTTAATACTTACTAGGGCGGTCTCTTTGGCGTTAGGGGTGACTTTTACGTGAATAATGGGCATACTCAAAGATTACGCACCTAACGGGGCAAATTCCACAATAAAAAGACCTAATGCGAGTAATAGCCAACATCCAAATTGGATACCCAATGAAAACTGTTCCCAATTCAGAGAGGGACACACTTTATGTTTCCACCAGCGTAACCGCACCATACACCATTGACCTGCTTGAGTACCCACAAATAAGACGAGCGTATAGGCAAGTGTCACACCAAGCAAGAAACTTACCACCATACACCCTAAGCAAACCCACACGAGGAAATGTACCTGTGTGACCTCTAAGGTTTGTGCATGGGTGAGGGTTGCTAACCATGCTGGGTGGTGTGCAAGAGATGTATGCGTAATGCTATGAATGAGTCCGTGGCATACAGCCGTCATGCTTAAAAACGCACTTACGGTAATAGGGCAAGGGAGTAAGCCCCACAAAAAACCAATCAATAGAGCGGGCTTAAACCAAGTACCACCCCCAAAGTGAGTACAGGCTGAGTCGGTAGCGGAGGCCTGAAACCACCCTAAAATATGGGACATCCCCTTTTTAAAGAGGGAGCTTTGTAACGCTTGATGCTTATGAGCATGCCCCTGTCCGTGTGCATGCTCATGAGATGAATCATGGTGATGAGTATGCGAGGATTTATGTTGTAAAGCTTCCCAAAAGTGGGTACCACTATGAATGACTAAAGCCATCATGACGAGCCATGGCAACCACTCTAACCATTGTGCTTTTTGAAACCAAGGCAGGATATGACTCTCACCTTGATAAACACACCAAGCCAATAACCCGAGTAATATCCCATGACTGATGACAAACCCAATCATGAAAGGAGGATACACCTTGGGTAAGGGGCCTCCAATGGCTTTAATACTGAGTAGTGTACGCCACTGAAGAGGTTCAAGACCATGAGAAACACCCAACGCCAAAGCTTGTAGGCACAACTGTACAATACCCCATATTCCCATTAACCAAGGAATAGATGTTGCCCCATGAATAAGTGTTGTTGAAAGCGTTGTTGAAGAGGATGGAAAAAGAAAAGGCACCCCAAACATCGTTTATACCTAACTGACTGCTTTATTGGTATAAACATCGTTTATACCACGTATGGAACAAACACTGTAAATACCGTCCTACAAAGATACCAAAAGCTCAATCTCTACAGGGGCATTCAAAGGTAAAGATGGTACACCTACTGCAGAGCGTGCATGCTTGCCAGCTTCACCGAGTACCTGTACCAAAAGGTCGGAGGCACCGTTAATGACCTTGGGTTGGTCATAAAATGAGGCTGTACTGCTTACAAAGCCTACTAATTTCACAACACGTTTGATGTTTTTCAAGCTACCGACCTGAGATTTAACTAAAGCAAGTAAGTTTAAAGCACACAACCTGGCACAACGTTGGGCAATCTCAAGAGATACGGTATCTCCTAAAGCACCCTGTGCAATTAACGCACCCTGTTGCATAGGTAACATGCCTGAGGTAAAGAGTTTACCATCTTCTGTGAGGACGGCAGGTACATAACTTCCCAAAGCTTGGGGAGGCATAGGTAGTACCGCTTCCACAGCCTCTAACTCATCGGGGGTAGGTATCCAAGAGCCATCAAGCAATGAGTCTAATGTACGAGTAAGGGTTTGTGTCATGAGAGAATGAGCTTTCGTCATGTTTAAATTACAAAGGAATCGCTTAGGGGTGTCACAATTTAGTAGGGTAGTTGCATTATTGCAATCATCATGCAATAAAGGCATGCGTTGTACAAGATGAACGTAAAAAGCAACGTTACTTTACCTATGTAACCTAAACAGTTGTTGCCGTTTTTTGGCTCACTTCAAGGGCAATATCTTGACGATATCTTGCCCCCTCAAACTGAACACGAGGCACGATTTGATACGCTTTTGCACGGGCTTCAGCAAGTGTTTTCCCTAAGCCTGTGACATTGACCACACGTCCCCCTGCTGTTTCTACGTGGGGCGTGGGTGCGTCTATGTAACGTGTCCCTGCATGAAAAATCATGATGTCTTCAGGTAAGCTTTCAGGAAGATTCATCGGCAATCCGACCTGACTCCCCTGAGGGTAATTCCCTGTTGCAACCACAACACTGACCGCACATTGTTTTGCAGGTGGCATGTCCAAAGTGGTAAAGCACCCTTGAGCGGAAGCAACCATCCAAGCTAATAAATCTGCTTCAAGGACAGGAAGAACGGCTTGGGTTTCAGGGTCGCCAAAACGTACGTTAAACTCAATGACGTAGGGGTCGGCGTACTGGTCAATCATGAGTCCAGCGTATAAAATACCTTGAAACGGTTTTCCTTCTGCACGCATGGTATCTAGCATGGGTTGTAGAACACGGGTTTGGATTTTAGCCATGAGCGTCTCATCCACAAAAGGTACTGGTGCATAAGAACCCATACCGCCTGTGTTGGGCCCCTGATGACCATCATACGCACGTTTAAAGTCTTGTGCAGATACCAGAGGGACGGCATGATGACCATCACACATCGCAAGTACTGATAACTCTTCGCCATGTAAACACGCTTCAATAATGACTTTAGCTGGGGTCTCTTCTGTGCCTTTACTTAAGCCTATTTCAATCGCTTTTAAAGCTTCTTCGATATGACTTGTAACCGTCACACCTTTCCCTGCTGCAAGACCATCTTCCTTGATAACATAGGGCGGGGTAAACGTTGCTAATAATGCTGGTGCTGCTGCCAAAGAAGGTACCTCAACATAACGAGCCGTTGGTACGTGGGCTTTTGCCATGATAGCCTTTGCAAAGGACTTACTCGCTTCCAGCTCGGCGGCTGCTTGTTTGGGTCCAAATGCAAGGATACCCGCTTGTGAAAGCATATCAATAACCCCCGCTACAAGCGGTGCCTCAGGTCCTGCAATCACAAACTCAACACGATGTTGTTTGACGGTATCCAATAACTGTTGCCGTGCTTCGTCGGTATCCCAGCCACCTTGTACATTCGTACCTAAGGTACGTGTCCCTGCATTACCAGGCATAAAATAGAGTGTTGTATCAGGATGCTGTTGCTTGAGCTTCCACCCAATGGCGTGTTCCCGACCCCCAGCACCTAAAATAAGAATGGTACGAGGAAGCGTGTTTGGGGTATCAAAAGTTGCCATGGCGGGCATCCTTTCCGAGAGGGAAGCAAGAGGAGGCATCATAAAACATTGTGGATGAATAAGGTCAAATCCTCTTTTTATTTTTAGCGAAACACACCCTATCGGCAAGTAGCATGCTGTAGGGTGTGGCACCGTATTGTTACTGCTTCACACTCCACCATTCAATATGACGTAAAACTTTGTAGAGTGTACACTCTTTAGCACCCATCAGCGGACGTGTGAGGATGGTTTTCATACCCGCACGTTGACCCGCCCAAATATCCGTCGTGGGTCTATCGCCTACCATCGCAACGGCATGCGGCGGGAGTTGCCACGCTTGAGCAATCTCTAAAATGGCCTTAGGGTGGGGTTTATTCGCCCGACCAATCACGACAAAGTCTTTCCCTAATAGTGCTTGGGCTTTTTGTATGACGCTTGTACGAGGGTTGTTGCTTGCCACTGCCATGAGAAACCCAAGGGCTTGCATTTCAGAGAGCCAAGCAGCTACCCAGTCCCACAGTTCGGGTTGACTAGGAGGCATGAGGGTATTGTCTAAATCAAAAATAAGCCCCTTAACCCCTTGTTGATGAAGGGCAATGGGGTCAATGTGAGACACATTATCAACAATCCAAGTGGGGCTGAAATACATCATGATAGCCTATCTTGCACCATATACACTATAAAACGAAAGCATTATCCTACCATATCCAAAAGGCATCACTCAAGGCATCATGCCCTGACGAGTATGTTTTTAGGCACGCATGGGCTGAATGCCCAGTTTGTGCAATAGTTGTTGGTCTTCGTTATGAGAAGGATTGGGCGTTGTAAGTAAGGTGTCTCCAGTGAAAATGGCATTCGCACCCGCCATGAAACACAAGGCTTGGTCACTTTCAGAGAGTTGTAACCGCCCTGCCGACAAACGCACCCGTGCTTGAGGAACCATTAAGCGCGTCGTGGCAATCGTACGGACAAGGTCAAGGACATCCAAAGGAGGGGCATCTTGTAACGGGGTACCTTCCACAGGTACAAGACTATTGATAGGAATGGACTCGGGAGGTGTTGCCATGGAGGCAAGCACTGCGATAAGTTCCAAACGATGTTGCACCGTTTCTCCCATGCCTAAAATGCCTCCACAGCATACCGAAATTCCTGCATGAACCACATGGGCAATGGTATTAAGACGTTCCTCATAGGTGCGTGTTGTAATAATATCGGGGTAATAATGAGGGGAGGTATCCAAGTTATGATTATAGGCGGTGAGTCCAGCTTCTTTCAGTTGTTGCGCTTGAGTTTCCGTCAGCATTCCCAAGGTCACACAGGCTTCCATTCCGAGTGATTTTACTTCCCGAATGTAACTTAAAACTGTCTCAAACTCTTCAGAACGCTGGGATGCTTGTCGCCAAGCGGCACCCATGCAAAAACGTGTGGAGCCTCCCGCCTGTGCTTTTTCTGCCTGTGCTTTAATTGTGGCAACGTCGGGGAGTTGCCATGTTTCAATACCTGTTGCGTAGCGTGCACTTTGAGGGCAGTATTTACAGTCTTCTGAGCAATTGCCTGATTTAATATTCGCCAAGGTGCAGAGTTGTACCTCATTCATAGGGTGGTATTGCCTGTGAAGGGTTTGTGCTTGCATGACAAGGTCAATAAAAGGCTGTGTGTAGTAATGATGGACTTTTTGAAAAATGGCTTCCGTATAGTGAGGACTTGGCGTGTAGGCATAAGGCTGTGCATTTCCCCAAGCAGGGGTGCTATCGGCAGGTGTGTCGATGGAAACAGTGTGCATCATCATGATGAATAACCCTCTACTTACGTAAAATCTTGGAATGTCAGGAATGGCGACCGCCTTGTATCGACCAGTCTATTTCGGCCTGCAGACGTTCATCCATCATACCGTAAACATGCCTAGAAACCCACGTAACCAAGCATGTTTACGTGCCTAGTTACGTGGGTTAAACGAGGAGGATAACGCTTGCTAGCCCCTGTCACTGTGTACAGGATGACCGTTCAGGGGGGCATAGGTCTGCCTTTACAGTTTTGGCGTGCCGTACGAAGTTGCGGAATCTATGTAGGGGCGGAAGATACGACCAATCTATTTTAACGACTCTAAAAAAGGAGGCTAAACACTCCAAATATCTTTTTTCTCTCATCCCGTGTAAAGGCGATAGCCGCACATGCAAATAACCCTCATGCCGTAAGGCTATTGCGTAATAAAACACCCTTTAACGACTGAAAAATCAAAGCTTGATAAATCCGTGGGCTGATAGTTACGGGTGTGTGCTGTGTGTGTTGCAGAAAACTGAACCTCTGGTGAAGCCACTGTGCTACTAAAACGAGGCAAGACCTCGGAAGCATTGCTACAAGATGGACGTTCTACCGTATACAGTGCGGTAAAGCGGTTACGACTCGTGGATTGAGAACTCATCATCATATGTAAAGCGTACTTTCTCTAACAGGGGAGCGAGAGGAGGTAAACGACAGACTATCTATTCACCAAGGGCTTAAAACACATCCATTTTTCATTGTGCTTGGTGAGGGGTTGCTGTCGTTTGTTTTCAAGGTCAAGTGACTTCAGACATCATGAGCTTCGGTTCGTTGTCTTTAAAACCTTAACGGATAAACCTTCTCTCGTTACAAATCCTTACAACACCTTGGGGCTTTCTGAATAATGCACTTAAAGCGTGTCTTTTAAGGCCTTACGTTTTGTAAACGCCCAAAGGGGTGTTACGTCTTTGAGTGAGATAAATCCCTTACCTTGAGAAACCCCTTCAACTAAGTGCATAGAAGGGTTAAACCGATATAATGCACGATGATAAGGCTTAAAACCCAACATGGCACCCCATAGTTGACGTTGCACTTTAGGAGGTAATTGGGTAAAGGCAAGTATCCCTTCAAATAAGCCTTTCCAAGTGTTATGTGTCCCCTGAGGTAAAACCATAAACCCTTTATAACGTGCAAAAATACGACGTGCTGACCACACCGCCCCTAAGCGATGCCCTGCCTGCTGGCATACACGGCTCCATGCCAATTCTCCATAAAGAATGGCCTGGTCTCGGTTTTCAATGGAAGGTAGCGTCTCAAAAAACTGCCCAAGCGTCTCCCAAGCGGATGGTTGTATGCAAAGCCAATAGCTTTGAAGATGGTAATGAGGGTATGTATGGTCATGAGCCTCCCAGCTTTCTGTAAAACCCAGCACCTCATAGCCTTTTGCGAGTAAGTGAGGTGCTTCATGATGCAAAAGCTGACGGAGTGCCTCGAGGTTAATCACGCAACTATCATTCATAAGCGTTACTTGCGGGGGCATTTCAAGTAAAGATGTTTGCTCGGACAGTGTTTGTGTAAGCCACTTTAAACCATACTGATAGCTGGTAAAATCATAGCCTACATTTTCCCGCCAAAACCAATGGATACCCTGAGCCTCTGCAAATCTTTGTTTTTCCGCACGGGCAGTGTTTGCTTCAGGTGTAAGACAAGGTGAAGTATCTACGACACATACCGTATACCCCTCTTGTTTGTAACATTGGAGTGCCTCGGCAATATCAGGATACATAAGGTTTTCAGGATGATAGGTTGAAAAAATAAGCCATTTTGGTGTGGTGGAATTTTTTTCAAGCACTGAAAGATTCTGAAGGAGCCGTTGATGCCGATAAGCCGTTTCACTATAAGGCACAAACACCCCCCCTTGTCTGCAGGGGTTGGTATTTAACCATACATGAACCCTGAGGGTATCTTCTAACCAAGTCTGTAGGGTCTCCAACGAAGAAAATACCTGGCCAAACGTTGCCCCTTGCTTCAAGATAGCTTCTGTGGAGCTTGCTTGCTCAATACTATAGGCAATATTGCCACTTTCAGGATGCGTAAGCACGGGTAAGCCTAAACTCTTCGCCTCTTGTAATACAAAGGCATAGGTTTCAGGAACCAAGGAACCCAAATACGCCATATGCAGGGGGTAGTCTGCAAGGAGGGTTTTCAAATTAGGCTGGTTGGGGTCTGTTTCTTGACTATGATGATAGGGTATCCAAGTAATATTAGGATGTGGTTCGGTATGGGTTGCGACATGGAAAAAAGCATAACGACCCAATAATGAGGTGGCTTCTGCAAGGGCTTTAAAGTGCTGCCACCCTTTAATATCTTGACTCGCCCCAATAAACACAATCCCCATAGGCAATTGAGGAGGGTGAGGTGATGCCACGGGTACCGCTGCGGCAAGAGGTGCTTCCCTATGAGAGAAGCTATCTAAAGGGCTTGGAGGGGTTTCATATAAAAGCTTGCCATGGGGTGAAACCTTGCACTTATGTGCCAAAGCGAGGTGTTGTAAGGGGTTTAGCATGCCGATAAAAGCTTGTTGCATAAACACGGAAGGCATGAACAAGACATCCATCGTTTGAAGCAAGGGTTCAAAGCGTTTGACCCATGGTGCAAGCGTACCCCCGAACTTTTTTGCATGATGACACGTGCCACACCGTGCATAGTCGGCAGGGGTGACGGCATCCAATCGTCCGCAATAAGCCCCATCATGGTGCCTTAAATTCACACTGGGGCATAGCGTGTAAAAGTCATGAAGATACCCCAGCTTCTCTACATGGTACTCTGTCTCGGTATCCCCCCAAGTACAAAGTTCAAAAAGCCGCCGAGGATGCCAATTTAAACTATGATGCCAAAACAAACGCTTGTATTGTGGGGTATGGCATAGCGGTTTGAGATAGCGCTTGAGGTCTGAGAACGTCAGCTGGGTGAGTTCATAGTCGCCTGAAGCCAATCCTTGAATCAAAACACCATAGCGATACGTGCCGTACTGCAGCCCCAACACGCACTTACGCAACTTTTGACTATACACATGCACCGTGGCATACCCGTGATGCCAAGCTTGTGCCATGTCATATTTCATGACTTTTTCGGTTCCCCCTACACTGTGTAGCAACGAGGTATGGGAAACATACACCATAAACCCTTGGGCATGGGTGCTGAGTGACTGAAAAACCTCTGCCATTTCTTGGTGGGTTCTGGGTAACGTCACAGTCAACCCTGCGTGTAGAGGGGAGGAGGTCAAGTTTTTGGGAGGTAAATGACGCATGAATGAAGCACAAGAGACATTCACGCTGAATGTCCTATTTAAAGATGTTTCAGAAGGGGTCTCACTCACATGTGTCATTATAACCTAAAAAACTTCTTAGTGGAGCGTTGGATTTGGATGAAAAGCAGTTATTTTTAGGTGTGTGACATTGTGAGCTTTTCATATAAACACCCTCTGGTAAACACCCTCTGGATTTACCTTTGAGGTGAATCAACCTCAAACGCTAAACAGGTTTGGATGATACGTCCTTGAGCTTCAGGCGTGAGGTCATAAAAAAGAGGAAGCCGTACCAAGGTGTCAGCCACTTGGCAGGTCACGGGTAAATCCCCTACCGCTCGACCATACATCATACCAGCGGGTGCCGTATGGAGTGGCACATAATGGAAAGGACAATAGATGTCATGCTGTGCCATCCATGCAATAAAAGCTGTACGGGTTTCAAGGGTCGGGAAGCGGAGATGAAACATATGACCATTGTCTTGGTTATGCGGTAGTACCGTAGGGATTTTAATACGCTGTGCATCCGCCCAAGCCTTGAGCTGCTCTAAATAGGTTTGACCCACTTCTTGCCGTCGGGTGTTAATGGCTTGATAATGCTCTAGTTGCGGTAACAAGAAGGCAGCTACAAGCTCCGAGGGGAGATAACTTGAACCAACATCGAGCCACGTGTATTTGTCTACCTGTCCTCTAAAAAATTGTGAACGATTGGTGCCTTTTTCCCAGATGATTTCGGCGCGTTCCACCAAGGAAGGGTCATTCACCACCAAAGCCCCGCCTTCCCCCGCATGAAGATTTTTTGTTTCATGGAAGCTGAAACATGCCAAATGTCCTAAGGTACCCGCCATGGCACCGTGATGGGTTGCGCCGTAGGCTTGTGCAGCATCTTCAATCACCCATAAACCATGCTGCTGAGCCAAATTCATGATAGGGGTCATTTCGCACACCTGCCCCGCATAATGCACCACACAAATGGCTTTGGTACGAGGTGTAATGGCAGCTTCCAGTTGCGTTTCATCAAGATTTAAGGTGTCGGGACGAATATCCACAAACACCAGTTTAACCCCTCGTAATGCAAAGGCATTCGCCGTAGAGCAGAACGTGTAAGAGGGTAAAATCACTTCATCACCCGCTTGCAAGTTCAAGAGTAAGGCACTCATTTCAAGGGCTGCCGTACAGGAGTGGGTGAGTAGCACCCGTGGTGGCTGTGTATCCTGCGTTTGTAGGTGGCTATTTTGCCCTGATAGCATTTCTGCGATACGTATTTGACATTGCTGGGTATAGTAACCATTGCCTGAAAGTTTATCGGCGGCTTGGAGGAGCTGGGTTAAATGACCAAGCTCCTCACCCAACACAGAAGGTTTATTAAAAGGGATACGTTCTGTGAGGGGGCTGGAAAGGCTCATGGTCATGGTACCAAACTCGTAGGGAATAAACGGTGCGACATCAAGCAGAGGATAAAGATAGAAGCAAGATACCATAAGCACGCACGCTTTGGCTATGGTACACTGTAAGCCTCACGGAAGCTACCCTCACGGAAGCTACTTGAAACCTTATGGAAGGCACTTGATTGAGGATTTTCTTACTTCATGATAATGGGTAAACTGCTTGATATCGGCTTATGGTGGCGTGGTTGTATGGCTCTTATTTGAAGAGGACAGCAGATACCCCAAAATGGTCTAAGATGCTCCAAAATGGTACTCTCAATAAGTATCAATCGTCCTCTCCTCGACCCTAAACCCTATTTAATGTATTGCCACTTCATGCGTTGTTACCCTACACTGAGGCTCTCTCATGACATTCACCACGACAACCCCAAAAGACCTCTTGAATACCTCCTCCGTGCAAGCCGTGATGGCGACTGTTGCAACATTACGAAACCCCGAACACGGGTGTCCTTGGGATATTGCCCAAGACCCCGATACGCTACGCCCCTTCCTCATTGAAGAAGCCTATGAACTGCTCGAAGTTCTCCAAATTTATGCTGAACTCAAAAAACAACGTGCCTTGAATGCACCCGAAGCCCTTCAGAGTGAACATCTCCCTAGGGAATGGCAAGCACACTACAAAGAAGAACTGGGTGACCTCCTTCTTCAGGTACTCCTTCATAGCCAAATGGCTTCAGATTACGGTTGGTTTGATTTTGAAGAGGTATGCCAGACATTAAATGAAAAACTCATTCGTCGACACCCGCATGTGTTTCCAACGCACACGGAAACCACCGTTGGAAAAGAGACTGACACTGCTTCAAGTCGACTTGGCATGACCCCCGAAGCCGTCACTCAGCAATGGCAGGCTATTAAAGCCCAAGAACAACAAACGGCAAGGAACACTGGTGTTATGAATCCCTCTGACGCACAAACGATTCCTCATATACTTGCGAATATTAAATTATCACCCGAGCATCCCAGTGCTTTACGTTATGCTGAAAAGCTCAGTACCACAGCAGTAAAAGTTGGGTTTGATTGGGAAAGTTGGGATTCTCTATGGTGCTGTGTGCGTAGTGAAATAGATGAACTCGCAGCCGAAGTGCCTGAAACCCTCACCCGAGAAACCCTCCGAACCCAAACCGATACCGCACGCTTAAAACAGGAGGACGAACTCGGAGACCTTTTGTTTGCCGTGGTGAGTGTGGCAGGGCGGCTCAAACTTTGTCCTGAAACTGCTTTGTGGCGTGCATCAGCGAAGTTTAAAACACGCTTTGAAGCGATGGAGACCTTACTCTATACACATCCTCACTGGGTGGCACATTCAAAAAAACCTTTAACCTCTTTGACTTTTACCCAATGGGATGCCCTATGGCGAGAGGCAAAAAAGCAAACCCCGAACCCATTTTACGAAGCCTAAGCAAATATCTGTACAACCTCGTGTTACAAAACTAGTGTTGCAAAAAATTTACAAAAATACACAAAAGACCCATTTGTGTATTTTTTGGCTTGGTCTGTGTATTCTTTTGCGTTTCAATGAGGATTGTCCTTCAAACAATCAGTTTTTAGCCATTGAAAAAAACGTAAGGTCAAAAGCTTTCAAGGCTTGATGTCCAGCACTTTTTTTTATTGAGCAAACTTAGCCCAAATATCATAGATTCACGCACTCTTGTCAGTGTTAAGCCATTGATGACTTCTTTATTGTTTTATCTTGCGGTGAATCTATTGTTCATTTAAAACCTTCCTCAAACTTATGGTGCGGTCTACTCAATCATGATGCGAGCCTTTTTACAAGAGTTGATGCCTTTTACCGCAAAAATGAATCCCTTTGACGGTACGGGAAACAACTTTAAGTATCTTATCGCCACGGGTATGTTTTCCCGTTGCTTGGTAGGACTCACAAGAATCATTACGGATGCACCGCCCTTTAACCCTAATACTTACAGTCAACGAGAGAAAGACAGAAACTTTTTAGAACGCATATTCATTGAAGTGGGTGGCACTTTTTTCGGGACATTCGTAGCACTCCACACCTGTATGGACGTTGCCTCAAAGGGCTTTTCAGCACTCGACAAACGCCTTGCACCTCAGCAGTTACTCCAGGTTGGGCAAAAATATCTTGACCAAAAATCTTACCATTTGTTCACACGAGCTGTTGCTAAAACGTTCGCCACACCCACGCATAAGCTCGATAAGCCAAGTCATGTTCTTTTTGAAGCGGTGTATGGTCAAGCCAACCTACACCATTTTAAAAAGAACCTTGAAGAGGCGGGTTTATCTCATGTTCTCAAAACCCAAGATGGTCATCTTGTGGGAGGTATGTCTCAGGAAATTGGTCAGTACTTTAAACGGTTAAATCAACGTTCTGCATGGGTGGTTCTAGCGGGTGTGGTTGGGAGTGCCTATATTAGTGGTGCTCCTGTTCAGTGGATGAATGACCATTGGCTCCGTCAGGGACTTGGTCCTTGGTTGCTCAATCGTATACACGGTAAAGAAACCTCCTCAGAACAGGCAAGCACGCCCCAAAAAAACAAGGCTTATGAACCTGAACCAATCTCTACCTTGCCTCTTTCTGTGCCATCCTCTTCACCTGCCGTGGTAACGTCTATGTCGCAAGTGTCTAATACCCCTCAAAAACCACTTTCACTCAATAGTGTGTCTTCTCCTGTGTTCCAAAATGCCGTTTGGCCTGCTTACAGTGCTTTACCTGAAGTACCCTCAGAAGCCACGATGCCTTTGAAATACCACGCCCCTGCTTATTCGACCCGCGTGCCTAAACCCCTCTTAGTGGGAGGAAGTCTGTAAGCCATGATGATGATGTCGCTCCCCACAGAAATCGTAATGACAAAAAAAGAGTTACTTGGACAGCTTTGGCACAATGTGGGTACTTCATTGAGTCAAGATAGTAAGAGTTTAAAACTTGCCGCTGCGTTTTGGTCTACACTCATTCACGTCATTGGACGTTGCCAAGTGGCTGTGGCGAGCTATGTGAATGCTCCTCCTGAAGATAAAGCATTTACGCATCGTCAATCCAATGAAGTGCTTTTCCGAGAATTGGTAGGCTTCAGTGTAGGTTGGGGGATGCTAAAACCCTTTGAGAAAAACATTAAACAAATGATTGCAGACCAAACAGGGTACAAGGTCACTCGGGTAGGCACCACAAGTGTGGGTGAAGGTATCGGTAAGAGTCTCAAAATTTTGCAAGGTAAGCTTTCTCATATTCATCGGGGGCCTGAGGTTATCACGGGGGAGCAACTGTGTCAAGCGTATCAGTTTAGTGTGGCGTAATACTCACGTGCTATCGCATTCAATATCGTCAACAACTTACGCATACATGCCACGATTGCCACCTTAAATGACTTCCCCTTCTCCCTTAATCGCTCGTAAAACTCCCTCAGTACACTATGATTCTTTATGCAACATAACGTCGGCATATACAACGCCGTTCGCACACTCGACTTCC
>JBIIZQ010000021.1:0-34729 GCA_044346175.1 Vampirovibrionales bacterium
TCATTATTTAGCTCGTTTCAGACGAAAGACGTTTTGTTATTCTAAGTCTTTGCAGATGGTAAAAGCTACACTCACTATCTTTTTCACACCTGATTGGCAAGCCTATCTATGATAATGTGCAACGCCCCTCATTTTTTCTTGAAACGTAGTGCCGCAGAATTGATGCAATAGCGTAGCCCTGTAGGTGCAGGACCATCAGGAAAGACATGTCCCAAGTGTGCTTGACATTTGCCGCAGGTGACTTCCACTCGACGCATGCCATGGCGGGTATCTTCGGTTTCAGTTAACTGGGCTTCTGCATGAGGCTGAAAATAACTTGGCCATCCTGTACCACTGTCAAACTTTGCTTGGGATGAAAAAAGAGGGCTATCACACACGATACAATGATACGTACCCTCCTCTTTATGCTGCCAATAGGCATTGCGGAAAGGCGGTTCCGTACCACATTGTTGTGTGACCGTGTATTGTTCAGGGGATAGGTGGGAGGTATCAAAATGTGATAAGCCCGTACTGTTTTTTTCAGGCGTTGCGTTTGTCATGGGTGCTATCCTTATAAAGGTCGATACAACTTAGCTTGACACAAAAGTAGCGACTCTTTCACGGTAGTTCTGAGTGAGTCGTGCCAGCTTTTGTTGATAATGGTTTTTTTGAGGTAATGTGCTTGCTGTATCAACCAAATGTTGGTATAGCTGTGTAATAAGACGAGAGGCCTTGATACTACGCCAACCCATAATGCTACGGTGGGTGGTTTGTGCTTCAGTCTCTTTTATGCCCTTCCAGAGACTTTCTAACAGCTTTCCTCCTTCGAGCCATTGGTTTTGTAAAAACATGGCTTCTACTTGCATGAGCTGTAGTGTAAGTCGTTGGTTATGATGGGCAATATCTTCCCGTGCTAAGAGTCTATCCAGCTTCTGGAATGCCAAAAGCCATGTTTGCCACGACCCTGCATCCATAGAGAAATGAGGATGTTCCCAGTGTGTTTGCATGCCTAAAATTTTAATCCGTAGATACAGTGTTTCCCAATGACTCCACCACCCCACGAGTCCTAGGCTTTGAGATTCCTTACGTAACTGCTCTAGGTACGCAAGCACCTGCAACGAGATGTCGAGATGTTGGGATGAAGTCTGTGATGGGACACCTTGCTTATGTGTGATGTACTGATGTATCTCAAGCCAATCAAGCCAAGAGGATAGCATTAAGGATACCGACTCATAAAATACGCTAACCTCTAAAGGAGAGTGTCGAAGCGGTAAAACCTGTTGCCATAAATAGGAAACATGAGAAGCCATGCGTTCTTCCCAATGGGTCAGTGCTTTCGTAAGACTCGATTCAGCTTGTTCAAGGACACCCAATTGCCAAAGGAGTTGTTGCCCTTGGTACTGAATAAAGGCGAGCTGTGCCATGGCTTCATACACCCATAGCGTTTCTTGCGGATTCTGAGAAAGCTTCTGCTTTAACAAACGTAACACAAGAGGCACCCGCTCGGTTTCACCAAGAAGTAGGCTCATACACACCCATTGGTAATGTAAAGCACCCGAACCTATCCAAGTGTAGGGGGCTTGGCTTTCAATCATTTGGTACAGCTGATAAATTTGTTCTGTAAGGGGAGGCAGTTTTTGAAGCCCTTGCTCCAGTGTTGTAGCACCTTCCAAGTGGGTATAACACCAAGCCTGTTTCCAACGAAGGAAGGTTTGGAGGGCTTCAATCGCTTGATGTTCCTCATGGGACATGGCGACTTCCCGCCATTGTAAAAGGAGTGGGAACATTTGAATATGAATCATGGAAGCAGCGGTACCTACATAGCCTGCCTCAAGATAGTAACCCACTTTTTCACTCATCAAAGGGAGGTGTTCCCACTGATGGAGGGCTAAGGAGCCTTGTCCATCTGGTTCATGTTGTTCTAAAAGAGAAGCCGCTTGAAATACTTGCCCAAGGACAACCCGTAATTGGACATGAAAGGTGTGTAGCTCCTGGAAGGTAAATCCTAGCGTAGGGTAGGCTTCCTCTTCTGTCGTAGCAGACTCATAATGGGAACTCAAAACATTTTGTGTGGCGTTGGTGTCTTCAAATGACATGGAATGCTGGCACTGGGCGTGCAGTTTTTCTAGGGCAGCTAAAGCCTCTTGAGGAAACATAGGTGCGAGGATATGGACATAAAGCCACTGAATATCGCCATACCATGTAAAAAAGCTTTGGCGGTCAGCTTGCCAAGCACTTTGTTGTAAGGTCTTCATGAAAAGACGCATCAAAGGCAATAACACCAAAGGGGCCTCTAACTGAGAGGTAAACCGCACGGATAGCCCTACAAAAGCATGGCATATGTTGTCCCAAGACTGGCTCAAACTGGCTTGTTCAAGGAGCAAAGCGTAATCGCACACGTGATGATGCTTTAAAGCAAACCTAAAATAATTGAGCATCACCTCATGGGCTTGTTTCATCACTGTGGGCGGTATATGGTCATACACAAAGTCGTGCTGTAGGGCATGACGAAACATCACATTGCCTGACATATCGGGGACGACCCACCCAAGGCTCCATAGCTCTTCAAGAACAGTTTGTAGTTTTGCTTCGTCAAGTTGCATCAGTTGCGAAAGGGCGGGCATACTCATCACGCCTCCTGCCATAGCAAGCCAACGGAGGAGTTCCTGTTGGGTCACGTTTAGGTATTCCATTCTTTCAAGCAAAAGATGGTCGCTGATGCAGTGACGAGCTTGTTCTGTTGCGTTTGAGGTATCGAGTTTGGTGAGAGGAAGTATCTGAGGGAGTCTGTCCCAAGTAAAATCACCAGCGGGGTACAGGGGGAGTTGTTGGGTGGTTTGAAGTACGGGGTTTTCTGAAAACGCAGGGTCTTCTGAGGATGTTTTATCTAAACTGCCTTCAGGCTTTAAGTGTTGGAAGTCCTGCAGATAACGAAACACTTCCTCAAGCCAAAAGTAAACGCCTTCTTGAGGTAACAAAGCAACAAGCATCTGAAAAACGGTATCGGGAGGTGCCACTCTCAGGGCAAAAGGCCCCTGTTGAAAAAGCCATTTGAGTTCTAATGCTGTCGGTTTTCTTAAATGAAGATGATGCCATCTATGGTACCCTTGCTTCTGAATCACAGTGTGCCAAGCCGAGGGTAAGTTGGTTTGTACAGACTCTGATTCAAGTACCACACACCAATAGACTCCCGCATCGTCTTGCGTATGTTGCATGACGTGTTCAAAGACGTTGAGGGAGGCTTCATCCATGAGGTGTGCATCATCGAGTACCCAAAGAATGGGACCTTGTCGACGTAATAGCGGTATGAGTTCTATGAGACATTTAAACCAGATGCTTTGTACTGTGTCAGTCGGCATAAGCCCTGTGAGCTTCTCAGGTTGCTCGTCGTGCCATGTTTGAATCAGTTCACTTACAGGTTCGGGATTTTGAATCATCAGGCAACGTTCAAGATACTCACGTACTCTTTGGGCTAAGGCGGAAGACTCGCCCCCTGTGCTGGAGGATGCAAAAAGATGTTGCATCACGGCATCGACACGTTGGGTTAACATTTCAAATGGTACGCTGTCGACAGGTAAGCCTAGCCACTGATAAAGCCATTCCTGTAAAAAACTGTAAGGGATAGGACACCGTGTTGGGTGTTGGGTATGAGGTGCAAATGTTCTGACACGCCCTTGCACATGAAGCCATTGGAGTTGAGACTTATGCGTGTCATAGGCACCCCATTGTTCTACAACGGTTTTGAGTCCTTGTAAAAGTTGGGTTTTACCACTACCTTTTACGCCAGAAAGTACCAGCTTATGGTGCGATACGGGGGTTTTTTGAACGATAGCCTTTAACCAAGACTCTTCCAGCCACTGTGCTAACTCAGCAAGGGAAAGGCTCTCTCGTAGTAAAACGTTCTGTGTGTGTTGGGATACCGTTGTGTGTGGTATATCTGAGCCAGAGTATGCCATGGCGGGTGCTTGTTTACTCTGCAAGACACGTTTTTGATACCATCCCCAAGGCATGACGGCATTGGCTTGGGGACTTTGTTGGGCTTGACGTTGCTCATGGGGTGAGGGTGTATAAGCACTCAACCAATTTTGAAAGGCCTCCACCCATGGGGATGACGTAAAAGAGAAGTCAGAGGCAAACGTGTGCGAATCGTTCGGGATAGCTTCTTGAGGTCTTAAAGATGCCTCTGATGAAGCTCGTTCAGAAGGATGCCATACGGGTGGTGGGGCTACGGTCGGGAAGAATGTCTCTTCTGCTTCCGTACTTAGGGGCAAGGGGTCAGATGTCGTGACTGCATCGAAAAGAGCTGTTGTGGTCTCTGTGTGAGGGGGGGGTAAACTGTCTGAATGGAGAGCGGTTACGGGAGATGGCACTGTAGAAGGAACTTCTTTTACAGTGTTGATAGTTGTTAGAGGTGTTTCATGCGCTTGAGGTGCCTCTAACTCCCATGGGGTTTCCTGTTGTGCTGCGGGGGAGGTATTTGCCCTCGTGGGCTGTTCTGTGAGTCGTGTATTTGGTGTGTCTGAGGTGTCTTCCCATAGTCCTTCTATCGTTACGGGTGGGTGTTGGACTTCCGCTTCAGGGGTCGCTGTAGGAGAGGATACGCTTTGAGGAAAGGAAACATACCATACAGGTGCAATCCCTGTACTGTGGGCCAAAGGTATGTCGGACGTATCAAGTACCCGCATTAACACTTCAGTAGGAACTTCTTCTAAATGAAATTGATGCGTTGTCACGCCCATCAATGTGACAAGGGTATGGCTTACACAGAGTCCTGCAGGAGGTGCTGCCCGCCTTTCATGGAGCGTTAGGAAGGGGTCATCCTGGTTTGGCTGAGCGAGGATGAGGTCTGCCCCGCCTCGGAGAACCACAGGACACCCCTCTATTTTTAGAGGTTTTTGAAGCAACGTCAGGCAGGTTTCAAGTGCAAAGTACAGGGTATCTTGTAAATGAACAGGATGGGTAAACTGAACTTGCAAAACAGGGTGGGTACTACGAAGCGACGTGGTATGACACGTTAGCCCCTTAAGGAGAGGATACTTTTCAAGATGGGTTTCTAGGGTCCGAGTAAAGAAATGATGAATATTTTGGAACAAACTTTGTTGTAAAAACGTGCGAGAGTGGCTTGGCTCATGGGGAGACTGTTGGGCTAATACTTCTTCAATATTACACCATTCCAAAGTACACTGAACCCCAAGCGGAGGGTGTTGAAGGCGTGCCTGATGCCCGACTGCTTGTTGTGCTACTTGAGGGATAAGAGGTGTAGAGCCTTCCTGAAGAGGGGCATGTACCGTCTGACGAGATGCCACAGACAAGGCAGGAGTCTTTGCCTGAGGTAGAAGATGCCTCAGGGCATCCAAAATAGGTTTGGGGCTTTGAAGCGGTTTTTTAACTTGAGCTGAGGGCTTTAGGGCGATGCCAGTGGAGGGTGTCGTTTGCTGTGCTGTGTCCAAAGTATGCTCCAAACCCTCCTGTGACCCATCCTTCATCCCATCCGTCAACTCTGAGGATGGATGCGTTGGTGTGTCAGAAGAAGCCCGCCGAAAAGGAAAGGGTAGAGGTGAAGGAGGAGACATCATACGAAGGAATACGTGCCTGACAAACGTAAATGAAGACACCACAAAAACGCTAAACGATGCCTTGCATTGACAACAAGACAGATGTAATCGTACACAGGACTATCAACAAGGACTTAACTACATTTTGTTATTATAACAATAGTACTATCTTAGCCCTCAAAGCGTCTAGTCATTTTTTAAATTCGCACCCCAAGGATTGTTATTCATCAGTGATGTCACAGGCTAGTGAGCCTCTTGAGGTGGTGTGTGTTGTGAAGTAGGACTCATCTTCCGTGGGGTTAAACAACCTTCTGGTACGATGGTTTTGAGTGCTTCCTCATGGTGAGCTTCTGGAGAACCTTGAGGGACGAGCATTTCTTGAGGACGTTCATCGATTAAAAAATGTTGGGTGGCTTGTAGGTCAATGGCAAGCTGTCGGGTTGTTAGAACATCCGTACCGACATCATTTAACGCATGTAAAGCTTGCTGTGCCTCAAATACACCTTCATCTGCAAATTCAAGCATCAGTAATGACATCCCCACATAATAACGTGACAAAGGATGCCGAGAACCTTGGGTTAGGTCCTTACAGTAGGTACGTATTGCTTGAGGGAACTCATGACGTACATACGCCACACGCCCCAAACGAGGTAAAACCCGCTGTGGTGCTAGCCCGTGTTTTTCGGCTTGCTCATAGTAATACTGGCTCCACTGCCAGAGCCATGTGGACTGATGCACCTGACTATGTTGACGGTAGGCAATGCCTGTTTTCATATATAAATCGCCTAAGTCCATTAACAACAGCGGACTTGCGGGGAAACGTTTCAGCATGGTCTGATAATGCACACTGGCCTGTGACCACTGTTTTTGTGCAATATATAATCGACCCAAGCTGAGACCAACCGCAAGTGCTTTGGGGTTGGTACTGTAGGATGCTTTGAGAGCCTCAAGTGCCTGTGAGGTAGCTCCCAACTTTAGATAAAGTCTTCCCAGATGTTGATAAAACCCAGCATGATGTTGGGGCATCTCTTGGGCTGCTTGTTTTGCCTGTGATATCGCCTCTTGTAAGCGTCCTTCACGCTCCAAAGTCAGTATGGTAGCCTCCCTGTTAAACTGTGTATACGCCAGTGCAATATCTTGACGATGTCTCCAGAACACCCCCAGACACACCATCCCGATACAAGCTATAATAAACAAACGAAAGAGTATACCCACTGAACGAACCATCTCCTCAGCGTTAGTGCAGTCATCACCGCCTGAAAATTAGTATAATCAAGAGGTATCTCTCTCGGGGAGGCAGTGGCATTAAAGCTCCGTAATCAAGGGGATATCTCTTGAGTATTGCCTTGCTCCTCTCATCAATCCTCTTAATCAAAACTAGGTTTAAACGACCAGAGAAAAGAGTGCCTTGGATGGCAACCCCTAATATCCTTCATCACCCAACCCTGCAGTATTGGTGGCATAGCCTTGAACAAAGTTTGCGACGTGTCGTGTCGTTTGATGTAGCACCTCATGAAACGATACACTGGCATACAGGCTATGCACGTGCCATCGCTTTACACGCAAGCACCGACCCCCCACATCGGATGACTTGGCTCCATTGGCTTCTGGGTCAGTATCTTCAAGAGGCTTTTCAAACGGATGTAAACGCCTTTCCCCAACATGCTTCTTTTTCAGCTTCTCTTCCAGATATTGCCACATGGCTCCCTAATTTGCTTGCTCCTAAAGAGGACACAACCCTCGCACAAGCACAATGGCAAAGCTGTTTGATGCGTTGGTGTGGTTTTTCACAAACGCCGTCAACTTTTCTTATACCGAGTTACAATGCCATACAACAAGGCTTAAAACTGTCTTTAAGACTCAGTTTGAGTTGTGGCTTTTCAGCTTGGGGCATGGGTATCCTCCAAGAGCGTCATAGTTTTCAAAAACGTCACCCAGAGTATGTACTTTTACTCGTAAGAACCCTGCTCCTGATGCTACAAGAAGCGATGATACACCATTGGCATCAACGAGGTACTTTACATAGTCATCCGTATGCAGTACTGCCAGAGCCGTTGTATCATTTTTACCAAGGATGGATACCTCTTCTCCTGCAAGAGATAACCATGCTTCAGCCTCAAAATCCTTCTGTTGCCGGGGTGTGGTGTCAGTGGTATCGGTTGTGTCATTTACTCCATACGCCCCAGGAGGCGTATACCCCAACACCTTGGGAATCTTGGAGTAGACATCGTTTAGTATCCTATCCGCTCCATTTTACACTTGAGGCTTTGAGTCATTGGCAAGATATCACCCCAAAACACCCCATTTACATAAACGAGGCCTCATGACGTATACTATTTGAGTAAGTGAATGCGCATAAGCCCATGGTTACTTTTTCATTGCTCGCCTTTTTTGCATACTATCGCCTTCGCACTGCAGCCTTCACACTGCCACGTCATTAACCCCCATCCAACCCATGAGGATACCTAACCCCCCGTGATTCCACCCCATGCCCCATCCTCCCAAGCCCATGAAGACCTCTCAATGCAACGTAGCACGCCCTTTTTAACCTTTGAACCTTTTGGCTGGGAGCTTTGGGAAAATCCAGAGATTGAAACGGCACGCTTTGCGATGCCCCTGATGCCAGAATGGATTAGTTATGGGGTGGATGGTCGTATCTTGCCCCCTCAAAGTGCTACCCTCCCCTGGTTATTACGTCTGCTGGATGTGTTAGGATACTGGCCCACGGCGAAACAATTGGGTCATGATTATATTGGGCTTACTGCTGGGATACGGCATATTACGCCCCTCTTTCAGGGGGCACGCTCGGTACTGCAACCTTGGGATGTGCTGTGGGTCGAAGTACAACGGGTTGACCAAGGGCGTACCTCTTTAACGAGTCGTGTGCGTATTGGTCGACAAGGAACCCTGAACCCGTATCATACGTTTTCATCAGACGTACTCGATGCCCAGACGCAATCCTCTCAAACACAGGCTTATCTCGGTAATGTCCAGTGGCTTTTTCAGGCCGATGGTGTTCTCAATGTGGCTCTGGATAAAAACCTCAATAAATTACCCCACGACGTAAGTATTCCTTTGCAATCTTTACCCGAAGGACTGCTGAGTGTTGCACAACATGAAAAAACACTACGACAAACCCATCAGCCCCTGTGGCAAGCTTGGTGGCAAGCCCAATCCTTCATGACACCACACATACGAGGGCATGAAGCCGCTTGGGTGATTAGAAGACACCATTTGAACGTTCATGGTAAAGCTTTTGGAGGGGTATTGCTAGCGGCGATGGTAGAAGGTGTTACGGAAGAAATGCTCTTAGAATGTTATGCACTTGAGACACTCCAGTTTCTATCCCCTGTTACCTTAGGCATGCACCTTACGACAAGGGTTGGTGCCACCACACAACACCCTATTCATGAACACGCCACCGCCACCCCTGTTTGGTTGTTAGCCCACGAGGCAAACAAAGCCCCTTATGCCGTGGCAACCTTGGCACTTACTATCCCTAAACCTCCAGGCCTCCATGTTTCATGAGTCGATTTTATCGAAGAGAAGGTAATGCTGGGGGCATATCCACGCCTTCACGAAGGTAGTTTTCTCTGGAGGGGTAATGCCAAGGGCTACATCTTAAAATACGCCAAGCCACGACCCTTATCATCCAAAAGATTAAAGCCCCTTTCACCCGCCATGGTAAAGGTTTCACGGTGCTGAGGAGTGTCTGTATTAACGACAGGGCATAGGCAGAGCAGCTGGGATAAAAACGACACTTTGGCCCTGTGATAGGGTTAATCAGTGTCATAGACACCCAACGGTACCCCTTCAAAGCCCATTGCATGCCTCGTAACACACTTGCTAGGAGCCACTGTAAAAGCACACCCCAAAAAGACGATGCGTTGGATACACTGGGTTTTAATAACCCCCGCAGGGATAGGGACTCCGAGGTATTCACTTCAATAGAAGAAGAGTGACGCATGATGAAAAGACCTTGTATCTATCGATGCACATTAAGCTTTGGAGGAAGATGCTTTGAAGCGTTGTAGGGTCTTTGCTATCAATGGATTGAGCTGTGCCTGAAGTGCTGACGATGGCATGGTATACGCCTCCTTGTGTCCTACTATTACCACGACCCCCACCCAACGATGTAAGCCCTCTTGTGTCCATCGAGGTAATGCGGCACGAATCGCCTCTCGGAGTTTTCGTCGAATTCGGTTGCGAATGACCGCTCGTTTGTCTGTCTTTTTACTGACAATAATCCCAAAGCGACAAGAGGCATGAGGATTTTTTGAGGTTTGAGGCAATGCACACAATAAAAAAGCTACACGGGACTGAGGAGCAGCTTCTTTGGGGACACCATGTGGTACCACAAACAAACGAGGCTTAAACCCAGTACGCATAGCTTTTTCAAACAGGTAACTTTGCGTTAACCTAACACGCTGAGGAAGCATGAAAAGAGAGATTACATGGAAGGGGCAAGTACGTGACGACCTCTTGCACGACGACGAGAGAGGAGTTTTCTTCCTGCTGCGGTGGCCATTCTGGCACGGAATCCGCTACGACGAACACGCTTTAAACGGGTACCTTCTAATGTACGTTTCATAAGTTTTGAGGCTTTCTTTTAAACTGCTTTTTGGAACAACATCAATGTCGGATAAAAATGGCTTGTACCCTATCACACTAGCAAATGAAGCAAGCTACCTTAAAAATCATGTGCAGGCTTAAAGCCAACCGAGTCACATGACATAGGCCATGAACCGATAGGAGAACACTCCTACTATTAAGCCTTAAACATGCAATAAAGGCAAGTATCAAGCGATATGCCTGAGGGGTATCTTCCTCCCGAAAGTAGATGGACTGAAAGCTCTGTCTATCAAAGGTTCTAATCGTTTCCTGAACCCGCCGTAGGATAGTGGCTTATGAGCCATGTGGTGGCCTCCTCCTTGGTGTGGAGTGGGCATACCACTTGGGCTTCCTTCAACGCTTTAAGAAGCTCCCCCACTTTTTTAGAGGGGGTAAGCCCACACAGTGCCATGACCTCTTCCCCTGAAAGTAAAGATGGACGTGCGAGTGTGGCACGCTGGGTATGCCAATGTAAACCTAACCACATTAAATCTGCCATATCCGCCTCATGAATGGCTTCGGGGCGGGCTTCGCCTCGTGTACTGGCGGTGTCTATCATCCCTAAAAAAACCATCCAAGGTGTGAGGGTTCCCATTTTGGTGTAAAAGCGTGTGATTGCCTTGGGGGTACTTTGAGGTGAAATCTGGCAAGGGTATAGATGGTACTGTATCAATTGGGTGATGGGGTGTTTAAGTTTATGGGAAAGTTTTAAGCGAGGCACCACGTGTTTCTGAAAAATATTGGCTGAAACATGGTCATGACCATAAAACGTATGTCTGCCATCGTCTTTAATAACCCAAGTGTCAGGCTTGCCTACATCATGAAATAACGCCGCTAACCGTACCACACATAACCCATTGGCATAAGGCGTTAGCGCATGCGTTAAAGCGTCTTGCCACCAATCGGGTAAGCTGGCAAGGTGGTTATCGCTTTGATGCAATAACTCCAAAGTATGCTCAAATAAGGGTAAATGATGATGTGTGTTTGGTGGTACAAACCGCATAGGGGTTAAACATGGAAACATGACCTCCAGTAAGCCTGTCTCTGCAAGCAATGCAACCGCTGGGTAACAACGGCGGACACTTAACAGTTTGCACAGTTCAACATGCAGACGTTCCCCCGCTGGTTTTTCAATGAGAGGGGCGAGCGTTTCAAGCCAATGACGGGTGTCTGCTTCGATGCGCCAAGCTTCCGATACATCAGCCATAGCCTTTGAAGGTCTGTCACTGTCAGGTAGGGTTGCCAAGAAGCGTGCCGTGCGTAAGAGGCGTAAGGGGTCTTCTATAAAGTTTTCACGTGCAATGCCCCGTAACGTGTGAGCCATGAGGTCATTGTAACCCGCATAGGGGTCAACCCATCGCCAAAGTCTTGTTTGGGGTGTATACTGCACTGCCATGGCATTTACGGTAAGGTCTCTTCGGTGTAAGTCCTCTTCCAAGGTGGCACCTTGGCAAACGGCAAGGTCAATGTATTGTAAGGGATAAGTAGACGTAAGGGAGGATGGGGTCTCTTCTTCAGGAGGGTTCGTCTCAGTAGGTACTGGTGTTGATACAGGATGCACCACTAGGCGTGCAATGCCCCATGAGGCATCAAGAACCACTGCCGTCATCGTGCAATGTTGAAAGGCAGGGTGTGTTTTTAAGGTGGCTTCACAGCGTGCTTTTAATGTTGGTAAAGCCTCTATTAACTTAGGGGCATCCCACACAGGAGGCAGGACTAAATCAATATCCCATGCCTTGGTGGGGTCAAACGGCTGCCCTAAAAGCCTATCTCTCACCCATCCGCCTACAATACTAAAGCCATCCAATTCGTCAGCAAGGGGCATCATCCACGGTAATGCCATGACCGCATCGCAAGCTAACTTAAGAACAGGATGCTGTAAAGGGGCATCTCCTTGGGGTGACGTGGTCAACCGAAACAACTCCATTTAACAAGCCGAAGCACAAAGCACTTGATACAAAAAATCCTAGTGGAACCACTAGGATTTTTAAAAAATGGCGGAAGAGACAGGATTCGAACCCGCAAGCCTTACGGCCAACCGCTTTCAAGGCGGCTTCCTCACCACCCGGACCTCTTCCACAATGTTAAGATAGTATACAAGAAACGTACAACAATATACTAAGCTTTTTGTATACCAGCTCCTCCTAATGTAGCTTTAACATAGCTTTTTGTAAAGCGATGTAACTAAAAAAGCATCCTCACTCCTACAACCACTGTAGAAGTCAGTTAAACGGTCGATACTTTTAAGGTAAGGGATACCTCACAACGCAAGGCTGAATGTGAAACACACCTAGAGTATCATCTCTATTGTATTCTCAGCACTGTGGCTCCCCTTACACCGAGTTTTTAACTATCGAATAGGTTTGAGAGAGAGAAAAACACCCTCTGCAAAGGTTTTTTCAAGCTATTAAGGCTAACCTCACTTCACGGTGGGTTACTTATGGTCTTGTGCCTCGCAAGAGGGTTTTATTTTTTGTGGTATCATTGTTTTAGTTTGCACACGGTTTATTTGGTCGTTTGTTTTAGTGTCTGCAATACCCTGCCTCGATGGGATTCAACCTGAATACCTTGCTTATGACAAATACACGTTTGCTTTATCACTTGGGTTACAACCCCGAAGCTATCACCCGTTGGGGATGCTTTTTGGGGATGCTGGGGTTGATGCTTGTTTGTTTGAGCGGTTGTACCCCTGAGAAGCATCCCAAGAAGCATCACGTCACAGAAGCACTTCAAACTTTGAAACCCAGTACTCGCCTGCATGTCAGTATAACAGACCCCGCTAAAACTGAACGCCTTGCGCTTTCAACGCATCAATGGCTTACCTTACACTTTGTACCTTCCTCTGAAGCACCTGGTGTTTTCATACCTACCGTGCATCATGAAATACAAAACCAACCTTCCCAACCTTTGCAAGTTCAGCAAACTTGGACGATGGAAGCAACGGCCGTACCTTGGGTGAATATAGATGTCGTTAGGATGAATCCTCGCACACCTGAAGCCAGTACCCTTGTACTACAGTCTTTCTCGGGCGGTACCCACTGTTGTAATCACGTCAAAATAGCCCCTGTCACACTTAAGCCCTCGCAATCATGGCAAACGACGGATTTAGGGCTTACCGATGGCACCCCTGCCCTCGTGATAGATGCCGATAAAGACGGCTTTTTTGAACTCCCCCTCAGTAATGATGCCTACCTCTACACGTTTGATGCTTACGTATCCTCTCTTGCACCGCCCGAACTCTGGGCCGTTCGACAACCTACGGGCATCCCTGAGGAAGTAACCTTGGAATCTCGTTACTCGTCTTGGTTAAAAGCGCAATTAGATGCGTACCTTAAAACAATCACGTTGCCTGAAAAAGAATGGTCTAATGGTATTTGGGCAGGATACCTTGGTTGGCAGGCTCTCATTAGCGTGCGTGCCTACCATGAGAGTTGGCAAATCATGGAGCAGTATTATCATAAAACACAGCAGTACTGCCCCACGTTGGAAAAGCCTGCGGAGTCTTGCGATGAAGCCCTTAAGCCACTACCCGAGGTGCTGGCACCCTTTATCAAAACGCAACCCCATGTGGCTGGTCTTTAACTATTTACCTACACAGAATTGACTAAAGACTTCATCTAAAACGGCTTCTGTAGCATCCCTCCCAAGTAACGCCCCTAAGGACTGCAAGGCACCTGTTAACGGCACGGTGAGCAAGTCCAACGGGACGGCATGTGTGAGGGTGTCCTGTGCTAAGTCCAGATGTTCTAAAAGCGTCTCAAGTGTTTTACGTTGTCGGTGGGTTAGCATGGCAAGGGCTTCTTGTCGTTGTGAAAGCTCTGAAGTATCCGCAAGGGTCTGCACAAGAGTTTGTATCCACTGGCATAGTGCATCAAGCCCTTCTCCTGTGGTGGCTGAAGTCTCTAGGATAGTACCCTTTGAGGATGCAGGGATGTGGAGCATCGTTTGAAGGCTTGCGATACTAAGACGTGTTGGACACTTATCCACTTGGTTACATACTAATAGCCAAGGTTTTTCTGGTGCGTGCATGGCCTCTAGGCGAGGCTTCACCCAAGGTGCTAATAGACGTTGATACGCTGCTTGGTAGGTTTGAGCTTCTATTTCACACGTATTCATCGCAGAGGATACATCCATCACAATCACGATAGCATCGGCTTCTTCAATAGCGGCTTCACTCCGAGCCACACCGATGCTTTCCACCATGTCGAGGGTTTCTCCGTCGTGGTGTGCGTAACGAATCCCTGCCGTGTCGAGCAAGGATACTTTGACTCCAGACACCATCAAGGTTTCTTGTAGTACATCCCTTGTGGTACCTGCCATGGGGGTTACGATGGCACGTTCTTGCATCAAAAGTTTATTAAACAACGAGGATTTACCAGCATTGGGCAACCCTACAAGGGCCAACTTAAGTCCCTCTTTACGTTGCTCAAGGTGTTGTGCGGTGGCAAGATAACTTCGCATTTCTTGGTGTAAGGTTTGAAACTGTCTTGAGAGTTCTAAAGTATCAGGGGCATCGACCTCTTCAGGGTAATCAATGTGGGCGACCAATTGCATTTGGATATGCTTTACTTGCTCGTAGGCTTTTTCGAGGTAAATGCTCCAAGAACGGGTCTGTAAGTGATGACGTGCCAGCTTGAGCGTGGTTGCCTCTTCCGCATGAATCAACTGCAAGAGTGACTCAGCTTGGGTTAAATCAAGCCGTCCATGTACCACTGCACGACGTGTAAATGCCCCACGACTTGCTGGTAGCGCTCCTAAAGCATAGCAACTTGCCAAAATCTCTTCTAGTAAGAGTGGGTTGCCATGGCACTGAATCTCAATGACATCTTCCCCTGTAAAACTCTTAGGGGCTTTGAATGCTAGTAGTAATACTTCATCAATGGGTGCCTCGGGCGTGTTAGGATGGCACCACCAACCATAGTGTACCTTAAAGGGTTGTAGCACTTTGGGGTGCTGATGCGCATCATAAAAACAGGCTTGGGCAATGTGCCAAGCGTGCGAACCGCTTAAACGTACAACACCCACAGCGGACTGTCCAGGAGCTGTTGCAATGGCAACCAATGTGGCATCATCGTTTAGGGTGACATGTGATTGAGAAAAAGTTGTAGCCATAATAAGCAGCTTCCACAAAGAGACAATGAAGAGAACGAAGCTTACGAGGCAATCGTGCCACCCCCTCTGTAAGCCCAGTCATTATAGACGAGTCCTAGGGAGAACTGCAACCAACCCTAATACGAGTAGTGTAATAAACCATTTTGTACCAAAGTGGCACGTCGTTGGTCTGTTTTTTTAATGTCGTTACGAATGCGTGCTACTTCTTGTTCAATCCAAGCCTCTTGCTTTTCAGGAAACACTCTCAGGGCAGGCTGCATTTGCTCATCCCAGTCAAAGCCCACTTTGGCGAGGGCTTGCTTTACAAACTTTGGAGGCCAAGACCCGTAATGAAGGTCGGCATCCAACCATGCGAGCTTTTTAAGACGTTTTAACACCTCTAGCCTTTCGGGTGTAACCCCTGCCCCTGGAAGCCATTGTTGCCACCTTGGGTAGGTTTTGCGCAGCTCCTGAAACTTCGCACCAAAGGGCTTCACGCCGAGAGGCTCTGATAGGAGCTGTCCAATGGGGTGTTTTTCATCAATGCCCGGCGCACAGCTTGCAATCCGCATCGTACCCCAAGCAATGCCCCACAAAGGACCATGCGTTTGAATCGCCATTTGGGTACTCTCTGAACAGCTCAGTTTGCCCATACACATACGATGACTACACACAAACGTATGTTGGTAAGCACTACTAAAGCCGGGCACTTGACGGGTGACAAACTGATACCCATGAATCCCTGCAGCACTTAGGCTCTTACCAATACGAGCAAAAAAGACCATACGATTGGGATGGAGCTTGGTTTCTGTAATTTTGTCGGAAAGTAATTCATCGACTTGGTGCGTCAAGAAGTTCTCAGAGGGTTTTAAAAAGTCCTTATGCCAAGAGAACCAGTGTTTTTGATGTGTGGTTTGGGTAGTTTCTGGTTTTGTTGTGGGGGCTTTGATTTGGGTTGGTGCAAAGGCATCGGAGGACGATGTGATAGCCTGTGAGGGGGGGTGTTTTTGATAGGTCTCTTCGCTTTGAGGGAATCCCTGCATCCGCAACGATTGACGAGCGACGTGATGTGAACATACCCCAGCCTCACAACACATAGCCAGCCCAAGCTTTGGCGACCTTGCCTGACCTGAAGAGGAAGACATAGGCTGAAAAGCTGGGAGAAAAGCTTGTGAAGCGTGCATAGCGGTATCCTGAAAAGAGCAGGTTCAAAAGCAGTGAAAACTCAAAAAGGCACCCGATGAGATAAGGTGACGAACCTACCCCTCATACTGTGCCATAACACGGTGTAAGAGGGGCAAGGCTTACAGGGATAAAACCATTGATAGGAAGAAAGGATGCCCAAAGACCTAAGGCATCTTTCTTGCGTTGACCCTAGAGATTCGCCTGCAAAACATCTGAATGGTTTTAGGCAACTTCCCGAGCGGCTTTTGCGGCTTTAGCAATAGCACCCACCACCATCGCCGTCACGGCTATAGCAGGCAATAATGCACAACAACAGAAACAGCTTCCCAAAGTGCCTAGTACGCATTCGCCTTGACGTTGTAAGTTAACAGGTTTGTAAGCATCGCTTTTGGGTGCCATTTGAGACTTGAAATAGGTAGGCTGAAACGCATTGACTGCCCCCTGAGCTTTTACTGGTGTGTAGCCTGTTGTAACTGTTTGCAATTGCATGATTGAGCATGACTCCCAAAAGGTTGGTTAAGACGCAAAGAAAAAACGTACTGCTTGAAGACCTCAAGTGACGATAAAATAACCAATACTCTTACAGTATGACATTTCTTTGAACGATGCTCAAGCCTGTAAAAAGCTACTGCGTCACAAAGCTTTACTTTTGTTTACAAGAAGAAGCTTCATGGTGTAAGGTTCGTTTTTGACGATTCGGGCGCTAGTTTGGGTGGGTGTATGGGTAAGGGGGTGTGTTGGAGGAGAGGGTGTCGCTTTTGTGCCATGGTCTGAAGGAAGGTTTCTTCAGTCATGCCAGTAATCTGAAGGTAATAATCTAGTGCCTTAGGGCGTTCTGTATCGTGTTGTTTTGCAAGCGTAAAGCCTTCTCTACGATTCATAAGCCCTTGTCGAACGTCCATACTGGCATGGAATGTCCCTCGTCCATAGCCTCGTTTCAAATAGCAGGTAAAGTCATGGACTCCCGCCATGATGCACTCGGCACTTTTATAGCATTTGTAAGTGCCTTCCATGTCGGTTTCTTCCCAGCCGTATGACCGCTTAATAAATTCTGTTTGACGTTCTTCATCCCAAAACAGATAATCGCCTAAGTGAATCCCCCATACACCTGCTTCTTCACATGCTTCAGGGCTGGGAGGGTCGAAAAACTGGACATCTCTTGGATGAATACTCTCATGGTCAACCATGGCACTGGTTGGGACTTTCGCAGAGACTTTCTGAAAATACTCACGGTCAAAGGTGTGTACAGGGGCATCATAGCTCGCTCGTCCTGAGCTTTCGGCGATGCTTTCTCCCCAAATCAGCAGAGGAATGCGTAGTTTCTGAGCCATATGGAGGGAAAAAGCACCTACTCCCGCATGACAGTGCCAGCAGCTATCGCCAATGGCACTTAATGATTTTTTAGCGAGGGTATTGACTAACTTACGATTGGGGGTGTACATGATGTGGTCTACGTCAAAGGTCTCCAGTGCCAAGTTCAGATTACGCTTGCCTGTTTCTGAAAACCAGTTATGGCTAAAGGTGACTGCCAAAACCTTTAAGCCATAGACCTTGACTAAAATATGAAGCTGAAAAAAGCTATCTTTTCCACCACTAATAGGGACAACGCAGTCATAGTTTTGGGTAGCCTCGCCACGGTGCTTGGCTTCTGCAAGAAGGGCTTGTAATTGCGTTTCTCGGGCGTGCCAGTTAATGCGCATTTTTTGCTCGCTGGAACGACAGGCTTGACACACCCCTAGGGTGTCAAAAGTAATACCCTCTTGTGTTTCAGGCATGCAGCATCGTACACAATAGTGCAGCCCCTCCAGCAGGGGGGTACCTTCTTCAAGATTCAAACGTAGGGGCGACATGCGGGATTTCCTAACAAGCTTAAAGGGTGACAACTGCGTTTAGACTTGACGTTTAAGCGGATGATGTCTCAAGGATGTATTCACTCAAGGATGTATTCAAACGGATTCGGTCGTTGGGTATGGGTACCCAGTGTGAGTGATTGCCCAGGTGCAAAGAGGGCTTGAACGGCCTCCTCAGGGGTTTGACACACCACAAACAAATCCATGAAGCTGGGGTCAATGCGTCCTGAACGAATGATATAGGCGATATGGGGGATGAGTCCGCCCTCGTGGGTGTAGAAGTTATCAATATCGAGTAGCACCATGCGTTGGTACGCAGGTTTAAGGGTAAGGTTCAAATGTAATTCTAATCCCTTATTGAGTAATTCCATATCAGTCCCCACGCCACCAGGCACCGCTGCTGTACGTGCGGTTAATTCTTCAAATCCTAAAGGTCCCCAGAGTCGCTCGGCAAAGGTGTCCACAAAATAATGTTCGCTGTAGCTTTGATGAAACCCTGACTCTTTAGAGATGCCTCGATGTTGAATCCCTATGGCGGTACCTCCCACATGCTTAGCCCCTTCCGCCACCCACTGCATATGACCCCCGCCACCTCCCGTGACGACAAACCCACGTTGCTGACGCTGGGTATCATAGTAACTTGCGATACCTTGTCCTAAAGCAAAGGACGCATCTCGCTCAGCTTGAGACAGTATCCTTGAGCCACCATAGACCACCACGCCTAGGTCACGGTCAAGCCGTTCGTCAAACATACGGCACTGTTGAAACGCCTGCCGACCAAAAACTTGAGAGGGGTACTCTCTGTCTTGAATAGAGAGGCAGGTCGCCAATGTAACGCCGAGTGGTAAGGGGCATCCAGGCGTTTTATGAAGGGGAGAATGAGGAGAGGAGGAAAAATCAGAAGGCGACACGGCAAACTGTCCTCTTTCACATGTTTAACATGGGGTGGTGTATCAGTAAGGAGCAAACGACGACCAAGACCAAGGCACTCAGTGAATCGCACTTCATGCCTTAATAAAACAACACACATGGCTTACATTATAAGTGTTTTAAAACTAACTTGAGAAGCTGACCAGCCATGCCTCTGTAAAGGGCAAGTGCTTCCTGTACTTGGGTGGTTTTGGGGCGTGTTAATTCAAGGTGTTGGACATGACCCATCAGCAGAAGGGTTTCCTCCGTGAAGGCGGTGGCACCTGTAAGATGTCCTAATTTTTGAAACAGTCCATCGCATGTTTTGAAAATGAGTTGCCAAGCTTCGTGGTCTTGTTGAGACGCTTCCAAAAAAGCACGAGAGAGCGTGACCCCTTCACGGTATGCAAATAAAGACATGTGGCGTAGAGATTCCAACACACAGAGGATGTCTTCCCGCTCAAAAGGGGTGACGAATGCCGCCGCTAACTGATGATACGCTTCAGACAAAAATTGGTCTTGGTGCAAGAGGAGGTCTTCCAGCTTGGCGAGCAGTAACTGCGTATGTTCTTCCTCTGAGAGGGCAGCATCTTGGGGAGACATAAGAGCCTGCCATAGCTTGTGATTATAGAGAGAAGCTTGTTGAAAAATCTGAAAGAATGCGTCGTCTTTAGGGAGGAGTGAAAAACCGCTCATCATCATGGAGGTAGTTCTTTCAAGTAAAAGGCGTAAAGCGTGGGGAGCAAAAGAACCAAACACACCCAGTTTTGAAAAGTCTGTTAAAACAATACACTTACGACTTTTAGGTGCGAGGCTTTTGAGGACAGAAGTACTGAATTGAGTGCTAGTATACCCCGAATACGCCTTAAAAACACCCCATGTCCTCATCCCTCTTAGGGCAATTGCTATGAAGGAGTACATCTCATGATTTTAATCCATAAAGCCTTCTATAGCCTTTCGTACGATTGCCCTGCCGCCATGGTGTGCTAAGCTTTTTTGTAACACGTTTTTGGGGTATAATGAAAAACTATTTATATAGGTTTAACTACTGTATTGATTGCTATCTTTATTTTCGTAAACGTTCACAAGTCATGTAGGGACACTATCCATGTCATACGCACCCTTAGGGTTACAACCAGAAATTGATGGTTTGATGCTTCGTAAGCTTCATGGTGGGTTGTTTGGGATTGAACCCACACCACCAGTCACTAATCCTGACTTACTCAGTGTCGTGTACACACCTGGGGTTGCACAACCGTGTCTTGAGATTCAAAAAGACCCTTTCATCGCCTTTGATTACACGATGCGTGGTAACACCATTGCGATTGTGTCAGATGGTTCTGCCGTGTATGGGCTAGGGAATACAGGGGCTGAGGGCGTGATTCCTATTTTGGAATCAAAAAGTGTATTACATAAAACGTTTGCAGGGGTAGACGCTGTCCCTCTTGCTATTCGAGGGAATACCACTCTTGAACAAGTAGAAACCCTCCGCTTGCTTGAACCTACTTTTGGAGGCTATCAGCTTGAGGGGATTAGCTCACCACGTTGTTATGAAATTGAAGAGCAGTTACAGCGTTCGGTGCAAATTCCAGTCATGCACGGCGAAAAAAGTACCGCCGTGGTGGTGGGTGCCGCCCTTGTGAATAGCCTTAAGTTAGTAAAAAAGCGTATTTCGGATGTACGTATTGTCATTTATGGTGCGGGGCATTCAGGCATTACAACAGCACGCTTATTGATGGCTTTAGGTGCCAAGCATATCCGTTTGTGTGATGAAGCAGGGATTGTTTATAGTGACCGTCCCCATGCCATGAATTGGGTCAAGGCTGATATTGCCCTTCAGGCAAACCCAGAAAGCGAAAAAGGCTCTTTGGAAGATGCCATGCGTGGTGCCGATGTTTATATTGGCTTTAAAGATGGCTTCCGCTTGGATGTCAGTCTTGTTTCCTTAATGAATACGAACCCTATTTTATTTGCCCTTTCCTTACCTGAGCCTGATATGACCTATCAATTGGCGAAAGATGCAGGGGCCTACATTGTGGGTACACAATTTGCCGACCATCCCAATGTATTCCGTACAGCGATGGCGTATCCTGGTATTTTTAGAGGAGCCTTGGATGTTCGTGCAACATCCATTACGAATGCCATGCTCGTTGCGGCGGCTTATGCACTGGCTGGTATGGTGACGGATGATTGCTTAACGCCTGAGCATATTTTGCCCGCCGATATTAACGCCCCCGTTGCTGCGACTGTTGCAAGGGCTGTGGCACAGAGTGCGATTGAAACAGGGGTTGCTCGTGTGCATAAATCGCCTCAATACATTGAAAATCGTGTGCATGCCTTCATTAAAAAAGGGAAAGAGGCATGGGTACTTCCTGAGGTGCCTATGGCTCCTGATGCTACGGCGGGTGAACGTGCCATGGAACTCCGTCGTCGTTATCAAGGCGGTATCCAAACTGCAACCCATGTCCATATTACCAATCCTAACGTATATCAATCGTTGTATGGTAAAGCCAACCTTGTGAAAGCGTGTCGGGAAGTTCTTGGGAACCCCGATAGTTTATATGATTTGACCTGTAAGGGGAATCTTGTAGCGGTCATTACAGATGGTAGTGCGGTACTTGGCTTGGGCAATATTGGTGCAGGGGCAGGGATGCCTGTCATGGAAGGTAAGTCTGTTTTATTCAAGTCCTTTGGTGCCGTGGAAGCCTTCCCCATTTGTATCAAAACTCAAGATACCGATGAAATCGTTGAGACTGTCAAAGCCATTGCACCTATTTTCGGGGGGATTAACCTTGAAGATATTGCCGCACCACGTTGCTTTGAAATTGAAGAACGTCTCATTGAAGAAACGGATATTCCTATCTTCCATGATGACCAACATGGTACCGCTGTGGTTTGTGTGGCCGCTATTCTTAATGCCCTTAAAGCAGTTCAAAAACCCATTGAAAGCATTCGTATTGTCGTGAATGGGGCGGGTGCTTCTGCCTTGAGTGTGTCACGCTTGCTATTGCTTGCGGGGGTCAAAGATATGATTATCTGCGATACCAAAGGGGCTATTTACGAAGGTCGTGGCTATGGCATGAACCCTTTCAAAACCCGCATTGCAAAACTTACCAACCGAGACAAAATTGAAGGTCAGTTACCTGATGTGATTCGTGGTGCCGATGTGTTTATAGGGCTGTCTGTCCCCGGTGCCTTGAGTCAAGAGATGGTACGTTCTATGAACCCCGATGCCATTGTGTTGGCTATGGCGAATCCTATTCCTGAAATACTTCCCCATGAAGCCCTTGCTGCTGGGGCTAGAATTGTTGGGACAGGACGGAGTGACTTCCCCAACCAGGTCAATAATTGCTTGGCATTTCCGGGTATTTTCCGTGGTACCTTGGATGTACGCGCACACCGCATTAACGATGAAATGAAGCTGGCTGCGGCCAAAGCGATTGCCTCTTGTGTGGATGCCGCTTCAATCAGTCAAGGTACCGTCATCCCTTCTGTGTTTCAATCCAATGTGCATTTAAAAGTCGCAATGGCTGTTGCTCAAACTGCGATTGATACAGGGGTTGCACGTGGTACACTTACCCCTCAACAATCTCGTGACCGTTTAGCCACCTTTCTTAAAACGGGAGAATGGCTCTCGTTTTAAACTGTTTTTTGAATGCCCCCTTTTACCACTTAAAATAGAGCGATGGCTCACTGTGATAAGGTAAGCCATCCTCTCTTTAGGGCATTTCACGCATTTTTAGGGTGTGCTGTATACATCCTCTTGGTTATACTACTTTAACGTATCTTTGTGTTTGTGTGTTCTGTTGTTACTGTATCGAACGGCAAGATGGCACCTCTCTCGCTTTCTTTATCCCCATGCCCACACTTCAAGCAACTTCCTTCAATCCTTTGCAGCCCTTTTGCTCGCCACAGTTTTTTAACACGCTTTCCCGAGAGGTTGTGCCGTTGCAATTAAAGCAAGCAGGGAAGGTGAACTTATATGTGTGTGGTCCTACAGTGTATGATGATGCCCATTTAGGACATGCCCGCTGTTACATGACGTGGGATGTACTCTTTAGATGGCTGACGGCGCTTGGGTATGACGTGGTGTATGCACGTAATGTGACCGATGTGGATGATAAAATTCTGCAACGTGCCAATGAACGAGGCGAAACACCGCAAGCGATTGCACGCACCTACCATACCCGTTTTCAAGAGGACATGGCAGCCCTCCATGTATTGCCACCAACCCTAGAACCCAAAGCAACAGAGCATATTGATGTGATGCACGTAGGGATACAAACCCTTATCGACAAGGGGTTTGCCTATGCCACACCTTCGGGGTCGGTGTATTTCAGAGTGAATCACTGGCAACATTACTGTACACAGGATACCCATCCGTGTACCCATGCTTATGGTCATTTGAGTGGCAAAACGCTTGATAGCCTCACGGCGGGTGCGAGGGTAGAGCCCGACCCTGAAAAAGAACACCCCCTTGATTTTGCACTCTGGAAAAGTGCAACCACTGATGAAGCACTCTACTGGGCTTCTCCTTGGGGTGAGGCAGGAAGACCTGGTTGGCATATTGAGTGTTCGGCTATGAACTATGCCACGTTTGAGACGGGCTTGGATATCCATGCTGGAGGGGCTGATTTGATGTTCCCTCACCATGAAAATGAAATTGCCCAAAGTGAAGCTTGGACAGGGCAACGACCCTATGCAACCCTATGGATGCACAATGGGTTTGTAAACGTTAATGGTGAAAAAATGTCAAAAAGTCTTGGGAACTTTACAACGGTGCGTGGCTTACTAAGCACTTTTGATGCCAATACGGTTCGATACTTTTTACTGCAACACCATTACCGTATGCCTGTAGATTTTAACGAGCAGGCACTTGAAGCGTCTCGCACTCGGTTAGCAAAATTGGCACAATTGTTATTGAAAGATATGGCTTTAGAGACCCTAGAAGTTTCAGTGGAAGCTTTACCTGAAGCTTTTTTGAAAGCAATGTCGAATGACATGAATACCGCTCAGGCTTTGGGTGTATTGAACAGTCAGCTTAAAACCTTAAAAACCTTGGCAGAAGACTCGGCACGTTATGCCCTTCAAACCTCTCTAATAGGGTGTTTACTTTTACTTGGGTTTGACTTACCCGACATGGCAAAAAGGTTCTGCACGACGGTTTCTCAAAATGTTGAGACCGCTTCAGCGACCCAGCAGTGTGCCGATGGCTCTTATCAGTGGGTATCAGGAGATGCCGTGCCTCAAGCTTGGCAAGATACCCTGTGGCCATCGCTTTATACCGCACTCAATGCTTTACCTGAAGCACTACTTCCTCCTAAGGAACGAGACTTGCTCCATAGTCTTGAAATGCTTTTAGCGTATCGCCAAAAAGTGCGTGCTGAGAAACGTTGGGCGACTGCGGATGCCCTTCGTGACGTGCTTCAACAACACCAATTTAAGGTCATTGATAAAAAATAATCTCCTAGCTACCCCACTCTTAACGTGTCGTTTTAATCTCACACAGGGAGGGGTTTGGTTTTCGTGGCTGTGCGTCGAAAACTTTACTATAACATAATGACAATAAACGCCTCTTGTGGTGGTGTTTGTGGTTTGAGAGACTTGGATAATGACTAAAATAAGAAAGTGACGCAGCTATCCATGAATACCATTGCTTCTAAGCCAACACGACAACCTTCTGTAGCCTCCCCTTCCGATAAAAAGAAAGCCAAGAAGGCGCCAGTATCTCAAGAAAGTGTTCCGCCTAAGCTTTCATCTAAACAGCCTAATCCAAACGCTATAAAATCCAAGCAAGCCCAAACGCTTCCAAAACCTCTCGTGACTCGAGCCTCACTTGAGGCTTTTGCAAAGCAAGGTCTTGAAAAAGCACAGCGTGTTCTTAAGCAAATGCCTGCGGTACAATCTGCTAGTATTGTTGTGAATCAAGCACTACTGCCCTCTGTCAAACAAACCAAACAGATGGCTAAAACGCTTCAAACAAAGCCAGCAAAACCGCCTCAATCTAAACCAAAAGCTCCAAAACATACGCCTTTGCAAAAACAGCTCATTACAAAAGCACTTGCAGATTTCCGAAAAATGGAGCAGTACAATTTAAAGCAAGGTAACGAGCGTCGGAGTAATGAAACCTACTTAACGATGGTTACGAATAACCTCAAAGATGGCCTTTTCCATCTTTCGGGTGGACATTTGGGTAAAGGTGGTAAAACCTACCAAGAAAAAGTAGAAGCTAATTATGAAAAACGTGTGAATGACTATCTCAAAACCCTATCCAACCCTGGAACGTTGCGTTACTTAGAAGCACAACATGCCCAAAACGAAGCGACAAAAGCACTGAATCAAGCAAAAACACAACGTGAAGTTAAAGAGGCTAAGGCACGTTTAGAAAAAACAACGCATGAGGCTTTGCAAGCTAAAATTACAGGAACGGGAGCCACGGTTGAACAGAAAACTAAAGCACTCAAACAAGCTCAAGCAGGGATGGAGGATGCGACACATCAGCATACTCTTGGTAGAGAGGCCTGGAATGATGGCTTTAAGTATGTGGCAAGTGCCACGGCAGGTGCCTCTGTGGCTATGACAGGCGGTGCTGCAACCCCTTTATGGGCAACCGTGGGAGGGGGTATTTTTGTGGGTGGAGGAACTCGCATTGCCACAGAACGTATGGACAGTCATAAGGGGCTGTCAAAAAAGCAAATCGGGAAAGCTTTTGTGACGGGTGGTATTGATGGCGGGTTTGGTGCTTTAGCAGCGGGTACCAACAATATTTATCAATATGCTGGTACCAACATGGCTTGGAATGCAACCTCTCGGCTCTCAAGCATGGCACTGGACAAAGAACCTCAAGGAGGGCGTAAAGATGCCCTTTGGAGGGAAGTACAGCTTGCAGCCCCCTATGCACTTTCCGACCTTATCACGGCACCTATTAAAAATCCAGTGACGAATGCTGTTGCTTCAAATACGATTGGGACATGGGCCTACAATGAGCTTGACACCATTGAACGTGATATTCTACCCATTGGAAACCAATACCAAGACGAGACGCTCCCTAAAAGCCAAACGCCTAAACGATAAAGTATAAAGTCTTAAATGCGGATTATTTACAGGGCGTTAGTCGTCATTTCAGGTGTGATTAAACCCTCGTCTTATAGAGTGAGTTGTACTGCTTATGAAGTGGTCTACTTGGAATGATGAGTTGCTCTTCAAAGAGTATAAGCTGATTTGATGCCGTTGTTTCTTCCCGCTGGATATGATTTAGGAGATTCTTCCCGATAAAGTGAGCTAAGTTGACTGGTACCGCATTACCAATCATTTGCTCTAAATTTGTTTTAGTTCCTTTCCAGTGGAATGTATCAGGAAAGGTTTGTATTTTCGCTCGTTCCAGAGTTGTGAGTGGGCGTATCTGGTCTAAGGAAATATTTTGAGGGTCACAATGATTAGGCATGTAATTAGGAGGAATCGGGCGGTTCACACCACGAATTGTTGGACTTGGTTCATTGACACTAAATATACCTCTCCGATTATAATTTCGTGGATGCCTATAGTAATACTCTATCTCTAAATTCCCTTCAAAATGCTCTTTTACTGTTAAAGGATTTGAAGCCAAGTCCTTGTAAAGTCTATCAAGCAAAAAATTGTTTTTTTCATGTATACCACCAATTAAAAAAAAACGATTGCGTTTTTGCGGAACCCCGCAGTAAGAGGCATCTAAAATAACTGCAGTTAATCCATAGTCTGATTTGTGAAAGTATTCGATAATATGGCTAAAAATATGACTTTTTAGGATAAGGTCGACGTTTTCCATCACAAAATAGTTGGGTTTAATCGTTGATACTATTTCTTGAAAAGAGTAAGTTAAAGCTGCCCGCCCTAAACTAGTATCTCTTTTCCCTGCACTTGAGAAATCTTGGCATGGTGGTCCGCCAATAATAATATCAGGCTTTAGGGGTTCAATTATTGGGATTATATTGTCAAGATGGTTTAAATCTAGTTCGTAAATAGGATGTGAAAAATTCTGCTTATAAACATGAACTGCTTCTGACCAATTATCAATAGCACCAACGATGTCGAATCCAGCTTTCTCAAAGCCTAATGAAAATCCCCCACAGCCTGCAAATAAGTCAACACATCTCATGGCTAAAACAACTCTGGTGAATTGTAGATAATCGCATCAAAACGCCGCTCTGGGCTTAGCAGGTTTTGCCCACCTCCTAAAATAATATGTTTAATTTCTGATTTTTTTATTCTAGGGTGTGAGAGTTCTGTACAACGCATATAACCGTTTGTGACAGAACCGCTTGATGCAAAGGCTTTATCATTTTTTGTATTATAGGTTAACGAATCAATAATCTTTTTGTGGTCAACTTTTCCTAATAAAGTAATTTCATAAAGCATTTTGAATAGCCAAACCATGCTTCTAGTTTGGCGTGTAATAATACCCTTTACTGCTTTATCATCAGTGATGTCGAGTAAAAAGTATAAGAATGCAATATCGCTCCAAACGAATACATCCAAGCAATCTTCTGCGAGTGTTGGGGATTTGCCTTTAGTTTTCCAGATGGGCTGAATAATGAGAGGTGTTTGTTTAACGCTTGAATTAGAAATGAAGTCTTTTAATAGTTTTTTTATCTTAGGTAAATAGGGAATAATTTCATTAGGGTCAGACCAATCCTTCAAATTAAATCTGTTTTCAGAGAGTAATGAATGTAAAAGTATGGTATTGCTTTTTGCAATACTTACAGCTTGATATACGATTGTATCTGGCCTTATCACTAGTTCACACCCATAAGAGGACTCATCATCGAAGTGACATGTTGTATTATCAGGGAGAGCAGTGAGTTTGATTTCAAAAAAACTATTTATTTTACAGGAATCTCCCGAAATATCTTGAATGACTAGGTCAGTTCTTGGTATAGGACCAATCAAAAAAGGTTGAAATGTTAAATCAGGTGTTTCAAAAGAAAAATAAATGGTTTCAGAGAGGGGATTGATTTTAAAAAGGTCTTTAATTGAAATATAATCTTGCTGGTAAACGCCATTTTTTAGACATAAATAGACTGGGGGTAAATTCATGCTGTCCATGTAACAACATAGTGCTGCTGGAAAACTTGAATTGAACTGATTTTTTCCCCAAGCTTCAGGCTGTCTAAAATCACGATTTGAATTTTTTAGTCCAAACAAATGGGGCGTATGAATAGTATTAGTCGTCACCGCTGCCACCACTGTCACTACTCGTGTCAAGCTTGAGAACTGCCATGAAAGCCTCCTGAGGAACTTCAACACGTCCCACGGCTTTCATACGCTTTTTACCTTCTTTTTGTTTCTCAAGGAGCTTCCGTTTACGAGAAATATCACCGCCATAACATTTGTCTAAGACATTTTTACGAATCGCTTTCACTGTGGAACGCGCAATAATACGTCCACCAATCGCTGCTTGAATAACCACCTCAAACATCTGTTTAGGGATAAGTGTTCGGAGTTTTTCAGTAAGACTTCTGCCTACATAATAGGCTTTGTCTTGGTGAAGAATCACGCTAAGGGCATCGACAACCTCGCCTGTAATCATGATATCCATCTTGACGAGTTTATTAGAACGGTACCCTAGTAACTGATAATCCATACTGGCATAGCCACGAGAACGTGATTTAACAAGGTCATAGAAGTCAGTAACGAGTTCACTGAGTGGTAGTTCATAGTGCAGACTCACCCGATTGCCATCCAAATAATTCATGGTGACAAAATTCCCACGGCGGTCTTGGGCAAGTTCCATCAAGGTACCAACAAACTCTTGAGGACACCACAGCGTCAAATTGACATAAGGTTCTTCAATCCGTTCACGAATCGCTGGGTCAGGCATGTCAGAAGGGTTTGAGACCTCAACACATTCCCCGTCAGAGGTATATACTTTGTAAATAACACTGGGTGCCGTACGAATGAGGGCTAAATTGTACTCCCGCTCCAGACGCTCTTGTATAATTTCCATGTGGAGTAAACCTAGAAAACCACAACGGAAACCAAACCCAAGTGCCTCGGAGTGTTCCGACTCAAAGGTAATACTGGAGTCATTCAGTTGCAGCTTTTCTAAACTGTCTTTGAGGTCATGGTATTCATCATTATCAATGGGGTATAACCCACAAAATACCATGGGGACAGCTTTTTTGTACCCCGGTAAAGGAGCTTCACAGGGTGCATCCGTGTGGGTAATAGTATCCCCCACAAAATAGCCCAAAGCTTTAATACTTGCCGCTACATAGCCTACTTCCCCCGCTGTTAGCTGGGCTGTTGCTACACGTCGAGGAGGACATAAACTCCCGACTTCCGTAACATCAAAATCTTTCCCGTTGGCGATAAAGCGAATCTTATCACCTTGCTTTAGAGTACCATTAACCACACGAATATAGGCAACAACCCCCATAAAAGGGTCAAAGTAACTGTCAAAAACAAGGCATTGCAACGGCTCATTTGGTGCTGTTCTTGCACTAGGCACACGTTCCACCACGGCATTCAGTACATCGGTAATACCGATACCTGATTTTGCACTGCAAAGAATCGCATCGCTGGCATTAAGACCAATGACCTCTTCAATCTCTTTTTTGACACGCTCTACATCGGCACTGGGAAGGTCAATTTTGTTGATAACAGGAATAATTTCTAAGCCTGCTTCAATGGCAAGATAAACATTTGCAAGGGTTTGTGCTTCAACCCCTTGAGAAGCATCAACCACCAACAATGCCCCTTCACATGCTTCTAACGAACGGGATACTTCATAACTGAAGTCAACGTGTCCAGGCGTGTCAATGAGGTTTAAAATGTAATTTTCACCCTCGTACTGATAGTTCATCCGTGCCGCTTGGAGCTTAATGGTAATGCCACGTTCACGTTCCAAGTCAAGATTATCAAGGACTTGATTCGTCATGGCACGTTCATCGATGGTCGCTGTGGCTTCAAGCAAGCGGTCTGCTAGTGTCGATTTACCATGGTCAATATGAGCGATAATACAAAAGTTCCGAATACGACTATCGGTAGTGGTGGGGTTAAAATGAGGCATCATGAGAGGGTAAAGGGCATGTTCAATCGCAGGTCAATGGTGAGGCACAAAGAGTTTGTATTTTAAGTATGAAGTGCATCGGCACATCGCCCACAAATTGTGGGGTGGGTTTCTGCATAGGCGTGTTGACCAACATCGGGCATATGTCGCCAACAACGTTCACACTTGGTGTAGGCTGTTTTATAGGCAGTAAGTACAAGGTCGGTATCTGTTGTGAGGGTTCCAAGTGCCTCTCCTTCAGGAGGGTGAAACACTACATCAGCTAACATACTCACACCGACCAGTAGTGTACGAGCTTGAGTGAGTTGCTGTTTGAGGCTGGGGTCGATGGTATCAGAGAATGCAACGTGAATGACGGTTTCACTCACGCTGGCAAGCTTGCCCTCTGAACGGAGTGCCTCAACCAGTTTGTTGACGGAATCACGAAACCCTAAAAGCTGGACACCAGCTAGAAGTACATCAGGAGCGTGCCACGCCTCAGGAAGAACAGGCCATGGTAACAACATGGCACTTTCAAGATGAGGTGCTTCACTTGCAAGCCCTGGTGTGGCTTTGAGGGAAGGGGTCCAATGTTGAAAAATATCTTCAGCCAAGTGAGGCATCACAGGGACACTCAACGCTGTGAGGACACGTAATAGCATTTCCATAACGGTTTGAACGGCACGGCGTTCAGGGTGTCCAACAGGATGACAGTAAAGCACATCTTTATGGATGTCGAGATACAAGGAAGAGAGTTCAATGACACAAAAAGGTTGGAGTAATTGATAAAATTGATGAAATTCATAGCGGTCAAAGGCTTGGGTTAATAGCGTGACCACCTGTGAAAGGCGTGCAAGCACATAGCGGTCCAGCATCCCCAAGTTTTCATAGGCGATACGGTCAGTCTCAGGGTTATAGTCTGCAAGGTTTCCAAGTAAAAAACGTGTGGTGTTACGGATTTTACGGTAAGCATCGGCAAGCTGTTGTAGCATGGTCTTACCAATACGGACATCATGGGTATAATCAACACTGGCAACCCACAACCGAAGCACATCAGCCCCTAAACTGTCAGTGACTTGAGTAGGGTCAACGACGTTACCAAGACTTTTCGACATTTTTTGTCCTTTTTCGTCGAGGACAAACCCATGGGTTAACACACTCTGATAAGGCGCTTTGCCATGCACCATCATGCTTGTGAGTAAGGAGGATTGAAACCAGCCACGGTGTTGGTCAGAACCCTCAAGATAAAGGTCTACAGGTAGTTCACCAAGTTCTTCAGAGCGTGCAGACACAACCGCACTATGAGAGACACCACTGTCAAACCAAACATCCATAATGTCGGTTTCTTTGCGTAAATGTTTGGAGCCACAAGCTGGGCATACGGCAAGTTCTTCGCCTAAAAGCTCGGCAGGGGTCTTCTCCCACCATACATCGGAGTTACTGTCACGCATATGGTTTGCAACTTTTTGGGTTGTTGCTTCAGTCAGTAACTGGGTACCACAATCCTCACAGTAAAATGCAGGAATAGGCACACCCCAAGCTCTTTGTCGGGAAATACACCAGTCGCTCCGACCTTCAACCATACTATAAATCCGATTACGCCCTTGGGACGGAAGCCACGTCACACCATCAATCGCTTCAAGAGCCTCTTGACGGAAGCCCCCCACAGAAACAAACCACTGCTCCGTAGCACGGAAAATTAAGGGTGTATGAGAACGCCAGCAGTGCGGGTACGAGTGTTGGTAAGGCTTATGGCAGAGTAAACGACCAGCATGGGTGAGTCGCTCAATAATCACGGTATTGGCTTGCTTGATAGGCATACCCGCTAACCACTCAGGGGTGGTATCCGCATGGTAGCGTCCTCGCCCATCCACAGGGGAAAGGATAGGAAGACTTTCAGTAAGAATGGGGGCAATATCTTCAGGACGTTGCGCTTCTGTGAAGAGACGGTTGTAGTGGGTGACGACTTGATAGTCCTCCAAACCATGCCCAGGGGCAGTATGAACCAACCCAGTACCAGCTTCCAATGTCACGTGTTCTCCAAGGAGAACCACACTATGGCGCTGAGGAATGAAAGGGTGTTGGCAACGGAGTCCTTCCAAGGCTTCTCCCTTTAAGACATGTTCTTGTTCAGGGGTTGATAACCGTTGGTACCCAGTGTCTTGTAAAAAGGACTCGAGAAGGTCTTCAGCAATCAGAATCCAGTGGGCATCAGGCGGGGTGTCAAGGTCTTCTACAACCGAGGGTGCGACACGTACCAAGCGGTAGGTAAAAGCTTTATTCGCCGCAATGGCCACGTTACCAGGCAGTGTCCAAGGGGTGGTGGTCCAAATCACTAAGCTGGCTTGTTCTAGGTAAGCCCCTGCAGGGGTTTGTAAAAGCGCTTGGATAGGGGCATACACTTGTTGCCCTTGACGAACTACTTGAAACCCTACATAGATACTTGGACTGGTGATGGTTTCATACTCAACTTCCGCTTCAGCGAGTGCAGTTTCACACGCAATCGACCAATACACAGGCTTAAGACCTTTGTATACATACCCTTTGGCAACCATTTTGCCAAAAAGCTCAATTTGTGTTGCCTCATAATCGCCTCGAATCGTCAAGTAAGGGTTGTCCCAGTTTCCCCATACGCCTAGGCGTTTGAATTGTGTTTCCTGTCCCTTTAAATTACCTAAGGCAAACTCACGACACTTACGCCGTAATTCTACTTCAGTAAGGGTACTTTTACCCCCTTTAATGTTTTTAACCACGGCATTTTCAATGGGTAAACCGTGGGCATCATAGCCTGGTACAAAGGGGCTGTAAAACCCACGGGCAGTTTTATAGCGGGTGACGATGTCTTTAAGAATTTTATTGAGTGCCGTCCCAATATGGATTTTGTCCGAGCTTAAATAGGGAGGACCATCATGCAGTAAAAACCGAGGGGCGTTGTTGGCTTGACGCTGTGTTTGAGCTTTTTGGTATACTTGGAGGTTATCCCAAAACGTCTGAAACTCTGGCTCACGTTGGGCGGCATTGGCTTTCATGGGAAAGTGCGTTTCAGGTAGGTTTAACGTTTCTTTATAGGGTTTTTGTTGGCTCATCATCACAACCCAAGGTCTCCAAGATTTTTATGGTTTGAACTTCTAGGTTTTTTAAAAAGGGCGGATATTACTTTAGCAACCGCATATAACACCCTATTAAACCACAAAAAAAGGCGATACACATACCCTGCCTATAGGGTATCCCCTTGAGTGGTGGTGTAAGGGTGGTTTGCAATAGGAGGAGAAAAGAGACCTAAGGCATGAAGCTAGGGTTATGTTGACACGTCGCATGAGCCTGCTTTTTTTTGTAGAGCTTACGCCAGCAAAAGGGACTCACGGGAGCCTTGCTTTGCCATACCCCCAAGTGTTTTGCTTGGGCTGTGGCTTGTAAGGAGGCATATTTCCCTTTTGAGTAAATGGGGTAGTCCCACGCATAGCCCGCTGCAACCAGTTTAGACTGTACGGCGACACCATCGGCAAGTACGACACAAGCTTCTCGGTCATAGGTTTTACCGCCGTTGCAAGATAACTCTAGTGTTTTTGCATTTTGGAGGAGACTCACAAGATAATTACGAGCCTCTTTACCATAAGCTTGGGCAAGCTCAGGGGCATCCACCTGAGCGACACGAACCTTCATGGGCGTGGTTTCGCCTTGAGGGACAAATTGGCAGGTGTCACCGTCGTAGCAACGTTGTAAAGACACTTGAAGACGTTGACCAAAATGATTGCCTTGTACACTTTTATGACGTTTATGGGTATTCTTTTCTGAGCTGGGAGGTGGAGGCGATACGAGCCAAGGGTCTTTTTCGGGTGAGGAAAATGGTTCAGTCGTGTTACCTGACTGGGGTGTCTCTTGCGAGGATGCCCCTGTGGGGTGGGATGTGCGGCTATTGAGCCATTGTTCAAGCCCCGTTTGCCATGACCTTAAAACAGGGTGCAACACCGTGCTGGTAAAGAGTAAAACCGTGAAGAGTATAACCGCAAGCCAAGGTTTTAAATAGATGGAACGCTTGAAGAGCCTTTTTAGGACACGCCCCAATAGCATAGGTTTACCGAGCCTGAGGGGATGTTTACGACTAGTCATGAGTTTATGTCTCTGTTGTTTCTGTTTAGGAAAAACAGGAGGTGCAGAAGAGCTTTTTAAAATAAGGCTTTTAACAATATCAAGAGGTTGTCTGTAAGCGACAGAATGGACGCTTTGAGAAGAGGGTCTTGCACTGGTATGGGGCATCGTATCTGTCATGTAACCCTTTTTTATGAATGGCGATGTTGGGAGGATATGCCAGCCTCACCGTGCGATGTTTTGTGTTGTTTTAAACACTGGCGTATGGATTCAGTGTAGCATCCTTTTTAATAACTGTAAAAAGGTTTAAGGCGTTGCACATTATCATAGATAGGCTTGCCAATCAGGTGTGAAAAAGATAGTGAGTGTAGCTTTTACCATCTGCAAAGACTTAGAATAACAAAACGTCTTTCGTCTGAAACGAGCTAAATAAT
>JBIIZQ010000039.1:0-3280 GCA_044346175.1 Vampirovibrionales bacterium
GAAGGTGCCTCTAGGGCAAGAGAAGCCTGTGATAACACGCCAAGCAGATAGGTCAACGCATCACCTTGCGTTGGCAGCACTGGAGAGGTTAGCCTCATGCTTCCTTGAGCCTCTAAATCTGTTGAAGCCTCACGATACACCAAGGTAAGACGATACCCCTTTTCAGACAGCAACTCCCAGCACAAACGCCCCTCATAAGGGGTCTGGGTCGCCACGTCAAACAAAGACACCGCATAGACAACCCCAACCTCAACGGATTGCACTAAAGCGTCTGAAGCAGAAGCCTCAACGGTCGTAAGTGCAGCAACATGACGTGCTGGTACATGCCACCATGCGGCTTCCCTTAACGAGGGAGAGGGAGAGGACAGCCCATGTTGCCCTTGAAGCAATATAACCTCTGACTGAGAAGATACCTGGGTGTCACCTAGGCTATTTTTCAAAGCATCTCGTAGGGTTTGCCCCTCAGAGGGTTCCACTGGAAATACCAAAGGCAGGGAAGGAAGCTGACGGAGTTTGTAACCCATGGTAGACTCATCTGAAGCACTTGCCTCTGGGGCAGGTGGTGTTGCTGGAGAGAGACTACGACGATGTTGCAACGTGTGCTGATGGTGCGGATATGCAAAAGCGTCGTTCAAGGGGGCTTTACTATGCGTAACACCCAGTACTTCAGAGGCTTCATGGAGCAGGGTCTCTGCTGGTGCCTGTTGCACCAATCGTTTTGCAAGACGTTTACGAATCAAGCTCGAAGAAGGTAGAATTTTTTCAGGAGAAGCTTTGGTGTGCCACGTTAATTGCACCAGCCGAATACAAGCCCAAGGCAATAGCACAAGCCCCATAAGCCATTGTAGGGGTTCACGCACAAATGCTGTAAGATAATCCTGAGGCTCCCCACGGGAAGCCACAAGCTGTAATAGCCTGACACTAATCAACATCCCGCCAACCAAACCCAAAAGTGCTTGATACCCAAACCAATGATGGTTCACCGTCGCAGAAAGATACGCTGAAAAGTGACTGAGAGCATCCAAGACCAAAAGACCACCACCAAACAATACGGTACCACCTCCAAGTAAAGGCTGCGTTAAACGCATCAAAAGAGAAGCATAAGGTTTCTGAGAGAGTAACCCTAAGCCTCCTTCCTGTGGCTGTGTGAAGCGACACCATTGACTAACTTGGTGTTTTAACTGCATCAAAACCCGCTGTAAGAGTGGCATGCCATAACGACACAACACCCCTAAGCGTTCTGCCTCTACATTGAGTTGATGCACCACTTTGTCCAACAGTGCCACCCCTGCATGGGTATCTAATAACTGCATTTGAGGCGCCCAGGCCACACGATACCCTGAAAGATGGAGCGCCATATCAAACCCAAGAGGTGCCATATACATCATGCCTTCAAAAGGAATATGGTACATAATGTCCATACGTATGCACCAACCACTTGGACGTAAAGGGACAGACCATCCCGCATGCGACAACCCGGGGAGTGTCACACGGTGGCGGATTCGAGACATTAAGTCTTCAATCGGTTGTAAAAACCCTTTTGCCAAGCGACACTTACCTATCACACTTCCCTGAAACACGGGGGCATCCAATGCTTTCAAAGCAGCTTGGGCAAAGTAATGGTCGGGGATTCTATCCCAGGGCATAAAGCACGCCATAAAACTGGCATCCTGCAACGAATGCGTGTAAGTTTTGGCGACAGACTGCATTAACCAAGGTAAAAAAGACTCATCATCTCGTAGCTGAGGGGCTTGTCCTTCGTGCAACCCCATGCCCTCACCAGAAGCCTGTTCCACAGGAGATGTGGGGTTAGTGTGTAGCTTTTCACCCTCGTACTGACACAAAGAAACACGCTCCCACGGAATCGGTAAAAGCTGAAGTGCTGAAGCAACAAAATGGTTTCTTGCCCCCAACACAATGGGCAAGCGTGACTGAGGATAAGATTGTTGAGTCAAGTCATCCAATAAGTCCAGTACGACGAACGTATCTTGGAGGGTCTGTAAAGGAATCACACTCACAAAGGTTAAGCCCTCATGAAAGGGTTCCGCCTTAGGACGTTTTAAGTCTTTTTTTCGCCCTTGTTCAGCCGAGAAAACGAGCTGACACTCATACACCATCATCACCACAGCTAAACCAAGTACCAAAGCACTGATGGTCGAAGCACCTAACCACACCATGAAAAGCGGAGAAATCATCATGACAGAAGCACAGACTTAAATGAGCAACAAAAAAGGTTCATGGGGCAACCAAGACACACAAGCAAGACACCTAAGGAAGTCGGGGAAACCCGTCTATAAAACACAGGCTACTGATTCAAAAGAAGGGTAACTCTATCATAGGGCTTGACACGAAAAATGTCTATGAGGCAACGCACTGGAAGTCGCATGAAGCAAGTAGGTAGGATTTCAATACGATTTTCGCTATAATTGGTGCATAAAAGTCTTTTTTTGCAGTATTCTCACGGAGACTTACCCACGCTGGGTACGTTTCATTCCTTGTTTTCAAATGATACGCCCTCAGGAGGCTTCAAGCCGTATGATGCACACCCCCGTAGCCAACACCCCCTCAACCCACACAGAAACAATGACACCCCCTAGTGTCCTGCCATTGGGCTGGTCGGTCAGTAAGAACGCTCAGGAAGGAACCTCACAAGCCTCTATAGGTGGCGTGATGGTATCCGATATTGTCGCAGCCTATGGCACCGCCACCTACGTGATGGATGGCATGAGCGTAAGAACCCAATGCCGTAGCTATAAAAAAGCCCTTGCAGACCATTACGCCAACCCAGGATACCCGATTTATGCAGGGAAAGCCCATCTATCCATAGGGATGTGCCAAGTCATCACCCAAGAGGACATGTACCTCGATGTCGTCTCTGCTGGAGAACTCTACACAGCCCTCAAAGCGGGCGTTGCACCAGAACGCATCATGTTTAATGGTAACAACAAGCACCGTGATGAAATCACCATGGCGCTTCGCTTAAGTGTCGGAAGAATTGTCGTTGATAACGCTTCAGAACTTGATTTAATTGCCCAATGTGCCAAAGAAGAAGACAAGCAAGCCCAGATTTATATTCGTGTGGTACCAGGCATTGAATGTCATACCCATGAGTACATCAAAACAGGACACGATGATAATAAATTCGGTGTTCCTCTCACACAACTTGATGCACTCCTCACAAAGATTCGTGGCGAGTATGCCCCTTACATTCATTTAATGGGGCTTCATGCCCATATTGGCTCACAGATTTTTGAAGCCAAGGCCTACCATGACCTTGCCC
>JBIIZQ010000022.1:0-31692 GCA_044346175.1 Vampirovibrionales bacterium
TGGCTTGCTCGTTTTAAGAGGAGAGGAAAGGTTGTATCGAGGTCATTAGCGGATATGAAGCAAGCGATAGCGATGCAATTCCACCGTGTGAATACATCAAAGCTAATTGGTTAAATGTCTCGAAAAAACAACTTTAAAAAACGTAGACTTACAAAACAGTAATCTAACAGATGCTATTATCAGTAAAAAGAGCTTAGAACATACCCTTCAAAATGAAAGTACAAGACTCCCTCAACATTTTTCATCTGACCGAACAGGCTATGAGAGAAGCTATGGCGGTGCAGGTAACAAAGGCATTAAAGTAGGGAAATTTGTCACCAAACGTGTGGAGGCACATACTTTAGAACCTCATAATCTAAACTTAATAGAACAGCGTCTTCAAACACTCGATAAAACGCATCCAGAAACTGCAAACGCACTACGGCAAAACCTCGTAAAGTTTAGAGGCAGTTTTACACCAAAAGCAGAGCCTCATAACAGCTATTTAGTCATGGAACGCGCCAAAGGAAACTCCTATGAAGACATCTACACAAAGCTCACAAAAGAAGAGCGTCAAAGAATAAGCTTGGAAATTAAGCGTCAACAACAAAGCTTTGAACAACATCTTGGACTAAGACTAAACGACCGACGAGCAAGTAACGTCTTTGTAGAAACTCATCCCGAAACCAACCGACTAATCCTTGACGAAAACCAAAGACCCAAGATACAACATATTGATTTTGGCTGGGTGGATTGGCTAAGGTAGAAGAAACTAACACTAACCACAATGATACTCAATCACCTGAACGGGACAGCCCTCAGCAGCCTGCTGGCATGCCGCATCATGCTGAGCAATCACCTCAGGAGATGCCATCACGGTGGCTTCATCCTCAACGGCAAAAACCTCTGGGCAAGTCACTTCACAAAACCGACAGGCAATACAACCTGGATGGATTTTTAATGTTGCCTGCATCATTGAGAGAAAGGCTCCTGTATATAAAAGCACATGGCGTTTAAGAAGAGAGCTGGGAGGTTACAGCACTTTGACCACCCGCAAAAGACGCAACCGTAAAAGTAGGCAAGGAAGCCACGCCCGACTTAAACGCATGCAAGGCTTCCTTCACGACGGGCTGAACTGGTTGCGTTTCAGCAGCAGGCAAATGCGGTATCGTGGCACTGGGGAGACGTGTAATATTTGAAAAACTGACAGAAGGTTGTAAAGACACGGCACCACTCCCCTCAGAACGTTGAGAAGATACAGACGCACGAGGTGACATCTCAGAAGCCTTTAACTGTGACGCAACACCCCGAGAAGCCAAGGAGGTATTGGGAATAGAGGAAGAGGGTTCGGGTGCAGGATGATGACCAATACCCTTATTGCGGTAGCCACGTCCAGCACGGAAGCCAGAAAACCAGAAAAATGGGGGAATAAAAGGCTCCATAGCGGACAAGTCCATACCAAACTTGAATAATAAAGGAATATCGTCCACATGAATGGTGGCATCCCATACCTCTAATTTTCTATCAGAACGCTTGGGGGCATGAGGCATTAAAACACCAGAAATAGCGTTACCTACACTATTCGCTAATAAAGACCCCGACAGAATCCCAGCCATTAACCCACCACCCACAACACCCATTCTAGGAAGGGTCGTATTTTGAAGTTTCAGCTTTTGAGTTGCAATCTCTCCCAGTGAAACCCCCAAGCCACAAAAAAGTACATTGGCGACCATTTGAAAGATACCTTCTTTCAAAACACACTGGTCGGCATGGGTGTCTTTTCGGTTTACTCGATTGGCAAGTAAACCAGACAATACCCCTGAACCTATGGTCACTGCACCCGCACCCACAAACCCCTTAACTTCATCCCAGTTATCCTCTTTGGTTTCTGTGGGAAAGAGTGTGCGTAGCCGTGCGGTGAACAATTTATGAGAAGCTTTTTTTTGCAAATTTTCACGTTCAGCGGGATGCGTCTCGATGCGTTTGAGCCATGTCATCCCTTCTTCTAAAGTATCACGTGCCGCATCCAAAGCACTGTTTTGATAATGCTCTGCTTGATGTAAGCATGTTTTTAAATGTTGATAGGACTTGGTTAAGGCAGGGAGTGCTTTGGCATCCGATAAGGTGTTATGGTGGTCAAGCAAAGCATGAATAAGCTGTTTACGTGGCAGGAAAGCCAACTCTTTAGGATGCTCGGTGAGGGTTTTCACGTGCTTAAGCAATGCCGAGGGGAGTACTTCATGCTGTGCAAAATGTTGCACAATCCCCTGAGGTGCGTGATGAAACACTGCTGGATTGTGCATAAACCAGCGTGTTGCGAGCAGGGTACCCGCAATGGTCACAGGGAGTACAATGAGGTCACGACGTAAATGTTCTTGGCGTTCATGAGGTTTAAGATCACGACGAAAGACATCCTCGGTTAAAATTTTGGCAGTAATCGCAGGATAAAAGACCCGTGGCACCCATTTTTGTGCAGCCTGTATCACCTGAGGTTGTTCAAGCGTATGCTGTAGCAAGCGTGCTTTATCTACAAATGTCGTAGGGAGAGGACGAAACGCTGTTAGAGACATAAAAACAACCATGCAAGGTAAAGGGTAACAAGCATATCAGGGACATATCTTTCTATCTTGAGAATTATTCTCAAGTAGAAGTTTCTTTATCTATCATACGCATAAAACCCCAAAAGTAAATGAGAATTATTCTCAAGTAAAAAGATTTACATAAACTTTATACCTGTTTCAAAAGGAGTAAGCTGCATCCCTCAAAGTATCTTTACAAGCAACATTCCCCCCTTTGGTGATACACATCAAAGTCCTCTCAAAATAGAAGGATACCTCCTGCAGACAGAGGGGATTATAAATAATGATTGCCCAAATGTAAAAAGTGGAGGATAATAAAAAGTGAGCAATGCTTGTTAGAGTGCTTCTTTAAATGTTAAAACGCACTAACAACACAAGAACAGCTTTGTCTTGGTCTACTTTCTTTGTGGTGGTTTGAATCGTGTGGTATTTCATCCACAGGATAATCCTTACCCAAAAAGTACGTGCTAAGAAAAATCTCTCTTGTTGTTGGTACGTCTAACTACCCTTAAAGTAGTATGGATAAGCTTTGTAGGTTTACCTTCGTTCTTTAAACGTTCCCGTTTTTAGCACGCCGTCTTTCTCTATTTCATTTCTTTTTTCATGTGTTTCTTTGGAAAGTCTGTGTTTTTTCTATGAATACCAAGCTTTTTGTTCGTAATCTTAGTTGGTCCGTCACTGAGGCTGACCTTTCTACTCTCTTCGGGAACGTGGCAGAGGTTGTGTCTGTTAAGATACCTACCCGCCGTGAAGATGGTAAACCCCGCGGTTTCGCATTTGTCGAAATGGCAACACCAGAAGGTGCCCAATCCGCCATTGACCAGTGTCATGGTTTTATGCTCCACAATCGTGAAATCAACGTCGATTTCCAAGACGAAAGTAAAGCACGCCCCACAGGCGGTAGCACAGGTGCAAAGCCCCATGTTGGTGGTGGTGAAAAAAACCCCAAGCTTTTCGTGCGTAACATCGCTCACAGCGTCACAGAAGCTGACTTGCAAGTTCTCTTTGAACAAGCAGGTACTGTGGTTTCCATCAAAATTCCTCAAGACCGTATGACAGGTCAATCTAAAGGCTTTGGTTTCATTGAAATGTTCAGTGCAGACGAAGCAGAAGATGCCCTTAATCGTTTCAACAACTTGGAGCTTCAAGGTCGTGCCTTGATTGTTGCCTACCAAGACCCTAACCGTGAACAACAACGTAGCAACACCTCTCGTCGTAGCTTCTCTGGTGGCTCTTCAGGTGGTAACTACGGTGGCGGTGGCTACGATGATTACGGCGTATACCCTCAAGAGGAAGTACACTACCGTAAGCAGCGTTACCAACACCAAGGTTGGTAGTTGTAGCATAGCTTAAACTCATAAAGAGAGGTTGCTTCTGTAAAAAGAAGCAACCTCTCTTTTTAGGTAGATAGGCAAAGTGAATAGGCAAAAATGGTGGTCTTCGTAAGGGAGGGTTTATAACCCTCCCTTACTTCATGTTTACGTTTGTTTACATTTTAAAGATTTGAGGTGACATCTCAAAGTCACCTGTTCTAAACTATCCTTGAGGGTGTTTTACCTAAATGTTATGTAACTTTTCAAACCACACCCCGGCAAAGGGTAACGGCTTTAAGAGTTTTACTTGGTCTTATGTTAAACAACTAAAGATGTTTGATGTGTTTTGTTTCTTCTACTATGGGGTTTTAAATTCACCATGCGTTTAGCTCAATCTCAATTTCAACCCAAATATCAAAGTGCACCCAAAGCCCAAGATAACCAACGTTTTGGTGCAAACCCGTTGGAACAAGCTGGTAACTTTTTAAAGCAAAATGCTCGTACAGTAAACACTACAGTACTAGGTACCGCTGGGGGTGCTGCAGGATTCTTCGGGCCAGGTGTAGCAACAGCCATTGGTGGTGCAGTATCTGGTGCAGCTGCTGCGGTAAGTGGTGTTTGGCTCATAGGTACGCCCTTAGCTACTGCATTAGGCTTCATAGCAAGTCCTTTCATCGCTCCCGTTGCAGCGGGTGCCGCAGTGGGTACTGCAACCGCTGCCGCTGTGAATGGTGGGGTCAATGCCCGTTATGTAGCAACCCAAGGTAAAAATGCCTTTGGCTTAAAGTTTTTAGTTGGCTTAGGTGCCAAAGCAAAAGTGGCTGCCTTTAATACCTACTCAGGTATCCGTAACACGGTTTCCACTGCTTTAGGTGCTGTAGCAGGTAACCGATTGGTGCATCATACTGTTGTACCTCAGCTTGAGAGTGAAGTTGCCAAAATTGGTGCTTACACGGCGGGTACTGTCGGTGGGGGTGTTGCTGGGAATGTGGTGGGTAAGGCGCTTATCTCAAAAGAAACCATCATCAACCTTACCAAAGGTGCTAACAAAAATGGCTTCTTTAAAGGACTTGCTAAAGCTTTCCATATGTAAGCTTTACCACGCTTTTTTAAGCCTCTCTCATTATTTTGAGAGGGGCTTAAAACTTTATAACCCTGTACTCTAACCATAACCTACATGAAGAATGTCCTCTACTGATGAGAACCATGCCCCCTATCGCACAACACACACCGCTACGTCACAACTTGTCTCAACCAAGTACAGCTCGTAGTACTCATAAAGGACATTTTGGAGAAACCCACTCAAAACCATCGTTACACTCACCCAGCACGCAAACTATTAACGTAGTACACAGTACAGCACCTCGTAACGGCTTTTGGCGGGTTATAGAAACCATGTGGGCTGTGGATGTGGTTGCCAACTTTTTAGGCTTAATCGGTCATGTATTTCATGGCTTGGCAAACAGTGTAGGTGACTTATTTAACTAGGGACTGTTTGTAAAACGTAATGTAGGGGAGGGTTTATAAGCCTCCCGAAGTAAACAGCCCCTAAGTATACGCAATCGCACTAACCAAAAAGTTAGTCAATGCCATGGCAACAAAGGAATGAACCACCCCTTGAGAAGTCGCATTGCCTAGCTCTTGGGTACCACCTTTGGTTCGTAAACCTGCATCGCTACAAAGTACCGCAATAAGATACCCGAACAACGTCATACGTAACCAAAGTATGAAGAGGTCACGCACTTCTAACTGTCCTGTCACGCCTGACATATACTGATGCCAAGTGACAGGCGTTGTAGCCACGGTAATAAACCCACCTGCTAAAACCCCTACTGTAGCGGCAAAAAAAGCAAGCATGGGTAACACTAACATGGAAGCAATCACCCGAGGAGCCTGCAAGTATCGTACAGGGTTAATCCCCATCATACGTAGGGCTGAAAGCTGACTCGATAAACTCATGGCCGCTAACTCAGACGTAAACGCACTACCTGCCATGGCAATAAAAGCAAACCCTGTAAACACACCTGCCAACTCACGCACCAAGGCAAAAGCGACTAAAGCACCTATAAAGCCACCAGCACCTTGTTCAATAAGCGGTTGTGCAAACTGCATCGCCATGACAGTTCCCGTTAAACCACACAAAATCAAGGCAACAGGCAAGGTACTAAACCCTGCTTTTGCCATTTGCTCCACCATGGCACGCCAAGAAATTTGACGTTTAAAGATATAATAACCGATATGGACAAAAGCCTCCCCAAAACGTCCAAGCTGAACGAGAAGCGTATAGACAAAATGCCATCCAGTTTTCATAAAAAGGCGCGTTAGAGGAAACCAAGCACGGGGTTGGGTACTAAACCAAGTGTCCCATCGACCCAATCGACGAAACCACTTAGAAATAGCATACTGGAGTGAGGGGGTATCAAACATACGTGGTGCTAAGGAACAATTTTTTCAAGCTGATATTCAAGAATATCCTGAGCCCCTAGGCGAACCAACTGAGGAATCAACTTGGAAACTTCACTCTTAGGAACCGCTACCTTGACAGCAAACCCTTCATCACCAAACAAGGGTGAAACCGTTGGCGATTTCATACACGGCAGTGTTTTCACCAAAGCATCAAAGGCTTCAAGAGGAACGTTCATTTCAAGCAGTACACGGCGGTCGGCTTCTTTAGCACTTTTCATGAGAAGCACAAGCTCATCCATAAACTCACGCTTTTCAGGACAAGCCAGCGCTGATTTGTTTACCATGAAACGGGTGGTAGAATGCAAAACCGTATCTACAATCGCAAGCCTATTTTGAACCAAAGTGGTACCTGTGGAGGTATTATCTACAATCACATCCGCATCTTCGGGCGGTAATGCCTCAGTGGCACCATAACTGCGAACAATATGGGCATCAAGCTGTTTCTCTTGTACATAGCGCGTCGTCAGTTGTAAATACTCGGTTGCCACAACAAGACGCTGTGTCATAGGGAGTACACCCTGATGCTGCTCAAGAAACTGCTCAGGAGAAGCCACCACGATACGTACGGGGTCAAAGCCAAGGTCAAAATATTCCACCAGTTCTTCGCCAAGTTTAGGGTCAGCAATGCGGAGTTCTTCTGCCCAATCATGACCTGAAAACCCACAATCATAGCGACCCAGTGCAATCAGAGAGGGGATATTTTGAGGTTTCAGTACTTTTGCCTGAATGCGACTATCATTCACCTGAGGACGATAGCTACGAGGACCTAACTTAAAGGTAAATCCGATTCTCTCAAGGAGCTTTAATATATTTTCTTGAATACGCCCCTTGGGCAAAGTAAGCCGTAACAAGGGATGCGTATGATGATGCCCAGATTCCTGTGCCAAAGAGGACTGTTTTAAAACAGCATCACAAGAGGAAGACACAGCGGGTACTTGAGCAAACATCATCATGGTAAAACAACTTTTATGGTATCGGTTAACACACAGGAAGATTCACAACAGACTCGCAACAGAGAATTTTACGTTTTTCTATGTCATGCCAGTCTCTTTCAGTATACATACCTCAAGGGATGAAATACAGTATTTATTTTAACGACCGCCGTAAACGAGTGCAAAACAACACCACAGGTACTATGACTTAGAGGCTTTTAAGGGGGTACCCGTTGCATGGAGGGGTCGACCAGAAACACTTTTAGTTGAAGCGACCTCTGTTTGCGAGGTCTGGGAGGTCTGGGATGATTGCCGAGCTGGTACCCCATACCCATAATAACTACGCCAGTCTTTGAAAGCAGGCAAACGGGTACCTTCTTGCGTTTGAGTGTCTGTATAGGGAGGGGTGTTTTGTGAAGGCTTTTTAAAGGGGGCGGGCGGGAAAGTAGCATTATTTTTAGAATCAGTAGGTGGCTGGGTACCTCCCGAAGGACCCGGTAACACAGGGGTGGGTTTCACGGGGGTAGTCCCATCCTGATGAGTGGGTTTTGTAGATTTATCCGACGGACGACCCGTCAGTGATTCCTCCAAAGACTGACGTTGACGCTCCAAAGCTTCGCTTTCACGAGTTAAAGCACGGTTATTCTTTAAATGTGTTGCATAATCTGGGTTGTTATAAAGGGTATCTCTTGAGTTGCTAATATGGGTTTTAAATGTATCATTGGCTTTACGTTTAGCATCCACATCACCCAAACCAACATAGGCTAGCCCTGCACCCACAGCCAAAGCAATACCCGCACCCGCTTTCATCAAGGAGCGGTTACCCTGTTGTACATAGGCCTGTACACCATCGTTAGGGATATTTAAGTCGGTCATACGTCCTATTAAACGCTGGTAAGCGGTTGTGGCACGCTGTTGGGCTTGCCGCATACTGTGCGTTTGAGCCGCACGGCTCTGACCATAGGCATTCACACGCCCAAAGGCATTTTGGATAGAGGTAAAAGCACTGCGTATCATCATGGCAAAGGGTACTTTCTCAAAAAGGGGTCTCTTTCTTTAAGGATAGAGAGTCATGACTGTAAACATAAAACTTAAAAAGTTAAGCGTGTGGTACTAAGGTTTGCTTGAGGATTTCAATCTGTCCTCAAGCGTCCTATTTTCATCCCTACGGACTTGATTATCAGCAGCAAGGTCTTGATTGGTTTGCACCATCGTTTGAATGGCTTGTTGTAAGCTATCAGGCGCAACCGAAACTCTATCACCATCTTTTGTTGGCACGGTTTTGAGTCCAGTGGTTTGCACCAGTGCTTTTTGCTCATTTTCCAGAGAGGTCCGTCGGCTTGCTTCCTGCCAAGCGGGTACCCCTTTGGTAACACCTACAACAATGGCAGCAGCACCCCCAACACCAAGCGCTAGGTTTCCAAGCCAAGCCCGACGACCGTTCACAATCGTGGCACGCTCAATATCTGCCAAGCTATGTGTAAAATCACGTGCCGCTTGGCTCAAAGCATTCGTACGACCATTCACGCCGTTGTGTCTTCCTACCTCACGCCCAATACGACGAGCCGCATGAGCATCAGGTGCAAACATCGCCCGTACAGCACCACTCGTATTATTCAAAAACCGACTTACTGGGTTTCTCAAAGGAGTACCCGACGCATTGAGAAAGTGTTGTGCTGGATTATTCATGGGCGGTCGTCCATGCCGAAAGGCGTTCACACCCGACCCTGCAGCATTGCGTAAACGGGTTGCTTGCGTACCCAGCCAAGCCATGGCTCTACCCATCATCATGAATCCACTCCTCACTAAAACAGGTCATCAAAAAGTCATCAAATAAAAACATAAATAAACTTACAAAAATAAAAACACTCATATGGTATATATTGCTTTTATATTTAAAAGTTTTTATAGTGACACCCAACACAAGTGCTTCACAAAACAAATGTCATCATGTAACATTATGTAAATGGCATTTTATTGCATCTTGATAAAATAGGTTAAAAATGTTTATCATAGCCATGAAGTGATTTTTCAACAAAGCGATGTAAAAAATTTGCATCCCATTTACCCAAGTAGCATACAAAACAGCTGTTTTTGTACGCTACCTCATCGTGCATTTTTAACTATTTTAGTCCACAAGGATATTTCAAAAATGATTACAACCTCTACCGATGCCTACACCCAACTCAATGCACCTAACGGTGGTAGTGCTTATTATGTAACCGATGATGTTCGTCTTGGTGCCGAAGAGGGTCGCTTGGACGACTATTTTATCCATTCTGCAGGAGCCGCATTTTTATATGCTGGTGGCGGTAACGATTACCTTAACTCGTACTCTGATGAAATTTCCTATTTATTCGGTCAAAGTGGCAACGATGTTTTAATTGCCTCTGGTGGGTCGGGGAAGTTACTCGATGGTGGTGCAGGTAACGACCTACTTATTTCTGAAGAACGTGACTATGCTTACCAAAATACAGCCTTGGATACACTTATCGGTGGGACAGGACAAGATAAGTTTGTGGTAGGGAACTACGATAACAGCAATGGACTACTATACGGTGATGCTTACAAAAGACTCGCCCCCAAAGTACGCATTGTGTTGAATAACGGGGATGGTAACGATGTCCTTACAGGTTCTCCCACAACAGCTATCGCAGCACCACAATGGGATTTCGGTCTACCAAGCAAGCCTACCCTTGTGTCTCAAAACGAGTTTACCACGGGGTTAGTAGAAGCACAGGCAGAAAATCTTGAAGTCAACGTGAATGCAAGCAATATTGCATTTGCCTTCAAAGCCCTTGAACCTTTAGACCGTTCAGCACTTCTCGTACCTGGAGATGATGAAACCCCTGCTATTATCGGACGTTTTGAAGTCACCTTAGGATATGGCACTGGTATTAACACCTTACGTTATGTGGAACGTTTACCTGGCACTGGTCTTACGGTAGACCAAATCAATGTCAATACAGGGTCAGGTAGTTTCTTCTTCAGCGGTGGACAAATTCGTAATATTTACCAAGCCTTTACCGCATACCAGGCACAAAACCCCACGGTGAATATCAATAGTCTCAGTGCCGTGCGTAGTAATGCTGACCTGCTTCAAATCATCCAAAACAATAGCACACCTGTCACGGGTATTGCTTAGTCACACATCAGTAAAAGTCTGCTCTTTATTCAAGGAGCAGACTTTTACTTTATCTAATCCTGTGTGATTTCTATTTATTTCATGTGATTCCTATCCAAAAGAACATTTTACGTACAATGACTACAACCTACACGAATACAACCTACACCAAAGTGGAATCAATATCAGGGGATTTTTATGCCGTCACTGATAGTGTGCGTCTTGGGGCTGAAGAAGGCAAGAGCAATGATATTTTCTTCCATAGTGCTGGACAAGCATTTTTGTATGGTGGCGGTGGGAATGACTACATGACCTCTTGGTCGCCCGAGATTTCATACTTGTTTGGGCAAAGTGGTGACGACACTTTAGAGTCTGGCGATGGCAGAGGAAAAATGCTCGATGGCGGGACAGGCAATGACACCCTCATTTCAAGACCTCGCTTTGACACCCTTGAACCTACAGGGGTGACAGAACCCTTTGGATACACACTAAATAGTCAATTAGATAGAATGGCACACTGGGGTCAGGCTGTTATCAGTGAACAGTATAAAACAGGCCTAGATACCCTCATTGGCGGTAAGGGGCAAGACCGTTTTGCGGTAGGTGTGCAAAGTGATAGTACTGAGGGCTATGCTTTGAAGGCACCTCGTGTGCGTATTATGTTAAATGATGGCGATGGTCATGATATTCTTACAGGTGGTGTTACTGGTAGCGTTTTTTCGATAGGTGGGTGGTCATTTCCATTTAATTACTTAGAGCGGTGGGAGCAGATAAAGGTAAGCTGGAACACTTTTGTGCCAGGCTTTAACCCCAACATCACCGACTGGGATGATTGGGGTTCGCCTCAAATACCTTATCTTTGGACAAACAATGACTTTGCAACAGGACTTACCGAAGCCCAAGCAGAAAATCTTGAAGTGAATGTGAATGCTGAAAATATTGCTTTTACATTCAAAAAGCTACCTCGTTTCAACTTTAGCAGTGATAGATTTGAAGTCACGCTAGGCTACGGCACAGACGTAAACACCCTGCGGTATGTTGAGCGTGTTCAGGGCGATATTACTGTAGATAAAATCAACGTCAATACAGGTAGCAGCAGTTTCTTCTTCTCAGGAGAACAAATCCGTAACATTTACCAAGCGTTTACACAGTACCATGCTCAAAACTTGACAGTTGCCATGGATACGATTACGGCGGTGCGTAGTAATACTGACCTACTCCAAATCATCCAAAACAACAGTACACCTGTGACAAGCATCGCTTAGTTACTTTTAAGCTCACAACAAAAGAGGATAGTTTAAACTATCCTCTTTTGTTTTATCCGTTCCGAGTCCTTCAAGCAGAGGAAAATCACATCACGGCATCCTGAAAACAATGTATTTTTAGCCTCCAGCACTTCAGTACACCGCCTCACGAAATACAATGGGGTGTTAACTAAAGCGTGATGTTACTTAAAACGTTGCCAACGGAGGCCGCTATCCATGATGATGCTCAGAGCGCTTTACACGGGAGCCACAGGGGCAAATGCCCAACAAGTACAGCTTGATATTATTGCTCACAACCTTGCCAACGTAAACACCAATGGCTATAAAAAAGTGCGAACCGAGTTTCAAGACCTGATTTCTCAGAACTTTTCAACCCCTGGTACTATCTCTGCCCAAGGTACCACCAAACCCGTTGGCGTACAAATTGGTTTAGGGACACGTGTTGCAGCCACCCAACGGATGTTTTTACCGGGTAGTGTGGTGCAAACAGGGAACAAGCTTGACCTTGCCATTCAAGGCGAAGGCTTTTTTCAAGTCCTTACAGACAACGGCGATATTGCCTATTCTCGTGACGGAGCCTTTAAGCGAGATGCTTCGGGTACGCTTGTCACCAGTGATGGCTACCCCATGGAACCTGCCGTAAATATCCCACAAGATACGGTTGAAATCTCAATTAACCTTAATGGCACTATTTCCATCAAACAAGCAGGTGCCCAAGCATTTACTGAAATTGGACAGATTCAACTTGCTCGTTTTGCAAACCCCACAGGGTTAGAAAGTATTGGGAATAACTTATTTATGGCAACCCCAGCAAGTGGCGACGCTATCAATGGAACCGCTGGACAGGGCGATTTTGGACGTACCTCTATCAATCAGGGCTATATTGAAAACTCCAACGTCCAAATTGTAGAGGAAATGATTAACATGATTACCGCCCAACGTGCCTTTGAAACAAACACCAGCGTGATTAAAGCGGGCGACCAAATTTTACAAAACATGACCAACATCGGTCGATAATCCTATGCTTCCTCACTTGCCTAAGGCGTTACTTTAAGTTTATGTTGACATTTTTTAGTCTTTTTTCAATCAGTAGACACCGTGCTTATCGGCACTTACAACAAACATTCAGCATCACGGGGTTGGTACGGATGGGTGTATGGGCTTTAGCGTCAATCAGCTCAATAGCCCTCATAGCAAAGGCAGGAGGTGCCTCGTTACAACCCACACGAGTAACCCCACCCGCCATGGCACCCCTTGGGAACGAGAACCCCTTGCAACGCTTATTTGAGAAAGAACTCAATCGTCAAAACCTTAGCCATTGGATACCCCAAGGGCAAACATGGTGGTTAGAGCCTGCTTACCCTCAGCAGTATCAAATCATGTGTGGGAGTCAAATATACCCTATTGCTCATCTCAAAGCGAACGAATGGCATTTAACCCTGTCACAAAGTGTACTACAGCAACCTAAAGCACTGTTAGGGTTACAACATACAACCACAGGATGCCAAAGCTGGTACACCGTTAGAATTCATCATGAAGTTGCAACCCTAACCACACAACGCACTATCAATCCTCAAGAACCCTTCACAAACGCCAACAGTGCTTGGGTCATTCAAGACCTCCCTAACCCCACGCACTATATTACTGAGAAACAAACACACTGGGTGGCCAAAACAAGACTCCTCCCTAACCAAAGTGTCAAAAACTACCAAGCTAAAAAACACCCCGATGTTTTAAAGCAACATCCTGTAAGTTTACAGATTCATTTACCGGGGCATGTACTCCTGAAGCACCAAGCCCTAGCCCAACAAGACGGTAACATAGGGGAATGGATTTACCTAAGACACAAACTGCCCAGCCCCAAATTCCCCAAATTACTCAAAGGACGCATTATAGCCCCCAATCTTGTAGAAATACATTTATGAGCATCCATTAGGTCAGTAGAAGGAATCCAACCCCATGAGGTCATCGTCATCACTTAAGCAAGTTGACATCCACAAACAAAACAAGCCTGCTGCCTTAGGCACACGTTGCTTTGCTATCATGGCAAGTATCGCTTGTTTTTGTAGCCTAGGCGTGTGGCAACCCGCCATGGCTGAGAGTCTGTTCAAAGCACGCATTGAAGCACAGTCACCCACAGTAGGTTTAGCACAGGACCCCAACGCTTCCGCCATGATGCCACGCTCATTATTTAGTCCCCCTGTGGCAAGACGCTTGGGTGATATTGTGACGATTAACTTCAAAGATGTCAGTCAGTCACAAATCAATGCTGCGTTTACCAATACCAGCTCACAAATTGTGCAGGACAGTAGCACCGCCCTCATTAACCAAGCGGTTCAAAGTGTTGCAGGGCGATTGATTGGAAGCAACACCATACTGGGCAAAGTGAATCAACTGCTCAACATCCCTAGCTTTGACGGTATGAACAACAAAAACAACACGACCCACAGGCTTCAAACCCTACGCAATACCCAGCTCACCGACACCATTGCCTGCCAAGTGGTTGAGGTACTCCCAAATGGCAACCTGATTGTGCAGGGCGTGAAGCGTATCTCACAAAATAAAGAACAAACAGACCTCATGGTCACAGGCATGGTAAACCCCTTTTACCTCAATGGCAGCAATGAAATTGGCTCTAATTACGTAAGTAACTTGCAATTTGTGAAAGCAGGGAAGGGCGTTGTGTCACGAGGACAAAATGACGGTCTTATCAATAAAATTTATAGCATTCTTCACTAACACACAAAGCTTCTATTTCACCCGATTACACCTTGTTTCTGGAAAGTCATGCTAAACGCTATGCTCACGATGTATCTTTCTCGTATCGCCTCACGAATCCTCCCTAGTATGGTTGTACTCAGTAGCATGGTGCTGTCTCAAAGTAGCGGGCTGTGGTTAGCTGGCATGCCTATGCACGCTTGGGGTGCAACGCCTTTACGCTTGAAAGACATTACCCATATTCGTGGTGTAAGGGTCAACCAAGTGGTAGGATTTGGACTTGTCGTTGGGTTAAACAAAACAGGTGATAAAGCCAAAGCCACCCAAACAGCCAGCTTTAATATGATGAACAACCTTGGCGGAAAACTTGGCAACGCAAACGATGTCAAAACAGTGAACACGGCAAGCGTCATCGTCACGGCAACCATTCCCCCCTTTGCCAAAGCAGGCGACCGCATTGATGTGCTAGTTTCCTCCATGGGGGATGCCAAAAGCCTTGAAGGGGGTGTATTGATTGCCACACAACTCCAAGCCCCGAATGGTGAAGTGGTAGGTATTGCACAAGGTGCGATTTCAACAGGGGGTACCAGTGTAGAATCTTCAGGAAGTAGTAAACGCACGGCCATTACCACAACAGGACGCATCCCAAGCGGTGCCATTATTGAACGAGATATTCAAACCAGTATTGGAGATGCTGATAGTATCAGTCTGATTTTAAACAAGCCAGACTTTTCGCTTGCAACGACCATCGCCTACGAAATTTCACAGGAGGTATGTCCTGCCAAAGCCATTGACCCCAGCGAAGTACGTATTAGTATTCCCTCAGGGTTTCTCAACAAAAAAGTTGAACTTTTGGCTTATGTTGAAAATCTTACTGTCACGCCAGCAACTGAAGTAGCGAAAGTTGTGATTAACGAGCGGACAGGTACTATTGTCATAGGGAATAATGTCAGGTTGCTACCAGCGGCAGTTGCCCACGGAGGCATGACGATTAGCATTAGTACGACAAACAGTGTTTCACAGCCTAATAGCTTCGGACAAGGTAAAACCACCACCGCCAGTAATAGCACCATTGATATTCAACAAGCTTCTGGGTCAGTGATTGAACTCCCTGCAAACAGTACCCTGCGTGACCTTGTAGGTGCATTAAACAGTATCGGCGTAAAGCCAGGCGATTTAATTTCCATCCTCCAAGCTTTGAAAGAAGCGGGTTCCCTTGAAGCAACACTTGAAATTATCTAGCCCTCTACTCAGAAAGACCCTCTTACAATCATGAGTCCTATCATTCCTAAAACGACCATGGATGCCATCCGTGCTGAATACAAACACCCCTCTAACCCTGAAACCGAAAAGCTCAAAGCCTCGGCACAACAATTTGAAGCCATCCTCTTAAAACAACTTTTTCAAGCTATGGATAAAACCACCATGCGAGATGAAAGCGGGGAGGGGCTTTTGTCAGGTGGTAAACACGAAAGTACCTTCCGTGAAATGTTCTATGATGAAGTCGGCAAGAGTTATACCTCCCCTCCTAAACAACAAAGTCGTGCCATGGGACTCATGCTTGAGAACCTACCGCAAACACACCCTTCAGAAAGTTTGTTTAACAACACAAGCACAACAAGCGCTGGCACACTGACAGAAAGAGGACTCGGCTTGGCACGAAGTATTTTTGAACAGGGTCTTATCATCAACCCTGAACTTTTGGAGCAATCTCATTAAACCGTCATTTTAAAGCGTCATTGACATCTCCCCTCCTCAAAAGAGACGCTCTAGAAATGAGCCGAACACTCAAAACCAGGGTCAAAACGAGGAGGCAAACAAAGGTCTTCTGAGGCTTTATGAAAGAAATAGCTTGACAAACTATTGTTTTTATGAATAAATAGTATTGTGAAGTTTCACATAATTTTATCTCTCTCTCCTGTGTTCCCCTTGTCAGTTTTGACAAGGGTTTTCTTTTGCCCATATCAAACTGGCAGTGGATTTTTTATACCACTCAAAAATAAGGCATACAATAGCCTCTATACTGAAGAAGTAGTTCAGTATCATCAGGATGACACCGTAACACTTCAAGGGTGCCGACAAAGGGGGTTCAACCCGTGGTTCAAAGAGCCTGCTTAACGCAATCTTATAGTTGGTACAAAGCTTCTCGCTTAAGTATCGGTTTAAGTATTCTTTTTAGCTTGGGGATTTACCTCTTTCAGAGCAACGGTCTTCAAGCGGTGCTTGCTGATATACCCGCCATGGTCGACTCTAATTTTCTTTCGTCTGAAGTCACCCCGATGGAAGAGGAAAACCCTTCTATGCCGATTCGTTTTATGGGCAAACCAAAACCTAAAACCTCACAAAATATTTTACTCACAGACTGGACACCAAGCTACGCCAAGTATGGTGGCACGCATGCCCTTTGGCTGGATGCACATCAAAATATCCAAGAAAATCTAGGGAAGCTCGAATGGATTTTGAACATTGCAAGCCAACGCAAACAAGCCCCTGAGCTTGTCATTTACATGATACCCGATAGGGACTTCTCACAATCTTCAGCGGGGGGATTTACCTCATGGGAGAGCTACCTGAACGCTAATCGCCTTATTGCGAAAAGGCTCCATCGATTTGCCCAAGAAACCAAACTCACCCCCAAGGTCTATCTGGAACCTGATAGTCTTGGAGGACTCGTTGAAAAAATTATGTCGGAGGCTTACACAACACCCAAAAGCCCCGAAGCGTTACTTCAATGGGATTGGGAAGCGGGGTTAAGCTCAAGCACAAAGGCATTGATTCATGCACGAGTAACGGCACTTAAAACACTTGTAAAACACTATAGCACAGGTGACGCAATGACTGAGGAAAGAGCAGAAGCCCCTCACTGTAAGGTCTATTTAGATGTAGGAAACAGTGGATGGATTAACACACAAGAGGAGCGATTACCTTGGATGGCACTGCTGGTTCACCTCTCAGGAGGGCTTGAAGCGGCAGGACTTACAAGCAACATCTCGAATCGATTTCCGTTATTACAGCCTGAAACAAGCTGGCCTATGATTCTCACAGAACAACATTATCTTGCACGGCTCAAAACATGGATTGGTAATACGCCTGACCACCCTCTGGAATGGGTCGTAGATGCAAGCCGTAATGGCAACACCACCCGCCATGGTTTTTTAAGCAAGTTACTTAAGGGACGACCCATGCCCGCCCCCAAAAGACAGTTCTATCTTCATCCTGAAGGTCTTTTGTTCGACAACGACACCCCTCATGGACGCTGGGTTGGCTTATGGTATCAAGAAGACACAAGCCAACCGCTTCACAAAGCCCCTCAGCACACCATCCATCTCATCCCCTTCACAGGGGGAAGTAAAGTGCTATACCAACTTATACAACAAGAACGCTATGAGTGGCTTGCCGACCGCCGACTTGTGCTTGCCCCCGAGTGGCTTGACCCCGTTTTGGACGAAACACCAGGCATGCCCCCTAGCGATGGTTTACACAAACGCTTTGAACCTATCACACACATACGATGGATTAAACCACCTGACGCATGCGACGGTGCTTTGAATTGTCCTCCAGGAGCTTCAAAGAGTGCGTTATGGGCATTTACAGCTAAGACAAAAGCACCTGTTTTGTTAGACCCCAAGGTCTTTATTCCTAACCCTTAACAAGCCAAACCCTCACGCTGGCTGTCTTATGCTGTCTTATATCGTCATATGTCCCGTAGGGGACGGTTTGTAACCGTCCCGCAAAGAGCCTACACACACACCAGCGGGAGGGTTGAAAACCCTCCCCTACACCCCCTCAAACCACCGTCATTCCGACGGAGGTCGGAATCCAGAGAGCTTCTGGTATAAGCGAGGAATGGATACCGATTTGCATCGGTATGACCCCTCTCCCCAATAAGTGGGATGGGCAAAAACGAGCTTTACCCTTATGCAAGTAGCACCAATTAACGAAGAAACTTAAGAGATTTCAAGTGCTGTAAAAGCATCGCCTTGATGCCATGACCCGTTGTATAGCCCAAAGCACCTCCCGCAAGGGTTGTACCCGCATGACGAGCCATCTGCTCACCCTCGCTCGCCGCACGTCTTGCCCACGGGGTTCCCAACTTAAACCCTAAAAACCCACCTGTCACCGCACCCGCTGTAGGGGCGTGGTACGTGACCGCTCTATATTGTTTCACAGCGTTTTGAGGCATAAACAAAGGAACTTTCTGCCCCGTACGTACGTAGTGCTTCATCGCTCGCCAGTCAAAATAAGTAAACGGTGCCGAGAAAAAACGTCGCAAGGGCTTGTTTTTGAAACCCAACATACCCCCAGCGATAGGACCCGCAGCAAGTGAACCCAAGAGAGCAAAAGGTAGATTAAAAATAAAGCCAAGAGGTGAGCAGGCAATTAAAGCCACCGAAAAATAGCTAGACACAAACCCCAAAGGGACACCCAGTGCAGAACCCACGACAGGTGCAACGTGTTTCTGAACACTTGAGCCTACCTTACCCACTTCACCGGGGGTTAAGTGCATGCCGTAACGTGTTGCAACCGATGCCTGAGGCAATTTTTTAGGACTACCACAAGATAAAGTACTCGTTAAAGATGGGTGAATACCAGCATTCAGCTTCATAAACATACTTTAAACCTCTAAGTATTGAAACATGTCATCAAACAACCCCTTAAGCTCATTGTATTGCTTCATGATACGCCATAACGTATGAGAAAAAAGGAGGATGCCTTTTTTGTTACAAATGCTTTACATTTTACACAACCACAAACCAAAAGGCTCTGTGATTGGCGTTTAACGAAGAAACTTAAGAGATTTCAAGTGCTGTAAAAGCATCGCCTTGATGCCATGACCCGTTGTATAACCCAAAGCACCTCCCGCAAGGGTTGTACCCGCATGACGAGCCATCTGCCCACCCTCGCTCGCCGCACGTCTTGCCCACGGGGTTCCCAACTTAAACCCTAAAAAACCACCCGTCACCGCACCCGCTGTAGGGGCGTGGTACGTGACCGCTCTATATTGTTTCACAGCGTTTTGAGGCATAAACAAAGGAACTTTCTGCCCCGTACGTACGTAGTGCTTCATCGCCCGCCAGTCAAAATAAGTAAACGGTGCCGAGAAAAAACGTCGCAAAGGCTTGTTTGTAAAAGCCCATAACCCACCTAGCACACTGGCAAAAAAATAGGTGGGCATGGCAAACAAAGTCCCCAGTGGCATTCCCCACAATGCGGCAAGTCCTAAAATACCGCCTACAGGAATCCCCAGTTTTAAGGCAAGTACAGGAGGTGCCACACACGCTTGAACCAAAGCTCCTAAAGCACCCACCTTACCAGGTTGCAACGGCATGGCACCATAACGCTGAGCAAATGGGGTTTTTAAGGGCGTTTTTAAGACGGTAGGGGATATACGCTGTGAAGTAACGGAGGTCATGGTAACACTATTTTTCTACAATTTACGTTTCGTAGCTTTTGAGGGTTTGATGCGTTCCTTTAGTTTCTCTTGAGCCTGATGCAACCAATCAATGATTGCTTCTTGTTTCGGTATACGCATACTGAACGACTTTTCAATGCAAATATGTGGATGAAATCTACCATAAAGCTTCACGGTTACTTTAGAAAGGTCATCTAGCTCAAGTAAGGCATTACAAAGTTCTATTGCATTTGTAAATGATACGTAATCGCCTTCAGGAGAAGTTTTAAATGCGTATTGATGTTGCCAATGTTTACGATTGCCAGGCACATTCATCCCATAATAGTCCTGTACATCTCTAAAGCTATGCCCTTTAAGTGTGCCTTCAGCAACTTTCCAATCGCGCCACGGAGTCAGACGATATGGACACACTAGCCTTATAGATTCTGAAAGGATATCGCAAGTAACACCCTCATTGATTATACGCAAATAATTTGCACCAAAAGATTCTTTATTTGGTGTTACGCTGAATTTTTCTTTTGCTTTTTCCACATAATCTCGATTGCCTTGATTACCTCTTGGAAGGTTATGTGGGTTCGCACAAATACTACCATTTAACAAGGTATAAGTATATTTACCGTTTTCTTTTCTATCAACTTTCATAAAAGCATGACAATCCCAATTTTCATTTCCTTTAAATTCAAACACGATGGATTCAAAAGGTTGTTTATTGGGGTGTGATGTCATCATGAGAGGTATTTACTCCATTACACTTGTTTAGAAAGAAAAGAAACGTGACAGTGGATACCTCCTTACGGTCGGTATCCAGAAAGCTATCCAATGATTTACTAGTGACTCTTATTAGTATATCAGCTTGCTTGAATTATGCCAAAATGTACGGGCCATACTTGTACCCTTTTGTTCTCATTTTCAATGCTCTCTAATTTATCTCTAACGCTCAGAAAGGACTTTTTATTAAAAGCCACAGCGTCTATTCCAACGAGTTACGCCCCTACCACTTCAGAGGGGGAGGGGCTGGGAGAGAGGGTCAAAAGTACCCACAAACACTTGATAACTTTTGTAGTAATATAAAGGCATTCATATTTTATGACCTTTTGGGGTCATCCTCATGCCCCTCCCTCACAAACCATTGTTCTAAAAAAACACTGTTCTTTTGGTTGCCCAAAACTGTAAAGTACTTGCCATGACTCCTGACCCAAAGCCCTCAGATACCCCATCAGCTCAACCACCCTTAGAACAAAACCCTTTCTTGGCAAGACTCTACCCCAGAATATGGGCAGATGCCTCGCCAGCATCTTGGGGACTGATGCTCACCCACGGTGCCTTACTTGCAAGTATGCCTACTTGGCTCCCCCCCCTTAAACCACTCTTGATGATGGTAAGTATCCACCCACTGATGCCTTACTGCATGGGCGTATTTGCTTTTATTGCAACCTTGCTCGGTACGCAAACCCTGATTGATATGTCCCATCAATATGCCGCTGGACAAGCTATCCGTGAGGATGGTCCCGCTTCTCATCAAACCAAAGCGGGTACACCCACAGGGGGCGGTATTATTTTTGTAGGGGTTGCCCTCATCACACTTGCCATTAGCGGACTATGGCGGGAAGAGGGTCTGAGCAAAGTTACTTGGCTCGCACTAGGTGCTGTAAGTTTGTTGGCAGGACTGGGATTAGTTGATGATTACCAAAAAATCATTAAAAAGCATAACAAAGGGGTCACGGGATACACCAAGCTGGCAGTACAAGCCGTGGCAGGGATTTTAGTCGCTTCGCTATCATGGAAATATGGCGAAGCACGACAAATTTTCACTAATCTACCTTGGTTTACCCCACTTTTTGAAAGTGCAGCAGGCTTATTGTTGCTTAAAAGTCTCTGGTGGACAACGGCAACACTCGTCATGATGGGGGCTAGTAATGCCGTCAATCTGACAGATGGACTGGACGGCTTAGCTGGAAGTACGAGTAAATTGACCTTTATGGGTCTTATCACGGCACTTGTCCTGTGTCATGCCGATAACCCTCGGGTGTTGGACTGGGTTGATGTATTGTGGGTTTTTGGCTGGACTCTTTTAGGGTTTTTATGCTTCAATCGGCACAAAGCCGCCGTGTTTATGGGAGACACAGGAAGTTTATTCCTAGGGGGACTCATGGCAGTGGTGGTATTGATGATGGGAGAACCGTGGTGGCTACTGGGCTTTGGACTTTTGTTTGTGCTTGAAACACTCTCTGTCATTATTCAGGTCACAAGCTTTAAACTCACGGGTAAAAGAGTCTTTAAAATGGCACCTTGGCATCATCATCTGGAATTATCTGGCTGGGATGAGCAAAGTATTGTGCTTGCCTTTTGGTGGCTTCAGCTCATAGCCATCAGCCTATCTTTATGGGGGATGTATTGGTTACAATCTTTGTTCAGTGCCAATGGTTAAACGCATGTCACCCTTAAAATCAAATGCGACCCAAAACATCACCGAAGTACTCACACTCCCCAAGTGCCATCAGCACACAACTTGGGGGGTACTCGGTGCTTCCAAAACGGGTTTATCCGTCACGCAATGGCTATTAAGTACCCAAGCTGACACCAAGGTATGGGTTTCTCAAGCGAGTCCTTTTTCTCCTGAGCAACACGCAACCCTCACCACGCTCACCCTTGCATACCCTGACAGACTACGCTATGAGAGTGGTGAACACAGTGAAGCATGGCTTAACGGCATTCAGTGCTATGTCGTTAGCCCTGGGATTCCACCGCATACACCTATTATAAAGGCACTACAAGCAAAAGACTTACCCGCCTACACTGACCTTGACCTTGCTTTTCTTGCAAGCCAACCCCTTGCCGACATCTATCCTGAAAACAAGCTCCATTGGATTTACATCACAGGTACTAACGGGAAAACAACCACCACAAGCCTACTGGCTCACATGCTTCATACGCTGGGTTACACGGCAAAAGTGGGTGGAAATATTGGCACGCCTGTTTTGGAAAGCCTCACAAAGCTTATACCAGCTTGGCAAGATACACCTTTAACGCCTCAAAAGCCAACTTTCATGATTGTAGAGGCAAGCTCCTATCAACTGCACTATACCACCCATGCAAAACCTTGGATATGTGTCCATACCAACCTACAACCCGACCATTTATCGTGGCACGGAGGATTTGAAGCCTACCTTGAAGCCAAAGGAAAACTCTTTAAGACGCTTGGCAATGAAGCAGCTTTATGGGTACTCCCAGTTGCCGACCCTCTCACGCAAGCAATTTTAAAGGATGAGCATCCCAAAACACGCAAAGTGACCCTCACGCCAAGTGGTAAGCCTATACCATCGGAACCCCATCAACCCATCACCTACTCGAACCCGTCTCATGATGGCTACGTCACTATCCATACCCAAGAGACAACCCCCACCCTTGCGATAGGCACGGTAAAAACCTCTGAAGAGGCATCCGCTCAAACCACACAGTTAGTCTCATGTGAAAGGTTTCAGCTGAAGGGTTTTCATAACTTACAAAATCTGGCACAATGTTTAGCCGTATGCCAATATATTACGGGCGTGTATCAGGAAGCAACCACCGCCACCATGCTGGAAGCAAGCTTTGAAGCCTTTCAAGGCGTGGCACATCGCCTGAGTCCTCTTCCCCCCACCCGCCATGGTCACGTGTGGATTCACTGGTTTAATGATTCCAAGGCGACAAATCCTGAAGCTTCTCAAGCTGGGCTAGAGGCACTCTTACCCGACATCATCAAGCTGTCGTGTCCTCTTTTTATGTTGGTTGGTGGTGCCGATAAAGGTACGCCGCTGACCTCTTGGTGCCAAACGGTTGACACGCTTATGAGCCATCAAGCAAAAAGCCTCCCTCTAAAAGGTGGCGTTTATCTTTACGGGGAAGCCCAAGAACGCTTTGCAACGGCACTAGCAACCCATGCCCCCAAGGTAAAAGTGCAAAGGCATCAGACCCTTGAAGAAGCCTGTACACATCTCGTAGAGCAAGTGTCTCTTATGTCCGCATCTCTTATGCCCACAAGCGAAACCAACGCCCCCAATAACGCCATTGTCTATGCCGTGCTATCGCCTGCCTGTGCAAGCTTTGACCAGTTCAAGAGTTTTGAACATCGTGGTGAGGTCTTTGAAGCGTGGGTCAAACAATACGCACGCTCATCCTCATAACCCGTTAAACGAGTTTGCCACCATTCCCAAACATCTGCATCATGGTCATCATTTGAGCCATCTGAGGGTCACTATTCCCCATGCCCGCCATCAAAGGGTTCATATTGCCCATCGAGGGCTTACCGCCGTTCATCATTTGGAGCATAGGCAACATTTGTGCCATGGATGGGTCTTGAGAAGCCATCATTTGCATCATCATATTCGATGCCATATCTTGTTGGGGCATTTGGGTTTGCTTGGGTTTTGCCGAATCAATTTCAGCCAATGTACCTTCTTGGTCTTCACGCATACGTGCAGACAGTTCAGCAATCACATCCTCTGATAAATTACCCTTACGTGCCATGTCCATCAGTTGTGCCGTTGGCATTTGTGCATAGGGTGAGTTGGCTCTTTCTTGTTGTTCAGCACGTTGAGCTTGCCGTTGACGATACGCCGCCATGGCTTCTTGGTAAGCTTCCATCTCAGCATCATACTCTGAATCAAGCGAAGTATCATCCTTCTCAGAAGACTCTTTTGAGGCAACATTGCTTGGAGCTTTAGGAGTGACATCCATCAAATTTTTAGGAATATTGACCATGGCACGTCCTCGAACATTGCCATCAAATTCACTCATACGTAAATTGTTCTCATTTTTGGCTTCACCCATTAACTGAGCCACACGGTCAAGCACAGCGGGCATAGACTTCCAACGACCATCGCTCCATATTTTGTTTTTATCGAGTGGCGTATTTTCATCCATTTGAAACTGGAGTTGATTGTCTTTGTCCACATACACCACGAGTGGGTCAGGGTACTCCATACCCGTTTCAGGGTCGGTAAAGCCCTTTAAGGCAAAAACAGGGCCTTTTTCAGGGTCATCAATAATCTTACCCAACTCAGGATTTTCGTAATTAAAGCCCTCTTGTCCCTCTAAGCTTTTCGTAAAAGCAACAATGGCCCTATTGCCCTCAAAAAACTGACGCTGTACCTGAGCAAGTTCAGGGGAAGCACTTTGTGTGGAAAGCGTTTTAGGCGTAGCGGGTTTCATCTCCGAACGACTACTTGCCCGTGCTGAAGCCGAGGAAGATGCCATCGTGGTAGCAGACGATTTTGACGTTGTTTTAGGAGAGGCAGGATGATTCTGCATTTTAGACATATGCCCCATACGGGTCGAGGCGTTAGAGGGGTTTCTTGTACTTTGTATCATCATCATGAAGGGTCTTCTCGGATATTTCTCGGCAGCACGTTCAGTACGATAAAAACTTGAACGACTCAGGGGGACACGTAAAACGATACTTAGGGCGTTAAACTACGTTAGGGTTCGGCAAAATACCTCCAGTAATTGATAAAAAATGTACAAAATTTTGAGACTCGACTTAATTTGTAAACATTTGTTACAGTTTAAGAGAATCCGATATTTTAAGGTGTCACCGATTGACACGCTTATGACCTTAGGAGCAGAATGAAAATACGGTGTTTTCATAAAAAAGCGACTATAAACTGTCTTTTTTAGGATTAGGCTCATTGGGCTATACCTTAAAAAATTATTTTAAAGTTGCTGTTACCTCGTTATTCAACCATCACCTTTACATTAACCTCATCCAGTGTGCTTCGCCGTTTGCGACATTCGTTATTCTTTTGGATGGCAGGGGTGTAAATGGTTCTATACTCCAAACCTTCCCACAACTACGTGAGGCTAAAAGACCGCCATGCGTCCCCTTTCTCTTTCTAATTCACAGTTTTTCCCTCGTTTATCGAGTCCTGTTGCGAATGTAAACCTTGTACCCAACCAAGCCCACACCTCTCAGCGTTTTGGCAATTTGCTCCAAGCACCCGCCCAAGATGAATTTGCAGTACACAGCACGCTTAGCAATCATGTGCCTCTTGAAACACTCTCAAAGGAAGCCTCTAAGCTTAAAGCCAATACCCAACTTGCTGAAAATCCTGGCAAACTGGACATTTACGGTCTTGTGACAGGGGAGCCTGGACAAGTAAAAAAAATTGGTACCATTACCAACCCTGAAGGACTTCCAAAAACCTTCGCCGTAGTACAAGCTAAGGGCGATGGTAATACCTCGGTGCGTTTCCGCTCCCCTTCCGACCCACACGTTCACTACTTCATGCTCCCTGGGTCAAAAGCGGAGTTCAAAAAAACAAACACTGAAGTAGTCATGTATCCTGTGAAGCAATCCAACTTCATTCTTCACAGTGGTAATGTAGACCCTCTTAAGCAACATCAGCTCCATAACCGTAATAAACCGCTCGACGCAACGGTTCTTGTACTAGGTGCAGGGTTGTCTTCAAGATTCTATCCCTTTACGCCCACCATTGGTAGCAAAACAGCGGCTCCCGTTCAGCCTGGATTATCTATTCCTGGAGCTGTGATGACCGAACTTGCCCAACAGGGTGCCTCTGATTTTGTAACACATTTACATTTCAAGGCGGCTCAAACGCTTAAAGGGATGGAACAGTCATTTGAAACGCTCACAGAAACGCAAAAAAAGCTGGGACAAACGCCCTCTAAAGTGAATGCGTTTTATGTCAACGATAAGGGACTCCCTGGCACTGCTGGCACCGTGTTAACGGTCATTGAAGATGGCTACAAAACTGCAAATGCGATGAAGCCTTTCCCTCATAGTGAAGCGGCTCAAGCCCCTGAAAAAACAAAAAAAGCAGTGGATACCTTTAAACACAAGCTCCACACCCGCCCTATGATTGTGATTCAAGGGGATGCCATGATTCAGGGCATTGATTTCCACAAAGTACTTGAAGCCCATAATAAAGCTCGTAAAGACCATGGTGCTTTAGTCACGATTGTTTCTATGAAGCCAGAAGATACAACGATTTTACCAAACTTCGGCTGTATCAAGTCCTCTGATGCAAACCAATCGGGTATCATCAAGAAGTTCGTAGAAAAACCCAAAGACCTCTCCGTCCTGAAAGACGAAGACCCTTCTAAGCCCATGCACCAGCTTGTCAATACAGGGATTTATGTCCTTGACCCCAAAGTATTTGAACTCATCAAAGAACGGGAAAAGCAACCACTCACTGACCCCAAGGCAGGTGTGGACTTTGGCAACGATGTTTTCCCCTACTTGGTTGAAAAAGGGCATCCTCTTTATACCTATGTAGCAGATGGTGTATGGAGCGACGTGGGCAACCTTCACGCTTACCACAACGGGTTAAAGCACCGTGATACAAGCATTCAAATGCTCCCTGAAGGCAATCCTTTTAAAGCCATGGGGAGTATGATGCGAGGCAAAGGCACCATTGCGGTAACGCCTGATGCAACAAAGAGTTTTGAAATGGATAAACCTATGGCAAAAGTGACGGGTAATGTCCTTGTTGCACGTAGCTTACCTGAAACACCTTACGATAAAGGCATTTAAGATAGCTTAGAGTCTCCATTAAATGTACCCACTCCCCATCCCTTTCATCCCTGAGTATTTTTTACGACCTATCGTGAAAGATGATAATCTACAGGTTGCTGAGTTAGTTCAAAGCGTACTTGAAGAGTTTGGCATTGAAGGGGAGGGTTGTGCGGCTTCTGATGCGGATTTATTCATCTTGAATCATTACAGAGACAAGACTCCTAGATGTCAGTTTTATGTTGTTGTACATGCCGAAAAACCCACTGAAGTGCTTGGCAGCATTGGTTATGAGCCTTTAAAAGGCGATGACAGCGGAGAATTCGCTGAGGTCGTTAAGTTTTATTTGAAGAAACCATTGCGTGGTTTGGGGATAGGTCAATACCTACTTGAGCATGTCTTGGAAGACCTCAAAAGACTCGGATACCAAGAAGCCTACATGGAAACTTCCGATAGACTTTTGTCTGCTCCTCTTTTTAAAAAGTTTGGATTCCAACACCTTACTTCTAAAAAAGGTAACAACGGACACGAACACCCATTACTGAACATTTTTATGAGCAAGCTCCTGTAAAACGCAGGTCGGAATCCAGAGGGCTTGCAGTATTAACGAAGCGTGGATACCGATTTCATCGGTATGACGACATGCCCCCTCCTATTTCAAGGGGAGGGTTTGCAACCCTCCCTAAAACCTCTAGACAAAAACGAAAAAGCAAATCGTTCCTTATATTGCCTTTCACTCGTCCTGCCGAGAAAAAACGCTGTATATACACAACACACGCAGGCAAGTGCATAAACTATCTAACGCAGCGGTTCCAACACCAGCTGTTCAGTGTCAGCATCCACCGTTAAAACAGCTGTATCACCAGGTTGAATGGTACGTGCTAAGAGCGATTTGGCAAGTAAGTTTTCAACCTGTTGACGTAACAAACGCTTAATGGGTCTGGCACCATACTTTGGCTGATAGCCACGTGTGGCTAACCAGGTCAGGGCATCTTCATCAACGTTCAAGGCAATATCTTGTGCTTGCAAACGTTTTTTTAAACTCGTAAGCTGAATTTCGACAACTCGTTCCAAATCCCCCATAGTCAGGGGATAGAAGGTGATGGTTTCATCCAGACGATTCAAAAACTCAGGACGAAAATGCTGCTGTAGCACCTCTGATAAAAGCGTGTCAAACTGCTCATCACTAGGAGTATCCGCCATAAGCCCTCCAAATGTAGCACGCCCTAAAATCACATCGCCTGCCAAATTACTGGTTAAAATCACAAGCGTATTTCGGAAGTTCACAACACGCCCTTTGCTATCTGTCAAACGTCCATCATCAAGCAGCTGAAGTAATACATTCATGACATCAGGGTGAGCTTTTTCAACTTCATCAAATAGCAAAACACTATAGGGTTTACGAAGCACAGCTTCTGTCAATTGCCCACCTTCATCATGACCAATATAGCCCGGAGGTGCGCCAATTAAGCGGGAGCTACTGTGCTTTTCCATATACTCACTCATATCGAAACGAATCAAAGCACTTTCATCATTAAAGAGTGTTTCAGCCAGTGCTTTCGCTGTTTCTGTTTTACCCACCCCCGAAGGTCCTAAAAACAAGAAACAGCCCAGCGGACGTTTGGGGTCGTGCAGACCAGCCCTCGCACGACGAACGGCATCACTCACGGCTTGCAAGGCACGACGTTGCCCAACCACTCGTTTTTCAAGTACGGCTTCAAGATTCAACAATCGCTCAGACTCTGACTGTAAGAGCTTTGTAAGGGGAATTCCCGTCCAGCGGGAAACAATATCGGCAATTTCTTCAACGCCCACAGCTTCCTGAAGGAGTTTCTCACGCTGCAAAGCATCCACCTCACCCGATAGTTCCCCTTCTTGAAGATTCGTACCAAGGGCTTTTAACTCCGCTTCTTTCCATTGTAACTGCTGCGTTACCTGAGGTAACTTACCATACTTGAGTTCGGCCGCTTTAGAAAGTTCAGCATCCCGTTCAGCATTTTCAATACTCTGCTGTAGTGCCTTGACGGATGCACGTAAGCCTCGAACCTCTTCAAGCAAAGCTTTTTCTTTTTCCCAACGGGTACGTAATTTTTCTTCATCATGCCTCACGAGTACTAAAGTATTTTCAACTTTTGAAAGTCGGTCTTTAAGAGCTTTATCGGAAGGTTGCCCATCAGCTTCTTTTTTAAGAGCTTCTCGTTCAATTTCAAGTTGAATACGCTCACGAGTCAGGGCATCTAAGGCCTCAGGCAAACTATCAATTTGCACCCGAACCTTAGAAGCCGCCTCATCAATCAAGTCAATCGCCTTGTCGGGCAAAAATCGGTCGGTAATATAGCGGCTCGATAGCTTCACAGCGGCTTCCAATGCGGCATCTTTAATCAAAACCCCGTGATGTACCTCGTAGCGGTCTTTCAAACCACGTAAAATACTAAGAGTTTCTTCAACAGAAGGCTCATCAACCAAGACTTGCTGAAAACGGCGTGCTAAAGCTGTATCTTTCTCAATATACTTACGGTACTCTTTCAACGTCGTGGCACCCACACAACGTAACTCACCACGGGCAAGCATAGGCTTCATCAAGTTACTGGCATCCATCCCACTATCAGGACCATTACTACCAGCACCTACCACCGTATGCAGCTCGTCAATAAAGAGGATTAAATCACCCTCCGCTTGAGAGACCTCCTTTAAAACGCTTTTTAAACGTTCTTCAAACTCACCTTTGTATTTGGCACCAGCGACCAAAGCACCCAAATCGAGTCCCATCACACGACAATCTTTCAAACTCTCAGGTACATCGCCAACCACAATACGTTGTGCCAAACCCTCAGCAATGGCAGTTTTACCCACGCCTGGTTCCCCAATAAGGACAGGATTATTTTTGGTACGACGATTTAATACCTGCACCACACGACGGATTTCTTCCTGACGACCAATGACAGGGTCAAGCTTACCATCCTTCGCAAGCTGAGTAAGGTCTTTAGCGTACTTTTCAAGGGCTTTCATCTCTTTTTTAGTTTTACGCTTACTCGCCCCATCTTCCTGAAGACCACTTTGAGAAGATGCCTCAGGAGCGGTACCTTCTGCTTCTTGTTGTTTCTGTAGTTGACGCATCGCCACGTAAAGCGTGTCCATCGTTACACCTTGACGTGCCAATGTTACGGAAGCAGTACCACCCATCGCCGTATCGACCATGGCAAGTAAAAAATGTTCTACGCCTGTTAAAGAGGCTTTTAAACGTCCCGCATGTTGTTGCGCAAGGTCAATCAGCTGAATGAGTCTAGGCGAAACCATGATTTGACCTGTAGGTACATCCGCATACTGCTTTTGCGAAGGACGATTCCCTAAGTCTTTCAAAACCTCACGCTCAAGCACTTGTAAGTTTGCCCCGCACGCTTGCAACAGCGTACACCCAACACCCTCAGTATATTCAAGCAATGCGAGTAACAGGTTTTCAACATCAATTTGCACTTGCTGAAAGCGAGGCAAGTTGACTTGTGCTTGGTTAATCATTTTATGAGCTTGTGGCGTAAGAGTTGAAAAGTCGAGCATCATGGGCGTAGAGAGTTCCTTTTCAAAAAAAGACAACGAGAGAACAGGTCATATCAGCTTAACATAGGATGCTGAAGACGTATGCGGAAAGATTGATATCTCCTCTATATATACACGCCCCCGTAACCCATCGTGCCTTTCTTTAGGTTTTTACAAGGTTTAAAGATCTCAAGTATTGAAAAACGCTTTAAAGGCATTTTAAGACCTTATTTTGTTTTTATTGAATAAATGACACTTTGAAACAATGTACAATCTAAGGAAAGCCAAAAAATATGAAATTAAGCTCTAACATGTTAAAAAACATACAGAAAACTATGACTAAGAAATTAACCTTAAAAGATGTGGCTATAGTAGCAGGAACAGGGATAGGATTATTAGGAACAGGATTATACATTATGAGTGAAAAACCAACAAAAGAAACAAAACGTGCATTCAAAAAATATAACGAGGATTTCCCGAGTGATAAACGTATCCTACCATTTACAACAGATAGTCAAGCAGTAGCTTCTTACTCCAAAAAGATACCACACGTCATTTTCACGAATCCTAAAAATATTAAGGATGAGATTGAAATTTTAAAACTAAAATATCCGAAAATAGACAGTAAAAAAGCAGAAGTTGGTATTTTAAAACATGAGCTGCGACATGCAGAAATTGATGCTGCTTTAAAAGGAAAAAGATATACTTTAGGAGAAAGAGAGAAACTTTACGATAAAACCAAGTGCCTACAGGAAGTGGATGCTGAAAAAACCATGTATCATTTCATGGCAAAAAATGACCCATCATTCAAAAAGCACTTCCCCACGGTGGCTTCTATGTCAGGGTACGCCGACGAATG
>JBIIZQ010000023.1:0-30812 GCA_044346175.1 Vampirovibrionales bacterium
CCGAAGATGACCCCCTATCCATTGAAACCTATCTTCAAACCTTGGGTAGCGCCCTCACGGAGGCTTGTCGCAAGTACACCTATCCCCTACCTCGATTATTCATTGAACCTGGAAGGTCACTTGTGGCTACGGCGGGTGTCACTCTTTATCAGGTGGGTACTGTCAAGCAAGCCCCTGGGAGTCAGCGTGTTTTTGTTGCAGTAGATGGCGGCATGGGCGACAACATTCGTCCTGCACTCTATCAGGCGGCTTACAGTGCCCTGGTTGCCAATAAGCTGGATGAAGCCCACACCCATGAAGTACGTCTTGTAGGGAAGTATTGTGAATCTGGCGATGTCATTCTCAAGGCATTCCAAGCACCCGAAAGCATCCAATCAGGCGACACCGTCGCCGTATTTGGCACAGGTGCCTATAACCATGCTATGGCGATGACTTACAATCGTATTGGTCGTCCTCCTGTGATTTGGGTTGAGGACGGTACCATGCATGAAATGGTACGTCGTGAAACCCTAGAGGACATGGTATCCCGTGACCAGTTCTTGTGGGGTGCCAAAGACCCCCTCCTTGCTCAAGCAACCTCTCAAGATACCAGCAGCTAAAGCTGCTGCCCTTAGCCATACCTGAATGGGAGGGTGGTGTGCCGCCTTTCCCTTCAGGTATGCCCCTCGATGTATTGCTTAATATCGCCTCATGAAGGACTCCTACGCTCATGCCCACTAACGGCTTACTTCAACCTATCATGCTCCCCCCATTCACCATACAGCCTCGGGAGGAAGTCCAAGCCATACATGCATACAAGCCACCACTAGGAGGGCGAAGAAGCCAAACACGACTGGACTTCAACGAAAACACACGTAGTTTTCCTGAGTATCTGCCACACGGTATCCCGCTTAAAGAAGTGGCCGTATATCCTGAGTATGATGCACTGATAGAAGCCCTTGCCAAGCACCTCCATGTCGATACAAGTTGCCTCTCTTTAACCAATGGCTCAGACGAAGCCATTGCCGTGATACCTCAAACCTTTGTCTCTAAGGGAGATAAAGTCCTGTTATCCCAGCCAAGCTTCCCACTGATTGGACACAGCATGACACTGGCGGGTGCAGATATCACTTGGGTCACGGCCCTCCCTAAGACATTCCACTACGACCTCGAAGGTATCACGCTTGCCTTAGCCACAGCGAAAAGTCAACAAACCCCCTTCAAGCTTGCCATGTTTGCAAGTCCTGATAATCCAACAGGTGCAACCATCCCCCACCTCACCCTCGCACAATGGCTGAAGAACCACCCAGAAACGCTCTTTGTCATGGATGAGGCCTACTATGAATACACAGGCGACACAGCACTTCCTCTCCTTGCAACCTATAGTAACCTCCTCGTCACACGCACTTTTTCAAAAGCATGGGGACTCGCTGGACTACGCATCGGGTATGTACTTGGACACCCACAAGCCATTGCCTATCTCCACCGAGTAAAATCACCCTACAGTGTCAACGCACTCAGTGTATGGCTAGCACAACAACTACTACCTCATGCCTCACGTGTCCTAGCGGATGCTCAACAGCTCATGCAAAGTAAAAAAGCCCTCGTACAAACCTTGGAAGCGACCTTCAAACTGACGATTGTTCCTGGGAAAGCTCACTTTTTCTTGATACGCTTAGGCATTCTTGAAGCACAGCGCATTGTACAGTTTCTTAAACACACCTGTCAACTCCTTATCAGAGACCGCTCCGCCGATGTTAGCCTACAGGGCTATGTACGTGCAAATGCAGGTAATACTGAGGAAAATACCCTTTTGTGTCAAGGATTGGCTGAATATCGTCTAAGGCATGCCCTGATTTTTGACCTTGATGATACCCTTGTAGATACCTCCAAAAGTTTTGATGCGGTCGTTGCAGACCTCATGGCACACTACGCACCACACCATACTTATACACACGAGACACTACAAGCACTCCGAGACAGTGGAGGCTTTAATGATGACTGGATGGCAACCCAAGCCTTACTCGAAAAACTTGGGATTCATATCCCACTTGAAGCCATTGCTCAAGAAGGAACATCTCGCTATCTTGCCATTGCCAAGGAGACAGAAACCCTCATGATACCCACCTCATGGTTAGCAACCCTCCAGCAGCGTTATCGCTTGATGATTGTAACAGGACGACGACGGCAAGAATACGAAGCCGTATGGAGCGATGTGCTTGACCCCTTCTTTGATGAAGTGGTCTGTGTCGATGACCCCAAAGGTCTACAACCCAAACCCTCCCCCGATGGCTTGATGTACCTCATTCAAAAGTACGAACTTCGTCATGCCTATTACATTGGCAACAGTGTCGATGATATACTTTCAGGGGTTCAGGCGAATGCTCAACTTCAAATGCACCCAGCGTTACAATGTCATGTCACCCCCATTGGGGTTGAAAAAACCACCGCCCACACCACACTCTTACAAGCAGGAGCAAGTCATGTATGGCGTAGCATCGCCTCATTAGAAGATGCGTTTGGTCTTTAGAGTGCCTTTCGTGCAGAATATACTGATGTTTCAATGATTGATGTGTTGTCCTGTAACCCGTTTTATGACTATATACTCCTGACAAAGGAATACGCTATGTTTGCTACCGCTGCTACACTTATCAATCGTTCGGGGAGTCATACCCGAAAAACAGGGGAAACCGACATTCAAGTCACTTGGCATCTTGAAACCCCTGAGTTAGTCAATATTCAAACCCCCCTCCCTTTCTTCAATCACATGATATCCGCCCTTGCAAAACACGGACGCTTTGGCATTGATATTCAAGCCAGTGGGGATATTGACGTTGACCCCCATCATCTTGTAGAGGATACAGGTATTGTCATGGGGCAGGCGCTCTTCCAAGCACTGGGAGGCACCTTTAACGGCATTGAACGTTCGGGATTCTTTCAGTTCCCCATGGATGGTACCTTAGCTCAAGTAGCGATTGACCTCTGCGGTCGTCCTAATTTAGTGTGGAATGTCCCTCAGTTTGAAAGCGCCACAGTAGGACTCGTTGACCCTCGACTCTTTAGAGAGTTTTTTAAAGGATTTGTGGATGGTCTCAACCTAACCCTGCATGTCCATATTCCCTACCGTGATAATGACCACCACGTGATTGAAGCTATCTTTAAAGCGTTTACGAAAGCCCTTCGCCAATCCGTCACTGTGGTACGAAACGCCAAAGGAGAACCCATCATGATGAGTACCAAAGAGACCATTGAAGCCCCTCGTCTCTCCTAAGTAAGTACGAAGTACCCAGCCCATAGAGACCCCTTCAATTAAAAAAGACATCCTTAAACAGGATGTCTTTTTTAATGAGAAAACACTTGCATCATGTGGAGGTGAGGGGAATCGAACCCCTTACCTTCTGCGTGCGATGCAGACGCTCTACCAATTGAGCTACACCCCCACACGATGCAAGTGTTACCAAGTAATAGTATCGCTAAAACCCTAGGGGGTCGTCAATACAGGACGCTTCCCTGTTTTAAGATAAGTCATAAGTTCAGGGGCTTCCAAACGTGTGCCGTTGGGGTCAGCAAAAGCCAATTTTACAGTGCCGTTCTTCTCAAGGACATACACCGAGGGGTAGGCAATCCCGTGCTTTACAACGTTTTCAACCCCAAACGCACGGATTAGTTTCCCTTGAGGGTCAGCGACAATAGGAAAGCTCAACCCATGCTCACCCATCGTCTTATACGACTCTTTCACATCGTCATGGCTGATACCCACCACATGAACCCCAAGCGACTTCAAGGCCGAAAGGTGTTTCTGATAGGTCTCTAGCTGATGCCCACACACGCTACAAAAACTGCCTTGAAAGAAAATTAACACCGTATACTTAGACGTGAGGGCATCAATCTTCGAGCCATCAATAGCCTTAAAGGTCTTCACGGGTGCTGGCTTCCCCTCGTCCACCAAACCCAAGTAATCATGAGGATTCACCTCACTCAAATCAGGACTCGCTACAGAAGGCGCATTCGGTGAAGTCTTCACCCCAGCCCCTGGTGCCGCTGAATCACACCCAGCCAACGATACACACACGACAAAAACCACCAAAAGACCAAACCAAGAGACCGCCAAACCCGATTGACGCATCAAAGAAGCTCCTAAACGATACAACACGCTACACCCCCTCTTCTTCAGAGAAACATCACAAAGGCAACATTTACGTAACAATCTTTACAAGAAACACGACACCTTAAAAATAGGTATGGTTTAATATAACTATAGTCAATTTTTAGCCTCAGTGCCAGTGCATCCCCAACGCACTCGCCTAAAATCCTTTAAGCATAGGATAGTTTCCCTTGGTCATACCTTCTCCCCTCAGCTATTTTGATATTAGTACGCAAGAACATGTGCTATTGGACAAGCTTGCCCTCAAAGGACGGAAGCAAGAGTTACGCACACTGCTAAAAATTCTTTCTATCAGTAAGACAGGCATGGGAAAAACGGTTCTCATTTCAGGTAGCCAAGGCATGGGGAAATCCTCCATCCTCACAGAAGCAACTTACATGACCCATCAATGGCTGGGAGGTAAAAGTATTTCATTGGATGCCAGCTGGTGGTTTACCCCTGAAGCATTCTCAACGTCTCTTATTCAGTCTTTTATCACCCTACGAGATACTATTTTGGAGGAAAGTCTGAAACAGCTCCAAACCATGTGGGAAGGGCATGACGTAACCCCATGGCATCTTCAAGCACTCTTAGTGGCACACACCCAAGCAAGTACCTTGCATCAAAGTTACCGTCAAAAGCGACAAACGCTTTCTCAGGAGGTTCTCCTCAAAACCCTACGCCAAACACAAGGTGGTGTATTACCTATCCCTGCCAAGTTAGATGAAAAACAGGTCTCAAGTTTTTTCAATATCCTGTTAAACCCTTGGTTACATGTTGCCACAGAAATTCTCACATTATTGTCTGACCCCAACGTGCTGCAAGCACTCCACTGGTCTGATGCGAGTCAAAAAAGCCACGAGTCTATCACACGCTTGGCGGAAGCATGGGCAACATTCATCACAGGCATCGCACGGGGCTTATATCAAAGTGAACGATGCCTCCTCATGACCCTTGACCACTGGGAAAGTATCGCCCACTTTGATACAACTGAACGAGAAAATTTGAAGCTATTCCTCAGTACATTGCTTCAAAAACTCAGTGAAGAAAAGCATTTACCCGTCGTATGGTTAGTAGCCTGTCGTAGTGAAGCAGAGTCTTGGGTATTATCTGGCACCCTCTCAGGGGAGCTTCGCCAAAAAATCCTTCTAGGACCTCTATCGGAAAATGCCATCACACAGCTTATTGAGCAAGATAAAGCATGGGAAGCTTTTGAATTACACACCCCTCACACCATGAGCCTTATTCATAAACTTACCCAAGGCGTACCTTCTTGGCTCACGGCACTGTACTACACCTTGTCTGAACACTGTGCCACAGGGTCCAACACGCATACCACAGAGATAGACGAGACAGAGACATTGCACACCCAAACCTATGACAAAGCATCCCCTCCCTCGCTTGTGAAAAAAGCGTTACTAGGGAATATGGTACAACCTATCCTGAAAGGGTCATTACAAACCCTTAGTATGCAGGTATGGCACCCACTTCATGCGATGCTCCACCTACGCATGCCTCTCCTTGCCGAAGCTGTTCTTTGTCTGCAATCAACCTTTCAAAATCATTGTTTCACTTACGAACAAGTCCACCTCTCTCTACAAAAGAGGTTTCTAGGCTGGGAAGCCACACTGAGTGCAAGCCTACTTCAGTACTTACAACACTTCAACTATGTGGATACCCAGCATCAAAGCACTGAAGGGCTTGGGTCTGATGTCATGCTCTATCGATTTAATCGACGTGGTCTTATCCCCTATCATCCCCCTCATATCACGCCACCCTCTCTTATGTCACCTGTACCGTTACACGATTCCTTTTGCTTCCATACCTCACCAGACCCCATGCCCTATACGCATACCGACCAAACCCCAAACACACGCTCTACACCACATCCTACAGATGCCCCCCAAGAGGATACCCTCACCTTATGGATAGAGGCTCTCAAAACCACACCTGATGCACTACTCCTGCAACTCAATCAGAAACAACGCTTAGCCTTCATCAAAGCGTTACGGCAATATGATGCCTCACAACTTACCACGAACACCGATACCACCACAGAAACCGCCTATCAACAAGTCAAACGACACCTCATCATGTATCTTGAAGTACAAAGCCCTGCCTCTAAACGTTTGGCGTGTCTTCATTGGTTACCTTTAATATACCCTCCCGAAGGACTACCCTTGGTGAGTGAAGCGTCACCTCTTGAAGAAACACTCCAAAACGAAACGACGCTCCAACTCATGAAACTCTATGCTCAGGTTTCTTCAGATGAAAGCCAAGCCATTTTGGAGTGTTTATACGCAATGCCACAAGCCTTGCCACTGGCATTGAGTCAGTCCAGTAGCCTTGAAACACGTCTTAAACCCATGATTAGCTTTACACATCATCCGCTGATGCGTGCAACACTTTGGCAAGTGATTTTTCATAGCTGGTGTGTTACCAAAAAACACCTCGGCACCCAACACGCTTCAGAAAAAGCGACGGGGCATTTTACAGAAGCGAAAACCTTACAAAAGCTTTACCACTGGCTTTTACAAGACCCCTCAAGTCAGGTCATTTTTTCGGGGCTTAAAGAGGGTATTCAAGCCCTTGATTGGCTATCCCAAGAGGAGTCTAGCACGTTTCATACCCAGTATCCTGAGCTTTTTGAGAGTCTGAAAACTCACACCGATGAACGCTTTAAGGTCATGGCTTGGCGTATCGCTTTCTTAAAAACCTTCCAGCAACCTGTGATTCAAGAAAAAGACCTCCTTCATCTAAAAGCCGAGTGGGAACCCTGGTTGCAGTCTGCACTCTATATTCGTACCCCAGAACTCGTACGTTTATTGTTTGAATTTCCTTCTCCTTCCCTCTATCCAACCGCCCTACCTGAATGGCTCTATCAAGTCATCACAACGTGGCTACTCGCCCCTGAGGCTGACACCCCTTCCGCAGTCAAACATCTTGTTTTGGAGGTTCTCAGCCAACCCTGTTACGGGCATGGGAATCGGCAAAACCCTTGGTATTTCAATCAAGAAGCACTTCAAACACTGTGGTGTAGTGCTTTAGTCACATGGCTCACCCCCTCTCTCCTAACCACCAATCCCCATGCAACCACACAGGTTTTGGAAGCCACGGCAACCCAAGCGGCACACTATGCCCTTGCTTGGTACATCCTATGTCAATGGCTACAATGGCATCAACAAAACCCACAGCCACTTGCCCCCTCTTATCGACAAGCACTCCAAGGCATTTTATGTTTAGCGTCTCCTCTCAATCCAATGCCTCACCATATTCTCCTCCAACTCGACCGACTCCTCTCCTCCAAGTGATACTGTCCATTTCACGATACGCAGAAAGTGGTTCCTGTTGAAACAGGCCTCTCAACAGGAACACCATAACAAACGCTTTCAAGCTTGAAACGCAAGCCCAAATCAGCTACGCTAAGGACATGAACACTTCAACACCTGTGAACGCCTTAGCACCCGCCAAGATTACCCTCCGTGGTGCCAAACTCAACAATTTACAATCCCTTAACCTAGATATCCCCTTAGGTCAATTTGTTGTTGTGACAGGACCCTCAGGCTCAGGAAAATCAACCCTCGTTTTTGATTTACTCTATCAAGAAGGGCAGCGTCGCTTTCTTAGTTCCTTATCAAGCTATGTACGACAATACTTTGAGCGCATTGATAAGCCACCTGTTGAACAACTCAGCCACTTACCTCCCGTTATCGGACTCAAGCAAGGGCAAGAAACACGACAAAATAGAGCAACCGTCGCAAGCCTCACCCACGTTGATGATACCCTCTATCAGTTATTTCATCTTGCAAGTCAAGGGCATTGCCCTCATTGTGGTCATGAGCATCCCTTATTTGCCCACAACACGACGGGCGTACTTAAGCACTTTCTCCAGCAGTATCAACGCTTCTTAACAAGCACAGCCTCAGAAGAAGAATCCCTCACCTCACCCCCACGCCATTACAAAGCGCTCCTCACCTTACATGTGCCTCTTTTTATAAACGCTACACTCACAGCTGAGGAAGCACTCCACCAATGGCTGAAGGAGTCCGTACCACAATGGCATCAAGAGGGCATCCAACGCATAGACTTAAATACCCCTGAAGGCACTCTTTTTGAAACAGCCCACCTGTACCCTCTGCCTGAACTGGAGACACTTTCAGAGCAACTACCTGTGATACTTGCCTCCCCTTGGGGCAAGCACTATCTTGATACATGGACACAAAGCTATGGGGGTTCACAACGTAAAAAGGCAGCACAAACCAAAGCAGACGCAACCACACACTTTCATTGTCATCTCCCACTTGTTTTTAGGCGACTCACCCTTCCCTCTTTAACAGAACATGGCTTAAACTTGTCTTTAGCCCATCAAAATGCTTTAGAAGAAGCGTTGCACTTTGCCGAAAAGCACGACTGGTCATGGCAGGTGATACTACTGAAAGAAGACCGGTCATCAAAAGAAGTAAACCACACCCAAAAACATACTCTTGGACGGTATCATCATCGTTATGGCTGTGGCACCTGCGGACATCAAGCGCTAGAACCCAATCAAGTAGGGTACTTCAACCCTCATCATGCATTAGGAGCATGCCCCAACTGTGAAGGCTATGGATGGGTACAACAACTCTCCGAACAAAAAATTATCCCTAACCCAGAAAAATCACTGCGCAAGGGTGCCGTCTATCCTTTCCAACTCCCAGCGTATCAAGACTTACAAGTAAGTCTTCTTGAAGCGGCCAAGGCATGCCAAATACGTACCGAAACACCTTGGAAAGCCTTATCGGACCTAGAAAAAAAATGGGTTTTCAAAGGCGATGAATCATTAGGTTATGAGGGTATCGAGGGACTGTTCCAATGGGTAGAAAGCAAAAAATATAAGCCTCACATGCGTATGTTTTTAGCACGTTTCAGAAGCTACAGCCCATGTAACACCTGCCACGGCACAGGGCATCACCCACATAGTCATACCTATACCCTTGCCAATGTAACCGTTCAAGAAGTTGCCACTTGGACGATTGAACAACTATACCATTGGTCTCAACATACTTTAGGCGTATCCCTTGGGCAAACAAGCGTACCACATCAAGATATTCTCAATCACCTTCAAGAGCGGTTGCGACATCAAACCCATACCCTCATGACCCTTGGCTTAGGGTATTTACCACTTAAAAGGGCCATCAAAACGGTTTCTGGAGGGGAACATCAACGGCTATTACTTGCCAGTAGCCTATCCCATCAACTCTCCGACACGCTCTACCTCCTTGACGAACCCTCCTTAGGACTCCACACACAAGATGTTCAAGGATTGATACAACTCATTCGTGCCTTAATTGCACAAGGAAACAGTGTCATCGCAGTAGAGCATCACCGCACCTTAATGGAAGAAGCTGACTGGCTGATAGAACTTGGGCCAGAAAGTGGGCGACAAGGTGGTCAGTGTGTCGCACAAGGTACCCTGGGGTCTCTCATGAGTAAAGGAACCCCCACAGGACATTTTCTTGCAACCCAAACACCCAAGCCCTGCTCAGAAAGCCTCTGGGAAGCTAGTAAGCATGAACACTGGCTCACGCTTGAAGCAGCACAAACACATAACCTCAAGCAGGTCACTGCAAGATTTCCTCTCAAAGCATGGTCATGCGTCACAGGCGTTTCAGGCTCAGGGAAAACAAGCCTTATTATCCATACGCTTGTGCCTGCCTTAAAAAAAGCACTTCATGAACCACAACAGGAAAGCGAAGAGCGGTGGACACCCGAGCCGCTATATAAAGCACTGAAAGGCTTTAATGCCTCTATTTGCCAGCAACTTGTTGTCATGGAACAACAAAAACTTCACGCTTCATCTCGCTCAACCCCCGCTATTTATCTTAAAGTCTGGGACGACATACGCCATCTTTTTGCACATACTCGTGAAGCCATACAACTAGGACTCACAGTAAGCGATTTCTCATTCAATAGTACAAAAGGTCGTTGCCCAAAATGTGAGGGTCTCGGAACCATCACGGTAGATATGCAATTTATGGCAGATGTCAAATTGGTATGCGATGCTTGCCATGGTCGACGGTTTCAACCTAGCATTCTAAGTGTCAAATACAAACAGCACAGTATTGACCAAGTATTGGGACTCACTTTCCGTGAGGCTCAAAAAGTTTTTTCAGAAGAACCCACGTTATGTAAAAAATTAGAGGCGATTGATACCCTAGGGCTAGGTTATTTGCAACTCGGACAATCCCTTAGCACACTCTCAGGGGGAGAAGCACAACGTATTAAACTTCTACAACAGCTCTTACAGCCACAGGCAAAACCATGTATCTATGTTCTTGACGAGCCGAGTGCTGGTCTACACCCTCAAGATGTCCTCAAACTCTGTAATACCCTCCGATTACTTTGTCAGAAAGGACACACCATTATTTGTATTGACCATCAAGAAACCTTACTCGCCCATTGTGACACGATACTGACACTCGGGCCAGGAGGCGGAGACGCAGGCGGTAAGCTCATTCGCCACAGTGAATCAGTCTAGGCTTCTTATAAAAAAATACAAAACAATAAAATGGAAAGAACCTCCTGTATACTCTACAGGAGGTTCTTTCGGTCATAGCGTTGTGCAAGAGGGCTTTTTAGAAGAAAAGACCTGCTTCACGTGCTTTATCAGCCAAAGCCTTAATACGTCCGTGGTACAGAAATCCACCACGGTCGAAGACAACACACTGAATACCTTTTTCTAAAGCACGTTTGGCAACAAGGTCGCCAATAAACTCAGCAGCGGCAACATTAGCACCGTGCTTAAGTGTTTTGCGTACTTCAGGTTCAACGGTAGAAGCACTCACAATGGTTTGGTGAGTAGTGTCATCAATAAGCTGTGCGTAAATATGAAGATTGCTACGGTAAACGGCCAAGCGAGGAGCATCGGCTGTACCAAAAACTTTCTTTCTGATACGCACTTTTCTTTTGAGACGAAGGATACGACGATTTATTTTTTTGATCATGATGACATAAACTCAAATGATTATGCGGCTAAATGATTATTTTTTACCAGACTTACCTTGCTTACGACGTACACGTTCGCCAGCATAACGAATCCCCTTGCCTTTGTAAGGCTCAGGAGGCCGCCAAGAACGAATTTGTGTGCAAAAATCACCCAAGAGTTGTTTATCAAAACCTTTCACGGTGAGTTTCGTGTTGGCTTCCACCAAAACAGAAACGCCTTGAGGAATGGCAAGTTCAACAGGATGAGAGTAACCGAGTGTCAAGACCAAGTTTGTACCTTGTACTTGAGCACGATAACCGACCCCAATAATTTCCATTTGCTTTTGGAAACCTTGGCTTACACCTTGCACCATATTTGCAACCAAAGTACGTGTTAAGCCGTGGTAACCACGTGTTGCACGTTGGTCATTTTTTGGGATGAAGGCAAGGGTTTTGCCTTCTTGGGTAATAAGAATTTCAGGTCGCAACGTCCGAGTAAGTGTCCCAAGAGGACCTTTTACTGTAATGGTGTTGTCATCTTGAAGATTGACTTCAACATTGGACGGCAACTCTACAGGAGCCTTACCAATTCGAGACATAAAAGTAAAACCTTAACTATGAGAACTTAACAGAAAGATTAAACGAGAACCGAGGGGAAATGAGTATCAAAACCAAAGATAGTGACCATTTCCCCAAAGTTTCTTAGTAAACGATACAAAGCACTTCGCCACCAACATTTTGCTTACGTGCTTCTCTATCGGTAAGAAGCCCTTTGTTGGTTGTGACCAATGCCACCCCTGCACCACCCAGGACTCGTTGAAGTCTGGAGGCACCAGCGTAAACACGAAGTCCCGGTCGAGATACACGTTTAATCAAACGAATGACAGGATGCCCAGTGTTATCATACTTCAGGGAAAGGCTAATGCCTTTCATCGTTGCAGTTCTGGTTTCGATTTTTTGAATTGCGACATCACTTACATACCCTTCGGCTTGCAGTTTGAGGGCAATTTCATATTTAAGATTAGAATGCGGAATACTTACACTGTCGTGTCCTGCCAAGCAGGCGTTACGAATACGGGTAAGCATATCAGCAATAGGGTCAGTATACATCATCTGCTAATATCCTTAATTGTGTTACCAGCTTGATTTGACAACACCAGGGAGCAAACCCTCGTGAGCCATTTTACGGAGACAAACACGACAAATACCAAATTGACGGTAGTAGGCACGGGGACGACCGCAAAGCTGACAACGATTTTTTAAGCGTACTTTAGGGAACTTTCCTTTTTCAGCAAGCTCACGGCGTTGTGCTTCTTTGACGATCATGGATGTTTTAGCCAAGGTAGAAACTCCTTTAATGAAAGTTTAGGCTTTTAAAAGCTCACTTTTAAATGGGAACCCAATATGCTTCAAGAGAACCTTACACTGAACGTCATTAGAAGCAGTCGTCACAACAGAGATATTCATCCCACGAACAGCATGGATTTTATCGTAATCAATTTCAGGGAACACAAGCTGGTCTTTCAAACCAATATTGTAGTTACCGAAACCATCAAAACCTGACTCATTCAAGCCACGGAAGTCACGAATACGAGGAAATACAACTGAGATGAGTTTTGCAAGGAAGAGATACATTCTCTTACCGCGCAAGGTCACTTTCACACCTACGGGCATGCCTTCACGAACTTTGAAGCCTGCAATAGACTTCTTAGCCTTGGTAATAACAGGCTTTTGACCCGTAATCCAAGTTAATTCGTTGATAATTGATTCAAGCCCTTTAGGATTTTGGTGGGCATCACCCACCCCGATGTTAATGACAACTTTGTCTACTCGAGGAATAGCATAAATGTTATCAAGACCTAATTCTTTTTGAATTTCAGTCATCAGGGATTCTTTATAAATAACATCTAATGATTTTGTCATGATGATTAATCAGCCTGATTTCCAGTTTTCACGAACACACGAACTTTCTTACCTTCTTCATTGGTTTGGTAACGAATACGAGAAGGTGTATTGGTTTGGGGGTCTACGATCATGAGCTTACTCGTGTTAAGAGCAAGAGGAATCTCAGTAATGCCACCTTGGATACCGAACTGAGGGTTGGGTTTCACGGCTTTTTTTACAGTGACCCCTTCCACTGTTGCTTTCCCGAGTTTAGGAAGCACAGTTGTTACGGTACCTGTATGACCTTTGTATTTGCCCACAGTTACCATGACAAGGTCACCTTTTTTAACGTGAACCTTACCAGAGAACTGGTGGTTTGTTTTTTTGTGTTTACGTTTAGCGCCTAACATAGGAATCTCTTATTTTATCATCAATAGGGGGCGACTAGAGAACCTCAGGAGCAAGAGATACGATTTTCATGAAATTTCTTTCACGAAGCTCTCTGGCTACAGGTCCAAAAATACGGGTACCACGAGGGTTGCCTTCTTTGTTGACCACAACACAAGCGTTATCGCCGAAACGTAACACAGTTCCGTCTTGACGAGAAACAATGTGAGCCGTACGGACAACAACACATCTAACAACATCACTCTTTTTCACAACACCATTAGGAATGGCAGACTTGACAACACCAATAAAAATGTCACCAATGCCAGCCGTTGATTTGTTGCCAAGCACACGAATGACCATAATTTCTTTGGCACCCGTATTGTCAGCAACGGTTAAGCGTGTTTGTGGCTGAATCACAGTAAGTAACCTCTAACCTAATTAACTAAGCTTCACTAAGAATATCATAAAGAACCCATTTCTTGGATTTAGAAATAGGACGAGACTCAATAATCTTTACACGAGAACCTAATTTACCAACAGACTTAGGGTCGTGAACCTGATAACGAGTCGTAGAGGTAAGAATTTTACTGTACTTGTTATGAGACTTACGAGAAACAATCTCAACAACAACGGTATGCTCTCCCGAAAGAGAAATCACAGTACCTTCTTTAAAACGACGTGGCATAAATAATAATCCTCTTAGTTTGCAAGAAGCATATGAATTTGCTGAATCTGATGTTTCAACTTTTTAAGTTGAGACGTATCATCAAGACGACGAAGTTTATTTTTCATAGAAAGAATAAAGAGGTCTTTTTTCAAAGACTCCAACTTCGTTGAAAGATCATCTTTGGATAAAGAAGAAAGTTCAGAAATTTTAAACATGAGATACTAAAGCTCCAGGATAATCAGAAAGCTTGACAACACGAACCTTGATTGGGAACTTCTGAGCGGCAAGCGTCATAGCACGGACAGCCAACTCATCAGAAACACCTTTCATCTCAAACAAAAGCTTCCCTGGTTTCACAACAGCGACCCAAAACTCAGGGGCACCTTTTCCTGAACCCATACGAGTCTCAAGAGGCTTTTTGGTAATGGGCTTATCAGGGAAAATACTAATGGTGATTTTACCACCACGACGAACGCTACGAGCCAAGGCACGACGAGCAGCTTCGATTTGACGGCTGGTAATCCAACCAGGCTCCAAAGCTTGGAGACCCACCGTACCAAAATGCAACTGAGTACCACGGGTTTCAATCCCAGTCATACGACCACGTTGCTGCTTACGGTATTTTGTACGTTTAGGTAATAACATAAATTAAACCTTTATCATGTCATATCTTATGAAGGAGAGACTAAGCAGAGGGCGTAGCTGAAGACTTGCCACGACCACCACCACCAGAAGAACGACGACGTTCGCCACGATCACCACGGTCGGCACGGTCACCTTTCGCAGGATGTCCTTGACGATCCGAAGCAGACTTCACCTTAATGTTGGAGTAAGCTTCAGAACCAGGAAGAACCTCACCACGGAAAACCCAAACCTTCACACCGATGATACCGAAAACGGTTAAAGCTTCAGCAAAACCATAATCAATGTCAGCACGGAAAGTATGGAGAGGGATACGACCTTCTCTCGCCCATTCGGTACGTGCAATATCCGTACCACCAAGACGACCCGCAACCATGACCTTAATACCCTTAACGCCAGCACGCTGAGCACGTTGCATCGCTTGCTTCATACAACGACGATAGGCAACACGACGCTCAAGCTGACCAGCAATTGATTCAGCAATAAGTTGTGCTTCCATATCAGGCTTAGCCACTTCAACCACATCAATCTGGATGTCTTTGCGTGAAGTCAATGCTTGTAAGCTCTTACGAAGCACATCAAGGTTCTGACCACCACGACCAATTAAAACACCCGTACGAGCCGTTACAAGACGTACAATAAGACGAGAAGCCTTACGGTCTATCTCAACACGGCTAATCATAGCAGCTTTGTGCTTTGATTTGATGAAATTACGAATTTTGTAATCTTCGAGAACATTCTGAGCATAACCAGACTTGCCATTGGAAATCCAATTACATTCCCAGTTATGAATGATTTTCAAACGAAGACTTTTAGGGTGTACTTTCTGACCCATCATCATAGCAGGAAACTCCTTTTAAGCTTGGCTAACGGTGAGAGACATATGGGACAGACGACGCTCACGCTTATAGATACGACCTTGGGCACGAGGCTTATAACGCCCCATACGTGGACCTTCATCGACCATAACCTCGCTAACAACGAGGGTTGCCAAACCATCAACACCGTGCTGTACACGATAGTTGTGGGATGCCTCTACAAGCTTCTTGAGCAAAAGCTCTGAAGCTCTATAAGGGGTAAGTTTAAGGATACGAAACGCTTCAACAACTGACTTACCACGAATAAGGTCAGCAACACGGCGAACTTTTCGGGGTGTCATGAAAATGAAACGTTGTTTTACTTTAACGGACTGTTTCATGTCATAAACCTTAATTTAAAAACATAAGCTTAGCATATAGAAGGACTTAAACAGTGTGAGGAAGAACTGTCTTGCATCATTAGACATGATTATCCCACAAAAAAAGAGAAAACACTAAAAAGTCATGATGCAAGCGTGACTTACTTACGTCCTTTTTTATCGGACTTGACATGCCCTTTAAAAAGACGAGTGGGTGCAAACTCACCAAGTTTGTGACCAACCATCTGCTCAGAAATAAGCACAGGGACATGGGCACGACCATTGTGAACGGCAATCGTCATTCCTACCATTTCAGGAAAAATAGTAGAAGAACGAGACCAAGTTTTAATCACAACTTGTTTAGTAGCAGAGAGGTTTGCTTTGATTTTTTTCAAAAGGCTATCTTGAATATAAGGACCTTTTTTCTGAGAACGAGCCATCATCATGGTAGAAGTATTCCCTTAACTATCTTTACGGCGACGAACAATTAAGCGACTGCTTGATTTTTTCGACGAACGTGTTTTGTAACCCAACGCAGGCTTACCCCAAGGTGTCACAGGCGATGGACGACCAATAGGACAACGACCTTCACCACCACCATGAGGGTGATCCACGGGGTTCATGACGCTACCACGAACTTGAGGGCGACGACCCAACCAACGTGTACGACCCGCTTTACCAGAAGAGGTGTTGATAATATCTTCATTATCAAGTGCACCAATGGTGGCATAGCAATCACGTCGTACCATACGCATTTCGCTACTTGGTAAACGCAATGTGACATAGTCACCTTCTTTTGCAATCACTTGGGCACTGGTACCAGCGGAACGTGCTAATTGACCACCACGTCCAGGCACAAGCTCAACGTTATGAACATTGTAACCTAAAGGAATGGCATACAAAGGCAATGCGTTGCCTACTGCAATTTCTACATCAGGACCACTTACAATCGTTGCACCAATCTGTAAATCACGAGGGTGAAGAATATAGCGTTTTTCACCATCACGGTAAGTCACAAGAGAGATATTCACATTACGGTTAGGGTCATACTCAATGGTTTCAACCTTTGCAGGTACATAGTTTTTGTTACGTTTAAAGTCAATTAAACGGTACTTTTGCTTATGACCACCGCCACGATGACGCACAGTCACACGACCATAGTTGTTACGACCAGCTTTTTTATTAAGAGGGGCTAATAAAGCTTTGTGGGGTTCTACGCCTTTTTGGGAGGTTTTCACCAATTTGACGACGCCACGCACCCCAGGAGAGGTAGGTTTTAATTTTTTCGTAGCCATCATAGTTTTACATCAATTCGTAAAAAATGGGATTCTGGAATAAAACGTTATCACGTCGATAGAATAAAAGAGATTATAGAAGGGCTTCTTGTTTTTAAATTGAAGAAGCCCTTCAGATAGGATTTTAGCTATCAAAGAAAAGATCCAAAGGTTCACCAGAAATGGTGAAGATGGCCTTTTTATAAGCTTTAGGCATCACCGTTTTCGCACCACGACGCTTGGTTTTTGTTTGACCATTGAGCGTACGTACTGCAACAACCTGACGATTAAACACAGCTTTAAACGCAGAAGAAAGTTGCGTCTTGCTTAATGTTGCATCAACAATAAAAGTATATTTATTGTCGCCAGTCGCCAGAGTAGACTTCTCAGTCAACACTGGCCGCTTAAAGATTTGGTGAGGAGCAAGTGCACTATATGACATAAGAACTACCCTTGAAATTGCTGAACTAACTGATTAAATGCTGCCTCAGAAGCAATGACTACTTCATGATGCAAAGCATCTTTTACACTGACAACGGCTGTTGTACCCAAGGTAACTTTAGGAAGGTTACGTGCGGCTTTTTTAACAGCACACTCCCCAGAACCAAGCACCCAAAGCACTTTTTTGTCAGAAACACCCAAAGCTTGAAGTACCTTAGCAACATCCTTGGTTTTGCCAGAAGCAGCAAAGGTCGTATCTTCTAAAACTTTCAAGTTGGGCAGTGCAGCAATGAGAGCATCACGACGTGCCAAGAAACTCATCTTACGAGGTAAGGCAAGCTCAACCACACGAGGCTTTGGTCCAAAAATAACACCACCACCACGCCATAACGGAGAACGGATGCTACCAGCTCTGGCACGACCCGTACCTTTTTGTTTCCAAGGCTTACGACCGCCACCACGTACTTCACTACGGGTTTTGGCACATGCGGTGCGGAAACGTTTTGCGTTATTCACTTCAACTTTAAGCTGAAGGTATAACAAATGCTCGTTAATTACTTCGGCTTGGAGTACCTCAGGAACATCAACCGTCCCTGACTCTTGACCTTGAGCGTTAAATTTTTTCAGTGTCGTAAGTGTCATATACTTTGAAACCTCGTTTCTACTGGAACCGCAGCACGAGACGCTGACCATCGTGGCCAGGAACCGAACCGCGGAGCAACACGAGTTGCTTTTCAGGGAAAGTACGCACAACTTTCAATTGACGTTGTACGACGGTCTCAGCACCTTGATGTGTTGCCATTTTAGTCAAACGGAATACACGACCAGGTGTCGTACCTGCACCAATCGAACCAGGAAGACGGTGAGATTTAGAACCGTGGCTCATAGGACCACGAGAGTGTCCGTAACGCTGCTTCGCAGAACGGAAGCCCTTACCAATAGACTTTCCTGTGACATCCACCGCAATACCCACTTCGAGATGAGAGAGGGCATCAATGGTTTGTCCAACTTGATAGTTCACCACAGCGTCTTGAGAAAGACGAAACTCTCTCAAATGACGCTTGGGAGCTAAACCAAGTTTTTTAAAGTAGCCAAGCTCAGGCTTGTTTAAATGCTTTTCTTTAGCATCTTGATAACCTACCTGAACCGCCGTATAACCATGAGAAGATTGGGTACGCACCGCTGTTACCAAAAGGTCTTCAATTTGAAGAACAGTGACAGGAATGCGAGCACCCGTAGACTCGTCAAACACACGAGTCATACCGATTTTTTTTGCGACTGCAAAACGTCTGGTATCCATAATAATGCTCGAATCAATCAAATAACATAAAAGGAACTAAAGGGGAGAATCTAAGCATGATGAGTACTACAGCTTAACTTCAATATCGACTCCTGCTGGCAAATCCAGACGACTGAGTTGGGTTGCAAACTCTTGCCCAGGATCAATGATATCGATAAGCCGACGGTGAATACGCATTTCAAAGTGTTCACGGGATTTTTTATCCACGTGAGGAGACCGCAACACACAGAAGCGACGAATCTTCGTAGGCAAAGGAACTGGACCAACAAGCTTACCTTGGTCATTCTTGAGAACCTCTAAGATTTTCTCAGTGGAAATATCCAAGACACGATGATCATAGGCTGTTAAACGAATACGTACACGGTTTTCACGCTTTTTTTCAGCTTTAACAGCAACTTCAGTTTGTTTTTTTTGTCCACGAAGATTCGACATGGGTACTTAACCTTATTACTTCTGTATCATTAAGAAAGATTACTCGATAATTTTATCAACAACACCAGCACCGATGGTACGACCGCCTTCACGGATAGCGAAGCGCATACCTTCTTCAATAGCCACAGGTGTGATGAGTTCAACAACCAACTGTACGTTGTCACCAGGCATAATCATCTCGGTGCCTTCAGGAAGCTGAAGGGTACCTGTTACGTCTGTGGTACGAACGTAGAATTGAGGACGGTAGTTGTTAAAGAAAGGAGAGTGACGACCGCCTTCTTCTTTGGTCAAGATGTAGACATTGGCTTTAAATTTGGTGTGGGGCTTTACAGAACCCACTTGAGCCAACACCATACCACGCTCAACTTCTTCTTTGTTGACACCACGAAGCAATGCACCGACGTTGTCACCAGCAAGACCTTCATCAAGAAGCTTACGGAACATTTCGATACCTGTAACCGTGGTTTTTCTGTTCACACCAAGACCGATAAGCTCAATTTCGTTACCGACATTAACCTTACCACGCTCGATACGACCTGTTACAACGGTTCCACGACCAGTAATCGTGAACACGTCTTCAATAGGCATCAAGAAGGGAAGATCCACTGGACGCTCAGGCGTAGGAATAGCTTCGTCAACAGCATCCATCAATTCATAGATTTTATCGACCCACTGATTTTCGCCACGCTTGGTTGCAGGATTTGCAAGCATTTGCTCAGCGGCTTTCAAAGCGGAACCACGAATCACAGGAATGTTGTCGCCATCGAATTCGTATTTGCTGAGCAACTCACGAATTTCCATTTCAACCATCTCAAGGATTTCATCATCATCCGCAGCATCACACTTGTTCATGAAAACAACAATGTTAGGAACGCCAACCTGACGAGCCAACAAGATGTGTTCACGGGTTTGAGGCATGACAGAGTCAGTAGCAGCAACCACAAGAATGGCACCATCCATCTGAGCAGCACCTGTAATCATGTTTTTCACGTAGTCAGCGTGACCAGGACAGTCAACGTGAGCGTAGTGACGATTCACCGTCTCGTACTCAACGTGAGCTGTAGAAATGGTAATACCACGTGCCTTTTCTTCAGGAGCAGCGTCAATCTCGTCGAATTTCTTCGCAAGCGCACCACCAGCTGCAGCAAGCACGTTAGTAATACAAGCGGTCAATGTGGTTTTACCGTGGTCAACGTGACCAATAGTACCGATATTGACGTGGGGTTTTGTTCTTTCGAACTTAGCACGAGCCATCATCATGATTGGCAGACTCCTAAAGGCTAAACAAACATAGCAAAAAATAGGGAGAGAAAACAGGAGAGAAAATAAGTCGATATTAACTATCAGTATTCCACTCTAGCGTAAACATAAAATATTTCCAAGCATTCTGTAAATACTCGATGCTCAGCAACTCGATACTTCAGTAGCGTTCATGCTTACAAAAACAAAGCCTTCATCAGACCTTGCGTCATTTGAGAGAAATACATTAAAACCCTTTGATTTCAAGATATGAGGTTTATATTACGGGCATGGCAAAACCAAAATTAACACCCAACCAAAAGATGTTCGCCCTAACCTAGTACAATACCGAATAATGACTAGCACGCCATATCTTAGAAAAACTAAAAAGCAACCCCAAGAAATCATATGCCCATGAAGAGATTCGAACTCTTGGCCTTTCCCTTACCAAGGGAATGCGCTACCCCTGCGCCACATGGGCATATGGTTTCTTGAAATTGCTTTGAAAGATGGTGGGCAGGGTTGGATTCGAACCAACGTAGCCGAAGCAACGGTTTTACAGACCGCCCCCTTTAACCACTCGGGCACCTACCCATCTGTTAAATAGCAAAGGCTCAACTATGAGTGTTCTGCAATAAAAAAGAGCTAAGAGCCACTTAAGTATTTCAAACCATCTTATAAGTAAAGAAATGCTATGTAGTAATGTCTCTCAAACAGATTTTTTTTGCAAGCATTATTTTGTCTCCCCATTAAAAAAGTGCCTTATGCTGGAGATGGGACTCGAACCCGCAACCTACGGTTTACAAAACCGTTGCTCTGCCAATTGAGCTACACCAGCATAAGACACTTGAATATATTTATACAAGAGGCACAGTAGATTATCAAGTGTTTTTTACAAGGCTCCTCCAAACTAGGGAGCAAGCATCTTTTCCGCCAAAGCCATGGTTGCACAAACACTCTGCTGCATACGGTGATGCCCCGCTTGGGCATCATGCTCAGGAAGCCACCTCTCGCCTAGGGTATCCCCATCTTGCGTGTGACAGTAATGTATCCACGCCTGCTGATAAAGCTCAGGGAGTGCTTGAAGGGTATCTAAAGGATATAGATGAGGAGGCGCTAAAGGCAAGAAAACCTTAAGGTCACTTGTGTAAGGTGTTTTATGAGTGATACCCCCCTGCTGATGAACCTCCTTTTGAGGAAGTACTTGTAACCTTACATGTAAGCCCTGCGTGTCATAATCCAGCTCACCTTTTTCAAAATAACCCCGCATCCCAAAAGTACTCCGCAGATACGTCGGCTGATGCGGAAGCCCAGGAGACTGTAACACAGAGGAAAGCCCCAAGAGTTGTAATTGACACCATTGCATATCCTGCAAGGCAATTTGCCAAGCACCCGTGTAGGTAGGGTCTGTATGAGTACAAGTCTTCTCCCAAAAGGCATCTGACACCCTATGTTGGGAGGTTTTTTGAAGCTCAAGGGGCTGTGCTAAATGGTCTTGAGACCACAATAAAAAAGTGTGGAGTGCATGGGTGGCATTATGCCAAAAGCCCCTTTGATAGGTGATATGCCAAGCCAAGGGTCTTCCTAAAAGGGGTTGGTAGGTGTGAATGAGGTCAAGATGTTTAGGATAAAACATACGACTATAATTCACCCAAAGCGTCACACCATGGGCTTGGGCTAACGCAAAACAGGCTTGCGTCTCGTCCGCACGACACCCTAAAGGCTTCTCAACAATACACACACTGCCTTTGGGCAAACAAGGCAAACAGGTTTTGAGCAAAGAGACATGGGTTTCATCGGGTGTTGCTATCACCAGCCATGGCGGTCTGCCAGAAGGGGAGTGCTTCAAAAATGAACACGCTTCCCAGCATGCTTGCCAGCCTGTAAAACATCTTTCTATGGGTACACCCCACCGATGTGCTGCTTCTTGGCATGCCTCTAAGGAAGTATCCACCAAAGCCTCAAGAGAAAGGGATGGGTGGAGGGTTATCGCATGGGCATGGGTCAAACAGCCCTCACAGTGTGGCGTATCCCACTGGGTACCTATCGCCCCCGCCCCAATGAGGATAACAGGCGTTTTAAGCTCAGGGTTCATGGCAAAAACCAACACTAAAAAGAGCGTATTGCATGAGGATATAGCCAGCGTTTCTCGGTGCAACATGGATGAACTAGACGAGTTTTGGAACTCTAAAAGGTCCAAAAAGTTGGGTATCTTCCGTAATGACTCCCGTGACAAACTGTTTTCAGGTTTACCCTCTAAGAAAAGAAGGCCTCTCTGGTTTGTTTACTTGGTCATTATGAGGGTACGAGTCAGACACCCCTGTCATGAGGTACAGAGTCAAAACAGGGCATCTAGTTCGTTACACCGAGAGGTTCTTTTGTTGTATATCAACAAAAGATACTGGCATACAGGCTCACCTGATGGTGTCCTACGTTGCTAGTGTGTCATAAACACTGGATGGATAAAGCCATCAAGTCACAAAAAATGTGCGACACCTCATCATGCCACCCCCACTCAGGGACTACACCACACGAAGCATTGCCTTGTCTCGAGAGGCTTTTGCCTCATAGAGTTTCGGCATCACACTCAGGGGCATCATGAGGCGCTGTAAAATAACGGGGTATTTCTCGGGCATGCCATGATAATCAGTGCCTCCTGTTACAATGAGGTCATGTTTACGGGCAAGCTCGGTATGTTGACGCATCATGGCAGGCGTATGGCTTTTATGATAAGCCTCAATCCCCATAAGCCCATAATTCATCAGCTCACTCACAAGCCCTTCAAAACCTTGCATATCGGCAGGGTGTGCCACAACAGCAATACCACCACTTTCATAAATGGCTTCCACAGCTTCATGAGGAGAAGCCGTCTCTCGACCAATATACGTGGGGGATTCATAATTAAGATATTTTTTAAAGGCTTCAGAGATATTTGCCGCACCCCCTCGTTGCACAATGGCACGTGCCAAATGCGGTCGTCCCACCGACCCCTCTCGATGGGCATAACGCATGACATCTTCTAGGGTAATACTCACACGGGCATGACGACGTAATTTTGCAATCACCGCCTCCGCCTGAACCAGCCGTGCTTGACGGTGTTTGGTCATAATATCCTGTAAATACTCGTGGCTATCGTCAATAAAATACCCAAGGATATGAACCTCTTTGCGTTGCCAGTGGGTGTTAATTTCAATACCAGGAATAAGCGTAACGTCAGAACCCGACTCACGTAAAGCCTCTTGCAAAAGATGCTTCCCTGCCGTTGTATCGTGGTCTGTAACGGCAAAAGCTTTGACCCCTGTAGATACAACCGCTTTCACGAGTGCTTTAGGGTCAGAGGCGCCATCAGAATAGGTCGTGTGCATGTGAAGGTCAATGACAGGACGAGCAAGGGGTTCAAGGGGTATGGAAGAGAATGCAACGGGATTCTCAGCAAACATCATCATGAGCAGAGCAAGCTTTCAAGTCTAGTATGAAGTAAAGCCCCACAGCGGTTACAGCACTTGCCCTTATTGACGCACCAGAAAAAAAGACCCTCAGAGACAGTTATAAGAAGCATCGTCATAGTTGAGCGGACTCAAGCGACTCGGGAACAAGGTATTATCATAGAACCTCAACAAGCGACTTGGAAGCATCCCTTTTGTCATTAAGACACAAGACGCACCGCATACCTTAAGACACACGCATGACTTACGAACTGAGAAACATCATCATCTTTTTTTCTATGGGTTATATCATTGAAAATAATCAAGCACAGGCTAAGGCAGAGAACATCACCCAAAAGCTATCTTTATAAAACGCTTTAAGCTTACGGTTCAAAACACCTGACAACCAAGCCACTTATTTTCACGAAAGGAAAAGTTTTGCATACCATTAGGATGGGGGGATGGAGCATCCAATAGAGTATCAATCATCACTTTTGAGTATAACACCAATGAAAAAAGGATACTATCCTCTTAATAGGCGAAGTCCTCGTATGCTATAAGGCGAACTGAATCGAAACCTCATACGGACTCACATATCCCAATACTCGGCGTGCTAGACGCTCTTGATAACTAGGATGTTTTAAGTGCTGCATGGCACGCTCTAACTCTTTTTCTTTTTGACGAACAAGCTTCGCCTCTTGCTCCAAGGCAACATCGGTTGTTACTACTTGCGTGAGTGCAACACTTTGCGTTACTAAAGCACGGAAACCTTGTAAAGAAAACATCATCAACAAAAGAACCATCCCCACACGTAGCCACACCATGGGGGTGTGTCGTAGATGCTGCCGTGGTACCCTCCGAGGAGCCTGCCTTTTTTGTGGTGCAAACACAGGGGCATAAGAAGGGAGGGGCTGACTCACAGATGACAAAGGCACAAAAGCTTGGTTTAAAGCAGCAGTGCCATCCACACTGCTCGCCACGCTCGCCACCCTCGGAACCGCATGTGCCAACACAATGGTATCACTGCCTCGCATTGTGGCACTGCCATGTGCCTGAGGGGTGCCTAGCGCTGGGGCAAATCCATAGGGAGGGTACTGCGTCATCACGGTACTATTGTCATCCTTGCTGTTTCATTTTTCAAACGACAACCTTTCACTTGAAAAGCACTTTAAACACGCACAACAAGGCACCGCAATAACCACAACTTCTAACGTTGTCGTTGCAGCATGCCCACCTTATTGATTACTTGGCCATTATACCGAGCCTCAAAACACACACGCTTTGTCACATGCCAGAAAGTGCCATCTTAATAAACTTAATAAGACGTACTGCTCGCAACACAACGGTGTATAAGCCACGACACAAAAAGACCATCCTACCCTCTCAGGGGGGATGCTTTATGAATCGCTAGCGTGATAGGGTGTACACTACACACCCTACTTGGGGATTGGCAATGGATTTGTCTTATTATTATTAAACATTACAATTCGATACATTGCAAGAAATATTTTTTACAATTCTTAACAAGTTGGTTTTTGAATCGTTTCAAAAGGAAAAGAAATGCCTGATGTTTAGCACTCAAAATGTTACAACACCTTCTGTGTCTCCCTCACACCCAAGCCTATTGGCAAATGCCCTCACCACACAACAGGAGGTTAAAGCCGTTTTAAAAGAAGTTACTGCTTCAATACAAACTTTTTTGCACACACTCGCCCATGACGCACAAGACGAACAAAGTGCCAAAGCATCCAGTGTGCCTTTTGTGAGTACGGCAGAAAGTTGTACAGGGGGCTTACTCGCACAATGCTTTACACAACAAGCAGAAAGCTCAACGTGGTTTCAAGGCGGGGTGGTGGTATATCATAATCGTCTCAAAACCGCTTGGCTTGGCGTGAAAGAGACACTCCTTCATACGCATGGTGCTGTCAGTGAGGCGTGCAGCCAGGCCATGGCATACGGGATGTACCAACACAGTCAGGCTGCCATCATCCTAACCACAACAGGCATTGCAAGCCCCAACCAGCAAGTGAGTACCAAACCCGAGGGTACCCTCTATGTGAGTAGCCTCATCACGCCGTCACCCACGCACCCTCGCCTTGAAGAAAGTCCCCCCTTGCTCTTAACAAAGCAGTATGATTTACCGCTTACAGCCAGCTTGAGACAGTCTTCGACATCTTCTACAGCGTCAAACCCCTTCCCCCTAACAGACACCAACGATACAACAGCCTTACGCCAGTTACACCAATGGCTTTTTGTAAAGCAAGCACTCCTTCATCTACAGGAACATCTCACACCGTGGGTCAACCCAAAGCCTTAGTCCTCCGATACCTCATGATGATATAGGGGATGTCTATGCCCGAACGTATCTTACTAGGGGCAAGGTATTCTCATACAACACGTTGAAAGTCATCCCCTTCCCCTGTCTCTTTGACCTCATGATTTTACAAAAGCGTCAACGCCCATGTTTGCCCGCCTACCCCTTTTTATGCGTCTGAGCCTGATATGTCTCCTTTTAGGAGGGATACCAAGCCTACAGGGGTGTACCCTGAAAGATACGCAGAGCCAATGGCAAGCACTCCAACAAAAATTACAAAATCCTCACGCACAAGCCGATGAACGCCCGCCACTTGTCAAAGCTTTGGAGGTATTGGAACACGCCTACACCGAAGAGAAACAAGCGTTTCAGGAGGTACAAGCGGCTGCTTTACCTACCATTCATCCAGTGACCCTCTCAGGCAAAAAAACAGGGATACAACTTAAAGGATGGCTCTATGACCCCATTCGCACCGAACGAATTCGGGAGGAAAAAGAAGCCAAGCGTAGCCATTTGGAGGAAAAACTACGTTTCCTTGAAGAGAAAATAAAGATACTCAAACAAGCCATTGCCAATGAAGAAGAACTCGATGCTACGGGCTTCAAGTTAGAAAAACTGATGATGCAGTTTGAGAAAACACATCAAGGTCATGAACGTGTCGCACCCGTCGCCCATGACACCCAACACAAGCCGTCTCTAAACAACGACGAAAAGACACCCTCAAACGCCCCTCACCAAACACTCACCGATAAAGAGGAAGCCATCACCCTGCCCGAGAAAAGCACCTCTTTAGCACTCAAGCGTCCTGTCATCATCCTATGCCACGGCTTGGGCCAAACACACCTTGACTGGGGCTCCCTCCCTACGCTTCTCAGTAAAGCGGGCTATGTTGTCCTGAACCTAGACCTACCTGGTCATGGTGAAAGCACCACACGCATTGATAAATTTAGTCAAAAGCCCGTCTTGATGGATTGGCGGATGTTCGATCAAGAAGCTTGGTTCAAAATGGACGAGTGGTTACAAGATGCCCTTCAAGCCTTGTTTAGACCCGAATTTGAACAAGAGTTTCCAGAAAGCCCTTTGTATAAGCTCAGCTTTATTGGCTCAGGCTATGGCGGACTACTCGCCATGACCGTGGCGGGTTCTCCACTTGTAAGCCAAGCACCAGAAACACAGCGTGGTGTTTTTATGGCACTTTCTCCCCCCCTGTCTCAAAAAGGCGTAGAAGGGCTTTTTACAGCCTCTAATATGGTGCTTCCAAGCTGGATTGCTGCGGGTGAACAAACCAGCAGTGAACTCCTTAACGCACGGAAATACTGTCGTATTATTCAAGCCTCTTGTGCCTTAGCACACTTTAAAACAAGCGATGCAACGGGCTTAGGTCTTTTAGACCCTCATGTATCGAGTGCCGAAAAATGGATGCTGACATGGCTCTTCGATACCATGCCCGCCCCTGAAGTACGCCCTACGGCATCACACGATGATACGTCTCATCAAGACCCCCCAAAGGGAACACCTCCCCTAGAGGCACACCACGAGGAAGCCCATAACCCCGTCTAGCCCAAGGCTTTTATGTTCAAAGTCTTTTGAAAGATGGCCGGAAAAGAGAAAAGCTAACTACCACCTTTTATCGGGATGACGCAAAAGTCAGGAAGACTAAGCAAGGTAACGTGCGACCCCAGCTTGTTATTCTTTCCCATACAAGGGTTCCGCAGGCGTACCCTCTTCTTCAACAGGCGTAAGCAAAGAACTCACCTGATTACGACCATGTTTTTTTGAGTGATACAGATAGTGGTCTGCTTCCCCCAAAAGGTGATTCATGCAATCCTCTAAAGTAAGTTCTGGTGCGAGATGCCCTTCTCGTAGGGGTGCAACCCCAGCACTAAAGGTGATAAAGACCGTCTCCCCGGCTTCCGTAGGAATAGGCACCGATTGAATCGATTGGCGGAGTCGATTTAAAAGCTCATGAGCTGCCTCCAGTGGCGTATCAGGCAATACTAAAAGGAACTCCTCTCCACCGTAACGACAGGCCATGTCACTTTTACGAATAGACTGACGAAGAAAACGTGCTAAATGTTGTAACGCCCAATCCCCCGTAAGATGCCCATGCGTGTCATTGAGTTGCTTGAAGAAGTCTACATCAATGAGTGCGACACATAAAGGTCGAGGGGAACGACGACACCGAGCGACTTCTGCCTCAAGACGCTCTTTCAAACCACGGCGATTTAACAAGCCTGTGAGTTCATCTGCATGAGCCAGTGCCAGCATATGAGACAACTGCTGTAGACGTTTTAGGGTTCTTGAGGTCAAGGCACAGGTTTCAACAACCAAAGCCTCAAAGCGTTCAGGACGAATTCCCAACGACTCAAACCCCACACCAGAAGGATAAAACATTAAAAAAGCACCCAAGACACTTTCCCTTGTGGGGGACAACACAGGGAGCAGCCACCCCATCGGCACTTGATGCCCCGAGGGCTGTGAGGTCATCAATGGTTGCTGGGCTTGCACGTCATGCCTTAAAAGGTACTGCACCAAGGACTGAATCCCCATCAGTCTGATTCTATCCGCCTTGAGTAAGGCAGGCTGAGGTGAAAATACCTTAAACCCTTTCGGCGTGGCACCCTGCCCTTGCGTCGTCTGCCCATGAGGTTGCGTGTGTCGTGCCATTTTCGTAAGAACCTCCGATTGCACCTCTGCTTTTTGATGCGCAAGTGTCAGGGTGGTTGCCTGCTGCTGAAAGTAGGTCATCAGGTTAGGGACATTCATCAGTGGCGAAGCCGACTGTAAAAAGAGTGCCTGCAACGCCTCTAGGTTTCTTTGAGGCAACTGATAAAATTGAGGCATGGCATCATGATGATGTACCATGGCACGCATAAACGCCACAGACGTACGTTCAGACCACTGAGGCTCTGCCCCCTCTTGTAACAAGGCACCCGACACGGGTAACACGGGAACACTCAGTGCATCGACGGGTTGCGTGAACTCTAAATAGGCAACCTGTGTGGCATGTAACTGCGTCATTAAAAAAGACATCGTTGCCTGTAAAGCATGCTCTTCTTCATAGGCACTGACAAGCTGATAACTCAATGACTTTAAACATTCGCTAAACCACACCGCCGCTTCCGCTTCCTTGAGATACATATACTGAATCAAGTACCCTCCCAAGTAACGTCCTACCCACTGTAATTGGCGTGTATAGGCCTCACGTGCGGCATGATTATCCCCTGTTTCAGGCGCTTCAAGGGCTAAAAAGGCCATAGATAGCCCCTCGTGTTCAAAGGGTTCCAACAAAATAGGACGGGTGGTTTGAAGCATTTCCTGCAAGCAATGGTCTGAAATGACATCAAGGGTTTGAGGCAAAGAAAACTGGCTCAATCCCCCCTCCTCTTCCCCGTCTAGCAGTGGGGATACAGGCGCAAGAAACGTTTGATAGGAAGACGTCTCTTCATGCCACGTCAAGACGACAAATTTGGGGGTGCCTAATAGCACCGTGAGTGTGGCTCGGAGGTGTGCCACAAAACTTTGAGCAGTCACATCAGAAGCCACACGCCCCATCATACTGTGACACTGACGAATAAAAGCCAGCTCTTGAGCGACAAGTGTTTGGTCAGTCGCTTCACCAAGTGTTAAAGGGGTAGGCATGTCCTGAAGTACGGCCAAGGAAGGTTCTTCTGGTACCTCCGTAGCGGAGGGCATGATTTCAGGAGTAAATGAACGTATCACAGACATCATTGGTTCTAAGCCTTGAGGAGAAGACCCTAACAGTATGGCATGGGCAGGATGGTTGAAGACGGGACGAGAGGACATGACAGACCGAAAAGCCTCTTTATCATAGTGATCATACCTGTCCGTCACATGCTCAAGAGGCAGCGTCCGAGCTTGGGAAGCCTGGGAGGGGATGGCAGCATGCGTCGCAAGAGGATTCATTCTCATGTTTAAAACCAACAGCCCCTATCTTCATGCAAGCCCATACAAGCTATGACCCAAAGGACAGGTTTTTGGAATAAACATCGTCATTCACAACATCCCAACTCATAGCATACATCACGAGACACTGAATCACACATACAAAGCATCGTAAACGCACGAAAAACCCGTAAGTCGTTACATCTTGTTATATCGAAAGAGGACACAACCCCTTTGTAACGCCCACACTTCACACACCCAAAGGACAAAAGACAGGTGCTTCACGCTAAAGCTCTCCCTGTGCATCAAAACACGCCTTGAAGAGACAAACACCACGCAAAGCACATGCTGATTGAAGCTGATTCAATAGGACAAGCCATAGCCTTCAAGAGTTCAAACCATACACAGTGTTTTTCAGAAAAGTACCCTGAACCTCTGTCTTTTTATCTATTAAAGCCCTATTGTAATTATTTGTAAAGTCTTGTAACGTTTAAAGACGATTCTCTCAAAGGCGTTGCACATTATCATAGATAGGCTTGCCAATCAGGTGTGAAAAAGATAGTGAGTGTAGCTTTTACCATCTGCAAAGACTTAGAATAACAAAACGTCTTTCGTCTGAAACGAGCTAAATAATG
>JBIIZQ010000035.1:0-9557 GCA_044346175.1 Vampirovibrionales bacterium
AGAGGGGCTGCACTGATAGCCCCTGACAAGGCATCCCAAGTCGCTTCTGAGGCGTGATATCCTCTTGCTGTATCTTTATTTAATGCCCAATTGAGGGTGGTATTCATGAGGGCTGCTGCCGCAACACCAACCCCAGGGGCAAGCGGCCCTAAGGGACTAGCAAGAAGGGTACCCAAGGCAAAAGCACCTTTGGAGGCAACTTCTGTTGTGATAAGCTTGCCTGTTTCTTTAGATTCTTTTTCAAAGTTTTGTACTTGGTCACGTAGGGTATACGCTTGAAGACGCTCACGGTCAAGGGACGTTTTGGCATCATTCAGGAGGGGTTCTAAGCGTGCTTTTTCTTCATCAGTGGTTGCTTGGGCTGCTTGGGTTAACAGGGCATCATATTGTGTTTTAGCTTGCTCGAAACGCTGACGTACTTCCGTAATTTCAGCCCGCTGACGGGAAACATCCCACTCGTTTGTAAACCCTTTACCTTGAAACCAGTTCCATACTTTACGTGCGTTGCCACCCACAGCTTCCCCTATTTTGGATTGTAACGACCGGTTTTCAGATGTAGCATCCTCCAGCATCCGAAGTTCTTCCCCTAGTGCTAAAGGGCTTGCATCTTGAAGGGCTTTACCTCGTAGGTCTGTAACGTCATTGATTTTTTTGCGTTGTAGCTGTCCTTCTTTCACGACTTCTTGCGCATTCCCCACTTGCTTTAAAGCTGGGGTGTCCACCATACCGTTTGCAGCATACTGGAGATGGTCTTCAAAACTTAAACTTGAGCCAAAGGTTTTAGAGTCAGGGTCGCCTAAGCCAAGAAATCCACCCGCTTGGGTACGGGTTGCAAGCTGAGACAAAATGCCGATTTGTTCTTCAGTAAAACCACTTAGAGTGGTACGCAATACGCCTTGACTTTTTTGGTACGCTTCCGACTGCATGAGTGTTTGGCGTTCTTGCTCCGTTTTGGCACCCGCCATGGTTTTATTCATCTCAATTTGGAGCTTGGTAGCGGCCTCTAGTCGTTGGGTGAGGTCGTTGATAGAGGGTTCCAAACGTTTGTAAGAAGGTGCAATCCCTTTTTGTGCCTCGTCGCCATACGTTTGTTTGAGGGTTTCTAGGACACTGGAAAGCCCTCCAAGAGAAAGTTTTTCAATATCTTTCTCAACACGTCCTTGAGTATCTACAGGGCGTATTCTGAGGGCAACATCCCCTGAGGTCTCATCGAAAGTTACAGCGTTATAGGCAATACGATAGCTTTGAGTACTGGTTTGACCATCTTTCATGTTCCGCTTAAATACCGTGTGGCGGGTAAGGGGGTCTTGCTGAAGCGATTGAGACTTAAGCGTGTCAATTAAAGTGGCGTCATCAAGGGTTTTGCCTTGCTTTTGTGCTTCTTGGCGTAGGGTTTCCACTGAAGTCGCAAGCAATGCGGGGTCACGCTCCATGGCTAAATTTTGACGTACCAACTTAACCTCTTCTGTAGCACGAGCTTTTGCCATGGTACGTAACTGTGCTTCAGGGATACTTTGCTTCGTGGTTTCTGCCTGCATTTTAAGATGCTGATACATTTCCTCTTCAAGCTGAGCTTGAGGTTTTGCCTCTTCCCGTGAAACACGGACGGGCTGTTTGTGATTCAAAAGATTGATTTGTCTTGAAGTGGGGTTACTGCCTTGCGTGGTGTCGTACATTTCAACACTCGCCACACGACTGTTAGGATTATCACCCGCAAAAGTGACGACCTTGTACTGGGTACCTTCTCGGTTAAGCTTCTGACGTATTCTTAGTGTGTCGACCTGTTCGATTTTTTTCTCACGTACCGTTGTTTCACGCAGGTTTAAACCGTTCCGTTGGATGTTTTCAAAAACGCCAGCCCAGTAGCTTGGTTTGATGTACTCACCTATATAGTTGAAATCAAGTTTTAAACCGGGGAGTTTACGTTCTACTTCCTTCACACGGTTTGTACGTACCACTTCCGCTTTGATGTTTTCTAACTTACCCCCTTCTTCCGTGGTGCTATCCATTTGGACCGTTGCCACGGTACCTACAGGGCTTTTCACCTGCACAAGCAGGTCTTTGCTTTTCTGTGATGCGGGTACATTATTTTTACGTACAACTTTAGTTTCCAAAGAGCGTGTTTCTTCAGGAGGAGGATTCGTGAAGCGCTTATCAAGATTGGTATGCGTATTGGAAGGTTTTTGTGAGGTTTCTTCTGAGGGCTTTTGAGGTTTGGAAGTACTGGAGGGTGTTTGTAGGCTTGTACTCGTTGCTGCTGCTGTGGTTCCTGCCACGACTGCTGTGCCAGTCAGTAAAGTATTTAAATTGCCTGAAGGCTTTTGAGCTTTTACTTTTTGAGGCAGGGTAGGCGTATGAGGAGATGAAGCTTTTAAAGGTGTTTTTCCTATATTCGCTTTCGCAACGGTTTGTTGAGTGGATGTTTGTAATGGCTTTTGTGGCAACGTTATGGGCTTACCCAGTAAACGCTGGGAAAGTTGGATAGACTCTGCAAACATCATCATCATCATCATCATGTTAAGAAGACCTAAATATCACGGACTTAATAGGTAAAATTCTCTTCAGATAAGGTATCCATGAAATTATGAGGCGACACCTTGTCTCAATAAACACAAGCCTCTTGTGGAAATTGCTTATGCCTTTTTTATTTTTATTTTTATTTTTATTTTTAACGAGCGTACGCCTGTACTTGCTTTTCTAGTCTCTTAAAACGTATCGCTTCATCTCTCTTTGTAACAAATTGTCACAAAAAAGGGTCATGTAACTATAAAAGTCCTTGAGTGAAGTCTATCCTATTGGCTACCATGAAAGGCATGCTGTTATAAACCCCTCGCATACAATGTGCTATCATAACTGAATGCTTCCTGAGTTCAAAAACGCTTGAGTATTCAAGTGTCATAATAGCTTTACCTCGCCCCAGAATTGCCTCACCTCTTTTTAGTGTTTCTATCTGAGAGCCATATCCTACGATGATGTTGCAAGCCTCCCCTAGTCGGTTGATGACTCCGACACGCCATAACCCTTATGTATTGCAACATTTTCAACAACGTTTCGGTGCCATGACCCCTGAAATAGGGGTTCCCTTACCGATATCTAGTACTTTACCCGCCATGGCAGGTAAAGTACCTCCTACAAAGCTACCTGTATCCTTAGGGGAGCGGGCTTTGAATGGGGTGAGTGCCTTTATGCAGTGGGTACGTTCAAGTACCGTCAATGAACTTGTCGTGATTGATGAACTCTCCATGGGTTTACCTCGTGCCTTGATTGAGCTTTTCCTCAGACCGTTTAACCGTCTTGTGCTTGCCCGTGAGACCTTCTTTCGTGAGAATGCTGGACTTATTACCATGGGGCCGATGTCAGGATGGCTGACAGGGGCAGGGAGTTTAGGTTTGAATCGACCTTCCATCCTTAATCCGAAGGGGCTTAATTTAAAAGCCCACATCAATTTGGAGGTTGCCCATCATTTCCTAACACAGGCTCATCATGATATTCATCATGCACAACCCCATCAAACCCTTGAACAGTTTAGAGAACATCATATTAAAACCCTTTTAGGGCAGATGCAGCCCACAGACCTACCTCATTGGCAAGCCTATGCCAAAACACAGAGGCTTAGCCATCAAACGAGCATTCCTGAAGTGCCTGAGGCTTTACAGCGTGCATTTGCACTCCCTGATAGGGATGCCCTAGCTCATATCCCTATCACGCCTGAGGGGCATCATGCTACCAGTGTGGCACGCATGCAGCAGGCTAAAACATGGTTAAAGGATACCTTAGCTCATACGGCTTCTTGGGGTATGACTGAAAAAATAACCTTACAGGATGCCCAAACAGGAAAAACCCTCATTCCTCGTCGACCTTTAAGCAGTACGCTCACTGACCTAAAACACTACACCCATGAAGTGTTTGATTATGCCCTTGCCCAAGTAAAACAAGCAGGACACAACACCATGACCCCCGAGGCAAAACAAGCCCTGCAATACCTCTTATTTGAGCATAAAGCTGGGGGTGTTTTACCTCATGCCAATGATGCCTTCCTGCATTACTTGAATAAACAAAAGCGTTTGACCGCAACCGTACCCATCGGCTTGGCTGTTGTATTAGCGATTATTCCAAACTACGTGAACATTTGGCTCACTAAAAGACAAACGGGAAGTACGCTATTTCCAGCAGAGGCTCCCACCATGAATGCCAGCACCCATGCAGAGGCAAAAACGGAGGATGATGCCAAAGTAACAGCCTTATCCTCCTCTGTGAGTTCGGCTACGGCGGATAATCAGCTTGTTACTGTAGGGGAGCTAAAAAAACAACTGTCTCAGACTCAAAAGCAGGCGGCGGTTACTTCTATGGAGGTCTCTACGCCACCTTTACCGCTCCCCACTAAACGCTTATCTTCTGTATTAAGCACCACCATGACAACCATGCCCGTAAGTGCCTCAGCAGTAGGAGGGCAAGCGTAATGTTGCTGCAAAACGCTTTACATCGTCTTCAGCTTCCTGCTAAGCAGCTTAAAACGACTGTTTCTCATCCCTCGTCACGGTTTGGACAAACTGCCGAGGGCGTAGTGATACAAGGTCTTCAACACGGTATCCAAGAAGAGCTTAAACAAGCTTATCAGCCTCTCAAAAAGCATGGTGCGGCGATTACCAAGCGTCTTGACCCCGTCAATCTCTTTGAAACCACTTGGAACCAAGCAAAAGTGGTGTATGCCCTTTGTATTGCCTCCCGTATTGGGATTGGGTTTCAGCGCTCACATCATAAAGATGGTAAGAATATCTGGGAAAAACTAGGGAATGAAACCTGCGAGGTGCTACGCCGTGACCCTTGGGGCTGGTTATTTTGGTTCTATGCCGCAGACTTTACGCAACGCTTGTACACCCAAGCCTTTGTGCCTAAACAGTATCGTACCCAGTTGCTCCATTATCCTGAGGCAACTTCAAAACCTTGGGTGAAGCATAACCCCTTACATTGGAACCAAACCACTCCCAAGCAGTTGCGTGAGCGCCATGCGTTTATGTTAAAACACGATACGCTTTATGCTTCTCGTATTCAGGCACTTGAGGAAGCAAAAGTCAATCTTGCCCACCTAAGACAACAAAAAGCCTCGGCACCTTTGATTCAAGAAGCCAAGCAGACACTATTGACCCTCAGCCAGAAACACCCTTCTCTTGAATTAGCTGCCAAATATGGCGACTTAGTCGGACTTGCGGGCATTGTTACTGCCATTGCCCTCAATGGTATTGGTATTCCTGTGACCAATATTCTCATTACCAAGCGGAATGTGAAACGGAAAGCAGAAGAGCTTCATGCACAAGCTCAACCACCCTTAGCACCACCACCTGCTACAAGCTTCGCTACGTCGGGTGTTGAGAAGCCCACGCCTTCAACCACAACCTTTACACCGCTTTCACCCCAAGCTGTGCCTTCTGGTGTGAGTCCTTTCAAAGTAGCGTCTACTGCGATTACTACCACGCCCTTATCCCCATCATTTAAACCAGTGATGGTACAAGCTTGAGTGTATCGCTATTAAGCAACGGAGTACGTCTGTTTTTAGCTTGGATTGCTTGTGTATCCTGTTTTTTGGCGTGTGTGTGTTAAAATAACTAAAAGTCTTTTTATAACTGATTCTGACTAGATGTTCAATGTTATCCGTCTATGTGTGTTGTGATGACACCCTGTAACCCTTATGTGGCCTTTTGAACGTTTTACTACGTCTCATCTTCGAGCTGAGCTTTCCAACACTTTGGGTATGCTGCTTGATGCCTCCCAAAGCGCACCGTCATCTGATGCTGTGGTCTATCAGCTTTGTGTTCATGGATTTACACCTTGCTTGGTCACAGAGGGGTCGCATTATTTAAACTACTGGTTACAGCAGCATCCTCCTGTGGTGTCTCAGCGTAAAACGATACAAACCCTTCATATTTTGTACCACAAGGGGCTAGACAAATTTATTTACGTGGCAGATTATGCCAAGTTACTTGAGGCCATTGATGCCACTTGGCAGAGCCAGCAAAATAACTTACCTCTTAGCAATTTACCACTGTATGAAACTTGGCATCAGTTGCTTGAAAAGCTTATTCATATGGATAACAAGCCTTTCTCGGCAGATGCACTAGCCCATGTTGTGCATCAATTGAGAGGGTTGAGACATGTGGTACTTTGTAATCCCGCAAATATACCTCTTAAAAGTCTTTCCCCTTGGTGGCATGTGCTAGAAAAGCAAGTTTTCTCCTCAAGTGCATCCCCTGAGGCTCAAACCGTCTTAAATTATACCCTCTATTTTGATACCCCCGATACGTTTCGGATTCGACACCAGCACGCCGAGGTGCAAAGTATCCTTAAAACCCTGAGAGGGTCATGCGGCGATACCTCACCCGATACGCAACAGTGGCTATGTAGCAGTACTTATATGCAGGCACTCCTTAAAGAGCATTGGCATGCCCTATGTGCGACAGATAAAGTCTCTACGAAACAGCACCCTGAGTTGCACATCCTACAATTTTATGAACCCTTTCCTCAACCCTTGGGGGTGCGTCACACCCCACAGCTTGAACATGCCGTAAAGATAGGGGTTTTACATCATCCCGCTTGGGGCAAAGAAGGTACCACACAATTGGATACCCTCTTTACTCAGATTTCTCCTCAACGTGTGTATGAAGACATGCCTTTCCATCTATACCGTTTAAGTCACCGACCTTTTGAGTCCTTGACCCAGCTTGCAAAGAGTCTGTATGAATTACAACTGGATATTGTGATTTTATGGCCAGACACACCCCTAGGGGTTCATTTAGAAGCTTTAGCCGTTCAGGCTTCAGGGGCTTCTCTCATTACCCATGCACAGTCAGGAAGCCTTGCCCATAGTATTCTTTCGGAAGAACTGAAAGGCAAAGTAATGCTCAACGTTGAAGAGTTAGAACAGTGGTTGGCTGTACCTGATACCCTCCGTGGCTTACGAGCTATTCAAACACCTCAGGCGGTTGAGGGCTTCCAATTTAAACCTAGGACACTGGCACTTTAGCCTTGGGGTCTACACCTTCTACGCTCTGTATCTTTGGAGGAGAGGATTCTAACCTAGCTTTGTGCCACTTTTCAGCAAGTTTCGGTGAAAGCTTTACCGCCATCCATACAGAAAATGGTAGCGTTGTAAGCCGAGCCGAGAGCATCCTAAGTGAAGAGTGTAGTCCTTCTACGGTGGCAGGGTCGCCTTTGAAGGGCTGTAGTTTTCTGAGGATAGGGAGTGTGATGGCACGACTCACAATCAACGCTGCAAACGCTGCCGAGCCGTAGTTAAAAGTATTACGGATGGCGTATTCATCCCGTTTTTCTTTAGGGTCCGTAATAAAGTACCGAATGGGTAACACGAGAAACATGGGCATCAGATAGTCGGTCATATCTGAAAAAATCGTCCAGTCAATTTTATGGTCAAACCGACTGGTTGCTTGGAGTGCTTTAGCGACAAGTGCATGGATACCCGACAAAGTCTTTGTATTTGCCAAGGAGGCACCCATCCTGACAGTATGAGCCTTATTAGGGGTGAGAAGCGTAGGCGTAGTGGTCGCAACAGACAGCTTTTTAGCAGAGGCATCGGTACTCGCTCGTGTCACCCCGTGCGTATGTGAGTCATGTTGCGAGCCGACAAGCATTTTTTTGAGCAATAAACTTATCCCTACCCCAAGCTCCAATGAAAAAAGGGTTAATGGTATTTCAGTTCGTAGGTAATTGAATGCTTTATCCCAGCCATGGCGGGTGGGTTGGTTTTGATAAACAAACCTTAATGATTTTTGTAAAAATTGGATACCCAACGTACTTCCTATGGCGGTGCTGAGGAGGGTTTTACCAAGCGTTTTTTGCTTACGTTCTTGGCTTAACCAAGCCTGTGTAGGTGCAAGCTTGTGCTGACTTTTCAGCGTATCTTGTACCCACTGACGCATCCGTTTACCTTGTCTCATAATAAACTGACTCACGGCAAAGGAAGTAAAACCAAGTACAGGATACTTAATGACCCCTATCATGAAATGGGTCAAACTTGAGAGTTTCACCCCCTTAGGAATACCCTGTACCTCGTTAAGATACTTATAGAGAAAGTTCCGTGCGGTGAGTTCAAGACCATCGGTGAAAAAATAAAGGCTTTGGTCACGAAAAAAATTATCGTTCGCATGTATCCCACGCTCCAGCGTACGCCGCAATCCTGGTAGGGCATAGGTTCCAAAGCAGGTGTTTGCAACTTGCCCTGTTTCAGCCCAGTTATATTTGGTGAGTGCAATTTTTTTTGCCTCAGGAATAGGTTTTAGCCACTCAAACCGTCGATAGTATTGTAACGTTTGGTTAAAGTTGCGGGGCGTTGTCGGCGGGGGTACAGTCATCATACTGATTAGTTTAACGTATGAACGAGGTTTTGCCGAATCAAAATCTTTATTGATGTAAATAAAACGTTACATACCTGTTTGCCTTACACGGGTGTTTATTGTAGGTCTCTTTCATCAAAATAGTAAGTATCAGGGCTTATTTTACCATAGTTTCTTGTGGGTTTTGCACCTTTGTTGACTCCAAATAGCCCCAAGCTTTCGTCAAGTCCAGCTTGGAGAGGCTTCCAAATGCCATTTTGCGGATCGAATAATACCTCTTCTCCAGAATGGGTTTTAGGCTTATTCAGCTTAAAACCTGAAGGCGTATTCGCCACAATGAGCATATGGTCTCCAGCACGCTCAAATTGATGTTTGTTTGAAGTGGGAAAATGTAAAGAATAAGCTTGAAAGGGTACTTTTTGTTTTTCTAGCATTCTAGCTGCGACACCTGTACATTCACCACAATTATGAATACCTTCTTTCAGATAGGCTTCATCCCCTGGCTTTTTTGAACGTAAAGCCTCCAATTGTTTCATGCCTTTGCTCGCTATGGCATTCAACTTATCGTGGCGATTTTGAATCGTACTTTGAGCTTGTGTTCGGAGTGTAGCGTCTGTAATGGTTTCTGTTTTTTTCATATGCCTTTCGTACATGGCAATGTGTCTTGCCATCATACGAGTAGGACTTAGCTTCGTGGGGTTTTCTCTTCGCATCGTTTGAAAAGTTTTTTCACATAGCTCACGTGCTTCACTAAAGGGTAATGCTGAAACAGGCGGTTTATGTTTCAGGAGCTTAGGTGCATTTTGTAATGCCGAAGTAATTTTTGCAAAAACCATAGTGCTTTATTTTTAATCTTAGAGATTGGAACGAATACAGAGAATTCTACAGGGGCTTTAAAATAATGAAATAACCCACCCTACAACAATTGCCTCTTCAAACGATGGATGCACAAAAAATGGATACGCTCGCTCGGTATCTTCTCTTGCTGGTACGCTAAGCCCTCTGGATTCCGACCTTGTATGTGAAAGAATAAAAAAAAGCTCTAGCAGACCGTACCGACCTTGGTACATTACATACCGTGACGAAGCTGGGTCGCTAGAGCTTACTTCCTAAATCATCCGAACAGTTGCTTGAGCTTAAAGCTCGTATTCGCAAGGCTGGATACTTATGAAGATTATTATTCACTACTAAGGATAACACACCCATGAACGC
>JBIIZQ010000024.1:0-28830 GCA_044346175.1 Vampirovibrionales bacterium
GCCACTGAATCTCTTGTTTAGTAGCTTTTCTTTTGTCCCTCACACACCTAGAAATTTTCTCAAAGACGATGTCCCTAAACCGTACCCCTCTTTCTTCCGATGACGCAAGTACCGATGTGCCAATGACGATAGGCACCACGCAACGTTACTTGATTACTTCTGCGGGGCAGGATAAGCCTGGTATTGTGGCAGGTTTAACCAAGGTGGTCATGGCACATGAGGGCAATATTTTAGATGCAGCCATGGAGGTGCTATCAGGATTTTTTTGTACCCTCCTGTTGGTCAGTGTGCCGCTTTCGCACGTAGGTGCTTTGCGTGAGTCCTTACAGGAAGCCTCTCAAGCATTAGGACAAGCCGTTCATATGATGCCCATGGAGTCGGAGGAGTCGGCACCATTGGGTGTGCCTCAAGCGTCTGCTCACCTTCAGCAACACCCTTTGCGCTTCATGATTCATGTGTCTGGGAAAGACCGAACAGGCATTACTTACCATGTGGCAGAGGCATTGCGTCAGTTGGGTATTTCGATTGTTGACTTATCCGCACGTCAGTTAACAACCTATCAAAATACCCCTGTGTACCTCATGGCTTTGGAGGTTATCTTGCCTGAGGAAGCCCCCGAGACTCTCCCTGATACACTTCAACAAACCCTTGAGGCATTGGCCCATCGTATTGCTGTGGATATTCGTATGGAGGAAGTCCCTTTGACGTTTTGTGGGTAGCTCCTCTACGAAAGAGGCAGAACTATCGACGCAGTAATGATTGCCACACACAGGCCACTTCAAACCATCGTCCGCAAGGTAAGGAGAACGCAGGCTGGGCTTGAGTGTGTCCAAGAAAGGGGGTAAGCATGGTCTCACAAAGCTTTTCTGTATAGGGTGCCATAGTGTCACGGAGGGCTTCTGTGGCGTTTTGCCATGATTCGGTATCATGGATGGGGTATATGGGGCGCAGTTTGGGGCGAACAAGGGCTTGAAAAATAAGGTCTTCAAGGAGCCTTGTGCTGAGGAGTTGGGTTTGGTGTTGAGGGAGGGGCGTTTCTGTGGTGCTAATTTTTGTGTTGTCTCCAAGCGGCACCGAAAAATGTGCAACACACATGGTGAGTGTCCACCATGCGAGTAAGCATCCTACCGTGTTACTGGCAGTGTTCCAAGCACTGTAGCCTTTTAATGAGGGAGGAGGGCTGGGCAAAAGTAAGCGGGCAAGTGCAGGGTCGCCCCCATTACTGTAAGCAATATCCGCAAGCCAAACGCCACCCTGTACAACCGTCGAGGAGGTCTTATTGAATAACCCTTCTATGATGGCAATGCCTTGGCTGGTGTTGGGGGGTGGTTTTCCGTTGAGAGGGTCTTCAAAATAATCGCCGCAGTGGTCGCCTTGTCTTTCTGGACTAGGGGTATGCACGATGAGTAGCGGGTTTTCATGCTGTACCATGGCGGGTGTGACCCAATGAATACGGATACCGCATGCGTTGGCTTGGCGTGTTATGACCTCTTCACAGGTGATGCCGTCATAACGAGATAAGGAGCCTAGTGTACTGGGTTCGGACGCAACACACTGTAGGGTGAAGGGGGAAGTACTTAGGGTGGCTTGATGCGTAGGGGCTTGCGTGACATGATACGTCATGAGCCAAGCCATTTGTGTGGTGAGTAGTTCGTCGGCACCTGTCTGGACATAGGCTTGCGTGTCGTTAAGCCCTAGGGCTTGGATACGTGCTTTTAATGCTTCTGCCTCAAGGACGTTTAAGCCCCATGTGCCTGTGTCATCTTGAGAAAAAATCAGTCGCTGGAACAGTCTTGTGCTGTCTTCCGAGTGTCGTTTCACGTTTTCAAGCCATAGTTGCCATAGTTGCCACTGACGCTGATGACGCTGGATAAAATCGTTTAGGATAGCTTCTGGAATGTCAGGGCATCCTACGGTATTCGGCTTGGGGGGCTGTGCGAACCAAGATGTTAAACATGGGATGGCATGCTCATACTGAGGGCGTAATTGCTGATGTACTTTGCGACTGTACTCATGGAGTGCCTCCCCCCAGTATGCCCAATAGTCGGGTTCTTCTTCATCGTTGTTATAATGAGGGATGCGTAAAATGGTGGCGACCCCAACTAAAGCACTGGGGCATGATTTTAAAAGAGGGAGCCATTGCTGTTCCCATGAGGCTTTGAGTGTTTCAAAGGGTGCGGTACTCAACCGACTTGGAATAAGTCCTCCGTGGAGGAGGGTGTCTAAGGCGACCACGCCACCAAGGGTCCATGTCTTAGGGGCGTGGGATGGTTCTGAAAGCCAAGTATATAAATCGTCAGTATTGAGCGGGGTCTTAAGGGCGTGGTTAGGAGGGAAGAGCCTTCTAGGTGGTAGGAGTGTTTTGACTCCCAAGGGTACACAAATTTCCCCGAGGGCTTTTGTCCAGTCATAGCAAATGGGTCTTGCGTCAAGAGGAATCAGACCGAGGGTTTTTTCGGTGGTGGTAGGCATACAATAGAAGGATTTCCTGTATCCTAGCGGAAGTTTTGAAACTGTAGTGGCATACTCCAGCTCTGTGCTTTGTCTTTTAAGAGTGCGATGGCCTGTTGTAAGTCGTCACGACTTTTACCAGTGACACGTACTTGATCACCTTGGATGCTTGCTTGGACTTTAAGTTTTGAGGCTTTAATCTCTGCGACAATTTTCTTGGCATCTTCTTTATCAATACCTTTTTGAAGGGTGATTTTCATCTTGCTCCGACCGCCAAGGGCATCTTCCGCACCTTCCTGCTTGAGGATGAACATACTCAAGCCACGTTTAAGCACCTTTTCTTCAAGCATTTGTATGATGTTATAGAGCTTGAGTTCATCGGGGGCATTGACCTCAAGTGCCTTATCGGTATCGATAAATTCGATGGTGGAACCCGTGTCTTTTAAGTCAAAACGTGTCCCAATATCACGGCGGGTTTGGTCGACAGCGTTTACGAGTTCTTGATGGTCAAACTCGGAAACCACATCAAAACTATTATCTTTAGACATCATCATCATGGCGGTGCTAAAACTCCTTCAATACGCAGGACATCGAGCAATAAAAACTTAGTAACAACGGTATAGCATCGGGTACAATAGCCTTTGTGAACCCTTAGACCCTTACTTTTCCCTGTAGACTTCCCGAAATGCTTTGTTTGCAAGGGCGTTACGAATACGGGTTGAGAGGTTTTGATTATAGCATACCCTTTTTTAGTAATGTAGTCTCTTCTGGCTTAGAAGTGTGAATCTTATGGTGTTACCTCAAGTGTTTTGGCTCGTGTTTTGGCTTGTACTTGCTTTTATAGTAGGTCTGCTGCTTGCGGTTGTGGTGGACGTTGGGATGTGGCGCATCGGTCGTTTACAGTCCTCAACCATACCGTGTGCTGGAAGTCCTGAGGGGAGTCAGTCCCGTTTTAAGTTTAAGGAGAAGCGGCGATTAGGGGCATTGCTTCTGGGTTTGACACTACATTTTGTGTTAAGTCTTGGCGTGCTTTGGGGGGCTTTATGGTCTTTGCAACACTTGCCATTGCCGCCCTCAGAGATACTTAACTGCCAAGGGGTATGGTTGTTAATTTGGGTGACTGTGCGTGTGCTTGCACTCGCTTATCTTTTCTTTAAAGGGGCATCGCCTGAGCGCTGATGGATAAAACCAGTGTGTGTACGCACAGGTTGGTATCAACAAACAGCCTTGTCAGTGTCCATGTTTAAGGTACACTTTAATAATAAGTTTTATTTTTGCTGGATGCACACTAAGTACGGTTCCTTCATCGTCAACGCCCCTTTTGGTAGGCACTTGATACGCTACATAACTTTCGATGTGCGTGATGAAGTATCCTGATAGGCTAAAGCTTCCGTGACTGCGTAGTCATGTTCCTGAATGAAAGTGTTTGCTTTTTATGATGTCTGGTACCTCCCATTTTTGGACACTGTCGCTTGATTTACCCCTGTTAGGGCATCAGGTGGTTAACTTGAACACCCTCATTATGGTGTGGGTGGGTATTATCACTGTATTGGTTTTGGCTAAATGGGCTGCTCATCAGGCCAGTGTATATCCTTCTCGTTTACAGTTTGTGGCAGAGGGTGTGGTGAATATGGTGCGAGGGGTGACAACCTCCACAGGTCATGAGCGTGGTGATAAGTACCTCTTCTTTTCGGGGTCAGTCTTTTTGTTTATTCTTGCCGTGAACCTTATGGGGCAGTTACCCTTACGGCTTATTCCCATTCCTCATGGTGAGCTTCTTGCGGCCACAGGGGACTTAAATACCACCGTGGCTTTGGCACTCCTGACGCTTGTGTTTTATGTCGGTTTCGGTATTTCTCAAAAAGGCTTAGGGTACTTTAAGCACTATTTTGAGCCAATGCCTTTTATGCTCCCGATGCACCTTATTGAAGATGTCACGCGCCCTGGCTCTTTGGCACTCCGACTTTTCTTAAACATTATGGTGGGGGAATTGCTCTCAGGCGTAACGCTACAAATGTTTAAAATAGGTTTACCTTGTTTTGTGATTTGTTACGAGTTGTTTGTGGCTTTCCTTCAGGCCTATATTTTCATGCTGCTTTCGTCGGTGTATATCGGTATGATGAGCGAGTCTCATGAGGCTCACCATTAAGGCTTAAAAAGGGTTGGCTGTCTGTGGGTTGCCACGACGGCAAAGTTTTTATTCCTAATGTTTTGGCTGTTTTTTGTGTTTTGTGTCACTCAAATAATTGGTTTAGGAGTGTTTGTTTCTCATGCCTCATGAATTGCTTCCTATGGCAGTCGCCGTTGCAAGTCTTGGTCCTGCCATCGGCTTGGGTCTTGCTATTTCTGCATTTTTCAACGCAGCAGGTCGTCAACCTGAAGTGATTGGCAAAGTGCAAGGGTTTTTCTTTGTGGGTGCCGCCTTCATCGAATTGTTGGCTTTGTTGGCCTTTGCAGCCTTCTTCCTTGTATTGAACGCTCACTAACTAGTGCTTTAAGGAGTCTTTCGTTGTGCTTGAAGTTAATTTTACCGTAGTCCTTGTTTTCATCAGTCTTGTACCTTTTGTATTGCTGATGAAGGGGTTGTTCTTTGACCCTATGCTGCGTGTTCAGGCACAACGTGAAGTTCTCCGTGAGCAAGAAACGACACAGTCTTTATCTTTTGTGGTTGCCACGATGGAAGTCAAAGACCGTGTCACGCAGGCTTTGAAAGATGCTCGTAAAGCGGCACAAGCTTTCATGATGCAAGCTCGTCAACGGATTCAGCAAGATATTGCCCAAGAGTTGACAGTATTCCGCACGGCACAGGAAGCCCAAGTGGCTCAAGAAAAACAAGTCCTAGAGTCTCAGTTTGAATCTCAAGTAGTGCAAGCCAAGACATCCGCCTCACAGCTTTCTGATGCGATTGTGTCGTATTTGAAGGCTCCTCTCGTTTAAGGTTGTTTTGACCTGGGTCACGTTGCCCAGGATGCACCCATTGTCAGGATTTTAGAATACTATGAATGATTTTTTTTCTCATATACTCGACTCCAATGCGATTAACGTCTTAATTGTCTTGGCTGGTTTGTCTGTTCTTGCCAGAAAAATGGATGTCATGGGTCGTATTGAGCAAGGTCGTCAGACACTGATTCAAGAGTTGGAGCGTCTTAAAGAACAACGGGTTTTGGCAGAGCAAGAGTTCAGTCGTGCTGAGCAAGTGGCTTCCCGCTCCCATCAAGAGATTACGCTTATCCAAGAAGAGGCTCAAAAACAGGCACACACTTTAGAGGAAAAACTGCTCAAAGAAGCCCAACAAGCACAAGCACGTTATCTGATGCAGTATCGTCATCAAATAGACCAACACGATGCAAAGCTTCAGCAACGTTTGGCAGCCTCTCTCGTCACAGAGGCGGTTTCTCAAGCCAAAGCTTCTCTTTCCCAAGAGTTGACCCCTGAGTTGCATCGTGCCATTTACCATCAAAGTATCCAGGCCGTCGCACAGGTGCTTTAAATGATTGAGGGGAGTCTTCCCCTCGTGTTTCCAGATTTCAAAAAGTCTTTATGATACAAGTTGCGTGTGATGCAACGCCAAATGGATACCTTCCCTTTACCCACACTTTAGTATGTAAGAGCTTGACTGTACAATGCGTCATTTACACAAAAAAATTGCTCATTCTTATGCCAATGCTTTCCTTGATTGGATTGCCGAGCGTGGGTACACGCTTGATGCTGAAATAGCGTTAATGACGCTAGTGACCTCCTTAAAAGAGGGTATTCTTGATACCTTTTCAGAAACCACTTGGTTTGAGGTATGTCATGCCCCTTCGCTTACACAAGAGGCGAAGGCTGAAATTCTCTCGGGGCTTGCAGAGAAAATCAATCATGAAGACTTGCAGCGTTTTCTAACGATGGTCTTAGACAATCACCGTCTTGGCTATCTTCCAGCTATTTTGGAAGCTCTCCTTGTGGTTTGGGCGAAGCGTCGGGGTCGTGTTGAGGTTGATTTGCAAGTGGCTGCTCCTATGGAAGCATCCTTACAGGAAGCCATTCACACCCTCTTAAAGCAGCGCTTTGGCTTTACCCATGTGACTTTTAATACGACACTTGACCCCCAACTCCTTGCTGGGTTTGTGTTGCGTGTAGGGGATAAAATGATTGATACCTCTTGGCGCACCAAGTTACAGCAAATTGAAGTTTCTCTACTACAGGCTTAGAGGGTTGCTTTGAGTGCTGGGAGATTTTCAGCCACTTTGTTTCACCGCTTCATGCCTCTTTTACTTGAATACCTTATCCTATTTTAATGTTTCACTTATTGTACCCCTGTTAAGGACTCTCCTCCCATGATGATGCTCCGAGCTGATGAAATCAGTACATTGCTCAAAGAAAAACTTTCTAACCATGTCAGCACTGTCTCTAAGGCAGAAGTAGGCTCTGTGCTTGAGGTCGGCGACGGTATTGCCCGTTTGTCTGGTCTTTCGGGTGCCATGGCAGGTGAGCTTGTCATGTTTGATGATGGCTATCAAACCATGGGGATGGTCTTGAACCTTGAAGAAGACAATGTTGGGGTCGTCATTATGGATGACTACATCCATGTGAAAGAAGGTCAATTGGTTAAAGCAACAGGGCGTATTGCTTCTGTGCCTGTGGGTGATGCACTGCTGGGTCGTGTCGTGAATCCTTTAGGGAAACCCCTTGATGACCAAGGTCCTATTGAAGCCGTTGAGTACCGTCCTGTTGAGAAGAAAGCCCCTGGTATTATTGACCGTAAATCGGTGCATGAACCTCTCCAGACAGGTATTGTATCCATTGATGCGATGATTCCTATTGGGCGTGGTCAGCGTGAGCTTATCATTGGTGACCGTCAAACAGGTAAAACCGCTATTGCGATTGACACCATCTTGAATCAAAAAGGTAAAGATGTTGTCTGTATTTACTGTGCCATTGGTCAGAAAAATAGCTCTATTGCCCAAATTGTTAAAACGTTGGAAGAAAATGGTGCCTTGGATTACACCATTGTGGTTGCTGCTTCAGCTTCTGAGCCTGCACCCGTGCAGTTCTTAGCACCTTTCTCGGCGGTTTCTATTGGTGAGTACTTTATGGAGCAAGGTAAGCACGTCCTTTGTATTTACGATGACTTGACCAAGCATGCTTGGGCGTATCGTTCGATGAGCTTGTTGTTGCGTCGTCCTCCTGGTCGTGAAGCTTACCCTGGCGATGTGTTCTATCTCCACTCTCGTTTGTTGGAGCGTGCGGCTAAATTGAGTGATGCCAAAGGTGCTGGTAGTTTGACCGCCCTGCCTATTATTGAAACCCAAGCTGGTGACGTATCAGCTTATATTCCCACGAACGTTATTTCTATTACCGATGGACAGATTTTCCTTGAATCTGACCTTTTCAATGCGGGGATTCGTCCTGCCATCAATGCAGGGATTTCAGTCTCTCGTGTAGGTGGTGCTGCTCAAACCAAGGCGATTAAGTCGGTTGCAGGTACATTGCGTTTGGCATTGGCACAGTACCGTGAGTTGGAAGCTTTCTCTCAATTTGCAAGTGATTTGGATAAAGCAACGCAAGACCAACTCCTCCGTGGTCAGAAAATGATTGAAGTCTTGAAACAGCCTCAGTACGCACCGCTAAGTATTGCTCAGATGTTTACGGTACTCTATGCTGTGAATAAAGGCTTGTTGGACAATGTGGCAAGTCATCAGATTCAGAATTTCAAAACCGAGTGGTTTGAAGCCCTTGCAACGCAACTTCCTGAGCTTGAGACAAGTTTGAATGCTGGTAATAAGCCTAACGACCAAGAAGAAGCCAAGCTTACCCAAGCAATGACGCAGTTTCGTGATACTGTCTTTTCAGTGAGCTAATGTGTGTGTTTCTCCTTGTATTACGACTTTTGTAACGCCATAAGGTAACACACCATGCCCAATTTAAAAGATATTCGCCGACGTATTAAAAGCGTCAAAAGTACTCAAAAAATCACCCAAGCCATGAAGATGGTCGCTGCTGCTAAGGTCAAGCGTGCCGAGCAAGCCATGAAAGCTTCTCGCCCGTTTACCGATGAACTCAAAGCCATTTTTCTTCAAGCACTCAAGGGGTACAAACCCTCTGAGGATGCTCTTCAGCAAAACCCCGTGTTGTCTCTTTTGAAACCCCGTCCTGTTAAAGCCATTGCCCTTGTGGTGATGATGGCAGATAGAGGTCTCTGTGGTGGATACAATACGACCCTTATTAAGGCGATGAACGCTAAAATTGAGTCTTACTTGGCTCAAGGAATTCGTGTTCGGGTGTATCCTGTTGGTAATAAAGCGATTCAAGCTGTGAAGCGTCTTGGCGACAAAGTCCAAATTGCAATGACCCTTCATAGTATGAGTGTACAGCCCAAGCCCATTCATGGCACCAAGCTTGCACGTCAGTTAGTAGAGCAGTTCTTAAAAACACGTATTGATAGTATTGAGGTACTTTCTACGCGCTTTAAATCCATGGTGCAATATGAAGTTGAGCATCAAGTGTTGCTACCGCTTACGGTGGCACAACTCACTGAGAATATTCACCAAGAAGCACTTCGGAAGGCTGAATCGGGCGATGTGCATGCCGTTGAAACGGTGCGTAAAGAGCTACTCTTGGAGCCTAGCCCTCAGGATGTGTTGAATACGCTTATTCCGATGGTGTTGGCACGTCTCCTTTATAGTTTACTTCTTGAAGCTGCTGCTTGTGAGTTGTCTTCTCGGATGACGGCGATGTCCAATGCGACCAAAAATGCTTCCGAGCTTGTGGCACGTCTTGCACTTGTGTATAACAAGGCGCGTCAATCTGCGATTACTCAAGAGTTGCTTGAAGTGGTCGGTGGGTCAGAAGCTTTAAAAGCCAAGGGCTAGTCTCAAGCTTTTGTAGCGGTGTACGAAGAAGGATGTATCTATTTGGATACGTCCTTCTTTCTGTGTACTGTAACGCTTTGAGAGTGCCTGATATGGTCTTGGTTGTATGATGATGTTTTTTAGCTTAATGTGGCGTGCAGAGAAGCTTAGTTTGCTGATTTTGAGCGTTGTTTGTATGTTGCTTGCTTTTGAGACAACGCTGGTGAGTGTGTTTGCGGGCTATCCGAGTGCTTCTCCTGCAATACAGTGGGATTATACGGACACAGGGGTTCGAGGGGTTGTGCTACGTCAAGGCACCCGACTCACCGTGACAAGTTATACCCCTTTGAGTACGCAAAGTAATCAAGAGGGTGACCTCGTTGAGGCTCGCTTGGAAGGGGCTGTTTTTGTTGATAATGAAAAAGTATTGAGTAAAAATACCAAGCTCTGGGGGCATGTGGTGCAACTGGAGGAGCCTCTTCAGGGGCGCGATGCAATTCTTAAAGTCGTGTTTGACCGTTTAGTGCAACCTGATGGGCAAGAGTCTGCACTTAAAGCCCATGTCGTGACGGAAAATGATGATGGCCTTTGGGGTGGCGAAATAACCCCCTACACCATCCCGTATTATGTGACCCATCGTGTTTGGCATCTTGGTGAATATAATCAACTACGTTACGGTGGTATACGTGCTATGGGGAAGCATGTCAGCTTGCCTGTAGGCGACCACTGGGGGATTGTTTTGGATGAACCCATACAGTTGGTGGTGCCTGTGAGTCAGCCTCCTCATGACCCCTGTCCAGCAGAAACCATGGTGCGTTATGACCCTATTGAAGGATGGTAAGCACAAAAAACGTCCTCTAAACAAAAGAGGACGTTTTGAAGCAATGGGTTAGGCGACAGAAACCTAAAAGGCTACGACAGCAGGACTACCCGCTTTACGAGGGGTTTGTGCGCCAGGAAGATTCTGCCAATTCTCGGACATAATCATCTTGTAGGCTTTGAGTGCCATATCTTCCACTTCGCCTAATTCATCAGCACCCATAATCAGTTGACGTAGAGGCAATAAGGCACGAGGGTCTTTGAGGAATCCGAGCGCTTGGGCAGTGCCTGCACGCACTAACGAGTTTTCTTCACGGTTTTCAAGGGTTGTAATCAGTGCAGGAACGGCACGACGGTCACGTAATTTACCTAATGACTGAACGGCATAAATACGAACGTTCACCCACTCATCATTTAACATGGTCACCAAGTGTTCCACCGCAGAGGTGTCACCCAGTTCCCCTAAAGCACGGGTGGCATCACAACGGACGTTGACTTTTTCACTCTTAAGGCTTTCAATAAGAGGCTTCACAGCAATAGGACCAATTTCAATGAGTGCATCGGCTGAGGTCATACATACTTGGCTATTGGGGTCGCTGAGGGCTTCAACCAAAGGAAGCACGACATCTTCTCCTCCCAAACGCCCTAAGGCACGAGAGGCACGTACACGCACATCAACGTTACGGTCTTCCTGTAACGATTCAATAAGAGGATGCACTGCATCTGGATGCCCTAATTCTCCTAAAGCACGTGCTGCATAAAGACGCACAGAACCATTTTTGTCAAACTTAAGGGCTTCAATCAAAGGTTCTACGGCATTGAAATCGCCCATTTCACCCAGCATACGTGCCGCATTGTAGCGAATTTTCTCTGAGGAGCTACTTTTGAGGTCATGCACGAGTTGTTCAAAAGACTTTTGTACAGCTTGCTTTTTGCCAGAGGTGGTTGTAACAGCCATGTAAACATCCTTTTCGAGGGCAGAGAATATAAAGAGTTAATATAGGAAAGTATAAAACCAACAAGCGTACACTACATAAGGCAGTGCGACTTGCATAACCAAGCCTTTTGAACCCCTAAACCTTTCAATGGGCGATGTCATACGGCGTAAGCCTTTTCTCAAGAGAGGTATCCTATCCGAAGCAGACGTTGCGTAAAGAGAGTCACTTTTATATTTCCTACCTCAATAATAAGAGGGGATAAAAGATAACTACTTTCGCTTAAAACGCATGAGGATATGTAAAGACACCAAGAGCAAAAGGTTTTAGTTAAAATAAAGTTTTTAATGCTGTGAGCAACGATTAGAAACTTTACTTTACGCAGGAAACATTGCCTAAAGGATACAGTGTGCAAAAAGATGCAAGGGGTTGTCAAAGGAACATCAAACGCTTAAAAAAAGATAAAACCTAGCTATGAGCATAAAGGTACTCATAGGGAAAACTTGTGCTATATCAAAAAAGGTAAGGAATACCCCACTCAACCACTCTAAAACACTTAAAAAGGCACCCAAAACAAAACCCTTGGTACAAAGGTTTTAATAAACGAAGGTGTTGTTTAAAGTAAAGTAATAGTGTTACTAGAGGGAGGTTAGTGTTAAAGTGACAAGTTCCATGTTTATTACAATACCATTTTTTTTTCCACTTGCCAAGGGGGTAAATCATTTTTATTTAAACCCGATGCCTTTCAAGATACATTGGAGAGGCATCGGGTGAATGTAGGGGATGCTATCGTGGTGTGATAGAGAGGGTATTACGGCAGGGAGCGTGTGAGTAAAAGGGCTTGTCCATTCGTAATGTGTGTGAGTACAAGGTTGGATGCAACCTCTTTACCGACTTGAGAACTTAATCCTTCAGAGACTGCCACGACTTCCCAAGCAGTAGGTGCCTCTGTCATTTGCGGTGGGAGGTACTCCTGAAGGGATAATCTTGGTAGAGGGGCTCCTTCCATCATAGCGATAAGTGCCACTTGTTTTTTACCTTCGGGGTTAGTACGCCACCCGTAGTAAAGTGTATTGGACAAAATGGTATCGCCTTTATCGGAGAAAAAGGCACCCGTATTTTTCGCTCCATTCACAATAATACGTCGATTAAAAAAGTCTTTTGTAAGGTCATTCACAGGGTTGTAGGCAAGCCAAGGGTTTTCTTGACGAAACGCCCGCAAGCTGTAGTGATACTGGGTGGTTGTTTCAGACAAAGCACTTTCATACCGATGCACTTGTGTGCTTTCTTTCGCATCTTCCATGAAGGCCATGGCAAACTGTTTGAGTTTTTCAGGAGTCAGGGGTTTGAGGGCTTCAGGGCAGCAAGCGATAAGTTCGGGTATTTTGGCCCAAGCTTCAAGGTCGTAGGCGTGTTCTTGTGCCGAGGCTTCTAATAATCTTGCAAATGCTTGACGGTCTGAGGGCATTGTACTTTGTGCCAAATACCTTAAGTAAGCGATTTTCTGGGCGACGGGGTCATGCTGAACGTCAGGATGGTATACGGCCATGCGTTCTAAAAAGGCACGTGCGAAATGGACCTTACGTTCAGACTCTAAAGTATCTTTTTGAATCTGTTTTAGAATCTGGGCGAGCGTATTGCGTTTTGCATCATCAAAAGGGTTTAATAATGACTGTGTATAACCTTGTAAAGCACCCAGGGTATCAAACCATCCGAGTCCTTCAGGACATTGAGAGGACTCAGGGGGGTCTACAAGGCTGAGTACCATTGTGGCATCTGTTTTGATACGCTCGTGATGCTCAAAGAGAACATCCAAGAACCCTTGAGGTGCGTCTTGATGTTGAGGGTCTTTTGCAAGGCTGTGACGGGTATGAAACCCAAGTGCTTTGAGGCGAGGGAATAACTCAGGCCGCTGATACCGTGCTTCATTGATATACCAGTTTAGAAATCGATTTCCCTCATCGGCCACGACTTTGACACCGTATTGGCAATCTGTATTGCGGAAGAAAAGCCATGGTGTGTGTACCAAGGCGTTTAGGAAGAACATGGGGGCACCTGGTAAAAAGCCGAGTACTAATGCTGAGAGGGCGGGATTATCTAAAGCGTTGTGGGTAGCACTTTGATAATCTTCTCCTAGGTGGTCATTATAGTAGGCTTCCACTGAGGTGCCTTCTTGATAGCGAGACCCAGCTTGGGGCAGTGTGAGACGATAAAAGTAGCGGGCATTGTCATGGTTGGAATGCCCTGTAATCCAATTTTCACCGTCTTTAAAAGTATCTTTAAAACGGTCCCATTTGGTTTGAAACCATTTGAATTTGCCATGGACGTTGTGGGCAAAAATTAAGGAACCCCATTGTTTGACACGGTCGTTATCGGGGAGCTGTCGTCCCAAGATGTGTTCCGTGTAGGTCGCATTGTAAAGCCAGTTCATATCGTTGGGCCAAGGTCGTCCATCTTCTACGTTCATATCCAAGCGTCGTTGAATGATGGGGTACTGTGACCCTTCTCCCACCGTTTGATGGGTGGTCACCATGGCTTGAATAAACGCATCATCCTGAATCCTGAAACCTGTGGTGGGGTCGACCGTCTGGACAAAATCTTGTCCGCCATCCACACGTACGCAGTCATAGCCATACTGTATTTTTCGTCGGTACATTTCCAAGAGAATGGCACGTACCATGGGGGTGCTGTAGGCAAGGTCTCTCCCGTACATATTTGCCCCTCTAAAGTAAGCACTATGGGTATATTTTAGAAGTTCTGGCAAAGCGGACTCTCCTTCAGGGGTGGCGAGGAGTGCAGCCCCTTGAAAATCAGCATGTCCCAAGACGGCATCGAGTGAGAGTTGAATCGGGGTTGGGAACGTGTGGAGGGTTTCGATAAAGGCAAGTAACTCATGGGGTTTGCCTGACTGGGTAATGCTTGGGTTAATCGATGCTGTACCAATGATAGGTGTGTCGTAGCCCCAGTTAGAGATATCAGGCTTTTTGAGTGATACGGGGATGGGTTCAGGAGTCGTGTGATGTTCAGTAGACTCGTATTGAAAAAACTCTCCGTAAGGATGTGTGGTTGCTTCACGTTCTACGGGCGGGACTTCGGGGGTGAGTTCAAAGGTATCAAAGCCAAGGTATAGGCACTCTGAGGGGGTGAGTCCTGCGGTATCTGCTTGCCCTTGGCTTCTATTTTCAAGTATTTTTTTGGCGATGCGTTGGAGCTTCTCGGTGAGTGCTGCGAGGGTTCCCTGTGATGTTGCCGTTTCAGGATGGATTTCTAAGGTCGTTCCGATACTCTTGGCACGGTATGAGCCATCCTCGTATCGGTGGCTGTAGTGTTGCGTGAAATATGCCATGTCCTTACGTCGTGCCAGAACCCCTGCCATGTCATAAAGCTCCGTGGGGGCATAGACTCCGAAAGGAAATGAATACCCGAGGGGGTCTCTTAAAATGAATGCTTCCTCCGTTGTGTTTTGGGGAGATGTTTTGAAACGAAGCCAATAAAAAGCACCGTCGTTACTTTCATTGCCAAAGGGTAAGCCTTCATATACCCCCAGAAGAAAGTCACCGCAGGCAACGATGGGGAGGCAGACACGTTGCATGGCGTGTACTCTTTGCTCGCCCCGTTCCCAAGTGTTGAGTTGAAGGTTGTCTTGTGGCATAAAAACTTCCAAATAAAACGCATCCGTTTTCCCCTGAAGTGTACCTGTCGTTAAGCCTGGCACCCAAAAGCCTATGAGGGCGAGATGCTCGTCATGTCGTCGAGAGCCTAAATAGTGCTTTGCGATGTGTTGTGCTTCTGAAAAGCTTTGCGGTTGTCCCTGAGGGTCGAGATGCTTCTGAAGACCTTCCACATAAGCCTGTGTGGCTTCACGATGTATTTGTACAAGCGGTTGGTTAAGCAATGGTTGCGTAGAGACACTTTGAGACAACATGGCACAACATACTCCTTGAGAGGTAAGGATGGATGATATCAAACGGAAATAGTACGGAGAAAGAGGAGAAACCTTTTGGTATTTGCAAGTCGTGACAAGATGTTATATTTGCAATAGTATAACGTTAACATCTTGCGTTCCCTATGATTTAAGTATGATAAAAGAGGATATTGGGTACAACCTCTTCATTAAGGATATTGAGAAATTTTTTAGAGTATGATGTTTCAAATCAATCGGGGTTCTGTAAGGACTCCTTTCCAAAACATGCAAGCACAAAGTATGCACCCCGTTAAGCTGAAAACACGCTTTGCAGGTCAGTATACCATTGTGCCTCAAGCAAACATTGCACCTGAAGACCTTTATGCGAGCCGCGCATTAAAAACGACTTACGCACCTGAGGTGCAGCGCTTCTTGAAGATGTCTCCGCAAGCAATGGTGGCTTGTTATCGTAAGCGTTACCCCGAAGTAAAACAAGACTTTTTAGAACAAGCCATTCGGTACCAGCCTCGTTACTTTCGATATGGAGGAGCCGACCTTTTTCGGGTTTATAATCGTCATACCCAAAAAACCGAAATGGTCTTGATTGAAATCAATAGTGTGCCAGGAGGGCTAAGTAATACGCCCGAGCTTAAGAATCCTGTGTATCAAAAATTTGCACACTTTTTTATGGAAACCCTTGGTAAAACCCCCTTTGCATCGAAGCGAGAAGGTGTTTTGGCTGTATTGAGTCATGGGCAACGTATGGACCCCCTCGGTATTGCCCAAGCCATTGCTCGAAAAGCGAAAGAGCCTGTGCATCTCATTACGCATGAAAAAGATAAGCCATTGCATCAACAGCCTTGGCGCGTGGATGCGAGTTCAGGAGGGCTATTTATTCAAACGAAAGATGCCCTTTGGCATAAGGTAAGAGGTGCCGTGAGTCTTTTAGGGCCTAGTAGTATGTTTGCGTCTCAGCCGTTGAGTGTGTCACAGGGCGTACTCATTGACCCCCCGATGGTACATCGTGCGGGGGGTGTAGAAAAAGCCCGTGCAAATGAAGCGTATAGGGCGTTTAATATGGAGGCACTTCACAGCCAGAAAGCTGGTTCAAACCCGCTTATTCGTACCCCAAAAACGTATCAGGTATCACGTGAAGAGGTGCATGCCTTGGTGAATGAGATGGGAAGCTCCGCCGTGGTAAAGCTTCCTGATGGGAATGGTGGTGATGGTATTTGGATGTTACGTCATGAGCGTGACATGGCAAAGTTTCTCAAAGAAACCGAGGAAAGTGCTACGAGTACCCCCTCACAAAAATATATTGTGCAAGAATTGATTCTGCCGATGCCTTGGGCAAGTCTTTCAAAAAAACCTGCGGATAGGTATAACCGAGGCACTGTGCCTGATCGCCAAAATATGAAGCGTTATGTTTATGACATGCGTATGCTTGTAGCCCCGCTCAATGGGGTGTGGCGACCTCTGGGTTTGTTAGGGCGGCAAGCACCAACACCGATTCCTACCCCTGATACTATCTCTGATAAAACCTCCCCTCAAACGATTTGGAATGTTTTAGGTACTAACTTGTCTAGAAAATCTCCTCAGGGTTGGTTTTTTCGAGAACAAGGCTTGATGGTATTCGATAAAAAAGGCTACACTCCCACGGGGCTTACCTTGGATGATTTGGTTGAGGGGTATTTCCAATCCATTTTTGCGATGCAAGCCATTGATAAGCAGTTACAGTGGTCGTTGCATTTGGCACCACTGGCTTCTTTAGATAAGGATAAGAAGCTGTAAGGTCATTTGTCCTAAAGGGGAGGAGAGGGCGTGTGGCTCCATCATATACCTTATTTTCCTCCGTACACTGTCCCTATTTTGACGTGTTGCAACGATACTGTAGACTAAGATGGACTTTGTGGTGCTTCATGAAGCTTCATGAGTGAAGGCTTATCCCCCTAGCTCGTAGCTCTTCCAAGCCCGACATACGACTGTTGGCAGTGTTTTGAATATGGAAGGAACAATAACATGGCAAAATGGCATACTCTTTTAAAATATACCCTCCTCAAGGATACTTCTATGACCGTTCACCAGTATGTCCTTGCGGCAGTCCTTCTGGCTATGGGGGTTTTCTTTTCAAGCACCTTGTGTGTGCAGGCGTATCCTCCTGATGCCACGGTGATGTGTTTGAAAGGTTATTCTCCTGAGACCATTCGTTACACCGTGCAACAACAAGACCGTCAAGAATGGCGTGAGCAACGTTTGCCTCGTCGTACTGTGTGGGGTAATATTTGGCGTAATGTGTGGACTAATAACTGGATTGGGAGTTTTGATGAATTTGGGAATACCAAGTTCAGAGAACTGCCCTAGTCTTTGTCGACCTGTACTTCCTGTACTTGTCGTACTAAGAAACAGACCATGAAACAGACCAAAGAACGCTTGCACTACGCTTTAGGCAAGCGTTCTTTGTCGTAAAGCCTCGTAAAGCACAATGCCTACTGAAACGGCAATGTTCAAGCTTCGACCTTCAGGGTGCATAGGAATCCTTAGGCTGGTGTCAGGGTGTGCTTTGACCCAACGCTCGGGTAGCCCCGTGGCTTCGCTCCCAAAAACCAACAGGGTCTCTTGGGTATAATGAGCTTCCCAGTGTGTTTTAGATGCCTTGGAAGACAAATAATAAGCAGGTTGGTCTGTCAGAGAACCCTCCAATGTCATAGGACGTTGGAGTGCTTCGCAGAGGGCTTGATAGGAGGGGTAGTGTTGCAGGGCTTCGGGGTCATGGTAGTCCATGGCGGCACGCTTGAAATCTTTTTTGAAGCCTCGGTCATTCAATTCAAAGCCGAGTTTACCTACCAGATATAGAGGGATGCCTGCACATTGGCAAAGCCGAGCAATGGTACCAACATTTTGAGCCATGCAAGGTTCAATGAGTACCACACCCGCAAGTAACGGTTTTTCAGGAAGGTTGCATAAAGGATTCATGCCAAAGACCTCAACAGCACCCACGACACTAGCCAGTATACTCAGTGTACTCTAAGACCTTATGAAACTCAGGGTCAGAGAGGACTCTCTGGGTACCAAGAACCACACAGTGGAGGGGGTCTTTTGCAATATGAACGGGTACCCCTGTTTCTTCTGAAATAAGACTGGCAAACCCTGGTAGCTGAGCCCCGCCTCCAGTGAGAATCATACCACGTTCTTTGATGTCAGCCGCTAGTTCAGGAGGGGTTTCTTCGAGGGCTTTTTTGACAGAGTCAATAATCTGGTAGAGTCGATGCTTGAGGCATTCTCTGATTTCAACGGCCTGTACACGGATGATATCAGGGAGGTTCGTGATACGGTTTAAGCCCCGCACTTCCATCTCGTCGAACATCAATTCATCGGTAGTCATAGCAGAAGATAACGAGATTTTCACTTCTTCAGCCGTACGTTCGCCAATTTCAAGTTGTCTTTCCTCTTGGAGATAATGGATAATTTGTTGGTTTAGGTGGTCGCCTGCCACCTTGATGCTTCGGCTAACCACCAGTCCATTGAGGCTCAATACGGCAATGTCCGTGGTACCTCCCCCGATGTCAACGACCATCGACCCAAAAGGCTTCATGATAGGTAGCCCGGCACCAATGGCGGCTGCCATGGGTTCCTCCACAAGGTGGACACTATGGGCGCCGACTGCAAAAGCAGCTTCTGCCAAAATACGACGGTCAACAGGACGTACGCCTGAGGGAATCCCGACGACCACTCGGTTAGGACGGGGGGCAAAAAAGCGGTTACTAGAGAGAACCTTTTCAATAAACTTGCGTAACATCAATTCTGCCCATTCGCTATCGGCAATGACCCCATCTCGGAGTGGACGATTGACTTCAATATGAGAGGGGGTACGCCCCATCATTTCCTTGGCAGGATAGCCCACTTCAATGAGTTGTGGGGGAGATTGTGTGTGGTCAATAGCAACCACTGAAGGTTCACAAAGCACAATGCCTTTTTGAGGGGTACAGATGAGGGTATTCACAGTCCCTAAGTCGACACCAAGGTCATGCTGGTTTGCTTGTTGTTTGGAGAAGGGAAGCCAATGAAATGCCATCATCATGATAAAAACCTGCCATACTTACTTGAATGAATACAATTACATCTTAAAAAGGGTACTGAGTATTATGCTACCAAGAATACAAAACCTAAACAGTCCCTGAGAGGTGCTTCTCTCTGAACTTTAAGAATTGTAACATGCTTGGGCTAGGATACGCATTTTATGGAGGACACGTTATTTTGAAAAGGCAATTTAAGTCACCACCATGTGTTTATTAACGTAGCTCGCCATAAAGGCACCATCTTTGAGAGAACCCCCAGACTAACCTACCATTGCCCGTGCAGGCACCATCGAAAGAGAGAAACCCCTATGATGATTAGTGTTCCTAATTTGACTCAATTAACGAATACCGCCAAAAAAGCAGGGAAAGCCTTTGAGAAGGGTTCTGAATTGCTGGTTGCTGCGGGTAAAAATCGCCAACAATTGGGGAAAGCTTCTCGCTTTGTTGAAGGGATTCAGAAAGCAGGTACTATTACGCCTGCAAATATCAATAAAGCACCTAAGTTGGCTAAGAATTTGGAAGAAACACGTGAGGCTCTTGTGACAGCCCAGCAAAAGGCTTTGCCTGTGGTTGGGAAGCGCTTAACCGATGCGGGTATTGATGTTAAAAAAGCTCAAACCCTTGTCACTGAAGCGGGCAGCAAAAAGCAAGTGGTTCATGGGTTGGAAGCAGTACATCAACAAAGCAATTTGGCTTTGGATGCTGTGGTTACAGGTAAAAACACGGCACGTCAAGTGCGTACAAACAATTTGCGTACCTCAGCAACAGAAGGTTTGGCACAGTATCAAGCCCGTGCGAAGAAAACTTCTGATGTCCTTGAAAAAAAACATAGTACCATTAAAACCTTGGCAGCCGATGCTAATGTTAAAGCAGAGGTAGATAAAATCAATCAAGCAAAACAAGCCCTTGCCAAAGCGACGGGTACGGATGTGGATGTAAAAAAGCAAGCGTTGGAAGCCCTTGAGACTGCTTTTGAGACAACGCATAAGGTCAAAGCTTCTGACTTAGGGCGTTACAAAGGTACCCAATATGCACTTGACCCTCAGCGTCAAGCACGTTTAAATGCCGTATTGGATGCTTCTGAAGGTAAAAGTAAGCTGGTTGTTAAAGGTCAAAAAGCTATTCAACATAACGGCTCGGACTATACTGCTTACTACCAAGTGTCGAATGGTGGTACGCAAAAACGTATCGCTTATGTCACAGATAACACAGGGGCTAAGTTTGAAGTAGATGCCGCTGGTAAACCTACCACAACGCCTTTCGTCGCGGGGACAAGTAAAATCACAGGTCCCGTGATCGATAGAACCTTCCAGAAGAGTCAAGCACCCACCACAAGTGTTTATGAAGGTAAACTTGGGTATGGTCAGTTAGTGGAACAACTCAGAAAGCCCGCCGCAAGCCGTGGCGATGCCACCGATGTGAAAAATGCTAACCACGGTGTTCTTGCTAACTTGGCAATACAAAAAAGTCCTCAGGGTGTGGAGTATCTCAGTGTAAGTGCTGATGTGAAAGCCCCTGTGGTCATGACCGTCCGTGTGAAGGATGCTACAACGGGTAAGTATGTTGATAAAGCGGTGAATGCAGGCGATACGATTCCTAAAGATGCTCAAATTGTAGGCGGGAATATGCAGAAGCTCCTGCGGCATGAGCATGCCAACTTGCAAGATGATGTGGGCTTTGTACAGCTCAACAAGCGTGCCGATGAGATTACGGGTCGTCTTGGGACAGATAAAGATGCGTTCCAAGGGCAACATAACGAACTTTTAGCCAACTTAAATCAAGTGAGCCAAGGTGAAGTCCCTCAAGTACCTCCCACCGCCTCCAATAATTGGTTTAATCGTAGAAACCTGTTGATTGGTACAGGGGCTGCCGTTGTTGCCACGGGTGCTACGGCTGCGGTGGCGAACGATAGAACCGATAAAACACGTGCCAATAAACTGGCAGAAGATAAGTTCAAAAATCAAACGCCTGGTGATGTGAAGGCTGAAAGTGAAACCTTGGCAGACCTTACCAAGGGGATGGGCTATGCTGAGTTGGGCAAACCCAGTGAAAAATCTCGTTTAGATGCAAGACAATTAACACCCCAAGCACTCATGGATGCTGGCTTTACTGCGGACGCTTCTGGAAATTATATTGCTCCTGAGGGCGAGCTACGTTACACCAAAGTAACGCTAGCCGATGGGACGCAAGAGTTCAAGACGGTGGTTGGTTTTAATCAACAAACCCAACAACCCGTGTATGGTAACGTGATTCATGTCAGTAAAAATGCGACAGGGGAACCCACGTTTGCGTTTCGTTCTTCTCAAGAGCAGTTTGGTCAGGGGAATCGGTTCAATGGTGGGTTTCTTGGTACAGGTTTTGGTACAGGGAAAGCAGAAGCCCCTATCACGAGTACCATTACCGATGCCAACAACAACAAAATCACCTTAGGTATCAACCAAGGTGGGCTTATCAAGGCTGAAAACCCTCAAATGAGCCAAGCGGTTGCCGAGCAAGCACTTGTTAAAACATTTGGTTTAGAAGAAGCCCAAAAGTTTGCACAAACCGCCGAGGGGAAGAAACTGTTAGCAGCGATGGGGGATGCCAAAGCCACTTACCAGTCCAGCATTAACCCTAATTATGCTTTAAATGTGGTGAACTTGCCTGATGGGAACCAACTGATTGTAAGTTCAACAGGGGTTGCGCTTCGTACCCCTGAGAATCCACAAACGGGTTCTAAAGCGACCATGCAGAACGTTGATGCCAACTATCTTAAGCAGCTCGTAGGTGCGAAGTAATATTTTCTGGTGAGATGCTTCTACAGTGATTGCCACCAAGTTGTGAGACTAGAGGCTTGTTTGTCGAGGTGTGCTTCTTGGTAGCTTTCTAGAGCCGCATTATACATGCGTTGTATTTTGCTAGAAGGCTTTTCAGTAGGCTTTTTTTGATTCTTCCACTTGAATAGGAATGCTTCAAGGAGTGTTCCTTTAAGTCCCTCGGGAGATTCTAGTCCTGTGGCGGGGGTTTTGGGTGTAATAGGCCATTGCTCAATGGTACGCAGACCGTGTTCAAGCGAGCCTGTCTTTTGGCAGGCAATAATCAGGTTACGTCTGAGGATCTCATCGGTAGGTGATAATGCTAAGGCCGCATCGAGATAAGTAATAATCCGCTGTTTTTGCTCCAGCGAAAGACTATTGCTTTCATGCTTTAATAACCCTGCTGCCAGTTCGCTCAAACGTGTAATGGCAGGGCGATACAGAAACGCTTCATCCTGAATACATCCACTGAGGGTCAGTCCAGTACACAGCATCGTACTCATGAGGAGGACAGAAGCTTTGCTGAACCAAAATCTTTTTTGAGATGATAAAACAGGCATGATGTAAAAATAAATTCTTAGTGGCTAGGGGTGCAAGACAAATTGAAAAACTTTAACGTGCCTTGAAAAGGCACGCTCTAGCACAGGAATATGTGGAACCCTCCATGGGGAAACATCTCACACATAAGAACACTATACATGAGATACCGTATTTTAAGAAACCTGAGAGGAGAAAAATCTCCTACACATGACGGACACTTTGTGTACAAAGAGCTTCAAGAACCTCTGAAAATAGTAGATGTTCTTGTGTAAGGACTCGTTTTGCAAGTGTTTCAGGGGTGTCTTCCTGTAAGACGGGGCATCGTCGTTGTCCGAGTATGGCACCCCCGTCTACCACATCAGTCACCCAGTGGACACTACACCCAGAGTACTGCTCTTGCCCACTGGCAAGTACAGCTTCATGAACCTTGTGTCCTAGCATGCCTGCCCCCCCAAACTTGGGGAGTAGGCTGGGGTGCATGTTAATCATGCGTCCGTGCCATGCTTCAGTGAGGATAGGTGTAAGAATGCGACTGTAGCCCGCAAGGACGACAAAATCAATGGCATGGGAGGTTAACATGGCTTGAATGGCTGCGTCGGAGGCTTCTCGAGAGGCGTAGTCTTTGGGTGAAAAGGCCCATGTTTTAATGCCTGAACGCCCTGCAATTCGGAGTCCGAGTGCTTCAGGAGCATTGCTAATGACCAGCACCACTTGAGCAGGATGGAAACGCCCTTCCGCTTGGGCTTCGAGTAGGCTTGCCATATTGCTTCCACGCCCTGAGATAAATACGGCAATACGCTCAATGGGCTTCTCAAGGGGGGGGATGGCAAGCCAGCGTTCAGAACCATCGGGACACGTTTCCCAATGAGGGTTTAAAGACGCAGAGAAGTGTGGTGCCGACATGCCTGAAACAGCCTTTCTATGGGGATACTTTATCGCAAGATGACTTGAGCGTGGGTTGCATCGGGGCGTTTGATGACGGTGCCGATGCGTCTTGGTTCGCCCCAACCACTAGGCATTAAGGCTTTTAGATTGGCAATGACACGGTCAGCTTGCGTGGCTTTGACAATAAAAGTATAACCAATCCCACTATTAAACGTATGTGCCATGGTACCACTGTCAAGCGTACCAAGCTTTTGAAGCCAGCGGTAAACGGGGAGTTTTTCCCAAGTGGCTTCAACGTGTTGCCAGTCGATGGCAACGCCGAGGTGTTTAGGTAAAATACGAGGGAGGTTATCTAAAAGACCACCCCCTGTAATGTGGCACATGGCAATAATAGGCGTATCGGATGTGTGGCTACGCATTTGTTTTAAGAGTTGAAGAACAGGCTGCACGTAAATCCGTGTGGGTTCAAGGAGGATGTCACCAATGGTTTTATGGCTATCCACTTCAGGAACTACATCGTGGAAACTCAGTTGATGTTGTGCCATCAGGTGACGTACTAAACTGAAGCCGTTACTATGGATCCCTGTGCTTTCAAGACCAATCACCACATCGCCTTCAGTCATTGCATCGCATTGAGGGTACATGGCATCCTTTTCAACGACCCCTACCGCAAAGCCAGCCACGTCATATTTACCTTGTGGGTAGAAGCCAGGCATTTCAGCTGTTTCACCACCTAGAAGGACACACCCTGTTTGACGGCATCCTTCTGCAACGCCCCCTAGCATGGCATCAAAGGCGGGGAGGTCAATTTTATCAAGTGCAATATAATCAAGGAACGCTAGGGTTTCACCCCCCTGAACCAGTAGGTCGTTCACGCACATGGCGACAAGGTCAATCCCGATGGTGTCGTGCTTTTGTAGGGCTTGTGCAATGGCAAGTTTGGTGCCTACGCCATCGGTTGCGGCTAAGATGAGAGGGTGCTTATAGCCTTCTGGAATGGCAAAGGCACCGCTAAAAGTACCAATATCAGACTGGGCAAAAGCCTTTCGGGTAGAAGCTGCATGACGTTTAGCAATCTCAACCACGGCATCGGCACGGTCAAGGTCGACCCCAGCGGCACGATAGGCTGCTGCGGTGTCAGTGGTAGGAGGGGTGCAAGAGGAGAACATTTAGAAAAGCCTTTCCCATGCCTGTGGAGGGGGTAAATAAGGAATAATAAAGGAAAATATCCTCAAATAAGAGATGTCTTACATTATGAAACACATGCTTGATAGACTCAAGTCTTCTTTAAAATGGAGTGTATTGATTGATAGGTGTATGACAAAAACACTCTTTCCTTGTGTGATAAGGTAGCTTTGAAGTACTACCGTGTACTTGTGGGTTTGGGACGATGACTATGGGGCATGTGCGTTTGCTCAAAAGTAGTAATGGCAAAGCGGTCGGTCATGCCTGAGAGGTAATCCAAAATTCTTGTAGGTAAGGGTAGGTGGGCAAATTCACCCTCGGGGCTATAACACAAGGGGAGGGCTTCAGGGTGGGCTGTATAGTAGGTGACCAGATGACTTAAGAGTCTTTCAACCCGTGCTTTGTTTTCGAGTTGAAGGGGGTGATGGTATACATGGGTAAACATCCATTGACGTAGTGCCATCATGGCTTCATACACTTCTTTTGAACACCGCACGAGGGTTTCGGGGGCTTCTACGAGTGTATTTACCGTGGATACACTGTTTTGTAGTCGGGTGGTGGTGGTTTGAATTAAATCAAGTACCATTGTATTGAGTCTGTCTTTACGAGTGGCTCCTAAGGTCTGGGTCACCTCCTTAGGCATCTGACATTCTTGAATAAGCCCTGCACGTATGGCATCTTCTACGTCATGGTGTAAATACGCCATGCGGTCGCACAGTTTCACGACCTCAGCTTCAAGACTATGAGGGAGGCTTCGTCCACAGGCTTCTTCCTCCAAACGACGTTCTGTACTGTAGCCCTGAGCCAACATACCTCCAAGTGTCATATGCGTTAGGTTTAACGGCTCCAGTAAAGTGGCAATACGATAACTCTGTAGCGTGTGAGAGTACCCGTCATGGTCTTTAAAAATCGTTGCCAAGGCATCTTCCCCTGCATGACCAAAAGGAGGGTGTCCTAAATCATGTCCTAGGGCAATGGCTTCGGTTAAGTCTTCATTCAAATGCAAAGCTCGGGCGACGGTTCGGCTGACCTGTGCCACCTCAAGGGAATGGGTCATGCGGGTACGGTCGTGGTCGTCCACAGGGGAAATAAACACTTGGGTTTTATGCTTCAAGCGTCGGAAGGCTTTACTGTGCAGAATCCGGTCTCTGTCTTGCTGAAAGCGTGAACGGATGGGGCAAGGTATCGCACTGGGTGTTTGTCGGATACCGTCCTTGCTTTGCATCGCATAGGGGTGTAAAAAGGAAGCCTCAAAAGCCTCTTGATGTTGACGTGGGGTTGAAAAATGTACTTCAGGGAACATAAAGCTTCTTTCTTAATGACCATTTTAAACGGCTATTACAGCCCGTAGTAAAAGTCCCAAGCATCTTTGTAATCGACAAAACGGCTTGTCGTTGAAGTTGAAGAGGGTGCCGACTGTAACGCTTGCGTGGTTTCACGGGTGGTGGGTGGTAGCTCAAGGTCAGGGAGGTCAAACACACGTAAACCAGCGGCCGCTTTCATCTGTTGATGCGGAAAAGGTATGTTATGTAACACACTCTCAAGGACTTGTGTATGTTGTACCACCTCCTGAAGGGTCACTGCTTTAGGATGGGCCACAAACGTTACCGATAAAGGAGGGACTTGTTCAGGGTTATCGCTAGGGGTGGTTGTTTCTTGATGCTCCTCTGGCATGGCTTCAAGAGAGCTACAAGAGGCTAATACACGATGTAATATAGGCATCAGGGCATCACATACATCATCCACAGTACACCAACGGAAGCCTAGGGTTTCTCGTGCTTCTTTCGTCGGGGAGGAAGCTAAAACGTGCTTACTTTTCGCCAGTAAAGTGGGTTCCCCTCGATTTGCCACCAAGGCACCATAACATACTAAGGCATAAGGTAAGGCAGGGGTACTAGGGTTAGAAGTCTTTGCAGTGTAGGTTTGTATATGGGGTGCTAAGGCAGCCTCTAGAGCTTCAGGGAGTGTATCCAAGAGGTGTAGGGGTTCAAGGGGTTCTTCATGAATGGCATACAAGCTATCAGGGTACTCAAACAGCTGTACATGGGCTAACGTACTATCCTCAAGATGGTACTGGAAGGCATGGCTTGGACATGCACCTGTTAAAACGGCTTTCAGATGGAGTGCTTCCTTTTGCTGTGCCGTAAAGCCTGTAAAGTCGCTTGGGAGCCAGTCTCCTAAAAGGACTTCATAGCCCATGGTATTTAGAAACCAAGCCAAAGGGTGTCGTAAGGGGGTGGGTATTGAGGTGTCTAACCAAAGCGTGGTACGTTCCTGTGGGCGTAGGTGAGGATGGGTCTTACGGCGTGCGAGGTCATCCCAGAGTAGTCGGAAGCGATACCGAAACATCCGATAGATTTTTTGATACACAAAATGTCTTCCAAGCCGACTCCCTAGCTCTCCAAAAGGGAGCTTAAAGCGGAGAAAATGGGTTTCAACCCCTGTGTTTGCCTCAGGATGGGTCATCCCCAGTGGACACAGCTCTCCTGAAGGTAAGGAGGCTTGCATCTCCCGTCGATGCTCCCACATCTGAAAGGGCCCACGCAGTTGAAAATCTTGAAACTTCACGCCACGTTGTACGGACTCATGCAACGCTTCCCAAGTGACCCAAGGGAAGGCAAGCTTTCCTAGGTTGACAAGAGGTACGTCAAAGAGACGGATACTCCCCTCGCTTAAAGGGTAATGGCGAGGTAATGGGCATGGTTGTTGTGTGTCACCCTGTTGTAGCCAAGCTTTTAAGGGATTAAGCCAGCTTTGATGGTGCATACGTACAGGTTCCCATGGGGGTGATAAACGCTCAAACACAAACAGACGCTCGTAATACTCCCACAGTGCTTGAGGGGTATCAGGGAGGAGACATTGAATCTGAAGGTGATACATCATAGGGAAAAGCCGTTTCTCTTAACAGGCAACATAAAGGCTTCCTAAAGCGATAAACGCTGAGGTTCTAGGTGGAAGCGTGACAAAAACCACAACCCTTGTCCAGCATGCTCCAGCATGGTCTAGCATGATGATATGCGTTCTTCAGATTAAGCCGCTGGGATAGGATTCTCTAGGGCAATGGCATCAATGGCTTGAAGTAGCTCGGGTGATAACACGACGCTATGGCTGGCAATATTTTCTTGTAACTGTGCCATGGTTGTGGCTCCAATAATATTACTGGTTACAAAACGCCGACTATTCACAAAAGCCAATGCCATATGGACAGGGGAGACCCCATGGGCTTTGGCTAGGGCAACATAACGACTGGTAAACGCCGTGATTTCAGGACGTAAGTAGCGTTTCATTCTACCGCCAAAGGCTTCTATCCGACTTCCTTTAGGGATGGTGCCGTCTAAATACTTGCCACTCAACAAACCAAACGCTAAAGGCGAATACGCAAGTAGCCCTACGTCTTCACGGAAAGTGATTTCACTCAATCCCCCTAATTCATAGGCACGGTTCATCAAGTGGTATACATTTTGAATACTTTCAATGCGAGGCAGTCCGTGCTTTTCCGCTAAGCTCAAAGCGTGCATGACTCCCCAAGCGGTTTCATTTGAAACCCCCACATGACGAATCTTCCCTTGTTTTTGCATCTCTTGGAGTACAGAGAGGGTTTCAAACATGGGGGTTAGAATCTCTTCTTGTTTGCTTTGGGGGTACTCAAAAAAGAGTTCGCCAAAGGTATTCACTTCACGGTCAGGCCAATGCAATTGATATAAGTCAATGTAGTCGGTCTGTAAGCGCTTGAGGCTTCCTTCAACGGCTTGAGTCATATGTTGGGCGTTGAAACGGGTCTCGCCCCCACGAATCCAATGAAAACCATACATGGGGTTTAAGGTTGGCCCTACGATTTTACTCGCAACGACATATTTTTCTCGGTCGGCACGGTGTTTTGCAAGCCAAGTGCCGAGATAGGTTTCTGTGAGTCCTTGGGTTTCGGCAGTGGGAGGAATCGCATACATTTCTGCGGTATCAAAGAAGTTTACACCTTGCTCAACGGCGTAGTTAAGCTGCTCATGGGCTTGGGATTCTGTATTTTGCTGTCCCCAAGTCATGGTGCCGAGGCATATCACGCTGACTTCTAAGTCTGTACGTCCTAACTTGCGGTATTCCATTTAAAAGTATCCTCATATCATCAGACTATATTAAGTACGAAACCCTATGGTATCACTATACCATAGGGTTTCGGTTTACAGAGCCATAGAAAGCTTAAACTACTCTAAACGTTAGTTTCATAGCTACAGTCTCATACTGCGGATATTACCTTATTGAGCGTGGGCATACGGCTGATTAAAGGGCGTTGCACATTATCATAGATAGGCTTGCCAATCAGGTGTGAAAAAGATAGTGAGTGTAGCTTTTACCATCTGCAAAGACTTAGAATAACAAAACGTCTTTCGTCTGAAACGAGCTAAATAATGA
>JBIIZQ010000025.1:0-24499 GCA_044346175.1 Vampirovibrionales bacterium
CAAGCTCTACACCCTACTTAATGAAGCCATGTATCCTACCAATCATCCTTACTACCGTGAGGTGATTGGCACTCGTCAGGTTGTGGGGCTTATTCCACGTGCTAGTATTGAGCAGTATTACCGTACTTGGTATGATGCCGCTTCCATGATAACCATTCTTGTGGGTCCTTTCTCTCATGAAGAAGGGCTTCAGTTGGTGGGGCAGTACTTTAAGTTTGACGCACGCCCTGAAAGCCATGTGACTCCTGCGGAACGCCCTTCGCCTGAAGCCTTTGTTGCCGCCCTACCCTCTCGACCGCCTTCGGGGAGAGTGGTGCAACACGGGGAGGTGTCTACTCGCTTTGGTATGTTGGGGTATCATGGTCCTAAACCCGAAGACCTTAAACATGCGGTGGCACTCGACGTGGTCGCCCAAGTGCTAAGTGAAGGGCGTAGTGCTAGAATGACGCAAGAGTTGATTGAAAAAGCGGAGTTCCCTAATTTTAATACCATTTCAGCGTACCAGTACAGCTTTAGGTTGGGCAATGCGTTTCTTCTTAGTACGAACTTCCTCTCAGAGGATGTTGACGGCAGTATGACACTGTTACAACGCTATATTGATGACCTTTTAGAAGTGCGTCCCATCACCCAAGATGAGTTTCAATTGGCTCTAAAACGACTGAAAACCTCTTGGGCTTCTCACGCTGAAACGGCTGCCAATATTGCCGATGCCCTTGGGTCAGCACTTGTGATGAATGACTCTCTTGAGAGCTATGAACGCTACCCTGAGGTTTTGGCGAATCTTACACTGGCGGATGTCCATATGGCGGTTCAAACCTTCTTGAAACCTTCTCAGGCTTATCAGGCATGTTTAATCCCCAACAAAGTTGATACTGAGGTTGTTACACCAGCACTTGTAAGTTAGCCCTGTTGCACTAGGCACATGATACTTGCTATTTAAAAAATAAAGGATTTTTTCAATGACCTCTACCCTTACGCTGTCTCCACTTTTCGATGGTATTGCCAAGCATCGCCTTGAGTGTGGTGCTACCTTATGGCATGTCCCACTGGTGCAAACCCCTCGCATTGCCCTTGCCCTTGCCCTCCCTGGAGGCAATACGCTTGACCCCGTCCCTGGTAGTGCCGACATGATTGATAACCTTTTGATGCAAGGGACAGAAGATAAAACTGCCGAGGCAATCGCCCTTGCCATTGATGGACTCAGTCTTGAAATGTCGATTAGTACACGTCGAGATGCCACTTGGATTCATGCGACTTTTTTACCTGAGGACACAGAAGCTTCTTTAAAACTCCTTGCCGAGCTTTTCTTGTTTTCAACCCTTGAAGACCTTGAGCGGGAACGAGAAAAAGTCCGAGGTGAAATTCAAATGAGCCTTGATACACCTCAATCTGTGGCTTCTGATAACCTTAGTAAAACCTTATTTGCCGATACACCCTATGGTTTTAGCGAAAGCGTCTTGTTGGAATCGCTGGATAGCCTTACGCCTGAAGGCCTTCAAAAACACTATCGTAGCGTATACCGTCCCGACCGACTGACTGGGTGCGTTGCCGGCGATGTAGATATTGAGCATTTTAATGTCCTCTTCCAAGAGGCTTTTGGTGCGGAAGATACGCATCGTATTGCGTCTGGGACAGCGACTGCAGCTGGGGTTCGGCTTAACCAAATGCGGTTAAAAGAACCCAATATTGTCCGTGCAGCTTTTAATGAAGCGGCACAAGTGCATGTGTATCAAGCATGGCTCATGCCTGAAGCAACGCATGCGGATACGGTGGTACTTTCAGTCATGAATACAATTCTTGGTGGGGCGGGGCTGAGTTCTCGGTTATTCGTCGAGTTACGGGATAAACAAGGGTTGGCCTACAGTGTGCGGAGTCGTCTCACGAGTAACAAATACCGAGGTGAGTTTACTCTCTATATTGGCACTGAACCTACGAAACTTTCTAAGGCATTGGAGGGCTTTAAAGTGCAGTTAGAACGTTTGATTCATGAGCCCATCTCCCCCCAAGAGTTAGCGGAGGCTCAACGCAATATGATGGGTAGACGGCACATTGGGCTTGAGACGGCTTCCCAACAAGCAGTGACCGTTTTGAGTAATGCCTTACTCGGTCGTGATATTGCTTATCTGCAAGCGTATGATGAACGTGTACTGGCTGTAACGGCGAGAGACATTCAACGTGTGGCACAGAAGTACCTCACGCAGCCGTCAGTACTTTCCTTGGCGGGGCCTGAATCGGTGATTCAAGAAGCCACTGTATTGCCAATTGTATAAATGATATAGAAAGTCATCACCTATCATGATGGGCATATTGCACACCCCTGAAGATGTCACCCTTTGGGTAAAAACACAAAGAGAAGCTGGCAAGCGTATTGTGACAACCAATGGATGCTTTGACCTTGTCCATGTTGGGCATGCACGGTATCTGCAGTGGAGCAAAGCCCAAGGTGATGTACTGCTTGTGTGTGTTAATAGTGATGCTTCCGTGAAAGCACTCAAAGGAGACACACGTCCTATTGTGCCTGAACAAGACCGTATGGAGCTTCTGGCGGCTTTAGGATGTGTGGATGCCGTTGTGTTATTTCGTGAAGCCACCCCTGTGAGCTTGTTGGAAGCTATTCGTCCAGACGTGCATGTGAAAGGTGGGCAGTATACTGTTGAAACGCTGCCTGAGGCTCCTGCACTGCTTGCCATGAACACTCACCTTGTGTTTGCAACGATGAGTGAAGGGCATTCAACCTCTACACTGATTGAAAAGGTTATCAAAAGTTATCAAACGACAAGATAGTACGTGCTATCCGATAAATCCAGCTTTCGCAACGACTCGAAAAAGTTGACGTTTTAGACCACCCTCAAATTCAAACTCCCCAAGAGTTTCAACACCGTAACGACTATAGGTTGTGGGGGTTTCTTTGAGGTGAGCCTGATGACCATTGTAGACCATGTCTGAAGCAATAATACGAAACTCTTCACAATAGAGAAGTATCTCATGAGCTTCCTGTGCCACTTGGCTTGGGCTAGGCTGAGCGGTTTCATAGGCAACGAGGAGCATTTTAAAGGGCGGTTGAGGGTCGATAGGTCGTAGACTGTTATAAAGATAGTAGGTTTCTTCCCGTAATCTGCATGAAAGCTCCAGTGCTTCTGCACAACTGTAAACAGGTACAATCCAAACATTGTCGGAGCGCCAAATGGTTCGTAGTTTCCCAAACAGCTTCTGGGTATACTGTGGAAACTGTTCAAATGGGTACTCCAACACAAAGCAATAGACCAAGCTTTCTCGGTAGTGTTGTTCTTGCTTTTTACGGCTTAGTACGACCGTTCGGTATTCTTGCTTCATACGTGCGGTGTCATGTCGAGCGGTGAGTTTGTTATCCATTCCTAACAGATAAAGTGCCACAGCATTCGAGAAGTAGGCTAAACACAGACACAAAATACCTTCTATGGAGGGAAGTAAGCTAATCGGGCCCCATTGCGACTGTACAGTAGGCATGAGAGGCTTTAGAAGTAGAAACATCATGTGGGCAGGACCTGTGACTAACCCTATCCATCGTACCCACTCCACTTGTTTAGTGAGTTTCATTGCAATAATAACCTGCTCAGTAAACAAAAAAGGTATCAACAGTATGGAAGCCACTGCCACCCATTGCATGGTTCTTGCATACATCCGAAGTAGCATAAGTTTGATATCCTTTGATAGAAGGCAACATGTCTCAAAACAATCCTAATACTTGCGTGTTCGGCATGTTCACTCGCTGACCCCTCATCTTGAAGGCAAATATCCTCTTTCCATAGGGTTTTATGCTTCTAGGATGAACGTATGTTTGAGGAGCTTTTTTATCATTCATACGAACGCTACTCTCCAAAAGCCTCTATCAGACGAAGTAACCTCACGATGAGCGACAACGATGAAGCAGACCCTAAGACACACCTTCCAAGCTTCCTATGCCTATGATGTTGGCGTGCCACGCTTTGGTTATACTACCACCGCCTCATCGTCAGCCCCCTTATCTTCTGGGCCGCAAGACATGTCCGCTTCGCCACTGAGGCTAGGTCAACACACGAGCTTAAAAGAAGGCTATGGCTTTTTCCCTAGTACTTTTGGGTTTTTCAGACCCGTAGACCAACAAGCACAACGTATGCCTTTGCTTAGTGCCGTGCCAGAGTCACAAATTACGGCGAGTACCCTTGCAAGCAAAGTAGACGCATGGCAGAAACGATTGGTTCAGAGTCATTATGGCGATAAGTTTTTGCAGCATATGCTGCCCGCAACGCAAGTGACCCAATGGACGCATAAACTCCCTGGGGCAAACAGTTCATGGATGTATCGTCTAGGACAGCAAGGCTCTTTTCAGGAAGTTCTAGGTTTTGAGAGGCAACGTATCGCCCTTTCACAAGCGATGAAACAGCCTAAAACTTGGATGGCACTTGCCAGACAAAATATGGCACACGTTCCTCAGCATCTTCGAGAAGGACTTAAAACCCCTATCCAATTTAGTGCTAAAGCCGTCCATGGTTCGTTCACCAAACCTCTTGCCGAAACACTTTCAACAGGTGCTAATCCACTGTCAAGTCTTTTGTATTTAGGTGCTATTTTGTCCCTTCCACTCGATAGCCTCAGGGCAGGTAGGAAAGGGAAACAAGAAGCCCGAGCTATGGGAGCTTCTCAAGACATTCAAAAAGCGTTTGAGCGGGAAGTGTTTTTTAAGCGTTTGAGTAAAAACGTGCTTTGTTGGTTAGGGGCAGGTATAGGGTTTAATCTTGGTCAATCAGCTATATGCGTCACCACACTTGGCCTTACTTGGCCTGGTGTGCTGGCGGGCATTCTTCTCGGGGTTGGTACATCCACTTTCATGCGTCAAGGATTAAACCAGTGGATGCCTGAAAGTTTTAAGCAAAGCAGATACGTACTCAGAAAACCCTTAGCCACCTAGTTCACGACAATGGCACGTACATCTGAGCGAGACCCACTGGGGGTTTCCAGGCGTCCTTTTGAGCGAATGGTTTCTCCTGGCGTTTCAGGGGTTTGTGGCACTGAAAACACGCCATTGACACCAATCACATTCCGCTTATCGGAGAGTGTGGGTCCTTGATAAGTCACCAACTGCCACTGGTCTTGTTGTGGTTGCCAGTAGGTACGAATCCCTGCATTTAATTCAGTACGACTCTGTTCTGTATTGGTTCCTTCACTCGCCGTTAACATCGTTACAAGACGTTTAGAGGAAAGCACGAGAGAAGCACCACTTTTACCGTTAACATTGCTGTTAAGGAAGGCAACAGGCTTGCCATCCTCACCATACATAATGAGCTGTGCGACATGGGTGTCAGGGTTTTCACCCATGGTGAAGAGTTTTTTGCCCGAAGAAGGGCTTTGAATTGTAAGTTGGTTTACCACCAAATTACGTGCCACTTGAGCGGGTGGTAATAAAACTTGTTGTGCAGGCACAACACGAGAGGCACTTGAGGGTGTCGTTGGCGTGAGTGGTTGTGCTGGAGAGGCGTTGACAGGCTGTAAGGGAAGTACAGTCGTTTGAGAGGCGATGGGGACTGCCGCAGGTGTGGGTGTTGAGGTTGTTTCACCAAAACGGGCAGAGGAATGACGTAGGGGATGAACCCGAAGTACTTGGGAAAAGGAAGGTGCAAACATCATAGGTGCTGGAGACTCCGAGAGTTTCTGTGATTCTTAAAGTTTAAATTACCAAAACCGTGGTTTCATACTAGAGCCTAAACAAAGTTTGAATTAGGTACTGGATGAAATGAGGAGGAACGAAACTTCAGACGGGGATTAAAACATTGTGCCTCTTGATTCAGAGTATCAATCAATTAACCACCGGAAACCTTTTCATGCAAGCTTCCCCCAAGGAAACGTCGTGATGAATATAAGGGCATATAAAAACACTAGCTTAAAAAAGGAGTTTCAACAGGACGTATCAACAAAGGCATCCGCCAAAAAAGAAGTCTCCTTAAAAACGCTAGCTATATTGTATTGTCTTGAAACAAAGCAGTTAAATCAATCATGAATCCTGTTACGATGACATGATTGTAACAAATTGCAATGTAGTTTCGCAAGCCCTAGCGAAATTGTGGGAGTAATTGCTCCAAAAGAAGCAGGACTAAAAAGGCAATCAAGGCACTTGCGGGTATGGTGAGAATCCAAGCCCATAGGATATTTCCGACGACTCCCCATTTTACAGCACTCCAGCGCTTTGCTGCCCCTACCCCTAAAATAGAGGTCGTAATGACATGGGTGGTCGAAAGAGGAATTCCCATGGCGGTTGCTTGATGAATGACGAGTGCTGCCGTTGTTTCAGCCACACAGCCATGAATGGGTTTGAGCTGGCTGACACGACTTCCCATCGTACGAATAATACGCCAACCACCTGACAATGTCCCTAAGCCCATGGCGAAAGCACATAGTACAACAATCCAACTATGCACTTCAAAGTGCTTTTGCCCCGTGGCAAGGGAAACTGCAAGGGCAATAATGCCCATGGACTTTTGGGCATCGTTACTCCCGTGGCTATAAGCCATGAAGCCTGCCGATAAAAGCTGGCATTTCCCAAAAACCTTTTGAATGGTATCAGCGGTTAAGCGTTTTACGAGCCAAGTCAGTGCGACCATCACGACATAAGCCGTGACAATCCCAATGGCTGGGGATAAAATCATGGGGTAAAGTACTTTGGTGCCAAGGGTATCCAATTGTACGGGATACCATCCACCCACATGGGCAACCACCGCACCAATTAAAGCACCAATTAAGGCGTGCGAGCTACTAGAGGGTAGTCCGTAGTACCAAGTAATAAGATTCCAAATAATCGCCCCTAAAAGGGTGGCACTTAACACGGGCATGGTCACCATGGTGGGGTCTACGATGCCTTTCCCAATCATGGAGGCAACTTGGGTACCAGCCAAAGCACCTAGTAAATTCAATACGGCTCCAAAGAGTACCGCTACTTTAGGGGTTAATACTCTTGTGCCTACAACCGTGGCAATCGCATTGGCTGCATCATGAAAACCATTGATGTAATCAAATCCAAGGGCCAATACAATATTGACACACAAGAAAATAAACACGGGGGTGTCCAAGTGAAACAGTTGAAGAAAATCCATGAGCGTCGTTAGTTTTTCATTGTATGCTTAGGTTTCTGAGAAAGTGTCACGTGTAAAATTTACATCCAAAACTTACGTCGTGCAAACCTTCAGTAAACATTAAGTCCTAATAGAAAGTATGTATTTTTACACTAACACAAGCATTCACGCTTGAGTATCTCTTTTCATGAACAGCCTCTGGTTTTAAAATAACTGTTTGGCAAAAAATGTTTACTCGTTATAATAGAAAGTACGAAGCATTCAGTATGATGATGTTTCCTTCACCTGCCTCAGTGGTGAAATGGTAGACACAACGGACTTAAAATCCGTTGGGAGGCAACTCCCGTGCCAGTTCGAGTCTGGCCTGAGGCAAATTATCCCCCTTGAAACTTTCAAGGGGGATTTTTATTGATTACAGCAAGCCCAAGAACTTGTACGGGATGACCCAAGGCAATATTAAAACCCATGCTAGAAAAAACCATGTCATGCCCATGGGTAATGTATGCCCTTGCCCTCGGAGCATGGCGGGTAATGCCACCACTAGCAACCAGCTCCCTTTATACAACAGTTGCAACAGTAGCACAACGCTATAGGTTTCTGGAGACACCCATAACCCAAGCACTGAAAGTACGGTGATTGCAGACCATAAACTACCCACAATCCGTAAGCTTGTATAAGGTGGTACCGCAGCAGAGACACCCTCCAGCACATACCGTGCTGAAAACTCAGGGAAAAACAAAGCCGTGATGCCCACAAAGCCAGCCACTAGAATATTGGCAATATAAACACTATTTAAAAATAGCATTTGGGTTGCTGAAAGCATGGGTCATTCCTTGGGTATAAAACGGAGGAGCGGTGAGACAGACTTGATTCAGATGCTAAAGAGCCTATAAAAAACTAAACCCTCGCAATTTGCGAGGGTTTAAAATGGCGGGGCGGACGGGACTCGAACCCGCGACCTCCTGCGTGACAGGCAGATATTCTAACCAACTGAACTACCGCCCCAGCTGGTACTTTATTATTAGTACCGCAAACGTATTTAAAACACAAGTGGGAATTTGCGAAGCACACTTGGCGTGTTATGGGTGAGGGATATAGGTACTGAGAGGCTATGGTATACTATTGGAGTTTAGGAGGTGCTTATGGCTATTGTTCGTTTCTGTACGTCTTAATACGTTCATCCATTGATACATTGGGTTATGTTATGCAGTCTCCGCCCGAGCTTTCTAACTTTGTTTATCCCTCAGGGGTCTTCCAGCTTTTGATTCTTCCTCGATTCTTAGGTGATGGTTTGCTTAGCTTTACGGCTATTGAGGGATTGCTTCAGCACTTACCTTCCAGTACACAATTGGTGGTTGTGCTACCCAAGGTATTACATCCTTGGGTACGGCAGCTCTTTCCAACTTCACAGCTCATTGTGTGGGATGCGCATGTGTTGAAAGGTCGTGCGTGGCTTACCTATCTAAAATCCATCGCAAAAAAGTGTGAGGTGGCTTACAGTTTCAGGCGCAGTGTGTCGGAAGTATTTTGGCTTTGGCGAGCAGGTATCCCAAAACGAGTCGGATTCCAGTGGCAACGGTATCCTTGGGGTTATCACGCGACAGGGCTTTATCTTTCCAAAAGTGTGCCTTATCATCCACACCATCGCCATAGGCATGAATTGGACTACTGGTTGACGCTTTTACAACAGGGATGCCCTAGTCTTCAATCTCCCTTGAGTTTTGAGCCTTTAAGACTTAGGTTTTTAGGTTTACAGCCTTTTCTTACCTCAGAACACTTTGAAAGATGGGGCTTTTCAAAAGCCATGGCGGGTGATATTTATAAACCGCTCATCGTCATTCATTGGGCGAGTGCCTCAAAAGCTAAAGCTCGTGACCCTATGGAGCTTCTGCCACACCTCTGCCAACGTATGCAAGCCCACCCTTCACGTATTGTTTTAAGTGGTAGCCCTCAAGATGAAGTCCTTTATCAGCCTCTCCTTGAAGCCTTACGGCAAAAAGGGTATACGGAGGATGAGGTCACTTGCCTTGCGGGTAAAACGACCCTTGCAGATATGCCTTTACTTCTGATGCTTGCCGATGAGCTATGGACATTGGATTCTGCTACGGTGCATCTTGCGGCTCTTTTGGGAAAACCTGCCATGGTACGTGTGCTTTATGCGGGTGAAGTGGCAGGGAGTTACCCCGAACGTTGGGGTATTTTACCCACCTCAGGCTTATGGTTTAAATCAGGCTTTACAGTAGAAGAAATGCTTGCTTTGTAATAAAGTTTTATATCTCAGCGGTATACGACAAAAATTTTGCCATCTTTAGCACTATCTATAATCATTCTTTGCATTTCGTCTTCGCTATAATCCCTAAAACAACGTGAAGTTAACAAGGGACGATACCAGATAGACCACAAAAAGGACTCTACAAAACTTAATGGATGCCCGTGACTATTAACTAGCCTTAAGCCAAAAAGATACTGTCCAAAAGTAGACTGCAGGGGCGTTAGAGGCAGAAGAACGAAATAAATACAGGTAAAAAAATGATAAAGCACTCCATTGCATGATGGCTTACTGGTGTCCTATATAAGGTATTATTCGGAAACCACTTATCAAAGTTAATAAGAATAGGTAATGTAGAAAGCGGCAACAAAAACAGAGTAATGATATCAAAAGTATATGCTCTCACATGAGCATTGATATCAGCATGCTTGTGCCAAAATCCTAATTCAACGTATGATTCAAGTTGTGCTTCAAATTCAGAGTGGTTCATAAAACGTAGCTTCCGCTATACAGAATATATAAATTGGCACTTGGACTACACGTTTTACTTAGACAGTAGAACGCTCAGCACTGAAGCGATACAAAGCCTTTGCCATGAGACGTTTCTCAAACCAATACTCCACAAACAAAGGTCCTGACAACTCACCATTGGCTTGAAGGACTAAAATGGAGGTTTCACGACGCTCCCAATGAGGGTTGTTGTCATAATGGTATTGTGTGGTTAACATCAAAGCATTGCCAAATTGCTGCATCAAAGGTCCTGCCTCTAACACAACTGTACGCTCACGACGGGCATCCATCTGAATGCCTACTTCGTCAAGCAAAACCTCTTGCAATACAACGTGTTCTTGCCAAACGCCATAGAACGTTTCTAAGCTTGGCTGGGTGAGTGTGGTTAAGGCACCTTCAAGTAGCTCTGCGTGGGCTTGCCACTCATAGGCGTGCTTTTCAATGGTATCTTTTTGTTTACGGGTTTCAAGCAAATCTTTATGAAGGCGTGCTTTATCTTCAAGCAACTTCATGATGTCGCCCTCTTTAGATTTTTCTTTGGCTTGCTGTAATGCCTGAGCCATGGCTTCAAGCTTTTCAGTAAACGCCTCATTGGTTTGAAACAAATGGCTATTGCGTTTTTCAGATTCCAAGAGCCGTTCGTGGAGGAGGTGGCACTCTTGCTGGAGCCTGTCGATGGTTTCATGACTACTCACCAATTGCGGTAAAACCATCTGTGATACTTCGGGATGAGATGGCTTGGAGGGTGCAACTTCCTGAGTACTTGTAGGGGTTTGAGGTGCTTGTAAGCAACGCTGCCCAAGTCGAACCACATCTTCAGGTAAAGAGGCTTGAGAGGCACTTTTCAACCCAGTGGGCTTTGCTAACGTTGGAAAAGCTGGCGGGGAAGGTATCACTGAAGTAGAGGTTTCGTGGTCAAAATCGTCTTCATTGGAAGGTATGAGTTCCTGCTGTAACTGGGTTTGTTGTCGAGAAAGATAGCTTTGTAAGGACCCTGTTTCATGGGTTACTTGTGTCTGAGTAGGAGGGGCTGGCTCGTGACTTTGAGGCATCTGTGCGAATAGGGCTTGTCGTATATCTTCCAAGGTACGTCCTTGCTTTAAGAGACGGCTTACCGCACGAAAAATCCGTAAATGTTCAGTGCTGTAGCGCTTCTGACCTTGAGCATCGTAGGGAATATTTAAGCCAAAGAAGGTTTCCCAAGTCTCAAGTGCTTCAGAATCAAGACGCTCTAGTGACGTTTCTTGTAGAAGCTCTTCAGCATCAGAGGAGCTTTCATGAACTGGTGATGTAGGTTCATGGTTTGTCATGGATGTCATGACTTCAGGGGTTTCGGAAACACGGATAGGGGGGATTTCTAATAAATCACTAATCCATTCACTCCCTTGCGTTGCGGGTGACCATGTCACAGGGTGAGACGTATGAGGAGGCATGGAGGTATTTGATACGCCAGACATCATATCAAAGGGCATCATATCAGATGTATGTGTCGTAAGAGAGGTCGTAAAAGAGGAGGTCATGCTACGGCTCATTCTAATTAAGTATCCACAAAGCAATTAACGAAAGCGGTATGTGTGGTGCCTGATTAGGGCATCCTATATAGTTAAGTATTTTAAAAGACCCTTCAGACCTTGAACGATGTGAATGTGAAAAGCTCCTCTGTTTGGAGGAACGACTGGATGGATATGAGCAACGCATGCGTTGCATGGCTTGCGTCTTGTACGTACTTGGTCGTTTCCTGTCTTGCTGGAGTGATGTATACTCAAGATGTTCTTCAAACCATGCCTTACAAAGCCTTATAGTCGCCGAAACACTCTCGGACAAAATAGCCAACACTTGCGAGTAAAGGAGTTTCTCTGTGTACAAACGCCAAGACGAACGTAGCTACAGCCAACTACGACCTATTGAAGTCATTCGTGGCTACACCAAATATGCCCCAGGTGCCATCTTACTTAAAATGGGAGGCACGCATGTTTTAGCAACGGCGACGATTGAAAATAGGGTGCCAAGACACTTAATGGGACCCAACAACGAAGTTAAAAGTGGCTGGGTTACGGCAGAATACGCCCTATTGCCGAGTGCTACCCATACCCGAAACCAGCGGGAAAGACAAAAGCTTTCAGGACGCACTGCCGAAATCCAACGTTTGATTGGCAGAAGTTTACGTGCTTGCATCGACCTAGAAAAACTGGGACAGCATACCATCACGATTGATGCGGATGTTCTTCAAGCGGATGGTGGCACCCGTTGTGCTTCCATTACGGCAGGTTTTCTTGCCCTTCATGATGCTATCAGCTATTTGATTCAGGAAAAGGCTCTGAAACACTCCCCCATTTTATACCCCATTGCGGCACTCAGTGTAGGCATAGTACAGGGGCAGGTTGTCAGTGATTTAAACTACCATGAAGACCAACAAGCGGAGGTAGATGCCAACTTGGTCATGAATGCAAGGGGAGAAATTATTGAACTGCAAGCCACAGGTGAGGAAGCCACCTATACTCGTGACCAACTTACCCAGATGCTTGATATAGGCTGGCTAGGGATTCAAAAACTCATACGGGTGCAAGAAGAACTCATGCAGCGTCCCCATGTCTATGAACCCCCTCTGTACTAAGCTCAATGTGCGATACTCCCTTTGGTGTCTCGTATTGATAGAGGCATGGGTTGAGCTTACCCCACGGTTGTGTGATACAGGGTGTTGCTTTCTTTTGATTCACCTGGCTCTTTTTATTTCTTGCCTCTCTTTTCTTATCTCTTCTTGCTTGCCTCTTTTGTCTTCTTAAATCTTCCTTTTCATAACCCTAAAGTTTTTCTCCACGTATGAACACCATGCCCACTTCCACGCAGACTGCTACCGCCAAAAACACTGTCAAAAGCTTACAACGCCCCAAGGGGATGATGGATATTCTGCCTGATATGGCGTATAAGTGGCGTTATTTAGAGCATCGTCTTATCCAAACGCTTACACAAAGAGGGTATCAGGAAATTCGTCTGCCTCTACTTGAATATACCGAACTTTTTGTAAGAGGTATTGGGGAAGAAACTGACGTGGTGAGTAAAGAAATGTTCACCTTTGAAAAAAGTGAACGTTCTTTAACCCTCCGCCCTGAGGGGACTGCAGGGGCTGTGAGGGCTTTTCTTGAGAATGGATTGCATCGTACGCCAAGTCCTCAAAAGCTCTTTTATCTCGGCCCGATGTTTCGCTATGAACGCCCCCAGGCAGGAAGGCAAAGACAATTCCATCAAATGGGTGTGGAGCTTTTGGGTATTTCCTCAGCGGCCGCAGATGCAGAGGTCATTCTTACGGCATGGACGCTTCTTAAGCAGGCGGGTATTCCTGAAAGTGCTATGAAGCTTGAAATCAATAGTATTGGTTCAGGGGCCTCTCGTCAGGCGTTTGTAGAAGGGCTAAAAACCATTCTTGAACCTATGTTGGGGCATTTATGTGAAAATTGCCAAGAACGCTTCACAAAAAACCCCCTTCGGATGCTAGACTGTAAAAAAGAGGGTTGCCAAACGCACTACCAAGGGGAAATCGTTCAGGACTACTTGGAGCATTCCACCCCTCTCAATGCAGACTGGGAGGCGTGTCTTCAGGTTAAAGCTATCTTAGAGGCAAACGGTTTGCCTGTAAGCATCAATCGCCGATTGGTGAGAGGGCTTGACTACTACACGGGGGTGGTTTTTGAAATATCCAGCCACCTTCTTGGCGCACAAAGTGCCGTATGTGGTGGCGGACGTTATGATACGCTGGTGCAGTCCTTAGGTGGACAGGCAACCCCTGCCACAGGGTTTGCCATTGGGTTAGAACGTTTAATGATGCTCACACAAACAGAACCTCCCGCTATTCAAGGGGTTTATATCGTGTGTGATGACTCAAGTCATGCGGAGGCTTTTCAGCTGGCAAGCTTATTGCATCAGGAAGGCGTGCCGTGTGAGGTAGACCTCTCAGGGAGACCTTTTGGTAAACAACTTGCGACGGCAGAAAAAAGACATGCCTCTATCGCTGTACTAAGAGGCACGAGTGAGCGGGAAGCCCAACACTGGCAATGTAAATGCTTGCATACCCGAGAGCAACATACGCTTTCAGGGGAAATGGTCTCTGTGGCACATCAGATTAAGCATTTTGTAGCTTTAAGCATGCCATTAGATACGATAGATACCACGCCTCAGACACCTTAGCCGACGGAGGCTTTAAGCTTTTGTCATACCGACCTCTGTCATACCGACGGAGGTCGGTTGCAGAATCCATCGCTAGCCCTTGCGCATGCCTCATACCTTCTGGATGTCGCCCTGTGTTCGGTAGGGGTAAGGTAAAAAAGAAGCCCAAAAAAGAAGAACCCAAAAGTCCTATATGTAGGCTTTTTTTGACCATTTTAAATAAACACCCTCTTTTAACTGAAACCCTTAGGGAGGAACCCACTCTTTTGTTATACTTTACATAAGTAGTATAAAAGTGCATTGCTACGTGTGTTTCGCTTTGCTTTTAGAGGTGATGTGCGTGCGTGTCCTCTCTACAACATGCTTCTCTCGTTGCTTTTGATGTTTAAGAAAGGTGTCTACCTGATACTATGGCTCGTGTGATGCCGATTCGGCGTGGTATTGTGTTGTCAAACACGGCTCAAAAAAACGCTTCCAATGCACGGGTGTCCACCTCGTCACGTCGTAAAAAATACTTTGGTTTGTTGCGTCAATGTATCGCCTTGGGGCAAGACAAACACTTGCGTTTTTGGGCTGTGCTAGCCACCGTACTTTATGCACTGACTTTCATCGTTTATAGCCTGTGTATGTGGCATGGGCATTATGAATATAAGCTGATGCAGGATACTCGTAAACGTAACGAACGCCTTACGATGCAGCAATTTCAGCATGCCTCCTTGCAGTCGATTCATCAAATTGCCTCAGGCATTCAGAAGCAAGGTACTGTGAATCCTCAGGGGCTTCTTGCACCTCAGGTGATATTAACCTTACCTAAGCTCACACCCGAAATGATTCAAAAAAACGAGCAGACCCTTTCTGTTTTAAAAAAGCCTTCTCTTATGGCATGGCATTTCAAGGAAGGGCAATGGGTGCCACTCACTAAGGCTTACGCCCTACATAAGCCTGTTTACACACATACGTTTGAGGTGTTACAGGGGAATCCTTATTGGCAACGTCGCTTTTAGTATATATTGCCGAGCTGTTTTGTCATCGTATTCCTCTTGAATCGTATCCTTTTTTATTCCTCACGAGGCATGGTTCATGTTTTCAAGTTATCTTCCACCCATTACCCAAGCCCATACAGTTGCTTTTCAGCGTATACGTCAACGGGTGCGTCCTGAGGCAACCTTTAAAAACCGTTTTTTGTGGCTTGGCTTTCTAGGGTTAGGGATGGTGAGTGTCCTTTTATTGAATCTCACAAGTCTTCAACTTGGACAAAGGCATTTATTTATTCAAGGTCTTGATTTAAGCCCTCAAACAGGTGTATCGCCCGTACGTATCACTCGACGAGGGAAGCTCTTGGATAGGCAAGGTACTATTCTTGCACTCGATACGGTGAGTTATATTCTCTATGCGCATCCTCAACACTTCCATGACTTTCAGCCTCGTGAGATTGCAGCTGCCCTTGCCCCTATTTTGAAAGAATCTGAAGCAGTTCTCACTGAACGATTGTCGGGTAAAGACCCCACTCTTGTGGTGGCTAAAGATGTTCCCCCCGCCATGATGGATACCCTTAATAAAGGACTCAAAATCAGGGTTTTGAATCCAGAAACCAACGTTTTGGAAGAAGTGACAAAATCGCCTTTAGAACTCGGGCTAGACCCCCAGCATCTCCCTGACCGAAAATATCCCCATGGCGAGTTGGCCTGCCATATGCTTGGGTATGTGAATGAGGCGGCTGAAATTGAATCAGGGGTTGAAGCGACCCTCAAGCCCCTCTTAGATGTACAAGCCCATGGTCAAAAAGACTTACTTTCTGAATTACTGCATCCCTCACAAACAACCCACCCTAAGGATGCTTTGCTTCTGGATGCCCAGTCTCATCCTCTTTGGGGGTCACTGGATGCCATTAAACGCTATATGCTTCCCCCGACAGAGTATGATGTTACGCTCACACTGGATAGTTACCTTCAGTTCTTAGCGGAATCCAAGCTTAAACAAGGGCTTGAACAACATAAGGCTACGCATGGTGCCGTTGTCATGATGGAGCCTCGTTCTGGTGAGATTCTCGCTTTTGCAGCCTTCCCTAATTTTTCTCCTGAAAACTATCGTAGTTACCCTGAAACGGCGCTTAAAAACTGGGCTTTAAGTGATATTTACCCCCCTGGCTCGACTATGAAAATACTCACGGTTGCACTAGGGTTAGAGACAGGCGTGATACAGGAAAACAGTAAAATCCTTGATACGGGTGCTAAAACCATTGGTGGGTGGCGTATTCAAAATTATGATTATCATAAACGTCCTCATCCTGGCTGGATTGATTTGGTTTACCTTCTTCACCACTCAAGCAATATCGGGAGTGCCGATATTGCTTTACGTATTCCTCCGCCTATGTATCATGAAAAGCTTCAAAACCTTGGGTTTGGTAGTCGTACTGGTATTGAGGTTTTGGGTGAATCGGCTGGACTCCTGCCCGATGTGACGCAAGGATGGGATGTCTCTCGTCGGGCGACAATGGGCTATGGGTATGGGCTATCCGCCACGCCTCTACAAATGGTGGCTGCCGTTAATGTGCTGGCGAATAACGGGGTATGGGTACCACCCCATGTGGTCAAATCACGAAGCCTGAAACAGCTCAAATCAAGACGTGTGTTTAAGCCTGAAACAGTTGCGGCTATGACACGACTTCTTACAAAAAGCATTCGTGAAAATAAAGATACCCCTGCCAATATTGCAAGTATTCCTGTAGCGGGTAAAACAGGCACCTCACGTAAACCCCTTCCCCAAGGTGGGTATTCGGCTACAAGTTTATATACTTCCTTCATTGGTTACTGGCCAGCGGATAATCCTCAAATTACAATTGCGGTGGTGGTGGATACGCCTTCTGGTAGTGCTTGGGGCAGTACTGTGGCAGCTCCTATTTTTAGAGATATTACGCTTGAGGCTTATCAATACCTCAAACAGAACCCTCAAGTACTCTCCTCCGCCAAAAAACTCCCTCCTCCTTTGTAGTCGCTTTACGATACCTGTGACTCTACTTAGTGGTGTATCATGTTAGGCACCATGTTCACAACCATGGTGCCATCGTTTACTGCTTCGTTTGGGGTAGGTACAGCCTTCTATAAAAATGCTTTCAAAAAGGCTCCGTAGGATACGATGCTCACAAAGATTCAGAACAAAGGCGTGTTATCTTAGGCCCATAGGTCTGTACTAAGATATTTTAAGCCTGAATCACAGACGAGCATGGCAACCGTTTTTCCTTTCATGGTGCCTTGAAGGAGTTTAATGGCTCCTGCTAGGTTTGCCCCTGCAGAAAATCCACCAAAAATGCCCTCATAACGTGCTAATAGTCTTGCTGAGGTTGTTGCTTCATCGTCAGTTACTTGGAGGTAGCCATCTGGTACGATATCTTGTAGGTAGTGTAGATGAGGCATGGCGTATCCACCCCCTTGAATCTTATGCCCTAGTGTTTGAATCTCTTTCCCCGCTAACACCGCAGTATGTTCTGGCTCGATAACATAACATTGTATGGCTTGTGAAACCTCTTTAAAGTACTTCATACATCCCGCAAATGTCCCTCCAGACCCCACAAAATCGCAGAAGGCATCGAGTGAGTAGCCTGCATTTTCGCTTTGAAAGAGTAATTCTTTTGCGGTGCCATGGTAATGAGCCAATACATTCCCCTCGAGAGAGAATTGGTCAGCCCTAAAGGCTCCTCGATATTTTACGATCGCACGTGTGGCTTCTTCAACCAGTGCTAAATCTTCTCCTGATACTTTTCCTCGGGTACTTCCTGGTGCTTGTTTAACAAGTACCACTTCTGCCCCTAATGCCTTCATCATGGCTGCACGTTCTGGCGTATTTCCTTCTGACATGACAGCCACAAAAGGGTACCCTTTTAATCCACACACAATTGCCAGTCCTGTACCCGTATTACCACTCGTCAACTCTACAACAGTTTGATGAGGCTTTAAAAGACCCAAGGATTCAGCATGCTGAATCATGCCAAGTGCCACCCTATCTTTTTTGGAAAAACCAGGATTCAAATACTCTAATTTTGCTAAAATGCGGCCTTCTAATCCTAAATGTTTTACAAGCCGAGATAAATGAACGGTTGGTGTATTGCCAATGGCTTCATAGGTTGCCTCTAAGGCTTTAGAATAAGTATTCGAGGATAGTATCATCATACGCAAGACTTCTCAGGGTTCAAGATAGTAAAAATATTCTCGTTACCAACAAAACTTAAGTTTAAAGTTTTGTTACAAGTTATCTTATCGTATCCGATTTATCATTTTATGGATAGTACAATGTATCAGGGTTATCATGCTACATTTTATCTTTGTATTTATCATGTAATTTTATGATGCCTATGCCACTCAAAGTTGGTTTTTTATTTTGGTCTTTCATTTGTTATGCCTTACTGTATGGCTACGCTTAAATATTTATTTCTTTATAAGAAGGTCCCCTGATGAACTTTACATTAACACCTCTAGCATTTCATGTAAAACCGCAATATCCATTTAAAACGAGTGTCCAAAGATATGGAGAAGCGAACAAGGCGAATCATCCTAAAAATCAAGCTTTGGATATACTTACTTTAACGCACCAAGAGGAGGTCCAAGCTGCTCATATACAAAAAGCACTGCATGAAACATGGAAGAGCAGTCAAAATGGATTACAGATGAGTGGATTGACGATTAGAAATGAAACCAATACCCCTAAAGATACTCTTCTTGAGGAAATTGTAAAGGCGGACGGTCTTTTAAAAAAATCACTCCCTCAGCATGCACATATTAAGACTTTTGTAAGTGCGGATGCAGCGGAACCGAACTATTTTGTGCTGTCTAATCTTAATAGTGCTAAAGGTATCAAAGTGCTAAATACTCAAACAGATAGTACGCTTGGTTTGGCTAAATCTGTTAAGAGCATCTTTGGATATAAAATAGCTCAAGAGTCACTCAAGCATTTACGTCATTTGGGTGACTCGCATCCTCATTCTGTCATCCAAACACTCATCTCTGAGTACCTTTCTGAGCAAGGCGAGCCAAGTATTCCTAAAATACTAAAGGATCAAGTACTCAACACTTCGTCACATAAGCTCGATAAAACGAGTAATCTTGAAAATCGAGGACAGAAGGGTTTGGGTACAGCCTTCTCGGATCGTATTGATGTTAATTCCTATACTTATTTTGAATATGTTCATCCTGCTTATGCCAGACAGGTCACAGTGATGGCAGATATGATTCAAAAATATGCTCCGAAAGCGAATAAAGCAATAGATATTGGTACAGGACCAGGTAGTGCTTTAAAGTTTTTACACGAGTTACAGCCGAACTTAAATATACAAGCCATTGAGCCAGATAAAGAAGCGTTTGATATGTTGGCACAAACGTTTAAAGGTAATAAAAGTATTACTCCTGTCCATGTAGACTTTTTAAAACATCAGGGAGCTAAAGTTCCGCTTGCTGTAAGTACAGGTGCCAGTCATCATTTGGATACTTATGATTTTTTTAAAAAAGCGTACGAATTATTAGAGAATAATGGTGTACTTATTGTGGCAGATGAGATGCTCTCTCCTTTTAAGAGTCTTGAAGAGCGTCAGAAGAATCTCATTCTCCACCACGTAAAGTATATGCTCAATATCATGCATGAACCCCCAAAGAATGCTCATTTAACACCTGATGAAAAGAAATTAGTTTCTATTTTACATACAAATATGCCTAAAGCTTATCATCTCGCTGTGAATAACCAAGTAAAGGCTTCAGAGAGGCTTCTTAAACAAACGGATGCTACTTTAAGGACTTTGGATCTCAAGCCAGATAGAATTTCGCATCCTAATATTGCCTTTTATCGTCTGCAATTTTTAGAATTACAAGCCTTAACTGCTGGGTTGGATTATCAAGTAGAACAAAAAACATTTCCCGACCAGCTTAAACGGATGGCTGAACAAGCTGGTTTTAGAACTTTGGAACATCAACGAGTATATCCTACTCACGGTGATAAGACTACGGATGCGGGTACTCATGTAATAGCATTTCAAAAGCTGACACCTCAAAGCAACGCCTCTATTTAACATAGCTAAACGTAACAGCACCTATGGCTTTAAAAAACACTCATGCCATGGGTGCTGTTCTTTTACAGACATATACAGACATACAGGAAGTGTAATTATTAAAATATGTTACAAAAAACAAAAGAATGACTTGGCAAACAAGTATGTTTCTTGTCTAATAATGAAACATTATTAAAACAATTATAAGCGTTTCTTTTACCTCTTTCAAAACTGGAGATACCCATCCTAAACCCAAGTACTTCAATGGTTTTTAGGTTTTTTAATGATGCTGTGTGAGACCTCAACAAAAGTCTGTTTTTCATGGCGTAGGATGATTTCAAATCCAAAACCAAATGTTATAAGACCCCGCCTCACTTAGCACATACTTTATTTTTTTACAGTAACAACAAAAATACCACTTATGCCTTAAAGCTAATAACACAACCTGCCGAATACAGGAAAGTAAGCAGCAGCCTACACCGCTGCCGTACTTCGTCAACATACAGTGATGCGTTTGTAAGCAAGCTTGGTTGTAAGCAAGTTTGGCTGTAAGCAAGTTTGGCTGGTGTTGCATTTCAGCACTACTCAAAAGGCGTGTCTCTTTCTTTTGTATAAGCATTTAGGGTAAAGAAGGCTCGGTTAAAAGGTAAGGTTTTTATTGATGTATCTCGCCAGATGCGTTCTATGTCACTGAGATACACTGATGACGACGCTCCAGGGTAAAGAATCAATCATTTTTGGTGTTCATTTTTGGTTTTCAGGAGGAATCATTCCATTATGGCTAAAGCACAAAGCTCGGCACATTCACAAGCCTCGCAAACACCCAATACCATTGAAAAAGGTACCAATAAACAGCATCCTACCCTCACTAAGGGCGGTACGCTTATCTCCGTGTTGACCACTGAGGAAGAAGTACAAAATCATACGATGCAACAGGTAGGGCAATTGCCTTATGAATTTTTGTCGGTGAATCGGAGTGCATTACCCACTGAAGTATCCTCTCATCAAGACGCTCCTGAAACCCAACTCATTCGTCTTGGTGTTCAGGATTTACCCAAGCAAAAACCCCAGCTTCAGCGTGGCAGTGGTACCAAAGATGGCATGATTGCGCAATGGCTTACGGCTTGGATTACTGAAGGCCTGGCAAATCAAAGTTTAACGGAACTGCATCTTTTGCCTAAAAAGTCTGAGATTGCAAACTATCTTGATGTGTCCATTGGTACCGTTCAAAACGCCATTCGTTTTGTAGAGGATGAAGGGCATGTGGAGTCCAAGCAGCGTATTGGGACGGTGATTCGTCAGGCTAATTCCTCTCAATTCAGGCTACGTAAACAAACCTCCAAACGAGATAAAGCGGTGGAAGCCTTACAACACTTTATTGTGAAAAAACAACTTAAAACCTCTGAACCCATGCCCTCAGCCAGAGAATTGGCGAAAGCCATTGGCTCAGCACCTAATACCACTCGTCTAGCCCTTGAGTTTTTAGCAAGTAAAGGGATTCTTAGTAGTCGTGGGGTACGTGGTAATAAGGTGAACTGGTATGTTGCAGACATTACGTTAATGGATGCTACTGTTCTTAGTCATCCTCATGTGGGTGGACACACTGAAATCACCTCTGAAACCTTGATTGACCAAATTGAGCGTGACCTCAAAGCGATGGTGGCTCAAGAGTATCAGGTCAATGATAAACTGCCCTCCCATTTAGAGCTTGCGGAGCGCTTCCGAGTGAGTATTAAAACGATTCATGATGCCATGCGACGTTTGGTGCAACAAACCATTGTTTATTCTAAACGTGGACGCTATGGTACCTATGTCTCACGCAAACCGGGGGTGGTGTCGTTCTTCTCTCATGAAGAAGATGCCGAGTTCTTTACACCTGTGAACCAAGCGGATGCAGAAACTGCCTTGTCTTCAAACTTTGAAGGAGCCTCGCAGGTATTTTATAATTATGAGCGTATTGAAAAAGCTCTCAAACACTACATTGCAACCTCGCATCAACCCGGAGATAAACTCATTGCGATGGGTGAGTTAGCGAGTCAGCTTGGTGTTTCGAGTAATACGGTGCGTAAAGCTTTGCAGCAACTTGCACAGGAGGGATATGTATCTCTTACCCGTGGGCGTTATGGTGGTACTTTTGTAGAGAAGCTCCCTCCTGTTGAGTCTGAAGTGCTTCAAGAACAGGCACAACAGCTTGGTGGTGTAGCGGCTTCTCATGCGTACACAGAGGTTACGATATCGTCCCAAACCGAGACCTCTTCTGAGGCTTCTGCTGACAAACCCAAGAGGCTGGTATGGATGTCGGTGAACCCTCAAAGTGCGAATGTTTACCAGCAGCATTTAGAAAATCAAAGCCCTGAAACCCTTGCATCACGTCCGGGGCGTAAGGCCGCTGGACAACCCCGAGCCACTAAAAAAGTGTACAATTCTGTTTCTGCCAGTCTTGTACTGCTTAGTCAACCTAAAGCCCAGTAGGTTTTTGAAAAAATACTTACAGAGTAGTTCATGATGAAAAGCAGTCATCCTATATTAGGATGACTGCTTTTTGTTTGAGGGTCATAGGGAGTGGGGCAAAATAATGACCCATTCTTACCCTTTCCTTGCCCTTTTATTATCCTTCTAATAAAGAGGCATCGGTCAGTACGGCTTGTAATTGCTCAAAAGCCCACTGAAGGTCATGTTCTTCAATGACCAGAGGGGGAGTCACCCGAATGACTGTTGCGTGGGTTTCTTTGCATAACATACCTCGTTGCTTTAAGGCTTCGCAGAAACGACGTGCGGGACGATTTAGTTCAATCCCTATCATCAAGCCCCGCCCACGTACTTCTACAATCGCCTCAGATTGAATGGTTGCTAGCTGTGCTTTAAACCAAGCCCCCAAAGAGGCTGAACGCTCAGGCAATTTTTCATCTACCATAATGTCAAGGGCTTCACACGCAAGAGCACACCCAAGAGGATTCCCCCCAAAGGTACTACCGTGGTCACCAGGATGAAAAACACTCATTACTTCGTCAGTGGACAACATGGCTGAAACGGGATAGAACCCCCCAGAGAGTGCCTTCCCAATGATAATCACATCAGGATTGACCTCTTCATATTGGAATGCAAATAACTTACCCGCACGTCCTAGCCCACACTGGATTTCATCTGCCATAAACAGGACTCGGTTTTCTTTACAGAGGGCTTCTGCTTGTTTGAGATACCCTGCTTGAGGGATTTTAATCCCTGCTTCTCCTTGGATGGGTTCAACTAAAAAACCGACGGTATGGGGTGTAATGGCTTGTGCCAGTGCTTCAATATCGCCATAAGGGACGACCTTAAACCCTGGTAAATAAGGTCCAAACCCTTCACGGTACTGAGGTTCTGTTGAAAAACTAATAATTGCTGTGGTGCGTCCATGGAAGTTATCCGTGCATACAATAATTTCGGCTTGTCCATCAGGCACGCCTTTGACATGATATCCCCATTTTCTGGCTGCCTTAATGGCTGTTTCAACGGCTTCTGCACCGCTATTCATGGGGAGCATCCGTGCCATGCCTGTGAGGTTACAGAGTTTCTCACACAAGCGAGGAAGCTGGTCGTTACGAAATGCACGGGAGGTTAAGGTCACTTTGCGTGCCTGCTCATGCAATACTTTGAGTAGGCGAGGGTGACAATGTCCTTGGTTTACAGCTGAATAGGCACTCAAGCAATCCAAAAAGCGATTGCCTTCAATATCCGTGACCCATACCCCTTCGGCTTCTTGAATAACGATATCAAGCGGATGGTAGTTATGCGCACCATAACGCTCTTCTAAGGCAATGACATCTTGCGAGGTGGTGCAAAGTGTGGGAGAAGAAAACATCATGATAAAAAGCCTTTCTGAACCAAAGCCTATGATAACGGATAATCAGTGAATAGGGTGAGGGATAACCTTGATATCAAATCGTACGATGCGTCTGATAAAGAAGGTCATCCGTGATGCGCCTTTGCTTATGGTACCATGGCAGGTTCTATTGTCGTAACCCCCCTCTTATGACAAACGCATAGGAATCCCCGCTTGATAGCAGGCTTGTTTGACCTCAGCAATGCTAAATTGTTTATCATGGAAAATACTTGCAGCCAAAGCCGCTTGGGCCGCCTGTGCTTGAAATACTTCTACGAAAGAAGCGGGTGAGGCAGCACCCCCACTTGCAATGACGGGAACTGTGACACAATCAGACACGGCACGATTTAATGCAATATCAAACCCTTGCTGCATGCCGTCTTGGTCCCATGACGTTAATAAAATTTCACCTGCACCTCTTGCTACAGCCTCTTGTACCCAAGCCAGTACATCAATTCTTGTGGGTTGTTTCCCACCGTGGGTCATGACTTCCCAGCCACTCGGTGTCGCATGGGTTAATTTGGCATCCACTGCTAATACGGCACATTGATTACCTGCTTTTTGGGCTACTTCGGTCAATAGTT
>JBIIZQ010000007.1:0-80993 GCA_044346175.1 Vampirovibrionales bacterium
AGGACCTCCTGGCAGTGCAACGGTATAGGCACTACGTAAACCTACTTGGGGAAGTTCCTGCTTGTGCATCCATGCTTCTTTTTTTTGATGAACATAAGCTTCAGGGAAAAGCTTGCGTCCTGCGTGCATGTGTTGCGTCACTTCGGGGGTCACAATACTACGTCCTAAATCAACCCCCACCACATGGCCACCATGTTCCGTCGCCCCCTTGGCAACGAACTCCATCAAGCTTTTGGCATGAGGTGTCCCGCCTGTAATGACATGAAACGTTTGCCCACGTCGATTTTGCATCGTACCCAGTACGCTACCAATGTCATGTGCAAGCTGTTTCAGTACCATATCAGAAGGATGTTTCCCTGAAGCATACACAACAACACCATTTTGAGCAGGATACAAGGCACGAAAAATGGCGTTTACATGAGAATCAAGCGTAAAAGCGATATTTTTTTGAGTATCCAACGCATGTAAAACTTTTAAGGCTTCGGGGCTTATACCGCCAGGTAAGTGCTTTTGCAGTGCATGCTCATAAGTATGGGAGGCAGCAAATACATCGCCTAGCTCAGGGGTTTCAAGTCCTTGTTGACGGCTTGTAAGCATTGGAGACACTTGGGAAAGGACTTCAGTAGGGTTCATCCAAGGTTGACCTTGCACGATTTGTCCAAACCGAGAAGACTTTATTTGAAATCCCATAGGTTGTGTGGCAATTGAGAATGCTATGTTCATGCTGATACTACCCCTTGTCATCATCGCTCACCCTTAGGCACACTCAATAACCGAAGCAGGCAAGCAAGTCGGCACAAAAGCTTTTTAAGGAGAGACTGTTGAAGAAACCGTATACCCCAAAGTGTGATAAACGTTTTTACTGCATCAAAAAGGAATCTCTTTTTATTCTAACACAATTTGAGTAAAAAAGAATATTTTATGTAACAAAGCTAGCCTAACCCTCCTGTGTCAAAAGGGGGGCTATCCATAGCATGGCACAGATTGGAAACAGTGACTAAAAACTGTTAAGTATTTTCACGTTTTTCACGAAGTACTATGAATTTTGAAAACTCTGGGAGTGTGAGCTGACCATCTTGAACCGTGATAGTTTCCTTTGTTTGCCAACTGACACGATGAGGGTCAGTGCTGGGGCGTTTGTCGTCTACCACAGGACGGTAAACCTCGAAGGTTGTACCTTCTTTAAGAGACCATCCCGTAAGCGGTAAGCTTGTACCCGCCTGTATGACAGGCTGTTGCAAGACAGCTTGCGGGAAACGCCCAGAAGGGTCTTCACCTATACGATTATCCCAAGAGGGGTAGGGATTGGAAGGTTCCCCACGATTGATAAGCATCATGACGCTAGGTGTGTTACTTTCGGGCGATGTGGGCCGATAAATTGGTAGTACCTGATGATGGTCTTCATGCGTGATAAGCGGGTGCTGGTGTCCATTTTTATCCGTGCGTGTGGGAGGGAATCCCCCTCGATTGAAAGCCTCAAAACGAGGGTCATCCCGTAATAGGGTGAGAGCTTTTAGCTCGTCTTGATATTGTCCGTAGGCTTTTAATGCCACAGGACTTGTACGAGTATGTAGAAGCGGGGAGCTGTGAGCCACATGAGTAAATTGTGCAAGGTACTGTGCCTCAAGCTCAGGAATCACAAAGGTCGGTCGGTTTTGAACCCAACGGTTTGCATAGGTTTCAGTACCCGTTTTAGCAAGCATATCTGCTAAATTGAGGCTAGGTTTACCAGGGTATGCCATTTGTAATGCCTGAATACGAGAGAGCTTATCGAGTGCTGGTACGTAGGCACTATCATGTAACATACGACTCAATGCTTGTACACCCTCTGGATGCTTCGTCATGGCTGTGAGTAGCGTTTTTTCTTGGTCACTAAGGGCTAAAGATTTCTTGAGTGCTGGTATCTCTTGCGTAAGGCTTGCCAATTGTACCTCAATAGGAAGCATCCCAAAACGGTCGCCTTCTTTTTCAGCAGCACGAACCATCGCTCGACCTAGAATTTCAGGGAGTGCATGCTGGAGTGTTGCTGTATCTACCCCCAGACGTTCTGCAAGACGTGTACTCAGTGACTCCTGAGAAAGTACATCGTCAAGGGCATTATTCCATATGGCGGTTGCAGCAGTGGTTGTAGAGGGGCGGGTCATTTGGTAAGCAAGTTGCCCTAATACGGCAATACGTGCTAAATACTGCTGTCGTTGCTCTGGCGTTAACACTTCATGGATGACATGGGTGAAGGTCGGGTCATAAACACTAAGGGTCTGTGCCATCGTTTCGGGGTCAAGAAGTTTTTCAGGGAATGGCGTTGGTTGTTTGATGGAGGGATGGGTTAAATGGTCTTTCAAACATTCAGATTCCATCCAAGTAAATGTTTTAATCACCTCAGGCGGTAAATTGGGGATGGCAAGTAGCCCTGTCTCTAAATTAAACAATTCTTTCAGAGCATTTAATTTATCTTCAGGACTCAAAAGATGGGCATCAAACCTTTGCTTATTGAGCAAAAGACTCATAAGTTTTTTGTCTTTTGCGTAACTTTCTAGAGTCGCTGTATCTCCTTGAGCCAATACATGGAGGGCTTCCGTAATACGTGCTTTCATGGTATCGGGCTGTGAAGTAAGAAGGCGATTCATCCAAACCCGTTCCAGTAACTTGGGCGTGAGTGCTTGACCTGAGTGACTTTGCCCTCCAAGTAAGCGTGCAGTATCCCCAAGCGCATGACGGGCTGTACGATACTTTTGCTCGTTCATGGTCATAATACCACCTGGCTTGATGAGTTCATCCATGGTGAGGGTCCAATCATGGTGCGACGTAAAGTTTTGGTTGCCTTGAAGGGTCGCACTTGTAGGATAGTATTGCGTCATGGCATGAAGCTGACTTTGTAACGCCGTTAAGCCCTGACCTAATTGGCTGAAAGGCTCTTTGTGCGCTTCATTTTGTTCACCTACCAGACGGGTTAAACGATTCCGCAAAGCGTAATTCACAAACCCCGTCCACACATTGCCCATCTTATGCATGACCCCAGTCAAAGGTGCCGATAACCAGCCTTCATTGGTAAACTCTGCAATCACTTCACTTTGAGGGAAAAAGCCGTAAAACCCTTGGGGATTCGCTTGCGTGGCTGCTTGAGGATGACCTAGAAGGGTCTGCCAAGTATCTGACATTTTTTGACCCATTTCTTCCCATACCTTATGAGATTTTCGACTACTGGTACCATCAATAGGAATATCCTGGGTTTCCATGATATCACTCATGGCACCAAAGTCCTTTGCGGCATCCAAACGTGCTTTAAGCACAGGACGCTGACTCTGCACAAGGGCTTTTGCTTGCAACAGTATTTCTGGCGAAACCTCTGGAGTCGCTTGTTTTAACAAACGCTGGAGGTCTTTTTGTATCTCAGGCGTATTAAGACGTTGAATTAAGAAACCAGGTAACATCTCAGCATTTTGTACGGGAGAGGCTGTGAGCATCCAAGCTTTTTTAGCTTGCGTGAGTGTTTGTTCTAAGCCATGGCGCATCATGGTATCGACTTGAGCAGGGTCACGAAATCCACCATTGGGTTCATAATAGAGCTGTTGCCTATCAAGCCCCGTAAGCAACTTTAAGTAAAGAGCCTCACCAAACTGACTCATCATAAGACTTTGACCAATAGGGTCAGCAAGTACGGCTTTTTGAGCAGGTGACAACCCTGAACTATGAAGTGCTTGGGTAAAAAACTGCTTTAATGCGCCATCAAAGGACACACGACGACCTATGATAGGCAGGTGTTCTAAGAAATCAGTAGATGCACCAAGAGCAAATAGCGACTGGCAATTACGTTTCAATACAGGATTCATGAGCGACGCTTTGAACATGAGTGGCGACCCATCCTCATCTTTCAAAGGAAGTGCCTCAATGGGATACTCATTAAACAAACGTTGTGATAACTCTGAAGCCATATCTGTAGGAGATTTGGCACCGTGGCTTACCCCTTGAGCGAGGGCTTGATAATGATTAAACACATGGGTTGCCAGTGCCTTTTGCGCATCCTGAGAAGCAGGTAAAGGAGGCAAGGGTTGATGATGTTGCCAAGAGCCATCTTGCATGGGGTCAGGAAGACGTTCCGCACGAGATAAAGGTTTCATTGCGTTAAGCACATCATCAGGACTGTGCCACGTCGTTTTACCAAGTTGGTGTGCCACAAGTGCATCTGCTAACCACTGGGTTTGGTCATTGACCAATGTACGTGCATGGAAGTCAAAGGCAGATTGCACATGTTGTTTTACATCAGGATGACTAAGGTTCGGAAGCAAGTTTGGAATCTGCCCATCCCATTTAAAGCCAGAGTCATCCTGCCCAGGTAAACCGAGTTGCAGATGCCCCCAAGTTGTGACTTTAGAAAGCCACGTTTGTACTTCAGGAGCTTGGGGGGAGAGATTTCGGATGTTGTCAGGTAATGATAGCACAGGCTCCTTGTGTCCCGTGGGATTGCCTGAAGGCAACTGGATAGCATGAGGATAGTCTGCTTCATAATCTTTTAACACCTGTTGCACAACTTCAGGAGCGACGGGGATTCTACGACGTTGTACAGGGTCTTCATCAGGCGTATGATGTAACCGCATTTGACCATCCGAGGTTTCCTTCGTGGGGTCATACATCTCAAGGAAGGTCATGGCATGAGGATTATAATGATGGTTTTTCTCATGTGCTTTCAAGTAGGGAGCATTGATAACCTTGAATGCAATGCGATGGGCATCAGGATAGAGCGCTTTGGTATGGGGGTCTGTCCAGCTTGGTAATAACCCTAGCGTGATAGGTTTTGAATGACCGTGTGCAGGAAGCTGAAAAGGTGCATGGCTTCCTCCAGAAGGTTTGTCGTATCGAAACCAGTCCCAAAAAGGAGACATCTCTCGCCAATGCAAATTAGCCATAGCTTCCGTCGATTGTAACCCTTTACCCACAAAGGCAAAGTCAGACACAAGGCTCAAGTTATGGCTAAGCATGAGCCTACCCACATGCTTAAAGAGTTCATGATTCCCCATTTGAGGACTCATTTGATATAAATCACTGGCATAATAGCCATGGTTTGAAACCGTATCGTTCCCAATAAAGGGTCGCACCAGAATATCACCCGCATGGTACGGTAAGGCTACCTTATTGATTAAATGGGTTTGCCACAGCGTTTGAATACGACGTGCTGATAAAAGCCTACTAATTTTCATCAAAGGCATTTCGGGCAGTGCGTCTTCAGGAAGCCCTGTCACAGGGCGACTAGGAAGCACTTCAGGCGTATTAAAATCATACATCAGGGGGGTACCACGCTGTGAGGGCAAGAGGGTCTGCTCCATCGCATGAACCACAGGCTGCGTCTCAGGCGTTGCCTCACGACGTAACTTCGTCAGGGCATAGGCAACACGTCGCCCCAGAATATTTCCTTGAAGGACATCCACCAAGGTATTACGTTGGAACCAAGCCGAGGGTTGTGCTAAACGAGAAGCGTCCTGTGTGGTCACGAGGCTAAACTGTTGCTTTTCCATAGGGAGGCTTGAAAGCTTATTACCTCGGAAACTATGATGCACGGCAAAAGCACCGCCATCAAGCAACGTATGTGTCTGCTGTTGGTCATCTTGGACTTTAAAGCGATAGCCAAGAGTTTTGTTTTTATAAGGATTAAAAACAAGCTCTTTTTGAACCTCAGGAGCCAATGTTTTGGGCAGTATCCAACCACGGGGCGTTTCAACCATTTTGACTTCCAAGGGTTGCAACGGCGCATGTTGCTCCTGTGCGTCACTGCGTACAGGGGCAAGCATAAACGCATCCTGCATATAATTTGCAGCTTTCGCTTTGAACGGCTGAAGCTCTAACGTGACAGACTGGGCTTTTTTAACCCCTGTTACAGGCAACCAAGGGCGTACCATGTAGTGATGCGTAGGGTAGTGATGCGTAGGGTCGTAATGCGTGGGTTGGGTGTTTGGCTTAGAAGTTGCTTCACCAAGCGTATCAGGTTGCGTTGTTATCGTATTGCTTTGCGACGGAGTCACAACGACATCAATGCCCGTAAAGCGTCCCAAAGATTTTTGAACACGTTGATTACTACTTGGTATACCTCGTATATCGACACCGTGAACGCGCATGACACTTTACCTAACTTACTATCACTAACTGCTAAATCGATTCACACCTGCTTGCCACCAAGCCACTAACCCCTAAACCCACACTTCCTTACGTTGAACACCAATGGCATACCAGTTAAACACTATGGGTACAGTCTATCCCTAACTATCCATCCCTAACTATCCATCCCTAACTACATGCTTCTAAACCCCTAATGTTTTCATTTTGCCTTAGATACCCCCCCTCTGTATAAAGGAGTTTTATAAAAAAGGGTAAATGTTTACATTTTGTTACACGAACACCTATTCATAAGCGTTAGTCTGAAGAATACGCTTTGTCCTACGGGGCTATGACTCAATTGGTTTGGACAGATGAAAGAGCTTATGTACGATGCCAATGTATGTGAATTATAACGGTTCTGCCTTAATGGCACAGCGTTCGTTCGACACGAACCAGAAAAGCCTCTCAGACTCCTTTGAAAAATTATCCAGTGGCTTTAGAATCAATCGTGCAGCAGATGATGCTGCTGGTCTTCAGATTTCAGAACGTCTACGTACTCAAATTCGAGGGATGAACAAAGCTCGAGATAATGTACAAGATGCCCTCAATGTCATGGGTGTACTTGAGGGGGGATTAACTCAAATTACCGAAAACCTCCAACGTATGCGAGAGCTTACGGTACAGGCTGGTAACGATACCCTTGCCAATACACAACGTACCGCCATTGATGCTGAAATGGATCAGTTGCGTGATGATATTACCCGTATTGCAAGTGCCACCTCTTTTAATGGATTAAGTTTATTAAATGGCTCTGTCACAAACTTTTATATTCAGGTGGGGCCGAACAATAGCACTGCCAACGATATTATCAACCTTGCTACCACCGCAGCCACAAACCCTTTAGCCACCATTAGTGCCACCTCTCTAGGCATTCAAGCCTTGGATGTCATGACCAATACAGGGGCATTGGCAACAATTGCATTACTGGATACGGCACTGAATACCGTCAACGACCGACGCGCCACCATCGGGGCATTGAGTAACCGTCTACAGGGAAGTGTGAATTTCCTAGACCTCACGATCGAAAAAGTCTCTGACTCCGAAAGCCGTATTCGTAATGTGGATGTGGCACGAGAAACCACGCAACTCTCTCGAAACCAGATTCTTCAACAAGCCTCCTTGAGTGTCCTCCAGCAAGCCAACCAACTGACCGCAGGCGCTGCTCAGTTACTACGTCCAAGTGGCTAGGCTTCCTTTACCCTCGTATTTTAAAAAAGGGTATACAGGGTAGCATTGCCTATCATCTGAATATTTCCTTCTTATCGATTCTCCTGTATCCCTTTACAGGGGGGTGTTTATTTTAAATGGTCAAAAAGCCAAACACATAGAGCTTCATTTTGGAGCTTCTTTTCTTTACCTCGTCCCTGCCGAATACAGGTCATAATCCAGAGAGCATGAAGTATGAGCGAAGGCTAGATATGGATTTTTCAACCGATTTTCATCGGTATGACAGAAATGACCACGACTGTACTTTTAACCATTCACAATACACACGCTCCTGTACAGGAGCGTGTGTACAGAGTGTTTACAACTAAGCACCAGCCATGGTAAATTTTGAAGCATATTATTAAAAGAGGCTCATTGTCATTTTCACAAAGCAATTTTCACAAACTATGGCATCCTAAATCAGTTTCATCAACGACCCTCCCCCCTTAAAGATTAAGACGTTTTTGAACCTGTTTTGGCGATATACACCCCTCATAGAGCAAAACCCTTATGATAAAGTCTTTACCTCACTACATACTCTTTTTAGCTATCAGCCTATGGGTGGTTGGGCTACCCTTAAGCTCCCAAGCACAACGCCAAATGTCTGAAGTCACAAGCCTTTACACCCGTTTAGAAAAAGGGGTTGTTTCCGTCGTGACGGCTGGGCATGGGAGTGGCTTTTTAGTCGATAAGGAAGGTATTATCATCACCAATAACCATGTGGTGAATGATGCTGGCAAAGAAATGATGATTCGTTTTGGAGAGGGAAAAGTGGTTACTGGCAAGGTCGTATACCAAGAAAGGCAGTCTGACCTTGCCATTGTGCTTGTCAATCTTGAAAACATCAAAGACTACACTGTACTTGAGATGTTCACCCCACCTCATCAAGAGCCACTGGTATACCCTGGAGAGAAAATTTTTGCGATTGGCTCGCCAATTAGTTGGAAAACATTAGAAAAAACGCTCACCGATGGCATTGCAAGTAAACTGACAGATGTCTTTATTATGCATAATGTCAATATCAACCCTGGCAATTCAGGGGGACCCTTGTTCAACTTTGACGGGCAAGTCATTGGCGTGAATACCTTCATACGACAGAGGCAGTCGGGGCCTGGTGTTTCAGGAAGTATGTCCATACTACTGGCAAAGCCCATGGTGGAAGCCGTGAAAGCAAAACTCAAGTCAGGAGAACTTGTCAAACCAAGTCCTGAGCTTTTACCTGACTACCCTACAGACATATACCCCTTAAAAGAGATTTTCGGTACCAATGCGGCGAGTTTAGCTGAACACCCTGAAACCTTTAAACTCAGTGGCGGCGAGTTTGAGGTCATCATTACGACACCTGTTTCAGGATATAAGCAAAAGCTTCTAGCAGAAGAAAAGCTCCTTGCGGCAAGAAAAAAACGAGCCACAAAAAGAAACTATGCTCTTAGTGATGATGAATACGCCTCTAAAAATGAAACCCTCTTCGAGGTTTATTCACTAGAGGAACGTACGCCTATTGTGAAAGTCATTGCTATTCCGAAAACAAAATTAACCACAAGCAGTAAAGTGAATATAGGACTATCTTTTTTACTAGAGGCTGCCACAGGGGTACCTGCCCCAGTGAATACCAAGCGAGAGTACAAAGCTGACTTTGAAAAAATTACACTTGTCGATGCTTCAGGCAAAGAAGTTTGCAAACCTGTTTTAAAGGGGAAACAACCCTCCGAGACACTCAACCAGCTTTTATTTACAGACGGTTCAACGACAACCATTATTGATAAAACCTATGTGGGTATCTACGAATATATGCCCGAGTGTTTTAGCCATGTTCGTAGTGGTTTAGGGTTTCGTGTAACCCCTGAAGGCGAGAGCAAGCCTTCTTTTGTCTCCTTGCCTATGAAAACACAGCGGGCAATTCTGCAAGACTTCAAACCCTACTGGCAATACAAACACATCCCCCTACCCTAAGTGGCATGAGATAACGTATAAACCAAAGGTGGCTACCGATTTTCATCGGTATGACAACACTCCCCCTTTTCTCTAGTCATGCCGACTTGCATCGGCACCCAGATAGCACAACGCATACACAAAAGAATGTCGCACAAAAAAGCCAACACACTGTTTTTATAACAATAAGGATTAAAACCTCTTCTACTTCCCTCCATCGTACCTACACGACGAGTGAAGTTGTGTGTATCTCAAGGCTAAATCAATTGCAATACAGGCTATCTTATAAAACACAGGAGAAATACCCATGATTCAAATTAACCGACCCTTTTCCCTAACGCCCACCAATTTTGAAAAACCCAAGCCTGAAGACGTTCAGATTATTGGTGGTGGCTATGCAGAGGATGCTCAAGTCATGGGAACCCCTCGAGTCCTTGAAATGTCTCCGAAAGAAGCCAAAATAGGGATTCCTTTTGGAGAACTTGACCCCTCCTCTTGGCTCAGACACGATGCCAATGGCAAAAGTAGCCCAGGTGTATCGAGTCAGCAGATTTTGCAAGCCACATCCACAGGAAAGAAAGGCTTAATGCCTAACCCTGAAACGAATCGGGTGATTTTCTTCACCCAAGGTCAACCTGGCGTGAGTGCAAGAGCCGTGCAAACAGACATGTTTGAACAAACCATCCCATTAAATAAAGAGGCACCGAACCCTTTTGAGGGTCCTTTTCCTTATCCCACACCTTTGGAAGACCAAAACAAACACACCAAACCTAAAAATTAGCCACAAAAAAGCCCCTCTTGCGATTGACAAGAGGGGCTTTCTACCGATGGTCAGAGTCGAACTGACATGGATTTCTCCGCTCGATTTTGAGTCGAGTGCGTCTACCATTTCGCCACATCGGCAAAAACGACCTAAGCAACTTCTTATGAAACATTGCTTAGGTATTAGCGTACAAAAAGCACACAAAATAAGCAAGCCCTTGGTTTGATACAACTAGGAAATGATGTAAGCCTATACCCTTATCCCCCATGTCTTTAGTATCAACCTCAAGCCTCGTCGAATCATGATGCCTATCTTAGGTGGTTCCCCCTCACTCCTTGCCCGTGCCATTGCCGTGCCTATTGTGAAGGTTGCCATGCAAGCCAACAATGCTAAAATGGGCTTTTATCAGCCCGAGATTGAGCGTGAGCAAAACAACTACATTGCCGATGGTGGCTATGACATTTGGTATGCCAACTATTTTAAAAACACAGGGAACGCTTGGCTTTTAAAATATTTAGTACAGTGGGATAAGCACAATTTTTGGTTTTCAAACCGTATCCATCATGCGGTAGTCCCCACAAAGTACTTTGTACGAGAAGTATTGCTTGAAAATGCCGCCTTTAATATTGCCGCTGCAATTGCACTATGGGCAGGCTACAGAGATGTCATTCAAGCAGGTGGGAAGATGCTCGGAGGGCTGGTTCAAGGTTCCTTGATGGGCTTAGCACGCATCCCCTTTAGTCGAGGACAAAACGTTGCCCTCGAAGCACTCAAGCCAGCAGGGTGGTTGCTCACCAAAGGGGCGATTACCCTTGCAAAAAACCCTATCATTACGTTAGGAGCCGCTGCCTGTGGTGCGGCTATATGGTGGCGACGTGAAGAACTGCTTGATGGCACGGCCGCATCGAGATTTTACGGCGACAGCATCAAGTTATTTGTGTAATTCAATCACAAATTGTAAAGAAAATGTTACAAATAAAGTCATATTGCTCTTATTACAATATTGTCACTTTTAAAAGCTCTTTTTCGTGGCACGATAATAAGGTGATAATGCTCGTATGGATCATAGTGATTTACGTCCAGATGTTTTAAATCCGTTTTTTAAAATGCCTATTAAGGCTTGCATAAACATTGGATATAAGCACGTGATAGAACTACCAACACGCCTACCATCCGTAAGATATGCCTTACAAGAACAAGCAACAGGTGCTTCAGAAGTACTTCCTGCTTTCACAAACACATTACTCACCCGTCAGTCTTCTTCTTTATTGGCTCAGACACCCTCAGATACCATCACACTGGGAGTCTCTGAACTCAAACCAGAAGAACATATGACCACATCTATAGGAAAATCCTCTACAACCAACCCCAAAGAAATGCTTCTAGGACTTGGTATTGCAGGGGCTAGTATCGCAGGGACACGTATCGCTACGGCGGAATACCTAAAAACCCCTGCGACCACAACGTTTAGCACGCTTTCTCAAGAGGGTACTAAGAAGCTCGTCAAAGAAATAAGTCAAGAAGGCTTGCATCATATGGGTGTAGAAGCCCAAGAAAATAAGAGTGAAACACACCAACCCCCGAACCCGAGCATGCACGATGGTGCTACCAGCCCTGTCACCAGTGAACACTCCCCCCCAACGCCCTCAGCTCAAGCTAAACATGTACCTACTCAGTGGTATAACCCTCGTACTTGGAATCTTTCAACCTTGATTCCTCCTTTAGGCGTTGGCAGTGCTGTGGTATGGGGACTCGGTAACTTAGCAGAACATGACCTACATGCGGGACACACCCCTAAACTTCTTGGAATTCATAAACTCCTGCCCAAAGCAGTGGCAGATAAAACGGCACTTGTGTTGGCAAAAAATGCACCTGTACTCAATACAGTTTATGGTCTAACCAATACAGTGGGTGCTTACGCACAAGGGTATGCTTTGCGGGGTAGTGCCTTTGGGGCATTTACAACCTTTACAGCATTACTCACCCCCATGATGATGAAAAACAATACCCTCGCCCTGAAAGTATACCAAGCCAACAAAGCAGGTACGCCTCTCACTAAAACCATGTTAGAGCAAGGTGTCAACCTTCATAACTGGTCATCTTTGTTCAATGCCGTAGCACCCGTAGGCTTGTTAACAGGATTATTCAGTATTACGAAGGTTGGTCAATCAAGACCCGACGTAAAACTAGAACACCCGAAAGGGAATAGTTTAGCGGACATGATGGAAGGACAACCCGAGGGGCATCGTCTTACTGATGTTCTTGGCAGAAACGCCAAAAAAGAATGGCAAGCCTTTGCAGATACCCTTGGGCATACCCCCCAATATGCCAAGCAGTCCTTCGGGGCGTGGCAAAAAGCGTTTCATGGACTCACCCACCCTGACCCCGAGCATCCTAAGCGAGGGCCTATCAGTCGATTTTTACACCCTATTACCCATGGTATGTTTGTACCTTTAATGTATTCCCACGCTGTTGCGGGACGTGTGTTATACAGCACACTTGCGGCAGCAGGATTTTTTGCAGTACTCGCCAATGCAAAGCAGTTCATCAGAGAACCCAACTTGTATGAGGAAGGTTTGAAGAAGCTCGGGCATGCCCTTCCTGAAAAAACACCTCAAATTCTTAAATACAATAAAGGCATGGCAAGTATGCTGTTCTGGGGGAATTTTGCGGGAGCCTTTGCAGGATTACTAACCAAGTTTAACGACTGGCCTTTGCCACTGAGCCTTGTATACCGAACGAGTGGTATAGCGTATGGTGCGGCAGCCATTGAAAGTTTCTTTAAACTCATCGATGTTAAAAACTTTGGGCCGTTATTAAAAGATGGGCGTGTGGGTCCTTATGACGGTCGTACTTGGACAAAAGTAGGTGCCTTTATTCAAGGAACTTCCTACTTTGTAAACCTGTTGCTCAAGAACATGGGTAAAAAGCCTACCCATGCAGCCCATGCAACGCTTTCAACCTCAGTGAGTAACCCCAAGCCTGAAGCCCAAACAACACCCGCCATGGTAGCCCCATCTAGTACCAAGGTAGGAGAACTAACTAAGTAGGGGAAGGTTTCTTCTGCGTACCGTTTATTATTGGGGGTCGAGTTTTCGGGAAGGTTACAAACCTTCCCCTACGTTTTATCATCTTACATCGTCATTCCGACGCAGGTCGGAATCCAGAGAGCTTCTAGTATAAGCAAGGGGTGGATACCGATTTTCATCGGTATGACGTGGATGGAGGGTGTGGTATGTGGGAGAGGATATTTCCCCCCCACGTGCAAGTTTTGGTGTTGGGTTTGAGTGCCTCTAAGCGGATACGCCCGACACGCTGTGCGTGGCGATGATATTCATCAAATCAGTATTGGTACGTACCACCCCTAGGTTAGAAATATCAACCCCTGGGTTTGCACTTTGATAGCTCAAGAAGGCTTGGTAAATTTGCATGATTTTCTGACCCGTAAAGTAGTACGAGGTTGTACTATTGCCTGTGGAAACTTGTAACACATCCACAACTTTACTGGTAGGTGTGTTATTGGTGTTATTAAACTCCATATATTGCAATGTACTGTAACTACCGCTACCATACTCAAGCGTCACCTGAACCGTACTATGAGCTGCACTGCTCCCATCAGTTTGGGTACCCGCATTGTTAAAGGCAAAGCGTATGGCACTGTCTGTATCATTGACAACTACTTTAACCGACTCTGCAATCACAGGCGTTAAGCTACCTTGGGTCCCTGTCAGGGTATCATTCCCACCCGTTAAACCTAACTGAATGAGCATATTCCCTGTTTGTTGTTGGGTCATGAAGTCCCCACCGACAAGTACATCATTCCCAGCCCCTGAAATCAGAGTATCCGTACGGGTGTTAAAAGTGGCATTCTCAACCACATTTGAGATAAGGACATCATCCCCATCACCACCATCAAGGGTATCCCCCTCCATAGCACTGGTGAGGGTGTCATTCCCTGCATCGCCATACAACACACTACTACCTGTACCACCATACAGAATATCATTATGATTGCCACCATAAGCGATACTGCCACTGACTGCATAAAGCGTATCATTACCATCTTCACCGTAAAGGGTGTTAAGCCCCACAGCATAAAGGGTATCATTCCCTGTACCACCGTAAACCAAACTTTGGGATTGAGTGGTATTACTCCCATATAATACGTTGTTGAGACTGTTCCCTATTAAGTTAAAGCCGGCACTGGCTAAACTTGTTCCGTTTTCAACATGGTTTGCAAGGCTATAGTTAAAGTTACCCGTAAGTACAACCGTATCAATGCCATCATTACTATATTCAGTGACAGTATCACTAACACTATCCACATAGTAGGTATCATCCCCAGCTCCTCCCAGCATGGTATCGGCTCCGAGACCACCATCTAACGAGTCGTTACCACTAGAAGTACTAATATAATCATTCCCATCATCACCATACAAGGTGTCGTTACCAGAACCACCATAAATCGTGTCGGCTCCTACGCCAGCATAAGCTAAATTAGCACCACCAGAAGTACTAATATAATCATTCCCATCATCACCATACAAGGTGTCGTTACCAGAACCACCATAAATCGTGTCGGCTCCTACGCCAGCATAAGCTAAATTAGCACCACTGGAAGTATTGATATAATCATCTCCATCATCGCCATACAAGGTGTCATTACCAGAACCACCATAAATTGTGTCGGTCCCTACGCCACCGTAAGCTAAATTAGCACCACTGGAAGTATTGATATAATCATCCCCATCATCGCCATACAAGGTGTCATTACCAGAACCACCATAAATTGTGTCGGTCCCTACGCCACCGTAAGCTAAATTAGCACCACTGGAAGTATTGATATAATCATCCCCATCGGCACCATATATGGTATCACTACCAGAACCACCATAAATCGTGTCATTACCTTGACCACCATCTGCCAGACTGGAAAGATTGCTCAAATCCAAGCGATCATTTCCATCTTCGCCATAAAGTGCATTGAGTCCAACAGCATAAAGGCTGTCGTCACCAGCACCCCCATATACGTTGCTTACGCCACCTATAAAAGCATTCCCGTACAGGGTATTATTTAAAGCATTACCCGTTAAGTTAGTTGCAGAAGCTACGTATGAAATTCGTCCATTTTCAATGTTGTTGGCAAGGGTGTAATTAAAGTTACCTGTTACTCGAACCTCATCAGTACCTTCGTTGCTACTTTCAGTCACCACATCGCTGGCATCATCCACAAAATAAGTATCATCTCCTGTACCGCCTGCCATGGTATCCACGCCTGTACCACCATCTAGTGAGTCATTACCACCTGAGGCATACAAGACATCGTTACCGCTCTCTCCATAGAGTGCATCGTTTCCAGTACCTATACCATCTTGTAGTGTATCATCTCCTAAACCACCATAGAGAGTATCATTACCCGAGTTACCATAAAGTAAATTATTTAAACTATTGCCATCAAAACGTCTGTTTGTGTTGGTCCAACTGATTAAGTTTTCCACATTATTTGCAAGAGTATAATTGACAGAACCAGAAAAATAAACTGTATCATTGCCTTCATTGGTATTCTCTATGATATATTGTGTGGCTGTATCAAGATAATACGTATCATTCCCCAAACCACCATATAGGGTATCAGCACCTAATGTTGAGGCATATAAAACATCATTGCCGTCACCACCATATAACACATCGTTTCCAGAATAGTTCCCTGATAATGTATCGTTACCAATCCCACCTCTTAAAGTATCATTACCGTAAGTACCTGTAACGACCTCTCCAATAACATCTGTCACGTTAATAGTTTGTGTGAGGTCTCGGGTGAGGGTACCGTCTGAAATACGTACCGTCACACTATGCGTGGTGGCACTTTCAAAGTCAAGTTTCGTACTATCTAGTACAGTTAATACCCCTGTAGAGCTGTTAATGGCAAAGGCACCTGTAGGTGCCACAAGGCTATAGGTCAGGTTCGTACCTGCGTCGGGGTCGGTACCCGCAAACGTGGCTACCACGGTGCCATTCGCACTATTTTCAGCGATAGCTCCTAACACAGCACTTGCTGGAGACTTCGTTAAACGTACATCATCAAACCAAACAAAGGATGAACTCGTCGCTGTATTTTCAAGCTCTATTTTCAGAGCTTGTCCATACAACGATGACCCCACACCTAAGGTAGTACTATCAAAACGTAATACAGCCGTTTGCCAAGACCCGTTTGTGGGGGGAATCACATCCAAAGTCACCCCAAGCAATGTTGTCCCTGCATATAAGCGTATAGCATTGTTAGTGACCGTAAAATAAACTCTATCTCCCACATTCACACTCAGAGTGTAAAGGGTATTGGTAGCAAGTGTTTCTGTAAGAGTTTGACTTAAAGAGCGCCCATTCAGTAAATGTGCCACATTGTCACCATTGGTTGACAATGTGGGTAATTGTGAGGTAGCTGGATTTGCGATAGAGCCATTACCTACCCATGAAGCAACACTATTGCCAAAACCACTGGCACCATCTGTGACGGTTTGTTGGTCAAAGCCAGCATTGGCAATCGCAATACTTGTTGCCATGGCGGGTAAAACTTGACGCAAGCTGAAGTTATCGACAGCCATACCGTTACCGTCACTTGGCCCAGCACCCACAATACGCAGTGTGTTAGAACCATTACCCGCACCAGCTGTTACTTGGTAGCGATACGTATTCCAAGTATAGCCTGTCATAGCATCCGTAATGGTTTGAAGAAGTTGTCCTCCCCAGTAAATGCTCACACTATCACCAGAGGACGTTCCCCAGTCCCGAGTATCAAACGATAATTGATAGACACTACCAGCAGTTAAGCCACTTACTGTTTGAGATATAGCGAGTTGATTGCTGCTACTACCCTCTAAGTCTAGGAAGTAGTTTCCATGTGTGGGTGCAGCATTTGGTGCTGAAGGTAGGGTGTAATTATCAATTTGGTCAAAATTACCCGCTTCTCTTACCCAGCCTTGTAGGATTGTACCATCATCATAGCCATTCCACTCACCTGACTTGTTAACGGTATAAAGGTTTTCAAAAGAAGGGTTAATAAGCAAATTATCGCCCGTTACCAAACCAAGAACATTCGGGGCTTCGTTCACGTTGAGTATGTTTACTGTTTGCACCAAATCCCTAGTTAAACCTGTCGCACCTGTCGCACGTACCGTAACCGTATGAGAGGTACTCGCTTCAAAATTAAGCAAACTACTGTCGGCGACTGTCAAAACACCCGTACTGCTGTTAATCGCAAAACGTCCATCAGGTGATACCAAACTATATGTAGGGGGGGCATTATTCGCTGTTTCACCATCGACACCACTAAACGTTGCCACAACCGTACCATTGGCACTATTTTCGGCAATGGCAACCACATCTTCCCGTAAATACACATTATCAATAGCCCAGGCTTCATCAGACCAAGCACTATTAAGCATAGACCCAAAGCCTAACTTTAAGCTCGTAGCTGTAGTATTCACTACTAAAGTATAGGTATGTTTTTGGTCGTTCCAACGACTAAACCCTTGATTCAGTAAACTCGTTGTAGAAATAGAGTCTGAATAAGTTTCGGTTAAAGCATTATTGTAACTCCTATTAGACACTAATACATCATTCAACCATACTTGGAAGTTTTCACCATTCCAGCTATCAATTTCATACATTTCAAAAGTAATCGTAACTTGGGTTTGATTCCCTGACAAAGCAAACGTCTTATGAACCCTTTGCTGTCCTTGCACACTCACCGCACTCGCATCACCAGACGCACCGTAAGTTAAACTATCGGTTAAAAAGCGAGTAAAGAAGTTGCTACCACTATTGACATTCGCAGCATTGCTCCAGCCTGTGGTTGCACCCGACTCAAAGGTCTCAGGCTCACCTAAGAGTAACGTCGGTAATTCACCCACATTCGTGACAGTAATCGCTTGGGTTAAATCACGAGTAAGTCCGCCTATGTCCGTGGTGCGTACCGTAATATTATGCGTCGTATTGGCTTCAAAGTTGAGCAAAGTGTTATCGGCTACTCTTACCGCACCTGTCGTTGCGTTAATGGCAAAGCGTCCACCCGCATTGTCGGTTAAGCTGTAGAGTAAGCCAGCACCTGCGTCAGGGTCAGTCCCTGCAAATGTGGCGACCACGGTGCCATTCGCACTGTTCTCAGCGATACTCCCACCACTGGCAAGGGTCAGCGTATTTGGGGCTTCGTTCACGTTCACCACATTCACGGTGAAAGTTTCACTACGAGTTAACCCGCCATTATCCGTAATGGTAAGTGTGACAGTCTCCGTAGTACTGGTTTCATAGTCAAACGTAGCACTCGATGCTACTCGAAGTTCATTGCCTACAATGGTAAACTTGCTGGCACTACTGCCACCCGTAATGGTATACGTAAAGGTACTGCCTGCATCTACATCAGTGCCTGAGAGTGTCCCCACAACCGTACCAGCCGTGGCATCTTCTTTAATACTTGTGGTGGCACCACCACTTTGAACGGCTTGGGCTGCACGAACTGCCGCACCATCCCATTGCATGATAGAACGCATGGTATAGGTATCATGAATATCCTGCCAGTTAATGTCACCATTCCTACGCATCATCGCATAATCTTCACCTGGAGCGTTTGCAGGCCAGTTGTCTGGTTGTCCCCCTGCCCACGGTGCATATTGTCCATTGACAGCGGTAGAACCATTTGAAAACTGTACGCCAGCCACATCACCCTGATACCAAAGCCACTGCCCCTCAACAAGCTTATCACTACCACCTATCCAAAATTCATTCGCCATACTGTTAAACAAATAAGTACGCTCTGAAGCATTCGCAACATTTACGAGCGTTCCTGAAACCCCATTAAGAAAACTGAACTGAGCCGCATCCATGGCGGCTTCCCACGTTAAGCTTGTATTGTTAATGGCATACCATTTGTCGTACGTGGCGTTGTAAAATGCACTACTTCCTAAACTGGTTGTAGTACCACTTAGAATCAAGTCCGTGGGGGCTTCGTTCACGTTGGTCACGGTAATGGCTTGCGTGAGGTCACGGGTTAACCCGCCACCGTCAGTTACCCGCACCGTGAGGTTATGGGTCGTGTTTGTTTCAAAGTTCAGTAGGCTACCATCTGCCACCGTCACTTCACCTGTACTGCTGTTAATTGCAAAACGTCCACCCGCATTATCTTGAAGAGTGTATTCAAGGTTCGTGCCAGCGTCGGGGTCGGTCCCTGCAAATGTGGCTACCACTATACCATTCGCACTGTTCTCAGCCACACTCCCACCACTTGCAAGGGTCAGGGTGTTCGGAGCTTCGTTCACGTTGGTCAAGGTAATGGCTTGCGTGAGGTCACGGGTTAACCCGCCACCGTCAGTTACCCGTACCGTGAGGTTATGGGTCGTCAGGTTTTCAAAATCGAGTAAACTACTATTGGCAACCGTAACTTCACCCGTACTGCTGTTAATCGCAAAACGTCCACCTGCGTTGTCCTGAAGGGTGTATTCAAGGTTTGTGCCAGCGTCGGGGTCAGTACCCGCAAACGTGGCTACCACGGTGCCATTCGCACTGTTCTCAGCGATACTCCCACCACTGGCAAGGGTCAGGGTGTTGGGTGCTTCGTTCACATTCGTCACGGTAATGGCTTGCGTGAGGTCACGGGTTAACCCGCCACCGTCAGTTACCCGTACCGTGAGGTTATGGGTGGTCAGGTTTTCAAAATCGAGTAAACTACTATTGGCAACCGTAACTTCACCCGTACTGCTGTTAATCGCAAAACGTCCGCCAGCGTTGTCCTGAAGGGAGTATTCAAGATTCGTACCTGCGTCGGGGTCAGTCCCCGCAAACGTGGCCACGACCGTACCATTCGCACTGTTTTCTAACACATTGCCCGCAATTTGCTTTAATAAAAAATCATCAACATCAAAGTCATTAAATCCCCCTGAAGTATCTGTAATTTTAATCTCTGTACTGGTACTCGTTGCCGTAAAAATAAAGGTATACTTCTGATAACCTGAATTGGGTGTTAAGTCCACAATAGACTGACTAAGTATAGGGTTGCCTGAGGATAATGTTTCTACAAGTAGACTACCTGAACCCGCAACAGAATTCCCATAAAAGCTTAATTCATAGGTTTTACCTATCTCAGTAGTAACTGTTTGGGACAGAGTTCTAGCTGAAAGTCCCTCCCACCCACCTAAGGGGATATAGGCACCACCTTGATGTCCTCTAACATTGTCTCTTCCTAAATAAGTGCCTTGCCACCCTGTAGCGGTACTACCTGGGTCAAAACCAACACCCAAATCAAACCCACCATTCACAATAAGCTCAGACCCTGTCACCATCATCAGATTATCAGGGGCTTCGTTGACGTTGGTCACGGTAATCGCTTGCGTGAGGTCACGGGTTAACCCGCCACCGTCAGTTACCCGCACCGTGAGGTTATGGGTGGTCAGGTTTTCAAAGTTCAGTAAGCTACCATCTGCCACCGTCACTTCACCCGTACTGCTGTTAATCGCAAAACGTCCGCCAGCGTTGTCCTGAAGGGAGTATTCAAGATTCGTACCTGCGTCGGGGTCAGTCCCTGCAAATGTGGCTACCACTATACCATTCGCACTGTTCTCAGCCACACTCCCACCACTTGCAAGGGTCAGGCTATTGGGAGCCTCGTTCACATTGGTCACTGTAATGACTTGGGTGAGGTCACGGGTTAACCCGCCACCGTCAGTTACCCGTACCGTGATATTGTGGGTCGTCAGGTTTTCAAAATCGAGTAAACTACTATTGGCAACCGTAACGACCCCCGTCGTTGCGTTAATGGCAAAGCATCCACCTGCACTATTCGCTAAACTGTAACGTAAACCTGCATTGTCTCCTGCGTCAAGGTCACTCCCAGTAAACGTAGCTACCACGGTGCCATTCGCACTGTTCTCAGCGATACTCCCACCACTTGCAAGGGTGAGTGTATTCGGTGCTTCGTTCACGTTGACGACATTCACGGTGAAGGTCTCACTACGAGTTAAACCGCCATTATCCGTAATGGCTAATGTCACGGTTTCCGTACTACTGGTTTCATAATCGAACGTAGCACCCGATGCAACCCGAAGTTCATTGCCTACAATGGTAAACTTACTGGCACTACTCCCGCCTGTAATGGCATACGTAAAGGTACTGCCTGCATCTACATCAGTACCTGAAAGCGTCCCCACAACCGTACCCGCCGTGGCATCTTCTTTAATACTTGTGGTGGCACCACCATTTTGTATGGCTTGAGCAGCACGTACCGCCGCACCATCCCATTGAACTACAGAACGCAACGTACTAGAACCTGGTCGGTCATTCCACACAGCACCAGGGTAATAGTGTGCATAGTTCTCAGCCGTCATACCATTAGGTGTACTACTCCAATTCACGAAAGAACCTGCCACAGAATTACCTGAGGAAGTTGAAAACTGCTCAAGAGGTGTATCACCTTGGTACCAAAGCCATTGACCTTCCACGAGTTTATCACTACCTCCAAGCCAAGCCCATGAAGACAAGCTAAAAATATAACTATTTTCAGTGGAAGAACGAGCGGTTGACAACGTTCCTGAAACACCATTCAAAAAGCTGTACTGAGCCGCATCCATGGCAGCTTCCCACGTTAAACTTGTATTGTTAATGGCATACCATTTATCATACGTAGCATTGTAAAACGCACTACTCCCAAAGCTGGTTGTGGTACCGCTTAGAATCAAATCCGTGGGTGCTTCGTTCACGTTGGTAACGTTAATAGCTTGGGTCAGGTCACGAGTGAGTCCACCCCAGTCAGTTACTCGTACCGTGAGGTTATGGGTTGTATTTGTTTCAAAATCAAGTAAACTACTATTGGCAACCGTAACGACCCCCGTCGTTGCGTTAATAGCAAAGCGTCCGCCTGCATTGTCTTGGAGGCTGTACTGAAGATTCGTACCAGCGTCGGGGTCGGTACCCGTAAACATCGCAACCACCGTGCCATTGGCACTGTTCTCAGCCACACTATCAGCACCCACGATAGTTTTAGCGAGTCGTACATTATCCCAAATCGTTTGCCCTGAACCATTTGTTGACGCTAACTCAATTCTAAGGGCTTGACCAAATAAAGCAGAATTGACTGGCAAAGTACTACTATCAAAAGTCAGTACACCCGTCGTCCAGTTATCAGAAGGCGGGACAATGTTTTGCACTTCCGTAAGTAGGGTATTACCTGCATATAAGCGTATGGCATTGTTTGAAAGTGGTACATCATTACGGCTACCAACATCCACTGCTAACGTGTAAATTGTATTACTAGTTAGCGTTTCAGACAAAACCTGAGACAGATTTCCATTAACACCAACACCAGTAACCGCTGTGTTAAAACCCTGCGTCGCTTGGGTTGACATCTGAGCCGTTTGAGGATTGTAATCAAGCCCTCCAGGTCCCCAGTTCGGCACTGTATAAGAAAAACCCCCATTCGCTAGAGTTTGAGCCTCAAAGCCAGGATTCAATACCGTAATGGGTGTAATACTCTGCCCAAATACACGGCGTAACTGAATATTATCCAGTATCATCCCTGCCAAGTCAGTAGGACCTGATGCCACAATACGCAAGGTATCAGAGCCGTCTCCTGCCCCTGCCGTGACTGAGTATTGATACGCTTTCCAATCGCCACCCACAACCGTATCTTGAATCGTGCCAACCAGTTGACCACCCCAGAAAATTTGAAGCGTATCACCTGAACTACCATTAGGCAAAAAGTCTCTTGTGTCTAAAGAAAGCTGATAGACACTCCCAACAGGCAAATTATTAACCTTTTGAGAAATCGTTGTGTTTCCACCATAACTATCTAAATCAAGGCTATAAGTGCCATGTGTTGCTGTAATACCATACCCTTGAAACTGGTCAACACTACCTGCACCTGATAAAACCCAACCTTGTAATTGATTGCCTGAATAACCATAGGATTGGTTCAAAGAAACTAAATTTTCAAAAGAGCCGTTAATTAAGAGGTTATCCCCAAGCGTCGCTCTGGTCACATCTGGAGCTTCGTTGACGTTTGTAACACTAATCGCTTGGGTCAGGTCACGAGTGAGGGTGCCGTCTGAGACTCGTACCGTGATATTGTGGGTCGTGTTTGTTTCAAAGTTCAGTAAGCTTCCATCTGCCACCGTCACTTCACCTGTACTGCTGTTAATCGCAAAACGTCCGTTAGCATTGTCTTGGAGGGTGTATTCAAGGTTCGTGCCAGCGTCGGGGTCGGTTCCTGCAAACGTGGCTACTACCGTACCATTCGCACTGTTCTCAGCCACACTCCCGCCACTAGAGAGGGTCAGGGTGTTGGGAGCTTCGTTCACGTTGGTCACGGTAATCGCTTGCGTGAGGTCACGGGTTAACCCGCCACCGTCAGTTACCCGCACCGTGAGGTTGTGGGTCGTCAGGTTTTCAAAGTTCAGTAAGCTTCCATCTGCCACCGTCACTTCACCTGTACTGCTGTTAATTGCAAAACGTCCACCCGCATTATCTTGAAGAGTGTATTCAAGGTTTGTGCCAGCGTCGGGGTCTGTCCCCGCAAACGTGGCTACTACCGTACCATTCGCACTGTTTTCCGCCACACTCCCGCCACTAGAAAGAGTGAGGGTATTCGGGGCTTCGTTGACGTTGGTCACGGTAATCGCTTGCGTGAGGTCACGGGTTAACCCGCCACCGTCAGTTACCCGCACCGTGAGGTTGTGGGTCGTCAGGTTTTCAAAGTTCAGTAAGCTTCCATCTGCCACCGTCACTTCACCTGTACTGCTGTTAATTGCAAAACGTCCACCCGCATTATCTTGAAGAGTGTATTCAAGGTTCGTGCCAGCGTCGGGGTCTGTCCCTGCAAACGTGGCTACGAATGTGCCGTTGGAACTATTTTCAGCTACCGAAGGAGTTACTGAACCTAAGGCTAATAGAGCAATGTTATCCAACATTAAATCAACAGAAGCAGTTACAGTAGAAACATCTGAAAAAATAATTTGCGTTGAAGCACCCGAAGCCGTAAACGTGATACTATCTCTTTGCCAAGGCACGCTATAAGCGGTTGTTGCACTAGAATGGAAGGTTTGAGAAAAAACATTAGCCCCATTGGAGATAACATCTACCTTCAAAGCTTGAGGAGCATTCAAGTATCCAAAAGTACCATGACTAAATGCAAGTTGATAGGACATGCCTGCTTCGGTAGAAATAGTTTGACTGATTACACCATTATTAAGGGAGTCCCCACTACTAAATCCTACTGCATTTACCCCTTGAGAACTTCCTTGAGCTGAAAAAGCATGTACATGACCTGAAGTTGTCCAGCCTGCTAACAGTGATTCAAAACTAGGGTTAGTGAGGACAATATTCGACTGTGTTAAAGTAAAGCTATTTGGGGCTTCATTGACGTTGGTAACACTAATGACTTGGGTCAGGTCACGAGTGAGTGTACCGTCTGAAACACGCACCGTGATGTTATGGGTCGTCAGGTTTTCAAAATCGAGTAAACTACTATTGGCAACCGTAACTTCACCCGTACTGCTGTTAATCGCAAAACGTCCGCCAGCGTTGTCCTGAAGGGAGTATTCAAGGTTTGTGCCAGCGTCGGGGTCTGTCCCCGCAAACGTGGCTACTACCGTACCATTCGCACTGTTTTCTGCCACACTCCCACCACTTGCAAGGGTCAGGCTATTGGGAGTCTCATTCACGTTGGTGAGGCTGATAGTTTGTACACGCTCAATCGATAAACCTGCACTGTTCGTGACACGTACTCGTATGCTATGAGCGGTAGCAACTTCATAATCAAGTAAACTGCCATCTGCCACGGTAACCATACCCGTGAAGGGGTTCATGGCAAAGCGTCCACCCGCATTATCCAAGAGCTGATAGGTCAGTACTTGACCGGGTTGGTCATCATACCCTGAAAACTTCCCTACCACCGTACCATTAGCACTATTTTCTGCCACACTCCCACCTTGAGCCAAGGTTAAATTACTGGGAGCCTCAATAGGCTTGGTTGTGGGCTTAGGGAAAAAGATAAAACTTTTGAAGACATTCCAAGAGTCGTGTGCTTGCCATGTTTGGTTGATGATTTTTTCGGTATAACTACCATCATAACGCCAGCCAGAATTCCATAAATCTAGCAAAAGGCGAGATTTATCCTCTTTATCTTTGTTTGTAAGATTAGCCTTAGGCGGCAATTCAAACAACATCATAAATCTTTTGCCTTAACTATGCGCCGTAAAATTTCACGTATGATAGGGTAATGTATGGTTCAAAAAACAGACCATGAACAAGGACATCAAGCACACAGCATGTCCTCTTACATAGAAGTTTCGTCAAATGGTACTATTTCTATAGGGTAAGCATCCTAACTCACTTACAATATGGAGACCCGCCCCAAAAGCACCCTAAACACAGCCCCCAAAAAAAAAGACCCAAACAACTATAAGGCGATGCTATAAAACCTCTACCAGCAACATGCTTAAGTCATCCTGCAAAGGGCGACCTTCGGCAAATAAGGACAAATCTTTCAAAATACCCTGCATCACATCGTGCGTTTGAGCCTTCGCAAGGTTCATCAAGACCTCCTCTAAGCGAGGTTCACCATAAAATTCGTCTTGCTGATTCCACATTTCAGTAATACCATCGGTAAACATTAAGAGTTTATCGCCAGGATAAATCGTAATCTCTTGCTTGTCATAGGGTATCTCAGGAAGCCACACCAAAGGTGGCCCATTTTCACCAGGCCGCTCAATGGTTTGTGTTTCAGCGCGATACCATACTGAAAAAGGATGCCCCGCACTTGAAAGCAACACCTGAAATGCGTCTGCATGCTCAGGATGAGGATTCAGACAGCCAGTACAGGCCGTCACATAATGCTCTGTTTTAATGACAGCGGCAAGGTCCTGATTGACGGCATCTAAAATCGCTTCAGGCGTTTTATACCGGTTCGTTGCACGAGAAAATGCGGCTTTATAAATAGCGGTAATAAAACCAGCAGGAAGCCCATGCCCTGAAACATCTGAAATAGAAACCGCCAAATGACCCTCTTGCGTACTTAAGGGAACCACATCATAGAGGTCACCCCCCAAGGCATCACAAGGTACATAGACTGAAGTAATGCGTAAACGTTGACTCTCGTAATTGGTAGCTACTCGAAATGTACTTTCACCTGCCTGTCCTTTTTCAGCATCCTGTACAATGGCATTCGGTAAAAGACTGTGCTGAAGCTGACGCGCCACGGTGAGTTCTCGCTCAATGGCACTACTTCGTTCATACAACTCTTGGTTCAGCTGCTGCATGGTTTGTAACTCTTGCTTTTGGAAATGCTCTTGTTGGCGCTTACGTAAGACCATCGAGAGGTTCAAAGCGAGCATGGCTTCTGAAGTATCCGCAGCAATCACCATATCAGCGGCATAGGTCAAAGACTGATGAATCAACGGTGAGGCAGCTATGGTTGGGTCTTTGGGTAACACAACCACTTTATGAGGACCTGTCACAGGGTCAATACAAGAAAGTTGGTCAAGGAGCATCTGAGATTGTTGCTCATCATCAGGGAGCATCATACATACCACGGCTGTGGGAAGGGTTTCAGGGTCTTTTGTCGCTAAATCCCAAATAGATTCTTCCTCTGGTGTGGGATTTTCTAGCGTGACGGAGGGTTCATCTTGAGATAATGGCGAAGTTTTGGGTTGATATTCATCAAGGTCAAGCTCCTCTCGTTGGGTCACATAATAATCAGGAAGCTTTTGGGCAAGACGCTCAACAGTCTCCGTGAGTGCTTTGCCACGACCCACACACACAAGTTTGTCTTGATAGTAAAGTGCCGTCATCATGCTTGATTTCCCTTTATGCACTGCATAGCCTTTTGTAGTGACTACTGATAAGTTCATAACACCCCCTCATGAAGGGAGGCTCACTTTAAAGCTTCGGCATGATGAACACGTCCTTACGACACTCAAGGGGATAAAACCCTTCATATAATTGAGTGCTTCCTCAAAACACAAACAGATATTTATCAATACACCCCCTAGAGGCAAAGGGTTCTTAAATAATGTTTTTATATATTTAGATTCTATTTATGCCGCTTATAGGCTTCATGACGGCTTAACCTTGCGCTGAGCTTGCCAATATTTCACCACACAGGCCCCTACATCTTACCAAGCGATTGAAACCTCCATGACATTTTCGTCTTTAAACGCCTACTTTGAGCCACAGCCGCCACCTTCTCCAAAAAACAAAGGGGTCTCTTCCAGCCATGGCTCTGAGGACAAAACACAAGTAGCACCTCAACCATCTTCAGGAACACCAAACCTCAAAAAGGTTTCTGAAGCCCAAGGTGCCTTGATGGACTATTTCAAAGCGCCTTCCAAAGCACAAAAGACGAAAAAGATTCATAATGACCAACTCATTCCTCAGCTCATGGCGGATATGTTAGCCAAAAGTCATACGGTCAAAAGTGATACGGCTAAAAGTCACACGGCACATACTGAAAATCGAGCGTCATCCGTGCCAACACAACCAGTCAAACAAGCATCACCCTCACTCGAATCCAAACTCCTTTCAGGACAAACCGCTACTGAAAAAACGACGAATTCCCAAACAAACAAAAACGAAAATGCCAAAGTTGCCCTTTCAGGGGAGCTTGCCAAACCCAGCACGCCTAAAAGCCAAAATACTGAAACCGACACAGACGTATCGGAAAATACACCGCAAGAAAAAACACGTCCAGATGGTCATCCTCTTCTACATCCTGACCGTGCATTACCCCTACCCATAGCGACACTCACCAGTGCAGGGCGAGGCGTAGGGCGTTGGTTTACCGACACTGCAAAAGCACTCAGCAAACCCGAAAACATTGTCTTGCTTGGAGGGTCTGCACTGGGTCTGGCTGCACTCGGGGCTATCAGTGCCCCTGCCGCTGCCACCGTAGCAGGGGCTTTAACCATAGCGGGCGGGGTGGGTGCTGGGGTGAACGTGGTCAAAGGGGTTGGCAAAGCCATTGAGGCAAGTCAAAAAGGGGAACAGGGGAAAGATGATTACCTCTATGCCATTGAAGACACCGCAAAAGCCTCTGTAGACCTCGGGCTATCGGCACTAGGTACCAAAGGGACTGCAAGATTAAAACAAAGCAAATCCTTGGTAAATACTGAAAAACGCCTCACACAAATAAGCCAAGATATTGCCAAACTGAACCAAAATATGCTGGATGATGTCGCCCAAATTACACCTCGCAATAACCAAAAGCTTGCAAAACTACTTGCAGAACAACAACGTCTTGGGAGCGAAGCGGGACGACTCAAAACACAAACGCTTGTCAGTAAACTATCTCAAGAACGTTCAGGCTTGTTAGGGCGTGAATCTCAAATCAAATTGCTTGATGACCAACTCAATCACTTACCCAGTCAATCGCCCGCTCGAGCCTCGCTTGAAAAAACTCGGGGTCAGCTTGAAGCCCAACTCACTAAAAATAAGTCACAGGTTCAAGCCCTACGTGAGGAACTTTTTACGCAGGCAAATCAAAATATCAATAAACTTCAAGAGCGTTTAAGTGTTGGACAATCCACACTTAAAGCCCCTGGTATCGTGAAATACCAAGGCACCCCAGTTACGCCTAATGAACAATCCTACCGCACGTTACGTCAACTGATGGACCAAGGCATTTATGTTGAATCACAGCTCAAACGCTCCACACGTACACTCGACGAGCTTCACACCCAACTTGCACAAGCGAGCCAAGGGGCAGACAAACACAAACTCACTCAAGCTATTCAACAGGAAGAAGCCCTCCAACAACACGCCCTACACATGCACCGTGCCTACAGTGATGTACTCCACACCCTTGACCAACTCGACACCACCAAAGGGCTACTCTCTCAAGCCACACCCAGCCCCGCCGTCACACAAAGTCAAGGCATGCCCTGGCTTGAAAAAGGACTAGGACACGCCTCTCAAGAGGGTAAAAAGTTTGCGAATCACGCAAGCATTAAAGCCCTTGAAACACAGCTCAATCATCAACAAGCCCAACTCTCTCAAGCCTATCAACAACTAAGTCAGCATCGTAGTCAACAGCTTGCAAGCTCTGGCATGACAAGCACGATGGGGACACCGACATCACATCCACGCATCCCAACAGCACAAGATGCCATTGACGCATATAGACGATTTAAATCGTCCGATGTTCGTCTACAAAAAGCACAAAGCCAAGCTCTCGGAAGTGATATCGACCTTCACGAACTCACCCTACAACGTAATGAAGCCTTGGAACAATACCTTGACCTTGCCTCCAATCCACAATTCAAACAAGCCGCACTCTCCCATGAACTCAGCCGTGCCAGTGAAAAACAACGCCGCCTTGAAAACGTAGAAGCCCTCTTACAAGGAGACCCACTACGTCACCCTCACCCAAGCCAAAACGCCACACTGCTTGAAAGTGGTAAAGCATGGACGCATGAACAACTCGCACGCCTTTCCAACGTCACACTTAACCAACCTGCCAAGACGCTAAGACAACTCCAAAACACTGGGCAGCAGTCCCTCAATCAGGTTGGGCTTTACGGTGGCGAAAGTCTAGCACCCTACGTAGCCCCCAACCTACGGCAACTCCAGAACACCCTTGGCGATAACCAAATTCGCTTAGCCGATGTGCGTGCAAGCCTTTCAGCCCCCACTTGGCAAGGAAAACCTCTTTCAAATGCTGGGTGGACACAACCCTTCAGTCAACCTTTCCGTGAAACATGGGATGCAGTTCGTATGCCTAGCAAAACACGCCACGAGGTTTCTCAAAGACTTAACCCCTTCAGCATGCAACACCAACCTCTTAACACGAACCTAGCCCCCACCTCACCTGCCACCAACACGCTTGGAAAGCTCAAGGGGTCTTTCACAGAAAGTACCAAAGGGGTAGGACAAACCTTTGAACGCATTGGTCGTTACGTCCAAAACCGTGGTTCCGAGCTAGGTCATTGGTGGCAACCCACACCAGAAGGCATCAAAGCCAACCCTTGGATGATTGCCAGTAGCCCCTTACAACCTCGTACCCTTGCAAAAGGCATCGCCGTGGGTAACGGCCTAGAGGGAATCCTCTCCAGTGTACAACCCACACAACCTAGCACATCCAATGTAACACCCTCGGTACCTCTAAGTACGACCATCAGCAACACCAGCAGACCGCAAACCTCTTCAAAAGAACCCATGCTACGTAACGACACTGCCACACAAGAACAAGAACTTATCAGTAGTTTTTCTAAAACCCTTCAACAGCTCAAAGCTCAAGGACTCTCTGAAACCGAGATTGAAAAAGAAGCGGAAGCACTCCTAAACCAGATTCCACCTCCTATGCGTGCCGCACTCCTTAAAGGACTCAACGACGACACCACGCTTTAAGGTGTGGTGTCGACTCAGGCGTTTTCTTTATGATGAAAAGACTTAAGAGGTCTTCTCAGGAAGGGTATCGACCTGCACAGGCTTCTTTGAAAATACAGGACGATAATAGGCTTCAGAAGGCATGGCCTGCTTGTGAAAGACAGACTGGATGGCATTATACACCCAAGCTCTACGAGGATGCCAAGCTTTCTCGGAGGCGGGAAATTGCTGTTCGGTGGTCGTCAGCCAAGCTTTAATGGCTTCTGCCGTAGGGTCGTCAGGAGTATTCACTTTTTTCTCAATGGTTTGGTGTTGCAAGGCAATGGCTTCTTGATGGAAAGAGAGGTCAATCAAGCGTTGTAACGGGTGCTTTCCTTGATGAGCGGGTGAAAAAAGTTTGAACTGGGGGTTAAAATGATAGTGACTAATCGTAACGGCACGGTCTACACGGTCTTTATCATGGAACACCTCATGCGTTTGGTAAAACAAAGGACGCTCTTCCGTGGGGGTTCCGTTATGGAAATTTGCCAAGGCTTTCAAAGCCTGAGGGTCGGTATGCTTCCAAAGCGTGTAAACAGCCTTAGGCTTACCAAAAGCACGTGCCACCGCCGTTTGCACACCCGTTAGTGTTTGGTCAAAGAAGAGTTGTCCTGTTACAAGAAATTGGTTTTTCTTGGGGTCAGAAGTTTTAAACAGGAAGGTCTCTTTACTGTGTGCCAAGTGAAAATCAGAATCAAGGTAGTCACCCAAACCTTTACGATGGGGGGTGAAATGATGTGTTTCATGTTTAGCCTGTGTTTTGTCAGACGCATCAGGCACATAAGCCTTTGCTTGAAATAAATCTTCCTCATGCTGATTGAGAACCCGAATCATGATTTTGGATTCCTGCTTGGAGGCACTTCGTCCAAAGCGTTCGGGAACCGTACGTACTTGCCCTACAGAATCGGAAACTGAGGGCTGAATCTGGGGTGCTACAAGACGCATCATCATAAAGTGGTACCTTTATTACTACAGCCATAGGGACAGAAAAACAGCCAAAAAACTGGCTTTTAAGTATAATTTCAGCTTACTATAACCCACCCCTGAATCCCATAACCGCACCAACGTACATACCCAGTTGTAACAAATAGTAACAACTCCCCCTTCAAGCCCTCCTCACCTCGTAGGGTCAAGGAGCGTATGACTTAACATGGTCATTTCGATGTAAGTCGGCATCCAGGAAGTGAGTGCAGGTGGATGGAGACCCCGTTACGCTCATCAGTATGACAGGGTGCCGTATCAGTGAGGCAAAACACAAGGTCACATTATAAAAAAAGTCTTAATAACAGCATCCCAAGCTAAAAAAGTGTGTTTAGATACAGTATATAATGTCACAGAAGGTCGTATCCAACCTTACTAGCGGCACGATGGTTATGTATGATACCCTTATTGAGTAACGCTTTCATGCGTTGTGGCTCACGTGTATAACCTGTGTATAATCCGTCTTGTTTTTCATCTTTTTCCATCTCTCACAATCCTGAATCTCAAAGAAAGCACGAACTCTCATGCCTCAAATCGGTAAAAAAGCCCCTACTTTTACAGCACCTGCTTATGTGAACGGTCAAATGAGCGATGTCTCGCTTGAGAGCTACCGTGGCAAATGGGTCGTATTGTTCTTCTACCCTCTTGACTTTACCTTTGTATGTCCTACTGAAATCAAAGGGTTTAACGCTGCAGTGGGTGAATTTGACAAACTCAACACCCAACTACTTGCTTTGAGTGTTGACAGCGTCTATTCTCACCAAGCTTGGGTTCAAAATGGTTTAGGTGAAGTGAACTTCCCCATGGTATCCGACATTACGCACCGCATCAGCCGTGACTACGGTGTACTTTTTGAAGAAAAAGGGATTTCCTACCGTGGCGTATTCGTCATCGACCCTGAAGGTGTACTTCGTAGCTACGCCGTGAATGACCTCCCTGTAGGACGTAGCGTCGAAGAAGTTTTACGCCTAGTGCAAGCTTTCCAATCAGGTGAACTCTGCCCCGTGGGCTGGACACCTGGTCAAGCCACGCTTGGCAAAGCATAGGTTTTAAGTTTAAAACCTCCCTCCGTTACAAAAGCCCTTGTTGCATCGTCACAAGGGCTTTTGTGGTTTAATCTTTAGTAAAGGTACATTGTGAAAATCATCTAGGTACGAGTGTTTGGAGTCATAGTGGTTTAGAAATCATGGTGCAGTGGTGATACGTCATACGTTGTTAAGTCTCAATAAACATTTTCAAGGTTGGTTATCGCAGGTCGCACCACCTTCAAACCAAACACAGTCAGCATCACAAGCAGTATCCCCTAGTCTCGCTTCGCCTCTGCAAGGCATGTTCACGCACCCCGAACGTCCGCAAATCTCAGGCAAGCCCCCTTCTGAAGATACCGAGATTCGTCTTTCGATTCAAGCAGGTACACTCCAACACATTGCCATCATTATGGATGGCAACCGCCGCTGGGCCAAGCAACGTAACCTCCCCATGGCACTCGGGCATGCCGAAGGTGTCAAAGCCCTTAAGCGTGTTGTACATTATGCGTGCCATATTGGCTTACCTCACCTGACACTCTATGCTTTTTCCACTGAAAACTGGCATCGTGACACCCTTGAAGTCCAAGTATTGATGAAGCTTCTTGAAGCATCGCTCCAAGAAGAACTGGCTGAACTCCAAGCACTCGGTGTAAAGCTTCATTTTATTGGCAGACGACATCGCCTCCCAGCGTCATTACAAGCCATTTTGCTATCATGCGAAGAGGCCACCCGCCACAACACGCAACTCAATCTGATTGTCGCCCTTGATTATGGTAGCCGAGACGAACTTGGGCTTGCCGTTCAAGCCCTCTTAGAAGAAGTGCATCAGCATCCAGAACGCTATGAAGCCCTGCAACACGCTTTATCACACGACCCACAAACCACACTACACGCCTACCTCCACACCCGTGGTTTTCCTGACCCTGACCTCATGATACGCCCCGGAGGCGAAACCCGACTCAGTAATTTTATGTTATGGCAACTCGCCTACGCCGAGCTACATTTTGTCCCTTGGTTATGGCCTGACATTGAAGCAACCCATATCCGACAAGCTTGCGAGACTTTCCTCAAAAAAAGTAGACGTTACGGAAAATAACCCATCACAAGAGGATAATAAAGGATGGTAAACTCGGCATTTGAGAGAACTCCTTGTGTCATAAGCATGCTTTCGCTACGCTAGAGGCATAAACATTGTCCTGTCGTAGAGCGTCATGCCTCTATCATGTTTTACGCTCCTTCAATGAGCGGTGTACTGTTGGTACTTGGTGCAATCTAAGGTGTAATGTGTATGATGATGTTGGCAAAAATTCTTGTTGTAGACGATGAGCAGGATATTGTTGCCCTTATTCGCTATAATTTGGTCAAAGAGGGCTTTCAAGTCGTAGTGGCGTATGATGCCACCACAGCAAATGACCTTGTTTGGAAAGAGCAACCTGACCTTCTTGTACTTGACCTCATGTTACCAGATACCTCGGGCGTTAAGCTTTGCCAACAGCTGAAAGCAGAATGGCAGCATCGCATGACCGACCCTATCACAGGTAAGCTGATAAAACCTTTACGTGTCTTGATGCTCACAGCCCGCACGGCAGAAGAAGACCGCATTTTGGGATTTGAATCAGGTGCAGATGATTATGTCACCAAACCCTTCAGTCCTCGAGAACTGATTTTGCGTATCAAAGCCATTTTAAACCGAGACCCTGTTGCCGCAAGCAGACCCGCCACACGAACAGAAACACACGATGAGGATGGGACACTTAGCCTTGGCAACGGACGTTTAGTGCTGGACCCCCACGCCCACAGTGTCGTACTGGATGGCACAGCACTTCACGTAACCCCCATAGAGTATCGTATTTTAGAAACCTTGATGAAAACGCCTGGTAAAGTAAAGCGCCGTGAGCAACTCCTCATTGAGGTATGGCAAGACGCATCAGATGCTGTCATGGATAGAACGGTGGATGCCAATATGAAGCGTCTACGTTCTAAATTAGGGGAATGTCGTGACATGCTAGAAACCATTCGAGGGGTAGGATACCGCCTGAATCTTGATATTTTACATAAAAAGGTAAACGCCTAACACACCTCGTTAGGTAACGCTTCAAGATACCTTTTGCTGGGATGAGGAGTCTTTTTTGAGTATGCGTCGTATGACACAATCTTACCGCCAACTTCGCCGACTGGTTACGGGTGAGCAGCAAGTCATGCTCTTGCTTCAAATGATTGAAGCCAGTGGGAACGGGGTGATGCTTGTTGAAGCCGGGGACAAGCTCAGGCTCCAATGGGCGAATGAAACCATGCTACATATGTTAGGGTTATCGCATCACCAAGAAGACATTCGCTCCCTTGCCCTTGATGCGTTTCATTTGCCCTATTTGGAAGCACTGAAAGAAGCCATGGCTATCGCTTCCGAGGACATGGAACCCTATGACCTTGAACTCTCCCATATCAATGCCACGCAACAAAGTGTTTACTACCTTGCACGGGTCATTCCTCTCACACAAAGTGCAGTGACTTTTCAGGAAGCACTTCAAGATGCCTTCGACGAATACAGCCCTTCAAACGTCGCTGAAGTGCATGGGCTACCTGCCTCAGGTGTAACCAAAGCTGACTCAAAAGTAGCCTCGTATGTCCTTACTTTTCGAGATATTTCCAGTATTAAAACAACCGAAAAAATGCGTCGTGACTTTGTGGCCAACGTGTCGCACGAACTTCGTACCCCTTTAAGCGTTTTAAAAGGCTATGCCGAAACACTCATTGCTGGTGCATTAGAAGACCCCGAAACAGCAAAAAGCTTTCTGGAAGTCATTATGCGTCATGCCGACCGACTCACTTCCCTCGTGGATGACCTCCTTGATTTATCTAAAATGGAGTCACCCGATTTTCAACTAGAACTCTCCCCGCTGGACCTTAGCCCTATCGCCGAACGTGTCACGGCACTCCTTGAAACCCGTTTAACGGAAAAACACATTACCTTAGTCAATCAACTCTCTCCCGTTAGGGAAGTGTCATCAGAATCCACCTCAAACCATCCTAGCCTTAAAGTATGGGGACACGCCAGCAGTTTGGAACAAATTCTGGTCAATCTCCTCACGAACGCCATTAAATACACGCCCATTAACGGACGTATCACACTGGGTTTACGAACCATTGGTGAGGAGTGGGTTCAAGTTTCCGTGAAAGATACAGGGGTAGGCATTGAGACCAAGCACATCCCAAGACTCTTTGAACGCTTTTATCGTGTGGATAAAGCTCGTTCGAGAGAGTTAGGTGGTACAGGCTTAGGACTTGCCATTGTGAAACATCTCGTACAACTTCAAAACGGTACCGTTAGCGTTACGAGTGTCCCCAACAAAGGGTCGGACTTTTCCTTCACACTCCGTATCGCACACTAGGGATGGGTCGGGGGCTGGTGCTGTAAGCAGCTCGTCAGTTCAGGGTGATTATCTCGTAGGAAAAACCCTAATACCTGATACCCCACCACCTCCGAGCGTAACACCACATGAACAGGCATCTCGCCACGACTCCCCTCTAAGAAAGTCTCTAAAAGAATGTCCTGATTATTGGCACTTGTCTGGTAAAACAAAACTTTTTTAGTTCCTAAACGCAACGGAGCCTCTTCTCCAAGGACTTGAGCGGCACACCCTAAAAGATGATGCCACGCCGTTGGATGCAACAGGGTATCCTGCACCCCTACGTGAAAAAGCGTACGTGTTACTTCGGAGGTAAGCTTTGAAGGGTCTGCAACTACAGACTGTAACAACGTTAAGACCGTATGAAGTTGAAGCTTTTGGTCGGGGGTAAAGCGACCTTCAGGCATAAACGTTTCCTGATAGAAAGCCACAGGGTTCATTTGTAAGGTATCCTGCGATACCCAGCGAGTAATACCCCACCAGCAAGCGGCCCCTATACCAAGGAGTACCACACAAAGTAGTATCCCAAACCAAAGGGGATGTCTGTAATGCCAAGGTCTATGCTTGTGACGTTGGGTCGTATTCGCTTGTTGTACGTAGGGGACTCGTGAAGGGGGCATCCCTTTCCTGTGAGGTCTATGCGGAGACCTTTCAGGCAAACTACGACGTGCGGAGGGCATGGATGAAGAGGGATTTTTCACTTGAGGGTATGAGGGTAAAAGCGTATCCGTTGCAAACATCATCATTTAACACGCACCCTCCTGACTCAAAACGCTCGGCATGATAGGCCTCGACGCAGGAGAAGAAGAGGGACATAAAAGTGCCTCATAACCCTCCCAAATAGGTTTCTCAAGCGTAACCCCCTGCCGTGCATCTTGTAAAATAAGAGGCGTGTACCCTGTCCAGTACTCAAAAGCCAAAGCACCCTGCATCACCAACATGCCCAAACCATGATGCACCAAAGGGACACCTGCCCGTTGTGCATGCGTCATCAAAGGTGTTTGTAGTGGGTTATAGATAAGGTCAAACACCGAGGGGCGCGTAGCATGTTCATCCAGCATGTGAGAGAGTGCCTCCCAAGCCTCTTCAGGAATAGGTGTTGTATCGCCTTCATAAGACATCATACCCATGGGTGTCGTTTGAATCAGTGTACTCTGGGCATCCAAGCGCCTCAATACACTGGTCCACATCCCAGAGGTCTTAGGCCAAAGCAGTAATTCAACCCGTATGGGTGTATCCCCTCTTTGAGCGGTGTGACACTGTGCAACTTGTAACTGTTGCTTAAGCTGCTCTGCTTTTTTAAGGTCTCGTGCAATGAGGGTAAAACGTTTCACCCCCTGCATAACAAGCGTCGTTGCCACCGCACGTGCGCTGCCTCCAACCCCTAAAAAAACAGCATGTCCTGCCCCCGTCAACAACCCCTGTTGCATGGCAGGAGGCATGGCAAGCCATGCCCCTAAGCCGTCGGTATTATGTCCTATCCAGACACCCGCCGTGGCATCCCATTTCACAGTGTTTACAGCACCCATAAGCTCAGCTTCTGGGGTGAGGGTGTCGAGCAAGGAAACTATCGTTTGTTTATGAGGAATGGTTACGTTAAATCCCTGCAAACGATGACTCGCTTTAAGCTCCTCAAACCAAGCCTCCAACACCTCAGGAATCACCTGTTCAGCCTCATACTGTAGGCTTTGAGGGTGTGTCGCAATAAGAGAACTGGCACGCATTTCATGGGCAAAATGGGCATGGAGTTTAGGCGACACGCTATGGTGAATTGGGTGTCCAATCACAGCAAGCGCGCAGGTCGTCACGCCATCAGGACCAAAAGAAGAGGCTAGCATAGGGGAACAAAATCATCCGTAATATCAAGTATGATACAAACGACATTGGCAGTAACCTAAGAAGGTACTGTGAAAAAAACATCTTTTCAAGATAACACGGCCTATCGCTTTACAAAGCTTTGCCAAGGGCTTGGCAGAGGTCTTCAGGATGTTCAAGACCTATCGACAAGCGGATTAAATCATCCGTCACGCCAATTCGTTCCCGAATTTCTGGCGTAGCCCATCGGTACATCGTTCGTGCAGGATGACAGGTTAAAGACTCCACACCTCCCAAACTCACGGCATTTGTAAAGATTTCAACCTCCTCAAGGAATCGAGTCGCCGCTTCAATCCCACCCTTTACTCGGAAAGAGACCATCCCACCAAACCCTTTGTGCATTTGTTGCTTTGCAGTCTCATGACCTGGATGGTCAGTAAAACCAGGATAAAACACCTGTGCCACGGCGGGGTGGGTTTTAAGATAATCGGCAACATACTGGGCATTGGCATTATGCTGACGTACACGCAACTTCAAAGTCCGTACACCACGAAGGGTTAACCATGAAGCATGGGGGTCAATGGTAGCACCGTAACACTCTTGGGTTAAACGAACCGTAGGGAAATGCGCCTCATCGTTCATCATAATCGCACCCGCCAGCACATCGGAATGTCCTGAAATGTACTTGGTCACACTATGTACAACCATATCAATCCCGAGCGTGAGTGGTTGCTGTAGAATAGGCGTTGCAATGGTATTATCGACAATCGTGGTCATACCATGTTGCTTCGCAAAACTTGCCAAACGTTTGAGGTCATGGATTTTCAAACAAGGGTTTGTGGGTGTCTCAATATAAAGGAGCTTTGTATTCGGTTGACGTGCTTCCTCAAGTGCCTTATCGTCGTGTAAATCCACATAGGACACCTGAATACCGAGCGGTTTGAGCATTTTTTCAAAAAGCTTAAACGTCCCCCCATAGATACTCTCTTCCGTAATGAGATGGTCGCCAGGTTTCAGTACACTCATCACGGCACAATGAATGGCACCCATACCACTGGAGAACGCAAGCCCAAAGCGAGCTTTTTCAAGCTCAGCAAGGACTTTTTCAAGTGTTTGGGTGGTAGGGTTTGCCATACGTGTATAGAAAAACCCTGCCTGATTCAAACCTGAAATCCCTTCAAGGGCAAAAGTACTCGTTTGAAACAACGGAGGCACCACAGCCCCTGTAAGAGGACAGGGGGCTTGGTGTGCATGAATCGCAGTGGTTTCAGTGTGCCAAGCGTGAGGCACTTCTTGAGTAGGCTGTGCAACAGCAAACATCATGATAAAAAACTTCTAAGCAATGTAAGAGAGGGCGTACAAACACGAGACAATCCACTAGACGGAGAGAGGTTTTTTGGCAAAAGCTTCAGCTTCTTTACCCGCATCGACTTGATAATCTACAATCGTTTTTGCCCCTTGAGACGCTGGCCCAACAAGCTGGATATATTTACCAAAAATTCCTTGGGTAAACTGAGGTGCTTGAGGCTGCCAGTGTTTACGACGGGCTTCAAGCGTTACCGTATCCACTTCAAGATGGATGGTACCATTTTCGGCATCAATGGTAATGATATCGCCATTTTCAACAAGCGCAATCGGACCACCCACAAATGCCTCAGGACACACATGCCCAATACACAAGCCACGTGTGGCACCACTAAAACGACCATCGGTAATCAAAGCAATATCAGCACCAAGGTCCTGACCATACAGTGCCGCCGTGACGGCGAGCATTTCCCGCATGCCCGGCCCACCCTTAGGACCTTCATAACGAATGACAACCACATCCCCAGCTTTAATCTGGCAAGACTGAACGGCAGCCCATGCTTCATCCTCACCATTAAAGACCTTCGCAGGGCCTCGATGTTGCTTGTGTTTCAAGCCAGCGACTTTGACAACACAGCCATTTTCAGCCAAGTTGCCATACAAGATTTTAAGACCACCCTTAGGACTAATAGGATGCGTCACGGGACGCACCACATCCTGATTTTCAGGCACCTGCATATGGGCATAGTTTTCAGCCAAAGTTTTGCCAGTCACAGTCAAGGCATCCCCATGGAGTAAGCCACCATCGAGCATGGCTTTAATAATAACGCCTACACCGCCCACGGCATGAAGGTCTGCCATGGCATAACGCCCTCCTGGCTTGAGGTCGGCAATCAGAGGCGTGGTATCAAACCAGTCACCCATATCTTTCAAGGTCAAGGGAATACCGCATTCAGCAGCTAAAGCGGGTAAATGGAGCAGTACATTCGTTGAGCCTCCCGTAGCAGCCACAATACGGACAGCATTTTCAAAGGCTTTTAAGGTCAAGATTTTGCGAGGCGTAATACCATGCTCAAGCAAATGCAAGACTGTATCCGCAACGACTTCATGAATTCCTTTACGCTCTTGAGAGACGGCTGGAGGTGCCGAAGAACTTGGCAAAGCAAGCCCAATCACCTCAGCAACACAGGCCATGGTATTAGCGGTAAACTGACCCGCACACGAGCCAGGACCTGGACAGGCACTTTTCTCAATTTGACACAAACGATGTTCATCCAACTTACCAGCGGCAAAAGCACCCACAGCCTCATAAACATCCTGTACGGTTAAATCCTGTCCGTCCAAATGCCCCGGCATCATCGAACCACCGTATAAGAAAATAGCAGGACGATTCAAGCGCGCCATCGCCATCATCATCCCTGGTAAGCTTTTGTCACACCCCGCTAAACCCACCCAAGCATCATAACAGTGGGCGTGCATCACCAACTCAACAGAATCGGTAATCACGTCTCGACTAATTAAAGAGGCCTTCATCCCAGGATGATTCATGGCAATACCATCACTGACTGCAATCGTGGTAAACTCACGAGGCACAGCACCTTTTTGGGTCAAGGCTGTTTTAATAGACTCTGCTTGGTCATGCAGGGTAATGTTGCAAGGCGTGACCTCATTCCATGTGGAAGCAACACCGATAAAAGGTTTCCCAAAATCAGGGTCTTCAAGCCCCATAGCACGATGAAACGCCCGATGTGGTGCACGCTCATTACCATCCACAATTTGCCAACTGTAAGGACGAGGATAATGTTTTGAAACAGGTGCAGAGGTAGCGTCGGGAGTCATCATCATGGGAATCTAGTGGCTTTCTTGAATACGATGTAATAAGGAAAGAAAGAAGACTTGGCGATAAGCCTATAGCTTCTAGTATAAACGAAAATCCAACAAAACCAAAAGCCCATAGCGGATAGCCATGAGCTTTTGGTGATATTAAAAAACTCCCCAGGTAAGATTCGAACTTACAACCCTGCGGTTAACAGCCGCATGCTCTGCCATTGAGCTACTGAGGAATATGATTTAATGCAATTTAAGGTGAGGTTTTGAAGATGATTTTATATTAGACAAAACAAAATCAGTTGTAAAGAGGGAGGAGATTTACTTTCCACTAAACGCAGGAGCTTGCTAAGGAGAGAGACATCATGGGTAAAGAAGAGGTCAAGCAAACAGGGACGTTGATGCAAAGTCAGGAAAGGATACAAGCCATTCAGAACCAAGCAAAGAGGCGAGAAGTAAATCTCCATGAAAACGGTTTATCAACAAGAGCAAATTAAAGAAGGTGTAAAAAAGAGAGACACTTGCACATTGAGGGGAAGTATCTCTCTTTTCCGAGAAGACGATAGAGGGGTTATCCTTGGCGTTGTTTATGCTTGGGATTTTCGCAAATCACAGCGACACGTCCACGGCGACGAATGACTTTGCACTTGTCGCAAATTTTCTTAACAGAAGCACGAACTTTCATAGCACCAAATATCCTAGAGCAAGTATCGATAAATAAACTACATCATAAATGCTTTGTGCTGTACGGGGGTTAAAAGGGCTTGTTTGTATTTTTAAGAACCCTAAGCGACGTAAAGCGTAGCTTTAAAACGGTTGCCAGCCCCCTATGCTCAAACACAGTACAGATGAGTATAGATAAAACCAAGTACAAAAGCAAGAACACACCCGACCAAAAGCAAAGAAGTAGGGCGCCAGAAGATTATTTCATTCTGAAGATAATACGACCTCGGGTAAGGTCGTAGGGAGAGAGTTCCACACGAACTTTGTCCCCTGGGAGAATACGAATAAAGTTTTTGCGGATTTTTCCAGAGATATGGGCAAGCATCTCGGCCCCATTTTCAAGTTGCACACGAAACATGGCATTCGGTAAGGCTTCCTGAATGACACCTTCCATTTCAATCACGTCTTTATTAGCCATAGGGTTTAAAACAGTTCTTTTTAGTTAGGTCACAAGCAGTAAATACACGGTGGGGACACTGAGGGTATCACTTAGGTAGTGCCAAGCCCTTGTTAAGGCTAACATCTTTATGCAAGGGCTTCAAGAGGGAGCGTTCTCAAATCCAAGGTATCACTTAATCAATTCTTATCTTCTCACGCTCGTTTGTTTGATGTTTGTTTTTATTTGATGTTTGTTTCAAGCTTTAAAAATAGCCAGAACCCAAATCACCACCCTCCTGAAAACATCTTGATGAAAATGACAAGCTTCATGGCACGATGACTAGTATTTTTTATCTGTTTTAGAGAGAATTAGAAGGCATATTTTTACGCAACGGATTTTGAGTCATCATTTAACAAGACCATTGGCGTACCCATAGAATGATTTTGTGTGATGATTTTGTCTTTTTTAACATTGAACAACTGTGTGGTAAAACTGTACTGTGTAGTTTGTCATTAAAGATTGCTTTGAAACGCTGTCATGCGATTTAGCGGAGATTTTAACGGGTGAACGTATTCGACCAAGCCTTACTATTTGTCATTGACGGGTTTAAGACCCTTACGGGTAGCTATGCCCTCGCCATTATCGGCATCACTGTGTTGATTCGTGTCATTCTATGGCCCTTGAATAATCAGCAGACACGCTCGATGAAGCAAATGCAAGCCTTGCAACCTAAACTCCAAGAGCTGAAAGAGAAATACCCCAACGACCCTCTTAAAATGCAGCAAGAAATGATGCAGCTTTATAAGGAATTTAAGTTTAACCCTCTGGGTGGCTGCTTGCCCATGGTGCTACAACTGCCTTTGTTACTTGCCTTGTATGGGGTGCTTTCCAGCCCTGACTTTACAGCACGGGCGGGTGATGAACAGTTTTTGTTCATTAAACATTTGTCTCATACACTGCAAACGCAGGGTGGTGACAATGGTGATAAAAAGTTTGCCATTTCAAACGATGAAGTTTTTCGTCCTGGCAAAGAAGTCACACTGACCCTCAAAGCAGGCGGTAAGCCTGTGGTTAAAGCCGTAAAGAACCCTCAAAAGCCCCTTTTACAGCGTCCTAACCCCGTTTTACCTGGTGACACCGTCACCTTGGCACTGCGCTTAACCGATTTAGGGCTTTCTGAAGATTACGTAGACCGTATTAAGTCTGCCAGTGTCCCTGTCATTTCATCTCGTGGACACGAGCTTGAAATCCTGACTTTCACACCCACTGTAAAGTACGCCATGATTCAAACCACGGCAAAAACTGAACAGGGTCATGCGAAGCTGAATATCGATGTCCTGATTTTGATTGCCATCTACGGGGCATTAACCCTTTTATACCAACGCCAGATGAAAGCTCAGACACCTCAGCCTACAGGGAACGACATGGCAGCAAAACAAGCACAAATGATGAGTAACCTCTTACCGCTGATGTTCCTTGTGATGATGGTACTTATTCCTATTCCCGCTGGGGTTCTTCTCTACTTAATTGTCACCATGGTGATGATGAGTCTTCAAACCTATATCCTTTCCAAAGAACCTGATGTCCCTGTGCCTCCTACGGGTGGCTCCTCTGGAAAATCAAATGACGCTTCTGGTAAAGTCATTGATATGCCTTCAGCATCATAGCCACGGCATTGTATGACCCTTGCGTATCAGGCTAGCGTCTTGAAGTTCATTCAAGCACCTAGCCTGATGTTTTTCATTCCCTGTGTGTTTAATCTTTTCTTTTTTTACGTCACCTACCCTGTGGAATATATCTGGAATACTCGACGCTTATGATGATGCTCTCTTCTCATACTCAAGCATTTTGGTCGCCTTTGGAAGTCGCTCAAGCCCATTACGACAAACTACCCGCTCAAATTCAACGGGTACGTGACCTGTTGGGTCGTGCTTCGTTAACCACAGCTGAAAAAGCCGTGCTGTCTCACTTAGACCCCGAAAAAGGCTTTGAAGAAACCATTGTACGTGGGCAGTCTATGCTCAAATTGCGTCCTGACCGTGTCGCCATGCAGGATGCCACGGCTCAAATGGCTATTTTACAGTTTATGCAGGCAGGACGTAGCCAAGTTGCAGTACCTTCAAGCGTCCATTGTGACCACTTGATTCGTGCGCAATCGGGTGCAGAAGAAGACATGCAACGGGCTATTTCAGAAAACCGTGAAGTGTACGCATTTTTAAAATCAGCAGCGGCACGTTACGGCATGGGTTTTTGGGAACCTGGGAGTGGTATTATTCACCAAGTCGTTCTTGAAAAATACGCCTTCCCTGGAGGCCTTATGATTGGTACCGATAGCCATACCCCCAACGCTGGTGGGTTAGGCATGGTCGCCATTGGTGTGGGGGGTGCTGATGCCGCTGAAACCATGGCAGGTCTTATCTGGGAAGTTAGAGCACCCAAACTGATTGGGGTTCACCTCAAAGGAAAACTTCAAGGCTGGACCGCACCCAAAGACGTGATTTTACACCTGCTTGGTATTTTAACCACTAAGGGTGGTACCAACCATATTGTAGAGTACTTTGGTGAAGGGGTTGACTCTATCAGCTGTACAGGAAAAGGTACCATCACGAACATGGGAGCTGAGCTCGGTGCAACGACCTCTATTTTCCCCTATGATGAGCGTATGGCAAAATACTTAGCCGCCACTGAGCGTCAGACGATTGCAGAACTGGCCACCAAACACCAAGCCTACCTGCTCCCCGATGCCGATGTGTTAGCCCATCCAGAAAACTACTATGACGAAATTATTGAAATTGACCTCAATACCCTTGAGCCTCATATTGTAGGACCCCATGCACCTGACCGTGCAAGACCCCTATCCGTATTTGCCGAAGAAATCAAAAAAGAAAATTGGCCTGAAACGTTCTCTGCCACACTCATCGGTAGCTGTACTAACTCCAGTTATGAGGACATTGAACGCTGTGCTAACCTTGCACGCCAAGCCCAAAAAAGAGGATTGGGTCTTAACACCCCTCTTCTCATTACCCCTGGCTCAAACCAAGTGTATGAAACCATTGAAAAAACAGGGCAACTGGAAACCTTTAATCAGCTTGGTGTCACCGTACTCGCCAATGCGTGCGGACCTTGTATTGGTAACTGGGACAGAAGCGATATACCTCAAGGCGAAACCAACGCCATTATTACCAGTTTTAACCGTAACTTTCCCAAGCGAAACGACGGTAACGGTGGAACGCTTGCCTTTATTGGTAGCCCTGAACTTGTAATGGCGTATGCTTTGTCGGGTAAAACGACCTTTAACCCTCATACAGATACGCTCTCTGATGGTCAAGTACTTGAAGCCCCCACGGCGGAAGAGCTACCCAGTGAAGGGTTTGTCATTTCATGGCGTGGTTTCGTTGCCCCTGATGCTTCGCTTGCAAACACCCCCATTGACATCTCACCTACCAGCGGACGACTTGAGATTCTTAAGCCCTTCTCCCCTTGCAATCTCAGCGAGTACCATGAGCTACCTATTTTGGTGAAAACCCAAGGGCAAACCACCACAGACCACATCTCTCCTGCAGGGCGAGATTGGTTACCCTTAAGAGGTCATCTTTCAGGTATTAGCCATAACATGCTACTGGGTGCCGTGGATGCCTTGTCAGGTAAGCCTGCAGCACCTATCATGATGGATGTTTGTGGTGTACAACGGGGCACCTCTGCTTGGGCATTGGAAGCCATGCGACTCAAAGCCGAAGGACTCGGTACTGTCGTCGTGGGTGATGAAAACTACGGCGAAGGCTCAAGCCGTGAACACGCTGCGATGTCACCCCGTTTACTTGGTATCAAAGTAGTCATTGCCCGAAGTTTCGCTCGTATCCATGAAACCAACTTGAAAAAACAAGGGATTCTGCCCTTAGTGTTTTCAGACAGTAAGGATTATGAGCGTGTCCAAAAAGGGGATAGACTCACCTTTAAGGGACTTGATGCACTCTCACCTGGTAAACCCGTTGTGGTTGAAGTGTTACCCATTCAAGGAGGAGCAACTTTCACCTTGAGCTTGAATCACTCCATGACTCAAGAGCAGTTAGCTTGGTTTAAAGCGGGTTCCGCACTGAACGCAGCCAACAGCCCTGTCGCTTAGTTCAAAACTAAAACTTCATGGTAAAACAAACCACCGCACTTCTTAACTGAAGTGCGGTGGTTTAACTTAAGGGGTCATGACAGCAATACGGGTCACTTTAAGCTTAGGAATCTTGGACTGTAGGCTTTTAAAAGTTTGAAGCGTCGTGGCTTTCTCAGACGCAGTGAAAGTCTCCCATAAAGTATCAAGATTCAGTTGATAAACCCCTAGGGTATCAGGGAAACCACGCAACAAAGCCAGTTTCAACCAAGCATAACTGGTCGTTTTATTAGTGACAACAAATTGTCCTTTACGATACGCCTGTGCCATATCCCCCATCCCCTCAGGATGCCCCGCAAAGGCAGCTTTTTTTGCCCACTCAAACTCTAACGAAGCATCTTTAGGAATACCTTGGCACCAGCCATACCCATAACAGTTAGAGAGGGTCATCATAGCCTGTGTTTCACCCGCCGCAGCAAGGGGTTTAAGTATCTCAAGAGTCGTTTCTGATGTTTCATACAACTTGCCATTAGGACGAGTCGTGATAACATACAAGGGTTCTTTGGTGGGTTTAGACGCAACAGCAGCTTGACGCACTGAAGCTGAGGGAGGCTTAGAAGTCACGGATGCCTCAGCCAACGCCTGCACAAAGCACCCAAAGCCCAAGAAAATCGTCAGTACATAGGTCAGTGGTGCCAACACAAACAACGATATTGGATAACCAGACCCATGAAGCTTTTTCAACATATCCTCACTCCCATTCAAAGTTATCTATGCAATACGTATACGCCTTATGAGGCACTGTGTAACACAATATGCCTTCGGCGTTGAGGCGTGACTAGCGTATTATCGGCAACAATGGTATCCTCTTATTAAAGTAGAGGTTCTTCTTTGCATTTTGCTTCCATACATCAACACATCTTTCAGGTCAAATCCAATAAGGCTAGCATTTTTGAGCTAAACTTGGGTTTAAAGTAACTATAAATTGTTTTTATAATTCAAACACATAAGATTGTATTGGCTCCTATCATCATGCTTGCTCATGCCTTTCCACCACCAAGCGATAATGACATTTCAAACCAACATACGACGAGTCAAAGCATCGCTAAACCTTTCTCCTACAAGGCACTTCTACATAATGTGAGCTTTCAAATTGTGTTTGCCCTCTTACTAGGAGTGGGCATTGGTCTTTTAGGGATTAACCCAGATAGCATATGGCACACGATTGCTGTAGGCGCTAAGCCACTTTCTACCATTTTTATTCACCTCATTAAAATGGTGATTACCCCCTTACTTTTTGCAACCTTAGTGGTAGGGATTGCTGGGGGTGGACATGACCCTAGAAAAGTAGGTCGTGTAGGACTTAAAGCTTTTATATACTTTGAAATTGCGACAACGGCAGCCCTCATCATTGGGTTACTGGTGGCTAATTGGCTACAACCTGGCATTGGTACAGGACTTGACCCGAATACGATTATGCACCAAAATGCGGGCGAGGCTGCAAATATCCTCAGCAATGCAAAAGCAGTGGCGGGTTCACATGATTGGAGTCATTTCCTTTTAAGCATGATTCCCGAAAGTCCTGTGGGTGCCATGGCTGAAGGTAAAATCCTGCAGGTAGTCTTTTTTAGTGTCATGTTTGCATTGGCATTGATGGCCTCGGGCGATAAAGGGAAACCCATTCTTGAGGGGCTGGAAAGCCTGAGTGATGTGATGTTTAAACTCGTCGGCATGGTCATGCGCGTCGCACCCTTTGGGGTTTTTGGGGCATTGGCTTCTGCAGTGGCACTGAATGGGACGAAGGTCTTTGGGGCTTATATCAACTTGATTGGGTCATTGTATCTTGCCTTAGGCATTTTTCTGGTTCTCATTCCGGGGTTAACCTGCTTACTCATGGGTATCTCCATTCCCAAGCTCTTTAAAGCCATTGCCGACCCCTTACTCTTAGCCTTTACCACAACCAGTTCTGAATCTGCTATGCCTAAGGCGATGGAGAGTCTCCAACGCTTTGGCGTACCACGGGATATTGTAGGGTTTGTATTACCCACAGGTTATAGCTTTAACTTGGATGGGAGTACCCTTTATCTGTGTTTGGCCTCCTTATTCATCGCCCAGGTTCTTAATGTTCATCTGAGCATTCAAGAGCAAATCACATTGGTACTCACTTTGATGGTCACCTCTAAAGGGGTCGCTGCAGTGCCTCGGGCTTCTTTAGTCATTTTAGCGGGAACACTCGCTGCGTTTAAAATCCCAGTGGAAGGCGTTGCACTACTTTTGGGAGTGGACCACGTACTAGACATGGCACGTACCAGTGTCAATTTATTAGGAAACTGTGTCGCCTCGGTTGTCGTGGCTAAGTGGGAAGGGGTTTTAACAGAAGGGGATATGACGACAGTAACGCCTGAGACGAATACTGAAGCGTCGCCCTATACTACCGCTATCCCTTCTTGGAGTGGACTCCCCACTCAGGAAGCAAGTCTCTCTGAGACAGTAACCCTTGAAACCAAACCCTCAAACATACAAAACACTCATACGTTATCAAGTATGCACTTTTAAGCACCGCCTTGATAACGCTACCATGTTTGTTGCAACGCCAATATTTCTTACAAAGCCTTATCCTTGGTTAATAACCTTGGTGGGCTTTGTGGTTGGTATGGGTGGCCATGAAACCTTATGCCAAGCACGCCCCCCCATGGTGCTATCGCCATGCAAAACAGAAGCCCTTATCACGCTGTACTATCCTCATGCACGTGTCGAGATTAAAAAGAACGATAAACAAAAAAAACGATTTTACCTGATTGCGGCTCAACCACAATACCCACAAAAAGCGTTTTTAGTAGGAAAGGTGAATGCACCTAAAGCCCCTCTTGCTACAAGCAAGAGGCTCACGCTCAATGGTAAGCCCGTCACACTCTCAGAACAAGGTTTTGTGGTGATGGTCTCTCAAGAAGCCCCTGTCACGCTTCAGTACGCATCGTGCCAGCAATGGCAAGTACCTCTAAGGTGGCAAAAAACCGTTGTCCCCGCCACTATCCCTCTCGATACACTCATCCAAAAGGATACCGTGGCACTCAATCATCCACTTTCTGAGACACCTACCTCACCCCAATTTTGGGTCGTATTAAATCGCAAAAAGCCATCGCAGTATCACACAAGCCAAACCAATTCAAAAGACGCACTGGATACGCCCCCCGTAAGAGTGCAACCTGATGATGAAGCTTTTAGGCTACCTGCACAACTCCCCATGACTTGGCTCCCTGTCACACATCGTTTAGAACGTCATAAAGACACCCCTCACAAGGAAACTTGGTTTGGATGGATGCCCTCCGCCTCTTCTGTACGCACACAAACGACAGCCATCGTTTACTGGGTAAAATCGTCTGAGCTTGCACAACTCACACCTGCTTCAAACGCCATCACACCACAGATTACCCAAACACTGACTTGGAAAAAACCCTCAAAACCCCAAACCTACCATTGGTTTTTTGAGACCACTCACCTACTCCCCCTCATGTGGGACTACCATAGCCCAAGCCAAACCCTAAGTTTTACCAGCCATGGCAGTGCAATAAACCCGTTTAAGACGCTCGTACAAGCCCCATTGCCATGCCACAGTCTCAGCCCTGAACCCTATACACACCATTGGGTATGTCGCTTACCTTTGACACTGAAAGGCATTTCAGTACAACACACACAACTGGGTATAAAGCAACATCGTATAGAAGCCATTGTAAAACTCCAGCCCACTCGCACCACGCTCCAAGGACGTGTGATTGTATTAGATGCTGGACATGGGGGCAAAGAATCAGGAGCCATGGGGATGACTGGCGTAGCAGAGAAAACCCTGAACTGGCAAGTGGTTCAAAAATTATCCCAACATCTTCAAACCTTAGGTGCAAAGGTCTACCTCACCCATCAAGGCGAAGGGATGCGTCCCAAGCTACCGCTGAATGTGGCAGAAGACCTTAAAGCCCGTGTACGTTGGACCATGGCACGTGATACGGATGTCTTTTTAAGTATTCATCACAATGCCCTCCCCGACGGTATGAACCCCTACGAAACCCATGGCACAGAAACCTACTGGTTTACCCCCCAAAGCCATTGTTTAGCACAAACGGTGCATGGGTCGGTGGTGAAGGCTCTTGGTCTTAAAGACAATGGTATCTGGCAGAAGAATCTTGCCGTTATAAGACCCTGGACATACCCCAGTATATTATTAGAACTTGGCTCTATGATTCACCCAACAGAATATCGCTTACTCAAGCAAGCATCCACACAAACAAAAGCTGTACAAGGGATTACAGAGGGTCTATTAAACTATTTTAAACACTGTACTAAAACTTCACAGTAACCTACGCCTTGCCCATGTAAGCATCATAAAAATGTGGTCAAGCCTTGGACAGTGTAACAGACTTGTTACACGAACGTTTATTCACTCAAAGATTTTGTAGAAAATGGTCAATATGTTATATAGACAGGTGTTTATTGTGTCAACCTATTCCCGTGGGAATGATTTACCCTAGGAGGTTCCCTCAGTGATAGGGAGGGGTTGAGAGCTAGTAGGCAACCGTTTTCGCTCATTGCCGTATATACATCTAAAAGAGAGAGGTTCATGTCCCCCATGATGAATACTGTTGGTATGCCTCCCATGCCACTTCCCCCCATAACAGGTAGTCCTTTACCCTTTCCTCCCAATATGCCGCTTGGTCCGATGCCTATTGGATTACCAGGATTACCAGGATTACCAAACAATGGTAGTTTTGCCAATGCAGGAGCCAACACCAATGCGGGAGTCATCAACTCTTTAGGTTTAACGCCACAAGGTATGCTTGGCGTACCTCAGTTTGGAAATGGTGGACTATTGCCTCCTTTATGCCCTCCCCCTGGTCCATTAGGATTACAGGGAGGCTTTCAGATGGCAGGTGCTCAAGCGGGTGCGAATGCAGGCGTACTTTCTCAGATAGGTCGTCCTCCTATGCCAATGCTACCCCCTTTAGGTATCCCTGGACAGGGTACGTTTATCTCTGGTGGCATTTCTCAAGCACAAGCGAGTAGCTTCGCACAAGCCACAAGCCAAGCCCAACAACAAGGGTTTGCACAACTCATGCCCATGTTATCTAACGTTATTAGCCAAGCGACAGCCTCTGCACAGGCAAGGGCGGGTGCTACAACGAATGGCTCTGGCGATAATAGCATGATGATGATGATGATGATGATGTCGATGATGATGATGAATACCAATGCAAGTGCGCAAGCGGATAGTAGCAGTGACAGTTCATTGCGCTCACTTTTACTCGCACGTGCCATGGCAGGTAGTAGTGCGAACTCAGACAGTGATGTGCTTGTGAAAGTACCTCGCAGACACGAGCAACCTCCTGAAATTGAGCTCCCCCCCCCTCCTCGTGGGCATCGACCTCCTCCTCCTGAGACCCCTCCTCATCGCACCCCACCACCGCCAGATTTACCACCACCCCCTAAAACCCCACCACCATCCAAGACCCCTGACAAGAAATATGGGAATTTCTCTGTCATTGGTGACCCCGTCTATAACACCGTAAAAGGGGATAAGTATGACTACAAAGGAAAAGGCGATAAGCTCCTCCTTGACCTTAAAAACGATGGGACAAACCTTGATAAAGTGGTTGGATTCAACCAACAACAAGGGAAGTATGTCAATCAAACCAAGCTAACATTCCATACTGATGATGGTAAACAACTTGCTTATGATGCTCAAACTAACAAGTTTTCCGTCGATGGTAAGGCTATTAGTGATATGGCAGAACTAGAAAAATACGGAGCCTTTGTGTCTAAAAATGGCGATAGTAAATGGAACGTCAGATTCCCTGCTGAAGATGGTGGACCGCCTATTAACCTATCTTTTGAACGTAAAAAAGGTCAAACCTTTAATGGCTACTACATGAATACCTATGGTAGCGGTATTCCCTACGACCCTGCAAACCCTGGCAGTACGCTAGAAGGTGGTTTAGCGGTGGAAGCTCCCAAAGGCTCCCCTGGCTATACGGACCTTCCAGACAACAAACGAGCCTAACAGTAATAAGCCCCTTAGTTTTTCTAAGGGGCTTATTATTTTAGACATGTGTTAGGTGCCTAAACACCCGAGTCACAACAACACACTATGCCTTAGGGGCAGCTGCGGGTACAGCAGGTTGTTGTGGCTGTTGAGAGGCAGGTTGCACGGCAGGTGCCGCAGGCTGTTGGGTTGCAACGATAGGCTCAGGTAACTGTAACCCTTGCCCCTGTAAACCTAGGTTGGCACTGTCTCTGATGGACTGCAACACAGGGTCATCCCCCTTGAGCTTACTTGCCTGTGTCAAGAGCTGTTTCATCGTTGCTTCTTGAGGCTTATTGATAATTCTCAAAGCCTGAACTGAAGCATCCAACATCATGGGAGACTCTGTTTTACTATTCAAGATATTCCCAATTAACCCTGTAACAGGCACGGTTGCTTGAGGTTGTGCATCGCCAGCTTGTTTGGCAAGAGCGGCCATGTTAATCAAAGCCAACTGACGAATGAGGTCAACATCCATACGTTTGGTCGGGTCAAGTTTAGTCGTATCTGTTTTAACGATATTCGTTAAAATCCCTGAAGTATTAGGGGTACTGCTACGGGTGAGATACACTTCTTTTAAAGCGTCAAATACGGGTTGAGGCTGCTCCAGAGGCGATTGACTAAGCACCGCATCAAGTTGTTCTGGAGCAGCATTAGCGAAAGGGCGCTCTACTACAGGTTGTCCTCCTTGTGCAGGGGCTTGGGCTTGCGCTGGTGCTTGTGCAGGGGCAGGCATTGGCTGTTGCTCAGGAGTAGGTTGGGCTGCTGGTTGAGGCTGAGGTACTTCAGGCGTTACGGCAGCACCATACGGAGGCTGTGCCATCCCTTGAGCCTCAGAAGGAAGAGGGCGAGGAGGCTGCTGTTCAGCAGTGACGGGAGCTTGGGCAGGTTGAGCTTGTTTGAGTTCAGCCACTTTCGCCAAGTAAGCAATCCGCTTCATTTCAGCATCTTGATAACTCTTAAGTGCATCTTGGTAACGACCCATTAAGTCCTGTACACCCTCACCAGCGTCTTTAGCAGCAGGGTCTTTTACACCTACTTCTTTAGACATGGCGGCTTTATTAGAAAAGGACACCGAATCTTGTCCATCAGGCTTAGGAGTACCCTCTGATGACTGCTTAACAGAAGGCGTAAAGGTGTCTTCTGAAGCCATCGTTTTCAGGGCTTCTGCTTTTGTTTTTTGAGCTTCAATTTTTTGAAGCGGGTCTTGTGCTTGGGTTTCAGAGAGTTCGGGGTTGAAAATCTGAATCATGACAGCAGAATTATTATACCCTGTCGGAGCATCTTTGAGGGGAAGTGTACGACCTGCTGGAGGGCTTACGGTAGGGGGTGTCACAGCCACAGTGAAAATCTTTCCTAACTTCTAAACGAACCACAAACAAGAAATGGAGAGAAAAAACAAAAACATTGACGAACTTACGGACAAACTCAACAAAAGTTAAGGTACTGAATCACCGAATCATAGGCACGACTGCTAAATATCGAAGTCTGGCTCGATGTGCATCACACACAGACATTAGAATGAAATATAAAAGGTAAAAAAATTGTGCTATGAAAGACTGTCAAACATTTGTGAATACAACCTACGAAAAGCTTTTTGTGCGACCCAAGGTAGCAATGCTCCCACTAAAGACTTCTAAACTTATGTACAAGCACTGTCTTTGAAGCACTGTCTTTGAAGCACCATCCTTGAAACACTGTCCTTGAAAGAAGCTTTCGTCGGAGCCTCATACACCCTACTAGCACTGACTATAAAATCAGTATTTGGGGCATGTGTACTTTGAGAACACGTTTACGTTGAGAACCAGCACATAAAACAAAAGCTTTATTATTCATGTAACAACAGTTTAGAAGAAGCACAAGTAAAAAACTGCCACACATGTTCAAAAGGGTCTAAAATGACACACAATTGTAACATTACTTAATATTTACCTGAAAACCTAAAAAGCCCCTTAGCACACATCATGAACGCCACATGAGTGCCAAGGGTCTTTTTAAAGCAAGCCGAAAGCCTACGACACCAGACATTAAGGAACTATTTATTTCGATGAAAAGACGCATTACCTTGCGGGAAAGCACAAATAACAGAGTCCTCACGCTCTACATAACAACTACCCTCGGGAGTCGGATAGCCATTCGCCCATTGTCTGACAGTGTCATCACTCACAGGACGACCCTTCACATCAGTACCCGACCCAGACTTAAAAGGATACCAGCGTGCTGCATCATTGCGCTTTAATACGCCCAAACCCCTTTGAGGATTATCTCCGAGTAGCCCTGTAAAGGTTGCCCCTACTTGGGCAATCAGCGTGTTTTTTTGATGTGTCGTTGCAGAAAGGGACTGCTCATTGCGTTTACCTGTCGTAAAAGATGAAACAGGGGCATGATTTTGTAAGGAGGGAGAATAAGTCATATTACCTATCATCATAAATACCTTTTTTTAAAAGTAGGACGATAAAACACTTAATAGTCAGTAAACAATCTGTAACAAATTTAAAATCTATTATTATAAAAACATTTTTTTGGAATACGTTGCCTCCCTTCTCAAGAGGGCTTGATTTGGCGTATATTGTAAGCATGAATGATGTAGTTTATCCTGCTCTTTTTTAAAGAAAGCTTTGATGTGATGATGTTTACAATCGAAAACCCTCTCGTGAGCTTCCCCAAACTGCGTTGTTGGGCTGTGGTAGGCGTGAGTGATAACCGAGAAAAATACGGAAATATTATCTTCCGAGCCTTACGAGATGCAGGGTATCGTGTCTATGCCATACACCCTAAACTAACCGAAGTAGAAGGTGAGAAGGTCTATCAACATATTACTGAGCTACCCGAAGTACCTGATGTCGTTGATTTTGTCATTCCACCACAAGCTGTACCAGCCATGTTGGAAGAGTGTGCCACCCATGGCGTAAAACGGGTATGGATGCAACCTGGGAGCGAATCCCCTGAAGCACTGGCATTGGCAAAAAATCTTGGCATTGAAGCCGTAAGTGATGCGTGTATTTTGATACAGCAACAGCATTGGGAGTAACGTTCATGATGGGACAAGCCAACAGCCGTATTCGTGTTCGCACTGCGGGTATTTTGATTCATGAAAACCGTATTTTGGTTATGAAACAAAATAGCAACCCTTTCTGGGTTTTACCAGGGGGTACCTTAGAGCTGGGTGAAAGCCTGGAAGCCTGCCTGATACGTGAATTTAAAGAAGAAGTTGAACTCAACGTCACCTGTGGAAAAATGGTGTCAGTCAGTGATTTTCTTGACCCCGAACCACTGAAAGAGGGGCAATCTCCTGAGTCGTTACGTCGTCATGTGATTGACTTTTTATTTCCTGTGGCTTACCAAACAGGGCCACTGACTTGGGAAGCACCTTACCCCGAAAATATTCAGGATATTCAATGGCTCACAAAAGAGGCTTTTGAAGCCCAAGAACTACGACCACCTTTTTTTAAAACGCTTATTTTAACCCACTGGGATGCCATTGCAAACCCTGCATCTGACATTTTTACCCCCGAGTCTCTTGAGACCCTAGGGGGCTATAAAGTGATGTACCCCTTAGGCTAGTCAAACTACCCTGAAAATGTTACAATAACCTCATCAGTTGTCAGTGGCATGTTACCAAGAACGTGTTGCTCCTGATGAGGTTATTGATTTCAAGCCAACGCCCCTATTTGATGCACTTTCTGTGTACTCGATAGCGTTTATCCTTACAGAAGTAAGGTGTGATCAAGCCGATTTTTGTTATTCAACCTTTTTCTATTCAACAGCGTACAATTTACCCCCCTCCCGCAGACATAGATGCGTCACGTCCCGAGCGTTTTAAGCTAAGAGATGTTCGCTTAGCTGTGTCCATTCAGTACGACTATAAAGCCCATCGTCACCATGATTCGCTCACTGATTCGCTCCGCCCTCACCTATTTAGGTAAAACTGAAGATACCTTTCTTGCGATTGGTATAGGCTGTTTAACCAGTGCTTCGCTTCGACCACTCATTACCCTTCACAACAAAAAAGAAGCCCTTGCAGATAGGAGCTACGCAGCCAAACGAGAGTGTATTAACGGGTTTGTCGCATTCACGTGCGTACTTACGTTTTCAGAAGTTTTCAAACGTCTTGGCAATTGGGTATTTACACCAGCTTTTAAGCACTTACCCCATGATGCACGTATGGAGAAGCTCCGTGCCATGTCTATTTTATCAGGTGCGGTTGGCACTGCCGTATCCAACCTCGCCATCCCTAATATAGGCAATATGCTGATTGGTCCTGTAGATAAGCTATTTGGTAAAAAGCCGAATACAAGCATCCCTACCTCAAAAGCCGTTACGCTGACACCCCAACCCTTGCCCCAACCCTTGCATGGTAACACACAGGTTAATTTACTGAGTCAACCGCCTGCTCCCACGAGTATTTACACTGGAGAACCCATCATAACAAAGCTAAAGGCACCTGTTGTACCTACTTCTGCCTCACCTTTAACGGTCTCTATGCCAACATCCCAAGGAGGGTTACGTCTATGATGGGCATACCGCTTTTCCCTCAGATGAAAAATCAACTCCTACACCTACGAGATTATTTGACCAGTCCTAAGATGGTCGAATTTTACCAAAAGCCTGGATTTTCAAAATGGGCTGTCACGGGGTTCATTCTTGCCAATATGGCGACATGGCCGCCTATCATCTTGATGGACAAAAAAACCCCTAAACACGAGCGAGAATACGCTGCCGAGCGTCAGTTTTTTCAGGAAGTTTTGGGCTTAATATGCCACCTCAGTATTGCCAATAGCTTTGAGCGTATTACCCATTTTGTAACTGCCAAGGCTTTTGCCAAGGACATGTGGGTAAATAATCCCTACAAGCCTGGTAGCAAACTCAACATGGGCGAGTGGAAAACCTTTCGTCATGTGATTGATAAACTCAATCCAGAAGTCGTACAGAAAATGGCGGCTGGAAATCCAGCAGCGAAATCTCTGCTCATTGAAACGCCCCAATTACTGAAAGGCGGTATTCGTGCAGGGAGTATTTTAGGCTATGCACTTACCTTTGAGGTCGTAGCACCTTACATCAACAATCTGTATTTATCGCCTTTTCTAAAACTCACAAATAAAGCCCTCGATAAAATCTCAGGAGGCAAGCTTCATCTCCCCACCCATGAAGACCGTGCTAAAGAAACCGTGAAATCATCCTCCAACCCCACCATGCCCGTGGTATCCCTACCCGCTAAACCATCCTCAGTGAGTAGTGTAAACCTAAACACACGCTCAAGCGGTGCCATAACACCTAGCTTTCAGGGTGCTTATACGGAGTCAATGAACACAGTCAATCGTTTTGAAGCCCCTGCTACTACGATGGCTCAATTGCCTTTAAAGCGTTCTTATACCACACCTCAATATAGCCCCAGAGAACGCTTAAGTCTTTAAGGTTCAACAAAGCTCGTAAGTCACACGTAATGCTTCCATTTCACGCCGTATCGCAGCTTGAAGTGCAAGGGTTTGTGTCATCGTAAAATGGTGTAATGCTTTCATAAATGCAGGGCTTTCAAGACGATGCCCCCATTGGTGATACAAGGTTTTTGCCTCAAGGGTATAGCCTGGCAATCCTTGCTGTTCAGCAAGCCAGTGGGTGAGCTGATACGCCAATACACTACGATTCAAAACACCATAGGGTAATACCCACAAGCCTTTACGTTCATGGATTATTTTTTTTCGTTCGGGGTCTACAAGCCCCATTTGAGCAAGCCCCCACACAAAGCATTTGAAACGAAAAGAACGTGTATTTTTAATATAGCCAGGTTGTAATTGACAGATATGAAGCCATGTTTCTAGCCACTGCTGTAATACGGCACTCTTCGTTTGTTTCCACCAGCCATGGCTCGCCTGAGGGTTGATGGCAAGTACAGGGTCTGGCGTGGTATAGCATCTTAACTGCTGTACTAACCAATCCCAATGCCCGTGTTTGCAAGGCAAAAGCCAAGCTTGAACCTTCTCGGCAATGTCTTGAACGTGTTGTGCTTCAAGGGATACATCTTTTTTAAAGCCATCAGGCACTTCATAAGGGTAGGCTCCTGTTTCAGGCAAAAGGCTTGTAGAAGGTACAGTAGGTGGTAATGGGGTATGGAAAGCCGCTTCAGCAGGTGTGACATCTGTCGCATGACTATGACTCACGGGCAGCGCTTGGCGAGAGGTCAATGCACTGAGGTCATCCTGATGATGTAAGACCTCAGGGGGCATCATGAACAAGGCTTCTGGAGATGGGGGTAGCTCTTTGGAGGATGCCGTTGCATACGACATACGAAAACTATCCTCAGGATGAGGTTCTTCAGAGGTATGTGGATGCAATGGCGGATGATGCGCGTGAGAATGCGGATGTTTCATCATAAGTCACAAGGGATTCAGGGCATAACATGGTACAAACGTCACCAAAGCGTAAAAACCAATCAATACAGGTATACAAAAATAAAAACAATGTACCAAGCTAAATTGTTATTCACAACTTGAAAAGCCAGCTTCATAGCGTTACAATGGGTTGTAATCATTTTGCTTGATGTATTCAATAAGGCGATGTTTTCTCAAGCAAAACTTAACAATTTATCTTGAATCATCCCAAATGGATTCGTCATCTCGTAACAGGGGGTACATTTTGTGGTTGCTACTGTCTTACGTCCATATTTGCCGAAGCGTCAAACATGTATTCCTATCCCCCCCTTAAAATTCGGATGGGAAACCCTAAAAAAAGATAGCCTTGCAGGGTCTGTGACAGGCTTAATGGCAATTCCTCTCACAGTGGGAATTTGCTTGATGTCAGGCTACCCCATTCAAACGGGTTTATACACGGTGATTTGTGCCTGTCTTGTGAGTTTTATCGTTTCGTTCTTTAGAAAAGGAAACTATACGGGTACTCCTGGCATTGCAGCTGGTGTAGCACCTGTACTGGCTTTAGGGATTCAGCAATTTGGGTTCCATAATATGCCTTTTCTGATTTTTCTCACATCTTGCTTCGAGTGTTTAATATGGCGGGGAGGCTGGGAAAAATATATTTTAAAGGCAGTTCCAGCTTATCTCGTAGAGGGTTTACTCGCAGGGGTTGGTATCAAAATATTTCTAAAATTCTTGCCCTATACCTATGCAACCGTGAGTTCAACTATAGGCAGTGAATGGTTTACCCAAGAAAAGCTACAAGTACTGGGTATTTCAGCCGTATGCGGATGGGTCTTTTTGTACCTATTTAGCAAGTTTAAAAAAACCAGTCCAGGGATTCCCTATATTGTCACCATTGTGATGAGCGTTATGATTGCACAGTATATCCAGGTGCCGATGTTGCATATCGAGAGCTTCCCACTAACGTTTAAACTACCAACCCCTCATATTGATACAAACCACCCTCTAATCATCGTAAGTATGCTTGCCTATGCCCTCATGCTTGCAAGTATCGATGTGATTGAGCAAGTCATGAGTAATGTCGCCATTGAAAAGCTTGACCCTCTCAAACGCCCTACAAACACGAACAATAGTTTAATTGCCATATGGACTGCCAACATGATTTCAAGCTTCTTTGGGGGCATGACAAACCTTGACGGGCTGGCTAAAAGCACCACGAACACAATGGCTGGGGCTGTGAGTAAGGTCTCTAACCTTTTTACAGCGGGCGTTTTAACCTTTTTTGTCATGAACCATCAATACCTAGAGTACCTCCCGAAATTTTCTCTCGCAGTTTTGATGCTTTTTTCAGGATGGAAAATGATTGTTGGTATTCTGCACGTCGCCGGGCAAGGAAAATATGCCTTCATGCTTTCGGTATTCTGTGCCTTGTTTGTTTGGAAGCACGGTATTTTTGAAGGACTCCTCGTCGCTTTAGCCATTCACGCTGCTATTACTTATGTGATTTACAGGCATCGTAATACCCCCCTGCTGGAAATGCTCAAAGCATTTACCAACAAATTTGTGGAACCCACCATGGAGCTTGAGCTAGGACACACGATTGTTGAAACGGATGAACTTACAGGAGGTAAACGTTACCGCTCCATTCGTAAACTCCCCTCTGACCAAAAAAGTTTAACCTTATTCATCCGAGAGTGGGGACATGCCATTAACAGTCATAACTTACTGAATATCGTCAATCATTATGACTACGATGCCCTTTTATGGGGAACTTTTGCCAACCATCTGGGGAGTGGACACATCCCGATTAAAACCTACTTTGAACATCTGCTTGAACTCAACGAACTACAAGTAACTTTTCAAGAATACGAAACCAGAAGTTACGGTGACATTTTTATTCAGTCTGGTACCTATGAGTTTAGTCATACAAAGAAAGGGGAGTGTCATCGTGTGCCAGCCCGCTACTCCTTCGTATGCAAAAAGTATAAAAACAGTTGGTGCATTTTAGAACACCACTCTTCCGTATTTCCTGCTTAAGTCCCCCTCATCAAGGAGCAACCAACCCCTCATGCAAAACCTTAACACCCTTTTAGCCACCATTGAGCTGAGTACACTCGTCACCGTACTTGCAAGTTTATTTGTATTCTTCAGAGGTTGCTACACCGTACAACAAGGAAAAGTGGCCGTTATTACCTCGTTTGGGAAATATGTGCGTAGTGCAGGTGCTGGGATTCATTTTAAAAACCCTCTCACGGAAACCCTTTTTAAACAAATTTCCACCCAGCATCAATCGATTGAAATTGAATTTACGGCAACCACTGCCGACCAAGCCAACGTTGACTTTAAAGCCATGTTACTTTACGCCACATTGGATGCCAAGGAAGAGACCATCCAAAAAGTGGCTTTTAAGTTCATTGATGAAAGTAACTTCATGCAAGCCTTAATTCGGAGCGTAGAAGGCTGTATCCGAGCCTTTGTCGCCAGTAAGAAACAGAACGAAATTTTAGGTATCCGAGAAGAGATTGTGAAATCAGTCAAACAAAACCTTGATGTCAGCCTTGCCAGCTGGGGATACCAACTCATTGACTTACAAATCAATGATATTCTTTTCGATGAAGCCGTCATGCGTTCTATGGCACAAGTCGTTGCCAGTGAAAACCTGAAAGCGGCTGCCCTCAATGAAGGGGAAGCCACCCTCATTAAAGAAACCAAAAAAGCCGAGGCTCAAAAAGTAGCATCCATTTTGAAAGGTGAAGGTATTGCCCAAATGGAAATCTTGATTGCCGAAGCACGGGTTTGTTCAACACAGCGTTTGAAAGAAGCGGGCTTAGGGCTATCCAGTGTACTACTCCTACAATGGATTGAAGGCATTAAATACATTGCCGAGCATGGGCAAGGCAACAGTATTTTCCTGAATGGGAGTAGCGAAAACTTTGAAAAACATCTCAAGCAACTCCAAATGCTCAGTAGTGCCAGCAATGCTGAGTAGGCTCGGTTTTTATTCTTGTCGAGTTGCATCCAAACCAAACCAAACAAAGTAGCCTTCTCAAACTCAAATGTGAGAAGGACTCTTTGTTTTTCAAAAGAAGCATCAAGCCCCCTAGAACATGCTGACATATGGGATTAAAACTGTACTTTTAAGCCTGTCGTTGCAGCATCAAGCAATCGAACCCCTATAGGCTCAGGAAATGCGACACGGTACACTGTTCGTTCGGGCAGTTCAATCACCTTCAGGCATGTTCCTTGTCCATATTGGGGGTGCCATACCATGGGCATAGCGTTACGACTGGGTACTCCCCCCTCAGCCGCTTGAGGCGAGCTATGCCCCGAAGATGCCTGAGAGGTTAAAGGCTGAGTCGGACTTGGATAGGCTTGCGTCGGAGATGCAGGCGGATAACTTGCTGAGGTATCATTTAAATCCTCTTCCACGAAAGAAAAGGGGTCATCCACCTTCTCTTCTATCGTTGAAGTATCCACGGAGCTTAATGAGACCTCAACCCTCGTAGGGTCTACTTCAGGATAAGTTTTTTCATCGCCAAGTGTCACCTCAGGATGTGAGTCCCCTATGCGAAGCTCCGAATTTTCTGGGTCAAGGAACTGAAAGAGGGCATCGGGTTCAAACACAGGAGCCATGTCATCAGAGGATGCTCCTTCCAGCACACTAGGTGAGGGTGGCAATGGTGGCAATGGATGCGACGCTACCTGAAGGGGCGGTGCTTCTACCCATAAGGGTTCAGTATGTGGCAGGACTGCTTGAGGCTCCTCCATGGCAACCACAGCAGGCGTATTGATTTCTGTAACATCTGTAACAACCGTGTGGCTCACAGGTTGCGGCGGGAATGCCTCATGATGAGACACCCCATATACCGCATACTGCTGCTGTCTACGACGTTGGGCAATGGCAAGCATCTCAAACATTTCCTCAATAGAAGGTACTGGTAAGCCCGCTTGGTGCCTAAAGCCATACCACGTAGTCCATTGCCATGAAAGAGGTAACATTGGGAAACACCAGGGTGGCATCATGCTACCTTCGGGATAAGAGGCTTCTAAGACTTCTGAAGGCGTATCTTCAGAGACAAAGACCTCAGGAGCGTGATGATGTGCCTCCGTTAATGCAATGACTTCTGTTTCTGCTGTTTGGGCTGTTTCTTGTATATCGAGCGTTTCATCTAGGCTCCCCACTTCTGATTGCGACATAAAAATCGGCTCATCATACAGGGTTTCATCGTCAAGCAACGCATGTTCCTCAATAAGGTCAAGAGGCGTTGGCTCATTGAAGGCTGCTTCAGTGTAGGGTTGTGATATTTGTACGGGAGGTTCATCCTCCTCAAACATTACAGGCAAAGGCGCTTCAGAAAGCGGCATGCTGTTTGACAACAATGCGTCATCTACCAACTTAGAGTCTGGTACCGTACGGACAGATACTGGCTCTGCTTCAATCGGTGTTTGTTTCGGTGTTTGTGTCTGTGGCATCTCCGTATGTACAAGAGGCACAAGCCCACGATTGGGATGATGCAAAGACCAAGAGAGTACATAGTGTTCCTGTAACTGACTCCAATACAGAACCTCTTGTTTATGACTTAAAATAATCCCTTGGTCAAACCATCCACGCCAATGATGCCCGTCACCCTGTTGGAGCATCGAAGGGGTATCAGGCGTGAGCGAGACCATCACTAAGCATATTTTTTCCTGTCTTGCGAGTTGTTGCCAAGAAGCAATGAGTCCTTGCACCCGCTCATGGGCATGTAATCCAGAAGGCATGCCATGGTCATGATGTATGCCCAGATTTTTCAGGAGAGTCTCCCAACCTGGCACCACGACCATCACAATACTGCCTTCAGGTAGACTCAAGCAAGCCTGACGTACCCAAGCGGTTAAAATATCCAGCTGCAAACTCACATGATACGAGCTAGCACCCCCCGCACCAATATGATAGGTTTCCAAGGTTTTAAGTGGTCGATGCCCCTGCATTTTTTCAAAAGGCTGTGTGAGAAAGCAAGTATGGGGGTCATCACTCAACCAGTCAGGTGGTAAGCGTTCGCCACGTAACCAAGGGACAAAGAAATGCCCGCCATGGTGTCCTAGTAAATAATGCGTTTGGCTATACACGTGATACCGTGAAGGACCATCGTGAGCCAAATCAAGCAGTACTTGAGCTGGGACATCGGGAGGGTATTGCTTCAAACGTTCAAGGAATAACCCAAAAGACCACTGCGGGGCATGATGAACATTCCAAGACGTATAACGAGGATGGTGTACATCAGGACGTTCCAAGGCGGGGAGGGCAAGATAATGCAAGCCTGGTGTCCATAAAAACGGTAGCAAGGGTAAACTTGTTTGTTCATAGCCCAAGGTATGATGCGGGGTATCCCCCAACCACCATAGTAAAGGACTAGGCGATTCGCTGAACTGATGTCTCAATTGAAGATAGAGCCAAGGCGGTATCCCCTGCAAGGCAATGTCACCTAGCATGGCCGTACCATAAAGCAGTTCCAAGGTGTATTCTTGGTGATGTAACGTCGTTTCACAACTCACAACACGCGCATAACAAGCAAGCTCAGGATGTTTATAAATAGCGTGCTGCAACTGAAGAACGAGTGACTGGCGCCACCACTGCAACACCTGCCCAGGAGCAACACTCCAAGGGGTCTCAAGCGGTGTGGATAACACCACTTTCTCAGTACTCACGAATGTAAGCCTTGCCAGTTGTAAAGCTTGCATCGTTGAATAAGCGGGAGGCTCAAAGGGTGACGTAGTCATAAAACGCACATTCTTAAGGGGATACAACACCACAAAAGCAGTAGAATAAACCCTTACCTTTTCCTCAACCCCACAAGGTCAGCCAAAGGTAAGTGTCTTTTTAGTGTGCCATAGCAATGTATGCAGGCTCAAGTATCGCTTTCAAAAATACATTTGATAGGTTAGATTTTATCCCGTTGGCTTGTCTTTCACCAAATGTAGCAACTGTGTCAATCATCTTACACAGTCATTCCGACGAAAGTCGGAATCCAGAAGGCTTGCAGTATCAACGAGGGATGGATACCGATTTGCATCGGTATGACGGGGGGGAACACAGTCATTCCGACGAAAGTCGGAATCCAGAGAGCTTGTAGTATAAGCGAGGAGTGGATACCGATTTTCATCGGTATGACGTGAAAAACTCTTGCGGTTTATAACCGTCTCGAAAGAAGCCAACACCCACACCAGCGAGAGGATGAACACAACCCTACACAAAGGCACATGTGGCACGTAAGGGGGTTTGTACTATAATGAGGCTACTTGTGATGGTTTTGATATGATGTTAGTCGTTAAAAAAAGGCGTATCCGTGACCCCATGATGGCTATCCTTAAAGTTTTAAAATACGGCGACCCTCGCCTACGTATGCCCGCCAAACGTGTTGAAAAAATTTCTGCTAAAATTCAACGTCTGATTAAAGACATGTTTGACACCATGTATGCCCTGAATGGTTGCGGGCTTGCAGCAACCCAAGTGGGTGAGGCGTACCAAGTGTTTGTGCTTGATTGCAATACAGAGGAAAACCCTTTGCCTCAAATGGTGTTTATCAATCCTAAAATTGTCAAAAAAGAGGGGGCGTGTCTCAGTAAAGAAGGGTGTTTAAGCTTTCCTGAAGTTTTTACAGAAGTACCACGCTACAGTACCATTACCGTACGCTACATGGACTTGCACGGACACCGTAAAGAGCTAACTGTTGAGGGTGGTACCTTACTGGCACGTGCCATTCAGCATGAACTCGATCATCTTAACGGTGTTTTGTTTGTGGACCATGCCTTAGATGACACCACGACAAACGAAGCCTTGAAAACGCAAGCCCTACCGAACATCGACCCTAAACGCAAGGTTATGGAAGAAGACCTCATCACACAAGTGAAAGGACTTAGTCCTGTTGAATAGTCCAACACCTCTCCGTGTGGTGTTCATGGGAACGCCCGAATTTTCAGTCCCCTGTTTAACCCACTTATTGGCGTGCCATCAAGCAACTTCACCTTGGCTTCAACTCATAGGGATTATCACACAGCCCGACCGTCCCTCAGGACGAGGGCAAAAGCTTACGCCACCACCTGTTAAAGTGCTATGCCAACAAGCACAAGGCTTAGGGTGTGATATCCCTTTGTTTCAACCTGAACGCCTTTCAAAAGATAGTGTACTCCTTGATTGGCTTGAGGCTCAAGCACCCGATGTCATTGTCACGATTGCCTTCGGACAAATCTTACCGCAACGTGTTTTAGACATACCTCGTTTAGGCGTTGTGAATGTCCACGCATCTTTACTTCCTAAATGGCGGGGTGCAAATCCGATTGCGTCAGCTATTTTACATGGCGATACCGAGACAGGTCTTACGACCATGAAAACCGTCATGGCAGTCGATGCGGGAGAGATGCTTTTAACCGCCAAGTGTCCTATAACAGAGCAAGACACCACTGCAAGTTTATCCATCAAACTCTCTGAGATGGCAGGTTCACTCTTGGAAAAAACCCTAATGGGTTTACAGCAGGGTCGGCTATTACCTATTGCACAGGATAAGACACTTGTAACCCACGCACCTAAAATGTCAAAAGAAGACACATGGATAGCATGGGATACGTCAGATGCAAACACGATTCATCGTAACATACGAGCCTATACCCCTTGGCCTGGTGCTACCACCCTGTGGCAGGGTAAGCGTATGAAGCTTTCACAGCCGATACTACCCAGCGAACCAATCACTGCATGGTTTAAACACTACCACACCCTATACCCTTGCACGCTCTTACCAGGGTGTTTAGTAGGGTTTGGTACCCCTGAAGATACGAGTCCTAAAAACAGTCAGGTGTTATGGATTGCAACGGCAAACAACACCATACTAGGCATTAGGCAGTGTCAAATGGAAGGTAAGACGACCGCAGATGTCTCTAAGTGGTTACAGCAAGAAGGGCTTACCTTCAAACTACCTTGGCTCGGGCAAGACCTTGAAACCCAAGTCCTACAACCCAAAGAAGTTAATCTTCAGGATGCACATCCAAGATTTCATACGCACGATACCCTAAACGGTCATACATCTGATTCATAACGTCCACCCCACGTTGAGACATCTGAATATCCTGTGTTTTATCGAGTTTTAATTTGAGAGCCTCCAATAAGTGTTCCAGCTCCTCACCTTCACCCTGTTGGACTTTGGGGTCAGTACCCATATGAATCGAAGCATGGGGAGCCTCAGCAACCCAGCGAGGTGCGTGTGCTTGCTTTTCATGAGAGGATGGCTTCAAGCAATGCACTTCATCCTCATAGCCTACAAAAGCCTGATGCTCTAAATAACAACGGTATAAGTTTTGGGTATGATGCTCAAAGTTAAAGGTCTGTAATGGTGTTGTCTGATGCGTCGTGTACTGGAGTAGGGCTTGTGCAACTTGGTATAAATTCCGTTCATTCAAAGCCCGTAAGACACTACTTTTTATGAAGGTATCTTCACCTACCCGAAAATAATAGCTCAAGATAGCCGACCATTGAATATGATTTAACTCACAATGCACAAGCCCTACAACACGCTCAAATGCTTTGTCAAGGCATTCATCCCTATAGTGTGAAGCTTCTTCTTCTGAAAGTAACCATAGCCTCAAATGTGCAAGGGTATGCTCCTTAAGCATGGGGGTCAAGGTACTACTGTTGGAAGTAACAAAAGGGTTACACCTATGCCAAACGTCTTTCAATCGGTATTGAAGATTCATAAAGCTACCCAATCACTTTCTAAATCATATAGACATCCTGAAGTAGAAATCACTATCTCCATGAACTTACATCATCATGCCATTACACTAAACGAACGCATTTGTGATTATCTTGCAATAAGTTACCCAAAGCTCCTCTAGGAAGCGTAGACATTTGTTTGGGTTATAGATAAAGGCACAACACACCCACCATCACCATGCACGCATTTGCAGGGTCTCAGACACCTCACTTTCTGGATTCCGCAACGTCGTGCGGCATGACACAACAACACGACCTAGGAAGAGGCTTCTATTTTTTCCAAACTTTATGATAAAACCATGCTTCACATCACAGCACGGTGAGGCCTTTACCTGCACTATGGATGCAAACCCCTCTGAACGTATCCTTATCTGTTCCACATCGCTTAATTTGGAGCCTATCCCCCCATGATGATGATTCAAAGCCATATGACGTTTCAAAATTTTCTAGGGGGTATGTTACAACGCCCTGAAAGTTTACAAGGTTTAGAGACCAATTTTGTAGGACCTACGGGGCAAAAGCTCTCTGAATCTATGACATTTGCCTACGATATTGAAAATTTCATGCCTGTTGCTGAAACAGGTGCACAAACCAAAGCCTATGGCTATACCCTATGGCGACAACTTCCTGATACCACAAGTCCTGTACAAGGGATATATCGTTTTCAACCTAGCGATGGGAAAGCCCAATGGCTCTTCATTCAAAATGGCACATGGTACAGTTGGTATGACACCGAAGCAACCCCCATCATTTTAAGAAACGACCTTCCGAAAGATAGTACCTTTCACTTTGAAACAGCCTATCAAGGGTGTATTCTATGCGACAGCGTCAACCGTCCTTGGTATTATGCAGGCAATGGCAGTACCCCAGAACCCCTTGAGGGCAATCCACCACTGGGGGCGGTGGCTTCACTTTTTTATAAGGAGCGTCTTTTTGTGTTCAGTCGTACCCAAGAACCCTCCTTACTTTACCATTCTAATGTCGGTGATATTGCCTCAGGGTATGAAGATAACTTTATCCCTTGCGACTTACAAACAGGAGATAGTATCACAAGCCTTTACCGTTTTTTTCACCCTGCACAGGGGGTACCCCTCGTGTTTGTGGGGAAGCAGCAAAGCATGGGACTCATGGATGGACAAGGGACTGAAACGGACCCTTTTCGATTTTTACCCGTGAGTCAACATCAGGGTGTGGTAAGTGTCCACGGTTTTGTAGGGTTTGGGCAGGATGTAAGTTATCTCAGCACCACGGGCATTGACTCTTGGCGTAGCGATGTCACCACAGGAAATCTTTTTCAAGCCCAACTTTCAGCCTCGATTCAAAACGTATGGCAAACGCTCAACCCACAAGGACTCTCAAAAGCCATTGCTTGGTTAGACACCCAAGGAAAAAGACTCTGTTATGCACTGCCTGAAGCAGGGGCTTTTAGTGCAAGTGTCATCCTTTGCTTAGACCTCCAACAGGGTTCCCCCATGGGCTGGTATAAACTGCGTCCTGCCCATAGTATTTACAGTGTGGGGACTGACAAACGTACAGGCATCGTTGTATTTGGTAGTGAGGGCGGTGCCATTTACCAATGGCATCCTGAAGCAACGAGCTTTGCGGGAGAAGCCATACAAGCGTACTATAAAACCTCTTTCATGCGCTTTGGAAAACCCATTGAAGCAAAAAGAGTACTGAATGCTTGGCTTCAAGCCAAGGGGTCTGAAAATGCCGAATGTCGTATTGAAGCCTTACTGGACTATGGCAATCGGACAGGCGGTACCACTGTCCTACAATTCAACGACCCCACCTACCGTCCTTTTACTTGGCAAGGGGGTCTGTGGAGTAACGACCTTGCAACCTACCAATGGCAGGGGGAAACCCCACAAATTAGACAATGGATTCCTGCGGGGCAATTCACGAGTTTGCAACTTACCCTTCGAGAAAACAGCCTCAATAGTCAATTCACTTTTTATGGGTTGGATATGCGTATTGAATTGCTTACAAGTTAAAGCCCTGTTTCGGTCATACAAACCCAAGGGCGTATCTCCTACGCCCTTGGGTATAGCACTGTGCCATGACACAGGACGCAACCACCTCAGACGAAGCACGTTCTCTAAGGTTTAGGCAAAGGCGGCGAGGGTAAAGGAGGCGTTGAAGCAGCAGGCTGTTGTTGGGCAGGTGCAACGGGCTTAGGACTGGGTGTATTCGTAGGAAGCTGACCAATCCCTGCTTTTTGGCTTGGTGGCTGAATCTGCAAGGTGGAACGTTCTGTTTTGAAACGTTTAGGTTCCTGTGGCGTAGCTTGTCCAGCGGAGGGGGACTGAGGCGTTAAAGTTTTTGGGGTTAATGAAGGCAACGGTGCATTCTGAGATGCGGGTAAGGCAGATTCGGCATCATCCGAAGGGCTAGGAGCGTTTGTTGCGGGCATCGTGTCCGAAGGTAAAATGCCTGCGTCATCAGAAGGAGGTGTCTCCTGTGAACCTGAAGAGGTCTTGCCAGAAGTACTCGCACCTTGACCTTGGGCATCGCCAGGTGCATTGACTCGAGGGGTAATACCATTGTCTAACGTCAGACCACCGTTTTGTGACGCATCAGACTGCCCCTGAGGACTAAGCTTTTCGAGTGGATTCGGTGCGGTATCAGGAATGCGGGTATTAAAATTGAACATGACGTTCTGAAACACCAACGAAAACACCACAATCATCACAATAAGTGTAAGACATACCGTGAGGAGAAATAAAGTTAAAAGGCGTTTACGTTGATGAACTTGCATAGCATCACTTTATGGATAAAAACCGCAACAGAAGAGGATACCATCTTATTAAAATAAAGATGACACTTTATTTATATTAGTGAAAGCCTTTCAAAAGTACAAGAGGCATTTTTGAATCCATCCAAACAGACAGGTACAAACTTTTTTATGAACGCAGAGGCTTTTGAAAAGGTTTACCTTCCTTACGAGGGTATGCTTTAGGGCTGGCTTTTCGTGTATAGTAGCCATACACTGAAAGTAGTTGTGTGGTGGGTACTGCCTCTGATGGCACACCTTGGGGTACCCATTCAGCCACAGACATCCTTGCTTGGTGTATTTCAGAGGAGGACAAAGAAGATAATGGGGTATGCTGCGGAAGCGTCCATGCACGCTGGAGTCCTTCCCAATCCAAACGGGGCATCCCTTGAACGGGCATGGTTTCAGAAACAAAAAGTCTTTCAAGTAAAAGTTTAGATTGCTGAGACTCCTCGATAATCCCCGTCCCTTTCCAACATAAAAGCTGCCCATGGGGTTGCGTTGCTTGGGTAGGGGTTAATACCAAGAGAGGTATACCCACTTCAAGTAGCACCGCAAGATGTGCCACAGCTCTGGCACTCACCCAATGGTATTGGTGACGATGGATGGGCATTTGCCCTAAAGATTCAATCCGAGCGTGGAGAACCTCTACATGATGAAGCCCCAGTGCTTGGGTCACTTGGTGCATCCAGGCTACTTTTTTAGCCACCGTATCGACACCCACCGCATGATAAGCCACACCGCATGCTTCTAACAGAAGACACACAGGAACAAGCGGCACGCCACCCCCCGAACCAATATCAAGATAGCGGAGTACAGGTGCAATAGGACTGGTTTTCCACGCTTCTAAGTGAGGGAGTACCCCTGCCCATGACTCCCACACGTGCCGTTCAAGAAATGCGAGTGGTTCTGTAATCCGAGTCACATTCGTATGGGCATTGAACCGACAGAGTGTGTCATAAAAGGTCGTTAAAGCGGTCAGCAAGCCAGACACCTGTCCCTGCGTCAGTTCTTGAAGCAGAGGATGCTCAGCCACACGCCACTGCCACCAGACAGGAAGCAAAGCTTTGAAGCACATACTGTCACGGTATAGCGTATCCTCTAAAGCGGTATCTAAAGGTACAGCGAAGGCATCAGGCAAAACCATCATAAATCAACACACGTTCTTAATAAGGTATAGCGATATAAACCGTTTACAGGACACCCAAGCATCACAAGCAAACACACACAGCGTATTTAGAAAACCATTGGCACGCAAAGTATCACATGAGCATTATAGCCCAAAAAGAGGAGTTCTAAAGGCATCCTCTTGAGCGTGTCATCAAGGGGTACGAATAACGAAGGTAACGATGTTGTATCAAAATTTAACAGTGACACTTGCAAACATGGATACAGTGCAAGGTCGGCGTTTCAATCCTTTTGTTAATGGATACACTGGCAACCATTTGTGTTCGCTCTTATTTAGGATAGTCTCAAGGAGACACCCCATGATGATGCTCGCTCATAACGCTTTTCCTGGCGAATCTCAACCCTTAATGGAAGATTTATTCGATGCCATGGTGCGTTCAAAAAACGCTAGTTTTCCACCCACGCAACCTGTGACACCCGCCAGTCGTTATGGGAGTGTACCCGCCAATTTTTCACAGCCTGCCCCTCAAGCACAACCCGCCATGGCAACACCTGCAGGCTGGCCCTCACAACAAGCAAAAGCCCATGAAGTACCACCACAGAGCCATTCAGGTACACAACAGCCTCGTCAACCTACGACCGCCCCTCATCACTATCACAGTGTGACACAAACGCCCTTTGCAGTACCCAATGAATCTGTACGAAACCATGAACAAGCCCACTCACAAGATTGGGATAGTCTTTGGGATGAAGAGGCTCCTGGTTTTGAAGATGCCCCCCTCATGATGCCTCAAGAAGAACCTTCCGCAACCTTTCAACCAACAGAAATTGAACAGCTCCTCGCCCAAACCCCAGAAGTGCTTCGTTCAGACACGTTACACCCAGCTCCCTCTGTCACATATGCTCCCCACACCCAAACGAGTGTTCCTATAGCCCCGATTGCCCCTGTGCAACCACCCACTTCTTTGGCTTCTCAAGCGCCTGTTTCCTACGCCTTAGCCCCGCAAGCCTCAGTATCCCCCCCCACCTCTCATCATAGGGTTGCTCCAACCCCTATCGTCGCTGATACCCCTCTCCCTCAGCAAATATCCGCACCACCTCTCAACGTACCTCACAAGCATACTGAGGTTTATACACAAGCTGAAGTGGCTTTGACTCAAAACGTACCCATACCCACGCCCGCTGTTTCTATCTCACAGCACCCTCCTCTGGAAGCACTTTCACCTGAAGCAAACACAATGGCACCTTCAACGGCCTCACCTTGGCCTTTTGAAGAATTTGAAGCCCCGCAACAGGTCATTGAAACCTTCGAGCAATGTGCTGAAGATAGCTCATCTAGCACCCCTCATGTCACAGAAGCTCCTTTCATGGATACGAATGTTTTTCAAAGTGACGTGAACACGCCTCAAGACTACGCCCAAGGACACATTGACCCTGTCTCACTCCCGCTTACTTCTTCTGTCGATGAGCTTTCTTTTGTATGGTCCCCCGAAAGCTTCACCTGTATTGATAAAGAAATCCTTCAATGGGTTCATTACAATGAACGCACGGGACGTATACAATTTCATCCCTTAGGACAAGTCATGGTTGGGTGGTACACAGAAGCTGTCCACCAGCAACGTATTCCCTTACTACTAGGACAATCAGGGTTGCGGTGTACGATTTTAAAAGTACTCCCCGTCGACCTCCTTCGTCCCAGTGTGGAGGGTGCCAAATTACGAGTGCTTCAGTTAAGCCTCATGAATGACCATCCTGCTTTCCAGCTGACCTTGCAAGACCGAGTGATTGGTTGGGTACTGATGAACGACCTCGGCATGCTCTTTACGGAGCAGCCTGAAATTGGGTTGCCTTTTGATGTCTTAGAAGCCATGGACAAGCTGGCTGAAGCCATTAAAGCGGAATCAGTGGGGGGCTAGGTTCTCTGAAAATTCTCTAAAGCATCTTTTTACGGTTGATGTGTTGTAAGACCTTTCTTTTGAACGTGATAGCTAAAGTGTGACACTGCCATGATGATGTCTAGGTTTCCTCAAAATACACCCGACACTTCACCCCACAGTAAATCCCTTAGGGTATTGATTGTGGATGACAGTGGTATCTATCGCAAAATTCTCTCAAACGTACTGAAGCATTTTCACTACGTTGAGGAGGTTGGACAACTCACCCACGGTGAAGAAGCACTGCGGTGGCTGAAAACCCATGAAACTGACCTCGTATTACTGGATGTACAAATGCCCGTATTAGATGGCTTAAGTACGTTAAAAGTGATTCAAAAAAGCTGTCAACCCACCCCTCCTAAAGTGATTATGATTAGTGGGACAACCTCTGAAAATGCAAGTATTACTATCAAAGCATTAGAGTCAGGAGCCTATGACTTTATTAAAAAGCCACAAGCCGATAGCCCTCAAGCAAGTACCGAGAAGCTCCTCAAACACCTCACGCCCTTGATAGAATCACTGGCTTCTATGCGTTCTCTCAACTCAGAAGGTGTCCGAGAAGGGCATCTCTCAAAAGAGAGCGAGGACGCAACCCATACGCATTCAGACAAGCCTGCCATCACGCCAAGCGTTTCCTCCAATACGGCTTCTCGTCCCAGTGTCACGACCGTACTCGCAAGACAATACAAACCATCCTCTCCTACCAATACTGTACAGGCTTCAAAGCCCAATAACAGTGCCTCTGCCGTTTTACCCACCTCTAAAGAAGCCCTACCTCGCAGTAGTGAGCATCCAAGTACTCGGAAAACAACCTCTCAATCTGATGAGTCCCTCCGCTCAAAAGACCCACTCTCTGGTACCGCAAAGCTTCAAAAACTCAACCAAAGCAAAGCTTCAAAAACGTTACCACCTCCGCTCTCTCCGCTTCAAAAGGCACGTGAGGAAGCTAACACACTAGGCAAATCAGCCCCACAATATGTTGCACTCCCCAAAAGGAATCAGACGGCTACCCCCATTCCAAGAGGCTGTGGACACTACTCAGGTCTCATTGAGGTTGTCTGTATTGGGGTGTCCACTGGGGGCCCTCAAGCACTCCGAGAGGTTATCCCTCGGCTAGACCCTGAACTCCCCGTACCAGTATTACTGGTACAACACATGCCACCTGCCTTCACTGCTTCGCTTGCAGAGAGCCTCCAAGAGCGTTCTCGCATCCGTGTAAAAGAAGGCATCCACAATGAAATGATAGAAGCTGGCACGGTGTATATTGCACCGGGAGGGGTACACATGACCGTCATGGGAACCCGCAAACAAAAAGCCTTCCGTATTAAACTTATCGACACCCCCCCTGTCCACAACTGCCGCCCCTCAGTGGATGTGCTATTTCAAAGCATTAGTGAGATGTATGGCAAACATATTCTTTCTGTTGTCATGACAGGCATGGGAAGTGATGGTGCCAAAGGCACTAAACTTATTAAGCAAGCAGCCCACTCAAACAGCTACTGCCTCGTACAAAGCTTTGAAACCTGCGTAGTACCAAGTATGCCTCAAAGTACGGCACAAGCATGTCCTATCGATGGCGTAGTACCACTCATAGAAATCGCCGATGTCATTAACAGAGTATGCCTACAGGCTTACAGAGTATAACCCTCTCGTGATAATGAGGCATAAGGTAAAAGCCTCCTATATTTTCAATGATAAAGCAAACCTCTATTTCAGTATCTAAAGTCGTTTTTTAAGTAAGGAGATGATACTTTCATGGTCAGCCAGTCAAATAGTAGCTCGGAGGTCATCAGACCTTTAAGAGAATTGGAATTCCAGCAAATTAAAAGCACGGTCGAAAAGCTTTGCGGTATTACTTTGGCTGATAATAAGCACTATCTTGTTGAATCTCGATTACTCCCTCTTATCCAAAAATATCAAGTCAAAAGCTACCTAGAACTCATGGCTTTACTCAAAGGCCCTCTTGCCACAGAGTTACAAAGAGACCTTATCAACGCCATGACAACCCGAGAAACCCTCTGGTTCAGAGACAAATCTCCCTATGTACTTTTAGAGGAAGAAATTTTACCCCTCATTACAGACCCTCTACGTTACGGCTTGGTGGGACCTCTTAAAATATGGTCAGCTGCCTGTTCCACAGGGCAAGAGCCTTATTCCATTGCCATGACTGTACAAGAATATGCCCATAAACAAAATAAATTACAGCTCCTTAACCCTGGTGGTTTAAATATCACAGCAACAGACATTTCAGAAGCCGCCCTCAGTACAGCACGTGCGGGTGTGTATGACCGTATTGCCATGTCTCGTGGCTTACCACCGCATATGCAAGAAAAGTATTTTAAGCCCTCACCCAAAAATGAAACCCTTTGGGAAGTTGACACCAAATTAAAAAGACATGTTCAATTCCAAGCCTGTAACCTTATGGAAAACTTTGAAGCAAGCCTCGGTAAGTTTGACATTATCTTTATCAGGAACGTTGCCATTTATTTTAGTCAGGACGTTAAAACCAAACTCTTTAAAAAAATCGCCCACTGTTTGAAACCCAATGGTTTTTTAATTTTAGGTTCGACTGAATCTTTAAATGGGGTCAGTGACTTATTTACAGCAGTTAACTGGCGTACCACAACGTATTACGTTCACGCCCAACAAAAAGGAAGCCAAGCTTTACTCAATAGACCCGCCAATGCCGCCATCTCCTCTGATAAAAACACCAATAGTTTACAACACATTGCTACCAAAAATAATACTTCATCGCTTACCCCTTCAAGGGTGACACCCACCATACAAGGGGATAAACGCTCTCAAGGTAGCACGACACCAAGTTCTGAACCATTACCAACACAAGTACGCACCAGTACCAGTCTACCCAATCGATATGAACGGACATCATCTACCAGTCTCACAAGCACGGTACAAGTAAACCATTCAAACGATAGCCCCAGCACCTCTCCTTATCCCGTAAGCCCTTATCAACGGGGAGACACCACTGGTTCAGGCTACAGACTTCCTCATCAACCTCGACGCTAGTACAACTAGTACACTCCTTTTTGTATGCCCAAGTTTGATTCACCACAGCAAGGCGTTTCCTCTATGTCCACGACTCCAAACCCCCACTTTTTAAAAAATACTGATACTGAATGTAACGGGACTTCTCTTACACCTACGTCCCCCTCCCAAGAAGTCACCTCTGGCACACACAAACATACCACCAGTAGCAATGGACCGATGATTTTAGTCGTCGATGACTCTCGGGTCATGCGACGGCTCATCCGGACAGCCGTTGAAACACTGGGATTCAAAGCGATTGAGGCTGAACATGGCGGTCAAGCCCTAGAGCTACTTCACATTGCGAGTATTGCTCAAGACGTTGAAGCCATCATCATCGACCATAATATGCCCGTTAAAAATGGGATTGAAACCATCGAAGCCATTAAAAAAATGCCTCATATGGCACGTATTCCTATCATGATGGTCACTTCAGAAACAGAACGAGACATTATGGCAAAAGGGTTTGCCCTAGGAATTCAAGATTACCTTTTAAAACCCTTTGCCTATGAAGACCTCCTCACCAAAATAACCGAGATTTTAACCTCCCATGCCCACTAGTCCCTACGTATTGTGTTACTTGTAAAAATGCATAACTTTTGTGATATGTCCCTCATTGTCCTGCTGCTTGGCAAGCATGCCTTGATGCTAAAGACATTCTGTATGTTAGAAAGATAGTATCTCCTCATGATGACCACCTCCACTCAGTCCCACTTGGACGCTGGACTTGTCAACGCCGTGATGGAATCAGTGACCAGCGTATTTAATAATATGCTTCAGTCGGAGCCTAAACTCGTGAATGTCACGGCAACCACTAACTTTAACCCCTCAGGGGATGTCTCTGCCATTATCGGCATCATGGGACAAGGTGGCGAGGGCGTTATGGCCATCTCCCTTGACCGTAAGCTTGCCAATAAACTCGTTGCCCGTCTTCTTGGTGTCAGAGAGTCCATGGTACTCAATGAAGACCGAAATGACGGCATGGGGGAAATTGCAAATATGGTATGCGGAAAGCTGAAGGTGTATTTCTCAGAAAAAGCAGAAAAAACCTATAAACTTTCTCTACCTACCGTGATTAGTGGTGCGGGTCATGAAGTGAGTGGGCTACCTCGGGGCATTCCCTATATTTTACTTACTGTTGCGGTGGAGTCGGAGCAATTCCATATTCAGCTTTGTTTCAGAGGGCAGTAATCTTCTCTCTTTTTTAAACGTAAGTGTCTGCACACCTTTTTCTTTCGTATAACTAACCCCTTTCTTCTTTAATTTGTATTGCGCTAGCCCTCTCAAAAATGGAGCCTGTGTATTCCGATGATGACAAAAGTACTTGTGGTGGACGATTCTAACGTGATGAGAAAAGTAATTATCCGTGAACTCACCAAATTAGGCATTGAACCAAGTAACATTACAGAAGCTGCCAACGGTCAAGAAGCTTGTGACCATGTAGCGACAGGCAAGTTTGACCTCATCCTCATGGATTGGAACATGCCCGTTATGCTGGGTATTGATGCTGTCAAGAATATCCGTGCCTCAGGTAATAAAACCCCTATTTGCATGGTCACTTCAGAGGCAGAAAAATCCAATGTTGTCCTTGCAATCCAAAGTGGTGCGAATAACTACCTTGTGAAGCCTTTCGTAGCAGAAAGTTTTCAAGACAAACTAGCACAACTCTTAGCCATCCCTCATTAGTATTCCAGGATATATGGCCACCTGTCGCCTCGTGGGTTAGCTCACAGGGTTAGCTTTCTTTTGTATATGTTGTAACGACTTCAAGGAAGAGGTTCCAGCGATGATTGTCTCAGGTTACTCCCACCCCTCCCAACCTACAGAAGCTTCTGCAGGGTTCAAAACAGCATCGCTGGTACGCCATGCTTTCTTACGTGAAGGTCATAAAGCAAAACCTCACATCATTGGTCGCAATCCAACGCTCACGCAGTGGCTCTTACGGTGTGTTGGATGTGTTTTACTTGCCAGCGTAGCCTACTTGGCTTGGCAACTACCCTTACAGGCACAAGCCGAAGCTCCCACTCAAAGCCTTGAAGTACCCGAAACAGAAGAAGCAACAATGTTTCCCCTCTTAGTTGAAACACGTTTGCCCCTAGGGAAAGACGGTTATGCACCCTCTGGCAAACCTGATGCAACCACCCATGCCACACAGGATATGTACCGTGGCACCAAGCCTCAGTGGGTTAATCACTCAACAAAGACCGTTCACGAAGAATCCAATGCCCATACGACAGAAGACGGGTCTGTGCCTCCCCAAGATGGGAAGTTTAAATCGAAAAAAAAGCATATGAGGCATCATGAAGCACGCACAAACCAGATGGTCATCCCCGAAGCTAAACCCGCCATGAAACTTTCAAGCATTCCCCTTGAGGCTTCATCTTATCCCTCCAACGCCAATACCCATGCTCAAAGCGTTCGTAAGGCTGGCTATACCTCTATGACTGTGGGCAATTTTGGTGACACAATGCCTGCTTCAGAAACCCAAGAAGCGGTCTTTGAGCAAGACGACGCATGGCTCACAAACAACCCCACAAAGGAAGCCTCTTTAAGCCATACATCATCCTACAGACCACCAGCCCTCAAACCCGTCTATCACACAACCGTTCATGATGAAGGCGGCGAGCCTATCTTTCAACGTCCTGCACGTCCACCTATTATGGAGCGGGGTTATTTGACCTTGAATCGTCCTTGGCTACCTTCTGAAATGCCCAGTAATTGGCCAGGACCTCAGTCCTTACCCTAAAAGAAGAGCTTGAAGAAGGCTTAAGGGACAAAAAGTAGCATACGACTATTTTCGTCAGGTAAAACCTTGTCTACGGTCTTATAGGCAGAGTTGTTAAGGTTGATGCGCTTCTGCTGTGGTAATCCTGCCAAATTAGGGGCTACCGTAAATTCTGGCATAGGTGCTTCATCCATACGGCTTTGCCGCCATATATTGGTATGACCATGAATAAAGTAGGTAGCAATTTTGGCAGGCAAGGGTGACTTGTATCCCCCTTCAGGGTGCAACATCAAGTCTCGTGCCGAAACAAAATGAGCAATATTAGGATGCTCTAATAAAGCCACTACTTTATGACGGGGTTGCGTACTGGTATAAGTCTTAAACCAGTCATTCGTATGTGCCACCCATTGTTCAAAATGCCTAGGCTCTTCCAGCGGTGGGAGTATCTGGTGATAATTCCGCTTCAACAACAATGCAAGCCCCTGTAAACCTTCTTTACTTACACTTGCATGGGTCATGAGGGCTTTTCGTTGTGCGTCATAATTCAGTAATTTCATATGACGAAAATACCAAGCATACAAGGTATCATGATGATTTTTTAACTCGGGGTCAGCTTGAGAAAGTGCTAAAGTACGAATATAGCTCCCTTTGTTTTTATCGGTAAGTGTGCTAGCTTTCACTTCTGAAGGTACCCAATGCCCTTCAGAGGCAGCCGTCTTGGGGGTATAATCCTCTAACCAGCGTAACCATGCCCAATGATCATGATTAGAGAGTACAACATCAAAAGCTGGCACCGATTGATTAGGGTACCGTTCTTGCTTTGCATCCTCAAATCGTTTGAGCATCGACAAAATAAAGGCATCTCCAATGCCCCTATCGCCAATTACATCACCGAGAAGCGTCATGGTTTGAGTGGGTGAACCTTGCCATGTCAGTTTTTGTAAAAGCTTCTCATGGTAACGAAACAACTGCTTATATCGTATTTGGGATGCTTGCTGATGGAGATATGGATCTGTTTTGAGGAGGTCAACCACCTTCTGATGCAAGACTTTAAAAGCCTCCAAAGTTTGGGTCGTCCCCTCCACCATACCTGTCAACACAGCATGTTCAAGTAATTTTTGGCTCGCACCATGTAAATCACCCAACACGACCGTTTCAGCAACTTTAAAATGATTCAATCCTGAAGTATACCCTGTGGGATGCTCCTTCAGGGGAATATGATATGTAATGGGTCCTGTAAGGTCCTGTGACTTAGTTAAGGCATAATGCGTGAGTGTATACGGTAATTTTGTCTCTGATAATACGTTGTGGCGAGGGTTTCTAACTGAAAGCACCAGAGGCGGTGCGGAAGGTTCTAAAACAGGAGGTGCCACCGTAAAGCAGTCAGGCTTTTGTGCCGAAAAGCGCAACGATGGTGGCACAAACGGCGAAGTGTTTACATCGGCAGGTTGCCCTTGCCATTGAGGCATCTTAGCTTTTTCAGTACGCATCGTAAGCAGACGTTGCGTATGAGTGTCATGAAAGCGATGAGACAAGGGACGAAGCAATAAGGAATTCATTATGGGGCATAGATTCGTTTATAAGTTATGCGGACTAATACATCAAAGCCATCGTTTGTTTTCGTAAAGTGGCATGAAAAAACGCCAAACATTAAAGCCTACCATGCTTTAAGCAAAGTATTGGAATCAAGATACCTGCATGGTACCTGAAAGCATTTTGAATAGGAAGGCTTTCACAACAGAACGTAACACCCTGTAAAACAGCATAGCTTAGGCAGTGTCAACAAGACGCTCATGAGGCTGTGTGGCGTTTTACTTACGCTATTGATACATGCCCTGTACCTTCTGGATGCCTAGCTTAGACAACAGGAAAAATGTAAGTGTTTTCACGTCATACCGATGCAAACTCGGTATCCATCCCTCGCTCATACGCAACGCCCTATGGATTCCGACATTCGTCGGAATGACGACTTAAACTATTCGATATCACTTTACACAGCCTGAGCAAATCGCCACACAACCTAGGAAGAAAACTAAAATGAGGGTAAACCCTTTTACAAAATAGGGCGTTGCACAATACCATAGATTGCATTAGAATAAGAGAATGAATTGCCCTAATTGCCACTGTACCGAGGCTGTAAAAAACGGTACCATGAACAAAAAACAACGCTATAAATGTAAAAACTGTGG
>JBIIZQ010000003.1:0-173270 GCA_044346175.1 Vampirovibrionales bacterium
ATACCCGTCTCACTCTTGCCGTGGGTTCCTATTTGGGCAACCCTTTATTTAATGTCGCAATGGTTTAGTGCGTGGCGATGGCAACGGCTAGGTTGCATGCTCGGCGTTCCAGAAGAAAAACTCTCTGTATTTTATCTTTTCAAAACCTATATCTGGGGAACCTTTTTTAATTTATGTTTACCAGGTGCGGTAGGGGGCGACCTTGTTCGGGTATGGCGTTTATCGGCGACCTTGGCAAAAAGCTTACACCCTCAGGACGCTACAAGCCTTGCAGAGAAGGTTTCACAACCTGCCATGGCACCCCATAAATCACAGCATCCTCTTATGAAACTTTGGCAAAATGCTTGGACAAAACTTAAAACCACAAAGCATCTGAAATCTTTCTCAGCCGTTTTAGTACTACTGGACCGCCTCCTTGGATTTGCCGTACTCGCATGGATGATGTCCTTGTGCTTACTCTGCGACGGGGCTTCTCAACAGCTGCTTGGGCATTATGCTTGGGTGGTTCATGGGCTTTCACTCTTGAGCCTGTTTGGGGTCATCATCACTTGGCTAGGATACGGTGCTTGGATACGTCCTAAACTCGCAAAGTGGTATCCAGAAGTGGCTTTTACCCCCTCAAAACTTGACTTCAGTAAAGCACTTGGTCTTTCTGTGATTGTGCAAGGGTTTAATTTGCTTATTCATTGGCTACTGTATCAAGGGTTTGTTGCCTATTCCACCTCTTTAACCACCTTATTTTCCGCATACGGGCTGGCGGCCATTGCCAGTGTCATCCCGTTGAGTCTTGGTGGCTTAGGCACACGAGAGGGTGCTTACGTACTGGTGTTAACCCAAGCCCACTGGGATAAACCTGCGGTGCTGAGTTTTGCAATGATGTGGTTTGTCGTCTTAGTCGTGTCAGGACTCATGGCAGGCGGTCTTGCACTGCTACTTGATAAAATACCAGACGATGCCCTGAAACAGTGGTTAAAAAAGTCTTCTTAAAGGAAGCTTTTAAAAACTTTGTTTAGGTGGCGGTTTCTTTTTCAAGGACAAACCATGTAATATCGTCTTGCGGAAAAGTGCTATCGCCATGATAAACAAAGCCATAATCAATAAGCTTTAAAGGGGTGTTTGTATGCGTGTTGGCATAGGTGAGGAGTTCGCCTGCAAAATCCCGTTTAAAAAGCTTCTCATCATGCCCTCGATAGCATACTTCAACAGGCGTAGGATTATAGTATTCTGCAATACAGATATAACGCTGGCTTTGTGCTAAGAGCTGTGCATATAGCGTAGGTAGTACCTCGGGGGGCTGGTGAATCAGCACTAATTTACACAATAGCCAATCTGGCAAAGGGGAGACAAGAGGCATAGGCTCTCGGAAAGATTGAGCATAAAGGGTAACGTGTGGGAGGTTTGCCTTAAGTGTTGCGATGGCAGTCGGGTTAATTTCGCATGCCGAGAGCCTTGCATGCGGATGAAGTAACTGAATCGCATGAAGATTTTGCCCGACATTGGCACCCCACTCAAGAAGATGGCTAGGAGGCACTTTGTTTTGAAAGATACGACTAAACAAAGCCACATTACTTGCGAGGTAGGCTTCAGGCAAGTTACGTGCCACGTAGTCATCACCAAAACGACCTTGCCAAAAGGTCTCTTGGGCGTTTAATACGCTTTGCTCAAGCGGGTGTGTGTATGCTGGGGAAGCGTGTGTGTCAGACATAGGAGGATACCTATCTATTGAGATGAAACGAGATAAAAAGGCTCATGCTATACTACTTCAGTATATCGTATCGGTCATGTTATGTTCTAATTTCTTTATAAAGGCAATGATGATGCCCTTTGTTTCCCCTCATGTCTCCTTACGTGCCTTAGAACTTACCGACATGCCCCAATTGCAAGCTTGGCGAAACGAGCCTGCACTACGGCAGTTTTTTAGAGAATATCGAGAACTCAATGCCACCATGCAGGAAGCATGGTTCCATCAACAAGTGTGCCAAAGTACGACGATAAGCATGTGGGGGATTGTAGCACAAGATTTACCCGAAACCCCTTTAATAGGCGTTTGTGGGCTTGTACCCATACAGTGGGTGCATCGCTCGGCTGAGTTATCCATTTACATAGGATACCAACACCGAAATATCGACACCCATTACGCCCCCGAGGCACTCCAGCTTTTACTGCACTACGGCTTTAAAGAGCTTAACTTGCATCGTTTATGGGCGGAGGTCTATACCCTCGATACACAAAAGGAAGCCCTGTATCAACAAGCTGGCTTTGCACAAGAGGGTCGTCTGCGTGAAACCTATTGGCATCATGGCCAGTGGTGGGACAGTACGCTTTGGAGTATCCTATCTAGTGACACATTATCTTAGCACTACAACCAACGCTTTTTAGAGTCAGAAGTGATAGGATGATGGACAAGCATTTGTTCACTCAAACGATTCATCAAGGCAAGAAAGAAAACCCACTGAGCCTGTAGCTGAGGAGTCATACTCGCAACGTCTTGTGCATTCCCTGTAGGTTGTAGCATGCCTGGTAAATTGGTTTGCCACGCCTGAGCGAAAGGATGTTGCTGTGGGTGTTGCGGATATTGAATGGCAGGCTGTTTTAAGGAAGTCGTCTGTTGCCAGTCTTTGCTCCATCCTGAGACCATACTATACTGAGAGGCATTGTGTCCTGTTAGGGCATCATAAACGGCACTTAAATTTTGCCATTGGGCAAAAAAGTCGCTACTTAGAGGTGCCTCTGTAGGCATGCTACTCACATCAGAAAGTAAGGTAAGCCCCTGTAAAATAGCCTGATGAAGTAAAGCACGATATTTCATACCGAACCCCTCTTCTGGTTGAAAGCGTTTCTGAGCAAACGCAAAAAGGGAGGCTTCAGACACAGGCACAACCGTGGTCGCTAAAGTATCCCAAAGTGTCTCAATAGGCACCATAGAGGCTTTCCCTAATTGGGCAGGTTTTAGCGTGTCATAGGGTGTCATCAAAGCTTGGTACAAAGCAATCAGCTTTTGGCTTTGGGGCGTGGTATCAGTATTGATAGGTCTTTGGGATAACTGATACACAGCTGGAGAAACAACCACAAGCCATTCAGGCGTTTTTTTCGTGCCATAGGTTTCTAGCATCTCTAGGGGAAGGTCTAACCCAAGACGGGCATGCGTATTTGGATTCATTTGGTAGGCCAATAAAAGCCAGGTGATGCTTTCTTGCAAGGCGACTTCTGAAGCACGCCCTTGCCAACATGCACCTAAACCTTGGGGTACTTCTGAACGTTTAACACCAGCCACAGGCACACACCAGCCTTGCGGAATCTCTTTCAGGATAGATTCTCCCCACTGCGTATCGTACTGGCGGGGCCACAGTGCTGGATAAGTTTTAGGTTTTGATTTTATAGTAGGCATCGTCTCTCGTGTGAGACTTGCAAGCGGTAGCGTCAAAGGTGTCCCCAACTGTTGATAGTAAAAGCTTTGGAGACCCACTTTCAAGGTTTGCCAGTACACACCTGTGTCAATCACAAGCTCCCCTTGGCTAAGCACCTTCTGCCCTAACAAAAGTTGCCACTGAAAACGCCCCTCTTGCTTCAGACTGGAAACATCCGCACGCCACAAGGCAAGATTTTCCTGAATAGGGCTTGGTTGGGTACGAAGTAATACTTTAATACGGTCAAGCCCGAGGGGGTCAACCCAAGTGGGGTCAGTGACCGTCAGGGTAAGTTGCGGCATCCCTTGTAATTGCCTCTGGGATTGTAACCCAAGTGCCTGAGGAATACCCTTAAGCAAAATCCATTTTTGTTGATTGAGGGGATGAAAGCCCTGCAAGGGTGTACTTCCTTGAATCGTCAATCCGAGCGGAACTTTTTGTGTTTGGGGGCGTTGAAGATTCTCTAACCTTTGCTTTGTTTTTTGGGTGACTGCTTCATGCCATCGTTTGGCATACACTTCTGGTGCCAGTCCGACCGAGTAGCCCAACATCATACACAAGCACAGTGCCGTAAGGCATTTCACCATGTTTTGTAAAGTACTGTGTTGCCAACTTGAAAGATACCGTTGTGCGATAAAAGATACTGGAACCTGCATGGCGCTTACCTTGTGATGAAAAGGGTTTTGATAAAACGGGGTGCGATGAAGTAAGTTTGGTTAGCTTCTATAAAACGTGCAACGTAGGGTGCGTACACGGAGAAGTATCTTTCTAAGTATACGGCAAACCATGATAAAAGCATTGAGGTGATTGTACTTTAATGGGTTTGCAAGGCGGTTTTACCGTCGAGGTTTCTCATCACCGACGACACTATTTTTTCCATACGTTACGCTCAAAAAGTAAGTGTACTAAAGTGTAGGTTCAATGCGTCACAACCCCTTTTAAACAGAGGTATCCATACAATGATGTGCTTTTACAGTACCAAACAGGGAAAAAGACGATTCCTTCAAGATGATTTCCATGGCTCTATCTATGAGTGTCCTCACCACGGTGAAGAAGCTCGTACTCATAAAAAAGACTCAGACACATTCCATACCGTCGTAAAACGATTGGCTAAAACTGGGCTTCAAACCCAAGAAGACTATCGTGACTTTAACTACGTCATGGCAAGACTAAAATATGCCCCTTTACCTAAAGAAGAAAACTTATGGCAAACTGCATGGAAAAACATGCCGCCTTCTCGTACAAGTTTGGAAGATTTTCTGAACTACCATTTGCCTGAAAGCCATGATATTCGACCCTTTCAAGGACTTATGTCGCCTCGTATTCCAGACGATATAGAACATCTTGAGCCAGAAGCATATCGTCATTTTCTTGAACACAACAGGGCTTTGGGTAAAGACGAGCTTCCCAACCTGAAAATGCCCTACGGATTGAGCCGTGATGCGGTGTATGCGAAGCCTGCGTATCCTTATGGAGGTAAAGCCATCCCGCTTTCAAACAACGCTGAAGAAGGCAAGGTGTACCATAGTCATATTGTCAAGGTGCAAAAAGCTCCAAACGCTAAACCCTCTTCATCTCCCTCAAAAGAAGCGTTAAAACGTCGGCAAGAAAAAGACGCTGCTTTCGGCATTGTGAAGGAAAGTGGCAATCTTCTTTCTGCTATACAAGACTCATTAAAGAAGGATTCAGATGCACACAAAAGGATGGGTAAAGCGAGTAAAGTTTTAGGAGCCACGTCTACAATAGGGGGTGTTGTGATGGATATACAAGATGGCAAAACCCCAAAAACCATAGCAAAAAATGTTATCCGAGATGCAGAAACTATGGCTGCGGGGGAATTAGCAGAGCGTGGTACAGTATCTTTTTTAAAAACGCCTGTGGCTAAGGGAATTCTTAGATTACTTCATCCTGCTGTTCGTAGCACAATGATACTTCTAGGACCAAAAGCAGCCCGTATAACAGGTGAAGCATTGCATAATCATTTTGCACCCAAAGTTAAGCAGGAATATCATTCATCAAAAAAGCCTACCCAGAATCCTTCCAGACCGCCCTCCAAACCTATATCATATGAAGAATTCCTCAAAAGCTATTATCTTGATAAAGCACTAAAGAATGGTCATACGCCTATGAATGATTTTATGTACGGCATCTTCTTAGAGCTACGTCGTCGAGAAGAAGAGCATGCTTCCTCTACGAATAAACAACGTTAAAAACCTTTAGCTTTGTCATCAATAGGGTGTATGGACGTTGACTTGAGTCGTAGATAAATGCCTGCAAGGTACACAGCCTATGCTCCAACCGTAAGCCAGCAGACACTCTACACCTCTTAAGCAAATGTCCACACACCCTAGCTTAGGGCAATAAGCTCTTTTTTAGCTATACTAGTACCATACTTTTTAATTACTTCGTTTTTATTTGGCTATCAATAGATATACTGTTAATGATATGTTCAATATGTTCAAATGGCTACGCTACCATCTTGCTAAGTTTTCTCCCTATGCTCGACTTTTTTGGGTTCTTGATGCACTTGCGTTTTTATTTATGTGTATGCTGGGTTTGAAAACGGCTTTCATATCAATTTGTAAGGCTCTTGTTTATCAAGAGCAACCTATATATTCATCTTTTTTCTCTAGTATATATCATTGGAATGCACATTTCGATTCTCAATGCCTATCTATTATAGAACAGGATTTATTGAAGCCATGTCTTTTCATCTTATGCGTCATATACGCTTTAATAGATGCTCTTAAAAAACATTTTAAGTCCTATCATTACCCCTATGCCATCACATGGATGATTGCCACACTGTGTACGCTTCAAATCGTAAAAGGGATTGATGCTTCTGTATTTTTATTGAGCTTAGGCAAAAAAGTTTATTCTCTATTGTCTTATTGGCATTACTTTATAGGCATAGGCTTAATTTTGTTTATAGGGCATCTCTTTAACCACTTCTTTCATCCTCGCCTTATGTTAGAACTATCAAACCAAAAGCGGATATCGTTTTGGGTCACTTGGACTAAAAATATGGAACGTTTCTTTAAGCATGATTTATTTCCACTCTACATTTATACTGTTACCTTGGGAGTGGTTTTCTCTTGTTTTGTTTTGCTTTTTTGCTTTTTCCCTATGGCAAATCAAGATGTCTTCATGCAAGTCTTTACAGTAGTTGGTATTCTTACTTGGACTTTTATGGGACTGTGCTTATTCTTTATGGTTTATGCACGCACCCCTAATCATCAATTCAGCTTTTTTGTAGCCATTAAAAAAATCGTCAAGCCTACATTATTCAATTTCCGCTTCAAAGCCACACTCACAGCCTCTCAAGCCTATGCCTCAGCATTTGCTACCCCTCAGCACCAACACCAAACCCTCTTCTGGATGACCTCTTTCTCTGTAAGTACCCTCTCCTCCCTCGTCACCTATAGCCTCTTACACACACACCTACCCTACTGGCAAATACTCGTTTATACCATGGCAGGTAAGGCATTACTGTTTTCACTTGTATTACACTTTCTTAATCATCGCTTGCATACCCCTATACAGTTCAAAGCATGGCTACCTTGGCTCGCTTTGGGCTTCGTGACAAGTCATACCCTTCCTACCGCCATCAATACTTTCAAGTTTCTCGATACCTGTATCCTCAAACTTTGGGGACTCCATGACCTTGTGCGATTAGGCTTAAAACCCTTACTTGCAAGCCCTTTCATAGCAAACCTCTACACCTGGGGGCAATCCCTCGGAGTTGGTATCACCGTTGACCTCCTTGCCTTGACCGGGATACTCTGGTGCTTCTGGTACCGAGACATGTGCTACTTAGCAAAAGCTACCCCAATCGTTCATCAAGAAATGCGTTTGCAATAGAACTGTAGCATCCTCTTCCTTAACCCATGACCTTGCACAAAGTTGTAGCATGTCGTGTTGTATATGGCTTTGAATGCACAAACGCTCTCTATTTTTTCCGTACAGTATGCTCAGTAGTGTACACCAGCGGGTGTGTTGCATAAGTCACAACCCCTTTTAAACAGAGGTATCCGTACAATGATGTGCTTTTACAGTACCAAATAGGGAAAAAGACGATTCCTTCAACAGGTGCTACGCCTTTAGGGATTATGCTTGGTAGTATTATAGGTGCAACATTATCTAGCGAAGCCTATAAACACATCGTACCCAAAGGGGTACAGACGTATAAGCAACCAAGCCATAAAGCGGCATCTCGTAACAAGCCAGAAGCTAGTAATAAATCAACCATCAAAATTTCTAATAAACCCAATAAAGCAAAGCCCTTAATCAAAAATTATTATCCTGCACCCATGAATGCTTGGCTTTTAAACCCTTATTCTGTTGGGGGGAATAAGAAAAAAGTTACCCAGCCTAAACCCACTCCCTCCAAATAATACCTTAGTAAATCTCCGTAAACACTTGCGTTATAATAAAGTTACAAATAGCTTTATGATAACCATTGTACCAAATAATGCCGTGAAGCATGAGGTAAGTTACATGTTAAAAACCTATCATCATTGCCTGCAGAGGTATTTATCTAAACTGTCTAGCTTTGGGCATCTTTTACTTGGTACACAAGTCCTACTCTCCTTGACGAATGGACTTTGGATAACCAAAGGGCTTCTCTTCATGATACTAGGATTCTTTTTATTAGTATTAGAAGTCCTTTTTAACGCAAGTCCTCACCTCTTTGATGACTTACACATTTGGGTGAACGCTTTTGATACGCACTATATTCATCTACAGAATCATTTCTTACTTGTACCCTCTATACTTACCTTCTGTCTGTTTTTTGCTTTGCTGACATCAGGCAACAATCATTGTAACTATTCACGTTATACGATAATTATCAAGATACTTATTGGGTATGTTGGTATATCACAATTAGTAAGAACGCTCGACCTCTATACATTACTTCTTTTTGTTATTTGTGACCCTATCACTGGATTATTACTACCATTTTGGGGGTCATTTGTCGCAATGAGTATGGTAAAGCTACTTATCATGATGTTCAATACATTACAACATCCTTGTAATGACTTTACACCTCCTGACAAACCCTTAAAACAACGTCTTAATCATCACTCAGTTTATGATTACATGATGCCTCTAGCTATACTTTTTGTGGTGTTCTTCTTCTCTAATTTACCCTTTTGGCTACCATTGCAGTTGACACAACAGAAAGTGCTTGAAAGAGGTTTAAATGGGCTAATAAACATCATCATCCTTGTTATCCCTTTAAGTACACTGTTTATTTTTTACGGACGAATGCCACAAAGAAAATTTAGTTTGCTCAAAGCCCTTAGAAAAATATATGGCTTTCTATGGGAAAATTTCCGCTTCAAAGCCACACTCACAGCCTCTCAAGCCTATGCCTCAGCATTTGCTACCCCTCAGCACCAACACCAAACCCTCTTCTGGATGGCCTCTTTCTCTGTAAGTATCCTCTCATCCCTCGCCACCTATAGCCTCTTACACACGCACCTACCCTATTGGCAAATACTCGTTTATACCATGGCGGGTAAAAGCATACTTTTTTCACTTGTATTACGAGTTATCAATCATCGCTTGCATACCCCTATACCATTCAAAGCATGGCTACCTTGGCTCGCTTTGGGCTTCGTGACAAGTCATACCCTTCCTACCACCATCAATACTTTCAAGTTTCTCGATACCTGTATCCTCAAACTTTGGGGACTCCATGACCTTGTGCGATTAGGCTTAAAACCCTTACTTGCAAGCCCTTTCATAGCAAACCTCTACACCTGGGGGCAATCCCTCGGAGTTGGTATCACCGTTGACCTCCTTGCCTTGGCCGGGATACTCTGGTGCTTCTGGTACCGAGACATGTGCTACTTAGCACACGCACACCCTGAACAACAACTTGAGAAAGAAGTCATAGCCTAAGCCTACCCCAGCAAGGTATACTATGACAAAGAACCTTCACAAAGTAGCTTCTTTGATTACGCATTTTACTGTCTCCTGTTGGTGTCCTCTTGGTGTATCAATACGCTTCATGTCTACATCATCTTTACCCTTTGTGGGTACATCTCATGACTTACATGAGTCCTCTGCTACTTCTGAAACCCTCTTCCAAGAGACAGCCATGCTTCCACAAAGTACAGACGAACCCTTGCCTCATCAAGTGATGCAATGTGTACTCCCTGAAGTGATTCATCTCCCTCAAGAGACGGTAACGCTCGTTGCTTCGGATACCCTCCAAGATAACATTGTATGGTCTTGGCAGTTCAAACGACGCATGAAACAAAGACGCACCATGGTGCAACGCCTCCGCAGGGGGCTACGTCTGTTAATATGTGGCTTTTTAGGATATAGCCTGTATTACGCCATCCAGTGGTTCAATACGTGTCCTCAATGGTGGGTGATAGATGCCTTGGGCGTTGCCTCACCACAGGTACTTGAAGCTTGGTTACATCCTTTTTTAGAGAAACCTCAGCACAACCCTCTGTTTGCCAATCCTAACCATTTAAGCGGTTCATTAAAAAGTGCTTTAAGCCAAGTGCTTCCTTCTCAGGAAGGGCTTACACTCCAAAAACGCTTAACTTGGGGAGAGACCCTACCCTCCAGTTTAAAAGGCAAAGCCTTCATGGCTTGGGCTTGGCATATCTCCTTTCAAACATCCCCTGTCTGGCTCAAGGTACAGTTTTTACCTCCAGCTCAAGGTTCAACGGTACTACCAACCATGTGGTTAACCACAACACAAAAACCTATTTTAGAGGCTATCGCTCCCCCAACGGCTCTCACACATAAGGGTTCAAGCCCTAAAACAACCACTCATACAGAAACCTTATCAAACGCTTTTGGGGTGAATCCTCACACGATGCAAAACCTGCCTGTACTTTTATGGCATCCGCCATTGCACAAAGCTTCAAAACACCTTCTGAAAAACACACCAACCCCTCATGGGGTTTGGGGCTTGATGCAGGCCGCATTGCCTACCTTTGGCACCTCTCACACCTCTAAACACCCTCCCTCCCCTTCCTCAGTGTCTCGCCTTCAACAGCTTAAGAGGGTTCAAGCATGGACGCATACCCAAGCACCTATCTTAAAAACGCTCTATCATGTGCGGCAACTCTGGGGAAAGTATACTCCTCTACCCTTAAAGTATCTTCACTATTATGAGCAAGACCACACGCTGGTACTCGAAACGGCAGATAACATGAAAATCGACCTTGGTGTATTGGATGATACACTGGATGTTCGTATGGCACGCATCCAACAACTTTGGCCGCACTGGCAACAGTTCAAAGCACACTACCATACCTTAGTCCTTCGTTGGGATGAACAAATCACTGCCATCAGTAGTGAGCGTGTGCAACCTCTCCCCAAAACACCCCAGACACATTAGCCCTCGTGTTACATTTTTTGTAACATCTTGGATAAAACACCCGACCTTTTTTCTGGATACCTTATCATGAGAACCGTACCCTCATTTCATGGGGGCGTTTACATGAAGTATTCATATTGATAAGGATATTATCTATGCGTCTTGGGTCTTTTTCTCCAGCTATTATGGCTTCTTCCGTGTCTTCTCACATTCGTTTGGGACAGGATAAAGCTCAAGAACTTCAGCGTATTGCTGACCAAGCAAAGGGTACTCAGCCTGAGAACAATGAGGAAAGTACTATTTTGGGGCGCATTGCTTCAGCAGCTGAAGCACTTTCCCACGCCGACAAATTTGAGTCTTCTGCCAAAGGGCATCCTGACCAAGTCGAACTAACCTCTGAAGACTTGGCAAAAGCCACAGACCTAAGTTATTTAAATACCCTTAAACCCAAAGCATAATTTTAAAGAGCCGCTAATATCTGCCATGCGTCACGGAGCATGGCAGCCTGCTCAAATTCAAGGTTTTTCGCAGCTTCTTTCATGGCAACTTCAAGTTGCTGGCGTGTTTCTTCCAATAGGGCTTTGTCTCCACTCGCTTTTACAGAAGTCACAAGTTCTTGAATCATCGCTTGAGGACTTTTCACGGCTTGCTTTCTCCCTTTTTCACCAGAAGACGGCGTTTCAGGGGTGCCTTGCGACAGCATATCGAGTAAGCCATTCGACAGTGGTTTGAGAATGGTTTTGGGCGTAATGCCGTGTTGTAAGTTAAAAGCCTCCTGTAAAGCACGGCGCCGCTGGGTTTCTTCTATCGCAGTGTGCATACTATCAGTCATACTATCCGCAAATAACAAGACTTTGCCCGCTGCATTTCTTGCCGCGCGTCCAATGGTTTGAATCAAACTGGCACTGGAGCGTAAAAAGCCTTCTTTATCAGCATCCATAATAGCCACTAAGGCCACTTCAGGCAGGTCAAGCCCTTCTCTTAAAAGGTTGACACCCACAAGTACTTCAAACCGTCCTAAGCGTAAATCACGAATAATCTCAATACGCTCCAAGGGTTTTACATCACTGTGGAGATACTGCACTTTGACACCCATTTCCTGAAGATACGCACTGAGGTCTTCAGCCATTCGTTTGGTAAGTGTCGTAATAAGAACCCTAGCCTGGGTTGCAAGGGTCGCCTGAATGGCGTGCATGAGCGTTTCAATTTGCCCCTCTGTCGGATGAATCTCAATGAGGGGGTCAAGGAGTCCTGTAGGACGAATAACCTGTTCTGCAACCGTCGTGCTTTGTGCCAATTCAAACGCATTAGGAGTAGCTGAAATAAACACCGTATCACCAACACGTTGCCAGAACTCGTCAAAGTTAAGGGGTCGGTTGTCCTTCGCACAAGGAAGTCTAAAGCCATACTTCACAAGTGTTTCTTTGCGTGACACATCCCCATGGTACATCCCCCTTACCTGAGAGACGGTGATGTGACTTTCATCAATCATTAAGAGAAAATCATCAGGAAAGTAATCAAGGAGTGTTTTAGGCGGCGTGCCAGGAAGTCGCCCTTCAATAATGCGGCTGTAGTTTTCAATCCCATTGCAGTACCCAAGCTCTTTCATCATTTCAAGGTCACGAAGCACACGAGTTTCAAGCCTTTTGGCTTCTAACGCCAGTCCTTCACTATGGAGTTCTTTGAGACGTTGCTCAAGCTCTCGTTTGATATCCTCTATCACTCGGGCTTGCTCATCCTCAGGCGTTACAAAGTGAACCGCTGGCACAAGCATATATTGCTGCATGTTTTCAAGCACTTTGCCTGTCTGGGCATCCACAAAGCTAATACTCTCTAGGGTCGTATCCCAAAAGGTGAGACGTAGCACCCGTTCTTCATCGGCTGGGAAAATGTCAATCACATCCCCCCGTACCCTAAACTGCGTTCTCTCCAAAAGAGGGTTTTCTACTCGTACATACGCCATACGCACCAATTGGGTAAGCAGTGCTTCTCGTTCAATATCATCTTGAGATTCAAAAATCACCGAGGCTTGTAGATAATTTTCTGGAATCCCCAACCCATAAATACAACTGACACTGGCAACGATAATCACATCCCTTCTTTCAAATAAAGCACGGGTTGCCAAGTGACGCAGTCTATCAATTTCATCATTCACTTGAGCGGTTTTCTCAATAAAGGTATCAGTTCTCGGGATATAAGCCTCTGGACGATAGTAATCATAATAACTAATAAAATAGGCAACTTTATTTTCTGGAAAAAACCCCTGCATCTCATTATACAGCTGTGCTGCGAGGGTCTTATTATGTGCCAAAATGAGGGTAGGACGTTGCACCTGTGCAATAGTATGTGCCATGGTAAAGGTTTTGCCTGAACCTGTAACCCCAAGGAGGGTAAGGCGTTTGTTCTCTTTATCGCCTTTAGGAGCAGGGTCTTGCAATGCCTGAACCAGCGTATGAATCGCTTTAGGTTGGTCGCCCGCAGGGGCATAGTCACTATGGAGTTTAAACAGGACAGGGTTCTGCATAGTCATGGGGGCTTAGTGAAGCATTCGCTTTTTGAGTAACGGGTTGCCTGTGCAGGGTATCTTTGGCAACAATGAGGTCTCGTAGGGCAGTAATAAACGAGGGACGACTATTAAGAGAAGGTACACGTTCCACATACTGCAAGCCTAAATGATGGGCTTCAGGAATATACTCTTGGTCAATCTCACAAAGCGTTTCTACATGGTCAGAGACAAAAGCAACAGGCACTATCAAAATATTATCTATATTTTTAGCACGATAATACGCCAGCATCCCATCCGTTTGAGGGCCTAACCATACCAGCTTGCCGACCTTACTTTGATACGCTAAATCCCAAGTATAGTCTGGAAAATAGTTTTGTATCACCTGCTTACAGGTTGCCTCAATCTGCTTCTGGTAAGGGTCTTTACGGTCTGTGATGAAGCGTCTTGGCAAGCTGTGAGCCGAGAATAAAATACGTACATTTTCTTTAGAACAACCCCATTGCCCTTGGTCAATGCCCTCTTGGATGGTTTCTGCCAAAGCACAAAGATAACCCGTACTCTGGTAATAATGCCCTACGATACGCAAGCTTGGACGGAAGTTAGGATACTTTTTTAAGCAACGCAATAGCTCATTACGTGAGGAACCCGTCGTGGTAAAACTAAACTGCGGATAAAGCGGTACCATGAGAATATCGTCTATACCATCTTGAGCCATTTGTGCAACAACCTCTGATGTGAATGGATGCCAGTAACGCATGGCAATATATACCTTTGCATCCTCATAGCCTGGGGTCTCTTCAAGACACGCTTGTAAAGCACGGGCTTGGTCTTGCGTGAGAGGAAGGATGGGGGAGCGTCCCCCAATGGCTTTGTAGTTCTCTTGAGCGGCTTGATAGCGTTTGCTGGATACTAAATGGGCGAAAAGCTTTTGCGTAAGCCATGCCGCAGGGAACTGAAAAATATCAGGGTCTGAAAAAAGGTTATACAAAAAGGGTCTTACCGCATCGAGGGAGTCAGGTCCCCCAAGATTGACAAGAAGGATGGCACGCTTGGTGGGTATCATGAGAAGTAAGCCATACAGTGTGAGAGTGAGTATGAGAGTGGGCAGAGAATAGGGTTTAACAGGAAACGTGTTGACGTGCTAAGAACACCATCTCACGTATGAGTTATCATACCATAATGGGGCTTGTTCTTCTTGAATCTCATGGTTATAGTGAAGCGGGTGCTTCCACAACATGTAAAAACCCATCAAAAAAGGGCGTATCGTCCTAAAGCGTTTGACGCAATAGATGGAGAATTAACCCCCCTCAAACAAAGGCACAAGGACCTCAAGGGCTTGTTGCTGCTCGGGCGTTACATGGTGTGGGAAAATAGGGACAAGCTTCAAGTAAAGGTCGCCTCGTTCTGTACCTTGCGGTGTTTTATAGAGTCCTAGACCTTTGAGCCTAATACGTTTCTGCAGTGAGGCGCCTTGTGGAAGGGGCATTTCTATCTGTTTTCCCTCCAAGGTTTCTACCTGCAAAGCACCACCCAAAACCCACTTAAGCCAAGGGACTTCAACCTCTCGTACCAAGTGATAACTATCTTCTACTTGAAACGTAGGATGAGGCACCGCTTGCAGCATTAAAACCAAATGACCACGCTGTCCAGAAGGACTCACCTGCCCTTGATGTTTAAGGCGCATGCGATGCCCAGGCGTAAGCCGTGGTGGGATAGTGACTTCATGCACTTCCCCCGTGGCAATGCTTTTGATTTGCAACTTACCCCCCTCTATAAAAAAGGACAGTGGCAAGGGTACCGTTTGTTGCGTATCTTGAGGCTGTACAGCCTGTGTATGATTAAACCCGCCATGACTCGCATGATGAGCATGGTGATGGTGTTGTTGTTGATGATGTTGATACGTTTGTCTTTGAGCTTGGGCATGACGTGCTTGAGCGGGATGCCCACCCCCCATATTCCCAAAAAGCATCTCAAAAAAGTCAGAGAACCCACTCCCTTGGGCTTGCTGGGAAAAACCTCCCCCCATACCGCCATGCGTACCCTGACCTCCAAAGTGTCTGAGGATTTCCGAAAAATCAAAGCCACCCCCCATACCCGCACCAGAGAAGCCCCCTCCCTGAGGAAACCCACCGCCACCACTGGTTTGATATTGTTGATAGTATTGCCCAAATTGGTCATACTTTTGACGCTTATCAGGGTCAGAAAGTACCTCATAGGCTTCATTCAACTCTTTGAACTGTTCACTGGCCTTAGGGTTTACGTCAGGGTGATATTTCTTAGCCAGTTTACGGAATGCAGATTTAATCTCCTTGTCGGATGCCTGCCGTGCAACACCAAGGATTTTGTAATAGTCTTTGTAGGCTTGGCTCATGGTGAAGTGGGATGAAGCTTTCAAAAGATGGATTTGTAACGAATAAGGATGGCGTAGGCTTATTTTACGCCAAAAGTCCTACAAAAAAACCTTCATAAAAGTTAAGACATAGGGTACACGCCTACATAGGTTCTTGGATGATGGGGAGTCCCCAGTCCGAGGCACGAATATTTGTCACTTCAGTATCGTTATGACGGGAAAATAAGAGGGTGGTCAGACTACGGTTTCCACCAACTGCTTGGTGCATCGTGGGGGGTGCTTTTTTACTGTTTTGGTTGCTATCAAGCAGAAAAGAGGTGCTTGCGTGAGGGTGCCTTACGATACTATGGACGTAGTACGGTGCTGAAATATTACTCATATCATCTTCAAAGGTCTTGATTTTGCGACTATGTTTCCGTATCCAAGGGGGGACTGAGGATGCAGCAACGGCAATGTTTAAAACATGCTCAGGTCTTTTCTCTTGTGCCACAGGATGATGATGAATCACTTGAAAGTCAGACCCATCACGGTGCATCGTTTTGGGATGGTACTGATATTTCCAATCCTGCATGGGGTGATGGATGACACTATTAGGTATCATGCCTTTTGTACGAGCAAGTGTGATGGTGGCTTCCCTCATGGCAGCATCCGTCCCTTGCGTATTCACGTTGACACTACCCGTGGGCAGGATGGTACCTTCTGGATTTCGATGCGGTAAAGCGAGGTGAGTACCCTGTTTAGGCCAGCGTACCACCAAAGCACGAGGATGGCTCCGATGAGCTTCACTGAGTGCGGTTTTCCCTTCTTGATTAAGGCCCCAGTAAGGTGAAATATGAATGCGTTTTTTCGGAGCGTACAGACTTTTTTCTGTAAACGCTGCCTTGGTACTTTTGATTTCCAAATGCTGTGGTTGGATTTGAAACACGGGTAATTGATAGGGCGTAAGTCTTGCGATACCTCTTTTTCGATAGGCTTGCTCCAGCAAACGAGAAGGCACACCAAGCTTTTTTGGGAAAACAGGCATAGCAAATAATATCCTTAAACAAGGTACGGCACAAATCTTTGTTTATTTAATAAAAAACAAAGATTTGCAAATTTGCTTAAGCCTGCTACATGACGAGACGATGCACGTATTTCGCTTCAAGAAACCCACATACGTTATGGTTTTTCTTCCTTATGGTACACCCAGTGCAGAAGGTGATTAGTATGCTGCAAAAGATATTTTTCTTGGTAAGAAAGTTGGGGAAGCTCAAAGTAAGTTTGTAACTCCTGCTGCCATTCATTAAGCGTCGCATAACGAAGTTTAGGTTGGGTGCTTAACGTTTGTTGTAGGCGTGTCAAAGTTGCTTTTGTAGCAGGGAACAGCTTTTCTTGTACCGTATTTTCCTTCAGTGCCTGTGAGAGCATCGCCTGTAAAAGAGCTTTGCTATGAATATGAGGTAAATAATGCACACTTTGACGATGCACCGAGTTTCTGAGTCCAGTAAGTGTTTGAGGGGCAAGGTGCATAGATGAAAAAGCCGTATAACCATAGAAGCCCTCTAGTCGGTTAAGCTGAATCGCCTGCAACAATTTTCGGGTTGTCATTTTATGGGCTGGCACACCGGGCATAAGCCAATAGGGCTGAGCAACCTGAGTAGGTGCCATAGCTTTTAGTTGTTTGAGTTGGGCTTGGTATTGGTGTAATGTGCTAGGATAAACCATAGGACTCAGACCATCCAGATAGCCTCGCTCAAGCCACGCCTCCCAATGCTGATGGATACCGTTCAAACGGATACTTCTTGGTGTAGGATAAACCGCTGCGGAGAGAAATAAAGCGGGACGTTTTTGCCGCAAACTCGTTGTAAGATTTGCCATCAGTTCATTCAGTGCCTTGAGCTTCCAAGCACTCCAAGCACTTTGAGACATACTATGGAGACTCGATGCCTTAGCGGCTGGCGTGTTTGACCACCGTGTATAACTTGCAGACCCCATACCCAAAGGATGATGAGAAGGCTGAAAAGGATAGCGAATATAATCAAACTGTAAGCCATCCAAGGGGTATCTCGTGACAAGTTCACCCAAGGCACTTTTGAGAAAGGTCTCCGTGGTAGGGCTGGCAGGGTCGAGCCATATTTCATCTTGCTGAGGAGAAAGACTCACTTGCCCTGTCGCTGTTTTTAAGAATGCTTGCTGCCATAGTACCTTGGTTTGTGCCTGGCTTACAGTAAGTAACGGCGAAATAGGATGCGGCTTAAAGCCTTTAGGGAGTTTGGTTTTCAAACGTTGATTCCCCACCGCCATCGTCCACACCCATGCAATACATTGCATACGGTATTTACGGGCAGACTGAATCGCACTTTCAAGAGGATCCCAATGCTTGAGTTCAGGGTATTTAGGGTAATACGTGCTATTAAAAAAGGCATATCCGCCATTCACAGCCTCAAAAAACACCATATTAAACCCCGCCTCGGAGAGCTTTGCCATAAGCGCGTCCATACCCTGAGGGGTCTTTGTCTTTAAAATCGTGCTTCGGTCAATCCATACGCCACGCATTTCCGCAGAAGAGGATAGGCTACTATGCTGGGTTATCTCATCGAGGGTCACTTCAATAGCACGGGTGTTTTCTTGAGAAAGTCCCTCTTGCTGATGAGACAGGACATAACGCTTGGCTTTTTCAAGTCGCTCTTCCGTGGCAAGAAGCGTCTCTGGTGTTGGCACTTGAGGAATAAAGCCAAAAGCCTTGGAAGGACGTGTCATCTGGAGGCGTAACAGGCCTTGCGTCCATTGCAACTCTTGGTGCAGTGTTTGCCAAGCACGTGCGTGGACAGACAAAGGTAAAGAGGCACTTGGGTTTTTAACACTTACAGCAGAAGACATATCAGGAACAGAAGATGCTTTTGCCCATGTACACTGAAAGACGCTTGAGAACAAGACAAAACTGAACGACACCACCACCAACATAGGAAGGATGCCAGGATGGCACATGGGCTTATCAAAATACCGCCACAAACAAGCAAACGCATAAAGGAGCATGAGGATAAAAAGTCTTTCTAGTGTTAAGCCGATGGAGAATAAGCCCCTTGGGTCGTACACACATTACGAAAAGGTTCGACCCCCTAAAGAAAAGGGAGAGGGTAAACGTAAGTATCTTCAAACATTTATAGGAAAAGGATGAACGAGACTCGCTTGACTTAGAGGCATGTTCTTTCTAAGATAGTCAAACGTTTCAATGGCTTATATGACATAGTGCCTAAAGTGACGGTGACCCTTGTTTCAGGTTTTCATGCCTGTAAGCAAAGCAAGTCTAGGTTTTCCTTTTAAAGTGTTAGTCTTCTTGGCTCAAAGTTTTGCACGTTGTGCTTTGCACAGTTGGGTTATCCCGTGTCACACGCTTTGCCCTTAAAAACCAAGATAACTTTATTTTAATGTTTGGATTTAATCCTTGGATGCTTCTTACAGAGTGTGTGAGTCTTGATTTTATTCAAGGGATACCAATCCCCTCTCCTTTGAGCATCCTATTTGTGCCTAGCAGGCAACCTCAATGATTTTTTGAGGTCGTTTTTTATTTTAAGTTTCCTTAGATTAAAAAGCCGTCGCCATTAAACCTCTCCTGTTTCATCATTTTTAATGATAATAGAAAGCATGAACGTCCATGGCCCGTATCGTCGGGATTGACCTGCCCAAACGTAAAAAAGTGCGTTTTGCACTCCCTTACATTTATGGGATTGGCCCCACACTCTCTGTTAAAATCCTCGCAGCTACTGGTGTTGACCCAGACAAGCGTGTTTCTGAGTTGACAGATCAAGAGGTTGCAGCTCTTCGTGACCAGATTGAAAACAACTATGTCGTAGAAGGTGACTTGCGTCGTCAGGTTGCCCTTAACGTCAAGCGTTTGATGGAGATTAACTGCTACCGTGGCATTCGTCATAAGCGTGGCTTGCCTTGCCGTGGTCAGCGTACTCGTACGAACGCCCGTACCCGTCGTGGCAAAAAGGGTGCTCCTATGAAAAACAAAAAGAAGTAATCTTCTTTTTGATGCGGGTGTGATGTTGCCTTGTCATAGCGTTACACGACCACATTGATGTATTTGTAAACAATTGATGTATTTGTAAGTATACGTAAAGCAAGCACAGCACCAGCAACTGGCTCATTCTCTTTTATGAAGCACGTTGTGAGTCACTAACGCTTTTATAAAGTATATAAGGAAATTTTCTCCGTGATGGCTGTTTCTAAATCTAAAGGTAAAAGACGCGAGAAAAAGAACGTCCAATATGGTGTCGTTCATATTCAATCGTCTTTTAACAACACCATTGTGACCTCCACTGACCGTGAAGGGAACGTCATTGCATGGGCTACCTCTGGCTCTTGTGGCTTTAAAGGTGTGCGTAAAGGAACCCCTTTCGCTGCTCAGCAAGCTTCTGAAATTGTTGCCAAACGTTCTATGGAACATGGCATGAAATCTGTTGAAGTGATGGTTTCCGGTCCTGGACCTGGTCGTGAAACCGCTATCCGCTCATTGCAAGTGGCTGGCTTGGAAATTACTTTAATTAAGGATGTCACCCCTATTCCTCATAATGGGTGTCGTCCTCCCAAACGTCGTAGAGTGTAAGCGGCTGCACTTATCGTCGTTGACGTGCGTTATCTTTTGTATGAAGGCATGATTAACCCAGTCCTCTTAAGTACAAAAATACACAGCACGCCTGTGTTTGTCTCGTTACAACAACTCTCGTGTTTGCTACTGTTTAGACTTTAAAAGGAGTACGTCCTTGGCTCGTTATCGTGGTTCGGTGTGTCGGTTATGCCGCGCCGAAGGAAAAAAACTCTACCTCAAAGGGGATCGTTGCGATTCTCCTAAGTGTGCAATTGAAAAGCGTAATTTTGCCCCTGGGCAACATGGTCGCAACCGTAAAAAGCCTTCTGAGTATGCCATTCAGTTGCGCGAGAAGCAAAAAGTGCGTCGTGCCTACGGCTTGCTTGAAAAAAGCTTCTACCGCTACTATGAGCAAGCATCTCGTCAAAAAGGGAATACGGGAACACTCTTGCTTCAAAGCCTTGAGCTTCGTTTAGATAACTTCGTGTACCGTTCTGGTTTGATTGCCTCAAGAGCTCAAGCTCGCCAAGCCATTCTTCACGGTCACTTTTTACTCAACGGGCATAAGGTCAACATCCCCTCTCACCCTGTAAAGTTGGGCGATGTGGTCACCGTGCGTGAGCGCAGTACAAGCATTGTGAAAGCAATGTATGAATCTCGTCAGTCTAAGCCTATGCTTCCTGTCTGGATTGGTGCTGACTATGATGCGTTAAAACTCTCCGTATTGGCTGAGCCACAGCGTGAAGATTTTGATGCAACCATTCAAGAACAGCTCATCATTGAATACTACTCTCGCTAGTGCTCTCTTTGTCCAAGCTACAGAACTTTGGAGGTTTTCTCTCTTATGGATCATCCATTGACCATTAAATGTGTCAATACCACAACCGCTTCTGATGGTTCTATCTATGGCAAATTTGTCATTGAGCCTCTGAATCGTGGCTATGGTACCACGCTTGGTAATTCACTGCGTCGGGTATTACTCTCAAGTTTAGAGGGTACTGCCATTACTTCAGTGAAAATCGAAGGTGCATCTCATGAATATACGCCTATCTCTGGTGTGAAAGAAGATTGTTTAGACATTCTTCTTAATCTAAAGGGTGTGGTACTTAAGTCTTTGGATCGTGATACGCACGTGCTTACGCTCCAAGCAAACAAAGTAGGACCTGTCTTAGCGGGTGACATTGAGTGTCCACCTGAAGTGAAAGTGATGAATCCTAATTATGTGATTTGTCATTTAAACGAAGCTGCGTCTGTTTCTATGGAAATGACTTGCGAAACAGGTAAGGGCTATGTGCCTGCGGATGCCCAAAATGTAGGTAAAGTGGCTAATGTTTTAACCTTAGATGCTTCTTACATGCCTATTCGTCGTGTGGCCTATTTAGTTGAAGACACTCGTGTGGGACAAAAAACGGACTATGACCGTTTGGTACTTGAAATTTGGTCTGATGGTAGCATTGATGTGACCTCAGCCTTGTCTCAATCCGCCAGTATGCTCATTGACCACCTTGTCCCGATTGCCTCACTTGATGGTATTCCTAAGCAACTTGCCCCTCAAGCACAAGAAGTTGAAACGGAAGAAAAACAAGTGCCTTCTATCACTGTAGAAGACCTTGAGCTTTCCGTGAGAGCTTTCAATTGCTTGAAGCGTGCCAATATTCATGACATGGAAGAATTGCTTCTGAAGTCCGAAGCCGATTTACTTTCCATTAAGAACTTTGGCAAAAAGTCGTCCGATGAGGTCATTGAGCGTTTAGCCGCTTTTGGACTATACCTCAAGCCGAACCCTGAAGGGGTTGTGTTACCTACAGAATAGGTACTGACGACGTTGCGTCTTCTCCTTGTTTCCTTTCATCTTTTTTTCATGTAATAGGATGTTACTTTAATTATGCGTCATCGTGTTAAAAAGCATAAACTTGCCTTAGCCGCTGATCAACGCAAAGCCCTCTTGAGAACTTTGCTCACCAGCTTGCTACAACATGGCGAGATTGTCACGTCTCTTGGACGTGCCAAAGCGTTGGCTCCTTTGGCTAACAAGATTATTCACTTGGCTAAAAAGGGCGATACGGTTCACAATATTCGTCAGGTCGCACGTCTCGTATACCCTGTGTATACAGGCGAAGTCATTGAAGACACCAAAAGCGATAAACTCATTGAGGAAACCGTGTTACGTCGTCTCTTTAGAACCATTGCCCCTAGCTTTGAAAAAGCACAGGGTGGGTACGTTCGTATTTTGCATCTGCCTCCTCGTCGTGGGGATGCAGCCCCCATGGCGCTTGTACAGATTGTAGGTACTGAGCCTCAGGCAGAGCCTACTGAAGAGCTTACCGTGGAAGGCTAAGGCGTTGATGCCTCTAGCTTTGCCGTAATGTTCTCTACGAAGCGTATGTCTTTTTCACATTAGGTTCCTATTTTCTGTTTAGTTAGGTTTTTTATGCAAAAAACATTCTCTGAAAAACCACAAAACGTTGAAAAAACTTGGTGGCTTGTCGATGCCAAAGGTCAAACCTTGGGTCGTCTTGCTACTGTGGTTGCCAACTTGTTACGTGGTAAACACAAGCCCTCTTACACCCCACACATTGACTCTGGTGACTTTGTCATTGTGGTCAATGCGGAGCATATCCAAGTGACGGGTAAAAAGTTCAAAACGAAACTTTACCGCCATCACACGGGTAATCCTCGTGGTTTCCGTCAATTTACTTTTGAGCAAATGATGGACCGCCACCCTGAACGTATTCTTGAAAAAGCTATTTTTGGGATGTTGCCTCACAACCGTTTAGGTCGTCGTCAATATACCAAGCTGAAAGTTTACACGGGTGCTGAACACCAACATGGTGCCCAACAGCCTAAAATTTATGAATTTAAGGAGGCTAACTAATGCCTAAAAAAGGAACGACTTACCCTCAAGTGGGTACCCGTGGTACAGGTCGCCGTAAAGAAGCTGTGGCTCGTGTCCGTCTTCTTCCTGGGAATGGTACCTTGCTCATTAACGGTCGTACCGTTGAAGATTACTTTGGGAACCGTCCTAGCCTGTTAGTCCCTCTTCATCAAGCCTTGGTGGCTGCCAATGTGCAGGACCGCTACAATGTGCTTGCCAAAGTTGAAGGCGGTGGTTTAACAGGTCAAGCTCAAGCAATTCGCTTGGGTGTTGCCCGTGCTTTAGGTGAAATTAGCCCTGAGTACGATAAAGTCATGCGCCTTGAGGGCTTTATGACCCGTGATGCTCGTGTGAAAGAGCGTAAGAAATACGGTCGTAAGAAAGCTCGTAAGCGCTTCCAGTTCTCCAAACGATAAGATACATTTTATTATCGTTTTGCGACATAAAATTTGCCCCCATACGATACCGTATAGGGGCAAATTTGTTTTAAGCTTTTTATTCTAAGCGTCTATCAAACAGTCTCTTAAAAACTGGTGTAAACCGTCTCGCTCTAAAAGAAAAGCATCATGACCAATACTACTGTGGAGGGTCTGATGCCGAACCTGTAAATGCGTGTTTTCAGGCAGACTGTGAAGCACTTTTGCACATAAATGATGACTTTCCTCAGGAGGAAACAGCCAATCACTGTCATAACTGAGGACATGGAGTGCTTTAAGAGAGGCTAAACGGTGAATGTCGCACAGGGCATCTTCCACATCGAAATAATCAATGGCACGGGTGAGATACAAATAACTGTTAGCATCAAAACGTTGGGTAAACTTACGTCCTTGATGCACCAAATAACTTTCCAGTGCAAATTCAATGCCAAAATGGTACTGTGGTTTGGCTTGCAGTGGATTCTGAAAACGTCGTCCTGTTTTGCGTTCCAAAGAGAGGGGACATAAAAAGCTTAAATGTCCGAGTTGTCTGGCAATAGAGAGACCACTTTCTGGGCCGCCTCCCTCGGGATAGTACCCACCCTCCCAAGCGGGGTCTAGCTGAACGGCCTGCCTCCCCACAGCATTGAGACCAAGCGCCATAGGACTTAGTCTTGCACCTGATGCAATCACAATGAGTTGTTTAATATCAAAGACATGCTCTGGTTCAAGGGGGTCAGACGTTGCCCATTGTAACGTTTGACATCCGCCCAAAGAAGCTCCCATCACACATGCCAATTGCGTCATCCCTAGGGCATACAGCAAACGTTTTTGAGCCCTTACCATATCACTTACCGTGATAATAGGAAAATCCATTTGATACATGCGACCCGTATGGGGGTTAATGCTCGTTGGGCCCGTACTCCCGTAACAACTTCCCAGCACATTACTGCATATCACAAACCATCGGTTCGTATCAATGACACAACCAGGCCCTATGGTACCATCCTCCCATTGCCCCCACCAACCTTCTATACCATCAGGAGCATCTTGGCACACATGGGCATCCCCTGTCAGCGCATGGCAAATCAGTAGCACGTTGTCTTTACTCGGAGAGAGTTTCCCCCAAGTTTCGTACTGAATAATAACCTCCTCCAAAAATTCACCACTGTCGAGAGGAAGCGGATGATCAGGCGTGGCGACACGACGTGTCCCTTTTTCATGCGGACATAGAGGTATCATAGGCGTATTAAGAGCGTAGGACTCATGAGCGTTGACTATAAGAGGAACCATGGGCAGGAGCCTATCCGATACGAGGACAAACGAACGAAAACCTACCGCTTTACCTAAGGTACAAGTACGACACACACAGAGGGTACTGCAAAGTCAGAGAAAAGAAGCCTCAAAAGAGACCACAGTAAAGCGGCATCCTAAGAAAAGAAGGGGGCGGGTTACACCGAGGCAAAAGAGGTCTTTTGGCTTGCATGACGACTGCCTTGAATAGCCTGTTCAAGGTCTCGGATAATATCTTGAGTATCCTCTAAGCCAATGCTTAAACGAATAAATTCAGGTGTAACACCTGCCAGATAAAGCTCCGACTCGGTGAGTTGTGAGTGCGTCGTAGAAGCAGGATGAATAATGAGTGAACGACTATCGCCAATATTTGCCACGTGGCTTAAAAGAGAGGTTTGCTCCACAATCGTCTTGGCACGCTCTGCCGCTTGCTGGGCATCGCCTGACTTAATCCCAAAACCAATAATTGCCCCCGCACCACGTGGTAAGTATTTTTCCCGTAAATGGGCTGTCGCACTACTTGCAAGGCCTGGATAATTGACCCAAGTCACCTCTGGATGATTTTCAAGCCACTGGGCAACCGCAAGCGCTGTTTCACTTTGTCGTGTAATACGCAGGGCGAGTGTTTCACACCCTTGGGCAAACAACCAGCTATTGAAAGGACTTAAAGCCCCTCCATAATTACGTAGCGTAATGGTACGAGCCCGTAAAATAAAGGCAAGTGGCCCAAAAGCTTCGACAAAGTTTAAGCCATGATAGGCTGGTTCAGACGCATGAAAACTAGGGAAGCGTCCCGATGCCTGCCAGTCAAACTGCCCGCCATCAATGATAACACCCCCAATAGAAGTGCCATGCCCCCCGATAAACTTGGTGGCTGAGTGGATGACGATATCGGCACCGAATTCAATGGGACGGAGCAAATAAGGCGTAGGAACGGTATTATCGACAATTAAAGGAATACCGTGACGATGAGCAATCGTTGCAATACTTTCAATGTCGATAATATCAAGTTTTGGATTCCCCAAACTTTCAACATAGAAAGCCTTGGTATTAGGCGTGATGCTCGCTTCCCATGCTTCAAGGTGGTGAGGATTCACAAAGCGGGTTTGGATGCCTAATTTGGGCAGTGAATGCTGAAATAAGCTCAACGTACCCCCATAAAGGTCAGTTGAACTCACAATGTCATCACCCGCTTCACACAGTGTCAACAATGTGTGTGCCACTGCTGCATGCCCAGAGGCGACAGCCAGTGCGGCAACCCCGCCTTCAAGTTGAGCAATACGTTGCTCAAAAGCATCGGTAGTAGGATTCATAAGACGTGTGTAGATATTCCCAAAAGCCTTAAGTCCAAATAAATCAGCAGCATGCTCGGCACTCTCAAAAGTATAGCTGGTCGTTTGATACAGTGGCAAAGCACGGGCATGGGTTGTGGCTTCTGGGGAGTAACCTGCATGAACCGCTTGCGTAAAAAAACCTTGAGGTGCTTGATGAAGGGACATGGTTATGAGTCTTTCTTGAAAGCGATCTTAAAGGGAGCTAGTAAAGAAATGAAAAGCATACCTAAATAAACCAAACATGGGGGTCAAGGCATACGTCTTCTTCTGGTAAATAGAAGCGTGGGAGAGGCTTTGAAGTGTGTTCTATAAAAACAAAACACCAAAGAAACCACGATGACACTATACTGCTGGGGTGGCACTATCGTATTGAGAAAGTGCGAGCAGAAGGTATTTGTAGGGTCTGCCCTAGATTTAGGGCATCCACATTCGCATAAGCATTCGTTGCACGGGATACCACACGCCATGAGTCCCTTGAGCAAGGGTCAGGGTAAAATGCGTCATAGAAGAGGTATAGGAGACGTGCAACATCACTTTTTAAAATACATTGAAAAGGATAAAACATTAAACAGTAAACGCCATAGTATCCGCTCATAAAAAGAGGATACCTTTAGCATACGTTTATTTTGCTTTATGTCAAGAGGCTGTTTCTTGGGTGGTCGCTGCAATGGTATATAAACGATGATAGGTGCCTTGCTGGGCAATTAGTGTCTCATGAGTGCCTTGCTCCACGATACGCCCCCCCTGACCCTCTGGGTTATCAAAGACAAGAATCGTGTCGGCATGCTGAATGGTCGTTAGACGATGGGCAATCATCACGACGGTTCGGTGCTTCATCAGGTGTGTTAAAGCCTCTTGCACCGCTTTTTCTGAAACGTTATCCAAAGCACTGGTGGCTTCATCTAAAATCACAATAGGTCGATTCGCAAGCAAGGCTCGTGCAATCGCAATCCGTTGCTTTTGTCCCCCTGAAACACTGGTAGGTGTGAGGGCCGTGTCAAGCCCCTGCTCCCAACTCATCACAAGCGTCTCTAATTTACAAGCTTTTAAGGCTTCCCATAGCGTGGCATCAGGATAGAACGTCCCTAGGCAAAGATTATCACGCAAGGTCGCCTCAAAAAGAACATTCTCTTGAAACACATACGCAATCTGGTTTTGCCAACTCTGCTGTGTAAAGGCTTGGAGAGGAAGCTCTCCTAAACGTAACGCCCCTCCAGTGGGTTCATAAAAGCGTGTCAGTAAATTGGCAAAGGTTGTTTTCCCACATCCTGAACTCCCCACAAGGGCAATCGTTTGATGAGGATGAAGGGTTACTTGAACATCCTGCAGGGCAGGCACTGAAGCGTCAGGGTAATAAAAACTCACATGTTCAAAATGGATGGGCGGGTGAGATGCAGTTTCCAGAAAAGGCGGGAGGTCCTGGATAGTGTCTTTGTGTGCCTGCTCTTTTTGTGTGACGGGGTCAGTGTAGTCTAAAATACGACATAATCGCTCAATCGCAAGGACGGCATTATAGAATTGGGTTGAGGTATGACTCAGCGTTTTGACAGGCGTATAAAGGAGTACAATAGAACCTAAAAAAGCCGAAAAATTCGGAACAGAAAGCTCGCCATTTTGAATGAGCTGACTTCCGAACCATAGCACCATCCCCACACCCAAACCTGCAAAAACATGACTACTGGGTGTAACAAGCCCCGTGGCTTTGGCACTTTTCAGAATCAGCGTCATCATTTTTTGTAACGTCTGGCTATAACGTGTCGTCAACCAGTGGTGCAACTGAAAACAGCGTATAAGTTTCATCCCCTGCTGGAGTTCTACAAAAACGTTGGTAGTATTCCCGGCCGTTTGCAAAATCTGGTGTGAAAGGTGTTTCAGACGCTTCCGCACATACTGCAAAGGCAGTGCCACACCTCCTAAGATAATCAAAGCGACTAATGCGAGTTTCCAAGAAATAACCAGCATAATCGTCATCTGCGTTAGGGCGGTCATGCCTCGGATAACCGCTAGACGAAACTGGTCGAGCAGGGTAAGGCAAGCGGTATCGGCATCACTATGCGCACGGTTCATCAAAATACCTGCATTGGTGGTGTCGAAAAAACTTTGTTCTGCTTGCAATAACTTTTGAAACACCGCTTGTTTAAGGTCACGGGTCACATGCTGTGCCACCCACGTATTAAAATACTGTGCTAGATACGCAAAAAGACCTTGAAGTCCTGTGAAAATGATAATTCCTAGAGGGATGCTCCAAAGAATCGCTTGTTTTGATAGGCTCGGTAGCCATTGGGGCCAATAGGGTATCGCCTGAAAACGGTCGTTCACAAGCTCCAAGTAAAACTTGGCACCAAGAGGCATCAGTCCTTCCATAATCCCCACAAGGGTTGAAAGCACCAAGGTAAAAAGGGCAATTTTAAGATAAGGGCGATAATAACCCAACATACGCCCTAAAAGATGACATTGCTCAGCCGTGTTAAGCTTGGCGTTTTCTGAAAAAATAGGATGGCTAGACTGAAGCATCATAAGAAACGTCGAACCAAGCTTTCTAAAAAAGCGATACAATAAAGGAATACACCTCTTTGGTAAGAAAATATCCTTTATTGTATCGCAAAGGCACTTGGATGTCTTTTTAGTTAGAGGGAGGCAACGCTTGAGTGGGTTTCTCTTGGAAAATGTCTACCACGTGAGACAAGCCCCAACTCATAGTAACCGACATCAAACGTACGGATAATCTCTTCAATCACAGGCGTGACATCAAAGGGTTTGCACGAAAAAATATCAAAAAAGAAATAGTCTTTTTCAACAAAAGAGTGAAACGTAAGATGACTTTCAGCAATAATCACAACCCCTGTAATCCCCTTATCTTCAGGCACTAAACCACTGTAAGGAAATACATAGGGGGTGGTAATTTTTGTCATGCCGATACGTTCAGGCAGTTCATTAAGGAAATTAAAGACGTATTCGACATTAGCAATTTTATCGATGTTACATTTTTGGCAATCCAGCATCAAATGGGGGCCAAAAGGTTCTACCTGCACTGGGGGAATGCTGAGTGCCGTATGGTGGTGTGTGTATTGCGTAGGAAGCGTGTCAGGGACAGTCACAGGGAGGGTCGTGGTTGGCATTGGGTGCATGGCAACAGGTAAAATCTCCTGAGGGGCTGTCGTAAGTAAGGAGGAGAACATCATCATGTGGATTTTAGGACTTTCTTGAATCGTCAATCATGGTCAAACAGACAGAAGGCACAGAAACACTCAAAGTACATACCAGCCATGGCTTGGCAGGTAAGTCCAAGTGTTTTAACAAGGCACTGTTTCACTCGCAGGAGAGGTTACCATCTCTGCAAAACTTGTAGGCGACACACCAAAACGCTCAAGGCGGGTGAGGTTAGGATTATACCCTAACTGTGCCTGTACAACTTCCTGTGAGGGACGTTGACTATCCACCACGGCGGGGAGAGGTAATAACGTATTCGTTTGACTATCCACCAGACCACGATGCAGTGCTTGGTACGCTGTTTGTTTGGCACCAAAGACCCGTTCAAGATACTCAAAAGCAACAAGAGGGTCACAGGACTCTCCGCACGTAAATAAATCCACAGCGGCATAGCCTACTTCAGGCCACGTATGAATGGTCAGGTGGCTTTCAGAAATCACCACGACACCACTCACACCAAAGGGATTAAATAGATGGAAACAGCTTTCTACAATGGTTGCACCACAGGCAACAGCGGCTTCCTTCATTTGTGCTTCAATCAAAGAGACATTGTTCAAAATATTGGCATTACATCCAAAGAACTCTGCCAAAACATGACGACCTAAAAAACGTGTACGACATTGGGTAGGAGAAAAATGTTGGTTCAATGCAACCAAGTCCTTTCAAAAGAGGGGCAAAAAATCACGCTAACGGAAGGGCTCTGCCATTAAAGTAAAGGGACAAACCCCTACAGGCATGAGATAAATATCAAGACTTTCAACAGGACGGCAGACACCATCAGGAGAAGAAAGCTTATTGTTGGCAATGTGAATCGAAACCATGCAAAGAGCAAAAGGTGCTTTCTAGCGTCATAAAATGAGGAACACACATCAGTAACATACCACCAAAGAGAGAGAGCAAAAAATCAAGTTTTATGAAACATACCAGTAAAGGGATTTTACCAGAGTATATTGTAAAATCAAGCATGAGATTTCGCCATGGGTCACAATACTTGCATTATGAAAAGATTAGGATGCCTACTTACACAAAGTACCTAATCTCCAAAAAGAGACTCCAAGGTTATTTCAGGGCTTTCAGGCTTGATACGACGTGCATTACCCGAAAACGTCATGTATTGCGTAACATCCCAAGTTGCTTCTAAATGTTTTTGATACCATTTCTGAACAAAGTTTGGGGTAGTCACAACACGCATGGTCGTTGCTTGAACCCAATGACATTGGTCTTCTTGTGGATGCCACAACAGTATCCATGGTGTTTGCATCGGTTGGTATCCTGGGTATCTTACAAGACAACAACGAGCACACTGCATAGGTTTTGCAAGCGGTGCATGCTCCTGCTGCCAAAGCACTTTCCGAGGGCGGCTACAACTTGCACCTTGAGGTTGAAAGCGTTCCCCTGAAGGTAAAATGACCTCGCAAGCCCATAGGCTTGACGTACTAAGGAGGAGCTGAAAACTACCACAAAGTACAGAAAAGCCCATCATTGCAGGCGTTAAAAGCTTTAAAACACGTTTAAAGGGTTGTCGTGACATGGAAAACTCAAAAAGCCTAAGAAAAACGTGTAACTAAGGAAAGACGTGTAGCGATGAAAGAGACTGATGAATCCAGTCCATCAAAGAAACCCACACACTTCATCGATGGCCTTGATGAAGCTATAAACTGTTGCTTGCTTTCACATCATGTTAGGTTTACATTATTACCTTATAGGGTGTCAGTATCCCTCTATAACAGCTAGCACTCATTTATTCATTTATATATAGTATTCATGCAAGATATCTTCCGCTAGTACCTGTTATAAGTGCCTGATACCCTAACCCTTTTAAAACCACGTTGTGATAGTGATGTCATTTTTCGGTGTTGGTTTCGATAGTCTTTCAAAGAAACTATTACTGATTGGATTAAAGTGAGCGTCTTTCTCTCCTATGAAACAAGGTATTCATCCTACTTTTTACGAACTTACAGTCACATGTAGCAAATGTGGCTTTACCTTTGTAACAGGTTCAACCCACTCAGAAGTTCGTGTTGATATTTGCAACAATTGCCACCCTGTTATCAATGGGTCTCAAGGTCAAGTTGTACTTGATACCGAAGGGCGTATCGATCGCTTCAAGAAGAAGTTTAAGAACTTCAGCATTTAACCTTTTTGAAGGTCTCTGCAAGCCGTCACGTTCCTGTGACGGCTTTTGTCTTGTTTGTTTTTTCTGTAAACTAGTACTTGGTTTGTCCATACACGTTTCAAAGTGCTGGATAAATACTGCAAGAGTGTTTTGTGTGGGATTCTCAAAGGATACAATGCGTCGATGATGATGGCTCAACCTGCTTTCGTAACCAATAGTACTTCCTCCATGGCACAGCTCATTGGCAAGCTGGAAGAAATTGAAGCCACGTGTGAACAATTAGATACCTTGCTCTCTCAGCCCGAGGTGTTAAGTAACCCTAACCGTTTACGTGACATTATGAAGCAACGTTCACAATTGGATGACACACTACAGGCGTTTCAGCATTGGAAGCAAAATGAAGCCGACCTACAGGATGCCAAAGAACTACTAGGAGAGCAACCTGACCCAGAGACTCGTGAGTTTCTTCAAGAAGAAGTATTACGCTTAGAGCAATCGCAAGAAGATTTGTCACAGCAACTCCAAATTATGTTGCTGCCTCGTGACCCCAACGATGATAAAGACATTATGTTGGAAATCAGAGGGAGTGCCGGGGGCGATGAAGCCAACATTTTTGCGGCAGACCTGATGCGTTTGTATCAACGCTTTGCCAGTAACCGTGGGTGGCAAGTGGATATTGCCAGTTTATCGGAAGGTGAACTGGGCGGTATTAGTGAAGTGGTAATGAACATCAAAGGGGACAACGTCTATAGCACCCTGAAATATGAATCTGGGGTGCATCGTGTACAACGTGTCCCTATCACGGAGTCGCAGGGGCGTATCCACACCTCTACAGCGACCGTTGCAGTTATGCCTGAGGTGGAAGATGTGGAGATTGTCATCCGTCCTGAGGATATCGAATTTCAGACCGCACGAAGTGGCGGGGCGGGCGGACAAAACGTCAATAAAGTTGAAACTGCCGTACGCCTTTTCCATAAACCCTCGGGCATTCAGGTACACTGTACCCAAGAGCGTAGTCAACTTCAAAACCGTGAGCGTGCTTTGAAAATTTTAAAAACCAAGCTGTATGATATTGAGCTGGAGCGGCAACAGCGTGAAGTTTCTGACCTACGACGTTCTCAAGTAGGTACAGGGGATAGAAGTGAACGGATTCGTACCTATAACTTCCCTCAAGACCGTTGCACAGAACATCGTATTGGGCAAAATTTCCCTTTAACCACCGTGATGAATGGTGAACTGGACGGCATGATTGAACAACTCCGTACAGCTGACCAAATGGCAAAATTACAGCAACTAACGCTACAGGCAAATCAAGCCTAGTACACTTTGTGCTTTGCCCTTCCTGTATTGGGAGGGCTTCACGAGACATGGGCTTGCCACTGAGCATTGTCTTTGTTACATTATGCTTAGGTCAATCTTTGGGTTGTCTTACTCTCATGCTTTTACAAACTCATATCATGCCGATGTAGCTCAGGTGGTAGAGCAACTGTTTCGTAAACAGTAGGTCGTAGGTTCGAGTCCTATCATCGGCATTTTGTTTTGCCCATTTTTTGGCGTTTCACAACATCAATAAAGGATTATTAAGTGCCATGATGGTTCAAGTGACACAGTGGAATCAAGATGCACAGGCCTTATTTGACCTGTTAAAATCAATTTCTTTTCGACGCGGTGATTTTGTTTTGGCCTCTGGGCAACGTGCCTCTTTTTATATGGACTGCCGACAAACCCTTATGGACGGAAGAGGCAGCCTACTTGCAGGTAAAGTACTCCATGATAAAGTGACCGCACTGAACCCTGATGCGGTTGGCGGGGTCGTACTAGGGGCAGCCCCCATGGTATCGAGTGTTCTGTCGCAAAGTGCGATTGTAGGCGAGCCTTTAAAAGGCTTCTTGATTCGTAAAGAAGCAAAAAAACACGGGGCTGGAAACCTCATTGAGGGCCCTGTTGAACCTTGGATGCGGGTGGTACTCCTTGAGGATGTTGTCACGACAGGTGGAAGTACCGTGTTTGGTATTCGGGAACTTCGGAAGAAATACCCCAATATCGAAATTGCTGGGGTCATCGCCTTAGTAGACCGCCAAGCGGGTGCCAAGGAAGCCTTTGAGGCTGAGGGCGTGCCACTCCACGCTATTTATACGATTGACGCATTTCTTGCGGAATAAGTTTTTGCCAGCCATCTCCAAGGGTTTGGAAAAAGTGGTGTGCCTCCAGAACGTCATTGTCCGTGATGGGGGCAAATTTTTCAAGGCGTACTTTTTCCTGAGGTGTGAGTTCAGGGTCATACAGTTTTTTAGGATAACGTACACGCTTACGGGCTTTTTGTAATCGGATTTTTTCAGGAGAGAGCTTCTCAGCGTGATTGGGTGACGCTACATTAGCGGCAATACTATCTTCTTTCGTACTATCTTCTTTAAGGTCATGCCCATCAGACATCGGGTGAGCGAGTGCTTGAGCGATGAGTTCCCCCAGTTTTGACGGGACTTCCTCTGTTTTACCTTCTTGAAGCCCTTTCAATAACGAAGCGAGTACATCGGGTGCTTGAGGGCCTTCAAGACCTGATAGGAGGCTCGTCGTCGGCAAATCAAATCCACTCAGTGCATGCCCCTCATGTGCCTGTGTAAGAAGCTCATGCAAATCACCTTTATCCACTTCCAGCATGACCGTCGTACCTTCTTGCGTCAGAAGGTCTTCTTCCATTAAGTCTTTTAAATGAGATGCTTTTTCAGCACTTACAACGGCAACCCCCATTTGCGTATCACAGTTGGTACAATGCAGGTTAACCAAAAAAGTGCCGTTTTCTTCTTTAAGCAACTCAATACCATCGGTATGTAAATGAGCATGACATACTTGGCATTGCATTTTCGTAAAGAATTGTTGAATGACTCTAAAATCCATGGTGTCCGTGTACCTACATTGTGCGTCGTGCGTGTAAAAGACTATTGCCTCAACAGAAGTTATCCTATACTTTAACATAGGTCAGCAAGAATGTCTTTGCCATCCAAGTGGTTTTAAGGTTTTTATAAGAACTGTGAACGGTATCACACCATGACACGCTCTCAAGAAAAAACCTTCCTTAAAATGACAAAGACATTTGCCCATTAGACCATACTACGATGGGATACTCTACTTTTTATTAAAGACCCCCGTCGCCACACCCGCCGAGGTAATCGTACCGCCATTAAAAAGCTTGGAGGTATACTGTGCAGCAGGCACGGCCATCATACGGTCAATACATCCTCGAGCTTTCGTCGCAATGGCTTCAGGGATTTCAATGGGTGCAACCTGCCCCAACAAGGCTTTACGAATGTTCTCAAGACGGGTCAGTTTCATGTTCGGACACACAGCCGCTTGGCGTGTGGGTGTAAAGAAGAGTTTATCAGGACAGTCTTCACTCAAACGTTGTGCCACGCCGTCTTCAGTACAAATAATGTAAACGCTTGCTTGAGTAGTTTTAGCCGCATTCACAATGGCTGTGGTTGAACCAAGAAAATCCGCCATTTCTTTAATGGGGTCGTCACACTCGGGGTGTGCCAAAATAATAGCATTGGGATGTTCCTTTTTCAGGGCTTTCACATCTTCAGGATTCATCCGTAAGTGGGTTGGACAGAAGCCATCCCAAGGAATAATTTTGACTTCTGGCAATTGCTTTTGGACAAATCCTGCCAAATGCTTATCGGGTACAAACAGGACTTCACTCGCACCTGTTGCTCGGACAATATCCACAGCATTGGCACTGGTGCAACAAAAATCAGCCTCGGCTTTGACTTCAGCACTGGTATTCACATACGCCACCACAGGACGACCTGGGTACTGAGCTTTAAACCCACGAAGGTCCTCAGCGGTAATCATGTCTGCCATCGGACATCCTGCATTCGGATTCGCAAGATAAACGGTTTTTTGAGGGGAGAGTAATTTGGCCGTTTCCGCCATAAAGTGAACCCCACAAAAAATAATCACTTCGGCTTCAGTTTGAGCGGCTATTTGGCTGAGTCCCAAAGAGTCTCCATGGTGGTCGGCAATGTCCTGAACCTCTAAACGTTCATAGAGGTGTGCCAAAATCACAGCATTGCGTTCTTTTTTAAGTGCTTGAATATCGTCGATTAAACTTTGTCGTTTAGCCTGTACTGAAGGGTTGAGGGCATGGTGTGCCGCTTCATTGGCAAGCATGGCGTGGGTATTTGGAGAAGACATATGGGTTTCGGAGACGATTTCGAGAGGCATAAAGTTGCAGGCTCTTTTTGGAAATAGGAGGGGTGAGAAAGCACGAAAGCGTATAAAACGAAGACACGAAACAGCATGTAAAGACGTATCACTTCAACGCAAACTTGAAGAAAAGCACACCCTTTGCCAAACAGGCTCTCTAAAGGGAAGGGGTCTCTTTCAGGTGTATTGTAACGTTTGTGTTACTATGTCATGTTAATGGTAAAATGAGTAAAGTAAAGTATAAAGGATAGAAAAAAGGCTTTCTTTATCCACTTTCGGATCTGTAAAGTAGACCCTCACTCATAGTAAAGCTCTCCCGTTCAGACAGCAAGGGGATACCCACTTTTAACACCTATGAGTACCTCGTGTGCCATGGGGTTCGTAAGTTTATTCCTTGTTTTTTACTGCCCAATCACTAAATTTTAGTAAGTTCTATTTTTAGTATCTTATTTTTCGGACGTTTTATCTCACCACTATGTCGATGCTTACCCCCTCTCACACTGTCACACCAGAGGCTTCCTCAGAAGCACCCTCCCATGTTAAAGCACCCGATAAAAAGCATAACATAGGATTTGTGCATTTAGGATGCAGTAAAAATCTTGTGGATACTGAGACCATGTTAGGTAAGCTCGCCCAAGATGGTCATAGGATTGTGTCCGACGAGTCGGAAGCGGATATTGTCCTCGTCAATACCTGTGCCTTCATTGAGGCTTCCCAGAAAGAATCGGTCAAGACACTTGTCAATCTTGCCGAGGCGGGTAAAGAACTTTTAATTGCTGGATGTTTGGCTCAGAAGTTCCAAGGAGAACTCCTAGAGTTGTTTCCCGAGGCACGTGCTGTCATTGGGACACATAATATGATGGAAGTGGCAAGCATCCTAGAGAGAACCGATAAGGGTGAACGTGTCCTTGCCATTCAACAAGACCCTACTTTTCTGCTTGAAGATGACACCGTTCGTAAACACGTGACCATGGGGGCTTCCGTGTATCTAAAAATTGGGGAAGGGTGCGACTACCGATGCACCTTCTGTATCATTCCCAGCATGCGGGGGAACTTACGGAGTCGGGGTATCCAAAATATTGTAGACAATGCAAAAGCCCTAGTCGACAAAGGGGCTTCAGAGATTATTTTAGTAGGGCAGGATACCACCAGTTACGGAAAAGACATTCAAGCTTCTTTACCTGAACTTTTGGAAGCTTTGAATGAGATTCCTGATTTGACATGGATTCGCTTTTTGTACGCTTACCCTAACGAACATCTTAACGAGCGGTTACTGAAAACAATACGAGATTGCGACAAGGTCGTAAAGTACTTGGATTGTCCCTTACAGCACTCTCACCCTGAGATTTTAAAGCGCATGGGACGACCCGTCACCGATATGCCACGCATGGCAGAATGGGTGCGTAGTATTGTACCCGATATTCGTTTGCGTACCACCTTTATTGTGGGCTTTCCTGGTGAGGAAGAACACCATTACCAGCACTTGAAACAGACCATTGAAACCGTACAATGGGACAGGGTCGGTATTTTTGAGTATTCCGATGTTGACAGTGCCGCCAGTGCCAAGTTAGATGGCAAAGTCAAGAAGTCCGTGATGAAGGCACGTCGTAATGAGTTAATGGCGATTCAGCAAGGCATTAGTTATGCTCATAACCAAGCCCTTGTGGGTCAAGTGTTACCTGTGTTGATTGATGAAATTCGCCCTTCAGGATATGCCGTGGGTCGTACACAATGGGATGCCCCTGAGGTAGACAATACGGTGATTATTCGTCCAGAGGGTCGGGGTACCGAAATGCTCCCCGGTGAGCTTGTTTCAGTGCGTGTGGTTCAAGCAACACCCTATGACCTTAAAGGGGATGCCCTTTAAAGACTTGCCAGAAACACGTTTTTGATACGATACCATAATGATAATGTGCCATGTGGGTGTTTTGCTGTACTGCTAGTGACCATTTTTAGTAGGGTTTTATGTGATGTCTGTTTTCTTGTCTCAGTCTTCCGTCTCTCCTGTTACTGCTTGGCAGGCGCCTGCCTATCTTGAGCAAGCTGAGCGTGACCAGCTTCAGCACCATTGCCCTTCACTAACATGGATGGCAAGCCCTTATTTTGAATTAAATGCCCCAGCTTGGTTAGTCCTCGAAGACGGCTCCGTGTGGGAGGGTCAATCCTATGGTGCTACAGGCACCACAGGTGGTGAGTTAGTTTTCAACACCAGCCTGTCAGGGTATCAGGAAATTTTGACCGACCCCAGCTATCGGGGGCAAATTGTCCTGATGACCTATCCTGAACAAGGAAACTATGGTGTCAATGCTGAGGATATTGAGTCACACGATGGTCATATTCATGCAGCAGGGTTTGTGGTACGCCAAGGGAGTGCCATTGCCAGTAGTTGGCGTGCCGAAGATTCTTTAACATCCTATCTCACAAAGGCCTCTGTCGTGGGAATTCAAGGCTTAGATACACGTGCCCTAACACGTCGTATCCGTATCAAGGGTGCTATGAAAGCCATCATTACAACGCAGCGTACAAACCTCTTACAAGCGATTTTGACCGTCTCTAAGCAACCAGGTCTTGAAGAGCAAAACCTCATTGCACAAGTTTCTGTCACCCAAGCATATACCGTTCAAGGGAAAGGCAAAGCCCCACTGGTTGACAGATTGGTTGCCTTGGATTTTGGGATGAAAGAAAACATTGTACGTTGCTTACAGGACGTGGCACGGGAAATCCATGTCCTTCCTCACGATGCAACCCAAAGTCAAATTGATGCTTTACGCCCAGATGCCTTGTTCTTGTCGAATGGTCCTGGCGACCCTCGTACCCTGAACTATGTTTCGGAGCTTATTACCAAACTTGCCGAGCAACATCTTCCCTTGTTCGGTATCTGCCTAGGGCATCAGTTGCTGTCTTTAAGTTTTGGTGCCAAAGTTGAAAAAATGGCGTTTGGACACCATGGGGGGAACCATCCTGTCTTGGAACCTGATACAGGTCTGATTCGTATTACTTCCCAAAACCATGGGTATGCCGTGGAAGAGCAAAGCTTGGCTGCTGCGAATTTAACCCTAACGCATCGTAATCTTTATGACCAAAGTGTTGAAGGGGTTCGTCACACGCATTATCCTATGGCATGTGTCCAATTCCACCCTGAGGCTAGCCCTGGCCCTCATGATGCCCAAGACCTTTTTGCATGGTTCTTCCGTCAGATTCAACGTTAAGGCGAGGGCCTGTGCCATGGTTGCCACAGCAGTACCGCCAACAACGCAGCCCTCTCGTCAGTGTGTGGCGTGCCGTCAGTATGCACCACGTCACACGCTTGTAAGGCTCTTGTTACAGCATGATAAACTCATCAAAGGGGAAGCCTTACCCGCTTTATGGCATCTATGGCTTCCCTCACAGGTTGTCGCTGAAGATACAGAAATACCTCAGCCCCCCTACAGCATGCCTCCCCGTTATGGTCGTTCCGTGTACTGGTGTCATACACCCGCATGCTGGGAAAAACTTTCACGGAAGCAAGGGAAACTTTTGAACCGTTATCTCCCCATCTCATGGCAAACAGATACCCGAAAAGCGTTTTGGGACATGTTCCATCATGATGAACCACACGGCCGTTTATCCGTCATCACCCCCCCTAGGCAGCGTAGCATCCTAGCAAATGAATAAACGCAAACAAGGCACCGCTGCAGAACGTTTCGCACAGGCATGGTACGCCAACAAGTATCCCCATGGACAACTTTTAAGCGAAAACTGGTCTATTCAGCTTGAGGGGTTTAGAGGTGAGTTAGATTTTGTATACTACACCCCCACCCCTCACCCTGTGCTTCACTTTGTTGAGGTGAAGTGTCGCCAATACGCTACTTCTGATACACTCACCCCTCATAAACACTCACAACATCAACAAGAAGCACTGTGGCGTGCAACAGCGGCAATTACCCCTCATAAACAAAGGCAATTACACCAGTTGGTCACACTGTTTATGCTACACTTTCCTTTTAAGGAAGCCTGTCCCGGGTGTGATTTAGCACGTGTCTACCAAAACCTTGAGGTGTGTGTGGTAGTACAGGCCTCCGAATCGTCGTATACTGGGTGTGAGGTCATACCTATCGACCTAAGCTTTTAGTCCCTGTGTGAATACGTTTGAATCAAATGGATAGAATGGGGTTTATTCAGTGACCCACGCTACGCATGCTCTTTTACCGTCCTCTGAGCTTAAGACAGCTCCTGCGTCGCATGAGGCGTTTACATTAAATGATAAAACCATTTTCATCACGGGTGGCACAGGCTCTTTTGGCAAAAAGTTTATCAAGATGCTTTTACAGCGCTACCGCCCTGCCAGTGTAGTCATTTATTCCCGTGACGAGTTAAAACAATTTGAAATGGCACAGCATGACTTCCCAGCACATGCACAGCCCTGCCCCATGACCTATGTCATTGGCGATGTACGAGACGCACAAAGGCTTACCCAAGCCATGGCGGGTGCAGATGTCGTCATTCATGCGGCTGCTTTGAAGCAAGTACCCGTGGCTGAGTATCATCCTTTTGAAGCCGTCAAAACGAATATTCTTGGAGCGCAACATGTCATTGAGGCTTCACTTCGTCATGGGGTCTCTCGTGTCATTGCACTCTCAACTGATAAAGCTGCAAACCCCATTAACTTATATGGTGCTACAAAGTTGGTTTCAGATTCACTTTTTGTGGCTGCAAACCAGTCCTTACTCACCACATCCACCCAAACCCCTTTGCCACAATTTGCAGTGGTACGGTATGGCAATGTCATAGGTTCACGAGGGTCGGTACTGCCCTATTTTCAGGAACTTTTACAACAAGGCGTGACTTCGTTACCCATTACAGACGAACGCATGACACGCTTCTGGCTACCACTCGCACAAGGGGTGGAGTTTGTCTTTGATGCCCTCGCCCGTATGCAAGGCGGTGAAACCTTTATCCCGAAAATCCCCTCGATACGTATGACCGATTTAGTACAAGCACTGATGCCTAACCCTCAGTATCATGTGGTAGGATTACGCCCTGGTGAAAAGCTCCATGAGTGTTTATGTCCTAGTGAATTGGCAACCCGAACACTTGAATTTCGTGACCATTTTGTGATTCAGCCTGCCATCCCTGAACTTCAAGCACGTTTTCAAGGGTACCGCTGCAATGCACAGGGTGAAACAGGTACACTCGTCCCTCAAGGCTTTGAGTATATGTCTGGTACAAACCCTGACTTTCTAACGCCTGAAGCCATTCGAGTCCTTCATGCCAACCTAGATTAACTCAAGGTATCTCTTTTTAATTGATTTCTAAATTGAGCTGGGCAGGGTTAAAACTGACAAGGGGTAACTCTCTTGGGCTATCGCACCCACTGGCAACTGTTTCTTGAATGGCTTGGAACAGTGCATGGCTTGCGTAACGTACCAAGTCATCCCCCGTACTGATAAGACTATGCTCTAAATCATTAGGGTTAAAACAGGCTGAGCCACCATGGATACTTAAAGACTCTTCAATGGGCTTACTATAATGGCTGTGTTGTAACACGTAAGGATGATGAGCAAGAAATTTTTGGATACGTCGTACCACATGAGCAGCCCCTTGGTCGTCCGAGTTAGACATCAAGATACCGATTTGGTTATCGCTTAAACGAGCCAAAATATCATGTTTACGGGTCAGTTGACGGAGGTTCTTTGCAATAAAGCGTAACATGTTAATCGTACCCTCAAGACCGTACGTATCAAAGTAAAGAGGGTAAAAATCAAGGGATAACACCAAGCATGTGACAGGTTTTTGAGACTGAGTTGCCAGATTAAGACGCTCTTGAAGTTGACTAAAAAAGAAGCGACGGTTGTGCAGCTCAGGTACTTCATCAACCACCTGTTGTTTGACACACTCGGCTCTTAAAATACTAATTTGTCTGGCTTGAAAAATACGTGTTTGAATAGTGAGTGCATCGCTAGGTACCGTAAGGAGGTCACAACCTGGCTGAGGAAACACCTTACTGTAGGCAAGTTGATACTCAGGACAAATAATCGCAATGGTCTGTACATTAGGATTAAGCCTTTGGAACTCTAACACTTGTTCAGAAACCGTTTTGGGGGATGTCGGTGCAAAGCACACCACACCTGTTTCATTTTGTGCCAACATGGTTTTAAGTTCACGCTGGGAAAAAATAGGGGTCACTTTGGGAATAGCCTGTAGATCCTCTTCCCATAAATCAAAATTAGGAATAACAGAATCCATCAAAATATAAACAGGCGGGATAGGTTCTTGTTTTTGACGTTTTTCTTTACGACGCTCTTGGGCGGTATGCGTACTTACCCCTTGCACCTTCGCTGTGCCTACTTCAGTACCACTAGTCCCTTTGGGGGTTCCTTTTGTTTGTTTAACACCCTTACTTGTGACAACACGTTTAGTACCACTTTGGGCAGGTTCTGTTAAGTCAGATAGCGATGGGGTCACTGAAATATCTTGCGTCTCAAAAGGTGTGGTATGTTTTTGCGAAGGATTAGACATCATCATGGTATAGCATCCTAATAAAAGCTTATGTATCTCACACAAAGAGGTTGCCTATAAAAGGGCTTTTAGAACAATCCATTTCCTTAATAGGCATCATTGGAAAGAAAACATGGGAGGACACGAGAGGTAACTGAAGTTCTGCTAAGCCCAAGCATAGAGAGGCATCATCAATGGGCTGAAAACATCAAAAGATAACTTTATTATCGAGCCAAGCAGCATCTTACTGTGTGAAAGCTCATGAAGAATCCATTGCTTAGAGTAGGGTATTTTCGCTTAACAAAAAGAGGGAGAACGTCATGGTTGTCATGCCTTTGAGGGGTATCCTCATGGTAGTATACTTAAATACACACTATTGGAATGGTACTTTTTGCTACAATGCCCATCATTTTTCAGTCCCCTACACACTCTCTTCCCCTTGCCGAAACGCTTTTTGTATTTGGGTCGTTTAATCCTATTCATTGGGGGCATCTAGGCATGGTGCTAAGTACTTTGGAGGCTTATCCACATTTTAAACATGTGGTGTGGGTACCTACTGGAGAACCGCCTCATAAGCCTGAGCTAAGTACGGGTAGTAATCGTCGCCGTTTTGACCATTTCTCTGCACGAGACCGCTTGATGATGGTTCAAAAAGCATTACAGGATGTCGCAAAACGTCCCGCAAATAGTGACTCATTCTGTAAACCTCCTTTTTCTGAGACCTTTACCTTGAGTTGCCCTCCCGTAGAGGAGGTGCAATGGCAACAATGGCATCAGGCTAAACACTGGATATGGTCTCAGGAGTGTCCTATCGAACCCACGCTATTTCCAGGACCTCATTACACCGCACGTACGTTACAATATTGGCTAAACGCACAGCCTGATATAAAAGACAAAACAGGCAGCCTCCAACCACCCAAGTTTCAATGTCTTTTAAGCATAGAAGCCATAGCAGGTCTACCTCAATGGCATGCCTTACCTTGGCTATTGAAGCATGTCACGTGGTATGTATGTCCTCGTAAAGGGTATGGTGCTTGGTCAGTCGCCTATCAGCAAAACCTTGAGCAAAGGCTACAAAAAGTTCTCACTGAAACAGCACCACAGACACTATACCCGTCTTGTCATGTCATGCCTGTACCTGAATCTACATTATTTCCATTGCCTCGTTGGTGTGCCACAGAGATACGTCAAGCCTTAAGTCTGTATGCTACCCTCACCCCAGAAGATACACTCACAAACCCCTCACATATCGAGGCGTATGCTATTTTAAAGACCTCGCTACCACCCTCCGTATGGCAGTTTATACAGGCTACTCACGAAAGCTTGATGCCATTACACAGTGCATCCTCCTTACCTCCTCCTACGCCGTGGATACCACCCCATCGCATAGCCTACCAAGAAAAACATTAGGAAGTTCCGAATGCCTTTTTATATCGTCATCACTGAAGAAAACTACTGGCAACAGCGGTATCTTACCCGACTCAAACAAAATTTAGGAGGGGTTCACCCCGAACATTGCCATGTATTACAATCGCCCAGTGTAACCGATTTAGAACTTTACTGCGGAGGACAATCCTTACTGACATGGCTCATAGACGATGCTCAGCGTCCTCCTGAAGTGACACGACTACTAGGATGGCAGGTCTTAAACAAAGCCCCCTTACCAAAAGAGCAGTCACTGCTTCAAGCGATTTTGTCCGACCTCCCTAGTCACAAACATTTGGTATGCCTGACCGATAAGTTTGATCAACGTAGCACTTGGGCCAAAAGCTTGGCAGCACTCGCCCATGAAGTGTATACGCCTCAACTCCCTCCCCCTTGGAAAGAAGACGCATGGCTCGTGTTAATTCAAGAAGAGATTACAGCAAGCTGTGGCTTAACGGTGTCTTCTCAAGTAGCCCATTGGCTTTTGAGTCATGTAGGGCCTACGCTTGGCGAGATAGTACAGCGTGTCCAAACAGCACGTCTTTTGATGGCTGAAGGGGACTCTCATTTGACCCTAGACCATCTACAAGCCCTTATCCCTCGGAGCTACTATCAAACCTTTGAGCTTGTAGACAGTTGGATTCGGTATCATTTCAGTGTACGCCCTTCTTCAGAAGCCTCCCTTGCGTGGGCTTCTCTGATAGCGTATGTTAAGCAGGAACCCGCTTTAAAACTCATGGCACTTTTCAGACATCGTTTACAAGAACTCTATGGGATAGTTCTCGATAAAAGCCATGGACTTTCAGAAGAAACCATCGGACAAAAAATAGGGAAACACCCTTTTATCATCAAAAAAACATTACAGCAGTTTCAAAACACCACGCATGAAGGGTTACAAGCCCTTTTACATCATTTGGTATCCTTAGAATGGCAAGCAAAAGAGGGCATCCTTACGCCCGAACTTGCCCTTGAAGTATTCCTAGCCCAACGACCCGCTGCAAACTGTACCTTACTGAAAGAAAGTATTTTTACTTGGGAGCAAGCGTATCACGTAATGCCCACAGAAGCATTCAAAATCCAACCCTCCCTATAGGCTTTCTAAAGCGGCATGGTCATCTTCAGAAGCTTGGAACGAGGCATTCATTTGGTAAAGCTGTGCAGGACGATGGAAGCCTTCCATTTTCTTTTCTTCCAGTTGAATGAGCATGGAGGAGGCTAAGATTTTTTTACGGAAGTTACGCTTATCCAGTTTTCTATTCAAGATGAGTTCATACACACGCTGTAACTCCGTGAGTGTGAATTTTTCAGGGAGTAAACGACAAGCCACCGTGGAAGAAAGCAATTTTTCTCTCAAACGCTCAATGGCTGCTTCCACAATCATTTGATGGTCAAATGCTAATTGCGGAAGTTGCTCAATAGGGTGCCATTGTGTCCCCTGAGGCAACATAGGATGCTCAGAGCGTAAGGTAGAGTGTTCAGCACCATAGGGCTTACCCGTAGGGCCGCCTACAGCTGAAATAACGCTCGTGGCAGGAATCAACACACAATAAGCCACTGTGATAACACGTGCACGAGGGTCTCTTTTAGGACTCCCAAAAGCTTGTAGTTGTTCCAAGTAAGGATTAGTCACATTGGTTTTTTCTCTTAGCCAGCGTACTGCCGCTTCTTCCAAAGTTTCTCCTGTATAAATAAACCCGCCAGGAATAGCCCACATACCTTGAAAGGGTTGATTTTGTCTTTGAATGAGCAAACTCTTCAGCTTACCTTCCAAAATCGTCAGTACGACAATATCGACAGTGACTAGAGGATTCTCTAATTTCCTGACCGTATCTTGTGGAAAGGCATGGCTTGACAATAGCGTCGTGGCTTGAGAAGGAGGTAAGAGGGTCATGATGTTGAAAAACCAAGCATTGCTTGAATGGTATAGAGACGAAAAAAAGGGCTTTTCAAGAACTCCAGCCTCTAGGGGGAGTGGCTTAAAAAACCCTTTCTTTGAAACAGCTTAATAGCGGCTACGACGACGTGCAGCTTGAGCTTTACGCTTTTTCTTGGCACTAGGGGTTTCATAACGTTCGCGACGCTTAACCTCAGCTAAGATACCTGCTTTCTGGATACGCTTCTTGAAACGCTTTAAAGCACTTTCAATACTCTCACCAGGATTGACTTCGATTTCTACTATCATGTGATGTTGTCACCCCCTTCCAAGGAGTTTGGACACTAAAAAAAGATGCTCTATTTCAAGCTATAGACAAACCTTATCACAAAACATCCTACTTGACAAATATCAAAAAGCACCTTAAAGCTTCATACACAAGGCAATGTGTATTTGAGCATTGAAGCGTCATTCCAAACAAAGCTCAAATAAGGTTTTTTATGCCTACTTTCACGATATTTCATCGGGATGAGAGGATTTGAACCTCCGACCCCTACGTCCCGAACGTAGTGCTCTACCAAGCTGAGCCACATCCCGATGAAATATGCGAACGATGATACAAGCACTGTCATTATCGCTAAGGCAATCTCTTACTGCAAGCCTTTTGATGTTAAGAATATATCAAATGGGGTATACTATCTTCCATCAAAGAAGGGTTATACGGTATCCCCATGCTTGTTTTGATGACAAGCATGACACATCGCTTCAACAAAACGACGAACATCAGCCGCATAACACGTTCCTGCAGCTCGGTGCATTTGAATGATTTGGAAAATCTTAGAGGCCGTAATAACCCCTTGGGCACCCGCTGTAAGCATCATATGTGCATTTTCAGGGGCTGAAATACCAAAACCGACATAAAGAGGTAAGGCATCCTCAGAGGACTTACCAGCCTCGTGTTGGGCAGCCTGTAACGTTTGAATCAAAGTAGCAATGCCTGTATCGTAACGAGACTCTGTCCCCGTAATACCCAAACGACTTACAACATATAAATACCCACTTCCGAGGCGGGTGAGGGTTTTTAAACGCTCGGGTGTTGTCAAGGGAGAAACAATAAATACCAAGTCAATACCTGCTTCTTGGCAATGGGGATACACGGTTTGAGCAGCCATTTGAGGGGGCAGGTCTACAACCAGTAAGGCATCCACACCAGCAGCTTTTAAACGTGCTATAAATTGAGCCTCGCCCATATTTTGAATCGGGTTGTAGTAGCTCATGAGAGACAAAGGTAGCTCTGGATAACGTTCTCTAATAGTCGCCATAAGCTTAAAGGCTTGTTCAAGCGTATAGCTACTATTGAGTACCTCTGTAATAGCCGCTTGAAGCACAGGACCATCGGCAATAGGCTCACTAAATGCCAAGCCAAGCTCCAAAGCATCCGCCCCTGCTTCTACATAGAGGTCAACCAATGCAAGTGCCTCATCGTGCGAAGGCCACCCAAGTAAAATATAAGGGATAAACACACCCTCACCCTTGTTTTGCTGTGTGAGGTTAAGTTGTTTAAAACGTGAAAGGCTTGAAGACATAGAAGATGCGTGCATGGTTAAAAGCGGGTATACACAAGGAGGAAGCAAGAAGATTGAAAAACAAAAACGACATTAACAAGTAAGACCGAGTGCAGCAACCTCTTCAGGATGCGTGTCTACCCACTGCTGAACAAGACCAAGGTCTTTGTCCCCTCGTCCAGACAAACATAACAACACTCGGCTTGACTCACGACAACCATGCTTTCCTTTAAGATGATGTAAATATGCAAGTGCATGTGCCGTTTCCAAGGCGGGAATAATACCCTCAAGGCGACTTAGCTCATAAAAAGCACTAATGGCCTCTTGGTCTGTCGCACTCTCATAAATAGCCCGTTGCGTGTCACTTAAATAAGCATGTTCAGGACCCACACTCGGGTAATCTAACCCCGCAGAAACGCTATGTGTTTCCAGTATTTGCCCGTCCTGTGTTTGCAATACCTTACTACGCATCCCATGCAAAACACCCACACTCCCAAAGCCAAGGACAGCACCATGGTGGGTGGTGTGTGTCCCATGTCCCGCAGGCTCTACACCAATAAGCTTTATGGCTTCATCTTCAAGGAATGCTGAAAAAATACCAATAGCATTCGAGCCACCACCTACACATGCCACGACATGACTGGGCAAATGTCCCACTTGGTCAAGCATTTGGTTACGGGCTTCTTCGCCAATCACCTGATGAAAGAAACGAACCATTTGCGGAAAAGGATGCGGACCTGCGGCGGTACCTAAAATATAATGCGTGTCTCGTACGTTAGTAATCCAATCACGCATTGCCTCGTTAATGGCATCTTTCAAGGTTTTTGCCCCCGAGGTGACAGGAATGACCTTCGTACCAAGAAGCCTCATACGTTGTACGTTAGGAGCTTGTCGCTCTACGTCAACGGCGCCCATATATACCACCGTTTCCATCCCCAACAAGGCACCTGCCATGGCGGTTGCCACACCGTGTTGCCCTGCACCCGTCTCAGCAATGAGACGCTTTTTTCCCATACTTTTTGCGAGTAAAGCTTGTCCTACCGCATTGTTTGTTTTATGCGCACCACCGTGAAGTAAGTCCTCACGCTTCAGGTAGACCTCAAACCCAACCACCTCTGAAAGCTTCTTTGCATGATACAAAGGGGTGGGTCGACCCCCGAAATGTTTCATTAAAGTACGCCATTCTGCCACCCATGTTTTATGGCGGGTGTAATGTCGGAAAGCTTCATAAAGCTCGTCTAAAGCGGGCATTAAGGACTCAGGCGCAAATTGTCCGCCATAAATCCCAAAAAAGCCCTGACGCTGTGCTTCAAGTTCGGGAGAGGAGAAAGAACCGACAGAAGCTGAAAGGCTGTCTTCAGAAAGGCTAGTACACAGCATGGCACATGGATACCCCTGTTGAAAAACGGTTGACTTAGGCACATTCAATACAACACACCCAATAGATACAAGCTTAGTGTACTCTCAAGGTAGTGGGAATACAACGATTTTGGCATAGCCTATGCCTGAAAACATTAAGCTCTCCTTTTAATGAGGACATGCAATCATCAAAGGAGAGCTTAATGCGTTAGAGGTTCATTAAAACGAACGATTCAAAACGCCTTGAGGCGTGTTGACGTTAGAATTTAATGTTGGTACGAAGACCCACAGAGGTGGAGAAGCCGTTATCCGTTTGACCAAAACGGTTAAAGTGGAACTGGACACTGGGGGTCACAGATACTTTATCGTTGATGGCGGCGGTGTAGAATGCTTCGCTAGAATGCTCAGCACCATCTTTTGTGAAGCCAGCACCAAAAGCGTTAAATGCAGTGTAAGCATAACCAAGACCAAATTTGTCTTGCTCACGTACACCGAAAACGCTCATAGGTACAACCAATGCAGTGGTTAAAGCGTGTTGAGCAGTGATAGCAGTGTTAGCAGTGCTGTAAATTTGGTTTGCAGCATTTAACACAGCAGCATTACCACTCTTGTCACCCAAGAAACCAGCAACGTTCAAGCCAATGCCTTTGTAAAGCTCTTGGTTGATACCAGCGAAGAAACCGTTGGAGGTACCAGGAATGATGTTAAGACCGTTCACGTTCACAGCAGAAACACTTCTGTTGCTCAAGCTATACAAGTGGAAACCACCAGCATAAACGCTACCAGTGCGGTCAAACCAGTTGTGGTTGTAACGCAATTCGTAGGTAGCAGCTTGGTAGTTTAACCATTGGTTGCCATCAGAAGAGCTTAAGCCAGCGGTTAACTCAAGGTTACCGTAGGTGGAAAGGTTTTGCTTCACACGAAGAGCAGCACCAGCACCCGTGAAGTTCACAGGAAGCCCAGGAATGTTGTTGAAGGCAACGTTCTGGAAGGAGGTGACATCATCTACGCCACGGTATTCGCTACGGTCATAGAGACGGTAGTGAGGGATAATACCAGCAAATACGGTTGCAGTGGTTTTGTAATCATCAGACTGGTTAGGAATGATTTTTGCAATGTTCTGCTCGTAGTATGCGTATTCAGCATAGAGGTTTTGACGAAGGTTTGCGGAAGTACCGAGTGCTTCGTTGTTAGCAGAAGCATCAGCACCAAAGCGAGACACGCCGTTGAAGTTGGTGGTACGACGACCAACAGCAGCCACTAAACGGGTACGCAATGTCCCTTCCCCAAGGATTTCACCAGTGGCTTCAACCACAGGAATATCCAACCCTAAACGAAGGCGGGCAACAGGAGAGATGCCATCTTCAATACCAGTACGACCAGTCGCACCAGCTTCACCTGCGTTGTAAAGAACACCGAAGGTCATGTCACCATGAATGCGGGTTTTTTCAAGGAGGTCAAGACGACCATCTTGCTCTGCGTTTTTCGCATCAGCAGCATCCACACGCTCTTCAAGACGGGTGGTACGACCTTTTAACGCAGCAAGTTCGGAACCGAACTCATCGGTTAATTTTTGGATGGTTTCAAGGTCAGCTTTGTCAAGTTTTTCAGCATCAAGACGAGCAATGTCTTTACCGATGGTTTGAATGAGTGCATACAAAGCAGCAGCCATTTCCCAACGGGTTGCAAACTTTTGCCCTTTGAAAACATGAGAAGGATAACCTTCAATGACATCATATTTTTCAACAAGGTTTTTGAGTGCTTCGTAACCCCAGTGGTTAGGGTCTACATCGGTCAACTCATCTACAGAAGTGATTGCTTCAGCAGATTGAAATCCAGCAACAATACCAGAGGTTAAGCCAGCGACAGCTAAAAAAGCAGCTAAAAGAGCTGGTGTGACACGTTTTAAAGCCATGGATAGGCACCTTTCTTATCACATACAACAATGAAGAATCAACGACAAAGGAGAGAGAATAAGTCGAAGATAACACACAGAAACAAAACAACTCAAAAAAGTTAACAGAAACACTTCACACTTGCATACTACAGATACTAACAGATTCAGCAAAACATTTCAAAAAAACAAGAGGCTATTTCAAAATCAATTATCTGACGGAGTATCCTTAGCATCTCAAAAAGTGGACACTTGTAAAGTAGAGAAAAACTGGTTCATCCACAAAACCTTGAGAGAAGACAAGACTTCATCGGGGGTATCTTTTTTAGAACAACGACTAAAAGCAGGCATCCCCAGTTTGTAGCCAATGTAGCATAGCTTGAGTGTATGTCGTTGTATGTCAGAGGAAAAATCCAACAAAAGGAGGTTGTTGAAGTCACTTCTAACCATCACTCAATGCACGTTCTAGCATACATTGAAACGAACCTTTGTGCTTTATCGCACATTCGTCAAGCAGCATTCATTTATCACGCATCATCATCACTCATTCACGCTCATTCACTGGCAGGTGTTTAGGGGCTACAGAGGCTATTAAGAAATCAAGCAGAAATCAACCGATGCACCAACTCGAAACACCAAAAAACTTCTAAACTTAACAGAGAAGTCTTTATGAAGCCTATTGATGAGTGTAACACAACTTAACGAAAGATAAACTCGTATTTTAGCAAAGTTTAAGCATCACCCCAAACACTCAGTTTAACTATAGCAAGTATGCCCTGAAAAGTAACAGCCAAGGTAGTGCTTATGTCCTCATTATATCGAGTTTTTACTTTGACGCAAGAAAAAATTGTATTTATATCCTAATCATTTTTATCTTTTGGTCAAGGTGATATAAAGATAAAGGTCTGTTGGCTCTCTTTGCACAAAAAAGACCATCCATTTTCTACAGAAGCCTCGTGTAAGCCTGTCTGTGGTTTCCTCTGGCATCAAGGATATGCTTGAAAGACCTGAACACATAAGGTTAGCCGTACACAATGGCAATCCAAAACATGTTTCTTTATCTGTTTGGAGTACACTGTTGATAATGATTTATCTTTCAGGGCTTCTGTGAGACCCCTCTTCCGTGAAGCGTCCATGCAGGTATGGGTGATGCTTCTGTGAGTAGTAAGAGAGGCGGCTTATTTTTTCTGTAATTAAATTTTTGTAAAGGACCTCTACATGATGCAATCCCCTATGCACTCTCAAACCCCCATCCGCCGGGAAGACCTATCAGACTACATGAAGTGCCTACTTGATGCCCTAGAGGAGAAACAGGCTCTGGATGTCAAAGTACTTTATATTGAGCCTCTTTCTTCCTTGGGGGACTATATGGTACTTGCTTCAACACAAAGTACTCAACAAACTCGTGCCCTTTCAGGGTTTATTGAACATGAATTTGAAACAAAACTTGATTGGCGAGTAAGACATATAGATGCCGACACCCAAAATCGTTGGATTGCCATGGACTATGGCGAGTTGATTGTACACTTATTGATTGAGCAAGAGCGTGAGCATTATCAGTTAGATGCTTTTTGGCGCAATGCACAAGAGGTTGTACTGCCCAAGAATGACTTGGCTTAACCTCTCTCTTTAGTTTTACATCCGTATAGGGGTCTCTTTCTGACACACCCTATTATCAAAGCCCTTGGTATTATTTCAGCATACCAAGGGCTTTGCGTAAGAGAAAGATACGAATACCTTTAGTTATGACAAGTGGTTTCACAGTGAGACAACACGCTCGTAATGGCTTCTTTTAATCCGTGAGAAGCTTTTTTAGTTGCAAATTTTGCTTCTAGTTTTGCCTGCCATTCTGTTTTTCTGGCACAAGCAGCCGCTTTGGCCATTTTTGTCATGGCTTCTCCACAACTTTCTTCCATAGCATGCTTGATTTTTTCTTTCATGAGTTCAGCCCAAGCTTCATCGGCAAGGTGTAAGAGTTTCTCAGTCAGACAACAAGAGCTTTCGTCATGCATGCCCGTAGAAACAGTCGCATGGGAGGTAGCGTTATCACAGGAGGAGAGCATCATCATCATTTTAAAAGGCTTTCAAGTTTTAAAGGACTACATAATCACAACATCACACAACACACACAACATTAACGATAAGTCATATTTATCTTTTAGGTAAAACCAGTCGGTACTAATAAGGGGTAAAAAATATATCGGCATATTAGCCTGAAGTTAAAAGAAGGCTCAGCAGAAGCTCCGTCGTCTGCTTGATACTCTCGGGCTGGCGCGTCGTTTTTGCAAAAATAAGACTGCCATGAAATGAGGATAAAAAAAGTTGCCCTGCTTGTTCAGGGTTTAGGGTCGTACGAAACTCTCCAAGTGCAATCCCTTCTGCAATACAGGCTACGAAAATAGCCTTAAGCTTGGAGAAAAATAAGCTCAGCTTCTCTCGAAACGCTGGGAAAAAGTCACTTGTTTCCGTCGCTAAGTTGACGAAAGGACACCCCACTTGGCAGTTTTGGGAAGCCATGGTGTCATACACATGATGGCAAAAGACGGTCATTCTTTCTTTGGGTGAAAGTGCTTTATTCAGCAGTGTTTCTTGGAGTGCTACGCAAATAAAATTTTGGATATAACGCTCAAGGGTATCAAGGAATAACGCTTCTTTAGAAGGATAATGGTAATAAAAGTTACTTTTGCTCACCCCAGCTTGGTTCAGAATTTCTTGAATTCCCGTAGACTCATACCCACGTGCCGACATCAACGTTAAACAGGTTTGAATGAGTTTAACTTTGCTAGGGGGAAGGGTATCAATATCTAAGAGCTTCATCATGTGCTATAGCCTATCATAAACATAGCCAAGTCATCTCTTAATAACCACTGCCTTAAACGACGATTCATTTATCAAAGGACATTTAATAGAACCACTTGGTATTAGTACCGTATGGTTCTATTAAATGCAATTTAATCTGTTCTGTCAACACCCTTCATGTTTATTTAAGGATTGTGGTCTATGCTCATCTCCTCTTGTAAGGTGAGCCTTGATAAAACATAAGCCCCTGAAAGGAGGGGCTTCAGGGACTTATGTTAAAGATGTAAGGATGGTAAGGATACTATCCTTAGGCACTGAGGCTACTAGAAGCCTCTTTTTTAGGTTCTTCTTTCACAGGAGAAAGGACCGAGTGAGGCACTTCAACCACATGATGAAGCACGTTTTTAGCTTTCACCATATCCTTCGTGATACAGAGTGACTCCATCGTACCTTTTTCTCGGAGTTCTGGTGCTTCAAACATCACATCCAGCATCAACTCTTCCATAATGGCACGTAAAGCCCTTGCACCTGTTTTTCGTTGCATTGCCTCATGAGCAATCGCAATGGCGGCATCTTCCTCAAAAGAAAGGGTAATATTATCCATCGCTAAGAGGGTTTGATATTGCTTGAAGATAGCATTTTTGGGCTTCTTCAAAATATTTACCAGTGCTTCTTCATCTAGGGGGTCGAGGACAGCAAGAATAGGAAGACGACCTGTAAATTCAGGAATCATACCAAACTTAATAAGGTCATCAGGTTCAGCTTCCTTCATAATACGTGCAGCTTCAAGGTCTCTCTCGTACTGCGTTTTTGCAACGAGCGAACCAAAACCAACATTTTTACCTGTATTGACACGTTGACCTATCAGCTTGTCTAAGCCTACAAAAGCACCCCCACAAATAAAGAGGATGTTTTTTGTATCAATTTGGATAAACTCTTGATGCGGATGTTTTCTACCCCCTTGAGGTGGTACATTCGCAACCGTACCCTCAATCATTTTTAAAAGTGCCTGTTGGACACCTTCTCCAGAAACATCTCTGGTAATACTTGGGTTTTCTGATTTACGAGAGATTTTATCAATTTCATCAATATAGATAATCCCTCGTTCGGCTTTACGAACATCATACTCAGCGGCTTGATAGAGCCTGAGCAAGATATTCTCAACGTCATCGCCAACATAACCAGCCTCTGTAAGGGTCGTCGCATCCGCCACAGCAAAAGGCACATTAAGCATCTTTGCCAACGTCTGTGCCAAAAGGGTTTTTCCTGAACCTGTAGGACCGATTAAAAGCACATTACTCTTTTGAATTTCAACCGCTTCTTTATCTTCAGCGGTATCAATCAGGTGGTTAATACGCTTATAGTGGTTGTAAACTGCCACGGCCAAGGTACGCTTCGCTTGGTCTTGACCAATAATATGGTCATCCAGATGCTGCTTAATGGCTTGTGGAGAAGCAACCGTAAGCTTCTCTTGAGGGGCATCGTCTTGTGTTTTTTTCTGGCTCAAATTTTCAGCCGTATCAAATTCCTCTGCCAATACCTCGTTACAAAGTTCAATGCACTCATCGCAAATGAACACATCGGGACCTGCTATAAGTTTTTTGACCTGATCCTGCGTTTTGCCACAAAAAGAGCAACGGAGTTTTTCATCATGTTTACTCATCATAGAGTGTTCATACTTTCCTGACAGGTGAGAGGCATTGAAATGGGTAAAGAGCTTGTTGTTTTAATTATTTTAGAGGCAAGATGATATCAAAAAGCAAAAAGCATCCTACCCATGGATGTTCATTAAAAGAACATGTCTGGTTTTCTTGATGAAGACAATCACAGTATCAATAAACCATTTTACTAATACGCATACCATAAACATGCACGTATCACAAAGCCCTATGTGGCATCATGCCACACACCACCAAGAACTTTCTATGTTAAAAAGCGTGCTTGGTAGTGTGTGTTTTGATGAATGGTTATTTTTCAGAAGTCGGTTTACTGACGACTTTATCAACCAAACCATAAGCCACAGCGTCTTCTGGACTCATAATATAGTCACGGTCCGTATCCTTCTCAATTTTCTTGAGAGGCTGCCCTGTATGGGAGGCAAGCAGCTCATTAAGCATACGCTTCATACGGTTGATTTCTGCAGCTTGGATTTCAATATCAGAAGCTTGCCCCTGCGCACCACCAAGCGGCTGGTGAATGAGAATCCGAGAGTGTGGCAATGCCAAACGTTTACCAGGGGTTCCAGCCGAAAGAAGAAACGCCCCCATACTGGCTGCTTGACCGACGCAAATGGTTGAAACATCGGCACGAATATGCTGCATGGTATCAAAAATGGCAAGACCCGCCGTGACACTACCTCCAGGGGAGTTAATGTAGAGCATAATATCTTTTTCAGGGTTTTCAGAATCAAGCAGGAGCAACTGGGCAATAATGAGGTTTGCCACCATATCATCCACAGGGGTTCCTAGAAAGACGATACGCTCACGGAGCAACCGAGAAAATACGTCAAAGGTACGCTCTCCACGGCTAGACTGTTCCACCACAACGGGCATGTAAGCATGAGGCTGAATGATGGATTGCGTCATGAGAATCCATAGGCTCCTTTGTCAAGATGATGAAGGTTAATGGTATATGGCGGAGGAGGCATCAAGGGTTTGAGTCTTGAAGCATAAACCCGTCACACACAAAATGAAATAGAGTAGAGGGGACACACAGAAAGATACCTGCTTGTGGCATGGTTGATTTAAAAACTTTACAGTTTAACCACTGTCGCACCCCACAAAAAAGCCGTAGGAACGCACCACATCACAGGTCTATAAGTTTACAGTGTAACATATTATGCCATTTAGGAAAATGAAAACAACCTTAAATAGTCTAAACTCATCAGATATCGTGACGGGTTTCGTGAGTATGCGTGGCAATACCACATATCGCACGATACGCACAATGTGCGTCAGGACACAGTGGCGGAAGGTTAAACTCGTTTTGATGGTAGTGTGTAAGTAACGATTGGAGGGTGTTTTGAAGGGTCATTTGTACCCGTTGTGAAATATCAGAAGACCATGGCAACTCATGTAACGTAATCAGCTGGGGAGACACTTGGACATAGATAAAACATATGGGGAGCGTTTCTGAAAGACGGCGCTGCGTGATGGGGTGCCTGAGTGGTGGATTCTCTTGCAAGAGGAGCTTTTCCACCGCCAAGGTATAGAGCATATATTGCCAATCCGAAGAAGGATTTTTAGGAACGGCAGTACCTGTTTTCCAGTCAAGAAGGACGAGGGTTTCCGGTTGGGTGGCGGTGGCAGGGCGAAGGGCAATACGGTCAATTCGACCATGACACCACAAGGGAGGCTCCCCCTCAAGCGTTGGAACCTCCAAAGGCATATGAAACGGATACTCACTGGCGACAATAGGCCACTGGGTCACTTCATGGGCTTGGAGCTGTGACCAACAGGCAAGGAGCTTGGGGTCTTCTTCTGCGGAGAGAAAGGGGGTCACGTCAAGTCCTGCCGCTTGGTACTCAAGCCATTTATGGATATATTTTCCAAGCCTAAAATGGCGGGTATCCACAGGCCATTGTCGTTTTTCAATGCTTTTAAATTGAAATTGCTTTTGGCACCTTGACCATGATTTTAACTGTTCAGCAGAAAGTATCAGCGGTGTTTTTGTCATATGGGATGAGGTCATAGACGTATCACAAAGCTTCTCACGTTAACCCTTGGGAAGGGCAAGGGCAAAAGTGGTTCCTTGAGGGGAGGTTTGTAAAACCTCCGCCTTCCCTTGGTGAGCCTGCATAAGCTTTCTAACCTCTGCAAGGCCAAGACCTGTCCCCGCACTGCCTTTCGTGGTGAAGTAAGGTGTGAAGAGTTTGGGGAGAACATCTGCAGGAATCCCATGACCGTGGTCGGTCACTTTGATATACACCCAAGGGTCATCTTGTCCTCGAGTCCCACAATGGAGCAAGACCTCTTTTCCTGTCGGGGTCGCTTCAAGGGCGTTTTTAAGAAGGTTAATGAGAGCTTGCTGAATTTTAGCACCATCGGCTTGGACAGTCAGCGTTGTTAGAAGCTCCGAAGGGTACTGAAGGGTTTTCAAGCTCACCCCTTTTTGCTCAAACTGCGGACGCATAAACTGAGCAAGTTGCTCCAATAACACAGGAAGGCAAGTGGCTTCTTTCGCCAATGTAACAGGACGTGCATATTGTGTAAGCCCTGTAAGAATGGTTTCCATATGGTGTGACGCATGGCGAATCTGGCTGAGAGGTTCAAGAAGTTTTTCTTTTAAACTGACAGATGAGGTCTGTTCAGAGACCTCAGGGGGGAGGCTATCAAGTTGTGCCTCAATCAGACCTGCGTACAAATCAACAAGACCCAAAGGGTTTCTAATTTCATGGGCAATGGCGGTACATAAATGCCCAATAGCAGCCAGACGCTCATGCTCAACCAGTTTCTTTTGTAAGGTACGCTCCCGCTCAAGCATCTGTCTCAGGGTGAGGTTCCGATTTTCTAGTCTTTGAATCAGCCCCGTAAGCAGTAAGCTAAGCCTTTCATCATAACGGCGGTCAATGGGTGTTTCTTTGACAAGCTCAGGGAGTTCAGGATGGGTTTCAGAAAGATGTTTGGCAATAATTTCTGCAAAAGCTTTACTATCAGAAGGATGAAAAGTCCACCCTCCTTCACACATGGTATCTTCACCGCTCATCGTGGCAGGAGACATGCCACGGTCTGTGGGGTGCCAATATAAACAGCCACACAAACGATTCGTTAAAATAATCAGCATGCGGGTATCAGGGTCAAGGTGTTTTTTCACAGGGCTTGGGGTATGCGAGGAGTCAGGAGGAAAGACCGCTTCAGATGCTTTTTCATGGGCAAAAAGTGCAAAAAGCTTTAAGGTGTGTCGATGCTCTAAACCCAAGGTGAGTGACCAAATACTCTCTTCCTTAGGAGCGTGGAGTAATAATAAACCTGGAAAGTTTTGGTCTCTTACCATGCGTAATAAACAACTGGCAAGCGTGTTGAACGTCGCACGACTGTAGTGTCCGCCAGCAGGACAAATCTGCTGCAGATAGTCTTCTAAAACCATGGGAACCCCATGACTCTCATGGGAAGGGAAACTCTGGTGATGAAAAGGGTCATCCACGGAGGCTACTAAGCCTTTGATACTACTGAGCATAGGGGAAAATACTTTCTTTTAGAGGAGAAACGTCAGGGTTACGTCGCATGACTCGTACACAGCTGGAGCCTAATGGGTAAATATCCAAAACATCCCCGCTGCAAAGCACCAACAATACACAGAGAAGTACCAAAGAGGAACACGACTAATCCATTTTACAAAACCTGCCACACAAACATACCCCACACATGCTGACACGCCTAAAGCAAGTAGCATCATAGGCCAGTCAAACCCCTGTAACATAGCACCCAGAGATTGATGCCCACCCATTTTAAAGAGTTTTAACGTTTCATAAAGCATTGCCGCAAGAAAGGTAGGAATACTCAATAAAAAGGTAAAGCGAGCAGCTTGAGATTTAGTCAGACCCTGCAAAAGCCCGATACTCATCGTAGTCCCTGAACGAGAAAACCCATGAAAAATAGCCGCCCAAGACTGTGCTAGCCCTACACCATACACAGCTTTATAAGGAAGGATACCAAGCTGATGATACCAAGCCCCTTCTAAACGGGTTTGGCACGTGCCACATTGTTTTTTTTGATAGTACCACTCGGCATACGCCATAAGACACCCAACCAGCACTAAATGTCCCGCTACCCATAGAGGTTGGTGTAAAAACCAATCTGAGAGGTCTTCAATTTGACCTGGCACATCCCAATGCAATAGGCGAAACACCCACCCTGAAAGCTTTAAAGTCCCTAAAATCCCGAAAGCCGAAACGATAAAGGCTGTGATAATGGCACGCAGTTGTTGTTGTGCAAGTCGTCGTGCATCTTGTTCAGGTGCGGTGAGAGCTTCAGAGGCTTGCGGACGGAGGGCTAAATGCCAAAACCCATACAACTCTGTACGAAAATAAATACACACGGCAATCAGCGTACCGAGATGCAACCAGATGTCAAAGAAGGCTTCTTTCTGGAGGTCAGGGGCTTGCGTCAGCCAACCTAAATGATGCAACAAATGGTCAGTAAGGAGTAAATGTGCCGTTGAACTAACAGGTAAAAATTCTGTGAGTCCTTGAAGCACAGCTTTAATCATCATGGTGGTAGGGTTGAGCATCATGTATGGAAAGACCTTTGACAGTAAAGGATTGAATAACGGCTTTTAAAATACCATTCTGGAGGTGCATGAAACAAAAAAAGGAGTCTCTCTATCATACACCTAAAAGACGCTACACCCTAAATAGCCCCTGTCTTTCAATGGTAGAAGACAGAGGCTATTTTAAAAATCAAAACGACAGCATCACTCATGGGTATTTTGGTACTTGGTACCACATAAGCCAGTCTCAAAAGGCTTTTTAAGCGTAAGACACCCCATGTGCATCTCTTGATTTAGATAAGATAGCTTACGCAAGCAGCCGTTATCACGCTGCAAAAAAGACGATTGCGAGCCACCTAAGGTTTCAACGCAGCAAGCCACTGCTTTTCAGAAAACCCTGCAAGCACTTTACCATTATCAAGCAGGAGAACAGGACGCTTGATAAAAGTATACTCTTCAAGCATGTAGCGGTGTTTATCTTGGTCAGTTAACACACGTTCATGTAAGCCCCAAGCACGGTACTTCATCGCACGCTTGGAGAACAGCGCATCAACCGACCCTATGCCTTCAATAAGGGTATTTAAGGTCTCTTGAGACACTGACGTAAGCTTCACATCATGGTAAGCAAGGACTTCGATATTTTGGGCTTCAAGCCATGCCAAAGCTTTTTGACAGGTTGAGCAATGAGGGAGCCAGTACAAGCAGGCTACTTTAATCACCATGATAGGTGGGGCTTAAACTATTTAACTTGACCAAACAACTTTGAAATAAAGTTATTGAGTGGCGCAAGTACATTTTTAACTGGGGATGCTTTGGGCATTTGGAAGGTTACATTGCCTTCTAAAGGGGTGAGTGCTTTCGTCGCAACTTTTTGGACTCTTGTAAAGGTGTCTTCTACAAGCGGTGCAGCAGCATTCCCAAAACGAGCTTGCGGGGCTTGAAACTTGGGCTGTGCTACGTTAGCCTGCACAAGCTTTTGTTGGAGCTTTTGCATCATCAAACGTTGTTGCATCATGGAGCTGGCTTGGGTTTGAACGTTCAACATGGGTATAGAGACACCTATCAAGCAAAAAGGAATCATAAAACGAGGATGACACAAAATCCTGAATTCCTAAAGAAGCGACACCTATAGTCACTTCCAGAACAAGAGCAGGAGGCTTGTGGATGATGCTGGACTTAGTTTTCAGAGAGAACCAAAAGTTTAGAAACAAAAACTAAACAGCATTTTTTTAATTTGATACTTCAATTATTGCATCTTCAGGGTGAATGTCAAGTACTTTTTTCATCAAAATGTCATCAATTACGCATCGAAATGTCATAAAGAATGTGTCAACACTTCTAAAGTGCCTTTGCGTTCTAAGAAAGGCTGTTTTATACTAAGGGGGCTAAGGTGATTTTTATCATAAGCTATTCGGAGATGGGTCATCCCTGCCTTAAGACTTCTTTCAATGTCGTTGCGTGCCTCTTCTGTTTTTAAGTGTCTCGATAAACCTATACAGCTAAGCATCCCATCACGCAACGAAACGTCGTCTCTATGGCATGGCATGAAGATGCTAGGCGTTTTAGCCCAGACATTGACGTTTTGAAAATCATCTAAAAATAAAAAGTGTATGTTTGCTTGCCTCTTTTTAACATGAGAGTGTCATGTCATGATGATGCAGTTCTGTCTTTCTTTTCCAGCGACTCATCCTTCCAACGATAAGCCTCAGGATGCAACAACCCTCATAAATCGCTTACCCCATGCGACCTCCGGGAGGGAGGGTGAGTCCCAACAGAACAAAACGTCAAAAAAACCCTATCCCATTCAAGACGTGAGACATACCCCCGTGTTAATGATTGGGAGTGGTCTTGCAGGTGTACTCACCGCATTGGAGCTTGCCACTTTAAAGGTACCTTGTGTGTTAGTGGTACAAGAAGGCTTTCACGTCTCCAGCTCCTACTACGCCCAAGGGGGGATTGCCGCTTTTTTACCTGAAAATACACAGGATAGCTTGGATTCTCATATTGAGGATACCCTGAGTGCAGGGGCAGGGCATTGTGATGCACAAGCGGTACGGGCTATTTTAGAGGATGCCTCTTCTTTAGTAGCCACACTAAATGCTTATGGCGTTGTGTGGGATACCCATCCTGATGGGACATACGCCTATGGTCAAGAGGGGTCTCATGCCTGTCGGCGTATTTTACATGTGGCAGGAGATGCGACTGGTAAGGGCATCATGGATGCCCTTAAAATCGCACTTGAACGCCCCGATTTAAAGCCTTATATCACGCTTTTAGAGGGGTATCATTTAGTATCTTTGATACAACCTGACGGAAAAGGTACGCCTGTTCGGGGGGCTGTACTCGTAAACCCTCATACGAAACCTCATGCAGAAAATGAAAATATGTGCCTCTATGAGGCGGATGCAACGGTTCTTGCCACAGGGGGCTACGCACGCTTGTGGCAGTATGCAACCCCGCCCGCTTGTAATTTAGGAGAGGGTATTGTAAGTGCTTATGAGGCAGGTGCGGAAATTAAAGACCTACCTTTCGTACAGTTTCACCCTACGGCTTTTGCCTATCAAGGTCAAGTCAAGGGACTTATTTCAGAGGCACTTCGTGGTGAGGGTGGACGACTCGTCAACGCACAGGGTGAGTATTTTATGACGCAGTACCATCCCCTTGCAGATTTAGCACCTCGTGATGTGGTGAGTCGTGCGATTTTTGAAACCTGCCAACACACCCCTCCAGCCCCACAGTGTGAGGAAGATATGACCTCTCGTGTCAGCGTTTTTCTTGATATGACACATCTCTCTGAAGCCTTTTTAAAACAGCGTTTTCCTAGCATCTATCAAAAATGTATCCAAGCGGGGATTGATATGGCAACCACGCCCATCCCTGTCACACCCGCCGCACACTATACCATGGGTGGTGTTTGGACCGACTACCGTACAGGGGCCACCTCCATAGAAGGACTTTATGCGGTAGGGGAAGTTGCCTATACGGGCTTACATGGTGCCAACCGCTTGGCAAGCAATTCATTATTAGAATGTGGTGTCATGGCACGACGTTTGGCAAAACATCTTGTGGCACAGTACGAGCCAAAACAAACGCTTAACCTTTTAAAAGCACAGGTATTTGATGCCTTCTCTCCCGCCTGTTATGCCTCATGGCAAGCACGTGCCAAGATGCGTCGCTGTGAGGCAACACAACAGTCACTAAGTACCATCCAAAAGCTTCTTTGGCAGTATATGGGTGTTGTCCGAACCCAGAAAGGCATGCAAACCTTACTTGAATACTTTGAAGAAGCACACGCTGAAACAGCCCTCCCCACCCACCCGTGTCATGCTTTGCAGAGCATGTATGATTTTTTAATCCTACTTGTACGCCAAGCCCTCATGCTACCTCAAAGCCAAGGCGCTCATACGCTCCATACTTCGGAAGAAGTACCCGTAGTAGCGTCTCGTATGTATTGATTGCATACACCCTGAGGGTGTCGTGCATGTTTATGGTATATCCTTAAATGTATTGTTAAGATATTTTTTCTTGAGAGAGGCTCCTCTTAATGATGTTATTACCGCCTTCCCCTTTACAACTTGAACCCTTCTTGAAACAATTTTTGCTAGAGGATTTGGGCCATGGCGACCTCACTGTGGATACTCTTTTGGGCGACTATCCGCAAGGCGGTATAGGGTGTTTGGAGGCACAGAGCGGACAACGTCGCATCCCTCACTTACAGGCTAACATGGTGCTTAAGCAATCTGGTGTTTTCTCGGGTGCTTGGCTCATTCCTGCGTTATTATCCTTGGTGAACCCTTTACTCACATGGGAACCTGCCCCCTCTTGGTGTGCGCTATATCAAACCAAACCACTCCTAGGTAGAGCCCCCTATTTGTCCGTCTCGGAATCGTCAGGACATGTTGTGTTAGGTCATTTGGTAGGTCCTGCCGATGCCATGCTCAAAGTAGAACGTACTTTGTTGAATCTTTGCCAGCATTTATCGGGTATTGCCACCCAAACCCATGCTTTTGCCTCCAAAATAGCCCACACCTCTTGCAGAATTGTCCATACCCGTAAGACCACGCCAGGGCTTCGTGTATTTGAGCGTGAAGCAGTACTGGATGGTGGTGGGTGTTGGCACCGGTATCATCTGGGGCAAGCCGCCATGATTAAGGACAACCACGTCAGTTTAGCACAACACATTGCAACCTCCCTTCCCGAATTGGTGGCTCATATTCAAGCACGCCTTTCTCATATGGCACGTTTAGAGGTGGAAGTCGACACTTGGGAACAGTTTCAAGCGGTCATAGAACAAACCCATGCTGAAGTCATTTTACTGGATAATTTTACACCAGAAGCCTGTAAAGAAGCCGTAAGATATGCTGAAGCCTTAAAACAACGCATCGGACGACACGTTATTTTAGAAGCCAGCGGCGGCATTACCCTTGACACTGTACAAGCCTTTGCAGAAACAGGGGTTCATCTTATTTCTACAAGTCAAATTACAATCGGTGCACCTGCCCTTGATATTGGTTTGGATGTTGCCTTATAAGCCAGTATACAAGGGGGTTTTGAACGCCTTAGCACAGATATAGGGTATGATTGGTTTTATCCTCCTATAGTCTTTTAGTGTTGTTTAAGGAGGTACCCTGTTCATGAACGCAACGTTGGCTCAAACCACAAAAAAACAAGCGACTCAATTATGGCAACGCCAAATGTCTCATAAAGTAGGGATACCCTCTCGTGGCATCCTAACCACTTGGGCTTTGCCTGCCACGGTAACGGTAGGGGCTTTAGCAACGCAAGACCTCTTCGGTGGCAATCGGGATAAAAAACTTTATGGTGAAAGCTCTCTCACACCCTCTGAGCGTCTTGCAACCGTGGGTGTTGGCTTAGGGGTTGGCATAGCGGGTGGGGCATTATTGCATTCTGGCTCTCGTTGGCTTCAAGGAGCTTCACATGCCGTAGCACGTGGTAAAGTAGGGGGTGGTGCTTGGCGGACAGCACTGGCATTACCTACTTTAGCCACAGGGCTTGGACTCACTTTGGCAGGTGCTTTAGGAACATACAGTGGTTTAAAAGGTCGTGCATAACCCACATACCAAGCCCCTGCATGATACGATATATCACGCAGGGGCTGTATCCACCTAGAAGCTCAAAACTTCGTTAAAGTGCTTATAAGGAAACAAGAGGGAAATAAAGGGTTTCCAAGTAACGACGCATGCCGTTTACAGCAAGCTGTGGCGAAATAATCTGGCATTGCGTACCATATTTTGCCAAACGCCGCAATACTGAGGGCATGTCTTGTGTACTGATACTGACAGTAAGCTCCAGCTCTTGACCTTCTTTAGTACCTGCAAGATAAGGTTCACGTTCAGCACGTGAGGCACGCTGGATAATCTTCTCGCCATGATAAGGCTCATAGCTAAGTGCCAAACGGCCCGTAAGACGGAACATGATTTGTAGGGTGGTGGGGTCAGTCGTAAACTCACCATCATGCAGTACCATATGAAATTCGGGCAACACGAGAATCTCCATAGCAGGGGTGAGAGGAATTTCTCGTACTTGTTGCAAAAGAAAATCATACCCTGTAAGGAAATACTGTTTACGTTCATGGCGTACCTCCGTGGGTAGGAGTACCGTGACGTAATCACGCCAAGACAGGGTGGGGTCTGGAACCTCAGCCGTCTCAGGGGAGTCTTCCTCTACGTGAGTAGAACTTGGCGATGACTTGTCTTCCTGTGATTTTGTACGCCCTTCAAATCCCTCCACTGAAAAGGCAAAAGGGGTTTGATAGTCAATCGCATGCTGAATGATGCCCAACATTTGTTGTTTGGAAAAGTCATTGATAAAGAAAGACTTAATACTTGCAGGGTCATCAGCATCAGCCACTGCTTGACTCGGTAAGCTATGAACGCCATGAATCACTCCCCAGCGAAGGGTTGTAGGTAGAAACCACAGCAACTTAAGTAAAAACAAGTAGAAGCGGTCGTATAATTGAATAGAGGCACCGGGGTGAGCCAAACGCTTGAAAGTTTTAGTGAGCGTATCAATCATGGTCATGGTAATGGGTGGGGAAAAAGGATACTCCAGTAACTGGTACTGATAGTTACTTTTAGAGGTGGAGAGAGGAATTTTTCCTCCCATTTGCCGCAAGGTATGAATATGCTTCACAAGCGTTGTTTCAGTAAGAATCCGTCCCACGGCAGGGTCAGTCTCAAAGTATTGATTGATATCTGAGAGGTACAACGCCCGCTTTTCACAAAATAATTTATAAAGGCTCAGCACACGTAAGCCGCTTGTGAGGTATTTGGGATTATTGGACGATGAGTCCCAATCATCAAGCTGCTCGATAATATCAGCTTCTGAAGGGTGAGACAAAAGGGTATGTTTTTTGGAAGGACACATAGTGGTTTTTTATCCTACATCATTATTATGAATCATGCGTGTATACAGGGTGTCTGGCTGGCTGGTAAACCAAGCTTTCACTTAGGCATTAAGGGGTTGCTCAAGCACTTCACTTGTTTCGTAATGGGAGAGCATTTTCCCAATCGTGAGTGCCATGTCTTGTTTAAGTGCGACAGGCTCAACGATATTAAAGGGCAACCCAATAAACATAAGCTTTTGCTTGATGAAAAACACGTCTTTTAAACAAACCATGATTTCCCAGAATCCCGAAAGTTCACTAAAATAAGGCTCTTCTGTTAAACAGAGGGCTTCATAGTGCCCAGGGTCTTCTTGGAAAGAGACGAAGCGTACACTTTCTCCCATGTTCATGATGTTGTCAATGGGTTCATCAGTATAAAGATATAGCTTCACCCAAGCCATTTTCTTACGACGGTCTTGGCGTAAATTGGCAAGGAGGGCTTCATATTCTTCAGAGGAGAAGAGTTCTTGTGCCAGTTCAATACTCGAGATTCTATCCAGACGGAACGTCCGCTGTTGCGTAGCGTCTTGCATATCTTCAGGAAGCTTGAGATGATGACTCTGCCCAGAACGTTTCAGTACATTGACTGCGGGCCCTGACATATAACTCCGTCCATTGGCTTGATGGAAATTAGTCGGAGACACACAGTAAGCAGAAAGATAACCATCACCGAGCGCGTCATAGTAAATCACGACCACATCTTCCACTCGGCTAGCTTTTTTTAGGGCTGAGCGCAACATACGCTGAAACCGAATGGAGTTCTCCTTGGCAGAATCCCAACTTTCTACCGTGGGGGGCATCCAATGGTTGAGTGGTTTTTCAAGCAACTCTCGGTTCATCGCCACGTTCTCAGGGTGGGTAAGGTCATTGCGGAAACAATGCAGAATCTTATCCCATTGTTCTTTTTCTTCTTCACTCACATAGGGACGTGTGGCCGAGTAAACCTGATAAAGCAGGTCTTTATCTTTTCGTGAAAAGCTTAAAGCATAGGCGTTTTTCAGTAACACATACTGCCATTGCGTCCGTGTGGAAGGACGTTGGATTTCGCAACCAATCATCCGAAGGGTATTCAGGCATAGGTTGAGTGTATCTAAGGAAATGCTTTTAGGGATAAGAGGGTCCTGCATGAGCAACTGGTTAATCTGTGCCATGGTTTTAGGCCCATAGTAGAGCATCTCTAAAATCTTGAAGATTCGATAAGCCGTAAGATTAAAGTCACGAGAGAGTGGCGTTCCCGAAGGATTCGATGAAGAGGGCGTTTGCATTGAGAGCATAAAAACCACCTTGGTGTATCATAAAACTATCTATTTAAAACACAGTCTTTCCCTGACAGCTTTTTTCTGTTGAGCTATAGTGATGGCTAGAGGCAACAACTCAACAGGATGACAACGCACACGCCATTTCGTTTGATGAAGTACACCGTCATGGCACAGGGGAACATTACTGGAGGGTCGTAATGTCATCTAACCCTATTAAAGCAGATAACGACGATTTTTTCCACACAAAGTGTTCGGTTTTAAAATACAGGCTCATACTACATGCCGTATTGCATCAAAATGTCAAAAAAGGTACCCCATGCTTTCGCAAAATCTTTCACACCACCCTGATACCCTTTACGGGACCTCTCAATTTCCCACAGCCTTATATATTCACGTACCGTTTTGTCGCTCAAGATGCGTGTACTGTGACTTTTACTTGGAAGTCGAAAAACAAGGTACTCAGGCTTCAGGACGTATCTCACATTTTGTCATGGCACTCCAACGTGAAATCAACGCTCGGATGTCACATTGGTATACACAACACGGTATAAGCCCCCATAAAAAACCTTTCATCCAAAGTATTTACTGGGGGGGAGGAACCCCTTCCTTACTAACCCCTCAAGCCATTGAAACTATTCTGGAAACGCTTTCTAGGTGGGTTGATTGGGATGCCTCCTGTGAAATCACTTTAGAGGTGAACCCCAAAGATTGGCAAGCACCCCCCAAGCACTACGTCGCAGCAGGTATCACCCGTTTTAGCTTAGGGGTGCAAAGTTTACAAGACCCACTACTGCAAGCACTTTCGAGGCGGCACCGACGGCAGGATGTCATAGAGAGTATTCATGAGATTGAAAACAGTGGCGTACGTTCGTGGAGTTTAGACTTCATGTATGGGATTCCACGACAAACCGAAGCACTATGGCATCAAGATGTTCAAGCTATCGTTGCCATTGCCCCCCCTCATGTTTCGATGTATGGCTTACAAGTGGAAGAGAATACCCCACTGCCTCGTCTGATTCAAACGGGGCATTACCCTATTGTGGATGACACTTGTCAAGCCCAATGGTATGAGTATGCCCAAGAAGCCCTCGCCCAAACAGGCTTACAAGCTTATGAACTCAGTAACTTTGCCTTGGCAGGTCATGAGAGTCTTCACAACCAAGTGTATTGGGAACAACGCCCCTACGGTGCTTTTGGCCCTGCGGCAGCAGGATGGGTTCAGGGATGCTATTATACGAACCGTCGTGATTTAACCCACTATCTTGAAGCAAACTGGAAAGACCCCGCCAACCATGAAATGCCCTCTGAGGCTTGGACACCGTCTCCTGAGGCATGCTTAGAGCAGGTTCTTATTTTCGGTCTACGGCAACGTAAGGGGGTAGCTTTACAAAAATTGGCTTACGGACTAGTACGTATCCCACAGTATACCAGCCTCACTGAAAGCCTCATGCCCTTAATACAAGCCGAGGCAAGCCCACCCTCTGAAGCAGTCTTAGCGTTATTCTGGCAAACCTTCTGGCAATGGACAGGCGAAGCCTTTCAAGCACACTTCCAAGCAGGACGATTACGCTGTGAGAACCCATCCCACAGTGCATGTTGGCAACCCTCATTACGATTCAGTACCTCAGGGTGGCTATTAGGCAATACGGTTTTGGTGAGTTTATTAGAGCGTCACCCTTAAAAAGAAAAAAGGGTGCTGTTGTACCACGTCACACAGACTCATGCCTTGTGTGGCGTTTCAACCTATTGCACCCTTATGGAATCCCCTAGTTGCAAAACTGGAAAAGACCTTCTCTTACACGCCACACACGTCCTGTGTGTTGAAAGTGGCCTAGGGGGATGATGAATGGATACGACAACCATCAGAAGGCATCGTCCTCAAGCGGGTTACGGAAGCATCCTTGCTTACCGACTGCTTGTATATATATTAAATAAAACTAAATACCCTTTGTGTTAGGCATGCAACGCTTAGCGTTATCCTTGTAACAAAATGGTTACAAGGTGCCTCTGATGCGACAGGGTGAGCCTTATCGGCGATGTTCAAGGGCTTGGATAAGTAGCACTTCAATGAGATGGTACTGGTGTTCTCCTGAAAACAAAGCCCCCGCCTTTTGAAAACGAGCGAAGAGGGTTTCCCCTTCACGAGTGGTATGGGCGACATTGGCTCCCGCTGTGATAAGATAGTCCACAACGGCGACATGTCCTAGATAACAGGCCGAAAGCAGTGGCGTGATTTCTTTTTCATTGACGGCATCAATACGTGCGCCTTGTGCCACAAGACGTTTGACAAGTGCAAGATTCCCTAACGCACTGACCATATGAAGAGGAGTCCATCCAGTAAGGTTGCCTTGGTTCACATTGGCACCTTGACTTAAAAGATACGCCACAATGGCTTCATCCTCTACTGTACAGGCGTATAATAAGGGCGTTTGGTCTGTCGTGGGGTCTTGCGCATTGCACAAGCTTGCATCGTGCATGAGGTAGGTTTTAACACGCTCAAGGTCATGGGCTTGAATCGCTTTCAGAAGCCCCTGAAGAGGCGTATCTGTCTTAGGGGATGGGGTTACAGGTACTTGATTTGAAGGCAACGAGGGTTTATCAACAAGATTTTCATGGGCATCGCTAGACGCTGTAGGAAGCCCTATCCCCCCAACAAGCAAGGCGAACAGTACGAGAGTACCCACACGTTGACGAAAGCTTTGGGAGCAGTACCCATAGGATAGACCTCTTCTGTATTGGTAGGAAGCGTTCATTCGTTTTTCACCGAGAGCTTGAGCGTCTCCCAAGAGGTCCATCCCTCAAGGCTACTTGCCATCCAAAGAGGGGTGGTTTTGGGCAAACCAATCCATAAAATACCTTCCTTGGCACGTGTCAAAGCAACATAGAATAATCGTATGGCTTCCAGTTCTTGTTCAGGACGTTGCCACAGGTTACTCCACACGGTGTAACAAGGATGCTCCATCGCAAACCACTGTTTTGGAAATAGTCCAAACCCTGGCAAATGACTTTCTTGCACATCAACGACCCAAACACTATCCCTTAAGGACGCTTTTTTTAACGTCGTTTTGGTTTCCGTCCAAGGTAAAATCACGTAAGGATACTCCAAACCCTTTGAGCTATGAATCGTTAGTAGCGCAATCCCAGGGAGGTCTTCAGGGAGGGTCATATCAATGGCGGCAATAGGGTCGGTGGGGGTCTCACGCCCTTCATCTGTCTGAGTACCATGGTCTTGGGGGGTGGGGTTGGTTTGTGCATCTGCCATAATGTGAAGCCGTTCAAGCAAGCGTTGAAGGGGTGCTTGAAGGTGGTGGGGCTGTGGCTCATCAGGGAGAGGGTACTCCTTTAAAGAGGCTTGCCACTGTTGGTTCAAAATCCCGTGCATGGCAAATCGCCAACGGTAAACGTCTTCTTGTGGAAGGCTCTCAGGACATATCATCAAGGTTAAAATCGCCTCTGTGGCTTCTTCAACCGTAGACGCATTCAGGAGGGTATGTTGCACCTTGAAGAGACGCTCATAATAGGTTTTAAGGACAGGGTAATGACTAAGATAGTAAGGATGTTGGGTGAGGGTTGCAAGCGTCTCGGCATCGAGGGGTGTCCCATTTTGAAGATGCTGCAAGGCCAAGGCTACCCAAGTTGCCCATGGCATGACTTTAGCAGACGAAGCCTCTTGATACCCAACAAGGAGGGGGTTAAACATCGGCATACTCGACGCACTCGACCCACGGGCGGAGAGTACATGCCACCAAGCCGTAGGCTGATAGGGTGCATGGAGCAGGCTACACCATGTGAGGCACTGTTGGGTCAAGGGACGTGTAAAAAAGTCTTTCTCTTTTTGTCGTTTAAAGGGAATACCCGCCTGTTCAAGCATGTAAGCGATACGTCCCAATTTATGGTGACTATGGGCAATAATGGCAATGGACTCAGGAGACACGCCTTGTGCAAGCAAGCCTTGAATATAGCTCGTGATAACCTGACGCTCCTCACTCAAGGCTGTCTCTAACGTATTGCCTTTCACGAGTTGGTTATCCAACCAACATACATGGCAACGCAAGTCTTTATGGCGACTCAAAACATGAGCGGGAGTCACGGGGGCTTTAGCAATCATGGGATGCCGTAAATCGGGCATTATCTCACCCAAAGGACCTTCTGCCATCAGGGTGTTAGCAGCCTCTACAATGGGCGCTTGCGAACGATAATTGGCATCAAGCGTTTGCATATCGTGGTCATGGTTGGCAAAAATGAGGTTTAAATTGTTGGGCTTCGCATGTCGGAATCCATAAATGGCTTGCCGTAAATCGCCCACTACAGTAAGACGAGGGGTCGTCCTTGCCTCTTGGGGCAGTAGGGCTTGTAAAAGCCGTATTTGTGCAAGGTTTGTATCCTGAAACTCATCCACAAGGATAAGTTTATATTGGTTTATCAAACGCTGTCGTAAACTTGGATTGGTATGGAGGGCAATAATGCTTAGGAGAATGAGGTCATCAAAGTCACAAAGGTTCTTCACCAACAATTCACTTTGGTACTGTGCATACAAACAACAAGCCCACTCCAAGAGACGATTCAGCTGTTGTTGCATCCACGTAGCATAGTGTGGCTGATATTGAGGGGGCAACCACAGGTACGTTTTTTTGCGTCCTTTACGCTGAGCAGCTTCCTTACGAATCCCAAGGAGCTGCGTGTCAAAAAATCCCCCCCAATACTTCAGACGTTTTTTCTGCTCGTCTTCTTCTTCAAGTGCTTGCAGTGGCTCAAGCCCAAGACTTTGGTAAGGAAAAAGACTGTAACTATTTTGCCATAGGTGTATCAAGTCTTCAGGAAGGTGTGCTTCATAAGCCTCTTCATTCAAAGTACTTTGAGGCACTTGGAGCTTTAACATCGCACTGAAGAGGGTATCTTGCTGTGCTTTCAAAGTTTGGTAGGTTCCTGAAGGGGTCATCGCAAGGGTTTTTAGTGTACCCAAGAGTTTTTCAAGTTGTTTAAGCAGCTTTTGGGGGTCATGGGCTGGCAAAAAACCTCTTAAATGAAAATGACTAAGGGTGTCATGAGGGCAAGCGTGAAGCCATTGGGTGAGTTCAGGGAGAGATAACCCCCAAGTCTCCATCAAGTTTAAAAGGGTTTGCTTCCTCATGCCATGATGCCACTGTTTTTTGATACTCAGGAGAATATCCCGCTTCGCAATATCATCCACCAATTGATAGTGTTTTGAAGGCAAAGGGTACGTACCACATAAGCCTAAATCGGGTCTCCCTAACGCCTCTGAGCAGTGTCCTTGCGTCATGGGTAAGGTTTGTCGGAGCAGTGCACCACAAAAGGCATGAATGGTACCCAGATTCTCTGAACGCAAAGGCAAGGGAGGTAGCGCAAGGGTGTCTTCCCAAAGGACTTTCACACGCTCGCGCATTTCTTCTGCCGCTTTGTCCGTGAAGGTAATCATGAGTTGTGACTGTGCCAATTCAGCCCAAAAGCTAAGGTCAAGAGGCACTTGCGCTTCAAGGGCTGCTTGCACCTGCACCAGTAGACCATACACATAGCGCCTTGTAAGGACAGCCGTTTTGCCTGCCCCTGCCCCAGCAAGAAGCTTCAAACCGTGCTGCATCGGCGTAAGAATCGCATGCCTTTGTTGGGCATTAAAATGCTCAGGCACGAGTTGTGCGATAAGCGCCTCCAATGCTTCAAGGGTAAGTGGTATGGAAGAGGTTGTTTTGAGGGCGTGCATGTCCAAAGACATAAGCTCAAGGGTGTCCTTTAAGTGCTTTTATGCCGTTTATTGACCTATCAGAACCCCTCGAATAAGCGGTAATACCACGCCTTTTAAGAGGTTCAAGCCAATCAGAATCACCAAAATAGAAAGGTCCATCATACCCAAGGGCGGTACAAATGAACGCACCCAATCCACAATAGGGTCAGTCAGTTGACGCAACCATACAAAAGGAGGGCGCCACCACTGGATTTTTGGGAACCAGCTCAACAAGGCACGTAAAATAAACAAACCCTGTAACAATGACAGAAAAGCGGAAAGCACTGTAAAAATATCATCAATAAGCGTGATGAGCATCGCGTCGTAGTCCTTCGTAATTAAAAGACGTTTGCACTTGAAACAGTCAAAAGTTCGTTTGTGTGCTATTAAATACGGGCATGTGCCAATACATCATGAAACTCAGAAGCTTTGGGGTCGGTAGGAATGTTGGCAATCATATCCCCAAGGAGATTCCGTAACTTTTCGTTATTAGCATTAAAAACTTCTAGCACCGCTGAGTGACTCACAGGAGGAATATCATCCACACCGGCATCATAATCTGTAATTAAAGAGATGTTCACAGAAGCCATGCCCATTTCCTTCACTAAATGAACCTCAGGGTATTGCGTCATGTTAATGACCTCCCAGCCCTGAGAAGCAAACCAAGCAGACTCTGCCCGTGTGCTAAAACGAGGCCCTTGAATCACGACAACGGTACCCGTTTCATGGACAGGAATCCCAAGTTTTTTAGCACTTTGCACGGCAATCGCTCGGAGGGTTTCACTGAAGGGGTCTGCTGCACTGACATGCGTCGTGACAGGACCATCATAAAACGTATCAATACGTGCTGAGGTACGGTCAACATACTGGTCGCAAATCACAAAATGACCTGGTTCAATGTGACGTTGTAGGCTGCCTGCCGCACAGGGAGAAATACACCACGACACCCCAAGTTGTTTGAAGGCCCATACATTGGCACGATAATTGATTTTATGCGGTGGCAAGTGGTGTTTGCTCCCATGGCGGGGTAAAAACGCCACCTTACGCCCGGCAATGGTACCGAGCATGATTTCATCGCTAGGAGGGCCATAGGGGGTTTCAACACGGATACTTGTAGGGTTATCCAGCAAGGCATAAAAGCCCGAGCCACCAAATACGCCTATTTCAGCAAGCGGGGATTCCGTACTTTGCGTAAAGAGCGTATCCATGGTGGAGGGTGCAATGAGGTGGGTGTGCATAGCCGTATCTTTCTGGGTTAATCTGGATTCATACTAGTGTGACAAAGCAATCATAAAGTAAAAAATAGCGCTTGGTGTAAAGTGTAAGCAGTATAGCACCATCGTAGGATGTTCGCACCCCTCTACGTATTTTGGAGCGTGTTTTACACTTTGAGTAGGCTCTACAGTGAGGTATCAAGCCCAAAGGAGTCCATGGCTGGGCCTCATAACGCTTGTACGTTTTAATGGCGTATGTTTAAGGCTTGAGGGGGTCATGCTATCGATAACCAAAGCCCTTCAAACGCTTGAAATGTTAGGCATCGTGAAACTTGTTGGTTACGACGATGGATACCCCGCCATGGGGTGGATTGAAAACGATTGATGCCTTCGCATTTTGTTGATGCTAAACTGGCTCTAAATTCGTAAAATAAAGAAAGAACCCTCCCATGCCACACTTGGAACAGATTTTAAAAGACTCTGAGTATAAACTTACTCAATTTACCCTCGAACAAATCGCCGAGCTTGAAAGCCGATGCTCTGAAAAAAACGGCAAGGGGATTTACGCCGAATGCTTGGTTCGCAAAAAGCAGATTAAAATCACCCCTGAAGAAATTATTCGCCAACTCTTTATTTTGAAATTGACGCAAGATTATCAATACCCCACCGAACGCTTGCAGATTGAGCATGGCGTTCATTTCGGACGTGAAATAAAACGTGCCGATATTGTCATTATGGACAAAGACCGCCCCACCATCCCCTATATTATGGTGGAAGTTAAAAAGCCCAAGCTCAAAGACGGTAAAGAACAACTAAAAAGCTATTGCAACGCCACAGGAGCCACCATGGGCGTGTGGAGCAATGGCGAAAAAATCTCGTACTACCACCGCAAAGACCCCAACTATTTTGAAGAAATACCTCGTGTGCCAACGTCTCACGAAAAACTATCCGATGTACTCACCCAACGCTGGACGATTAAAGACCTTATCAAGCATGACGAACTCGTTACCAAAGGAAAATCCCTTAAAGACAAAATCCTTGAAATGGAGGACGAAGTTCTAGCCAATGCGGGTGTAGATGTCTTTGAAGAATTGTTCAAACTAATTTTTACTAAATTGTATGATGAAATGCAAAGCGGGCGAGACTCGAACCGCACCCTTGAGTTTCGTAATTATGGCGATACCGAAGCCGAGCTAAAAGAAAAAATACAGCGTATTTTTGACAAAGCCAAAGAAAAATGGACGGGCGTATTTAGCTCCGATGCCAAAATCACGCTTTCACCGTCGCATCTTTCCGTGTGTGTGGCGAGTTTGGAAGGCGTGAAGCTCTTTAATTCTAATTTAGATGTGGTGGATGAAGCCTTTGAATACTTGATTAACAAAAGTAGCAAAGGCGAAAAAGGGCAGTATTTCACCCCCCGATACGTCATTGACATGTGCGTTAAAATGATGAACCCTCAAGAACATGAAACCTTGATCGACACCGCTTCAGGCAGTTGCGGATTCCCTGTACACGCCATTTTTCATGTGTGGAAGCAGATTATGAAAGAAGAAGGCTTGCCACAAAGTCACTTATTCACCACAGAAAAGAAAACGCCACGTTGTGAAGATTATGTGAAAAGCAAGGTGTTTGGGATTGATTTTGACGAAAAAAGCGTGCGAGTCGGGCGAACGCTTAACTTGATTGCGGGCGACGGTGAAACCAACGTTTTACACTTAAACACCCTAGACTTTGAAATGTGGGGCGAATATACCAAAGACGAAGACTGGCAAGACACCTATTCACAAGGCTGGAACCGCCTAAGAAAGTTACGAAGCCATAAAACCAGCGACAAAGACTTTGAGTTTGACGTGTTACTGGCGAACCCTCCTTTTGCGGGGGATATAAAAGAAACACGCATTATTCATCGCTATGAATTGGGTAAAAAAGCGACAGGCAAATATCAAAGCAAAGTCGGGCGAGACATTCTGTTTATTGAACGTAACCTTGACTTTTTAAAAGCTGGCTTACGAATGGCAGTCGTTTTACCGCAAGGACGTTTTAACAATAGTAGCGACAAAGCGATTAGAGATTTTATTGCGGAACGATGCCGTATTTTAGCCGTCGTAGGTTTACACGGTAACGTATTTAAGCCCCACACAGGCACCAAAACCAGCGTGTTGTTTGTTCAAAAATGGAACGACGACCCTACAAAAGGCCCGCTTTGTCCCCGCAAGGACGATTACCCCATATTTTTTGCCACCATGCAAGAACCCAGTAAAGACAACAGCGGTGAAAAAATCTATGTGAAGAACGCCGAAGGGCAGAACTTGCTAGACGACCACGGGCATTTAATTGTAAAGCACGACTTGTTTAACCACGACGGACGAACGCAAGACGGTATTGCTGAAGCCTTTTTAGAGTTCGCCAAAAAGGAGCAACTTTCTTTTGTGGGAAAGCCCTAGGCTCTTTTGATGAGGCGAAGTACACCGCCTTGTTAGAAGAGCTTGAAATTAGCGAAGTTAATTATTGGAATGTTGTTAAATCTAGCTCCGATTTTAGGTTTCATAGTGAATACTTTAAGAAAGAGTTTATGAATAATGTTGCCATGAAAAACAAGGCAACATTAAAATTAGGATCCATTGCATCTATTGCAGACGGTGATCATGCCAAGTTCCCCGACAATCAAAATCCTGATATTCGCTATTTACAAGCACGAGATATTTCTAATAATTTTTTAGAGTTAAAAAGCGATTCCTTTGTGAGTGAAACTTATTTTCTCAAAAACAAACGTTCTTTAGTAAATGCAGAATCCATTCTGTTTTCCATTATGGGAACCGTTGGAGATATTACAATTACTCCCAAAGATTTTGTACCTTGTATGTGTAATAGAGCCTTGGCGATTATTCGAGATATTCAAGTATTATTACCACAATACGTTTTTTCTTATCTTAGTGGTAAGTATGGAATGTTAGAAATTGAACGTTTGAAAAATGGAGGAGTACAACAACGTGTTAATCTTGACGTTTTAGGTATGATGAACATCCCTGTATTTTCTCAAGCGTTTCAAGCTAAAATTGTTGACTTTGTAATAACTTCTCAATCTGTCCGAAAACAATCCAAACAAGCCTACGCCGAGGCGGAGGCGGTGTTGCTCGACGAGCTAGGGCTGGCGGATTTCACCCCCAGCACCGAAGCCGTAAGCATCAAAGGCTTTGCGGAATCCTTCGGCTCCACAGGCAGGCTCGATGCGGAATACTATCAACCCAAGTATGATGACTATCTAAAGTTAATTAAAAACTATCGGGGTGGGTATGAAAAAATTGAAGACGCGTTTATTTCTGTAAAAACATCAAGTAATTTTCAGTATCCAGCGTATAAATATATTGAAATTGGAGACATAAACATTGGAGATGGTTCTTGTTCTTATACGGAACGAGTGTTAGAAGAATTACCAGACAATGCGAAAATTGTAGCTTCAAAAGGGGATTTACTTATTTCAAAAGTCCGCCCGAACAGGGGAGCGATTTCTATAGTTCCTTATGAGTTTGACAATCTAATTGTTAGCGGTGCTTTTACCGTATTAAGGCAAGCCTCTAAACGAAATTTAGAAGTTTTGAAAACCTTACTACGTACATCTATATATAAAAGTTGGTTACTTCAATCTAATGTAGGTACTTCTTATCCTGTTATTAGGGATGAAGATGTTTTAAATGTGCTAATTCCTAAAATCCCTTTTGAGATCGAATCTGTGATTCAGAATAAAATACAAAATAGTTTTACCTTAAAAACCGAAAGCGAAAGGTTGCTAGCGATTGCCAAGCGTGGCGTGGAACTTGCCATCGAAAGCGACGAAGCCTCCGCCCAAGCGTGGATGCAAAGCGAAGTTGAAAAATTAGGAACCCCCACCATTGAAGCTACAATGCCCATGAAGGAATCCACCCCATGATGCAAACGCCTCCAAATCCTGAAGAACATTCACTCCTGTTTTACACTACGCCTACGGGTGATGTGAACGTGCAGGTTTTGTTTCACAATGAAACGTTATGGCTTCCACAAAAACGCATGGCAGAACTGTTCGGTGTGGACAGAAGTGTCATCACCAAGCATCTCAAAAACATCTTTGAATCGGGTGAATTACAAGAAAATCAAGTATGTGCAATTTTTGCACATACTGCGGAAGACGGTAAAACCTACCAAACTCAATTCTACAACCTTGATGCCATTATTGCCGTGGGGTACAGGGTTAATTCTTTGCAAGCCACAAAATTTCGTATTTGGTCAACTCGAGTTTTAAAGGAGTTTATCATCAAAGGCTTTGTGCTAGATGACGAACGCCTCAAGCAAGGCAAGCAATGGGGCGAAGATTACTTTGCACAATTACTGGAACGCATTCGAGAAATCAGGGCTTCTGAACGACGCTTCTATCAGGCCATTACCGATATTTATGAGCAATGTTCCGTAGATTATGATGCCAAATCCCCTATTACTCAAAACTTTTTTGCAACCGTTCAAAATAAACTACACTGGGCTATTCATGGGCATACCGCATCAGAACTCATTGCTCAACGGGCGGATGCTTCCAAGCCCAACATGGGTTTAACCACTTGGAAAAATGCACCTGATGGTAAAATCTTGAGTAGAGATGTTACGATAGCCAAAAATTATTTAGAAGAGGCGGAGTTGAAGAAGCTCAATCGCATCGTCACCATGTATTTAGATTACGCCGAAAGTCAAGCAGAACGTCAAATCCCTATGACGATGCAAAGCTGGGTCACAAAGCTAGATGCGTTCCTAACGTTTAACGAATATGAATTACTAAAAGACTCAGGCAAAGTTCAGGCAAAGGTTGCTAAAGCCTTAGCGTTAGAGCAATTCAAACAATTTCGGGTCGGGCAAGATACTACTTTTGAAAGTGATTTTGACAAAATGGTTAAACGTCTTCCGAAAAAAGATTCCTCACCTTAAAGGCCTCTTGCCAAGTATGACTCTCATTTTTACTTTACCAAGGGTGTGAAATCAACAAGATACTGACGCTACTTGATGCCAACCTACGTTCAGTAGGGGCAATGAGAGCGGCACGAAGCCCCCCTTCAATAAATTGGGGCTTTAACGCACGCTTCACTTGGTTTAAAGTGTTAATACCTTTAGCAATGTTTAAGGTACCATACCCTATGGGGTCTGTGATGTTTACCATGTTCCTTTTATAAGTGAAAGTTGATTGGGTTATGTCCGTTTTTACTACACCACGTTCTATCATGAGTGCTTCTTCGTCCGAGATGTCTTCTGTTGCACAAGGTGCCACAGGGGCAGCGGCCGCCGCCTCAGCCGTGGCAACGGACAACCACAACACACCCCAAGCACCTAAAAAGTCTCGGGCGTGGCCCACACGGCTACAAAGCTTGCCCCCTTATGTCTTTGCCGTCATCGACGCTAAAAAAGAGGAAGTCCGTGCTAAAGGCATTGAACTGATTGACCTCGGCATGGGCAACCACGACATGCCCACCCCCGAACCCATTCTTACCACACTCACCCAAGCCCTTGCCACCACACGCAACCATCAATACCCCGACTTTAAAGGGTGTTGTGCCTTTCGTGAAAGTGCCGCCCATTACGTCAACCGTCGTTTTGGTGCCAACCTCTCCCCTGAAACCGATATTCAACCCCTGATTGGCTCCAAAGAAGGCATTACCCACCTTATTTTAGCCTACAGTACCCCTGGCGATGTGGTACTCATGCCCGCTTTGCATTACCCCGCCTACTTGCGGGCTACCTTGATTAGCGGTGCCACACCCTACTACATCCCCATGGATGAAGCAGGACTCCCTAACTTAAAGGCAATTCCTGAAGACATCCTTGCCCGTGCCACGGTGCTACTTTTAAACTTCCCTAATAACCCTTCCACCGTGTGTGCCACACCCGCCTACTGGCGTGAAGCCATTGCCCTTGCCAAAGCCCATGAACTTGTATTAGTCAGTGATATGGCCTATGGTGAAATTGCCTTCAACGGTACCACCACACCCAGTGTTTTAGCGGAAGAAGGTGGCTATGATGTGGCTGTAGAGTTTTACTCATGCTCTAAAACCTTCAATATGGCGGGCTGGCGGATTGGCTTTGCAGCGGGAAATAAAGCCATTATTGAGGTGCTGTATCGTATTAAAACCAACATGGATTATGGGGTCAATACCGCCATTCAAGAAGCCGCAGCCTTTGCCATGAATCATGCTGAAACCTTGGTACCCCCTATTACCGCCATGTATCATCAGCGCCGAGATAAGGCCATGGCACTGCTTCAAACGTTGGGCTGGACACACCTACAAGCCCCTGAAGCCAGCTTTTACATTTGGCTTCCTGTCCCTGAGGGGCATACGGCTGATAGCTTTACCCTCATGTTGATTGAACAATGCGGGGTGGTGGTCACACCAGGTACGGCGTTTGGTGCAGAAGCGGGCAAATACCACGTGCGGATGTCGTTAGTGCAACCCGAAACAAAACTTGAAGAAGCATGTCAGCGTATGGCAAAGGCAGGCATTCGTTTTGCATAACACGGCTTTGTATGCACGCTTTCATCAGCCACCCGTTGAAAAACAACCCGCTGCACTTATCACGGGGGGTGCTGGCTTTATTGGGCATCATTTAGCACGTCTGCTACTCATGCAGGGGTATCAAGTACTCGTTTTGGATGCGTTTGACACATACTATGACCCCGCCATCAAGCACCAACGCATGGCAGATTTATATGCGTATCTTACCACTCAGAACCTCCCCACCCATGCCCTACAAGTATACCGGGTAGACCTTTCAGAAGCCGATACCTACCGTGACATCCTCCACACTTGGCAAGCAGCGCTTCAAGGAACCCAAAGTGTCGTCTATCATTTGGCAGGTCGAGCAGGGGTTCGTCCCTCTATTCAACACCCTGAATGGTACTTACGCCACAACGTACAAGCCACATTTACGCTCATGGAACAACTCAAACATTTACAGATTCCTAGAGTCGTATTTGCGTCTTCAAGCTCTGTGTATGGTGAGCTAGGGGCTTATAAACAAGCCCAAGCACTTACAACAGGCAAACCCTTAACCCCCTTTAAGGAAGAGGAAGTGCTTACCGTCGCGCCTCTTTCACCCTATGCGGCAAGTAAACTCATGTGCGAGCAACTTCTAGCACCGTACACAAGTATCTACAAGCTGTCAGTTATTTGTGTCAGATTCTTTACCGTCTACGGCCCTGAACAACGACCCGACCTTGCCATTCATCAATTTATTCATGCCATGTTGCACGGTCAACCCATTCAACGCTACGGCGATGGCACCACAGAACGAGATTATACCTATATTCTTGACCTCATTGAGGGGCTTGCCCAAGTAGGGACTTATCTTACACAGTGCCAAACGCCCACCTATGACATTTTGAATCTTGGCGGCGGGTGTCCCGTAAGCCTAAACACCATGATTGCCACCATTGAACAAGCCACCCAAACCCAAGTCCATATTGAGGTACTTCCCATGCAAGCAGGCGATGTACAACTCACAGCGGCCGATATTCGCAAAGCCCAACGCCTCGTAGGGTATCAACCCAAGGTGCCTTTTCAGGAGGGCATTGCTCGGTTTGTAGCTTGGCAAAAAGGCGAGCGGGCAAGCCATACCCTTTAATCCCTAAACACGCTTTAAGGAATCCAACCCCCATGACAACACCATGGCACACTTTCGGACTCACCCTAGGCGGTGTGGCTTTGGCGGGCATGCTAGGATGTACGCTACGTTTTGGACTCATCACCCTCATACAAACGCTTACACAAACCACACCCTACCTCTTCAAGGGGGGCATGGGCTGGCAGGCAAGTGCTTGGGGTGTCTTATGGGTCAATCTGTTAGGGTGTGCCATGGCGGGTGTCCTCATGCGTTGGGTCGCCATAGGGGGCGTTTCCCCTGAACTTAAAACCGTGCTACAAGTTGGCTTTTTAGGTGGCTTAACCACTTTTTCATCTCTCATTACAGAGTATGTTGCCCTTGCCCATCATTACGGGTATTGGCATGCCATGAGTTTACTTTACCTACTCGCTAGCATTGCACTCGGTACAGGAGCGTATCTTGTGTGCCTCAAAGCAGGTTAAAGTGACTCAATAGGCATGGCACACTAACGATGTGCAACACCCCTCAGTGCCTGCCAATGGGTAAGGTTTTCCGTTTCAGCATAAAACCGTAACGACTCCGCAATCCTCTGAAACACGCTTGGACTCTTAAAACAGGACGTACCCACTTGCACCAAACTAGCCCCCGCCATAAGGAAAGCCAACACATGGTCGGCATCACTGGCACCACCCACTGCGATAATCGGGGTGTCAGGAAACGCCGCATGGAGTTGCCACACAGCATGTAAGGCAATGGGGAAAACACTAGGTCCACTGTAGCCCCCAGCCACACGAGGTAAAATAGGCTTTTTCTTGGTGACATCTATCGCCATCCCCATCACGGTATTGATAGCGACCAAACCCTCTGCACCCGCTTCCACAGCAGCCGCACCCACACGCACAATGTCAACCGCATTCGGCGTAAGCTTGACCATGATAGGTTTTTGACTCACGGCTTTGACAGCCTGCACAACATCTTTCACCCACACAGGATTACTCCCAAAACTCGACCCGCCATGGTCAACATTAGGGCAAGACAAGTTCAGCTCATAGGCGGCAATAAGCGGATGATTCGCATGGGCTTGAACGGTCTGTACAAGGGTTTGAAAAGCCTCATTACTGTAAGCCGATAAGCTCAACACAAGAGGCACCCCAGCATGCGCCCACTCAGGCACAGTACCCTCCAAGGCTGCATGAACCCCAGGGTTTTGGAGTCCGATACTATTGAGCATCCCCATCCCTGGTAACTCCACAGTACGAGGGAGTGCATTGCCCACACGTGGCTCGGGAGTCACGGTTTTAGTCACCAGTGCAGAGAAGTACGACCCCAAGGGATACATCTGTGCAAACGTTTCAGGATTAAACGCCCCAGAGGCGTTCATGAGGGGGAAATTCCCTTGACACAGTCTATCCAGCGGATGAGGGCTATCCGCATGCAAGGCAAACCCTCTCATAGAGGCTTGAGGCACTTGCAAATGCGCTTGATGCAAGAAGTCAGAAAACATGTCATAGCACCTAATATTGAAACATCATAAGAGATTAAGCAAACAATAAAACCCAGCGAAGCATCCTATCTACGGCTTCACAGCACAGCACAGCCCACACGAGTTATCAGCAGTGGGGGCTTCAAAACTGTGTTGTGGCCCCTGAGGGGTCCACAGCAACGCATCTGCATGGAATACAGGACCTTCCGTACAGGCACGTTTGGGGGTTGCGTCAGGGGCAGTCGCCACCACACATCCAAAACAAGCCCCTGTACCGCAAGGCATGTGGTTTTCAAGGGATACAAAGGTTTGAATATGGGGTGCTTTTTCTTTCAAAACACGCACCATACTCGCCATCATGGGGTTAGGTCCACAAACATACGCATGGCTGTACTGAGCAAAGCGTTCGGTCTCCCAGCCTGAAAGCAACATGCCTAAATGCCCTTGAAAGCCATAACTTCCGTCATCTGTAGCAAAATCAAGATGACTGCTTGGAAAAAGAGACTTCAAATCATCCATCATCCCTAGGGCTTCACCTGTCCTTGCACCATAGGCACAATGTGCATGCCCCGGTACCCCATGACGTTGTGCATACGCAGCCAAGAAGTACAAAGGTGCTAAACCGATACCACCCGCAAGGAGAAGGGCTTTATCCATCGTGTCAGGCAAATCCTTGAAAGGCTGCCCGAGGGGAGCAAGCACCTGTGTGGTGTGTCCTTCTTGCCAAGTGGTCATTTCATAGGTGCCTCGTCCAGCCACCTTATAGTAAATATCCAAAGTCCCTTCAGAAGGGTTCACATCCCAGAAACTAAAGGGGCGACGAAACTGGAAGGCGGTTTCATCTTTAAGGGCGAGCATAAAAAACTGCCCTGGTTTAAAACTTGCCAAAGTGGCCTGAGCCTCATAGGCTTCGTTTCTGAGGGTCATCAGCCATAGCCCATCACCTACATTACGATTGTCCACAACTTGCATAGGGAGGTCAAACAAGGTGGGTTTAAAGACAGAGGAGGTATCTGAAAAGTGCATCATCGAAAGATTTCATGTTTATCAGGAAGTCAAGGATAGGTGCCTGCCCTACTACTTTCAGCAAGCAAGCAAAGCCATCAATCAAGCCATCAAGAGGAAGCGTCTAATCGTTCCCTCGCTATTTTTATTGTATACTAAACACCATCAGTAGGCTTCTAAAATAGATTGTAACCCTCTTTTCATTCAATGGAAGCATCGCCTGTCACAAGCCTCTAGTAAGCAAATACTTATTTTACCACGTCAACCAAAGGATTTTGGGTGTTATGTTCTCTGTTGCGACCGATACCTTGCAAAAAACAACACAAGCACTTGCTTTCGGCTGGCTGCAAGCGCTCCATGCCCTCATTACGCTATGGCAACGCTCACAAGAGGATGCCATGCAAACCCAAGCCACGGTAGGTCAGTCCGAAGTATTAAATACACAGTGGCACCTCGACCAACACACCATGAACCAAAGCTGGCAGACTGCCCTAGACAAGCTACTCCCCCTACTGGAAGAGGTACTCCAAACCCCCGCCATAGAGACCCTAAGCCGCTATGCAGCCCTGTGGCATGAGGTCAAACCCTCCCTTGAGCAAGCCCTACTAAGCCGTATCCCCCAAACACCTTGGACGGCACCTCAACGTTTAGGCTACACCACGTTTTTAGAAACCCTCCACCACGTGCAACCTGGGGTTGCCTCCACGGGGCAACGTTCTGATTTTTGGCCTTACACAGGCTGGCTCCTCACGCTCACCACTTGTGATACAACAGCCGCACCTGTTGAAGTACACCATACAGAACACGGTATTCTACAACAACACGTCTCGCCTTTTTTAATTACCACCCCATGTCAGTGGCTTGTGAAGGGTACCACAGCGTATACCCAAGCACTCGCACGCATCCTTTGGCCCATCCTTCAGGCACGCCACGCTGCATGCGGACAACGCCTTGAAGCTTTTAAAGCAGCCCGCCATCAAGGTCAAGCCACCCAGACCATGTCCGATACACTGGCACAACCCTCACTGGAAGACGAGGCACTCACCATGCTTCATCATCTTCTGGGTGTGGCACTATGGGGTGTCGCTTATGTGTGGGGCGTATGCCATCAGGCATGGCAAGCCGCTTGGGCAGGGGACACCCTGCAACGCACCTGGCTTCAAACATACGAACCCCTCTTGTACCGAGCCGCCCAAAGATTTCAAGACATGCCCAGTGCCAACCATTTGGGGATTCAGTGCTTGTTGGCTTGGCGAAGTCACTGGCAAGTGCTACCTCCTACCACAGAAGCCACACCCTACACGCCCAACGCAAGCCATGATGCTTTATGGGGAGCCATGGTCGATGCACTGGAGCCACTCCTGACACAGTACCCTTTCAACAAAGCCTTACACCATGCACAAGAAGGTACATCAGCCAACGAAGTACTCGCTCAACTGATAAAACGTTTTGAAGAGGGCATTCTTCCCTGTGCAACCCACAGCACCACAAGACATTTACAGGAAACCTCTTTAGACACCCCGCTTGCGCCCGATGCGTCTCAGTATCCCCACTGGATGCACCTCCTGAAAGAATCCCCTGCCAGTGCCTTTGATATGCTTCAAGCGTATGTCCTATTTACGATGCAAGCACATTTGGCACAGGCACCAGAGCCTCAAGCACAACTACTTAGCCAGTGCCAAGACCCTCTCGCTTTCCAAGAGGGCTACGAGGGCTACGCTTGGCGACTGAGCCTGCTTCACAAAGCACTAGAAACCACCGCCATTCATCAGGCACTGAGTGCCTCATCCTTGGGATAGATAGTAAATAGTAGATAGTACACTTGCATTCAAGTTTTCCGCACTGTTTTTTGCCTTCATGTTAAGGACCTTGCTGTTTTTATGAGCCTCTTACACGAACAACAAATTATGACCCGTTTGGTGCATCCAAACCCAGACCAGCGCCTGATTATGACCCCCCTCATCGCATTAGATGCTCAGTTAGGACCTTCATCCATTGATGTTCGTCTAGGTACAGAGTTTCAATGCCAAGAGCGTAACATTGAAGGCATTATGCACCCCATGCAAGCCCTTGCCAAGGTCAAAAAAAATGCCACTGCCACCTCGGCAGACTATTGGGTAAAGCCCCCCACTGAAAGTGCCGGTGGCACCATGAAAACTGTCGTTGCCTCACTCACACAGCCCTTTATCCTGCACCCGGGAGAGTTTGCCCTAGCTTGTACACTAGAGCATTTCCAAATTCCTCTTGACCTTGCCGCACGTCTTGAGGGGCGCAGCACTTGGGGACGTTTAGGGTTACTGATTCACGCCACAGCGGGGTTTGTGGACCCTGGGTTTCGGGGGGCTTTGACGTTTGAGCTTGCCAATATTAGCCATGTCCCTCTCACGCTTTACCCTGGCGTACGGATTGCCCAGATGTGCTTCTTTCAAGCAGATGAACTCACGCAACTCCCATACCATCAGAAAAAATATACCAAATACAGCTATCAACCTGGTGCCAAAGCTTCTGCGTATTATCAAGACCCCGAATACGCCCAAATCGCCAAATATCTGTCTCGTTAAAAGTACGCACGGGCATTTGACACAAAAAGCACCCCCTGTAACGTTTATCCTCTTGCGTTAGGTTTGTGGTATGCCTTAAAGACTGGCATCATCCACCAACAAAAAACACACAGGAGGATACAGACGCACTATGCCATCATCACCGTTTAACTTGGCTCAAAAGCAAAATAAGCCCTCTGTACTGGATGAACAATACGGCGAGGTAGAACATTTCTTAGCCCAACAATACGTAGAGACCCTGCAAAACCATGGACAATCTCACGTGGTTCACAATGACGCTGAAGTCATTCGGGATGCACTGGATGCCCTTGCCTACCAAAACATGCTCCACAAGCCAAACTTAATTGCCCAAGGGCTATGGCAAACGCATCCTAAATGGCGTAAAGTTCCGTTACCGATTCCTCATCAGGGCTAGATGCGACGATAGATACCCCAAACGGCAAAAAGTCCATTTACTCAGAAAAGCCTGAAGGATTTTTTCCATCCGTTACATTGAAGAATGAAGTGGCACCTCACAGGAGGTGCTTTTTTGTATCGCACTTCACTCGCATCCGTATCGTGCTTGTTTTTTCAACACGCCTTGAAAGGAAATATCCCCATGAATTTTTCTGATACCCAACAAGCCTCCTCCTTCTCAACAACGGAAGTTACGCCTCGTGCACTTTTTCCTTTGTTAGAACTAGCCGAAGACGAAGAAGCCAGCGTCATCGCATGGTGTCAGGCCTTTAAACAAAAAGCCGTGCAGTATGCGGATACAAAAAGACAATCTCTAAGCGTTGCGTACCGGCACCTCAAAGGGACTTTTGACAGTGAGGATGCCCTACCCGTTGCTTTTATGAGTCAGTCCGCCGCAGCGGATACACGACTACAACAACGCTTAGACAAACAACGCCCCAAAACTTTTTTCCCTCTCACCAAACAAGTCGTACATCAGCTTTACGCCCAACTCAAACTCACTTTCTTTCCAAACGATGAAGACTACTTCCGTGTACGTGGTAAAGACCCCGAAGCCGCCTTGATAGAGGACGACTTAACAGAAGCCTTAAAGCAGGTTTTTAAAGAAAACCTTTTAACTGAACAAATGGGACAGTTTTTGTTTGATTTATGCTGGGCAGGTATGGGGTTTGCCATTCCTACCATAGAAACCACCACCACAGGGCAATGGCTTTGGGATGCGCAACAGCAAGCCTATCAACATCGACCCGTGCAACAACAGCGTATGAAACTCCATACCCTGCACCCCATGAGCGTTTATATTGACCCTCAAGCCTCAGTGGGTCACTGGCACGCCAGTGCTTGGTACCATGTGGGACATAAAAAAATACGCCATATCTTAGAAGAAGGCTGCTCACAACGTCATGTGGCACGGCTAAAACATAGGCTGGACGGCACCCTCCCCGAAGAACCATCCACCTACCCCCTTTGGACTGACACGCCTTATCAACCCCCTGAAACCCTACTTACACCTGGCACTTCTTATACAAAACAAGGCACCTTGAGTCCTCTTTACGACCCTGCGGAGACATCCCAAGAAGATGAAAAAACACTCTCCTATGAAACTTTTTACTTCCCCTACCTTGAAGTGACCCACGCAGCCACCCGAACGAAACGTGTCTTGCATCATGTCAGCGTTCACGTGGCGGATAATCAATGGGTGGTTGGGATTTACCCTAACGTTTCCCCAAAAACAGACAACCCCGCCGTTTTTTGTAACTGGCACCTTTCGCCTGATAATCCCTACGGAGAAGGACCTGCAGAAGCCATTGCTGAATTACAACGACTCATTAACATTCTGGAAAACTACAAACTGGAAACCATGGCACGCATTGGAAACCGTTTTGTCGTCCCAGAAGGTACCGACATGAGCCAGTTTTTCGGGATAGCTGGTGGGGTGATGGTCACAGAAAGACCCAATGAAGTACAATCTTTCCATGGCGATTTTTCTGAAATTGCGACACTTATGAATCAGATTGGTATGCTCAAAGCGGAGGCTCAAATTACCTCAGGTGCGAACCATGCGTTTCAAGGTGCCAGTCAGATTGATTTTAAAAAGACCGCCACTGAGATGCAAATTCTCCAAGAGCAAACCATTAACGACCTCCGTGAAGTTATAGAACACATCGGTATTATGGGTATCAAACCGTTACTGGAACGCTTTATGATGCTCATTGCACAACATACTACAGCTCCCATGGTCATTCGGCAAGACAATCCGACCCAAGGCACGGTCTTTAAATCGCTTGATCTGAGCGTGCTACTCTCTGGACGATTTCATATCGAGGTCGTAAGTATCAATGTTGGGCAAAGTAAACAAAAACAACTTGATTGGCTCACACAACTTTTGAGCATGACACAGAATAACCCGCTTTGGTCTCAACAACTCAAACAAGGGGGGTATCCTATTCTTAAAAAAATGGCAATGATTGCAGGCATCAAAGATGTGGATGCCTTTTTAGCCCCACCTGAAGCATCACGCAATCAACCACCCCTCATACTATAATCCATACAACATCCCCCCTATTTTGAAAAACAAGTTCAAAACAGGGGGGATTAAAACCTACAACCAAACGCCTCAAAGCCTAATGGCACAAAGCACTTACAAACCATAAAATACCTGAAATAGCACCGCATACCCCAGCGGCAAAACACATAAGCTTCATACTGGGGGTCAATTCCCCTGTGGAACTGTTCAATCCGTAATGAAGATAGGCAAAATTAGCTTGAGACATCATCGGGGTTCTCTTTCTCGACTGCTTTAAAATACTTAAGACTTATACGCCTTATATTCCCTAAGAAAACTAGGAACTTGCCATCCAAGCACTCGGTCAGCAAGTATCAGGAGGAAGCCCTTAGGTGCTATTTAAAACTTAAACATCCTCAGGATATTAAAAACGGCTTGATAGCAGAAATTGCCTTGTGATAGAGATGTTGTTTCAATGTAGGGGAGCAGTCCGCTTGTAATGCAGGCTGAATGAGTTTTTTAGCAATACTTCCCATACCCGCACCATGGACAGTCAACACCGTGTTTTGGGGGGATGCTTTATAAAAAAGAGCCGTTTCAGGGGTAACACCGCCTGATAATGTTAACCATTGCCATAGTGCTTGAGAAGGAGCTGCCCACTGATACCTTGTCGCCACTGACAAAGCAGCATACCAAGCCAACCTTTCTTGCGAGGTCTGAACACGCTCCGCATGAACCTCTCGATAACCCGCACCGCCCATCGGAATACCATCAATCTGTACCATCCAAACCCCATAGTCATTGTAGGTCTTAACCCAGTGGTCAAAAGTATGTAAGTATTGGGCTTCTTGTTGTTTTTCGGTCAGTAAGGCCTCTTCTGAGACAGGGCGCCAACATAAAGAAAGGAGCTTATTTTTCAAACCAGGTCCCAAGACATGTAACATCTCTTGGAGGGCTGAGAGGTCTAAATGCTCTGTGTGGAGTTCAACAAGTTGAATGGCAGGATATGCCAGCAAAGTTGTTAACATCGATGAGGGCTGTGCCACTGGCTGCAAGGACAAAGCCTCTGTAGGACATACTGGAATGCACTGATTACACCCATAACAACGAGACGACACCATATGCAAAGACGAGGTAGGCACATGCTCCGCCACAGAGAGTGAAAAGACTTCTGTAGGGCATACGGGGACACACGCCCCACAATCAATACAAGCGGGTTCATCTAAAACAATATGCCGAAAATGCGGGTCGCCATCCACATCCAAGCTTATCATCAAGGCAGGAAAGTCCTCCCGAGAACCCGTCTCTTCTGCAATCGATTCAAAACTCCTCAAAACAGTTTCTAATACTTGGCTATCCGCTGCCATATCAATCACTTGCACCCCACTACGTGCATACGCACGACAAAGATGCTCAATCAGGAGCGTATCCCGAAAACTTGCCCCCAAAATAAGCTTTGCATAGCACTGAGCATTCAAAGCCGAGATGACCTCGGGAATCGTATAGTGAGAAAAAGAAGGCATGTGGAACATCAGGGCTAGCACAGGGCATCCTACTTGATATATCTTAAAAAAGCGTAAGAGATTCTATCGTCTCATGATGACAAACAGAGATTTTTTTCGCAAGTTCTACTTATCTGTTACTTACAAAACCGAAACACACCACCCCCATGATGACCTCTCCCCCTAACACCCCCCTCAACGAAAGTACTATCCCTCAACCCCGTTCAGGCAGCACCACCCTTGAAGGACTCCCTTGGCTTGCACGCATGACCGACAAAGCACGTTTGCAACCCACAGGTGCCTTGGAAATTCTTGACCTCGATTACCCCTGCCCTATGGATCAAGGGCTTTTGAAGCAATTGGGGTTAACAGGGGAAGCATTCCAAGCACTTGCACTCAGCTTGGAGGATGCCGCACTCATCGCTCACCTAAAAAACAACGGGCATTGGCCTCAATAACCCCTTGGCTAAAAAAACAAAAAAAAGGGGATAGAATAAATATTATTCTATCCCTCTCTCTGCAATCACACTAGAACGCAAAAAGTCGGGCTTACCCCTAAAGCATACCTCCATGGACATATGCTATTGAGAACATAGAACACCCTTATGAATAAAAAGGGTGACAGGCTATGTCAATACGTGTGATTTCGCCGAAAAAACCGCCGCAACACCCATACTTACTCTGAGAAGCATGAGGCTCACTGTAAGGTACTTTTCAAGAAGCAACAACCTAAGAAAATAACCAATCATACTATGTCATGATTTTTTGCAAATGTCAATCCGTGGCTATACTATATCTATAGGCTATCCGAGTTTTTGGATGCTATAGCAGACACTGTGGTCACACACGTTTGAGATGCCGTGGCAAACACGGCCAATAGCATCCAAAAAACACACTGGATAGGAGGTCGAAACCATACAGTATCCACCATGCCATGTAACATCAGAACCAACAGTGCCAACCCCGAAGCGAGCAATACCCATCTGGCAGTATCCCGTTGCAAGGAGGCTTGGGTATGAGGCAGTGTTGACAGCTCTACAGATAGATTTACAGAGGTTTGCGGCAAAGTATGCCATGTTTCTAATAAGCCTATGAGCCTAAAAAGAATCAAGGCACCCAGACTTAAAAACCATAGAATGCCCCCTAGGCCGAATTCCACAAAGCATTCCAACGGCACACTATAGGCACCCAAGGCATTAAATCCACTGTGCATATAGAAACCATACACTTTTTTAAAGGTATCATTCCCTGGACCTATCCCCCAAAGCCAATGGTCTTGTATCATGCGAAGAACACTTTGGTACACATGGAAGCGATACGCAATACTACTATCTTCCGCCATCTTACCTATTGAGAGGAAACGATTTAACAGTGCAGGCGACAATAACAACGCACCAACAGCCACACTCGTAAGTGCCAAAGCGGTTGTGTACCATACTTTTTGTAGCACTTGGCGTGCTTTCTGAAGCCCCTCTTGCAGTGGATAATACCAAATAAGGTGCCCTATCCCCAAGTAAGACGCAACCATCATAGCACCCACGGCAACATAAGCACCTCGGCACCCACTTAAAAGCACGCTCAGCACCATGACCCCCGAGGCACCCAAGCCCCATAGATAAGGCTTTAAAGACACGGCAACCCTTGAGACACCAAGCAGTCGAGGTAAAACCGCCATCGCCCATAAAGGACGTAGCACCCCTAAAACCATCGCAGCAACCGAAGCTGGCAGTAAGAATCCCGCATAAAGGTTCGGATTTAACGGCTGTAGCGTCCCAAAAACACGGGTCAACTGATGTTCAGGCAATGTTGTGGGGTCTACCCATGTCGCTTGAGGGGCAACCCCCATTTTGTATTGATACAGCCCTATCAGTGCCTGTACTACGCCTACACCTGAGAGTAAAACCAAAGGATGCCATCGTTGAAACCCTTGGTTTTCTAACCCTTGACACGCCAAGCGTGTAAAGCCATAGGCAGGCACTACCATTAACAAGTACTTCAAGCACCCCACCAAAGACGTGCCTCCATAGGAGGACCAACCCGTGGCAAGCAAAATAAGGACAAGATACAGCAATACATATTGGTCAACCCAAAGCTTATGGGTACTGCCAAGCCATTGCCAAGCCATGGTACCCAAACGCCCCATGCCCTGACGATAGCACATCAAGCAGAGCCACAAAGCACTTGAAGCAACAAGCATTCCCGCAATCGCATCTGAGGGGAGTACAGAAAAGCCAACAAGCCACAGAAGCCAAGTACACCATATCGCCACCGCCACCCAAGACCCCATGGCCTCCTGTAACGTGTCAGAAGTCTCCCGAGCCTGTTTCTGTTTATCTTCCTGTTTATCTTCCTGTTTATCCATGTAGCCTCCCTCGGCAAGAGGCGCCATACTCAAACGAAAGAGCCACCCCAACAACTTTGAATGCCACAATGCACGACCCCAAGCACTCAGCCAAGGATGTCTTGTGGGGTCTGAAGGGGATAAGAGAGAAGGGTGTTTTGCCATTACGTACAGTACCGTTTCATCCATACCAAGAACCATGAGACGCTTACGCCAAATTGATTGAGCCTCCTAAACTAAAAAGGCTATTCTGGCATGGGCTTTACGTCAACAATCACACCATTCACTCGATAGGCAAACCCTTCTAGCTCCACAGGCAAACCCTTTTTGAGTTTAATCCCCTCCGACACATAACCATCTTCTGTCACGGACGCATGGTCTCTTAGGGTCAAAGTGTAGGATTTTGCAAGCGGGTCAGAAGCATCAGGCACCCAGTGGGGATGTCCTGAAGCATCGGTAGCCAAAACCACTTTAGGTTCCACTTTAACATGGGTAATAGGTAATGCCCCCCGAGGGACGTTACGAACGGTCAGGGCGGTGGTATCACCTTGCTTAAAAAGACCTGTTTTAGTCGCATCCCCCATCTTAACTTCATCCACGGTTCTTAGGTTCATGATGAATACCGTCATCAAGACATCCGTCTCGCCTTTAACCACATGTTTTGCAGTACGATGTAGGCCAACTTTCACAGCTAAAAAGCCCACCACAGCCAAAACGAGGATAGCAAGTATCAGCTTATCAAAATGTTTGGTAAGCTTTTCTGTCGCTGAAGAGGGGTTTGAGGTGTCTTGAGAAGAAGACATCATGAGCAGTAAGTCACTCCTAGATTGTAGGCAAATTATAGGCAAACAGATAAAAACAACAGGGGGATGTTAAAGAAAAAATAAAGCCGACTTTTGAAAACAAACATGCCTCATTGGCACAAGTCGACACAAGGATGTTTCTTATTATGGAAGTACCCTTCTCAAGAATCAAGCTTTTCCATTAAATGCGGAAAATGCGGATGTTTATTTTAAGGACTCAAAAAGGCAAACTTATAGGTTTTGTTGGGGGGCTTCTTTGCTTAGCTTATCCCTACCGAACACAGGACGGCATCCAGAGCGTATGAAGCATGAGTGCGGGATGGATACCGATTTTCATCGGTATGACGTGAAAAACACCCTGTCACCCTGCACGACATTGCAGGGGCTTCCTGAAGTCATGTGGCTACCGACCTAGTCGTTATGACGAGAGGGGGCGGTATAACGGTGCTTACCACAACCATACTCTAAACAACGCACCATCAACACGCTCCAAAGGCAATGAAGGCAAGTGATGAAAAAGACGCAACACAGAGTATCGATATCGTTTATTGTAGGGATGTTTTCTATACTGGGCTATGCTATCTTACCCTTAAACTCGACACCTCTCTATAGGCTCTCGTTCCTTATCTGCAAGACTGAGATAGATGAGCATTGCGGTTTTAAATTCACTGGTTTCCTAGCACTAGAAAGAGGTTGACACCCCATGATGATGGCTATTGAAATGCGTGTCATAGGCATTGCACTGGATACACGTACTGGCACCCCAATTGTGGTATTAAACGACACGGAAAACCGCCGTGCCTTACCTATCTGGATTGGTACTGCCGAGGCAAGTGCTATTATTCGTCAACTGGAGCAGATTCATTCCTCACGCCCCATGACGCACGACCTCTTGTGCAATATGGTTGAGACCTTGGGCTACAAGGTCGCACGGGTAGAAATCAATGACCTCAACACAGATACTTACTATGCCTCTATTGTGGTGAAACATCAAGAATTAGACACAGAATTCATGATTGATGCACGTCCCTCTGATGCCATTGCCGTTGCCCTCCGTGCCGAAGTCAACATCCTCGTCACTCCCAACGTCATCGCCAATGGTACCATTTCCACCAACGTAGAGCGTGACGAAGAAGAAGCCAAGCAATTCCAAGAATTTGTGTCTAATCTTAAAGCATCCGATTTCATTCGGGAACCGTTCGACAAAGACTTACACTAAATTGGCATAGCCTATCAAACCAGCGTTCCTGCTTTAATCTATGCTTGCTAAGGTTAAAATAGCCAAGCCTCTCCTGTGGTTTCCATCATGGATTCGACTGAAACACCCGTTTCATGGGAGAGGCTTCCTTGTTGCAGATACTGGCACAAAACCCAACGATAAAACGCCGTAAGTGTGGTTTCAAGATAATGGATTTCTTGGTGTGCGGCGTGAGGCGAAGCGGTAAAACGAAAGTGTAACTGATACCGTGCGTGCGTTACATCCATCCCTGACATAGGGTCAAGCGTGTGATGCCTATCATGACCCTTCTCCTTGTCCGCCACCGGTGATACAAGCGTATCAGCGGGGTCCATACACCCCACCAATGGGGGTAATGCCAAAGATACACGCTCCTCTTTGAAGGTTTGCCAAGCGGTTTGTAACAGCATGCGGCTGAGCGGGTAATGCGTACACCCTAATACCCACTGGAAAGAAGCATGGTGCTTTCCCCGAAGGGCTTTTGAGGGTTGCCATAACCTCGAAAGGGCATCAAAGGGTTCCTGAAGCACTTGGTTTAAAGCGGTATGTTGCATGCCTTTTTTGGGGGCATGGGGTGGTAACATCCCATGCTGAAAAGCTTGATAATAATGCGTTTCAATCCAGCTGGCAAGCCCTGGACACCCCACTGGATGACATGTCTTAACCCAATCGGGTGATAAATGATGTTTCAATAAAGCGTCATGAAGCAAGCGTGGGTAAACACCTGAGCGAGCGGTAAGGGGTGTTGCAAGAATGGCCGTAGGTGTCGCTGAACTGGGCGTTAAGCCCTGTTTAAATTGCGTATGGCACTGCCACACCAAGGTATCACAAACCGCATGAATAGGGTCCCAAACCTGATAATACTGTTGTAGCTTTGGAAGAAAGTCACTTGCAGTCACACTCACCAAGGTATTACAAGCAATGACAATCAAATCGGGGTGTAAGGTCTCTACAAGATGCTCAAGTAAGGCGACGACACGTGGCTTTAAAGTTTCCTGAGAACGCTCCCCATAAGGAAACCAAGCGGTATCCGCCACATAATGTGCCTCAATCCCCCGATACACCTGACCCTCCTCCAAGCCATAGCCATCCCCTTGGAGGAGGCGTGCCAGAACAGTGAGTCCGCCAATGCCAGAATCCACCAAAAGGATTTTACGAGGAGAGGGACTCGGTGGGTTTGAGCTTGAATGCAACAAAGAGGAAGGCAAGACACGCACCGTCACGTTTCATAGATTAAACAACGACAACTGACCCTAAGCTTCCCTCTTATCGTAACATAAGGCAAATGCAGATAGGAGCCACTCACAACGACAGCACACTTTCACCCCAAAGCGATACTGCCAAAGCAACACTGAGCAGTCGGCAAACCTACCAAGGCATTCATGGCATAGTCCTCATGTCATTGCATGGTTTTTACTTTAGTTTAGCCATCAAGCCACCGAACATGTGTTTTATGCAAGTCACTTTGCATGATGTTTTGCAGGCGTGATTCAATGATAGCTTGCTTTTCTGTGTGATGTCCTTTATAGCATGATGAAACCACATTCTGTTTTAATCAAACAACCTTTTCTCAGGAGTCTAATTCTATGAAGCCACAACCCACCTTTTGGTATCAAAAAAGCCTATGGGGCTTTTTATTGCTAGGCGTGTTAACCACCTCCTTTGCAGCCAGTAGCGTCACCAATACTGTCGGCAACGCATGGAATCAATGGCGCTTAGATACCTCCACGCTCTTCGGGGATGCTGGCGTGGATAGTGCCACCAGTGTAGACGTACGTGAAGGAGCGAAACAATTCGTAGTAGGTCTTAACAGTAAAAAAGCCCTCATGCCAAAACCCACGCTCTTGGCAACCACACTAGGAACCAGCGTCACACAAAGCAAAGCACAACTCATCGTAACAGATTTCCAAGGGGTTCCTGTAAGAAATATTCGTTTAGGTGGCGAGCAAGTAGACGATGTGTCCATAGAAGGCACACAACAAGCTATTGTTGCCATTGGTGATTTTGGGTTGGTGAAACTCACCCCTAAAGACGATAAAATTGCATGGCAAAAGCCCATCGCACAAGTAGGTAACGCCACGGCTAGCAAGGGGCGGCGTGTCGCCTCGGGTGCAGATGGTACCATCGTCGCCATGGCGGGCAATGTGGTTTACACGTACCAACCCAATGGTACACTCATCAAGCAGTTCGCTCCCAATGCACAAGGTAAACTAGAGGATATTGCTTACGACACAGTCTCTAAGACCGTCATCGCAGGGGGGTGGTCTCAAAAAGATGGGGGCGGATGTAAACAGTTACAGGTTCCGTGGCTAAAAGCGTATGACTTACAAGGCAAGCTCAAATGGCAGGCTTGGGACTATTCCCACTTACAATCCTTTACAACAGAATCCTCCTGTGCAGATTCACGCATTACACGTGTAAAAATAGGGTTAGATAAAAAGCTCTATTTTGCAGGCACCAGCGACGGAGGCAACAGTATTTTTAGAATCCATCCAAGAGACCTCAAACTTCGGAACACCGTGATTAAAGGCGACCCTTTTACAGATACTTACGGTATGAAAGGTGCCAAGAAACTGACCTTCTTTGCACGTATGAACCCCACCAAGGGGGACGTTGAACAAGGACAATTTTATGTCACACGCCTCTCGGATGGTTCAGGCAATTCCATCGCACCCAGCGATATTACCGCCAGCAGTAACGGCACCGTCTACCTTGTCGGTTCAGCAGTGGCTTTTTTTGCGGGGCGAGACAAGCAAGTGATTAACGGGAAAGCCATCGGAGCCTATCAAGGCAGTGATGGTTACGTCTTAGCGGTACCTAGCACCTTTAAAGGCAGACTCTTGATGAGTTCACCTCATGGGGGGTGTAACATGACCCTGAATGCCATTGCACTCGGTAGCACCAGTGCTAGTGCTGTGGGTACTGCAAACACAGGGTGTAAAGCCGTCCTAGCACGTGCATGGCAAAATGCCCTTGGAGGCGATAAGGATGCCTATGTCGGTGCTTGGTCTTTAGTGACGGGGTACGCACCTTAATACAGCCAGATGCGTAAAATCCTCAATCCTTCAAAACATCAACCCATGACTGGTCGAGCAACCTCTTTACGCTGTCACCTCATGGGTTGATAACGTTTTCATAATAGGCTTCAACCCGAGTGTATCGGCTTTTAGCCCCTGTAACTGCTGCTCGTGGATGACCTTGCGACGAGTATAGTCGTTATTTAAAAGAGGCAGTACCGTGTTAATGGCAGCACAGGCACCAAAGATACTTACCCAGAAATTCAAAACACCTAAACGATAGGGTACACTGTGCTTACCGTATTGTGTCATAAGCTCTTTGAGTGGGCGTAAGCGTGGCAACCCAAATACCCCTGGGATTGGCACACCTGAGCGCTTGATAGACCAACGATTAAACCCGTGTGCAAACATACCTGTCATGAAATCATCCTCTAAGGTATATAAAAATAAGGCAGTCGAGGTTTTAACCAAAGCCTCTCTACTTTGATGAATGCTAGTTTGACGACACCCGCCCCCGCAACACCATGACCTCATTATCATAGCGTTAAGCACCACCATGAGGCATCTTTTCTTGTGTTCAGATTCCAATGTATCCATCCTAGCGTAACAAAACTTAAAAAAAGCACAGCTTTCGTCTATCTCGTCGATAAACATATTAAGCATCTTTTAAGGGCCCTGAACCCTCAAAAGAACATGCTTTTACCCTGATGAAAGCTTTTCATTTCTCTTGAAATAACAGCCCCATCCTCATGTTAGCGTCCTATGTATCTGTTGCCTGAAAGAAGAGCTGAGTTCCTATGCTAAAAGATTTTTTTAAAGTCGCCCTCACCGTGGGTATTGTGTGTAGCTGTCTTTATACGCCTAGTGTCATTTCTCGTGGTGTGTCTGATGTTTCCCACGAGGTTGTCAAAGGCGTTCAACATCAGGTTGCTCAAGCAGCAGAAACCGAGAAGTCCCCCCTACTCAAGGAGGCGCTTGGACTGATTGCCTCTCGGTTACAAGAACCACAAAGCCTTGAAAATCGTCCTACATCCCAAGACACGCCCCTTAAACTGAATCATCCCGACATTCAAGTACAACTGGATCCCTCCAGCAAAGCCTTGGCTGTAGATGCCATCATGAATGACAAAGTCGCAGGACGCTTTATTGTAGACACGGGAGCCACCTACACAGCCATCACAAGCGACACCGCAGATGCCCTTGGCGTTGACACCAGTAATGCCCCTCGGATTCCCATCATGACCGCCAGTGGTCGGATTTTCGTCCCCAAAGTCAGCCTCTCTATATTGCGCCTTGGCAGCTTGGTGGCTCACGACGTTGAAGTAACCGTACTACCCGTCAGACAGACTCCTCAATTTTCTGGTCTTTTAGGGCTTAACTTCACCAACCGCTATATTATGACCGTTGACCCCACACAAGGTCGTTTGATTTTTAAAATGCGAGAGGATATGGAGATGGCAGAACGTCCATAATGAAGCATGCCTCATCGTTCATACAGCATACCCAAACCCATGCCTTGTGTGTTAAAAACATCCAAGGCATTTTCTTCATAACACCCTCCTACCACCCATAAACCTAAGGCATTCCGCCCACTTGGGAAGCTAACTGGTACCCACCCGTGGGGAGATGATAGGTGTAAACAAGCTGATACCCAGGACGTACATTCAAAGCAATATCTTGCCAACCATGATGCTCTGAACTGAGTGTGTACAGGCTTTGACCCTTGGCGTAAAAAAGTTCTCGTTGTCCTTGGGTCAAAATAGAAAACCGCTTCAGAGACGTACGGGGGTCGTCCACCTCACTCAAGAGTTTTTCACTGGTACCGTCTCGATTTAAATCAAGCACGTTCACCTGCATACCCGCAGTAGGCATAGACTGTAATGCCGCCACACCCTGACTCGCAGTCCCTTCAGGTACAGGAGGGGTCACACGGCGTACATTGGTTTTAAGGGCAGGGGTTTGAAAACCATAAAGCCGACCATGGGGCATGGCTTGTGCAGACATATCTTCAGAGCGATTTTGAGCGGACAAAGAGCCACCTAAACGACGGCGTGCATCGGCATCCCCTAAACGTACTGAAGACAAACTACCAGGAGAGGCATTGGTTTGCAAAGCCAGTGCCAAAGTATCTTGCGTCGATGCTTGATAAGGTCCTGAGGCAGTAAGCCCAGCCATTGGCATCATGGGAACCTCCTGCCATGACCCTGTTAAACGGTCATGCTGATAGACATGCCCCTGATACATCGTACGTTCATAACGTAAAAACATATTCCCAACCAGGAGTGCAACCACCCAAAACAAAGGAGACTTCATCATCTCACCCATACACCGCTTTCCTCACATAGCATCCTAAAAGTGGTAACAAAACACACCATGTATCACCCAAGTATAGGGTTACATCATACTTTATATACTGTATTTATAGAAAAAAAGTCGCATTTATCGCATAATGGAGACTGTCTTCTCCTCTATTTGGAGGACACCTCTCTTCAACCTTAGCTTGTACCCATGCGTTTAACCTCTGAAAGGAACATTTATGATGATGATGTTTGACCTCCCTAAAATGATTAAACAAGCCCAGAAGCTTCAAGAGCAAATGGGTAAAGTTCAAGAAGAACTTGGCGATTTAGAAGTCACGGGCGCCAGCTCAGATACTAAAGTGCAGATTTTAAGTAACTGCAAATTTGAATTCAAAAGTGTCAAAATTGCAGAAGGTCTTTCAGGTGCAGCATTAGAGCAAGCTGTTCTTGAAGCTTTGCAAGACGTGAGCAGCAAAGTGGCCCAAACCACCGAAGAAAAAATGTCTTCTTTAACCAGCGGCTTAAACATCCCCGGCTTAAAGTTACCCTTCTAACAGGTGTCAAGCTTGTTATTGCCGTGAAGCTTGAAACAACTCTTGAGACACGCTATGACTTGTCTCAGGAGTTGTTTTGGCAATCATGCACCTCACACGTCACAGTACTGTCCCTTCTCAAGGATTTTATACATCCAAGGTGTCCTCTCTCATGATTTACTTGAATCCAGCACGCTTTTTTTGTGTATCTTTACTGACAAGTCTGTTAAGCCTCAACCTTTCACTGATGCTAAAAAGTGCCGATGCCATTGAGAATATTCTTCAGCCTGGCAAAATTGATGAGGCGATTCAATGGGGACAAACCCAGATTGATTTTGGCTATAGCAGTGTTTTTGATAAAAACCAGTATGAGGGACCTATGGGAAGTATGGTGCTTGTTTACACACCGTATATGACCGTGGCACATCTGGCAGCCAAAGCCCACAGTGCCAAACAGACAAGTGTCAAAAATGAGCTTAACAAACGCCTTAAAAGAGAAATTCGCTATCTTAAATATACGCCTGCTGAGAGTTTTCAAGTCAAACTGGTTGTGTTGCTTTATGGCGATACAAATACCTTTTTAACGTATATTCAACCTCGTATCGAGGGCTTTGGACAAGGTCGGTATCAAGGATTAAAGCCTACTAAAATCATTGCGGACCCTAAAGCCACGCTTCTGGAAACCCGCCATGGTAAGGGCGTGTACACAGGTAGTATCGCCATCTATCTCCCTTACCAACACGTCACACGCCTAGAAACGCTCAAACTGGTACTATCCCCCAAAGTGACAGCAACCTCACCAGCCCCTGACCTCTCCACAAGCGGTCTCACACCCGAACTACAAGTAACGTTTGACGTGACAGCTTTGAAATAGTATGCCACGCTACCCATCACGCGCCACTATCAACGAGGTATCAGACACATGAGGTCGTTTCTTTTCACACCCCAAACCCCACACACCCTATCCTTGAAGGCTACACGCCACCAGCCCCTTCAGCTTGAGAGTGAGAGAAAACCCTATGTGTTTAAAATCACCTATGGTCTCCTCATCGCATTATGGACGCTCCTCATCACCACGCAGGATACACACGCCATGCGGGTGAGAGTCCCTCTCCCTGAAAACCCCACACCCGCAACACACCCGCAACATCCACCCGCCCCCTACAAAGCACCCCACCACCTACCACCCACCTCCTCCTCTGCCACCCCAGCACCAAGTGCCACCCCTTCAGACCCTCAACCATACACAGCAACCCCTTCCCTACTCAGCATGCTAGAGGCTTCAAACGCACAGCCTGTCGGATTTACAATCACTTCCAAAGCCCCTAAAACGACTTTCTCTTCCGCCGTTTTAGAAGCACCCGAGGAAGTACTGAGTCTGAAAGCACCCTATCTGATACGCATCGGACTCTCAGACCCCACCACCCAAACCCAAGGCTTTGAAACCCTTACCATTGAGACACAAGTACCGTTTCAAATCCTCACCCAACCCGACAATGAGCCTCTTAGCATGGATGAAGGTACCCAAAAGCCCATGGTCTTTCCCGCTAAGAGTATACTCACTTGGGAGCAAAACACAAAGCGAGGGGTCACACAAATCCTCCTCACACTCTTAGGTCCCTCACGTCAAGCCAAGCAAACATGGGTCTTCACGTTCGACCAAACCTTTCAACAAAGTCAAGGCATGGGGATACGACTCCTACCCATAGTGGCAAACACCACGTCAAACCAATCCAGCACAATGGTTACCCCCCCCCCTTACTGGCGCATTACTCAAAAAGCAGTCGGTCAACGCAGTGGTCTTTATACAGGAAGCCTTGCGTTATTTAAACCCCCTGGTCCAGCAGCAGAAAAAACATTACTTATCAATGAACTCCCTCTGGAAAGCTACCTCATGGGGGTACTCCCCTATGAAATGAGTGTCAGTTTCTCGATAGAGACCCTTAAAGCACAAGCCATTGTGGCTCGTAATTACGCCCTACGTTCAGGACGTAAACGCTGGCAATGGTTTGACCATGTAGACACCACACAATCTCAGGTCTATGGGGGCATTTTCCTAGGCGATACCACAAAGCTTCTTCAAGCCATTCAAAGCACCCGTCATCTTCATTTAATTGACGCTAACTTCCAACCCGCCTTAACCTATTTTTACTCAACCAGCGGGGGCGTGACAGGGAGTCTTTCACAACTCAAAAGCCTTTCGGCACAAACCCTCGTACAACGATTTTGTGCCTTCCAACCCGCCCCCATCCTCCCTACAAAGTCACGGGTTACGCCTCCTCTCTCAAACGCTTCGGCATTGCCTCAGCCAATGCCTATCAGTTGGATAGGGTGCCATTGCAAGCAAGAAGACACCTTATGTCAGTTGCCCTCTCAAAAACGTACAGCGCAAACCTTGCCTCAACACACAGGGGAACAAGCACTCCAATGGGTATGGGACCAGCCACAATTAGCCTTCGACACACATTACCCCAAGACCCCGCAAGACAGTAGCCAATTATGGATGGAAAGCTTCAAACGTTTCTTGGCCATACCCGCCAACAGCTTCCCACCCTTATGGGATTACCAAAGCCGTTACACACGGTGGCATTGGTACCTAGAGGGCGATACCACAACCTTTCAAAAACGTTTCTATCGTGGCTTTCAAGCACTCAAACAGCAGGGCTATCTTGCTAAAAAAGCTATCTATAGTACTTCGTCTTCATGGCTACCTCAAAGCCCTGAAGCCTTGGGCGATATTTACTGGGCGGGGCCTGTACTGTGGCAACCCAACGGACGGGTGCTTCTGTGGATGCTACGCACAAGCCAAGGGGCTTGGTGGATAGCAGGGGATAGTGCCATTCGTCAGTTTATCCGTTCGGATGACAGCGAGAAAAGCAAGCCGCTCCAGAGTAATCTTTTCTACTGTGAAGTCTCACAAAAACTACCACCCAACCTCACAGATATCAACCAAGAAGGCTTCCTTCATACGCTCTCCTGCCGAGGCGGAGGGTGGGGTCATGGCGTGGGTATGAGTCAATACGGTGCAGAAGGCATGGGACGCACTGGCAGAGGATACGAAGCCATTCTAAAGCATTACTACCCTCACTACCAACTAAGTACCTTACCCTTGCCTCTCTCCAGCCGTGAGGCAGCACAACACCCTCTCAACCTTAGCACAACATCCCCTACGTCTATCACGAGTCAATCGATTTATCTCAAGTTACAAACGCCCCTTGCACTGTGCCAAAGCCCACAGGCTATAGCACCACAAACACGCTTTACCCTACCTGGACTCTCTATGGGTAGCGTCCCAACCTCTCAATGGCAGTTTATCAAATGTTTAAACCGTAAAGAGAGCCTCTGGCAGGGGTGGTCAACCCAAAGCAACACCGCTGTAGGGCATTCATCGTACCCAGCCCTCACGCTTATGTGGCAACCTCCCGCACAAGAGACGCTTTCGCCTTGGCAGGAAACGCTTCTCAATACAGCGCAAGTGTACATCCTAAAACCATAACGTTAAAGCCCCCTCACACATGTATGAGGGGGCTTTAATACTTCTATCTATCTAATCAAAGAGAGGGCTTTGCCTCAGAAAGATAGTTTTTAAGCTTAACCAGCTGTTTTAGTGGCGTTGAGGTCAATGTAAGACTCAAGCTCAGCAGGTACTTCAGAAGACAAGTAAATGGCGTTTACAGGACACACGGGCTGACAAGCACCACACTCAATACACTCATCAGGATTGATGTAAAGTTGAATCTCACCATCATAGTCATAGATACAGTCTACGGGACATACACCCACGCAAGCTTTATCTTTTACATTTTCACAAGCTTTAGTAATGACAAAAGGCATGATAAGCACCTCAATACACTAAAAGATTTAACGTTACACAAGGACATGTCGAGCAAGACATCGCACAAAACACAAAGTTCCTATAATCAGATATAGCACATCTCCTTTTCTTGTCAACCTTTCATTGTATCTTTTGTTTTTATTATTAAAAGCTCTAATTCTTGTCCGAAGAGAGATTTCAGGTATTTAAAAAAACCCATTTTTGTACAATTATCTCCTCAAAATGTAGGAGCCTCAGCCATGGCATCCCTCCTGTTTTTCAAAAAGATTTCTTCACAGTACCCACACCTCGGGCTAACAAACCAAGGGTATACTTGGGTTTTAGCGTGCCTTCTAGGTTTGATACTTCAAACCCTTACATTGACTCCCATGAGCCATGCACAAGAGGCAAGTTGTACGCCCTTATTTCAAAAAGGGCTTCAAGCCTATCGGCTTAATCAGTGGGACAGTGCCTTAAAGGCATGGGAACCCATTTTGGCACAAAGTATCTCCTGCGAAAATGATTTGGGAAAGGTCATGTACTATACCGCCATGATGCTACAAGCCCAAGGACAACTTGACCAAGCCCGCATCATGCTAGAGCGTACGATTGAGCAAGCCGAACCGGATTCCAACCTCCAAAAAGCGGCTTCCCAAGCCCTTGCACGTATTACACAAAGTCAAATGCAAGCTTCTTCCCAAGACGAAAAAAGCCTAAAAGTCGTGAGTTGGTCTCAGCAGCAACAACACAAGGCACCGAATTATCTCCCCCATGTCCTACGGAACGGACAGGTCACCCGCTGGAACCTTCAAAAAATGCCCCTCAAAGTGTTTGTTGAGTCGGGTGCTAAAATCCCTGGCTGGAAGCCAACCTTCAACCACATCCCCTTTGAAGCGGGTGCGATTTGGACCCGTGCCTCAGGCGGTAAAATTACTTTCATACCGACCACAAACCGTGAACAGGCCGATATTCATGTCAAATGGATTAACGCCTTTTCAAAAGAAACCCCTGGAAGGGTCGGCGAACAGTATTATCAGATGTTGGGTCAAACGTTGGTCAAGTCCGAAGTCAACTTAGCCACAGGCATGCAAGGATATAAAGGCTTTTTACCTCCCGAGTATTTGCTACGTATTACAACCCATGAAATGGGACATGCACTGGGGCTCCAAGGACACAGCCCTTTTTCAGAAGACCTCATGTACTGGGAAATGAACGAGGCACAAACAGGACGCTTGACCTTACGAGACATCAACACCTTACGTTTGCTCTATCATATGGAAGCCGATGTCGATAACAATGGCGCCATCAGCAGTAAAGAAGCGGAAGGTATTTACAGTTTAATTGAACAGGCTGACAAAGCCCTTCAACAAAAGCAATATCCGCAAGCGGAGGCACTGTACCAAAAACTGCTCCAGTACAAAAACTGTCCGAACCAACACCAACTTTGGTACAACTTAGGCGTACTCAAAGCCCAACGTCATGAGTATCAAGGGGCTATCTTGGCTTGGGAAAATGCCCTCAAAGTACAAAGTGGCTATATCCCCGCACTCTATAACTTGTCCCAAGTATATTTCCTCATGGCACAAGAAAAGCAAACCACGCAATCTGAGGAGGTTACGATAAGTCAACTTGAAAAAGGGCGTTACTATCTGGAAATGTGTATTCGATTATATAAAGGCCCCCAGTGGGGCGTGTCAGGTCTGCCTAGCTTGGAGGATATGAAAAGCCAACTTGCAAAGGTGAATGACATCCTCCATGAAACCCCAGTGTCCGATACCCAAGAAAACAAATAATAAAATAGCAAGTCATACAGGAAAGGATAGTTCACAGCCCTTCTAGGCTCAATGAACGAGTTCATGAGCGAGTCTATATATCACAACTCCTCTTAAATTAGGATTTTTTGAGTAACCCCTCACACAGTCAGATGTTTATGCCGTAACTTACTCTTAACATAAGATAACGATACTCAGCCATGTCACCTCGTCCCTTATGGTATGACCTACGTAGCCTGTACGTTAACGAACCCTTTACATGGAATAGTGTTACCTGTCTATGACAACCTTATTGCAGCTCCTTGATGCGTTTAAAACAACCATTCAAGAAACAGAAGAAACCATCCAAGAAAAGCTCCATGAGCTTTTTCCTGCATGGGTTTTTCACGCATTTCGTTGGATGCTCATGGGACTTTCATTAGGGATTCTTGGGTATTTAGCCGTCAATTTCGACTTTTTAAAAATCATCGATACCTTGGAACAAAAAGCCTTTGATACAAGGGTACGCTTCCCTTGGTGGAACACACCTTTTTCACCAGGAAAAGATATCGCCATTTTAGATTTTGACACGACAACCATGACCCTTTATGAAAAAAAGTTGGGGTCTTGGCCTTGGCCAGCAGATATCCATGCCGCCGTAGTGGACACGTTAACCCAACAGGGTGTCAAACAGATTCATTATGTCTTTCCCTTTAAAACACAGGAGCATGTCAGTGCCACTGAAGGGTGGCGTAACGCCTTAAAAGAAAACCCTAAGGTGCTGTTTTCAGTGCGTCTTAACAAGAGTCGTGAAGAGCTAGAGGCTGCTGGGGAAAGCCTTCAACGTAAAGATGTCATGCAAGTGATTGCCCCTTCAACACTCAATCTCTCAGATGCCACCCAAGACGCTGCTTTACAAGCTATGAATGGGGTTTACACCAACTGGCGGGCAATTGACCCTCTTGTTGAAAGTCTTTCCATGAACCATTTTGGCGGGTTAAACCTCCTTGCAGATTCAGACGGCGTGGTGAGAACCGCCCCGCTACTGCACCGTTTTGAATATAAATTTTCAAGTAAAAGCACCAGTTATCCCTTCAAAGCCCATCCCCAGTACCCGCAGTTTCTCATCGATGCTGAAGGGAGAGCTGTCACCTCATTGGGATGGATTATCCAACCCGACACAGGCAAAATCAAGCAAGACACACTGTCTTACTGGATTCCTAGTAGTTTTTTCAAGGCGTGGTTACACGGTCGTTCCGAAAACACGGTATTCATCAGTGACACACGCATGACTTACGGCAGAGAAGAGATGCTACTCTCACGCTGGGGAACGCTTCAACCCTTTTGGTTTAACCAACACACCGAGGAAAAAGATGTTGAAGCACGACTAAAAAACACCCTTGAACCACAGCGTTTAATACTCAATCAAGCGTTACTACGGTGTATTGCCCAAGGAGGTTCCAGCCATTCTCCTGAAGCCGTGAAGATTAAAACACAAATAGATAGCCTTACGAAAAAAATCAAAACAGAAGAAGCACAGTTATCCCTGTTACGCCAACAGAGAACCAACAACGAGCATCTGGCTATCACCAATCCCTACTACAGGATTCCCGCCTGGAAAGTTTTACGAGCCATTCAGGATGAAGCTCGGGGTAAACTATCCCCTCAAGACAAACAGTTACTCCAGTTTTTCAGCGGCAAAACGGTTATGGTGGGGTTAACTGCCGAGGATACAGGTAAGGAGGTTGTAAACACCCCCTTAGGCTATCTTGATTTAGTCACGGTACAAAGTATCCTCTATGATAATCTGAGTCAAAAAATACCGCCCATGACACGGGTACCTCTTATCGTTAATCTATTTTTTGGAGTCCTACTTGGGGGAGTCTCAGGGTGCATTTTATGGTTTAACCGTAACCTCATGAGTGCCTTGGTCTTTCAAGGACTTTGGATTGGGATTTACTGTCTTGCCAACCTCTTCTTATTTAAAAGCCTTCAAATATGGGTAGACTTATCCCTCCCCATCGCCATTGCAATTTTAATGATATGGTTTACCTACATGGCACGTTCTATTCTACAAGCCAAAGACTTTGAACAAGCCTACCACATGGCAACCCGAGATAGCATGACAGGCCTCTACAACCATCGGTACTTCAAACAAGTCTTTGAAAAAATGATGAACGAAGCTGATAAAAAAGGCGAAAAGTTCTCCCTTTGCTTGATTGACATTGACTTCTTCAAGAAATTTAACGATACCTATGGTCACCAAGCGGGAGACGAAGTCTTACGCTGTGTCGCACGCACACTCCAAGAAAGCGTAAGAGACAAGGACATCGTATGCCGTTATGGTGGTGAGGAAATGGCCGTCCTTGTACGAGGTGCCGATGAACATACAGCACAAATCGTTTCTCAAAAGCTCGTGCAGCGCATTGGTACAACGCCCTATAAAATTGCCGAAGGAGTTGAGAAAAACGTGACGATTTCCGTAGGTTTTGCCACCTACCCAACCCATGGACGTACCATTGAAAAGCTCATTAAATACTCTGATGATGGTCTTTATGCGGCGAAGGAAAATGGCAGAAACCAAGTGGGGATTGTCAAACGTGCGGAAGAAAAACCCAGCTCATTATCTGACCTCCTCTCCTAACGCTTGCATCATACGAAGGGTGTCCGTGTCGCAAGCTGCTACTAGGCTTGAAGCTGAGGACGTAAAGACTCCAGAAGCACCAAGTCAAATTGGCACACTTGATTCAAAAAAGCATCCTCTTGCCAAACAGGAATCCCCAAAGCTTCTGCTTGAGCTAACTTACTGCCCGCATCCTCTCCAACGAGTACGCCATGGGTTTTTCTCGAAACACTTCCCACAGGCTTTCCTCCCAAAAGACGAATCAAGGCTTCGGCTTCTTTTCTTGAAAGATGTGTCAGTGTACCAGTCACCACCCAGCTTTGCCCTTGTAATAAGGTCGCATAGGGGGAAGCCTCTTGGGGGGTCTGCACAGTATCGTCTTGAGGCGACACAATAGACAAAGCCTCCAAGGTAGTTAGTACTTTTTTAAAATCATAGGTTACATCCCAAGCCTTCATGGAGGCAATGGTTTCAGGACCCACCCCATGAATAAAGTATTTTCCCTCTTGGGGCTGCTTTTTAGTCGGTTTTTTCGTCGCAATAAGGTCATGCACGACGGCATCACGCAATGCTTCCAAATGAGGGAAATGTTGCATTAAGGTACGTGCCGTTTCCAGCCCCACATCAGGAATCCCCAAAGCATAAAGGACACGATAAAGCGGGCGTTGAAGCGATTTCTGGAGTGCCTCACAAACGTTTTGTGCCGACTTTTCGCCCATACGCTCTAACTGCATGAGTTGCGACGGCGTAAGCCGATACAAGTCCCAAGGGGCTTTGATAAAACCCGCTTGCAGAAGCTGTTCTATCAACGCAGGCCCCACGCCTTCTATATCCATCGCCGAGCGACTACACCAGTGTTCGATACGACCTGCCAACTGTGCAGGACATCCTAAAACATTCAGACACACCAGGTCAATATCCACCTGTGCCAAGTACGAACCACAACTTGGACACTGCGTAGGTGGCTCAATCGGTAACGCCGTATCAGGACGATGTGACACCGCCACACCCAAAACTTCAGGGATGATTTCAGCCGCTTTATGAACCCAAACCGTGTCCCACTGACGCACATCTTTTAACTTGATTTGGTCAAGGTTATGCAACGAAGCCCGCTTCACCGTAGTACCTGCTAGGACCACAGGGGCAAGCTCTGCCACGGGCGTTAACACCCCCGTACGCCCTACTTGCCATGTCACCGCTTCAAGCGTGGTTAAAACCTGCTCAGGGGCAAACTTATACGCCACAGCCCACCGAGGACTTTTGGCCGTATGTCCTAGGGTTTCATGGAGGGTGAGGGTATCAAACTTCAACACCAAGCCATCTGTAGGGTAATCTAACGTATGTTTCTCAGTTTCCCAATGGCGAATAAACGCTTCCACAGCTTCAAACGTATGAAGTACTTGTGCATGAGGGTTCACAGGTAATCCTACAGATTGCATCCATCCCTGCACTTGAGAAAGACTGGTAAGCCCTGTCAATGCCCCTTCAAGCGGCGTGGCATGAAAACAAAAGAGCTTTAAAGGACGCTGGGAAGCCACCTGAGGGTCAAGCTGGCGCAAAGAACCCGCAGCAACGTTACGAGGGTTCGCAAAAAGAGACTCGTTTGAGGCTTCTCGGCGTTGATTCAAACAAGCAAAGTCCGAAAAGCTCATATACACCTCTGCCCGCACTTCCAAACGTGCTGGGATAGGAGGATACGTTTCTGGGGGCTGGTTTAATTTCAGGGGCAGGCATCGAATCGTACGGGCGTTATGCGTCACGTCTTCCCCTGTACGTCCATCGCCTCGTGTCACGGCACGCACGAAATGCCCATCCTCATAAATCATACTCAAGGTTAAGCCGTCCATTTTAAGTTCTGCATTTAAGGGGTAGGGCAGTCCCCCTTCTGGGTCAGGCATGATGACTTGAGGCAAAAGTTTGCACTGGCGTTCATACCATTGTCTTAAACCCGAAAGACTAAACACATTATCCAAGGAATAAAGCCTCAAAGGGTGTGGACGAGACACCAATGAAGACAGGGGAGCGTCTCCCACACGCTGTGTAGGACTCTCAGATAAAATTTGAGAGGGGTACTGTGCCTCCAAATGCAGTAACGCTTGATATAACCCATCATAATGGGCATCCGAAACGGTCGGCTGGTCAAGCACGTAATACGCATGGGCAAGACGATTAAGGTCAAGCACCCACGCACGCATTCGCTCAAGTGCCATGACCTCCTGGGCATCTCCCAATGGGAGGCGAGGCTGCATGGCATGAGGCAAAGAGGAGTGGCTACGATGGATGGTCATACTGGATGGGGCATACGTACTGGTTTAGAATGGTTTAGAATGGAATATCATCTTCCAACTCTTGTAAATCCTGCTGAAAATACCCAAACATCCCCGTACCACCTTGCCCTGAAGCCCCTTGAGGCATGGCAACGTTCTGGGTTTGAGAGACGGGCTGTTGTGCAGGAGGAGAAGATACCTCAGTAGCATAGCTTGTAGGGGTACTTGTAGGAGCATAGGAAGCGGGTGCCTGATGTTGAGACGCAACCGCCGCTTGGTGGGTCGCTTGCGAGGGCGCTGTATGCCCTTGAGATTGTGGCTGAATATTGACAAAGCCATACTGCCCATCAGGAAACTGCCCAAGATACTGTACCGTATTGGCAATGACCTCAAGCTGCTTGCTTTTTTTACCATCGGGTAGGGTTTGTGTATTAAACTGTAAGCGCCCTTCCAACAACACCGCCATACCAGGCTGAAGCGTTGTAGCAACCGACTCTGCCAAGCCTCCCCATACCGTAATCATCATACGCATGGCTTCCGTAGCACGAGGGGCTCTATCATCCAACTCAAGCTGAAAGAGGCTCACCGCTTTATTGTCATTGGTGTAACGTTTCTCTACTGGGGAAACTAATCTTCCTGATAATACTGTCGATGCCATACTCATAGCGTTATGGTGCAACCTTTCTTACAGCTCGGGCTACCTAACAAACGTCTCAAACCCTTCCGTAAAAGAGGAAGGGGAAAGGGTGTATTCACTCTATTATGCTCACAAAAACACACTGTATGCCATCACAAGCTAAGACCCTACAGTGTGTTTAAACTTTGAATGCTCGTTTAAAAAGAGCCTAACGCTCAGGAAACAACAACCTGACTCGTGTTAAGCGTCTTCGTCAGTGTCAAGACCATCAAAAGACTCATCTTCATCACGCTCGGCAGCCAAGGCAGCTTGTTGAGCAGCTTTCTCAGCAGCAGCGACTTTTTCAGCAAGACGGTCTTTTTTGGAGACAACGTTCACACTGGCATTCTTTAGAAGGTCATAGGTTTTAGGAAGTTGTGTCAAGGTGAAGCGGAGCATGGCTTCGTTAATCATGCACTGACGACGCAATTCTTTGACTTGAGTCGCACTCAACTGGAATACAATGTTCACAATCCAGCCATCAGAAGATTTTTTGATTTCATAAGCAAGACGCTTACGACCAATTTTTTCAACTTTAATAAACTTGCCGCGCAACTGACGTACAAGGTTTTCAATGACACGGATGGAAGCGTCAACCCCCTCAACCTCTACGCTAGGACGGAAAATAACCATCATTTCGTAAGGGCGACCAAAAGGAAGAATGGGCAGTGGTGCAGCAGCTTGAGCGTGAGAGGATGGCATAGCCATAACGTGAGAGGACTCCTAAAATATTAAAAAACATCAACATAATGTTTGAAAAAGGGGTGTACAAGATAGCCACAAAGACGACACCCAGCATAAACTTTTTACTGTAAGTTACGTTCACGGTATCATAACCATGCTTCTATCGCAAGCACATGCCTCCCTTTTCCATGTCCCAAAGGATAACTTAAATATCGCTTAAATAAGGTTTGTCTTATGGAACCCACCTACCTTGATGCCTGCCTTCACCAAGGGAAACTCATACGCTGGCCTGACCATCTTATGCCGCTCAAAGTTTATATTGCACCGTTTCAATGGTACGAGGCAGCGAAGCAACAACACGCTTGGCAGTACCATCAGATGGTGTTAAACGCCTTCCAGAGTTGGGTGAATGCCACAGAGGGGCGTATCAAGTTCCAAACTGTCCAGAAGCTCGCAGACTCTCATATCAACCTCGTATGGCGCCGAGTCGACAGACACTCCTTGGGGCATTGCCAGTATGACATCCATGCGCAGGGGTTTCTTTACTCTTGTGAAATTTCTATTGGCATTTCAGATGGACGGGTGCATCAAAAATATAATCAACAAGAAGAGGTCAAGCACACCATTTTACATGAAGTAGGACACGCCCTCGGCTTACTGGGACACAGTGACCAAGCAGAAGACATCATGTATGTTCCCCACAAGTTTGGTGTCCATCAGCTCTCCCCAAGAGACAAACAAAGCATGTTACAACTTTACAAACTGCCCTCAGGACTTCATATCCGTGAGGCTAGTGAGTGTCTTGGTCTTCTGCCGCCTTACAGGGTAGAGACTTTAGCCCAAAAAAGACTCGCCCCCAAAGAGACCCCTCAGACGCTCCTTGACTCAGACCCTCATTTCCAAATAGCACTCTCAAAAGAGGTTACCCCTCAACCCACAGACCCCGCGCTAGCCCAAAAACTGCTCGAAGAGCAAGACATTCTTAGCAGCATGGGAAAAATGTATCTTCACACGAACAAGCTCAAGCCCTCGGTCACACTCACCAAAGAAGTACACGCTAAACGCTACCCATTCCAGATTGAATAGCCCAGCAGAGACTTTCACCACACACCGTACAGGCTAACCCATCACGCACAATTGAGAGCCACAAAGGCTCTTCGCACCAAAACTCTGCATGTGTGCAGGAAGCTCGGAGGTAATCACTGGACGTAAAATACCCGTTTCACCAGGAGGGGTTTGAGGATTGTAGCCAAAATTGAAAGGGTTCGTTGTAACACGTGAGGTAGCGTCTGAGGGCAGGGCAACGGGTGTAACAGGTCTCAAAGTCGCTGGAGGCGTTGCGAACACATCCGAGGGTACCCCCACCAGAGGCGTGGGCGTGTGACGTGTCGTAGCACCAAGGGTGTTGTCATCGGAGGCAAGGGGTGCCTGAGAAGTGCTTTGACCAAAATGCTTCGGCGTAAAAGCCGCAGGGGTTTTCACAAAGGGATTAAAGGTAATCATGGGGAGAAAGGGGTATCGTCTTACGGTGAAGGGACTATCTCAAAACAAGGGGGAACATCACATGCGGGCAACCCCGCAAACTGTGCCTACAGGTATTAAACACAGGCTTCAAGAACAAATTGCCTGAAGTTGCTCCTGAAGTTACTAGCATTTCGGTGTATACTAAATAGCATCTTCCTTTCACACAGGTCATTGCAATCAGGAACCACCCTCCCCTCTGCCATGACCATCGTCTTTTCAATCAATTTTCAATCAATCACATGAGGCATCGGTGTCACTCATGGGTTATCCCTTTATCACTTCCCAGACCCTCACGTTCACCCTTACTTCAAAGGTGCCTTCATGATGATGTCTCACTTGAATCATTCGGCTGATACAGCACAACCCCACGCAACTTCTTATCCTACTTTCGGGACACTCGGTGCCACCCCCCTATGGGAAACCCAAGTTCTCCCCAACATACGCCGTGCCGTGCTGGATATTATGACACCCGATATTGCAAAACTGGAAGCAAGCTTAAGCCATGCCCTGCAAACCCGAGGGAAAATGCTGCGTCCTGCCATGACAATTTTATTTGTGCTTCTTTTACTACGTGAACAACCCGAGCGACAATCACTCACCGATGAAGCCTTGCTCCAATGTTTAACGCTCACCCACTGGGACACTGCCGCCATCAGTGAATTGATTCATATCGCAACGCTTTTACATGACGATGTGCTTGACCAGTCAGACTTACGAAGAAATCAGCCCACGGTAAGAGCCTTATGGGGGAATCATCAAGCCATACTCTCAGGAGACTACCTCTTGGCACAAGCCAGTATCAAACTGGCGAAGGTCGGGCATATTCCTCTTGTGGCACTTTACTCAGAGGTTTTGGCAGCACTGTGTCAAGGCGAGGTCTTGCAATGGGAAACACAATACAGTACCACATGGGACTGGTCAAATTATCTCAAGAAAACGCACTACAAAACGAGTTCGCTTTTTGAAGCGGCCTGTGAGGCGGCTGCTATTTTGGAAGCACCTGAACATCGTCAAGCACTTGCCCACATTGGCAAGCAGTTTGGGTGGCTTTTTCAGTTGCGGGATGATTTACTTGACCTTACAGCCAAGGAAGCCGAAGCGGGCAAGCCCGTATTGGACGACCTACGCAATGGTCTTATCGGGATACCTATCTGGATGATTCTACGTGCTGATGACATCCCAGAACACACCAAAGAAACCCTCAAACAACACATTCAGAGTGTCTTTCGTTACGCACAGGGTAGCCACGAAACCTTGGGCTTACTTGATGAGGCACTAGGACAAGTCACACGTTTATTAGAAGCCCATGGTGCGGTCGCTCGCACCCAAACATGGATGACGCAAGAGGTCGCCACGCTCTATGCGGATATTAAAACCCTTTTCCCTACCCCCTCGCTTTGGCGAACTTTTTTACTGGATTGGGTAACGCTACTGCTACACTAGCGGCTCGCCTCTCAAGTGCCTTCCTCTAGTCTCATCCGCTTCCGCCACTCTCCCATAGAAAGACGAGCTTTTCCAAAGAAGTCTCAAACCTAGGAAAAACTCGTCGTAAACTACCCTAATAGGAATCTCGCACCCTTATGGGTGTGCTTTGGTCGTATGGTCTTACATTCGTGAGCAAGGAAGATTTATGATGATGGCTTATCAACGTCGCACACCCTCTCAAACATCGCACATACAAGGGAATGTTGCCACGTTGCAAACCAGTGAGTCTCACAGTCTTGTTGAGATGGAACCGCTCGATACGGTGCATGAGATAGAACCATCCGCTGAAATAGAACCCACAGAAACGACAAGTGCTTCTGCCGCAAAGACCGTGGCACAATCTTTAAAGGAGGAAGCCTTTGAAGCTGGCACTTCCTTTAGCCTGTGGAGTTCTTCCCACATGCGTAATCAAAAGAAGCTCTCTCCTGAAGAGACCTCTCAATTATGGGAACAATACCGAAAAAGCCCCACGAATAGTCGTATCAGAGACAAAGTCATTCTCGCATACCTCCACTTGGTACGCTATGTCGTCTCTCGTTTACCCCTCACGTTACCCACAGGTGTAAGTGTCGATGACCTGATTAGCTTTGGAACCATGGGCTTAATGAAAGCGGTAGAACGCTTTGAACCTGAACGTGGATTAAAATTTGAAAGCTACGCTGTCACCAGAATCAGAGGCTCTATCATTGACCATCTACGTGTTCAAGACTGGATTCCAAGAGGAGTCAGAAAACGCACAAAGGACCTCACCGAAGCCATCACACTCCTTGAGAAAACACTGGGACGCTCCCCCTCAGAGGACGAGCTGGCATCCCATCTCAAAGTCACAAAGGCTCGGATACAACAGATGATGACTGAAAGTCAAAGCTTTGTACTCTCATTGGACGAAACCTATGCCGACGATGGTTCAGGCTCGTCTCTTTCGGTACTTGATACCGTAGAAGACCAATCCCGCCTCTCTCCTGATGAGGAAATTCTTCAAGTAGAACTACAGCAACGCCTCATTGACTCTATCAACACCCTCCCCGAAAGGGAGAAGCTCCTGATTGCACTGTACTACCATGAAAACCTTACCCTTAAGGAAATCGGTGAAATTATTCAAGTTTCGGAATCAAGGGTCTGCCAGTTACACGCCCAAGCCATTTCAAGATTACGCAACAAACTCAGGCAACTGGTCTAAGCCTCTTGGCTGAAACGCTAGGCAGGCATACCAGCTTGAGGCATGCCTCGAGTCGCACCCGTGTTCCCTTTAGAGCTACCCAAACGGGACTGTAGACCTTGCAGGTTTTGCTTCAGTTTGGCATCATATTTAGCAATGAGTGCCAAAGCTTCTTGCGTAGAGCGATTCTCCGACATACCTGACGGGGTATCCCCCATCGCCTCTTCGGAGGTCTCTTGAGGAGTTCCTAACCTTGGTGACTGAGGAGACATTCCTCTTGGCATCGACGACCCCATGCGTGTAGGCATGGGTTGCCCACCTCGTTCCCGAGAAGCCAAAGGAGAGCCACCTCTTGGAGGCATCTCACCACCCGATTCTTTGTCTTCTAGTAATTGGGCAACCATGGCTTCTAGTTTATCAATACGCTTTTGCATCGAGGCTTCTTTGGAAGAACCTGGCATAGCGGCAGCCCCTCCCTCCCGTGAAGCCAGTGCCTCAGGGGGCATCTCATCAGGAGAACCTTCAGCACCACGAGGTGCTTGCGACCCCTTACCCTTCTGTGCCTTGAGCATCTCACTCATCTGCTTTGCCATCTCGGCTTGTTGTTTGATAGAGGCATTAGGGTCAACGGGAGGCATCCCACCATTTCCGCCCATGCGGGTAGGATTAGGAGGCATATTACCCGCACCTAAGCCTTGTTGAGGAGGCTGATTGGGGTTAGTGGGCATGGGCTGATTGGGGTTTTGCTGCGGATTCACCATAGCCTGCGGATTACCACCCCCCGCTAACATGCCTTGCATGTTGGTATTCATACTGGCAAGAAGATTTTTGATGTCCCCTTGAGCGTTTTGAACCTGATTGTAAAGATTCCCTACTTCACTTGTAGGCCCACCCAGTGCATTCACTGTAAGGGCCGTTGCGGGGTTATTCATACCAGGCATCGTACCCGCTGAGCCTAACTGGTTAGGATTCGGTGCAACAGGGGTCATCGGCGTACCATTAAAAGCCATGGGGGGTGGATTGCCAGCACCCATACGCACAGGCGTATTGTTACCTGTGGGCATCATACTGGCGTTTGTACCCGCAGGAGAGGGGGATGCGTTTGCACCATTGATAATAATGGGGACGACAATCACTTTTTCTTGTCCAGATTGCCCCGATAAACCATTTAAAATACTAGGGGGCTGCTGCGGGCTTGAAGGCGAGGCACCAAAACGACCTGCCAGAAAAGATTGAGGATTATCCATCGTGGGTACAGAAGAAGGTTGAGACATGCCACCCAAAAGATTCATTGGCGGTTGCGATGCCCCAGATAAACCACCCAAATTACTCATATCAGGTGTTAAAGCTAAGGGGTTCACCCCAGCATTAAAAGAAGGACCAGTCATAGGAATTTGCATCATGGGGAAGCATGCCTTACGGAAGGAAGTAGCAAGCAGAACAAAACATGTAGGAGAGAAAAGCTGTCGATGAATCATTCAGAAGCGTGAAAGCTGACATGATTCATAGCGTTACACCAATAAACACAAACTTGTTTTTAAAATTGCTTTTTAAACGCTGGGAATCTATAAACTAGTGCTTGCTATTGGTGGTACTCTCTTTTAAACTGACCTTAGTTGTTCACAGGTTGTCAAAAACTTACCCTAAGTATTTCGCACTTGTGAACACCCCTACTTGTAAACCTCTAAGCATCACACGACATTTTTAAGTTTATTATTTTTTAGTCACTGGGGAGCTGGCACTGAGAAGCTGGCTGAGATTTCTGTTCATTCTTTATTAGTTTGTGTACAGAAAAACCCATCTAACCTGCTCTGGATAATGCCAGCGAAGGGAGTGTTTGTATGGTATTCGTCACACTTGGTAGCCATCCTTCTTCAACAGCTAAAACCTTTTTGAAGCCTCGGTCTGTCCACTTTATAAAAAAATCATTCTGCACTTATCACACGCAAGCCTCGTCGCATGCTCTCCCCAAAGTACGGTTTTCAGGAACCATGACAAAGGAAATGGCAAAAGACGTACTACACACGAGCGTGATGCCCATAGCACGCTCACAGCAGACCTTCTCCAAGATGTTTTGGATTGCCAACGGACTCACCTATGTACCCGCCGCCATCCTGACCCCTTGGATGACCAATCAGCAACTCAAGCATGATAAAAACATTTCAGAGCGTGAGCGGCATTTATTAGTGCATCAAGAGATTTCCCGCCAAGCGATTGGTGCCTTGATTCATTTCTTAAACTATTACCCTGCGGTGCTTACCACGCAAGCCCTTCAATGGCTCGGAGAAAAAACCCCTGCCCTTCAAGCCATGGGAACATTCCTGAAACATGAATCCCATCAAGCTTGGAGTAATCTCGCCTTGGTCACCGTGATGAACACACTCGGTTATGGATTATTACGACCTGGGGTTGTGAATTATACGTTACAAAAAACCCTTAAGCCTTCTGAGAGTACCTCACCCTCAAGTACCCATGAAGTACCCCCTTCTCCTGATGCCATAAAGTTCTCACAAGCACCTACTAAAGAGCCTGTCCTGAAAGAAAAAACGCTCTTTAATCGCATGCCACGTCAAGGAGAAACCCTTCACACCATGTCTCAGCCCCCCTCCTTTACGCACGTCTCTCCTCCTCCTTCTGCAAGTTCTCCTACCTTTTTCACTGCTAGTTTCACGACTAGTCCTTGGGGTGTAACAAACACCAAGCCAAACACAATAAACATACCGCCAACTTTTTGAGTATAGTATCCTTGATACTTGTAGACACTCTTTTTTAGGCAAGCCTTTTTGAGCTAACACACCATACCATGACCCTCTCTTCACGATTATGACACGCCTTGCTCCTCTCTCCTTACACACTGCTTCTTCATCAGCCTCCGCAAGTCTTCACGCCTCTGGCACAGAAACCCAAGCAAAGGGATTTTATTTAGGTTCAACATGGATTGCCAGTCAAGTGATGCTTGCCCCCATGGCAGGTATTACGGATGTGGTCTTTAGGGGGTTTGTACGGCAATGGGCGCCTGAGTCTCTGATTTGCACAGAAATGATTAGTAGTAACGGACTGGTCTACTCCAAACGATGGGATGCCCCCATCTTAGAACGCACCCCTCAAGACCACCCCATTGCCTATCAGCTCGCTGCACACAAAGAGGATGTCCTCATTGAAGCAGCCGAGACGATTGTTACAAGCTACCATCCTGTCAGTATTGACCTGAATATGGGGTGTCCTGTCAAAAAAATTACAGGTAATTTTGAAGGTTGCTCCTTAATGAAGTCGCCCGAACAAGCGTCAAAACTGATTAAGGCACTCACGAGCCGACTCAAGACCCCCATCACTGTTAAATTCCGTCTTGGATGGGATGAGCAAAGTAAAAACTACCTTACGTTCGGAAAAATGTGTCAGGATGCGGGTGCCAGCATGGTGACACTCCATGCACGTACACGCGCTCAAGGATACCAGCCAGGGTGTGACTGGGAGGCTTTTGGTCACCTCAAACAAGCACTTACCATTCCTGTGGTAGCCAATGGGGATATTACCTCCTTAGCAGATGCCCGCCATGTCCTAGAGACCTATGGGGTGGATGCCGTCATGATAGGGCGGGGTACCCAAGGTAAACCTTGGCTCATTGGTCACCTCCATGAGGCGCTTATAGAGGGGCATGACACATTACCCGCCATGCCTCTTGAAACCATTGTTAAGGTTGCCATTGCCCATGCAGAAGCCCTTGCAGACTATCAAGGAGAAGACAAGGCATGCCGAGAACTACGTGCGCAACTGCCTTGGTATCTTAAGGGGTTTAAAGGTGCGAGCCTCTACCGTCAACAACTTACACAAATTAAAACCCTTGATGATATTCGCCAAGTGCTTGGGCTTGTACTTGCTTCTCAGTAATTGACAAACGCTTTATTTTCCTTAACACTAGTGGAAGCTACTTCAAGGCTACACTTGTTCTTAAGTACCGTCCTGCTGCAGTGGTGAAATGGTAGACACGCTAGTTTCAGGTACTAGTGGCTTCGGTCGTGGGGGTTCAAATCCCTTCTGCAGCAAAAGCCACTTGGTTATTTAAAATAACCAAGTGGCTTTTTTCATGAAAAACACACTAAGAACATACCCTCTCTTAGCATTTCAGAATTTCAACACCTTCCTCTTTAGCGGCATGATGATAGCGGGAATCAATGGCATTCATTGAAATTTGCCACGAACTGCTGCGTCTTGAGGTTGGCTGGAAGCCCCCCTGCTTCTGAGGCATATAGGCTTGGTAACGAACATCGTTTAAGCTGGTCAGCAATAACTCAGGATTTTTAATATCACGGTCATAGGCTGTTCTTCTCCCCTCATGCTCTTCTAGCATGAGTGCATAACGTTTACCACAATAATCGTCTAGTTCATGAACATCAATTGGGGACATATTAACTCCTCATCTCTGCAAACAAATACCCATGCGTATCACCTATCAGGCTCATCTAAACAGTGTATCGACAGAATCACAAAACCCTAAAGCCCATGAAACCAAATAGTATGACATGGTCTCATGGGCTTTAAAAAGCGGGGTTAATCAGTGATTATGATATGAATCACTTTAAAGCGTCATGCCTTACACCGAGGCGAAACGAGGTGCCAAGGTTTGCATGTGGGCTTCAAGCTCAGGGTACAAAGGATAACGCTTGGCTAAGGCATGGACTTGGTGTTTTAAGCTATCCTGCTGTGCTTCAAACACCTCAGGTGAGGCTTTGAGTGCTTGGGCAATAACACTTGCAAGCTCACGAGTTGCCACAACATCAAACCCACGGGACGTAATGGCAGGTGTCCCCAAACGTACACCACTCGTCACGAATGGACTTTGAGGGTCATCGGGAATCGTATTTTTATTTGTCGTGATATGAATCGCTTCAAGGCGTGCTTGGGCTTCCTTCCCTGTAATACCCAAGGAGCGTAAATCAAGAATCATTAAATGGTTATCCGTCCCACCACTTAATACCTGAATCTCTGAAGCTAATAGCGTCTGTGCCATCGCTTGAGCATTTTCCACCACCGCTTGAGAATACTGTTTGAACGCACTAGAAGCAGCCTCTTTAAACGCCACTGCCTTGGAGGCAATCACGTGCATCAAAGGCCCCCCTTGGGTTCCAGGGAATACAGCTTTGTCAATCGCTTTGGCATAGGCTTCATCACTGACCATCACCACACCACCACGAGGGCCACGTAAGGTTTTATGGGTGGTGGAAGTCACAAACTGACAATGAGGGAAAGGACTTGGATGGTGTCCCGTCACAACCAAACCAGAAATATGAGAAATATCAGCCAATACCACAGCACCCACTTCATCAGCAATCGCTCGAAATGCTGCAAAATCTATCACCCGTGGGTAAGCACTTGCCCCACAAATAATCATTTTGGGCTTCACTTCCAAGGCTTTCTGACGCACGGTGTCCATATCCAAGCGACCTGTTTCTGGATTGACACCATAATGATGTGCTTGAAACCAAAACCCTGATACGTTCACAGGCGAACCATGGGTTAAATGCCCCCCATGAGAAAGATTCATCCCAAGAATGGTATCCCCTGGTTGTAACCCTGCAGCAATGAAAGCAGCCATATTCGCTTGGGCACCACTATGAGGTTGTACATTCGCATGGACACACCCAGGAAACAACGCTTTTAAGCGTTCAATGGCAAGACTTTCGGCTCTATCTACCACATCACATCCACCATAGTAACGCTTGGCGGGGAGTCCTTCCGCATATTTATTCGTTAACACACTCCCCATGGTATCCATCACGGCTTGGGAGGCGAAGTTTTCACTTGCAATCAGCTCAATGCCCTCTTGCTGGCGGTGTAACTCATCGAGTACCACGGCGTAAATATCAGGGTCTTGGTGGGCAAGGGTTTCAAAGGCTTTAAAAGGCATCGTCATGATGAATAGTCTTTCTGTTTGGATTAAAGAGAGAGAGTCTAATAAGTACAAAAAGAGAAAGGAAAATCACTAGCCCCTAGCAGGAGGTAGCAGTCGCACACGGCTCAAAAACGGGCATCTCGGCTAATTGTCTCACACGACGTTCATGACGCTCCCCCTCAAAAGGACTCTTCAACCACGTGTCCACAATATCCAGTGCCACCATAGGCGTGGTTAAACGTTCCCCCAAACATAACACATTCGTATTATTGTGGGCTTTACTGAGTTTTGCGACAAGGGGAGTGGGTGCGACAACCGCACGGAGATGAGGATACCGATTTGCCGCAATAGCAACGCCCACCCCACTACCACATACTAAAATGCCTAAAGCCTCGGGGGAACCCAAAAGCTTCTGTGCCACCTCAGCACTAATATGAGGATAATCCACAGCATCTTGTGCATGTTGACACCCCACATCCACAACCTCAATACCCTGAGCTTGTAAATGCGTCACTATGGCATGCTTTAATGTATAGCCTGCATGGTCGGAACCAATCACGACGCAGGAAGGTAAATCAGAGGAGAGAGTACTCACGGTTCAAGGGGCTTTCACTATAAAACGCTATTTAATGCACCTACTTCATTGGATACACATCGTACAACCATGACGGGTGTGTGTCACGTGTCCTTTATTTAAGTGAGTTTTATCGCTCACATAGCATTCATTATGCCTTGAGTAAAGGATAATCTCAAGGGTATGGCTCGTTTCATAACGACCTTTTAAGGACACTATACACCGTCACCCTTACCCATGTTTAAACACACCGCACTATCCACCCATGAACGCTAAACGTCTCAAGCAGCTCGCAACGTTACAAAAGCTAAAGGCTCAAGAGAAACAGAAGTACTTACCCCCTTTGCAACAGGCACAAGCAGCCTTACATCAATGTCAAACCCATCTCAAAGCGTTACTCAGTGCCAAAGAAATGGCTCATAGCCATATTACACAGGAACATCACACACGGTTTTCTCAACAAGATGCCTCGCTCTCAAACGCAACACACGCTTGGTCTTTACCTGATTCACTTATCCAAAGCCATCATCACATCCAATGGCTTGAACATGCCATCCTGGAGACACAAGCACAACACAGTAAACTACAAGCAGAAGTAAACGCTTTACAAGAGCCTGTGATGCGCCTAGCCCGTGAAGAAAAACAGCTCGAAATGCTCCAAGAACGCATCCATGACTCCCATCAACTTGAGCTTCATAAGAAAGAAACCCTCCTCCTAGAGGAGTTTTCTCTCCGAAGCTTCCTCCTCAACCCACCTCTCAAGTAGTATAGGATGAAGGACACCCGTATCGTCATTATGCTCTTTTTTTGGCATTCATAAGCATCCTAGCGTCATGTTTTGGATAAGTCACTAAGTCGCATCGGTTTTTTAATACAGCTTACAGGTAGTTTTCTCTAAAAATCAGGATACCTTACGCCATGATGAATGCTTCATTTTCAGGGGGCTTCCAAGTCGTCGCATCCCAAACACAGAATCGTCCAAAAGAAGGCATGCTTACAAACATACCCTCGCTCTCTACAACGTTTAAGCATGGTTTCTTACATCATCTACAACGGCATATGCAACACGCCATGCAACAAAGTAGCGTCTCACGCTCGATAAGAGCTAACCTCGAAAAGCAAAGCCCAACCCAAAAAGAGGCACAAACCCCAAGGCTTACCACCGAACGGGTCACTGATGAACGTGCCACTGAACGCATCAATCAAAACAGTAAAGACCTTACACCCAAAGAACGTCCTTTATTTGAAAAAACCCGTCAAACAGCCTCAGAGGTCTCTACAGAAAAAGATGAAACACAATCAAATTCCTCTAAATCCCCCTCCACAGAAGACACCCCTATTCAAGAAGACAATAGCCTCCCACAAGAAACCACACAAACGCTTACCCTAACCCCTGAAGACTATACCCAGCTCCTCCAGGTTTTTGCATCCTTACCAACGATACCCACTCAGGATATTTCAACAACACCCCCTTCTTCCTCCTCAACAGAAGAACACGCCTTCGTCTTGCCCTCCTCCTCTCTCAGAGTACCAGAGTCCAATACACGCAACCCCTCACGCACGGATGTCTCAAACACTGCCGTGCATGGCGATGGAGAATCACCACAACCTCACACACTAGAAACCACCACACATACAAGTACAGCGACCACTCAAGAAACACCCACCGCACAAAGCACCCCTACTTTGTCTGAAGGCACCGAAAGTCTCAAGGCACTCCTGAGTCCTTATCTCCTAGAGAAAAACATCCCCACCACATGGCTAGACACCCTCTCTCTCTCTTTAGAAGTGGAAGTACCCCATGAGGATGATACAGTCTTCAATACCCTACCCTTTCAGGAAGGATTGCTTGGGGAAACACACCCAAGCATGACCTCCACCCCTCAAGTCTCAAACCCAATCAGCTTGAAAGAATCACTCACGCTTGAGCCTTCTCTCCAAGACAAGGAACCCGAAAAAACCGTCAACGAGACGCTACCAGCGTTACCTACCCCCATCGACAGTTTCACCGAAACACTCCAACCATCGAACCTTCCCACCCTCTTACCTCTCTCAGAATCAACCCCCTCTCTTCCGAAGCATCTCCCAACAGAAACCTCTCAAACCCCTTCCAATCAAGGAACCCTTCCTAGCCCATTGGTCGAAACGTTCACCGATAAGCCCAGTACCCTTAAAACCCTCCGATTAGTCATTGAACCACAAGCCCAAGGGGACGATGCCTCCTCCAATCGCTTAAAGGGCAGTATGGTTCTGATTTTAAAGCAACCCTCCTCTCACGTAGACCCCTTGGTATCCCCCCATACCTTGGAGGGTCAAACGTTCACCCATTCATTTAGCACCGAGAACGCTCTATCCTTCCCAAGCCCAAGGACGACCTCGCACTTATCAAGTACCCTCTTAGTGAACGATTTATCCAACTTTCAAAGCCTTCATCAGGCATTTAAAGCTGGATTATTACCAGATGGAGGAAGCCCCATCGGGCAAACCCGTCCTTTAACCGTCGCTTACACGCCTGAGTTACCACCCTCTACCGACTTATCTTTAGCAGAAGCTTTAAAAAAAGAAGCCTTTGAGATGCCACACCTTCCAAAAAACAATCCCTCCCAAAACCCCAGTAGCCCTTTTTCATGGCAGGGAACACTTCCGCAAGAAACCTCAGCTTATCCCGCCAAGCTGTATGAGAGCTTTGGACAGCTCGCATCACACACGGCTCACCCTTTCCTCACGATGGAGCATTTTGCACTTGAAGAAAGAAGGCAACAAGTCGACTTGGAAAAACACAATGCCACCCTCAACGCTTTAACACCACATACTGAAACCACACAACAGGGCTTAAGCGATAGTGCCTTCTCTGGCTTCTCCCAACAAGATGCTTCTACAGAGTCTCAAGCACATCCCTCCCATACCTCTGAGACCGCTACGCCCTTTACGCTAGCGGATAATGGCTCTCAAGGATTTTCAGAGTCCTATGCCCAACAAGGGCATCAACAAGAGGGAACGTATTCAGAAACCCCCACATGGATACCCACACACACACCTCCTCTTGAAGAGACTGATACGGTGGAAGACCCTTGGGTATTGCCTCAAGACATCCCTCCTACATTGGCACCCATAGCAGAATACGGCAATCTATGGTCTATGTTGAACCACACAGCCCCTACAGACCCCTTCTCGCTCACACAAAGCGACTTCGCTACTAACACCCTCTCTTTATATGAAAGTGCTTCATTCAAACTCCCTCACCTAAAGGAATACCATCCCGCATCACTGGACATCAAATCATTCGATAGTGTTGAATTGATGTTAAAAGGGGTTTTTCCCAACACATCCGCCTTGGCATTCTCGTTTCATCCAACCCGTTAATATCGTTTTATCTCTCCGTATGGGTTTTACTTCATTTTTTAAACAACGTCTGTTTTCATAAAACGTTTATCGCCACAGTCTGAGTTCTGTATACCTCCTGAAAGAGAAGAAAGTCAACAGCCCATGATTACTGCAAGCAGCCTCAGTGAACAACTTACCAATATCAACAGTAACACCAACATTACCAACCAAGCCAACAGTACCAAAAATGGTGGTACTAAAACGATGGATAACCAAGCATTCATGCGCTTAATGCTGGCACAACTCCAAAATCAAAACCCCTTGAGTCCTACCGATAACACGGCGTTCGTACAACAACAGGCAGCCTATGCCCAAGTGGAAGAAACACGTAATTTAGCAGATGCCTTAAAAGGTTCAACGCAATTACAACAAGCCTCTAACATTATCGGTAAAACCGTGAGTTATTTTCCCCAAGGTAGCAAGACAGAGGTCAGAGGGGTTGTGAGAAGTGCCTTGATTAACAATGGGGGTATTGAGCTAGAAATAGGCCCCAACAAAGATAAAGTGATGTTTGATAACCTTGACAGCATTCAAATTCTAGAGACCTCAAGCCCAACCACCTAGTAGCCCTTTTTTAAGCGACCCACGCCTATAGATGTACAGTAAATCCATGTAGCGTACATCTTGATTGGAACATTATTTTCAAATTTTGCGAACGTCTGTTCTCGTTTTTATCATTATGCCAAGGAAACACCCATTATGATGATGTCTCAGGGCTTATTCACAGCTGTCTCTGGTATCCGTGCCAATCAAAGTAAAATGGATGTTATTTCAAATAACGTTGCAAACTTGAACACCGTGGCCTTTAAAAGTTCTGCGGCAAATTTTCAGACTGTATTTGATATCACACTCTCCAGCGGAAGTGCACCTACTAATAACACAGGCGGTACGAACCCCATCCAAGTAGGGGTTGGTACACAACTCTCAAGTATTGGACAAAATTGGAACCAAGGGGCTACACAATCTACGGGGTTAAATACGGATATGATGTTTAATGGTAATGGTTTTTTTGTCGTCCAACCACAAGGTACACTTAGTTTTGACCTTAGTAACGATTATTACCTAACACGTGCAGGTAACTTTCAACTCGATGGAGACGGGTATCTCGCAACCTCCAATGGGTACCGAATTTTTGGGACAAGTTCTATAGATGACCCTGTCCCAAGTACCAAGGGGTTTATCAAGATTCCTCAAAAAATGAAAGTTAGTTTTTACACGGATAATGCCACTGGACAAATTTTAGGGGTCAATATTGGGAATACCCTCACACCTAACGCCACCCTAACAACCTTCCCTTCATTAACAGGAGGAACAGCGACCACTCCAAGTACGCTAGCACAACCTCAATTTTCAGTGGGTACTGACGGGAGCATCTCGATGTCCTACGGGAATAACCAATTCAGTATCAGAGATAACCCAACCACGGGTAGAAGAGAAATTATGTTTTTAGACAAATCAAATCCTAGCCGTGTGTTTGCAGGTGTGAACCAGCAAAGCACTGATGCAGGGATGGTAAGACAAATGACGGGTTACGAGATTTTCCCAAGCCCCTCAGGGGGTAATGGTATGGAAGGGATGTCCCTCCAACTCATGACTGCAAGTGTCACCAACCCACAAGGTCTCATTGGTGAAGGGGGTACCGCTTACTCCATTGGTCCCAATTCAGGGGAGGCTAAATTTGGCATTGCTGCACGAAATGGCAGAGGAACGATTAGTACAGGACGTTTAGAATCGTCAAACGTCGACCTCTCAACAGAATTTTCCAACCTCGTCATTACGCAAAGAGGCTTGGAGGCTAGCAGTAAAATGGTCACAACCTATTCCTCCATTCTGGAAACCATTGTCAACATGGTACGTTAATTCTACATGTATCAATAACAAAATTTTGTTTACATAAGACGCCTCTATCACCACTTAAACGTCAAGCAACATGCTTTAATGTTAAGATAGAGGGGTCTTATGTTTCATGTTTGTAAACATGACCTTACTTAACACTGTTTCCTCAGGATTAACTGACACCATGTCAATAACATTGTCTCAAAATGAAACATTGTTACTTACAAAACTACAAAGTTTTTTACATCATGTCCCCCATGACTCTGCCCATAACTCTGAACGTATCTATGTGTCACTGAATCAATTAAGAGATTGGGTCAATCACCACATAGAGGGGGTCGAACTTTACCTTGAAGATGTATGGCATGAGCGTATTCCTCATAAAACATGTTTTGAATATCTTTTACGTTCGTTACGTACCAAGGATGAAACCGACCCCATTGGTTACGATTGTTACAGTCACCACCAAGATAGCCAAGGGGTATGGCATTTGGGGCATTATGAATACTCTACCTATCTTATGCCTGACTTAACCCCCTTAATCCTCTTTTTAAGGCACCATGGTCCAGAGCCTTGGGAAGCTTATCTTGAAACCTTAATGCCTGTTCTTAACCCATATTAACGGTTATTTACATTATGACAGGTATCGTTTATTTACACATGTTCACAAAGTAACTGTTTGTATTCTATTGTTACTGACAGCTGTATTAAATTGGATACCTCTGTTATAGTACTTTATATCTTGTCATCATGTGAAGATTTGTATTTTATATTCCTTTTTTATTGAAGCATTTTTTCTTATGCTCACCACTTCTTTACAAGATTCTTTGAAACATTGGTTACATCACCGACTCATTGTTTCCGTTCAAGCGGAAGGGGATGAGCCTCTTAACCGTCCTGAATTACTAACCGCCTTCGCCGAAACCGTTATGTTAAGTGGTGTAAAGACCTTTAGAATGGCAGGGGTTTCAAATATTAAGTATTTTAAAGACAAACACCCTGAGAGTATTGTCATTGGCTTAACCAAGCACAGTAGCTTATCCGATAACCCTTGGGGCAAGGTGTACATTACACCGACTTTTGAAGATGTTCTCTCACTTTATGAAGCGGGTGCTGGCATCGTGGCTGTGGATGCCACACAACGCCTTCGCCCATGTGGAACACCCACATCTGTATGGCTCAAAACACTTAAAACCACGTTACCTCATATCCCTATTTGGGCGGACTGTGCCACGATTGAGGATGTTGAAGTAGCCTATCAGTGTGGTGTTGAGGTGGTTGCAACCACCCTATTTGGTTATACCTTGGAAACACGTGACCAAGCAGAAAAAGAAACCCCAGGGTTTTCGTTTCTGAGTCAAGCACGTGCTTGCATGCCCAAGGAAAGCCAAACCAGTTTAGTCCTTGAAGGACGGGTGTGGGAACCTTGGCACATCCGAGAGGCTTATGAACGAGGGGCTGATGCCATCGTCGTCGGGTCAGCCATTACCCGCCCTCAACTGATTACCCAACGCTTTATAGCCGCTGGCTAAGCCCCCCCCACACACACAGACACAACGAGGCTTCTCTCTCTTATTAAAAGGATTGCTATCTCTTAGGAGATAGCAATCCTTTATCACGAGGCAATACACACACTCCCCAAGCATCGCCTGTCAGGAGAGGTGACAGAACCTAGACAGTCTTAAAATCGGCATCAATGACATCATCTTGCTTGGTGGCTTGCGTCTCGGTTGAAGTAGACTCAGCCGCAGAAGCTGTTGCAGAAGCTTCACCCGACTCATAAGCCTTGGCAGCAATGCCATACGTGACTTGTTGTAATTCATCCAAAGCGGTTTTCAAGGTTTCAAGCGACGTATCTTCTTTTGCAAGAAGGTCACGGATTTTTTGAATCCCTTCCTCTGCTTTCGTTTTTTCTTCAGCAGTCACTTTTTCACCAAGGTCTTTGAGCATTTTTTCAAGACTGAAGCAGGTTTGGTCTGCCTGATTGCGTAACTCTATCAACTCTTTACGCTGTTTGTCTGCTTCGGCATGTTGTTCTGCTTCCTTGACCATACGCTCCACTTCATCGTTGCCAAGATTCGTGCTTGCGGTAATGGTAATGGTTTGTTCCTTATTGGTCGCAAGGTCTTTCGCAGAAACATTTACAATACCGTTGGCATCAATATCAAACGTGACTTCAACCTTGGGTACGCCACGAGGGGCAGGAGGAATACCATCCAAATGGAACGTTCCCAACACCTTGTTATCACGTGCCATAGAGCGTTCACCTTGACACACAACCACTTCAACCCCAGGTTGATTATCAGCAGCGGTAGAGAAAATCTGGCTACGACGCACAGGAATGGTCGTATTCCGTTCAATTAAAGGGGTCATCACACCGCCAAGAGTTTCAAGACCAAGGGTAAGCGGTGTTACATCAAGTAACACAATATCTTTCACTTCACCTGCTAATACCCCCGCTTGCACGGCAGCACCAATGGCCACCACTTCATCAGGGTTCACACCTTGATGAGGGTCTTTACCTGTTAAACGCTTCACCAAGGCTTGCACGGCAGGAATACGGGTTGAACCACCCACAAGTACCACTTCATCCACCTGAGCCGCTTGAAGACCGGCATCCTTGAGCGCTTTTTCAACAGGAATACGGCAGCGTTCCACTAAGTCAGCACTTAACGCTTCAAACTTTGCACGGGTAAGATTCATTTCCAAGTGCTTAGGACCATCTTGGTCAGCCGTAATGAAAGGCAAGCTAATTTGGGTTTGAGTCACAGCAGAAAGCTCAATTTTAGCTTTTTCTGCGGCTTCTTTCAAACGTTGAAGGGCTTGAGGGTCTTTAGAGAGGTCAATGGTTTCTTGTTTTTTGAACTCCTCCACAAGCCAATCAATAATTTTTTGGTCAAAGTCATCCCCTCCCAAATGGGTATCCCCACTGGTGGATTTTACTTCAAAAATACCATCGCCTACTTCAAGCACGGACACGTCAAACGTACCACCCCCAAGGTCAAAGACCAAGATTTTTTCTTCGCTTTGTTTGTCTAATCCGTAAGCCAAGGCTGCTGCAGTGGGTTCGTTCACAATACGTAATACTTCAACCCCTGCAATTTTACCCGCATCCTTGGTGGCTTGACGCTCACTGTCATTAAAATAAGCTGGTACGGTAATGACAGCCTGAGTCACCTTTTCTCCTAAGTAGGCTGAGGCATCATCCACCAATTTACGCAGAATAATCCCCGAAATTTCTTGAGGCGTATAATCTTTCCCATCAATTTGCCACGTATGAGACGTACCCATGTGGCGTTTATTGGAGGCAATGGTGTTTTTATGGTTCATGACTGCTTGACGTTTCGCAACCTGGCCCACCAAACGCTCACCATTTTTGAAAGCCACCACGGAAGGGGTCGTGCGGCTCCCTTCAGCATTTGCAATCACAACAGGTTGTCCACCTTCCATGACCGCAACCACACTATTGGTCGTCCCTAGGTCAATACCTACAACTTTTCCCATCATCATAACGTGCTACACTCCATGATTAAGTTTGCAAATAAGAAGTCAACTTTAAAAACTAAAACGCTATTTACAGATGCCGCAAGTGAAAAACGCACCCATAGGTCACCAAACGATGCAGGGGCAAAGCCAGTTAAAGCCTATAGCATGTTATCTTGCAGTGTGGGGGTATCTTTGTTTCAGAGAGTATCAAAGGAAAGCCCCCCGAGAGCTTTCTCTTTAGCATACGGCAAAGCAAAGAAAAACAAGAGAGTCCTTTAGAAAATTTTTAGCCTTGTCTTGTTAGTGTTGTAATGTTGCCCAATCGGCTTTGAATTGTTGAATGCCTTTTTCTGTCAAAGGATGGTAATAGGATTGCTTTAAAACTTTCAAAGGAATGGTTGCCACATGGGCACCCGCTTCCAAACACTGCGTCACATGCAATGGGCCACGAATGGAAGCCGCTAAAATCTGGCTTTTGTACCCATGGGTTTCCACCACATCCACCGCTTGGCGAATGAGTGCCATACCATCTTGACCCAAATCATCCAAGCGTCCCACAAAGGCACTGATAAACGTGGCTCCCGCAGCAGCGGCTAACAACACCTGAGGCAGACTAAAAATAAGGGTTACGTTCGTAGGAATTCCTCGTTGGGAAAGTACCGCAACGGCTTTCATACCCTCAATACCAAAAGGGATTTTAATACAGACACCTTCCCCCCAAGTCACAAACTCTTCAGCTTCCCGAATCATCCCCTCAGCATCATCAGACATCACTTCCATACTGACAGGGCAACCAGGAAAAAGTTTACAAATCTCCTGAATAATAGGCTTTACATCCCCTTGGGTCTGCTTTGCCAACAGCGTAGGATTCGTCGTCACACCAGACACCACACCAAGCGTGGCAGCTTCACGTAACTCTTGCAAATCAGCGGTATCTACAAAAATTTTCATCATCGTTCATCAACGTCCTTCATGGCAGGTTAAACTTGGCAAGTCAAACATGGTTATTTAAATAGAGTGAGCAAGTGGGGTTAAAGACTTTCCCCGGAAGGGCATACCTCACAACAAGCATCCCTCATCATCCATGGGAAAGGGTTTACATGAAATACGCCTTGCTTCATACAAAGCCCCTTGTCCCCTTCAAGCATACCTCAAACAAGGGACATCCTCACACCCTTACTGACAAGCCCTTATTGAATGGTTTATGATACTGGTATGGTAACGCTTGGATAGCTCCTCAGGCGTGCTATCAACCGTGCTACTCAATGCGACACACTTGCGACACACTGATATCACCCTCCTCTCTCTCCTTGCCCTACACCACAGTATTTCATGTCACAACCCTACCAAGGATACCCACGCATCATGAGGTTGATGAAGCTATTTGTTCCTATCAATCCCTTATCCACCATCCCCCTCCTCTCATGCAAATCAGGGCTGTGGATGTTACTCATGGTGCTGCTAGGTTCTCTAGGGTCTGGTCTCTCGTTTGCGGAACCCCTCCCTGCCACAAATCGCCCTTTTCAAGGACATGTTTTAACGCAAGGTACCCTACCTCAAAGCAGTTCAGGTCCTCTGGAAGTTAAATCAGGAACCCTCCTTGATATTTCCATTTCAACCACGGCTGAAACATCCCTCACCCAAGTAGGTGAAGATTTTTATGGCAAAATTTCAAAAGATTACTACATTGGCTCCCAACTTGCCATTCCAGCAGGTACCGTATTACATGGTCGTATTGACCAAGTGGTTGCCCCTAAACGAGCGGGTAAAGACGGCTATGCCACAGTTAAGTTTGACCAAATGATTTTTCCTGATGGTCGAGAAATTAGCATGTCTGGTGAAAGTTCTTCACAGCCCACAAAAGGCAAAAGACTCTTGAATGCCACCACACGTGTGGCAGGACACACCCTAGGCGGGGCATTGCTCGGCACATTACTCATGGCACGCTCTGGAGGCATTTTATTTGCAAGCGCCACCAGTGGCTATAACTTTTTAGGTGCGGCCGCCGTAGGGGCAGGAGCAGGTTTGGGTGTCGCCCTCGCTCGCAAAGGCGAACACAAATCCCTTGACCCTGGGGCTGGACTACAAATCAGGCTAGAGACCCCTCTTCATTTAACCCCCACCTCTCAAGACAGCGTATCTCAAGGCGTTCGTGAACAAACGCAAATGCTTGAAGGGTTAAAGGTCAGTATTCTTGAAACACAAGCAGTCAAAGACATGTTTGGTGAACCCACCCTACTACAAGTCACCCTTGATGTCGAAAACCGTAGTCCTTTTAGTTTTACACTTTTCGACATGGCTTTAGTCGATAGTTATGAAACGGCTCATTTTCTAAGCCCTTTTGGTTCAGAAGATACCCTCGGGTTTTCACAAAAAATCAGCCCTCAATCTCGTCTAAAAGGCACCTTAACCTTTCAAGTCGATAACCCGCAACTCTCCCACCGGCTTGTACTCTACAAACAATACACCCGAGAACCCATTGCCAGTATTCCTCTACATTTCAATATCCCCAAAGTCACGCTACCTAGTCAGAAAAAGGTAGGCAAGCTGGGCAGTGTTTCTTCCCATTAAGAAAGCTTAACAAATTTCAAATTTCAAAAGCAACCCTCTGTATGATAACAAGGGTTGCTTTTAAAACTTTAAGGCAATGCCTACGCCTTTTTACCCAAGTATTACGAGCGTACTTGAACAGGCATCACGAGGGCAAGATGCAAAGCACCATCCACGGAGGGACGGAAGACAGCGGGCGCCAAAGGTCCGTTCGTTTCAAGCGTCACAATATCGGCATCCATGACACGTAAGGCATCCAGCACATAACGATAATTGAAAGCAAACTCAATAGGTTCGCCTTCAAGTGAAACCACCAATTTATTAAAACACTCACTGTCATCTCTGTTTGCGGACAAACTCGTTAACCCTTGCGCATCGGTCGAAAACTTAACAATATGGTGTCTATCACTGGCACTCAAGGCAGTGAGTTCCAGTTTATTGAGTAGCTCTTGGCGTTGAAAAGTCAAACGATAAGCAAACTGCGTCGGAATGAGTTGTTCATAACGAGGATACTGCCCATCCAAGAGACGAGAAATCACTTGGCTCACACCACCCATCAAATAAATCTGCCCCTCATGCAAAGCACACTGTACTGTCGACTGAGCATCCAATTGTCCTTGAGTCAATTTATAAAACTCTTGAAGCGTTTTTGCAGGAATAATCGCACTCATCGGCTGAGCTTCAAGCTGCATCCAAGCCTCCTGAGACATACTACCTGCTTCAAGCGATACAATCGTTTGTGCAAGTCGTGAGCCATCCGTAGACGCTAATTCCAAGCGTCCATGGGTCAGTTTTAAAGACACACCACTTAAAACGCTATGGGCTTCCTGAGGGGAGGCTGCATAAACGGTTTGTTGTAAAGCCCGTAAAAACGTTTGTCCAGGAAAAGTCAAAAAAGACATTTCAGGTAAAGAAGCCACACGAGGAAATTCTTCAGCGGGGAAGGTACGAATGGTAAAAGCCCCATCACAATAAACCAATTTTGCAACCTGTGCTTGGGCATCAAAAGCCAATTGAATCACAGATTCTGTATTAGGAAGCTTGGATAAAATTTCAGAGAGAAACTTAGGCGAAATGGTTGCCTTCCCTTCCTCTTGGACTTCCGCCTCAACAATCGTCCGAATAGACAAATCTAAATCAGTCCCTAACAAAACCAAGTGAGGCACAGGCAACGCATACCAAGGTGAAGCACCTGTGTAGGCTTCAATCAACACCTGAGACAAAATGGGTTGCACGGGTCGTTGTACCGTGGCACGTGCCACAGATTGCAACGCCATCTGTAATTTTGATTTTTGAACAGTAAAACGCATCATCGATGTAAGGTCACTTCCAGAATATCCCTAGGCTTATAAAATCACTGTATTCACTCTAGCTAAAAGCCATTCCCTCGTGCAAGTGTTCCACACAAACTTTTACACATACACATCATACAGGCACATCACACAAGCTACCGTAACTTTTTCTAACGTTTGAACCGTCATCACTAAACAGACATTCCCATAAGAAACCCCATATACAATTTAAATTTAATAACATTATTCATCATCTTATATAAGGGTTGTCAGTTATGTCAGAAATCCAAATCCCTCTTGCAGCACAGGTGTTTCAGCCTTTCCGATATTGTCAGTAAGTGGTGTCAGTCATAAAACATTTTCGACAAGTTACAAAGTAACAACCCTTCGTTATGTAAAATCGTGCAGAAAAAAACACCTAACCCTCACCGTTACAAAAGACTTATTGACAACTTGTGAACAGCCTTTAGTGACTTAAGGACAAGATATTGACAGCACGAATCCACTGAATGTAGAAAACACACGGCATGACCCTGTGAAGGTCAAGGTATTCTCTTTATAAAGGTTCAAAATAAGGCTTCAAAAAAGGACGCTTTACAAAGTATGTGTTACATGAGGTACTGTCATGGCGGTGGTGGGCCATAATCGGGCATAATGGCTCATGGGGGGTACTTTGGCTTGTACTTTTACAATATGACCTTGGTACCAGTGGGGTGCCAAGGATGCAATGAGCGAGGTCTGTAAAAAGGTCGTTACTGCCTGAGATAAAGCAGGGCTGTAAAAAAGTAATTCCTGACCGATACTGGCGTGCTTGACCCATACCTCCAACACAAAGCGTGGTGGGTGGTGTGTTCCAGGGGGAAGGGGTTTAAGACCTGCAATCATACACGATGCTTGGAGTGACTCTGGGAAGTGTGCCAAAAGCTCGCTTTCAAGGTCATGCGTTTTTTTTGCAACCTCAAGATGGCTTTTGAGTAAGGAGCGTTCAAGAATCTTTGACAGACTCTCGGGTGCCATGGCTCGTAAGCAAGGTTTTGAGTCGGGCTTGAAAGGCTTGCGTTTGGAAGGTTTGAATCGAGAAGGAGGCACGAGGATACGAAAGCCTTATATCCATAAGAACGCTAATAGGCGTTTAACCTTCATGAGGGATAGGTTCTTGAGGGATGTACTTGGGGAGTGTGGCGGGGAGGGCTGCGAGCCTTTGAAGCACGGTCGTTTGCCCTAGAATCCATAAGGTTTTGGATAAATCAGCCCCTTGGATACGTCCTGTCACAGCCGCACGAATCGCCCACATGACTTTTTTCATAGGATGCCCTGAGCTTTTTGCAAAGGTTTTCAACGCTTGGGCAATCTCAAGGTGACTCTCGGGTGTTTCGCAATCCAGTAAGTCCCAAGGGAACTGCTGTTGAAAGGCTTCAATAATCTCATAGGAGGCTTTGTCGGCGAGTGCCAGTGTTTGAATTTCTTCAGTGAGGATGGGTGGTTCAAAGAAGAAACGGACATGTTCAGGCAGTTCTTCAAGACGCTTCATGGGTTCACGAACCGCATCGAGCATGAGTAAACATCGGTCTTTTGAAAAAGCACGAGGGTCAAAAGTACCCCAAAAACCGTGGGTACCGAAAGTAGGGTCAATACTCCACTGGTAAAGGCTTTCAAGAGGCATGGTTCTTATTTTAAGGCCATTGAGCCAGTTGAGTTTATCCATGTCATAAATGGCACCGCTAGGAGAGAGACGTGTCAATGTAAACACCTCTGCAAGGGTCTCTAAGGATGCTAGTTCAGGGGTACCTTCTGGGGGAGCCCATCCCATGAAAGCTAAAAAGTGTAAAAAGGCTTCAGGATGATACCCTTGGTGGATATACTCACTGACAGCCATCGCACCATGACGCTTTGAAAGTTTGGAGCGGTCTTGGGAAAGAATCATACTGACATGAGCAAAGACAGGCTGCGGGAAACCCAAAGCCTCATAGAGTAGTATATGACGTGCCGTGTTACTTAAATGGTCTTCCCCACGAATCACATGGGTAATCTGCATTAAGCCATCATCGACGACATTGGCAAAATGAAAACTTGCCATGCCATCGGCTTTGAGTAACACAAAGTCCCCGATGAGTTGACTGTCTACTGAAACCGTTCCACGTACTTGGTCTTCAACGGTGATAATACCTCGGTCACGAGGGACACGAAACCGTAAACTGGGCTTTTGGTGAGGGTCGTTTTCAAGGGCGATACGTTGTGCCTCGGTGTAATGAATTTCTCGAAACACAAAGGGTTGAGAGGCTTTTTGAGCCTCCTCTCTCATGCGTGCTAAGGTTTCCTCAGTTTCATAACTCCAGTAGGCTTTTCCTTCTTCTAAAAGCTTGTGCGCATAGGCTTGGTAAAGATGGCTTCGTTGAGACTGGGCATAGGGACCATACGCTCCCCCTTCTTCAATCCCTTCATCGACTGTAATACCCAGAAGTTTCAGCCCCTCAAGAATATTCTGTGTGTAAGTCGCTTGAGAACGTTCCGTATCGGTATCTTCAATACGACAGATAAAAACCCCTTGATGTTTTTTGGCAAACAAAAAGTTATATAACGCCGTACGAGCGGTACCAATGTGCATAAACCCCGTGGGGCTTGGTGCAATACGTACCCTCACCGTGGAGGGCTGGTGAGGCGCCATAGGGGTTTGAGAAGTGGGTTCGATAGAAGAAGACATCATCACAGGGGTATGACCTTTGCAATCCATGAGGCTATCACAAGAGAAGAGATTCCCCTATGATACCTGAAGCACCTCAAGAATACTATGGTTGATGTGTTGTGGTGAGGTCTCTAAGCTTGGGTTTAAGGTTTCCCTACAACCTCAATCATCACTTTTGCAATACCCTGTTGTATCATCCCCAAGGTATGTGCGGCAGCCCCTGAAACATCAATGATACGACTGTGATGAAACGGTCCTCTATCGGCAACTTTAGCGAGACAGGTCTTACCATTGGTGATATTGGTAATTTTAACGGTTGTCCCAAAAGGAAGGTGTCTGTGTGCAATCGTCATGGCTTTAGGATTATAGGGTTTGCCTGAGGCCATAGGACGACCCGCAAATTGGCTATTGTAATAGGAGGCAAGCCCTTGGGCGATGGGGGTTGGCTTGGTGGCACCCATGGGCTTAGGTTTTGTTGTACCCTTTGCGGTGTGAGGGACAGCTTTACGTGCCAAGCCTTGAACGGTGGTGTGGGGTGGTGGTGGCAAGGGTTGGACGCTTTTTACCAAAGGGGGGAGGTCTAAGGCTTTCTGAAGTCTGCTATCCCATTGGGCTAAAAGCTGATGCTGCTGTGTTATGCGTGTTACATCGGTTTCCAAGGTCTCAGAAGCGACACTTGCCCCATGATGCGTACTCAGGACATCATACGCACTCACCTGCCACAACACCATGGGTTTGGGTGAGGCGGTCGGCGACACACTGACCCTGTAGCTTGTAAGACGCAAGACCTTTTGTGCAGGCTTTTGTGGGACATCTTTTGAGGCTAAAGCCTGTGAGGATAGGACATGCGTTGGGTAGTCACTTTGCCATGGGGAGCGATACGCTTGAGGTGGCAAGGCGGCTAAAAAAGTAGCGAGCGTTTTAGCATGATGATACGTACGACAAAAGGCACGGTGTTGTCGTACGGTCATGGGTGTTTCGATAGGGTTGTGACCTAACGCATCATAAAAACGTGCGATTTCCTGACCATTCACCATGAGTGCAACGCTTGGTGAGACATGTTCAAAAGCAGGGAAAACACCCACAGTCATGTGAGGATATGAGGGGTGCTGTGTTTTGAAAGACCACTCAAGAAAACGTATCGGTTGTCCTTGCTGTATGGGGGAACAGGTCGGTGTTTCCTGAGGAGAGAGACCCGAATGTACGTTGTCATAGAGGATAGATACGTATGTGGGATATGGGGTTGATTTTTCGGCTAAAGAGGCAGGTGCTTGAGGAGCTACTGGTGTGGGATTGAGGGCATAAGTGTCTGCCCCCCCTATGCCCTGTATGAAACAAACCATTCCTAGCGCAAGACGTAATAATCTATCTCGTCGTTGTAAATAGGCATCACAAACAGAAGCATAGTACCGTCTGAGGGATAATAAGATCCTTGATATCGTACTTGGACGCATCCTGAGGATCTCCTTTTTGCTGTTTCACATGGCACTTATCACTAAAAAAAGCACCATGTTATCTCATAGAAAGAGGAGGGGAACGCAAACACTGTTTTAACACTTGTGCTGAGCCACATATTAGTCTGCAAAATAGTAACAGACGGACACGGCACAACATGTCTACCTCACAGTAACTTCGTACGTTACTGGGTTACGGTAACGTCTCCCCCAAGAGGTTAAGGCATACACACAGGCTTAACCATACTCAAGCGACACGCAAAACACGATGCACAGACTTATGTATAAGAGAAATATACGTAAAAATCAAGGTTTTGTTTAAAGATTCATCGATTTGGAGGGGCATAGCCCGTCATTTCAAGATAGGCATCCCCGCTTACCACTGCTTGGTTTATAACCCCTTTAACCTCACATGTCCCTTCCCAATAAGTGGGCGTTTTTAACAGGTGGGTGATAATTTCTTGATTATCCAGACGGGTGTTTACCTGAAGCTTTAATTTTTGAGCAGGCCAAGTAATGTCCCACGATACAGGATAACGCCCCTTGGTTGCAGGTGATTGCCAGTAACGAAGCGGTTTTAAAAACACCTGCTTCCCTAGTTTTGCGGTAATTTTTTGACCATTTTCAAGGATAAGGGCGGCGTAAGAATAAGGTTCAATGGTATAGGGATGGGTTTTGTCGGCTTGACGGCGTAACTGATATAGCATCAAGGCACGTCGAGGCGTGGTACGTGTGGCGGGTATCTGAATCGCAAACCAATCCCACCCTATCAGTTGAGGGTATTGGTAGGTCTGCATGATTTCATGGTCGAACCATGAAACGCCCGTCACCTCTCGGGTGATACGTCGTCCTTTCTCTAAGGTTGTAATGGTTCCCTGGGTATGAATATGAGCAACACTATAATACAGTGAGCCACAGCCTGTACACGACGTTTTTTGACTGTACCCTGTGGCATCTCCTTGAAGTGTAGGGGGTTGTTGAAGGGTGAGTGTGAGGTTTAAAACAGGAGGAATCCCTGTTTGAGGGTCACCTGTACGCAGGTGCCAAATATGAGGTGCTTTCGCCTGGAGGGTCCACTGTCGATGCCAAAGCTTTAACCCTGTAGGACTCGCCCCTGCCTCTTGGGTGCCTGAGCGTGCGACTTGTTCAAACACAACAAAACGCTTCGAGGGGCTTGAGTGAGCAGGTTGTGTAAGTGCAAAGTGTGCTGTGTAAGTGGGGGCAAAGCCCCAAGGGGATTGTAAAAAATCGGAGAAGCCGTTTTGTTTTTGAGGGAATGAAGGGGTTGCTTTAAAAAAGGTCAATTCATACCCAAAGCGTTCCTGTGGCGAAGGGGTTGGCTGGGGGTGTTTTTGTGTCGTCTTAGGGTGATGAGTCCATAAATGCCCTGTGGTGTACCACCACTCTGTGGCATACTGAGCATGAAGTCCATGGTCTTTCGGGAAATGCCAAGAGTATCCTGGTCCTACATTTCCCTGATGACTGTACCTCTTATGATGGTGTGTAGCTTTTGTTGAGGTTTCACCTTCAGTGGGGATAAGCACCCCCATAATCCCTATCATGATAAGGGTATACCACATAAGCATACAACACGTTACAAAACGACACACTGCATTGCCCTGAGGTAAAGAGAACGCTTTAAAAACGTTGTGCTGGAGTGTAAAACACCATTGCATAAATAAATGGCTCTTTAGTTAAGAAAATCAAGATAATTAAGAAAATCAAGAAAATTAAGAAAAGTATCAGTGTGTAAAGCATTTGTAACGTATGGCGTGAGGTGAGTACGAGGGATGGCTCTAACAGCCACAGCCTGACGCACCAGAGAAGCCTATACGAGGCACTAGGTGTTAAGATGGTTTACCGTTGCATCCATGTCTCCCAAAATACTGTAAGCCTCTACCCAGTAAAGCGTCCATCCTGCGTGTTTTAAAAGGGGTTCAATGTCTTCAGGTGACATGGCAACTTCTAAGTAGGTTGTTTTTGAAGAGGGTTTTGAAGAGGCTTCTTGCGGGACATGAACCGCAATCGTATAAGGAAGTTTTTGACCCTGAGAGGGTGTGTCATACGGCTTTACAAATAGGACACGTCGAAGGCTTGGACTCCAAAAAGAAACCTGAACTCGTAAGCCCTCCTGCACCTGAACGGTGCCACCTTTAACCCATCGTTGGATACCGTGCTGGTGTGTGAGAGGGGTCTCGTGTGTAGGAGGAACCCATTTGAGAAGTTCTTTCCATAACATACGTTCTAAGGAAGCTGTTGTAATCATAGCATGGGTTGTTTGTGGTAATGGGTGTGTTGCTTAGAAAACGAGCATAGGTCAAAAAAGGGTGTAAAAAAGTCACGGAAGATAAGCGTTACGATAAGCCGAGTTCTGTCATATACCCTAAGAAACATCACCCTATCAAAGACAAGGCGTGTGACTCACGGTACGGGAGAACGATCTGTCTAGGTGGCAGTTTACACTGTCACTCAAGCGGTTTGGGCTGTGCGGTATGCAAAACATACCCATGTGGACTTCCATGTTGTAGCCTAAGCTTATACAAAAACACAGCACACCTTGCTTCACGTTGGGGTTTACCTAGCCAAGACCTTCCAGTCTTGCTGGTGAGCTCTTACCTCACCGTTGCATCCTTACCTGTACAACACAAAGGCTGCGTTGCCATCGGTGGTTTCCATTTCTGTGGCACTTTCCTCACGGTTACCCGCACAGGAGGTTATCCTGCACGCTGTCCTAGGAAGCTCGGACTTTCCTCATGAAAAGTGAGTTTCACTGTTTCACGCCGTCCTCTGTAAAGCTTACCTTCTCGTGTATACCATGGTGAACAAAGAGGGTTGAGACATCCATGCGTCATGGTACAAAACCCAGTATAGCACACAAGCTCTCACGATGGGGAGGTGCGTGTGTCTTTACAGGTATCCTAAGGGTGAGGTCTTATATGCCTTAGGGTGACAAAAGGATACAAAAAGCCCTTCTTTATGACTCGATTCGACATAAAGAAGGGTGTGTGTGTGCGAATATAAAGTATATTTTAAAAATGTGTGTGTCTTGAGGGCGACTAAGCCATAAATTTTTTGGAACCAGCATTTGCTTGACGCAGTGAAGTCACTTTGTGTGCGAGAAGTCCAAACTTGCTCTCGGTACCTAAATAAGGGCGTGCAAGCATATTGGTAAAAGCTAAAGCATTCATGGTTTGTTCAAGTACTTCTGGCTGACTGCTCTGAGCCACAGGAACCTCTTTAACAGCCTCTCCATATTGGTAGGCAAGATATTTTTCAAGATCGCCGTATTGGTCCTTAAAAGGAGAACGCTCTTGTTTTTTTCCTTGCTGAGGCATATTAAAAAACCTTCTCTCCGTAACAGGTACTTACCACAACGCATAATAGCTTGTAGAGCTTACGATGTCAGTGTGTGCGCTCTCTCTGATGTTATAACTAACACACCATGGCAACCTAAATTGCCTCAGACTTTTAAAAAGAAGCTATTCTTTTACAAACTGTTACAAATCCAAACTATTACAAAAAAGTGGCGGAAGTGACAGGAGTCGAACCTGCAACCCTTGCGGGCGACCGCTTTCGAGACGGCTTCCTAACCATTCGGATCACTTCCATAAAACGGGTACTGGGTATCATCGTTACTAGGATGATAGGGCGTATAAAGATGCTTGATAAAAAGACACCCGCTTTTCCTAGTGTAAATCAAGCTTTGAGGATTGACAAGCCTGAGGCACCCTTCTTGCATCACAAGCCACAAGGGCTTTCTGCAATGGGTGTATCGTATAGGGTTATCACGTAAAAGAGGGTCATGTATTAGGATGAAATTCTTGCCGCTACTACTGAAGAAACGAGGCAACATCGTCCATACTGAATACATAGCTAAGATTGTGCCGTTGTGTCTATATGCTGACACTCAAAATCGTCTCGTGTATTTGGCTTTTTATGAAATAAATGAGGCAGTAAGCCTGAAGGAAAAGTGCAATGATGATGCAGCTTGAAGACCTTTTACTAGAAATGATTGAACGAAAAGCCTCTGACTTGCACCTTTCAGCAGGACAGCCTCCTAACTACCGTGTGGATGGCGAACTGACCCGTTCTAACCATGCACCTTTTGGGCGGGATGATTTGGCAACCCTTTTGTTTTCCGTGCTAAACAACGACCAACGCCGTCATTTAGAACAAGTATGGGAGTTGGACTTTTCCTTTGGGATTAGTAACGGCACCCGCTTTCGTGCCAATTACTATAAGCAGAAATCGTCTTATGCTGCTGCTTTCCGTATTATCAATAGCAATATTCCTCCGATGCAACAGTTAGGTTTGCCCGATGTGGTACTTGATTTAGCGGAAAGACCCCGAGGCTTGATTCTTGTCACGGGGCCAACAGGTTCAGGGAAGTCCTCTACGTTGGCTTCTATGATTGATTATTTGAATCTCAATCATGCCTTACATATCCTCACCATTGAAGACCCTGTTGAGTTTGTGCATCGTTCTAAAAAAAGTTTGATACACCAGCGTGAACTTTCTCACGATACCCGTAGTTTTGAGAACGCTCTTAAATCGGCACTTCGGGAAGATCCCGATGTGATTCTTTTGGGAGAGATGCGTGACCTTGAAACCATCCGTTTGGCGATTACCGCTGCCGAGACGGGTCACTTGGTGATGGGAACCCTTCACACCTCCAACGCTTCTCAAACCGTAGACCGTATTGTGGACGTTTTTCCTGGTGAGCAACAAAAACAAATTCGTACCCAATTATCCAACTCTTTAATCGGGGTATTGAGCCAGACGCTGTTATCGAGGGTTGACCCTGTCACGAAAGAAAAGAAAGGTCGTTGTTGTGCGGTTGAAGTATTAGTTAATACCCCTGCCATTGCGAACCTTATTCGTGAATCAAAAACCGCGCAGATTTATTCCTCTATTCAGACGGGTGCCGCTTTTGGGATGCAAACCTTAGAACATAGCTTAAAAGCACTTTACACTAAAAGCCAAATTACGCTTGAAGATGCCATGGGGGCTACGAGCCGACCTGAAGAGTTTAAGCGTCTCATTAGTGAGGGACAGAGTGCAGGGAGTAAAGCAACCCTTTTCGGGTAGTTGCTTGCTGTTTTTCACTTTTTTAATTTGAGTCATGACAACAGCTTCTCAAGAAAGGCATGGGTTTTATCCATGCCTTTCTTGTGTATGTTTAATCATCCTCTAAATGGGAAACTCACCATGGGCTGTAAGGGTAAGTTCACGCTCATGGGCAAGGTGCCACGCCCGTTGTTGTTCAAGACTATACGGCAGGGTGGCATAAACATCTTCAAACATGGTTTCAGGTGCTGGGGTAGGCACTTTGGATGCCAATCGAGCGGCTTGTTGGACACTGTGGCGTGTCTCTTCCCAAAGGCTTTGGTCTTGCGTGGCATCCCATGCCCCACGAGCCACTAAAAAATCATAAGTGGTTTGAATGGGGTCTTGGTCAATCCAGTTTTGATAGGCAGACTCGCTGCGGTAACGACTGGGGTCATCGCTACTGGTGTGTGGCCCCCGTCGATAGGTGAGATATTCGATGAAAACAGGCCCCTTGCCCTCACGAATAAACTGCGTTGCGGCACGGGTGGCGGTGTAAACGGCTTGTAGGTCGTTACCATTCACCTGCAAAGAAGGTAAACCATAGGCCAGACCCTTTTGGGCAATCGTGGCACTTCCAATTTGTTGGGTTACAGGTAAGGAAATAGCGTACTGGTTATTGATACACCCAACCAGTACAGGCGGCTTAAACACGCCTGCAAAGGTCATGCCTGAGTGAAAATCATTCGCTGATGTGGCACCATCCCCAAGGAATGTCCCCACAAGATGTTGGGTGTCCCCTTTGATTTTAAGTGCCATGGCAGCCCCTACACCATGGGCGACCTGGGTACCAATGACGCTTGAGTAGCTGACAAAGTGATGCTTTTTAGAGCTGTAATGATTGGGCATTTGTCTACCACGCCCCACATCTTGCGATGAGCCAAAAAGATTGGCAAACATTTGCTCAAAGGTTTCACCCCGCTGGATTAACATCCCTTGATTACGATAGTAGGGATACAACCAGTCTTCTTTTTCAAAAGCGGCTACAATGCCTATATGGCTTGCCTCCTCTCCTGTGGAGGGTACACTAAAGCTTATACGCCCCGAGCGTTGCAGTTTTGTGGCTTGCTCATCAAAACATCTTAACTTTACCATGTCTTTATAGCTATCAAGCATAAGTGCGATGGGCATTTCAAGTGTTTTTGCATAGTCCTCAATGGTTGACTGTAATGCGAAAAGAGTCTCAATAGGATGCGATTTGGTGAGAGGAGGTGTTGTTAAAACCATGGTTAGGTATCTTTATCCTTTTATGGACCTATGGATTCAGGTGGGTTTTTGGCAGGGTGAGCTTTGAGGTATCATCACGTCTCTTGATAGTGTTACATTACCATGAGCATACCAAAAGCGTCACGTAACTTCACGGCTTTTGAAGGCGTTGAAGAGGCAATGTTTAAACAAAGATTGTTTTTATTTCATCGTATAAGATTGTTTTATTAAAAAATAATAACTTTTCCTCAGATGCCCGTGTCGGTTCAGTATGAGGAAAGAGAATGACGTACGTTTGATGGCTTTATGTGATGGCTTTATGTGATGGCTTTATGGAAGGTATAAAAAGCACTATGAACGCTCATAATGGTGTCTTGCTGGCACCCAAATGTTGGTATGGACTTTCAGTGTTGGTATTAGGTTGGGTATTATGTGGGCTGGCTACAGGGGTGTATGCCGTATCGGACCATGACCCATGTCTGCCTCAGCGTGCCTATAAACATGATAATCACTATGTCCAACCCTACTACCGTAGCCAATCATGCAAAGCACCCTATGCCATGCCTGAGCGGGTTCAAAACGTGATGACAGGGGTTCGCCAAAATGAATCTCAAGACCTTGGTCACAGACAATGGGTGCATCGTCAACACATGGATGCCTTAATCATTCAGCATTAAGTAACCCTATTTTAAAGTATACTTGACCTCTTGTCTCAAACGTTCCAAAATGCGTAGAGGCTTGAGGGGTACTTGATGGATACGCCAGTGATGCTCAATATCAAGTTGAATTTGGCGGGCATGGTGCGGTATCACACTTTGAAGACGGTTGATTTGATACTCAGGTGTTAAACGTGTGTATAAATCCATCGGAAAACTTGTAACACTGGTACCACTTTCAATCAGTGTGAGGTTGCTTTGTTGGTGTAATACATCGTCCAGTGAAGTTACTTGTGAGATATGGGTTGCCATGTGGATGGGTGAAGTCTCTGTGTTAGCTTCAACAGAGGCTTCTGTGCCACTTGGCATAGCGGAGTCTTTCTCCTTTGCGTTGGATACTTGAAGGGTTTCAGGTGTGATGGACTCTCGATAAATTTTCCAATGCGTTTCTAATGCCCAAGTAAGCCACTGGGTTATATTTTGCTGTGGCATGGGCTGGTCGTAAAGCCATTCATAGACCTTAGCACGCATCCCTTTTTGCGGTTGTTCCCATGGGGAGGTGTTGAGCCATGAGGGTGAAAGGAGTATCCAATAGCGATAGGGTTGTGTATCGATAAGCCATTGGTTTTTGGTTTGCGTAATCCGAGCTTCCAATGTACGATCTGTGTTTTGAAGGGCTTCTTGGGTTTGTAGGGCAAGCGTTTTGAGAGGTGTTGATGAATCCTTGGAAGGTTTGCGTTCACTGACGGGCGTTTCTTTTTTAATAGGGTTCTGTGTGTCGGGCTGTGCCGTGCTTTTAAAATTGCTAAGAGTGTGTCCCAAGAGATGGTTGAGATGTTGACACACTTGGGTGTTTATCTTTGCGGGGGTAGCAGTTTGAGGGGAATTCTCAGCCATTAACATGCGACTGTCGCCTTGGGTAGCCCCCAGTATAAACGCACATGAGGTTTCTCCGTAGCCATACAGGGTATACCCACTGAAGATAACCCACAGCAGGAGGCTCATCACGACAAGGTATCGTGTACTGGCTTGTTGGGTATGGGTTTGTTGGCATTTGGCATAGAAAAGTCGTAGGGTGAATAACCAATCTTGAAACAGGGTTGTCATAGAGGGGAGTGTCTCTGCTTTGTAATATTTCAGAAATAATTACCGAAACCTCTGAAGCCCTAAGGGGTCGCTTAAGGGGTTGTAGGTGTTAGTATACGCCCATGCCAAGGTTTCTCTTGATGATAGACCCCTAAATGGCCCTCCCGAGTAAGGGCTAGGGTGACAGTCCGACTCAAAGTCCCTGAGCCATCCGCATCGTATTGAAACAGTAAAATATCTTCAGACCGATTACCCGTGAAAGTGGCCGATGCCTCCATACCCAATACCCCGCCATTATGTAAACGATAGCAGGCTAAGCCATCGTCCTCACATCGGTTTTGTCCCATTAAAAAACCATCAGTCACTTGAACCGTGTATTGTAAGTAGGGGAGAAGGTCTGAGGCTTTGTCTTGGGCTTGAACCCCGTTATCCTCGGTAAACTGTCTGTAGCCCTGCTCAATCATGTCAATGGTTTCTTGGCTGAGTGCCGTAAGTGCTTGTTGCTTTTTGTCTTCCCAAGGTAAACTTTGTCCGACTCCTTGGGCATGCCATTTTTGTAAGCCTATCCAAGCACCCAAGACGAGACATAGCAGCCCCATGAAGAAACCTAACATATGCCACTGTATGCCACCAACTCGGCGTGTAGGAGAGTTCGTACAGGGGGGATGCACTTGTTTGAGAACCATAAACATCATCATAAGACTTACCCAGACTCTCTGTAATACAACAAGGGGTTTTGGACGATAAGGCATTACTTCTTGAAGTGACACTCCCTAGTGTAGAGGATGACCGCATGAAGCCGCATGCCCCGCAGGGCTTAAATCCAACAGTTGTAGGAGTACTTCTAGTACACATAGCCTAGAGAATGCGTTCTCTAGGCTATGTGTACTTTTGGGCATGGGTGATGCTCGTGAGCTTGGGAGGCAAGACTTAGTAAGCGTGTGCTACTGAACGGGCTTGAGAACCTGTCCCATCTTTTTTAGCCGCTGCTTGAGCCACTTCAATAGCCTTGCCGATAGGACCTGGATACTTCTCCACGATTTTGTTCCAATCATGTTCTGTGGTCACGTATCGAACCGCTTCATCACGAATGGCCTGTTTTCTTTCAGGGTCATTGGCAATGGTCATTGCCTCTTTTAAGGCGTTGTCAAAAGCACCCACGGCACGGTCATACGCTTTCGCCAGGGCTTGGTCTTCAGGTTTTTCTGAACTACGCCACGCTTTTAGAGTGTTTTGAAAAGCTGGTGTGGTCATGGTATCGCCTAGTTTTGCGATAACGGGCTGAATTTCGTGAGGTAAGATGACAGGGTCCATCAAAATACCCGTTTGCCCATACCCATCCTTACCTTTACCTTTATGAGGGTCACTGACAGAGGAGGCTAAACCACCCACGTAGTTAATCATGGGAATGGTACCCGCCCGTTTAGAGGCCAAGTGTGCGGTACCCATGGGTTCGTATTGAGAAATATTGATTGAGAAGTCTGACCCCGCTTCCCCTAAAGCCTGTAGTTTTGGGTTAAACGACTCAGGGGTATAGAAGCGGTCTCTAAAGTCTCGGTGCATCCGATTAAGAAACTGGAAACTTCTCGCATCTTGAGGCATGGGATTATTGTTTAAAATCACTTGGGCTTTCGGATTTTCCTTGAGGAACTTAGGAATGTTTTCCATGAGGAGGTCATACATTTTTTGGTGTCTATCCCAGCGTGCTGCCGAGTGGAATACGACAGCCTCAGGGTCTTGTTTTAAGCCTGCAAACTGCTGAAGCACTTTTTTGTTTTCTGCTTTAAAGCGCTGCCAAGCTGAGGCAAGAGGTTTACCCGTGGCTTTATCCGCTTCTGTGACTTCAAGAAGCTTGCCTCCTACAGCCTTGAGTTCAGGGGCATCGGGGTTGTACTTACTCTCATAACCATGGTGAATATCAAAATGGCTGTCTTTATGCTGGTTTAATGCCCGCTTGATATAATCTTGGTTACGTTGACCAAGATAGGGGGTGTCTGTCAGCTCTTTAAAGTAGTTATCATTGATCATAATCGCATCTGCCGTTTTAATGCCTGTTTCCAAAGGAGAGATACTCCCTTGGGCTAAGCCAGTTTGTGCAGCCCAAAAAAGCGTTTTTTGCCCTTCGGGCGTGTTTTTAAAATCGGCTTTTTCAGCATCGGCGGGGTTGGTGTACGGTTTGTCAAAATGGTTATGGACAATAAATACATTCGGCGTGTGTTTCATGGCGGGGACATCTTTTTCAAGCCAAGGTTTGAGCGTCCCAGTATGCCAGTCATTGGTAATAATGGCATCCACTTTTTTAGGGAACTGTGTTAAGTGTTCCCCTGCTTTAGGTTTGTATTGGGTGGGGTCAAGTTTTGTAATAGCGTGTGCCATCGCCCGTGACATTAAAGACCACATTTTAACTTCTGTGGCATCAAGCCCCTTACCATACGCATTAGAGAGGTTGGGCATGTCGGCCATGGTTTTAGGCTTACCATCCATACCTATCATAAGAGGGTCGTCGGACTTCACGACGTAGAAGGTGGTTTTAAGGCGTTCATTCTTTTTCTCGAACAGTTCAAAGGTCGCTTTGTGATTAGGCATGACATCGTCAGAGAGTTTGTGATTCATTTTTTTTGTGACGGGGTCTTGTGTACCCGACTCAATCATGCGGTTTGTTTTAGGGTCAACCCAAGGGAGCGTGACATCAAATTTTACCCCTGTAGGCTTCCAACCTTCATCCTTTTTACCGTGGGGTGCAAGCAACCAAGGGAAACCCACGCCAAGAACTGCCATATTAGCACCGTGAATTTTGTTGAGTGCTTGAGGAATCTCATCGGTCACAACCGCTAAGCCCCCCGTGAAAGGTACAATGGGTTCTGCTTGGATTTGACCAGAAACATAGACGATGTTTTTCCCCTTAAGGGTATGTGTTTCACCAAAACGTAACGATTGTATATGGCTGGTACCAAAGAGCTTGCCTTGATGAGACGTTGATTGCAGGCTCAGGGTGTCTTCTTGTAACCCCAGCTTTGAAGACGGCGTGAAACCAAGAGGTGTTTGTAAGGCACGAGGAGCCATTGCTCGAGGTGTGACTTGTGCGTTACGAGTCACTAACGACATATCAAAAGACGTGGATACCATGGTACATTCCCTCAATAAAGGTGGGTAGTTAAAAGAAGCCATGCTCCAGAAATATCCCATCTTTAACTTAAGAGAAGATATTGCATCGCATAGGGTGTGTGGTTACGAATGGCGTTGAATTAACCAAGCTTTTCATGAAGCCTTTCTTATTTTAGCGTAACGGTTGCCTTTGTAGGATAACTATTTATTTAATGATATTTGTTTGTAACAAGTTTGTTACAAACAAGAGTTTCTCGTATAAAAGAGGAAATTTTAGCGGAGAGTTCGTCGAAGCATGCAGTACCTCTTGACATGCAAGGGGGGCTAAAACAGATTTTTGGTCATGGGCTTATGTTCTCCCTATTGGTGTTGCTTAACACTTAGTTAGGTGTATGCCTAAACAAGGGAGATACTTTTTTAGTTTTTGTTGGAAAGCATCGTGTGTTTTACGAGAGAAGGGGATATAGTCAATGATGATGAAGCAGAAACAAGCATCCAAGCATAAGGGTTGTGTCGTCGTAAAAAAGGGGTTTACCTTAGTTGAAGCTGCGATTACCGTGTTTCTTACGGGGCTGATTATCATTCCAATGTTACATATGATGATGAATGCTCGGGATGATGATTCAAATGCTACGGGTTCTGTGGCTCAGATTGTGAGTCAGTTAAACCGTCAAGTTTTGGCAAGCGGTGGTATTTTAGATGAATCTTTAAGCGGGATGATGGATGCCACCAACCCCATGTTGAGTTGCTTTGGTTTGACGACCTTACCGACAGATATGCAGCTACGCCATTCTTCTAAATGTGAAGCGACCCTGCCCGGCGGGAATAAACGCTTTACCCATGAGTGGCAATTGCAACAAGTTGTAACAGGTACAACTTATGGCACTAATAACATTTCGTTACCTGAAGGGAACCGTTATTACAAAGGTGTTGTAAAAATTTACAATGCACCGAAAGATAAAGTTGTGGCGGGTAACTTGGAGCCTTTCCAAATACTTCCGTTTTCATTTTTCTTTAATCAGGCACGTCCTGCGTTAACCCAAACCAATTTGATTACGAGTGTATCTATGGACCGTTCAGGGTCTATGAACATGACCGATGCGAACACCACGGGTTTGTCTCGTATTGAGTGGGCAAGAGCGGCCTTAGAGCATTTTTCAACCCAGTTGGCAAGTAACAAATTTGTCAATACAGCCAATTCTCGTGTAGGCTTTGTCTCTTGGTCTAATAACAGTACCGTTGGGATTCGTACTGCTAATGGGAATACGCCTGAGATTCCTTTCACGAACGATTTTGCCCTTGCCAAGAGTGAGTTTGCCAAAATTAACCAAGATAATAACTTTGATGTCTTCCCAGCAGGACAATCGGATTTAAACTTGGCACTTACGGTACCTAAACAAATGTATAACGCCGCACCGCAATACTACACCAAAGACTTTGATAAGCTTGTAGTATTACTCACAGACGGAGAAGATACGGTAGGGACAGCAGATAAAACGATTGAAAACAGCGCTCGTGCAAACTTTGGTTGGGGCTTACCTAAAAACCGCGAAAATGAGCGTGCAAGTGTGTTTATTGTTGGGATGATGAAGGGGAGCCTTACCAGTGAAGCTGGGGTGCGTATGATGCAACGTGTGGCGGCCTCCACACCTTGGGGTATCTATTACGCTGTCAGTAATGCTGCAAAGCTGGAACAGATTTTCACTTCTATCAATGGGAATATTGAGGTTTTTGCAATGCTTAAAAAGGGCAAACGTTGGGGTATTACGCCTTAAGTTTGGTTCTTGTCCCCTTTAAAAGTAGCTCTTGTTTAAGAGGACACAGGATAATCCCTGTGTCCTCTTAAGCTATCTACGAGGTCTTAAGACACCCCCTTAAGGGCTGAAATAGCGCTCTACCCATTTGATACCATAGGCGACACATGCCGCCCCCATTAAAGGTAGGAAGGTTGCAAACCCTGGTGGAATTTGTCCTTCAATCCCCAGTTGATGGCAAAATGTTTGAAAGATGATGTATAAAAATAACGTTGCTGCACACCACACCAGCCCCCAATGCTTTTGTTGACGTGGACGCTGATGACTTAACCAATAGCCCACCAGTATAAAGCTCCAACATGCTAACGGATTGACGATGCGTTGCCAAAGTTTTACTTGGAAAAAGGGCATGTCATACGTTTGTCCTGTGGTTTTCATGGCATCTATGAGTTGCCAGAGGGTTCGTCCACCCATGGTGTCAGGATTTTGACGAAGCAGGCGGATGAGTTGAGGTAGTGCCTCGTTTTGCTCTACTTCACAGTAATGCTGAAAGGGTTTTTGGCTTTCTTGGAAACCAGAGGTATTGAGCGTCACCACTCTGCCCTCTTTCATGCACCAGCGTGTCTTTTTTGAACCATCTTGATGCCATGCGAGTGTACTTCCCCAGTGGAGGGTGTGAATGAGCGGTAAAAACCCTGGCTCGTTGGCACGTGCGTAAAAGCGCAGCACCATAGAGCGTGTCACGGGCATTTGTTGAAGGTTCTCAATGAAAACCGTGCGTTTTAGCTCTTGGGTGATGGTGTCTCTGTCAAAAAAAACGAAAGAGCGGGCTTCTTTTTGGGCAATACCGTGGTGTTGTTCTATGGACTCAACCGTATTACCACCCCATGGAATCAGTGTCTCTTGTAAACTCCATTGAAGGATGCTGATACATACCCCAGCACACAGGGCGGGTATCAACAAACGACGGGGTGAAATGCCAGCGATTTGAAAAGCCGTCCACTCTTGGTCTTGTTGAAGTTTTTGAAACAACAAAACGGCACCCAGCATGACAGAAAGAGGGACGGTTTGTTGGGCAATAATAGGGATGGTTGCCAGAAGAAGTTGCCACGCTTCGCTCCAAGGCATGGTGCCGTTATTACCATACTGTAGGATTTTAAAAAGCGTTTCAGGTGCAATCCACACCAGTGTAAACACGGCAATGGTTGTGAGTATCCATGTGAGGGTACGTTGAAAAATATAACGGTCAAGCCGAGTGATAAAATAGGATTGAGCATGTTGAGAAGCCGTACGTGCCATCATGGTTATTGCTCTGTTACCACTGTTTGTGTGACATAGTGAAACCCTTCTCCCAAGTAGGCTTGCTTGACAATGGGGTTGGTGGCAATGGCGGTATTGGAACCCGAAAAAATAACTTTACCATCAATGAGGATGTAACCCCTGTCTGCAATGTTCAAGGTTGCGTTGGGGTTATGGTCGGTAATGAGAACCCCTAGCCCCCGATTGGCAAGATGCCTTATCAGGACTTGCAAATCTTCAATGGTAATGGGGTCAATCCCTGTAAAGGGTTCATCCAATAGGATAAATTGCGGATTGGATGCTAATGCCCGTGCAATTTCAACCCGCCGTCGCTCACCACCTGAAAGTTGAATAGCTGGCTTATGGCGAAGTTTCCCTAAGCCAAACTCTTCTAATAAACTGTTCGCCTTCTGTTTGGCCTCCTGTTTGCTGATGGGCTGATGCTCTAATACGAGCATTAAATTATCCCACACGCTTAAACTCCTAAAAACAGAGGTCTCTTGCGGTAAATAGCCGAGTCCTACTTTGGCACGCTCATGAATACCTGTCCCGTCGAGTGTTTTGTCATTGAGGGTAATCATACCCTCATCAGGTGCAATCACCCCTGCAACCATGTAAAAGGAGGTGGTTTTACCTGCACCATTAGGCCCTAGGAGTGCCACAACCTCCCCCGAACTCACCTCAAAGGAAACATCCGAGACGACCATGCGCTTTTGATAACTTTTGAACAAGTGGGATGCACGTAACGTTGAACGAGAGGGAGCCACAGTGGCAGAGGGTATCGCAGCAGTAAGGACTTGTGTCATGGGAGGGGTGGACCAAACCATAGAAGAGACGAGACAATCATGAGCAAAACATTAAGAGACAATAGATATGAAGATTAAAGAACCTTGACCCTCTGGTGTTGTGGGGGTGGAGGCAACGCAACACCTTATTCTGGGATTTGGAAGGCTTCTTCTTCACTCAGAACCTCCGAGGGGGTGACCTTAGCTGAACCCTTTGCTTGGGGGTCTCCTTTGGCTTTTTTAGAAGTGGCTTTTTTTGAGGGGGTCGTTGTGGCGACTGCTTTGGGTGCCGTATTTTTTGGGGCTTGCAGTAGACGAGTTTCAACATTCCCCTGTGCCTCAAAGGTCTGATAGGGCTTTGTTTGAATCGTGATACGGTCGGCGGTGACTTGTTTCGAGGCTTCTTTAATGGTGGGTCTTCCAGTCAAAACGAGTTTTGATTGGTTCATGTGGTAAACCGCCTTGCTACCCCGTGCCTCGTATCCACTCATTTTGAGCTGTACATGACCACTGGCACTCATCATTTTTTGACCATCATCGAAATGCTGGGTATCGCTCCGCACTTCAATGGCCTGTCCACCAGAACTCCCTTGAGAACCCGTCATTTTACTCACCACACCCCCCTCGGCAGAGAGTGTTTTGTTGTCAGGTAGCAGGGTGACTTTTTGGGCGTGTAGGGTTTTATCTTTCTCTTGCATTGTCACACTTTGTGTAAACACGACCCGCTGTGGTTTTTGATTGGGTGTGAGGTACACCGCCGCTTGGCCACTTTGCACCTGAAGGTCTTTGTAATGGACGTGGACTTGCCCTGTGGCTGTGACGATATGCTGTTTAGAAAAATACTGTTGTTGATTGGCTCTTACGGTGAGGCGTGCCTCTGCGATTTCTGTCGGAGTCGTCGTGTTTTTGTCATCGGTTTCAGGGGTTAAAACACTCAGGGTATTACCCTCGACCAGGAAACGCTCTTCTGTGAAAAAAACCGTCATACGTTCTCCAGTCACACGCTGACCTTGCGTACCTTTATTGCCTGAAGGTTTGGTGAGGACGGGATTCCCAACGAAAAGCATACTTTCGGGTGCATCGGTTTGTGTGGAGAGCTTGATAAAGGCTTTTTGAGCTTCCAGAAGGCTCCCTTGGTACTTCACTTTGACGTGACCTTCTAAAACGCCTTGGTGTTTACTTTGTTGTATGGTTTGCTTGTCTGCCGACAGAATGACTTGAGAAGCCAGTACGGCCCATGAAGAGAGCAAAGTCACTTGAGAGGCAACATACACCGATAAAACCACCCCACAAAGGATAGCCTTAGGCAGTGCCTGTGTCTGCAAAGATGCGAGACCTCTGATGCAACGAAGCTTGGTCTGTAAAAACATCATCGTGAGAAAACCCTTCAAAACAAAAAGCAATGACCATTTAACAGAAAATTAAGGCAGGCGTACGAATGGTTTGAGACATCTCATGAAGTAAGACGCAAAACAGCATTTTTGTCACTTTCGTGTCACGCCATATAAAACGGTGTTATGTCATTTCACCATAGCATAGAATGTAGGCTAGGAGTATCCTCACTTACTGAAAGAGTAGGGCCATCGCATGAAAGAGTGGGTGGACAGGAGCTTTAGCACATGAGGCAATAGGAATGATGCCTGTTTTCTCACGTCATACCGATGCAAATCGGTATCCATTCCTCGTTGACACCGTTGCTACATTGCTTATACTGCAAGCCTTCATGCGATTGCCCCTTACTGAAAGTGCGCGTTTCTTTTAGGTGGTTATCTGGTGTACCGTGGTGGGGTCTACCAAAATACGAGTTATGAAGAGGAAAAGGTTTATGAAAAACCTGCTTAGGCGTATACTAGCACCTATGGGGTTCACATAAGCCAAAGCTAAGGTGATGCTATCGTATTTTCTTTGAATGTTTGATGTTTACAGAAAGGGGTTCAAACCCTCATGATGCTACCACACGAGTACCAAGAAGAAACCTTCCTTATGGCACAACGTCAGTTGGATGAGGTGGCGAAACTCATCCACCTTGATGCAGGGATTCATGAACGTTTGAGATACCCTCGTAAATCTTTAATTGTCTCAGTACCGATTAAGCTCGACAATGGCGAAACTCGTGTGTTTACAGGGTATCGTGTGCAGCATGACCAAACCTTAGGGCCAAGCAAGGGTGGGATTCGTTTCCATCAAGATGTGAGCCTAGGAGAGGTGAGTGCCTTATCTATGTGGATGACATGGAAGTGTTCCCTCCTTCATTTGCCCTATGGCGGTGCGAAGGGTGGGGTTTGTTGCTACCCTGAAGAACTCAGTAATGGTGAGCTTGAACGTGTGGCACGTCGCTATACAGCAGAGATTGTCAACATGATTGGTCCTGAGCAGGACATTCCCGCTCCTGATATGTACACGAATGAAAAAATCATGGCATGGATTATGGATACCTATAGTATCTATAAGGGGTATGCGGTACCCGGTGTCGTGACAGGGAAACCTATTTCTCTTGGTGGGACGCTGGGAAGACACGAAGCCACAGGGCGTGGCGTTGCCTTTTGTGTAGAGCGTGCGATTAAATCCTTAGGATTACAAAAAGAAGCCCCCTCCGTGGCGGTACAGGGGTTTGGTAATGTGGGAAGTATTACAGCGAAGTATCTTCATGAGGCGGGCTTGAAAGTGGTAGCGGTCTCTGACGTAGGAGGCGGTTTGTATAACCCTCAAGGTCTCAATATCCCTGAGCTACTCCGATATGTTGCTGAACGTCGTACTGTGGCGGGGTTCCCAGGTGCTGAAACCCTGAGTAACCAAGCCTTGTTGTCCTTAGACGTGGATGTCTTGGTGCCAGCAGCCTTAGCCAATGTCATTACGGCTCATAATGCCCATGACATTAAAGCCAAAATCATTGCAGAGGGTGCCAATGGTCCAGTCACGCCCGAAGCAGATGAAATTCTAGAGCAAGCGGGTGTGTTCGTCATTCCTGGTATTTTAGCCAATGCGGGCGGCGTGGTGGTATCCTACTTTGAATGGGTGCAGGACACGCAACATCTTTTCTGGCAAGAACATGAGGTGGTTGAAAAGCTTTACTACTTGATGGGGAAGTCGTTTGATGATGTCTTTGCCATGACGCAAGCTAAAAAAGTAAGTCCTCGTATGGCGGCGATGATGTTGGCCGTGGGACGTGTTGCTGAAGCCAAGGCACTCCGTGGTTTGTATCCGTAAGCTTTCTTGAATATACGCTTTTTCAAGGTATCCTCATACGGTGTCATACTAGCCATCACAAGCAAGTAGCACCGTATGACGCTGCCCTGCTTCCTGTTTAGGTCACCTCTTTATAGGAGGCTTGTGAAAGAGTTCTTGGAGCCTATAATGATTGTGTATATAATAAGAAGATATGTACTTCTCTCAATGAATCTGCCCTTTGGCTTCGTTGAGTCGTTTTCTCTTTGTCCTTTGTGTAACTGGTTGACCATCATGATACAGGCTTTTCGTATGCGGTGTTTTCGTGTCATACCCTCTTTCCAAACGGAAGGGTTACAGGCGGAAGGGTTACAGAAGGTATACGGGCTGTTACTCGTGCTTGTTTGTGCTGGTATGACTTTGGGCTGCTTTTCTGCTGAGGCACAAGAGTCTGGTAACGTCACGAAAAAGGGGTTGTTGGATACGCCCAAACGTCCTACAGGGATTGAGACCTTTGCCCCCGAATTGGTAGATGCCAAGGGGGCTGGGAGTGCTTATGACCAAGGAGTTCAGGTGTATAAGATTGTGTTTCAGGGGTTACGCTTGGTGAAGGAACCCACGGTTCTAGCCGCCATGACCCTTCAACCAGGAGCCGTGTATAATCGTAACGATTTACTTAAAGACTTAAAGCGTATTTATGAATTAGGCTATTTCAGTGAAAGTATGAAAGCCACCCCCATTGCCACGAGCCAAGGGGTTGTGATTCAAATTACCCTTCAAGAAAATACACCCGTGGTTGCCGTTAATCCTAAAGGGTATGAGGCACTCACCACTGCTGAAGTGCTTGCGTGTTTTCAAGACCAAGTGGGGATGCCACAAAACCTGAAGCTATTAAACCAAGGGATTGAAACCCTCCGTAAGACCTATGAAGATAAAGGCTATATCTTAGCACAGGTGACAGGCGTTCAGGATCAGCCTGATGGCACTTTGGATGTTCTCATTGATGAGGGTCGTATTGGTAAGATTCTCTTTGTGGGTAATCGTAAAACAAAAGACCAAGTCATTCGTAGAGAGCTTTCGCTCAAAGAGGGCGGGCTATATAACGAAAAAACACTCACTGATGACTTGAAACGTCTCTATGGGATGCAGTTTTTCTCTGACGTACGTCGAGGTATTGCGGCAAGTCCTGACACCCCAGGGCGGTATGATGTCACCATTGAGGTGGATGAAAAACGTACCGCTGCCCTGAGTTTAGGGGGTGGGGTAGATACCATTACGGGCTTCTTTGGCTCGGCAGGATACAACGACCCCAACTTCCGTGGTGAGGGCGAAAACTTGAACCTTCTTTTCAGTATTGGTTCTGGGATTTTACTGAGAGACAACCGTACGCAAACCTCAGGACAGATTTATCAGTTTGAAGCGAACTGGAGTACCATTTCTGTTAAAGAAACCGATAATGCCCTAAGCTTTGGCGGGTATGGTCGTTTTTCACCCAGCTTTAACGTTCCCTTATCATCTGAACGTCGCTTTGGTGTTGAAACCACGTGGTCACGCCCTATTCATAGCTTGCCGAATACCTCTTTTGCGTTGAACCTAAAAGGGGAACAAGTCAACTTACGTGAGGGGGACTTTGAGCGCCTCAACAGGTTATATGGTATTACGCAAGCACAGCGAGACACGATGCTTGAAAAAGGCTTTTTCTTGATGGCAAGTCCAACCCTTGCTTTTGATACCCGTGATAATCGTTTCGACCCTTCCAATGGTTGGTTTAATAGTATTGGTGCGACAGGTGCATTGGGGATGAGTGGTTTGGATTCCTATGCAAGCTTAACGGGAAACCTACGGTATTATAAAGCCCTGACTCCTTGGCTAACCCTTGCCCTGAATGGACAGGCTGCTTCTAGCGTCTTTGGCGACATCCCTGACTTTAATGCGTTTCGCCTTGGGGGTGCTTGGAGTGTAAGAGGGTATCAAGAAGGGGGCTTGGGTGTTGGGAGCGGTCTGCTATTGGGTACCGCAGAGCTTCGTTCAAAAGTGCCTTTCTTAGCCCCTGTTGCCAAAAGAATCAAATTTTTGGATAGCTTACGCTTAGCCGTATTCACCGATGCCGGGACGCTGCTCAATGAATCGGAGTGGAATCGTTTTTACGGACGTTTAGGGTCGGGGTATTCTGTGGGTGCGGGGGTACGGGTGACCATTCCGGGTGTGGGACCGCTTCGGGTGGATTATGCCGTGCCATTGCGTAATGCCCAAGATGGTAATCGTCGCTTCAGCTTTGGGGTAGGACAAAAGTTCTAACGCATGGCATCCTTAGGGTACGCTTGCTTTTCCGACTGACTAGCGTGTATGTAGCTTGAAGAAGGGCTATTGAGTATGTCTTATATTACAAAACTGTTTGTAGCAACCCCCATGTATGGCGGTTTGAATTATGGGGTGTACATGCAATCTTGCTTAGAGCTGCAACGTCTTTGCATGCAGCAGGGCATTGGGATTGAGTTTTCCTTTGTGTTGAATGAATCGCTTATTACACGTGCTAGAAATCAGCTTGCGCATGTTTTTCTTCATCAGACCGATGCCACGCACTTACTCTTCATTGATGCTGATATTCGCTTTCACGCAGAAGATATTTTAACGTTGTTGCAGTTTAAAAAGGGGATTATCGGGATTCCCTACCCTAAAAAAGTCATTGACTGGCAAACGGTATCCCATGCGATTCAAAAGAACCCCACGTTGGAAGATGCTACTTTGGAGCAACTCACAGGGAAGTACGCCATTCGTCTGATACCCGATGCACCCCGAACCTTCAAGCCTAATGAACCTTTTGAGGTGATGGGAACAGGGACGGGTCTGATGCTCATTGAGCGTCAAGTACTTGAGAATTTTAAACAGGCTTATCCAGAGATGTATTATAAAGTGCGTGAAGATGACCCGAACCCTACGCATGTCTTTTTTGACACAGGGGTTGATGAAACGACCAAAGCCTATTATTCAGAAGACTACATGTTTTGCGAATGGGCAAGACGAGCGGGTATCCCGACTTGGGTGTGTCCTTGGATGAAAACGACTCATGCTGGGACGTATCACTTCCAAGGAAACCCCATTGCACAATCGGATGCCTTAGGGCTTACAACAGGTCGTGAGTGATACTTATTCATCTGCTGAGGGTAAATAAGGTGTCAGTAAGGTAAACGTGGGTGTTTGAGGCAACCACGGGTCGACTTTTTGAGGATACTGGACGGGTGACGGTAAGGTATAAGTACCCAGCGTATGCCGTGTACCGTCTGGTAGCCATAGGGTATCAAAATGCTGGGCAAGGTGGCTTTCATGGGTTGCTACGCTTTGCAAAAGGGTTTCAACAGATTCAGGTGAAATCCAAGCCCAACAGGCACCACTGCCACAGAGTAAGGGGAACCCCTCGTATCCTTGAAACACCTCCATCAGGGTACCATGAAACCACTGGGTTTCAGGTGCTTCATGACTTAACATGGTCTGAAAGCTATTGTAGGCGTGGTCTTTAACCCACTCCCACGAGAGCCTGTAGCGGTCTGAAAAATCCCAAGTTGGCAGGCGTTGATAGTATTTTTGGGTGTCTCGAAATTGTTGATAAGCCCACGGGGTTGAAACCCGCATGGTGCGAGGTCTGAAGATAAACACTTGAATATCGGGTGCTATCCGAAGCGATTGACCATAAGGACGCAGTGTATTGCCTCGTCCCGTGGCTAGAGCCAAAGGACTATTCATGATAAAAAAGCCGACATCACTGCCAAGACTATCGGCAAAAAGTTGGCACAGACGCTTGGGGGTGAAAGGATACGCTTTTGAAAGTGGTTTTCTTAACTGGTTAAGGAGTAACAGGGTGGTGGCTGCGTCTGAACTTCCTCCCCCAAGCCCTGCTTGAGAGGGGAGTTGCTTTTCCAAATGCCAGTGGTAGCTATAATCATCAGGAAGAGGGCTTTTGAGTTCAAATGTCTTGATAGCTTTGAAGATAAGATTATCCAACAGGGTCTCCTGTAGGGTGGGTGTCACCTCTTCGCCTGTGATACATAGGGTGTGACGACCTTCTGATACGGTGTTCGCTTGGGTCTTGAAAGTCGTGGTCTTAGGATACACGCTCAGGGTTAGGGTGTCATATAACCAAGGTAACATCCCCATGAGGCTTGAAATGGGATGGAAGGCTTCCCCCGCATCAGGCGGTGCCACGTATAGATTCCAATTCATCTTAGCGGGTGCATGCCCGAGGTAGGTCAGTAAAGGGGGTAAGCTTTCAGGGTCTCCCTCATGAGGTGCGTGAGGCGGGTGCATTGTGATGGTCATACCGTCTATCCTACGTGTAGGAGCGTATTGCTAACGTTTCAGACTTACCCACGGGGCGAGAAGCTTAACCAGTGTTTGTGTCCACAAAGCCCAAGTGTCCCAGTCACAGGCTTCTGCCCGCAGAAGGGTGACCTCCGCCATTAAAGGTTGTAGCAGACGTGTCATGTCAGGCGGCGTGCCTTGATGCCATTCACATTGAAATCCATAGCGAGAGGCTTTATGGGCAAGGACTTCCAAGAAAAAGGCACGCCAGTTATTTTGAAGCGTCTTGCGTTTTTGTTGACACCCCGCATGAACCACGACATCCAACCATAAAAGCATTTCCTCTTGCGTATACCCCTCAAGCTCGGGGATGCACCGTGGGGTTTCTCTTGGTGTGAGTGCCACGACGGCGGAAGTCACTTTAGGGGCTGGATAAAATGCCTCTGGCGGCACTTCACATACCCATGTCACCTCAAACCACTGTTGCATGGTCAGTGCCAAGGTTCCCCACGCTTTGCTATTGGGCTTTGCGACCACTTTTTCAGCCACTTCTTTTTGAAGCATCAGTACTGCCCGCTTCATACGTGCGCGTAAGGCATGGGCTTGCGTACCTTGGGCGAGTTCTCCAGCAAGCATCAGTAAAATGGGGGCTGAAATCGCATAGGGTAGATTCCCAGCAAGGGTAAAGGGTGCCAGGCTATCGGAACCCTCCACCGTGTCAATTAAGGGTAAGTGACCCCCCCACTCGGTTTTTAAAACATCCCCTGCCACAATCGCAAGCCTATTAGGGCCGTATTGTGGTAAAAGGGTTTCTTCTAAAAAGTGTATCATGTGCCTATCCAGCTCAAGGGCTGTGACACTTGGGCGGTGTGGGAGTGCAAGCAGTGCCTCGGTTAAAAAACCACACCCTGGCCCAATTTCCACAATGGGTAAGGGGGTTTCAGGCAGATAAGCCTCTTGAGCAATCCGAGTAAGACAGCTTTCTGAAATCAAGAAGTTCTGACTAAAACGCCTGGAGGCTCGAAGCTTTTTGGCACGGACAAGTAAGGGATTTTTTGCCGTACGTTGCGTTTGAGCGTCAGGCTTTTTGTGGGGCATGTTTTTAGGAACCGCCACGGTCAGCGTGCCACCCTCATGGGGAATGGTTCGGTTTTTGGTTTGCGATTGTTTTTCGGCCGCTCGGTTCAGCTTAGCTTGTGCTTCTGGCGAGCGACGACGACTATGGGCAGGTTTAAAACGGGCGAGCATCATCGGGTGTTATTTCTTTGCTTCAATGGCTAAATAGGCCGCACCTACCATCCCAGCATAATTGCCAAGAAGGGCTTTGGTGATACGTGTGGTTTCAACAGGCACCATGACACGATGTGAAAGTTCTTCTTTCAGATGTTCCATATCCACGAAAGGATTCATCCCCCCACCAATCACGACAACTTCAGGGTTTAACACATTCATGAGGCTTCCAAGACCCACCGCAATATGATGATGCCATAGTGCCATCACATCCTTGGCAAGAGAAAACCCCTCCTGAGAAGCTCGGACGAGATGATGCGTGGTGAGTGCCTCAATCGACTTTACCCCTGCGCATTGTAGGACTTCAATCGCTTCCTGAGAGCCAAAGCGTGCCTGTACGGTTTCACGGAAGGTTTTGCCTAATCCTGTCCCTGAGGCATAGGCTTCCCAGCACTCCCAGCGTCCGCAGGTACACTGACGATTTTTTTCGCTGTTAATCGCAATATGACCTACTTCCCCCGCTGAGAAATGAGACCCATGCAGCATTTTACCGCCAAGGACAATGCCTCCCCCCACGCCCGTGCCGAGGGTAATCATTAAGACATTTCTAGCACCCAGTGCCGCCCCTGAACGATACTCCCCATACGCAGCGGCATTGGCATCGTTTTCAATATAAATACTGCACCCTGTTCTTTCCTCTAAGGCTCCTTGCAGATTAAAAGGGGCTGAGATAGCAGGCAGATTGCCTGTGGAGCCTAAAATCATGCCACGGTTAGGGTCAACAATCCCAGCAGTGGCCACGCCCACAGCCTGTATATCTTGTTCTTTCCCTTGGCGGAGGGTGTTCACCATGGTGCTGAGTGCTTCAAGGAAGGCTTCAGGATTTTTGGGCGTGGGGATGCTCATAACCTCTGCTTCGTTGAGGTCATCCAAAGGGTTTAAGTTGCCATGACGCAGGGCATCAAGTTGATACGCACTAATGCGTGCGGCGTTGATTTTGGTGCCTCCAATGTCAATACCAATCGCTAAGGACTGTGGAGAAACTTCAGAAGAGAACCGTTTGTCCTCAGAGGTAAAGGAGTGCTGTATCATAAGACAGATGAGCTTTCAACGCATCATGAATGAACGAAAAAATCAAAAAACATAAGCCGATAGAAGAAGGTGTGTACACGTGTTTAGGAGAGCATTTTCATCGTGGGGAAGGCAATGACCTCTCGGATACTGTGAGAGTCCGTGAGTAACATCACAAGGCGGTCAACCCCAAGCCCCATCCCCCCTGTGGGAGGGAGACCATGTTCCATACACACAAGATAGTCTTCATCCAAGGTATGGGCTTCTTCATCGCCCGCTTCGTGTTGTTTGAGCTGGGCTTCAAAGCGTTCTCGTTGGTCAACGGGGTCGGTGAGTTCTGAAAAGGCATTGGCAATTTCCCATGTATTGGCAAAGCTTTCAAAGCGTTCTACGAATCGTGCATCCCCATTGCGGTGCTTCTTGGAAAGGGGGGAGACATCCACAGGGTAATCCAGAATGTGGGTGGGTTGCTCAAGTTGAGGTTCCACAAAGGCTTCAAAGGCGGCAAGCAGACAATGTCCCCACGTGTCGCTTGCTTTGACATGCACCCCTTTCTCATGGCATGCACGCCTTGCAGCTTCATCGCTATCGAGTGCATTAAAGTCTATCTCGCCAAACTGTTGGACGGCTTCCAGCATGGTCATGCGTCGCCAGGGTGGTGTAAAGTCAAGAAGGGTTTCTCCGAACGTGACTTGCGTACTGCCGTGAACTTTCAAAGCACAGTGTGCCACGAGATGTTCCGTGAGGGTGAGCATATCTTCATAATCGGCATAGGCTTGGTATACCTCAAGTGCCGTAAACTCTGGATTGTGCCGAGGCGAAATCCCTTCATTACGGAAGTTTTTGTTAATTTCATAGACCCCTTCTGAAACCTGCCCCGCAATGAGCCGCTTGAGATACAATTCAGGGGCGATTCTTAAATAAAGGGACATATCCAGTGTGTTGTGGTGGGTGACAAAGGGTTTTGCCGCCGCCCCGCCATAAAGGGGTTGAAGCATCGGGGTATCTACTTCAAGAAGCCCCTGCCCGTCGAGATAGTCACGGATGGCACGTACAATCGTACTGCGTTTTCTAATTTTGTCCCTGCTTTCGGGGTTTGTGGCAAAGTCTAAGTAACGCTGCCTGTAGCGCGTTTCTACGTCCGTGAGGCCGTGGTATTTTTCGGGCAAGGGAAGTAGGGCTTTGCTAAGCACCACTAACTTGAGGGCTTTCACCGAAAGCTCTCCCCGAGACGTACGACGAATAGAACCCTCTACACCGAGAAAGTCGCCACTGTCCACATGTTTGAGGAGCTGTAGGTTGTCCTCAGAGAGGTTTTCCTTGTGGGAGAAAATCTGGATTTTTGCTTCCGAGTCATGCAGGTCAATAAACAACCCACTGTTGCGCATGGCCATGACCCGCCCCGCTACACACACCAAGTCTTCAGGGCGTTCTTCCCCAGCGGGGAGTTCCGCATAAAGGGTTTGTAGGGTTTGCAGGCTGTGGGTGGGTGAAAACTTCCAAGGGTAGGGTTCTACACCAAGGGTTCTGAGTTTGTGGGCTTTTTCAAGACGGGTTTCACGCAGACGGTGGCTAGAGGTAGCGGTGTCTTCTGTGGGCAAGGAGTGGGTTTGGGACAGCATCATCACGAGAGAGCAAAAACCTTTAATGAAGCATAATATAAAACGAAGAGACGACATCCGAGAAAAATCGACGGCATGGTGCCAGCAAAGCCCCTTAAGGCTAGCCTCTATACTATACGTCAAGCGAGGGGAGGTTTCTAGGCTTTTTTCCGTACCCTCCTCACTTGTTACAGAGTTTGAACGCACCCACAAGGCAATCGTGCCTATTTGAATGTTTTTATATCTATACAAAGCATATTTCAAGCTTTGGGTAAACCAACCCCTTTCAAAGTGCCTTGCTGCCAAGGCATGGTTATCCATCCCCTTTTATAAAGCATAACAAAGGTGTAAGAGGCTTCAGGTATGAGGAAGTCCTTATCGTTGTGCTGATTCCCCCTTATTTTAAATGAAGAAGCAGGAGTGTTGTAAGATGATGATGTTTCAGTTTGCCGCATCGGGTGTAGTGCATCAGGTAAAACGTGCGTTAATGGCATGTGTGTTAAGTGTTGGCTTGGTGTTGAGTGGTGTGGCTTGGGTGCCTGCTTCTTTAAAAGCGAGTACGGCGGGGTATCATCCTGTGGCGAATGGCACGATGGATGAAGAAGAGCGTACGGTACAGGTGTATGAATCTGTGGCGCCCACGGTGGTGATGATTCGTTGTCTCATTGATAACAAACGTTCTTCAGGCAGTGGCGTGATTGTGAGTGCCAAGGGCTTGATTGTGACGGCTCGTCATGTGGTGGGGACAAACACCAGCGTGAGCGTGAGTTTAGCCGATGGTCGTACCTTCCGAGCCAATGTGTTGGCGGATGACACTACCAACGACCTTGCCTTACTCCAAATTGAAACCCCTCCCAGCACCCATTTTGCCTATACCCCGATGGGGGACTCTGCCAGCCTCAAAGTAGGTCAGCGTGTCCTTGCGATTGGGAATCCTTACGGGTTTGAGCGTACTTTAACCCTCGGCATTGTCAGCCGTATTGATACGACACGAGGGCGTATTCAAACCGATGCTGCCATTAACCCTGGTAATTCAGGCGGGCCTCTCCTTGACCGTCAGGGTCGTGTGGTGGGTATTAACCAGTCCTTGTATAACCCTGAGCGTTCCTCTACGAACATCGGGATTGGGTTTGCAGTCCCTATCGACCAAGCCAAGCGTCTCATTGCCCGTCAAAGTGCAGGCTATACCGTGGCAAGTCGTCCAGTACAACCCTCAGGCAAGCCCGCCACCCGTTATGAAAAGCCCAGTGTCCGTATTACCTTGCATAAATAAACCTCTTTTGCTAGGCATATTCCAAGCCTTTTTGACCACGCCCTCCCCCTCCTCAAAGCGAATCTAGGAGGGGGTTTTGGGCTTAAAAAACCATTACCCCTTCTACAAATAGAGATGTAGAGGGGGTAAGCGGGTTACAAAAAGATTTTTTTACAACAGAGGCCTTAGCAATACGTTTCAAGACTTACTATACAACAGCACTTTGTTATTGTAAAGTATGGGTTATGATTCGTTTTTTAAAGATGTAACATAAAGAGGCTATGCAATATGACACTCCAGTTTGATTTAGAAGCAAAAAAAGTAACGACTTTGGGTTTGGATGTAGGCGTTTCCAGCGTGGGGTTTGCTTTGTTGGAATATCCTTTATTGAACGAAAATGAGTATGCTGAAGCCCAAGCACTTGGCATGCAACTTGAAGGGCGTGTGATTAAAACAGGTGTGGTATGGTTTGATGCGGCTGAGGAGCCAAAAACAGGGGCATCGCTAGCGGTAAAACGTAGAACCCGCCGTGGGATGCGACGCTTAACCAACCGCCGTAAACAGCGTTTAAATGCTTTAGAGCGCCTTTTAACGCAGGAGCTAGGCATTACTGAAGCAGTCATGAAGGATATTCGTAACCCAGAGAAAGCCCCTCCTAAAAGTCCTTGGGAACTCCGTGCGGAAGGCTTGGAGCGTAAACTAGAAGCTGAAGAGCTTGCACGAGTGCTTTACCATATGGCACGCCATAGAGGGTTTCAAAGCAACCGTAAGGGAGACAATTCTGATGAAGATGGTAAAGTATTACAAGCCACGAAATTACTTAAAGAAAAGCTTCAAGACAAAACTTTTGGGCAAATGATGTCGGAGCGTCTTAATCTAGGAGACAGTGTTGTTTTAAAGCCTGAGGAGCTTTACAAAAGACGTTTACGTAACAAGCAAAATGATAAAGGTGAGGGTACTTACCACAATACCCCTATGCGTGATTGGTTGCGAGACGAAGCAGCTAGATTGCTTGCAACGCAAGAAACATTTGGCTGGCACGCTTGTGGTGAGCAGTTTCAAGAAAAGTTCAAGAAATGTGCCTTTGACCAACGCCCTCTCAAGTCAGTGGCGAATATGATTGGCAACTGTGCCTTAATAGAAGGCGAAAAACGTGCATGTAAACACACGTATACGGCGGAACGCTTTATTGCATGGCAAAAAATTAACCATTTACGAATTCAAGGACGCAAGCCCGAATGGCTTTTGCCTGAAGAACGTCAAGCCGTGTGGCAAAAGTTACATGAAACAAAAGAAGTGACTTACAAACAACTTCGAGAGTTGTTAGCCCTTGAAGAAAACCAATCATTCAAGGGGCTTTTATATAGCAACCCTGAAAAAAAGCCTATTCAAAAGCTTTCAAATAAAGCGACCCCTGAAGATGTCAACAAGGCATGGGAAGCGTGCAAAGCAAAAATTGAAAAGCTTGCCTTTCGGAGCTTAGAGACAGGGGATGTAAGGGTGCTTCAAATGGAGCTTACTCCTGAAACATGGTCTGAGTTAGAAGTAAACTTCCGAACTTTCAAAAAAATGGAATACTGGGCGCTGCGTAAAACTTTAGAGATTCCTATCACGTACCAAGCAGGTGAGTACTCTGAGAGAAAAGGTTTCTCTCGTTTGCCTGACACCACAGAGGATAAAGCCTTCTTTAAACTGACGGTTTACCCTGTTTTAAAGCAGTACATGCCAACCGTGCCTACGTGGGTACCTTATAACCCTGAGGATGCCTCAATCCGTCATGCGTGGGATGAAGTGGCAACCGCACTAAGCCTTGAAACAGATGAGAAAAAACTCAAAGCCCTCCTTACCTGCCATGGCGTTAAAGCTGAGAAGCAAGACCAGCTTATGACAGATACCGCTAAGTTTACAGGGACGATAGGCGTAAGTTTAAAGGCGTGTTATACCCTAGAACCTCAATGGGTTAGCGTGTATGACGACGATGCCGCACAGCCTGTTGATTACTACGAGGCTTCTAAACGCACAGGGCTTGGTATTAGGAAAAAAGGTAACGGTGGTTTATTACCCCCGTTTGATGAAGCCATGACCAACCCCGTGGTAAAACGCTCGTTGTCGCAAGTGCGTAAGGTCGTGAATACCATTGTACGGCGTTATGGTGTGCCTCATTTTACCAATATTGAGTTTGCACGTGAAATGAGCAAAACGTTTGACGAGCGTAAAAAACTTCAGCGCGACAATACAGAGCGTGAAGAAGAACGCCTAGGGCAAAACCAAGAGATTCAAAAAACCTTTGGACAAGAAGCCTGGTTAGTGGATGGCTTAAAGTACCGCTTGTGGAAGGAGCAAGGTGGCTTTTGTATGTACAGTGGGGAATATATTTCTAACAGTCAGTTGCAAGACCCCCTTTATACACAGATTGACCATATTTTGCCATATTCTCAGTCTTGGGATAATAGCTTCAATAACAAAGTGTTGGTGCTGTCTTCTGAAAACCAGCGTAAAAGTAACCGCTGTGCCTATACTTACATCGCTACTGAAAAATCTGGGGCTGAACTAGAACGTTACAAGGTGCGTGTTCAGAGCTTGGGGAATAGTACGAAAAAAGCCAATTTGCTCCGCACGGAAGTGCCTGAAGACATGAAAGCACGGCACCTTCATAACACGGCGTATGTGGCACGTTTGGTACGGCAACACTGCGATGACTATTTGTATGATGAAGGCATGTACAAAAATAATAAACCCAATATGCCAGTTTACCCCGAACTCCCTAACGGTATGACTGCCAAGCGTCGTGTGCGTTGTACGTCGGGGTCTATTACCACCTATTTGCGTAAAATATGGGGCTTAAACCATAAAAGCCGTGAAGAAAGCCTCAGGCACCATGCGGAGGATGCCTGTATCATTGCCGCCACCACAGAAGCACTGGTACAACGCCTTACAGATGCTGAGAAAGACTATCAGTATGCACTTAAAAAGAAACTAGTCGACCTTCAAAAAAACAAGCTAACCATGGATGAATCTTGGTTTTCCAAAGAAAAAGCCCACCAAATCAAGCTTTTGAAGGAAAACCACCAGCGTTATCACCAGCCATGGCTTACGTTTAGAAATGACGTGATTGAAGCATGCAAAACCCGAGGTGAGAATTGTCCAGAGGGAACGCTGTTTGTATACCGTAAGCCCATTAAAAAGATGCGTGGTGAAATCCACCGTGAAACCATTTATACGGAAGCAGAAGCTCTAAAGCAAAAATGGCTATGCCCTACCACAAAACGGGTTCAAAAAGCCAATGTCATTCCTCATAAAATCCACTATGGGTATAGTACCAAGGGGGATATTGTGCGGTGCGATATTTTCAAAAAGCAAAACAAAAGAGGTAAATGGGAGTTTTACATGTCTCCTGTGTATGCGTGGGATGCTCTTGTAGGACACACCCCCAATTATGTTTTAGTTCAAGGCGAGCCGTATCAGTTACCTATCGATAACACCTATGACTTTTGTTTTAGCCTTCAAACCAATGATTATGTCAAGCTTTATGGTGCTGAAAAGAAGATTATAGCCGAAGGTTACTATCGAGGGTTGAGTGTTGCTGTGGCACAACTCAACCTTGTAGCCCATGATTATCCTACTTTAACGGGTGGGGTGAAAAATTATGGTATAAAGACTTTGTTTGATATTCAAAAGTTTGTCGTAACCCCTTTGGGAGAGTTACACCGTGTGGTAAAGGAGACCCGCCAAGATGTCGTGGCGAACCGTAATGGTCACTCGTCCCAGCCATGTAAGCCTCAGTAAGGGACAATTGAAGCTTACGCCTAAGGCATTCAGTGAAGACGCATCGCCTCAGGATGAACTGATTACACTGCCTCTTGATGAGTTAGGGGCAGTGATATTAGACGATGCTCAAACTACGGTGAGTGTTTCGGTATTATCTGCATTGGCAAAGGCAGGGGTCAGTGTCCTTACGGTGGATGAAGCCCATATCCCCAACGGCTGGCTTTTACCGATGGTAGCCCATCATCGCCATACCCTAGTGCTTGAACAGCAAATCGCTTTAAGCCAACCCACTAAAAAACGTTTGTGGCAACAGCTTATTCAACAAAAAATACGGAATCAAGCCAAGGTGCTGGAAGTGTTTAACCCTGAAGAGGCTCAGCATGCCATTGCGCGCTTACAAACATTAGCCAGTAAGGTGAGTAGTGGCGATAAAGAAAATCTTGAAGCCCAAGCTGCTAGGCTTTATTTCCAAAACCTACCCTTACAGGGGTTTAAACGCTCAGGACACCATGGCTGGTTCAATAGTATGCTTAACTATACTTACGCTATTTACAGAAGTTACATGGCAAAGTGGGTGTGTGCGTATGGGTTGCATCCCGCATTGGGTATTCATCATCAGCGGGATTTAAACGCTTTTAACTTGGTAGATGACCTCATTGAACCCTTTCGTCCGCTTGCAGATGGGTATGCCCTTCATTATATGGCTCAGTTAGTGGCGTTAGAAGGGTATGAGAGCATTGCCGAGCGTGACTTACATAAGCACGATCGCTACCATGCGGTATTAGGTCCTAACCAGCCTTGTAAAGTTGCTTCTGAAACCACAACAACCAACCTTGCCATGGAAAGATTGGTTGTGGGTTTTGCTCAGGCAGTTAAACAGCAGTCTTCTCTTACTTTGGCTGACATACAGCCTCTATTAGCGACAGATGCCTTCTAAAAAAACAGCAGTTGTAGATTTATCTCCAAACTCAGTTGTATAATTGGTAGGTGTACTTCACTTAGACCCCTGTTTATTAGCCAAGAGAGCGTAGATAATACTTGCGGAAGAAGAAGCTGAATTATAGCCAAGGTCTTAATGTTTCTAATCTATAAGGGTTACTCAACAGACACACATTGATTGTACCTCATCAACTTATTTATGTAAACAGTATGAAATAATAGCTTTTGTTATAAGTGTTTTTTATTTTTGAAAAAAATAAAAGGCCACTATAAAAGCCTGTTTAGGAAACGTATTGATAAGACCTCTATTGCATAACAAAATGCTATTATATCAACCCTTCAATGATAGCATTGAATGTGTCTGTTAGTCAATTTCTGCATTCATGTCCTTTTTAATTATGAGATTTTATATCTTTCATTGAGTTAAGCGTGCTGTTTAGTCGACCATTTAGCTTAAGGTACTTAATTTATGAGGTGGCGATATTATGGCAGGGAGTCCGAGGCATATGTGGTTATTGGTATTCTTTGATTTACCTGTAGGTACTAAAATACAGCGTCGAGTGGCGACCCAGTTTAGGCAACGCTTACTTAATGATGGGTTTATTATGTTGCAGTACAGTGTCTATGCCCGCTTTATGCAGGGTAACGACCGTGCTGAAAAACATGCTCAACTCCTAGAACAACAAGTACCCAAGGGCGGTAACATACGGGTGTTACAAGTCACCGAGTTACAATATGCCCGTATGATTCATCTGGCAGGGAGTCCGAGACGCAATGAGGCTATCCGAGGCGACCAGCTTGTATTATTTTAGCTTTGGTGGTGCTTTGTCGTTAAAAAACCATGCTTATGGTGAGCCTTCTATCCAAAAGCTTTTCATTTTTTTTGAGGACAAATTCCCCTTAAATGGCTAATAGCAACCCTTTTCGGGGTTGCTATTATACCAGAAACGTATTGGTAAGGCCTCTATTGCTCCCCTGCCTTTACACGGCGGGGGTCTTTTATTATACCAGAAACGTATTGGTAAGGCCTCTATTGCAAAGTAGTTTGGAAAAAGAAAGAGTTTTAAATTATACCAGAAACGTATTGGTAAGGCCTCTATTGCCTGCACGCCAACA